>NZ_CP180556.1:0-1200000 GCF_047778125.1 Neptuniibacter sp. QD29_5
ATGCAGATGCCGATGCACATTCCAGCATCTGACATTATTGCTACCCCTCCTCCGGCACCGATCCCTGAGCCGGTTGAGCGTCAGGTAAATGTTGAAGGTGGTTTGCGTCACCATCAATCTAGCCTAAACCAGTCCTTTACCTTTGAAAGTTTTGTCCAAGGTAAATCTAACCAATTGGCACTGGCAGCAGCACGACAGGTTGGCGATAACCCAGGTGTATCTTACAACCCACTCTTTATTTACGGTGGTGTTGGTTTGGGTAAAACCCACTTGATGCACGCTGTGGGTAACGAGATGCTGAAGCGTAATCCGAACGCGAAAATTGTTTATCTGCATTCGGAACGCTTTGTAGCTGACATGGTGAAGGCCCTGCAGCTAAACGCCATTAACGATTTTAAGCGTTACTACCGCTCAGTTGATGCCCTGCTGATCGATGATATTCAATTCTTCGCAGGTAAAGAGCGTTCACAAGAAGAGTTTTTCCATACCTTTAATGCCTTGCTTGAAGGTGGTCAGCAGATGATTCTGACCAGTGACCGTTATCCTAAAGAAATTAACGGTGTGGAAGAGCGTCTTAAATCCCGTTTCGGTTGGGGCTTAACAGTTGCGATTGAGCCGCCTGAACTTGAAACGCGAGTAGCTATACTTATGAAGAAGGCAGATGAAGCACGGGTACGTTTACCTGATGATGCTGCTTTCTTCTTGGCTCAGAAAATCCGTTCTAATGTTCGTGAGCTTGAAGGGGCATTAAAACGAGTCATTGCCAACGCTCATTTTACTGGCAGTGCTATTACTACACCTTTTATTAAAGAATCTCTTAAAGACCTGCTGGCTTTGCAGGATAAACAGGTTAGTATTGATAATATTCAAAGAGTTGTAGCTGATTATTATAAAATTAAGGTCTCTGATCTGCTGTCGAAAAGACGCAGCCGCTCCGTAGCTAGACCTCGCCAAGTAGCGATGAGTCTATCTAAGGAACTGACCAACCACAGCTTGCCAGAAATCGGCGATGCATTTGGTGGTCGAGATCACACTACAGTGCTCCATGCTTGTCGTAAGATAAAGGAGTTACGTGAAAGTGATACGGATATCAGAGAAGACTATCAGAATTTATTACGCCACTTAACGGCGTAAATTTAGCGGCTAAAAAGTCGGATTAAATATAAGGTAGGTGGGGAAACGATGAAATTTGTCATCTCACGTGAAGCGCTGATCAAGCCTCTGCAGCTAGTTGCAGGTGTGGTTGAGCGTCGCCAGACATTGCCAGTGCTATCCAATATCCTATTGGTAGCTGAAGGGGATCAACTATCGATGACCGGTACTGACCTTGAGGTTGAGCTGGTTGGTCGTGTGACACTGGATGAGCCTGCAGAAGCCGGTTCTGTCACTGTGCCTGCTCGTAAGTTGATGGACATCTGTAAATCTCTGCCAGATTCAGCGCGTATTGAATTGACGCTGACAGGTCAGAAGATGGTGATTAAAGCGGGTCGAAGCCGTTTTAGCCTATCTACCCTACCCGCTGCAGAATTTCCAAATGTAGAAGACAGCCCAGAAACACTAGAACTGTCTATGCTACAGCACCAGTTGCGTAACCTGATCGATAAGACTGGTTTCTCTATGGCGCAGCAAGATGTTCGTTACTACCTAAACGGTATGCTTCTGGAGATCGCTGAAGGCAAACTTCGCTCTGTATCTACAGACGGCCACCGCTTAGCGACAAGTGTGACAGAAGTAGAAGCGCAAGAAGGCATGCAGCATCAGATCATCGTGCCGCGTAAAGGTATTCTTGAACTTGCTCGTCTTCTTCAGAATGGTGATGACGAACTACGCCTAGTGATTGGTGCGAGCCACATCCGTGCTCACGTGGGTGATTTCACCTTCACCTCTAAGCTAGTTGATGGCAAATTCCCGGATTATGAGCGAGTTATTCCGAAAAATGGCGACAAGATCCTACTAAGTGATCGTATGGAGCTTCGTCAGGTACTTAGCCGTATCGCGATCCTTTCTAACGAAAAATACCGCGGTGTGCGCTTGGCGCTATCTAACGGTTATCTGCAAGTTATGGCAAATAACCCAGAGCAGGAAGAAGCGGAAGAGACGCTAGCAGTAGATTACGAAGGCGATAGCCTCGAAGTTGGCTTCAACGTTAACTATCTGTTGGATTGCCTATCTATTCTAAACTCTGACGTTGTGCGTCTGACTTTATCTGATTCTAACTCCAGTGCGCTGGTTGAAGGTTTCGACGAAGAAGGCAGCCTATACGTTGTTATGCCGATGCGTATGTAATTGAAAGGTATTTCGGAAACAGGGGGCTTACTGAGCCCCCTGTTTTGTATATAGGCCAAGGGCCCTGAATGTCGATCTCCAATCTCCAGATTAAAAACCTCCGCAATATCAGCTCAATCACGATTGAGCCCTCTCCCTCTATAAATATTATTTGTGGTGAAAACGGCAGTGGTAAAACCAGTATCCTCGAGGGGATTAATGTTTTAGGCCTCACCCGTTCATTTAGAACCAACAAAGCTCGTCATCTTGTCCAAACCGATCAAAGTTCTACTGTGGTCTTTGCCTCGGTTGATCCTATGGCTCAGGGATATAAGCAATCTATTGGTGTTGAGCGTCCTGCAGAGGGCGATGCACGGATCCGTTACGAAGGCTCAGATATAGATCTGTCGACCTTGGCAGAGCTGATTCCACTGCAAGTCATTAACTCAGATACCTTCATGTTATTGGAGGGATCACCTGCGGTAAGACGGCAATTTCTGGACTGGGGTGTCTTCCATGCCGACAAAGCCTTTATTCAATTATGGAGAGGCTTCAGAAGAGTATTAAAACAGCGTAATACCCTGCTGAAATGTGGTAAGATTGACAATCAGTTACGCCAGGTTTGGGATCGTGAATTTATCTCTTTTTCCGAGCAGCTAAATCGTTTACGAATTGAGTATCTAAAACTGCTGAAACCGGAATTTGAAACCGTGGTTTCGCAGCTTCTTGAAGGTATGGATATTCAACTCGGCTTTAGCTACGGCTGGGATAAAAAGCGTGCTTTAGACGAAGTGCTCGCAAGTAATTTTGAACGCGATCTTCGTCAAGGTTTTACTGGCAGTGGTCCGCAACGTGCGGACATCAAGCTCAAGGTCGATGGACACAACGCTGCAGAGCGTTTGTCTCGCGGCCAAAAGAAATTAGTGGTCAGTGCGTTGAAGCTTGCTCAAGGGGCGTTGTTTCAACGAATGAATGGCCGTCCCTGCATCTATCTGATCGACGATTTACCTTCAGAGCTAGATAGTGTGCACGGAGAACAGTTTTGTAAAGTGTTAGAGCAAAGCTCTAACCAGTGTTTTATAACCTGTGTTGATGACAATTCGCTTAAAGCGTTCTGGCATCCACAAACGGAATTAGCCACTTTTCGCATAGCAGATGGCCACATAGATGATGCCACGTAGCGAAAAAGTTAGGAGACTTGGATGAGCGGCGAAGATAATCAAGATTATGATTCCTCAAGTATTAAGGTACTAAAAGGCCTTGATGCGGTAAGGAAACGCCCGGGCATGTACATTGGTGATACAGACGACGGTACCGGTCTGCACCACATGGTGTTCGAGGTCGTGGATAACTCTATCGACGAAGCCTTGGCGGGTCACTGTAGTGAAATCAAAGTGATTATCCATCCGGATGAAAGTATTACGGTTATGGATAATGGCCGTGGGATCCCAACTGATATTCACCCAGAAGAAGGTGTATCAGCTGCCGAAGTTATCATGACTGTACTGCACGCCGGTGGTAAGTTCGACGATAACAGCTATAAGGTATCTGGTGGTCTGCACGGAGTAGGTGTATCGGTAGTAAACGCCCTTTCCGTTAAGTTAAAGATGACCATTCGTCGTAATGGTCAGGTGCACGAGCAGGTATACAAGCACGGTGAACCTGAAGCACCGCTATCTGTTGTCGGTGAAACAGAAACCAGCGGTACTATGGTTCGTTTCTGGCCATCTGAAGATACGTTCTCAAACGTTTCCTTCAAGTTCGATATTCTGGCTAAACGTCTACGTGAGCTTTCTTTCCTTAACTCCGGTGTACGTATTGTTCTTAAAGATGAGCGTACAGCAGTCGAAGAAGTTTTCGAATATGAAGGTGGCCTAGGCGCATTTGTTGAGTACCTGAACACCAACAAGACAACCGTTAACAAACTTTTCCACTTCACTGCTGAGCATGAAGCTTCTGGCGTTGCGGTAGAAGTTGCGATGCAGTGGAACGACAGTTTCCAGGAAAGCATCCACTCCTTCACCAACAATATTCCACAGCGTGATGGTGGTACTCACCTTTCTGGTTTCCGTGCAGCGCTTACGCGTTCTCTAAACAACTATATCGAGAGCGAAAGCCTGAACAAAGGCGGCAAGATTAGCACTACAGGTGATGATAGCCGTGAAGGTCTGACAGCAATCATCTCGGTTAAAGTACCTGATCCTAAGTTCTCCTCTCAGACCAAAGATAAGTTGGTGTCCTCTGAGGTGAAGTCTGCCGTTGAGCAAACCATGGGTGAGCGTCTGGCTGAATACCTGCAGGAAAACCCGCAGGAAGCTAAAGCGGTTGTTTCAAAAATGATCGATGCTGCACGTGCTCGTGAAGCTGCACGTAAAGCACGTGAAATGACACGCCGTAAAGGTGCACTAGATATCGCAGGCCTGCCGGGTAAGCTGGCGGACTGCCAAGAGAAAGACCCAGCGCTTTCTGAAATCTACCTAGTGGAGGGTGACTCTGCGGGCGGATCGGCTAAACAGGGCCGTGCTCGTAAGACTCAGGCAATCCTACCGCTGAAAGGTAAGATCCTAAACGTAGAGAAAGCTCGCTTCGATAAGATGCTTAGCTCTGCAGAGGTTGGCACACTGATCACTGCACTAGGTTGTGGTATCGGCCGCGAAGAATACAACCCAGATAAACTGCGTTACCACCACATCATCATCATGACCGATGCCGACGTGGATGGATCGCACATCCGTACCCTGCTTTTGACCTTCTTCTTCCGTCAAATGCCTGAATTGATCGAACGTGGTTACGTGTATATCGCTCAGCCACCGCTATATAAGATCAAAAAAGGTAAGCAGGAGCAGTATCTGAAAGACGATGAAGCACTGGATTCTTACCTGCTTCAAGGTGCTCTAGATGGCACTACATTGCATGTAAATGCTGATGCGCCAGGTATCGGCGGTGAGAAGCTAGAAGAGCTTGTTTACCAGTACCGTGCAGTGATCCGCACGATCAACCGTATGTCGCGTGTTTACCCATACGCGATGCTTAAGTCTCTACTAGATGTTGCTGCGTTCCCACGTGATAACATGACGGATCAAGCTGCAGTAGCAGATTGGTGCGATAGCTTTGATGATGCGCTTGCGGGCTACTCTGATAAAGCGGTTAGCTACCAGTGTCTAGTTGAAGAAGATAAAGAACACAGCAACTTCGTTGCTAAAGTCGTTATGCAGCAACACGGTGTTGCTCATGATTACGTACTCAACGAAGAGTTCTTCGCTTCACGTGAATACGCAGAGATGGCGAAGATGGCTGATACGCTGTCAGGTCTACTAGAAGTGGGTGCTTACTTACAGCGTGGCGAACGTCAGAAGGAAGTGACAGACTTCGAAGAAGGCCTAAACTGGTTGCTTGATCTATCCCGTCGCGGTCACTACATCCAGCGATACAAAGGATTGGGTGAGATGAACCCAGAGCAGCTGTGGGAAACCACAATGGACCCAGACTCTCGACGTATGCTGCAAGTAACAATCGAAGATGCGATCGCAGCGGATCAGCTATTCACAACCCTAATGGGTGATGAAGTAGAACCGCGTCGTAACTTTATCGAATCAAACGCTCTACAGGTTGCTAACCTAGACGTTTAATTTATCGTTTTAGCTCGATTCATTAAAAAAGCCCTTGCAGAGATGCAGGGGCTTTTTTGTTTGTAATTACTGAGTTTGGAGCTAGCCGTCTTTCAAGTCGATGCTAACTTTTTCCATATAGCTAAGGCCTACATGTTGATCGTAGTAAGCGGCTTCGTTGATAAATGCGCCGTATACGGTCTTATCGCCTTCATAAGGGATCGTTTCACCGCCTAGGGTCATAAACAAAGAATCGCCAGGGTTTATCTCCTGATAATCTTTGTTTTGCAGGTTCGGATGGATCATAGCGGTGATCTCGCCATCACTATCTTCTGGTAGCGAGATTTTCTCTACAAAACGGTAGCCTTCCTGTTGCTTTGGTAGATCAATCGCCTGCCCTGTATTACGAAGCTCTAGATAATCTAAAGCATGCATAACGGCAGTGTGCGTGTCTTTATATACTTGGTAATTCAGCAGCCCTTGAGCGATTGGCCCTACTTCAATCAAAAAGCCATTCAATCGGCCGATAGAAGTGAGGAAGTTATCCTTCATACGATCGCTAGGGTTAAAGAACAGTGTCGCTTCTGGCATTTTCTGCTTTATGTAGAAGGCCATACCCACCACTAGAGGGTCATCGGTGTTGAAGATTAGCGACATGCCCATATTGGCCGTTGTTGTGTGTAGATCGATAACAAAATCGACTCTTGGGTCTTCTTTAGGGCCTAAGAGTTCATTCAGTACTTTTGCGCGTTTCTGCTCACAGCCATTTAGATCTGGGTTGTTTAGATCTTTTTCACTAAACTGACGATTTAGGTCTTGGTCGATATAACGACGAACTTCAGCATTAGCTTCTGGGTTTGTTATGTGTAGCTCGGTTTCAAAGCTGCCACGGTTAACTTCTTCAGGGCATTTGGACCAGTGTTTAACTAGGTGAACACCGGTTAATTCATTGCCGTGTGTTCCGCCTGTGATTGCGACTTGTTTGATTGAATCAGTCATATAGTTCTTTTAATTCTTTTCTTACGTGATGGAGCAAGCGTTGGCTCTGTCATTAAAGCATGCCACTCACTTATGAATTCTGTATTTCTAGGAGGCTTTAGATATTGCTTTGCGACTAGCCTCATACAAAGACATTACCCGATGGATAACTTATTGCAAAGGCTAGTATGAAACATCGCGACTTTTAGACTGTTTAGGCAGCCTTAGGCGGTATCTAAGGAGAATTAAAGTTGAGGCATTGTATCTTTGGTGTAAATGCTTACTTACTTTGAATCGTATGTCGTTAGATGGGTGTCACAGTTATTAAGCAAGCAATACTCATTATTCATAGATGCAAATTTTATTGCCGTCTAGATCTCGAAAATAGGCAGAGTAACGGCCAGATCTGACCTCAGGGTCACCTTCACTAACACCACCCAAGCTTATAGCTTTAGCGTGGATATCATCCACTTCGGCTGCAGACTTGAGGTTAACCCCCAACATCGTACCGTTACCTACTGTAGCTTCATTGCCATCAAAAGGTTCTGCCAGTGCGAACATAAAGCCGTCACCCACCCATAAGGTCATTCGCCCTTCATCATGTACTTTGTTGATACTTTGGCCAGTAAAGAGCTGATCGTAAAAGTTCACACCCCGTTGCATATTGTTGGTACCAAAAACAAAGTAATTCATTTTCATAGGGTAGTTCCTTCTTTTGATTTATTAACTCTTAAACTCTACTGCCCTGCGCTTTTAGGCGCAGTTTTCACCACAGATCCATTCCTCAATCTGGCATTGGCTGTTATCACCCGTCACTAAGTATTCAACGTGACACTCACATTCGCCACAGCGTGGCAGTGTGTCGTTATATTGCATGATCTCTTGGTATTCACTTTCACCATCATCAATGGCATTTTGAATATCATCGATATACAGCTCATTACAGGTACAAACTAATGTGGGATCTTGTTTCTTCTTTTCTATATCCACGCTTTTTTACCTCGTTTTGAGTGTGACACTGAGAAGGTTATGACCGCTTGTTTAGCTTTTAGTTGCAGTCGAGAGTAATGCCCCAGCACCTACAAAAACGCCACCGGTTAGACGGTTAAATAGCTTTGCACGCCCTTCTGCGAGTAACCAGCCTGAGGACTTTGAGCCCAGGTAGGTGTAAAACAGCAACCAAGATAACTCCAAAACCACAAAGGTCGAGGCAAAGATTAGATATTGGCTAAACAGATTATCCGCCGGGTTTATAAACTGCGGGAATAACGCGGTGAAAAAGACGATTGCTTTGGGATTGCTCGCACCAACGATAAAGCCACTTAGATAATGTGATCTCCAGTTAGCGTTGCCTTCGCCATTAGACTGGCTGGTTTCGTAACTGGTTTGCTTTGAGGTAAACGCTTTTATGCCTAAGTAAATTAAGTAACAGGCCCCTGCCCACTTGATAATAGAGAACACCAGTTCTGAGGACGCGATGATCACGCCTAAACCAGTAAAGGAAAGTGAGAGGATAATCGTAATAGCTGTGAGACTTCCTAAAGCGGTATAAACGCCTTTTTTAAGGCCGAATTGCACACCTTTGGTCATGCAAAGTAGCGAGCTGGGGCCAGGAGAGGCAGTTAAAACCAGCACTGCAATTACGTAATAGAACCAGATTTCTAGCGTCATTTCTTGATACCTCGCTTACTTCAAATGCTGGTATTCCTTTCCTTGTACCTTATTTGAACCAGATTATATTCTGAAAATGCTTCCTACAGGGCATTTTTAAAATGGATTCACTCATGTGTATTTATTTTAAGATGCTGGTGTCATTGCCCTTTCTTGCCAAGGGCGTTCTTTAACGGGCAAGTGAATCAGTGCTGAGAATGCGCCGACGCCTATACCAACCCACCAAACAAGGGTGTAGCTGCCGTATAGGTCATACATCGAACCGCCCAGCCACACGCCTAGGAATCCGCCTAGCTGGTGGGAGAAGAACACAATACCATAAAGTGTACCCATGTATCGCAGGCCGTAGATCTGCGCAATCAACCCTGCTGTCAAAGGTACGGTGGCTAACCAAAGTGCACCCATTAATATTGAGAACAGCACTACTGACTCTGGGGTAATCGGATGCAGTATAAACGCGCCAGCAACCAAGGTGCGTAGCAAATAGATACTGGCTAGTAGGTATTTGCGTGAGTACCTATTCCCTAGCCATCCGGCGAGTAAAGTCCCACCGATATTAGCGACACCAATCAATGCAATGGCTACAGCACCTAAGGTTGAGGTTGAGTTGATACCCAATGATTGGATGATGCTGCCTGGTGCAACGGTGCTGCACATCTCGGTAATAAAGGCTGGGAAATGCGCCGTGATAAATGCCAGTTGATAGCCGCAAGAGAAGAAGCCTAGGAAGATAAATACAAACGATGGGTCTTTAACTGCTTTTAAAACGGCCTCACCTAGCTTTTCATCATGAGGTTGCGCTTTAGGTGGTGCCGGGATGCGGATAAAGAACAGCGTAATCAATGTCAGCAGTATCAACACAGCAAAGGTCACAAAGACTGATTGCCAAGCCATACCTTGAAGTAGGAACTGCGCTAATGGTGGCCCTACGATTTGACCTGCAGACCCTGCCGCTGTAGCGATCCCTAAAGCTAAAGAGCGATGCTTATCCGATGCAGCTCTACCCACCACCGCTAAGATCACACCAAAGCCGGTACCTGCAATACCGAAGCCTACGAGGATTTCCAGCATCTGATGCTGACCCGGTGTAATTGCGTATGAGGACAACATCAGGCCAGCTGCATAAGTGATTGCGCCTGCAATAATCGCTTTTTTATCGCCGTATTTTTCTGCCAAGGCACCAAAGATTGGCTGACCTATTCCCCAAAAGAGGTTCTGTATAGCGATGGCAAAAGAGAACTCTGCTCTAAGCCAATTAAACTCTTCTGCAATAGGGATTTGAAAAATACCAAATGAGGATCGAATGGCGAAGCTGACCAAAATAATAATACAACCCGCCAGTAAGACCGGTGTAAGTAATGAAGGGCTCTGTGTATTTTGGTTAGCTAAAGTGCTCATGGGGTTCGAATGTATTGGATTAAATTGAAGCTATTCTTGTTAAGCATACTGAACGATGCAGTTTTTCCCTGCCTCTTTAGCTTTATAGAGTGCTTTGTCTGCTTCTTTGATGAGCTGATCGACAATCAGTTTATGGTTTTTTTGATTTTGAGATAGACCGATACTAACGCTTAGTTTAATACAGTGGCCTTCAATAGCGAGTGGGTGTTCTGCAACTTTGTTTCTGATTCGATCGAGGATGGTTTGAGCATTATCTATATCGGTATTGGGAAGGACAATGACAAACTCTTCGCCTCCTACTCTAGCAATAATATCAGTTGATCTAAGTTCGTCTCTTAAGGTGGCAACGAACGATTTAAGTACTTTGTCACCGACCACATGACCATATAGATCATTAATGGGCTTAAAGTCATCAAGGTCCATATAAGCCAAAGTTAAATCGGTTTGTTCTTTTTCTATTTGCTGTTTGATGGTTTCAACGCTTTCAAAGAAGGCACGACGATTTAATGCTCCTGTAAGGCCATCGTATGTAGCTAACCTTCTTTGTTGCTGTTCGAGGTCGTGAACCTTGATAAGTAGTTTGACTAAGTTCCATGTGACTAGAGGAGCGATTAATGTTGGCGCGACTACGGAGATGATTAGGGATACGGTGTAGATCTCTTCGCTGACTCCGGCCAAGGTCAAGATTGAGAACGTAATGATGACGGACAAAACAATAGATACAGCGGTGACAGCAAAGGTCACACCTATTTGACCGTTTTTTGTGATTATTCTTCGCATCCTGGAGTCTTAGCATCTCGTTAAGTGTGCTTCATCCAATTCAGTATAGTGGTTTCTCTGCTATAGCCTAGCTCTTATGTTCTTTTGCCAATGTAATAAATGATTGGATATGTTCGCTTTGGCTGTCTTCGATACGGATGCCGAGATGAATCTGTTTATGGACCCCTTCTTTCCCTAGCCTAATTCCTTGTACCGGCAGGTTCTTGGTGTATTCATTGGCCAACCAGTTTGGCAGGACTGTTACGCCACGGTTAGCTGAGACCATCTGGATAATGATCTCGGTTGCCTCCATCGTTTTATGTTTTTTTGGGCGGCAGTTAGCTGGTAGGAGAAACTGTTGGAAGATATCCAATCGTTCCGGCTCAACCGGATAAGTAATGAGGGTTTGCTCAGCTAGATCCTGCGGTTGGATATTCGATCGTTTTGCTAACGGATTTTCGTCGTTAACGATGAGCACTAATTCATAAGGGAACACCGGTTCAAAGTGGATCGCTTTCATCTCGATTGGATCGGGTGTGACCAAAATATCTATATCGTGGTTAAACAGAGCAGCCATGCCGCCAAATTGGAAACGTTGTTTAACATCGAGGTCGATGCCGTCACGCTCTTTTAGATAAGCAGCTGAAACCTGCGTTAGCCACTGATAGCATGGGTGGCATTCCATACCTATATTCAGCGTACCGATCTCATTATTGGCAAACTCTTTTAGCTTAGTGTCGATTCGCTCTAACTGGGGAAGTATTCGCTCTGCTTCTTTTAGCAGAAATTCTCCTGTCTGGGTAAGATGGATATTCCTACCCTTTTTCTCCCATAGCTCGCAACCAACTAATCCTTCCAACTTGCGGATGGTGTGACTGAGTGCTGATTGAGTTAGACACAGCTTATCAGCAGCTGCCGTTACTGAACCCTGGCGGTTGATCTCTCTGAGTATTTTTAAGTGTGCCCTTTCAATCATTTTAAATCCGTATACGGTGCGAATTGCTTGAAATAATGAACCCTCATTTTTCATCAATACAGAGATTTAGCCTAATGAAAAATATTGGCCAGTAGATGAATAGAATTACTAGTTCTTCGTGGTTGGTTCTGGAGCTATTGGTATCAGTTATAGATGTGTTGGTTTGTTTACCAAGAGATTGATTATTTTGTTAACTGACAGGCGCTTAAGTATTTACTCGACTATGCTTTGATGTGTGCAACTATTCGAGGTAGTTATGCATCAGCATATTCGATTGGGTACATCACTAAATCCAGATCTCACTGCGGCAATTGCCGAACTGCATGAACAGATTGCGATGGATGATTGTGCCCTGATCATGATCTTCTTCTCGGTGAGTTATGAGCCGCAGTCCCTTTGCACGCATTTTGGTAGAGCTTTTCCCCATACGCCTATTGTTGGCTGTTCTACGGCTGGTGAAATTGGCCCTAGGGGCTACACCTCAAACAGTATTGTTGCTATGGCATTTTCCTCTGAGATGTTTGATGTCAGCCTTTGCCCTTTTTACGATTTGAATAAGTTATCGGTTAAAGAATGGCATGACGATACGGTTAAACTTCATAGTGAACATCAACTAAATTACGATATTAGTTCTGATGCAAATACCTTCGCTGTCCTTCTGATTGATGGCTTGTCTTCAAAAGAAGAGCCCTTCACCCGTGTAGTATCGAATGCTATATCAGGCATCCCTCTTGTTGGTGGGTCTGCAGGTGATGATCTCAATTACGAAAAATCGATTATCTACGCTGGTGGGGAAATATTTTCCGACGGTGCTGTTCTTCTAATGATCACTAGCCGGTTGGCGTTTAAACCTTATAAGTGCCAGCACGTGGTGGCAGGGAAAAACTTTATGGTGGTTACCGGCGCAATACCGGAAAAAAGAATCATCACCGAGATAAATGGTTTCCCTGCGGCTGAAGAGTACGCACGCTTGTCGGGTGTAGACCCATCTAAAGAGCTTAATGAAACAGTTTTTGCTGAACACCCCTCTATTGTTGTTATAGGTAAAGAACAGTATGTACGTTCAGTGATGAAGGTTAATTCTGATAAGAGTCTGACGTTCTATTGTGCTATCGATGTCGGCATTGTTATGCGAACAGCAGAATGCAACGGCCTTGGCCTTGTTGGGAATATGAAAAAAACTTTGGACTCATTGGATGCTCAATTGGGAGGTATCCATAGTTTGTTAGCTTTCGATTGTATTTTAAGGAAACTACAACTTTCTCAAGAAGGTGAAATTTCCCCTATGGAAAAACTTTTGTGTGCCAAAGATGTAGTTGGTTTTAGTACCTACGGTGAGCAGCATAATGGTTTGCATATCAACCAAACTTGTACTGGCATAGCCTTTGGTGGTGCGAATGAATAGTGAC
The DNA here is from genome assembly GCF_047778125.1 of Neptuniibacter sp. QD29_5. Classification (GTDB taxonomy): domain Bacteria; phylum Pseudomonadota; class Gammaproteobacteria; order Pseudomonadales; family Balneatricaceae; genus Neptuniibacter. The sequence continues at coordinate 13,065 of NZ_CP180556.1, forward strand.
AAGGAAGCCTTCTACCAATCCGAAATTGAACGCTTAAATAAAATCATTCGTGTGCTGGTGGATCGTGCTGAGCAAGGTATTAATAGCGAGTCGAGTGACTTTTCTTTATTCCAAACCACAATCACCCTAGAGGAAAAGGTTCGCAGCAGAACGGTTGAGTTGAAACGAGCCTTGGATCACCTTGCCAATACCAACGAAGAGTTGGATTCATCACTTAGTCAGTTACGTGAAACTCAGGAAAAACTTATTCAGTCGGAGAAGATGGCTGCCTTGGCTAATCTTGTTATGGGGATCGGCCATGAGCTAAATACGCCACTTGGTGTTGTGGTAACAACAGCTTCTTTTATCCGTGACCACTGTAAGGATCTCGATGTTAAAGTTAAAAATAACCAGCTCACAGCATCTTACCTAGATAGCTTTCTTACGGATATGGATGAATCCACTTCCCTTGCTTTAAAAAGCTCTGAGAAGTTAAAGGAGCTGGTGTCTCACTTTCAAACTATCTCTGTTGCAAGCTCTGCTTCAATTCGAGAATCAGTTGTGTTGCCTGATTTATTTAAAGAGCTATGTAAAAGTCTTGCTGCTGAATTGGGCGTGTCTGATGTTGAGTTTGTTATTAATTGTAAGCCTGAAAATCTGAGTTGCCGTGTAGACGTTAGTGCGTTGGTTCAAGTATTTTCGCATCTGATTAACAATGCTTTGCTTCACGGTTTGGCTAATAGTGATCACAAGTGTATTGAGATTAATATCCTTAAAACCGATGGTACTTTAAGAATCGCTTGTTCGGATAATGGTGTTGGTATTCAGCAAGAACATATCGACCAGATATTTAATCCTTTCTTTACTACTGCTCGTGGCCTAGGTTCGATTGGATTAGGTTTGCATATTGTTTTCAATATGGTGCATGAGGTTTTGAGAGGTTCTGTCGAAGTTCATAATGGTGAACTTGGTGGTGCCTGCTTTACGGTTTCTTTCCCTGTCTAGCTGGCAGATACTAAATCTTCATTTTAAATATCTGCCATGTTTCACGTGAAACACTCTCTTATTTACTAATTAGATAATCTGCGAAAGAGCTTAAATCATCAAATACCTTAGAGCTTTTTGGAAGCTGTTTATCTGAATCAAGAGTTCTTTGCCCTTTTCCAGTCTTAACTAAAACGGGTTGGCTATTTAGTTTAGATCCTGCTTCTAAATCTCTTAAGCTATCACCAACAGTGTGGCTGCCTGTTAGATCTTCCAGGCCGAATTTTTCTGCGATTGTTTTGAACATGCCAGGCAATGGTTTGCGACAATCACAATTATCATCAGGCCCGTGTGGGCAGTATTCAATGCTGTGAATTTGGCCGCCTTTTGCTTCTACCAAATCAGTTAGTTTTTGGTGCATGGCATGAAGTGTTTCTAGGGTAAAATATTCTCTGGCCAAGCCGGATTGGTTGGTTGCAATACAGATTGTGAATCCTGCTTTATGCAGCTTAGCTATTGCTTCGATGCTTCCTGGAATTGGGATCCATTCGTCTAGCGTTTTTACATAGGCATCTGAGTCCTGATTGATAACACCGTCACGGTCTAAGATGATTAATTTACGTGGATCGATTTGGTTCACACTGCTGCCCATTAGCTAGATTGGTTTGTTGTATTCTAACGAAATAGAGCAAAATAACCGAGTGTGATTAGTAGGCAATAGGAAGTTTAAATTCGAATTGGGTGCCCTGATTCCTTTTGCTCTTTACACAGATTTCTGTCTGGTGAAGGTCTAATATTCGCTTCACTATTGCTAGTCCAATACCCGCTGATTCTGTTCCTTTTCTGCTTCGATCTGGGTTTGCGTAGAAGCGTTCAAAGATATATGGCATATCGGCATCAGATATACCTACCCCACTGTCGATGATTTTTACTTTTACGCTGTTTGTGTTTTCTTCTGAAGATTCAAACTCGAATGCAATTTTCCCTTTCTGGGGTGTGTAAGCTATGGCGTTGCGAATAAGGTTTTCGAACACTCTTTGCATCAAGCTGATATCCGCCTGTACCAAAATATTAGTGTGGGTGTTGATCTGCCATTTGATCTCTTTTTGATCCAGTTCTAATGCAAATTCCTGGACAGTGTCATAGACCAATTCCGTTAGCGAAAATGACTCAGTATTAAGGCGCGTGGTTGGTGATTCGAGCTTGGCTAGTTCGAACAATTCAGAGATCAACTGTGCGAGTCTGTTAGCGCTTAAGGAAGCTTGTTTTATGTAATTGCTCTTCTCCTCTTCTGTTAGATCATTCTTGATGATCAGTGTTTCAAGATAGCCTTGTATAGAGGCTAGCGGTGTTCTCAAATCATGGGAGACGTTGCTAATAAGTTCTCTGCGTTGATTGTCTGATTCGGTCAGTAAGTTTATCTGTCGGTCGATCTTTTCTGACATCTGGGTAAATGTATTGCTCAGTATCTCTATCTCATCGCCATGAATTTGAGTTGTTGTAAGATTGTCGCACTCTATATCACTAGGGCCATGTTTATGCGTGAACTGACACAACTCTTGGCTTAGTTTGTTTAAGCGCTTTAAGGTTAAGCTGAAAATTAAAATCCCTATAGCGATGGCGATAAAACTGATGAATAGAATGCTTATGATGATCATGCCGGCGCTGTAGCTTTGCTTGATCATTGTTCCTAGGTCGCTGTATAGGTTGCTTCCTAATACGACATAGAGATAACCAATATGCTGGTTATTCTTGTCGGTTAGCTTAGCTGCAGAGAATACTTTCTGGCTGTTTTGATTGAGGGGGTCCTGGCCGTATATAGGTAAATTCGAATCAGGCGCTAGGAACGCTTTTATTGGCTGTAGGTTAACTTTGATCGTTAGTTCTTGTCTGGCTTCTGGTATTGAGTGGGCAATCACGTTGCCTTTTGGATCTAGGAGGTAGACTTGGGCGATAGGGTTAACAATCATTGCTTGATGAGCGAGTGCTTCAAATGCCTTTACGTTTACCTGTCCTTCTTCTTCTGTGATTAGCTGATATGCGTCCTGAATGTACATTGCGATGCTTGCGTTAAGTTTTTGCATCACCTCTTCGCTGTAACGCTGCATCCAGTATTCTGTTGCTAGTAGGGTGGCTATAGTAGAGCATATAACCACCGTGATCAGCCCTGAGGTGATCTTCTTGCTTAATGTGAGTGATGACTGGTTAGAGAGGTTAGGTGTGCTTAGAGCGGCTCTCATGCGCTTAGAGCCTCCTTCTCTAATTTGTAACCTACGCCCCAAACAGTGGCGATGATTTCTGGGTTGTTTGGGTCGGATTCTATTTTGGCTCTTAGGCGGTTGATATGAGAATTGACTGTGTGCTCATATCCGTCGTGGCCATATCCCCAAACGTTATCTAACAGTTCTGATCGTTTGAAAACTCGGCCAGGATGTTGGGCAAAAAAAGTGAGTAGTTGATACTCGCGTGCAGTTAACTCTAGAGGCTTTCCGGCTAATGCAGCTTTGTGTTGTTTGTTGTCTATTTCGAGCTGGCCTATGGTCAACCTCTCTGGGTCTGTTTCTACTTTTGTGCGCAGCGCACTTTCCCGTCTAAATGTCGCTTTTATGCGGGCTATTAGCTCCATGATGCTAAATGGCTTTGTTATGTAATCATCTGCGCCTAGGTCTAGACCGAGTACTCTATCAAGCTCAGTTGATCTTGAAGTCAGTAATAGTATCGGGACATAAGCGCAGTTCTTTCTGACCTCACGACATATCTCTAAGCCCGAAGGTCCTGGGAGCTGTATATCCAATATCATAAGATCCCATTCTTCATTCAAGGCGAGCTTTATTCCTTCCGTTCCGCTAGCTGAGTGCGTTACCTGTGACCCGAGATCCGTTAGATGAAGCTTGAGGAGTAGTGCTATTTCCTCTTGATCCTCAATGATCAGAATTCGTTTATTTTCCATTTTTCTTGCCGTGAGCTTAGATTGAGTAGTTATGACCCCGGCCTTCTCAATTAATTCTATTTTTTATTTATCACTCAAATATCACGGCGTTTGGGTTAGTTATCACAGTCTGTGATATTTGCTTAATTTCTGTGATTTAAGTTTTAAGTTTTTGTTATTTGCTCGGGATATCTCTTTGTCTGTTGTTCCTTATGCTTTGCCTGTCTTTTATCTATGCATTGGTTTAACGATTTTAGGGAGTTGGAAATGAGTAAATTTGTCAAAGGTTTTGGGGTTGCTGCGAGTTTTGTGGTCATTGGTTTAAGTTCGCAGGTTTCGGCTGGTGAAGGTTTTTATGTGGGTGGTCAGATCGGTAGTACGACCCTTGGTCATAGTATTGAGCGTAATACTGGCGATCCAGATGCTGCTAGCATCGTAACCTTGGCTGAGGAAACTGATGTTTCTGTGGGTCTGCACTTAGGTTACAAGCATAAAGTATCAGAAGATGCGTTCGTTGCTGCGGAAGTTTTTTACAATGACGAGTCCGCTGAAACAACAAGCCTAAACGGTGTGTTGCGTTCAGAGCTTGAGCTTGAAGCGACTTATGGTATCAACTTTAAAGCTGGAGTTGAGTTAACCGAGAAGTTCTCTGTTTATGGTATTGCGGGTGCTACTTGGGTAGATCTTGATACGCGCAATAGCTACACATTTGCACCACCTGTTAAGTCTAAGTCGGACGATGAAGTGGCTCTATCACTAGGTGTAGGTGCTGAGTACGCAGTTAACAATAACTGGTCAGTTAAGGCTGAGTACATACGTGTAAATGATACTGACTTTGACGCGCCTAAAGAGGTCGTGCTGAATCAGTTTAATCCTAATGAAGCTGAGTACGATAACTTTAATGTTTCACTAAGCTATTACTTCTAAGCATTATGTAAGCCCCCCTTCCTTATACTTACAAACACTCTTTGCCATGCGTAGTCCCTGCGCATGGTTTTTTTTGTTGTATCCGATGTTGAATGTTTCACGTGAAACAAAAAAGCCGGCACAAAGGCCGGCTTTAGATTAGATATTTAGATGTGACGATTAGCCAAGCACAGATATATCAGCAACACCCAAGAACAATGCGCGTAACTGGCTTAGAAGAGCTAGGCGGTTGTTCTTAACAGCCTCATCATCAGCCATAACCATAACGTCTTTGAAGAAGGCATCAGTCGATGTACGAAGGCCAGCGAGTGACTCAAGCGCTTCTTGATATTTACCTTCTGCAAATAGTGGCGCTAGAGCAGCTTTCTGAGCTTCGATATCTGCCGCAAGAGCTTTTTCGGCAGCTTCAGTTAATAGTGCGTTGTTAACCTCAGTCGTGCCTGTTACACCCTGTTTGCTCAGAATGTTAGATACACGCTTGTTAGCAGCGGCTAGCGCTTCAGCTTCAGCTAAAGAGCGGAAGTGATTAACCGCTTTAACACGACGATCGAAGTCTAATGGGCGACTTGGTTTTAGCGCCAATACAGAAAGGAATACTTCAGCATTGATATCTGCGTCTTCGTACCACGCGCGGAAACGCTCTAGCATGAAGTCTAGAACTTTATCTTCTAGGCCTTCTCGTGCTGGTAGATCGTTGTGGTTGTTCGCCGCAATGGTCAGTAGCTCGCGTAGATCCAGATCTAGTTCACGCTCTACGATAATGCGCAGTACGCCTAGCGCTGCACGACGCAGTGCGAACGGGTCCTTAGAGCCTGTAGGAGGCTGATTGATACCGAACAGACCTGTCAGAGTGTCTAGACGGTCAGCAATGGCTACAGCGATACCAGGGGCAGTCTGAGGTAGCTCATCGCCTGCGAAGCGAGGCATGTACTGCTCGTTTTGAGCTAGTGCTACATCCTGATCTTCACCGTCATTCAGCGCATAGTGATAACCCATCAAACCTTGTAGGTCTGTGAATTCGTATACCATGTCTGTAAGCAGGTCGGTTTTACACAGTAGGCCAGCACGTTCAGCTTTCGCTTGATCCTGATTTAGAGTTGCAGCGATTTTGCCAGACAGCGCGCTAATGCGAGCAGCTTTATCGTAAACCGTGCCAAGGTCTTTCTGGAATACGATGGTTTTTAGCTTCTCAATACGAGATTCCAGCGTAGCCTTTTTGTCAGTTTCGAAGAAGAACGCAGCGTCAGATAGACGTGGGCGAATTACTTTTTCGTTACCTTCAATTACCTGCTGAGGATCTTTAGAAACGATGTTGCAGATCGTAGTAAAGTTAGGCAGTAAGTTGCCATCAGCATCAAAGTGGTGGAAGTACTTCTGGTGCTCTTTCATTGAAGAGATTAGTGCTTGCGCTGGCACTTCTAGGAAACGCTCTTCGAAACGGCCTGTAAGTGCAACTGGCCATTCGTTAAGTGCTGTAACTTCATCAAGAAGATCTTCGTCGATCTGAGCAACCGCATTTAGCTTCTCGCCTTCTGCTTTCACTTGCTCATTGATCATCGTCTTACGGATGTCGTAATCAGCGATTACCATACCTGGGTTTTCTAGACGATCTGCGTACTCAGATGGTGCGATCAGTTCGATCTCTTGGTTGTAGTGGAAGCGGTGCCCGCGAGTCTTACGACCCGATGTCAGACCAAGAATTTCACAATCTACAACTTCGTCGCCGAATAGCATGACTAGCCAGTGAACCGGGCGAACGAATTCAACGCGAGATGCACCCCAGCGCATGCGCTTAGGGATCGGTAATTTATTTAGTGATGTTTCTACAAGTTGAGGTAGCAGAGAAGATGTCGCTTTGCCCTCTTCTGTGTTGTTGAAGTTGTAGTACTCACCTTTGTTGGTATCGATCTTTTCAAGCTGATCGATAGTCACGCCACAAGAACGAGCAAAACCTTCTACCGCTTTTTCTGGCGCTTTTACTGAAGGGCCACGTTTTTCGATTTCGCGGTCAGCCTGTTTGTCGTCTAGTGCGCTGATCAAAACAGCTAGGCGGCGTGGAGATGCGTAGCTTTTTACATCGCCAAAGTTAACGCCTGCTTCTTTCAAACCAGCTGTGATGCCAGATGTGAAAGCATCAGAAAGGATCTTAAGCGCTTTTGGAGGTAACTCTTCGGTACCTAGCTCAACGAGAAAATCATGTTGTGCCATTATTTGCTCTCCTCGCAGTTAGCCAGAACTTCTTGGCGTAGGGCTTCTGGTGCCAGTGGGAAACCTAGTTCTTTACGGGCATTAAAGTATGCGTGTGCGACTTCACGGGCTAGTGTGCGAACACGAAGGATAAAGCGCTGACGCTCTGTTACAGAGATCGCATGACGCGCATCCAAAAGGTTGAACGTATGAGACGCTTTAAGTACCTGCTCGTATGCAGGAAGCGGTAGTGGCGTTTCTAGGCTTAGTAGCTTGTTGCACTCAGCTTCGCAGTTGTCGAACGTTTTGAATAGATCTTCAACGTTTGCGTGCTCGAAGTTGAAAGTAGATTGCTCAACTTCGTTCTGGTGGAATACGTCGCCGTAAGTTACTTTAGAACCGTCAGGATTTACTGCCCATGTCAGGTCGTAAACGCTGTCTACGCCTTGTAGGTACATTGCAATACGCTCAAGACCGTAAGTGATTTCACCGGTAACTGGGTAACATTCAAGGCCACCAGCTTGCTGGAAGTAAGTAAACTGAGTTACTTCCATGCCGTTTAGCCACACTTCCCAACCAAGACCCCAAGCGCCTAGTGTTGGAGACTCCCAGTTGTCTTCTACGAAGCGAACGTCGTGAATGCCAAGATCGATACCCATGCGCTCTAGAGAGCCTAGGTATAGCTCCTGAATGTTGTCAGGAGATGGCTTTAGCACAACCTGGAATTGGTAGTAGTGCTGCAGACGGTTAGGGTTTTCACCGTAACGGCCATCCGTTGGACGACGGCTAGGCTGCACGTATGCAGAGCGCCAAGTCTCAGGTCCAATTGCGCGTAAGAAAGTCGCAGGATGGAAGGTGCCGGCACCTACCTCCATGTCCAGTGGTTGTACGATTACACAGCCCTGCTCTGCCCAGTATTCCTGTAGAGCAAGGATCAGCCCCTGAAATGTGCTTACGTCTGGGGTCGCCTTGTCAGTCACAGCGTTTCACCTTTTACATAAGTGCCGTTGAGTTTCTGCCGTCATGGCAGCTGCACAGCACCAGATTAGCCCGAAAAATTAGCCGGCAATTATACAACAAAAAATAGCCAGCCGGTGGCTGCTTACGTAGAGATCAGGGGTTTATTTGTGTTTTTTTGATAAATGTCTGAGTTGAAGGGCTTTGGATCCCAGCCTTCGCTGGGAAGACGAGAGTTGAAGTAAGTTCATTGATATCCCCGTCTTTCCAGCGAAGGCTGGAATCCAGCTAATCTAAGATCGTGCTGTAAAGGTCTGCCCAGTTAGGATTTTGTGTTTCTATTAAGTTTATCTTCCATTGCCTTTTCCAAGCTTTCATTTGTTTTTCTCGAGTAATCGCGCTTTGAATGGTTTCGTGAAGTTCAAAATAAACGAGCTGATGGACTTGATAGCGTTTAGTAAACCCTTCGATGAAGTCGTTCTTATGTTGCCATATTCGTTGAGGAAGATTGCTGGTAACACCTATGTAAAGGGTGCCTTGAGGCTTGCTGGAAAGAATGTAGATGGCGGGTTGTTTCTGCATAGCGCCCTCCTTGGCTCTAGTTAACAGAAATTCTATGCTGAAGACTTTGTGATCAATAATCCAAGCAAAGGTATTTAAGCGTTTCGATTACCTGTTCTGTATTCTCGGCTACGGCATGTGCGCAAGCGTCGATTTCTTTTAGTGGGTGTGTCAATTCTGGTGCGTGTTCAACGATCAGAGACTTACCATTGGCGATGGCAAAACCAGCATCAAATGCAGCGTTCCACTGACGGTATTTATCACCGAAACGAACGATCACGATGTCAGCACGTTTGATCGCAGTCATGTGACGCATAGTGTTCATTTTTGCTGATTTGTGATCGGTCCAGAAGTTCTTCTCTTCTGGGCCTAGGATCTCAGTAGCGCAACCGTCACTGGAATCGTGATCTGTGTTTGGAGTAAGTACATCGATTGGTAGGCCATTTTGGTTGATGGCTTTTTTGATTTTGTTTCGCCAGTCGGTGTGAATCTCACCGGATAGGTAAACTGTATATCGCATGATTAGGCTCTCGAAATTAGGTTCGTCGCAGATCTGATGCCTGCTTTATCGTTTCCAGAAAATAGGTGTGAATAGTACTAGCAAGGTAAATACCTCTAGACGACCGAGCAGCATGGCAAAGCAAAGTACCCATTTAGCTGGATCGTTCAGGTCGCCGTAGTGTGCAGATACATCGCCAAGGCCTGGGCCTAGGTTGTTTAATGTCGCACCTACCGCTGACCATGCAGTTACCTGATCAAGCCCAGTCGCTAACAATACGATGAGCATGGCTACAAAGACGATCATGTAGACGGAGAAGAAGCCCCATACAGCTTCTAGAACTTTATCGGAGATCGGTTTTTTACCTAGTTTTACCGGAATAATCGCATTGGGATGTACCAAGCGTTGGATTTCACGGTAGCCCTGCTTAAGGATCAGAAGTACACGGATGACTTTCATGCCACCACCGGTAGAACCCGCACAACCACCGGCAAAGGCTGCCACGAATAGCAAGAACGGTAGCATTACTGGCCAGTGCGCAAAGTCTGCTGTGGCAAAGCCGGTCGTGGTTGCAATGGATACCACCATAAACAGTGCTTTACGCATCGATTCGCCCGGCGCGTAGGTCTCGGTTACGACCAAGGCAACAATGGCGATAACGGTTATTGCTAGGAGTGTAACTAAATAGAATTTAAATTCTGGATCTAGAATGTAATGCGAAATGGTGCGTTGTCGCCAAGCAAAAAAGTGTAGGCCGAAATTTACTGCAGAGATGGTCATAAAGAATATACAGATCATCTCAATGGCTACAGAATCGTAGTAGCCGATACTGGCGTCGTGGGTGGAGAAACCACCGATCGCAACGGTCGAGAAACTATGACCGATGGCATTGAATAGATCCATTCCAGCTAACCAATAACCAGCCGCGCAGGCGATGGTCAGTGACAGGTAGATATACCAAAGAGCTTTAGCTGTTTCAGTGATTCGTGGTGTAAGTTTGGAATCTTTAACGGGACCTGGTGTTTCTGCACGATAAAGTTGCATACCACCGATGCCTAGCATTGGTAGGATCGCTACGGCCAATACGATGATACCCATACCGCCCAGCCATTGCAGTTGCTGGCGATAAAACAGAATCGATTTTGGCAGGTCATCGATGCCAGTAATTACCGTTGCACCGGTGGTTGTGAGGCCAGATAGGGACTCAAATAGCGCATCGATAAAAGTTAGGTGCGGATTGTCCGTGAGCATAAACGGGAAGGCTCCGAAAAGCCCCAGTACAGACCAGAAAAGGACGGTAATTAAGAAGCCATCACGGGTTCGTAAGTCCTGTCGCACTCGATATACCGGAATCCAGATGAAGAAACCGGTCAGCAGGGTAATCAAAAATCCGGCGATAAAGGCTAACTCTGCCCCATCGTCATAGAGATAGGAGATACCTAACGGCGGCAGCATAGAGATGCTGAATATCATCAGCAGTATGCCTAATATGCGTAAGATAACTTTGTAATGCATCTGCGCTGCTTCCGCTTAGAAGAATGTAAGGCCAACTTGGAACAGACGTTCCACTTCGTTGATTCGGCGTTTATCGACCAAGAACAAGATTACGTGGTCGCCACTTTCAACGACAACATCATCGTGCGCAATCAATACTTCGTCGTTACGTACAATGGCACCGATGGTTGTACCTGGAGGTAAGTTGATCTCTTCAATGGTTTTACCGACCACTTTGGATGATGATTTATCACCATGAGCCACTGCTTCCAGTGCTTCTGCTGCACCTCGACGCAACGAGTGTACTGCTACTACATCACCTCGACGTACATGGGTCAGTAGCGCACCGATGGTAGTTTGCTGAGGCGATATGGCTATATCGATCGCACCACCTTGTACTAGATCGACATAGGCAGGGTTGTTAATCAGGGTCATTACCGTACGTGCGCCAAGGCGCTTCGCCAGCATAGATGCCATGATGTTCGCTTCGTCATCGTTGGTAAGGGCGCAGAATACGTCGGTATCTTCGATATTCTCTTCGATCAGTAGGTCACGGTCGGAAGCACTGCCTTGCAGTACGATGGTGTTATCAAGTGAGCGCGCCAGCTGATTACAGCGGCGAATGTTTCGCTCGATGATTTTGACTTGGAACTCGTCTTCGATAGATTCGGCTAAACGCGCACCGATATTACCGCCACCTGCGATGATGATGCGCTTATAAGGGCGATCTAGACGACGCAGCTCGCTCATTACGGCACGAATGTCCTTGCGTGCAGCGATAAAGAACACTTCGTCATCTGCTTCGATGACCGTGTTACCTTCCGGGATAATAGGGCTACCGCTTCGGAAAATCGCCGCTACACGGGTATCCACCGATGGCATGTGAGCACGAAGGTAAGAGATCTCGCGACCCACTAGCGGGCCACCATAGTATGCTTTTACGGCTACAAGCTGGGCTTTCGCGTCGGCGAAATCCAGTACCTGCAAAGCACCTGGGTGCTGGATTAGACGTTTTATGTGCTTTGTTACCAGTAATTCAGGGCTAATACGGACATCAATAGGGATGCCTTTTTCACCAAAGATCTTCTGGTTTTTGTTCAGGTAGTCATGTTCACGGACACGGGCGATTTTCGTCGGTGTGTTGAACAGCGTTTGCCCTACCTGGCAGGCGATCATGTTGACTTCATCAGAGTTCGTTACGGCGATAAGCATATCGGCATCTTGAGCACCGGCACTGTCGAGTACAGATGGATAGGATGCTTTACCTTCGATCGTACGGATATCGAGACGATCTTGTAGTTCTCTGAGACGGCCAGTGTCTGTATCAACGATAGTGATGTCGTTGTCTTCACTGGCTAGGTTTTCAGCCAAAGTGCCGCCCACTTGTCCGGCACCTAGAATAATGATCTTCATGATCAGCCTTTAACTGCTGCAGAAATGACAGAAATACACATAGCTACTTGAGCTTACTCCGTTTTTTCCAGCAGTGCATAATAGAAACCATCATGGCCGTTAGACTGCGGAAACAGCTGTCGACCATACTCTTGTTCGATACCCCACTCTGCCTTAATTGGCAGATGTTTGGCATTCGCAGTTTGGGTTACAAACTGCTTAATCAATCGCCCATTTTCCTGTGGGAAGATGGAACAAGTTGCATAAAGCAACTTACCGCCGGGTTTCAGCATGGACCAGCAATTATCCAAAATAGCGCGCTGAAGTTTGGCTGTTTCGTGAATATCTTCGCCTTGGCGCAGGTATTTTATATCCGGATTGCGGCGAATAACACCCGTAGCAGAACAAGGGGCATCTAAGAGAATGCGGTCGTATTCTGTACCGTCCCACCAAGTTTGGGTTGCGGCGTCTGCCACCTTTAAGTTGGCTTTTAAACGTAGACGTTTAAGGTTTTCTTCTACTCGGCTGATTCGCTTTTGTTCTAGCTCCACAGCGTCTACCTGAGCGAGTTTAGGCTCGTGCTCTAGGATATGGCACAGTTTGCCACCGGGCGCTGCGCAGGCATCCAGCACGCGTTGCCCTGGTTGTAGGTCGAGAAGGTCCGCAGATAACTGTGCGGCTTCATCCTGTACGCTAAATGCACCGACGCTATAACCCGGAAGGGTTTCGATATTGATTGATTCCGCTAGCTTTATGCCCTGATCACTGAATTGAGTCGCTTCTGCGGCAATAATCGGGGTCAGTTGCTGTAGGTAATCTTCGCGGGCTGTTGAGCGTTGATTCACGCGGAGTGTCAGCGGCGCTTGCTCGTTGTTGACGGTGAGTATCTCTTGCCAGTGTTCTGGCCAGTTGTTTTTCAGTTTGGCGATCATCCATTCCGGGTGGTTGAACTGGTATGAATCGTCATCTTTTAGGTAGTCTTCGAGTTCATCTTGTTCGCGTTGAAACCGGCGCAAAAGGGCGTTCACAACTTTCCCTGCCCAAGCCTTATCCAGTTCTTTGCACGCTTCAACACTTTCACTAATCGCGGCATGAGCTGGGATGCGAGTGTGTTTTAACTGATATAAACCGATCAGAACAATGGCTTTAATATCGATATCTCGAAACTTAAATGGTCGGTTTTGCAGCAGTTTAATGATGGCATTCAGCTGTGGGTGGTAACGCATAGTGCCGTAGCACAGCTCACGCAGAAGGCCGCGATCTTTCTCAGGACAACGACGTTCAATCGTCGCAAATTGCGTATTCAAAGAACCCTTATTTTTAAGTAAAGGGGTTAGAATTTGTGCTGCAAGTGCCCGAACATTGGTGGTCATGGTAATAGTCCTAAAACGTCTAACCTAAAACTACGCCTGCACTAAACTGCTCTCGTTTAGAGTTTAGAACAGCGGCAGTGCCCATTGGCTTTTTGCCCGGAAGCTGAAGCTGTTTGATTTTAATAGCGCCTTCGCCGCATGCGACAACAATGCTCTTTTTGTCAGAAAGCAAAATCTCACCCGGGTTACCGCTTTGCTCAACTAATTCGCATCCTAAAAGCTTCACCACCTCTTCGCCAAGCTTGAATGTCACTGCAACACGTGGGCTTAGAGTGCGAATCTTAAGATCGATATCTGCAGCGGAAGCACTCCAGTCGATAACTCCTTCGGTCTTTTGCAGCTTCTTCGCGTAGGTGGCTAAGCTGTCATCCTGTGGTTCTGGAGACACAGTTTCCTGTTGGAACTGTGTAAGCGTTTCAACCAGGGCCACGGAGCCAATAGCGGCTAAGCGTTCGAATACACTTGCTGCAGTATCATTGTTCTCGATCGGCGTAGTGACTTTGTAGAGCATATCGCCAGTGTCTAAGCCTTCATCCATCTGCATGATAGTGACGCCTGTTTCAGCATCCCCTGCAAGCATTGAGCGCTCTACTGGTGCTGCACCACGCCAGCGTGGAAGTAGCGAACCGTGGACATTGATGCAACCTAGACGAGGTGTCTCAAGAATTGCTTTAGGGAGAAGCATACCGTAAGCAACTACAACCATGATGTCGGCTTTAAGGTTTGTAAGTGCTAACTGTTCTTCTTCGGTTTTCAGCGTGGTTGGTTGAAATACTGGGATGTTATGTTCAACCGCAAGATCTTTTACTGGGCGCGGAGCCATCTGGTTTTTACGCTTACCCTTCTTGTCAGGCTGGGTATAAACAGCAATCACTTCATGCTCAGAATTAAGCAATGCTTGTAAGCTGGATGCGGCAAAATCAGGTGTGCCGGCAAAAACTATTTTCAATGGTGACGCTGGCATGGTCTAGGCTCCAAAATAAAAACAGGCCTGCTAGTTAAACCAGCAAGCCTGTGTGTTGTTTTTCAGTAATGATCAGCCGTGTTTTTCCTGCAATTTATGCAGTTTTTCTAGCTTAGATTTAATGCGGTTACGCTTGAGCATAGAAATGTAATCCACAAATAGCTTTCCATTCAGGTGGTCTAGCTCGTGCTGAATACATACCGCAAGTAAGCCTTCAGCTTCCATCTCATAAGGTTCGCCGTTGTAGTCGAGCGCTTTTAGCTTAACTTTTTGAGGGCGCTTAACGTTTTCGTAGAAGCCAGGAACAGATAGGCAACCTTCCTGATATTTGTGTAGCTCTTCATCCAGAACTTCAAATTCAGGATTGATCATAACCAATGGCTCGTTTTGATCATCAGAGATATCCATAGTTACGATGCGTTTATGGATATTCACCTGTGTCGCTGCCAAACCAATACCTGGAGCCGCGTACATTGTTTCGAACATGTCATCGATTTGAGCACGTACTTCGTCATCAACAGTCTCAACGGGCTCAGCAATAGTACGCAAGCGCGGATCTGGGTATTCAAGGATGGTTAGTTTTGCCATGATTTACGTCTGTATCAACAAGTTATCGGGTGCTATTGGTGTGAATACTTCTGTAAGTCATGCTAAGTTAGAGCCTAATTTACAGGTATCTTAAATTTTAACTCGATTATTCAGGTATTAACCGAAAGATAATATCGAGATCAATAGCGAAAAATATTAAGCTGCCTATTATACTGATTAGAACGCTCAATGTATTGTCGTTACTTTATCTTCTTATTTATAGGAATTAAGGAGATAGGTAATAAGGGAACTGGACATGAAAAAATTGTTATGCGGTTTGTTCGCTCTGGTATTGGTTTCACTGACTACAGCTCATGCTGAAACCCGTAAGGACTCTCTGCTGCTTCGTAATGATCATCCACAAGAATATGTGGTGGTGAAAGGCGATACGTTGTGGCACATCTCCGGTCGTTTTTTACAAAGTCCTTGGAAATGGCCTGAGGTCTGGGGGGTAAACCCGCAGGTTGATAACCCTCATCTAATCTATCCTGGAGATGTAATTTATCTTACGTGGGTGAATGGAAAGCCGCGTTTAGGGGTTAGACGTGATAGTGGAATCTATCCTCGTGCACGTGTGTCTCCGCTGGTTAAGCCAATTCCTGCTATCCCACTACGAGATATCATTAGCTTCTTAAATGATAACCGTGTGCTTTCTGAAGATATTTTGAAAGAAGCGCCTTATGTTTTGGGTGGCCAGAAAGAACGGATTATCGCCGGTGCGGGTGATCGTATTTACGCACGTGGTCAGCTAGTGGCTGAACAGCGTCGACAGGGTATTTACCGTCCTGCTAATGAATATGTTGATCCGGATACAGATGAATTTCTTGGTTACGAAACATTGAAGATTGCAGATGCCGATGTATCTGCGCGTAAAGAAGACGTGCTCACATTGGATATCATCAAATCCCATAAAGAAGTGCGCATTTTGGACCGTGTGGTACCTACCGAGGAAGTGCGTATTCAGTCTGTATTCTACCCTGCACCTTCCCCAGAGGGTGTTGAAGGTAAGATTCTATCGGTATTGCAAGGTGTTCGAGATGCTGGTCAGTTTCATGTAGTGGCACTTAACCGTGGCATGCGTGAAGGGCTTGAGGCTGGGCATGTGTTTGCTATTTACCGCCGTGGTGAGCTTATTAAAGACCCTGTGACTAAAGAGATGGTGACGCTGCCACAGGAGCGCTCTGGTGAGTTGATGGTCTTCAAAGTGTTTGAGAAAGTGAGTTATGGCTTGATCATGCGCAGCACAGATGTTGTTTCTATCGGAGATGTAATCCGAGAACCATAAAGGATAAAAGATGACGGCTGATCTAAGGGACTGGATCGCCGTTGCCGCCCTACCCGATTTAGGGCCTGCTTCAGTTAAAAAGCTATGGGATCAGGGATGGACCCCTGAAAAACTCCTCCGCTCCTCTGAAGCTGATTGGCATCGGCTTAACCTCAAGAAAAAAACAATTACCACTTTAAGTGACTTCCAACAAGGGCATACCTCTTTGGTACAGCAGAAGTTGGAGTCGGCGCTGACTTGGCAGGCTTCAGCTGAGGATTGCCATATCATAACTATCACTGATGCCGACTACCCTGCGTTGCTACGTGAAATTTATGATCCTCCTCCCATCTTATTTACTCGCGGTAATCTAGCGGCTCTGAACCTTCCTCAGGTAGGGATTGTAGGCAGTCGTAGCGCTTCTAAAGGTGGTTTAAAGCATGCCTATCAGTTTGCCGGTTATTTAGCTCAAAACGGCTTGATCGTGAACTCAGGCTTAGCCTTGGGTATTGATGCAGCAGCACATCAGGCCAGTGTTAATGCTCAATGCCCAACGGTTGCGGTATTTGGTACTGGCTTGGATCGGCCGTATCCCGCTCGAAATCGTATTTTAGCCCAGCAGATTTTGGAGCAACAAGGAATATGGTTGAGTGAACTGTTTCCTGGTGCACCGCCGCTGGCACCGCATTTCCCGCGTCGAAACCGCATTATTAGTGGCATGAGCGCAGGCATTTTGGTGGTTGAGGCAGCCCCGAAAAGTGGGTCGTTAATCACGGCTAGGATGGCGATGGAGCAAGGGCGTGAAGTCTTTGCTATTCCTGGGGCGATTAATAATCCCTTGAGTAAAGGGTGTCATCAGCTAATCCGTGAAGGTGCTTGCTTGGTCGAGTCAGCGGAAGATATTACCTCGCAGCTTGCTTCTATACTGGGTTATCTAGCCGAACAGAATGCTGAGCATATTGAAGATGAATCTGAAGAGGAGTTATCCCATTTTGCTCCTGAAACGCAGAAACTATTGAAGCATTTAGGCTACGAATATAACTCAATCGACCAACTAAGCTATCTGACTGGTATGGATATAGCGGAATTAGGCCCGATGCTGGTGGAATTAGAGCTTTTAGGCATCATTAGTCAAGATGGGCATGGTTATATCCGATGTTAAAAGGTAATTGGGTAGAGTTGCAAAGACCGCGTCGAACATTTAGTGTTCAGCCCTCAAAGTTAAATGCCTTCAAGATGAAAGGGAATCCCCCCGCTTTGTAATCTGTAAAGGGGCTCTTTCTATCAACCTCACATAACTATTGATTGATACTTTTAGTAAAAATAGTGATGCACTGTTGATTAGTTATATGGCATTGAGGAGTAAATGGTGAGTAGTAATTTAAAGCCTGATTGGTGGCATATTCAGCAGTCTGTTCGAGCAATTCGTCAAGGTGGTGTGATCGCTTATCCTACCGAAGCAGTTTGGGGTTTAGGTTGTGACCCGTTTGATGAACAGGCCGTCTTAGATCTTCTAGAAATTAAGCGTCGACCTATGCATAAAGGTCTGGTTTTAATCGCTGGAAACCTCTCTCAGATCGATTTTTTACTCGAAGATCTGACTGATGATGAATATGTCAAAGTGACTGCTAACTGGCCGGGTCCATACACTTGGATTTTGCCAGATAAAAAGAACCGAATTCCTGCCTGGATTAAAGGAAATCATAGCGCTGTAGCTGTGAGAGTGAGTGATCACTTACAAGTAAGAAGACTGACGGAAGATTACGGATCTTTCTTAGTTTCAACATCGGCTAATCCTGCAGCGCATGAACCTGCAAGAGATATATTGAGAGTGAAGACTTACTTTGGTGAAAAACTTGCTTATGTTTTGCCAGGTAAGTTAGGTGGTTTAGATCAGCCTACTCAAATTAGAGATCTAAAATCTGATCAATTAATTCGCGCTTAAATAAATATGTGAGTGAGTACTATGTCCGCACCTAATATTGACGCTGTAAAAGAGTACCTTTTGGGGCTGCAAGATGCTATTTGTGATGCCTTAGAGCAGGCTGATGGCGAAGGAAAATTTTATCAGGATGAGTGGCAACGAGAAGAAGGCGGTGGCGGTCGAACTCGTGTCCTAGATAAGGGCGCAATTATCGAAAAAGGTGGCGTGAACTTCTCTCATGTCTTCGGTGATAAGTTGCCAGGATCTGCTACAGCGCATCGACCTGAATTAGCGGGTCGTAGTTTCCAGGCGATGGGCGTGTCTTTGGTTATTCACCCACATAACCCTTATATCCCAACTTCCCATGCCAATGTTCGTTTCTTCATTGCTGAAAAAGAAGGTGAAGAACCAGTTTGGTGGTTCGGTGGCGGTTTTGACCTGACGCCTTACTATGGTAACGACGAAGATTGTAAATTCTGGCACCAGACAGCAAAAGAAGCCTGTGATCCATTTGGTGATGACATCTACCCACGTTTCAAAGAGTGGTGTGATGAATACTTCTACTTGAAGCATCGTGATGAGCCTCGTGGTGTGGGTGGTTTATTCTTCGATGATCTTAATGAGCTTGGTTTCGAGAAGAGCTTCGGACTGATGCAGTCGATTGGTAATGCTTACACTAAGGCTTATGTGCCAATTATCGAGAAAAACAAAGGTCGTGAATACGGTGAGCGTCAGCGTGATTTCCAATTGCACCGCCGTGGCCGTTATGTCGAGTTCAATCTAGTGTTTGACCGTGGCACTTTATTTGGTCTGCAATCTGGTGGACGTACAGAGTCTATCTTGATGTCTTTACCGCCGGAAGTACGTTGGGGCTACGATTGGAAGCCGGATGAAGGCACTGAAGAAGCGGTGCTTTACGAGCGTTATTTGAAGCCTCGCAACTGGCTTGAAGTGTAAGGACGGATTATGACTGATCGTTACGCGGTATTCGGTAATCCGATTAAGCACTCTAAATCGCCACAAATTCATGCTGCATTTGCATCGAGTACAGATCAGGATCTGACCTATGAAGCGATCTGCGTACCTGAAGATAACTTTTCAGGTTACGTAATTGATTTCTTGTCTGGTGATGGTCGAGGTTTGAATATCACTATCCCGTTTAAACAGGAAGCTTGGGCGTTAGCTGAAGTTAGAAGTCCGCGTGCTGAACTGGCGGGTGCGGTAAATACCTTGTACCGCGATGATCAAGGTCGCTTGTGCGGTGATAACACCGATGGTGTTGGCATGGTGAGAGATATCGTGCGTAACAATGGCGGCACGATTGAAGGCAAAAAGGTGCTTATCCTCGGTGCTGGTGGAGCTGTACGTGGCGTTCTTCAGCCAGTATTAGAGCAAAATCCTGAGCTGCTAGTTATCGCAAACCGTACTGCTTCTAAAGCCGAAGAGCTTGCTGGGTTGGTTGCGGATCTTGGTAATGTATCGGGTGGTGGTTATGATGAGCTTGAAGGTCAAAGCTTTGATCTTATCATTAATGGTACTGCTGCCAGTTTGCAAGGTAAGATCCCCCCTCTTCCGGAAAATGTACTGGCACAAGGTGCTTGGTGCTACGACATGATGTATGCCGCAGAACCAACCGCTTTTTGTGTTTGGGCGACTGAACAAGGGGCGGAAAAGTCCATTGATGGCCTGGGCATGTTAGTGGAGCAGGCAGCGGAATCATTCAGAATTTGGCGTGGCTTGGACCCAGACTCTAAAACAGTTATCTCGGCTATCCGTGCAGCAATAACTGTTTGATTTTAATGCAACAGTCGCTTTTAACATTTTATCAAAGCAGACTTGCATGGGGCTCTCTCGCGGCGTATAACTGAAATACGAACACTGCATAGTGTTAACTTTTCAGTCCGCTGCGGGAGTACCTTATGGTAACGGAAACCCGACTATCTACTGAGCAGCTTTATTTTCGCTGCGATCCAGAATTACTACCTTTCAAAAATACGTCTACGCTTGAGCCTTTTTCTGGTTTCTTCGGCCAAACACGAGCCATTGAAGCGATGGATTTTGGTATCGGCATGCGCCGTCCAGGCTATAACTTGTTTGTGATGGGTAATCCTCATACGGGGCGTTTCTCCTTTGCGATGGAGAACCTCAAAACCACGGCGAAAAAAGAGAAAAAGCCGGGCGATTGGGTTTATCTAAACAACCTAAAGGATAACCGCAATCCTTTAGCGATTCCCTTTCCTGCTGGAAAGGCTCAGCAGTTTAAGCGTGATATTAAAAACATCATCGAAGCGGTGCTGTCAGAGATGCCTGCAGCCTTTGAAAGCCCTTCGTACCAGCGTAAAAAGAGTAAAATCGAACGTGAACTCAATCGTTATTATGATCAGGCGATAGAAGGTGTTGAGCGAGAGGCGCGTGAGCATAGCATTGCGGTCTACCGTGATGCAGGCAGTATCGGCTTTACTCCGGTTGCAGAAGGGCAAGCGATGGATGAGGCGGTCTTTTCGCAGTTACCAGAAGAGATAAGGGATGGTTTTACTAAAGCGATCTCTGATCTGGAAGATAAGTTGAATGAGGCGCTAACAGGCTTGCCGCAATGGCGACGTGAGGCCGCAGAGAAGCTGAAAAATCTCGATCGAGACACCACAAGGCAGTCGATCTCTCCTTTGTTTCAGCCGCTGAGAGACAAGTACGCGAATATATCTGCAGCAACTGACTATCTTTCAGAGATGGAAACTTCGTTAGTTAAAAATTGCGCTGAAATTGTCGGCGATGAAAAGCTAATTGAGCCGTTAACTGATGCTAGCCGCCGTGCTTATTTAGAAAGCAATTATGGCGTTAATCTGCTTGTGGATAACGATAAGGTGAAAGGTGCCCCGGTTGTATACGAATCGCACCCTAGCTATGAAAATTTGTTTGGGCGTGTAGAGTACACGTCCGAAATGGGGGCTTTATCCACTACCTACAAGCTTATCCGATCTGGTGCTTTACATCGAGCGAATGGCGGCTATTTGGTATTGGAAGCGGAGAAACTACTGGAGCAGCCCTTTGTTTATGGGGCGCTAAAACGTGCGCTTAAATCCGACGAGATTCGAATTGAAAGTCCTGCAAGTGAATACGCGGGTATAAGCACGATAACCCTAACCCCTCAGGCGGTGCCACTATCAGTGAAAATCGTCTTGATAGGGGCGCGCAATATCTACTATTTGCTACAAGAACTCGATCATGACTTTGAAAAAATGTTTCGAGTCGTGGTGGACTTTGATGAGGATGTAAAAAGAACGCCTCAATCGATTAGGCATTATGCGCGTTTGATGAAAACGTTAGCCGATGAGGAGGGCTTAGCCCCCTTAACGCGTCGAGCGGTGGCGCGTTTAGTTGAGCATAGCTCCCGTCAGGCAGAAGATCAGGAGTTGCTGTCGGCTCATATTGGTGAGTTGGTTGATCTGTTATGTGAAGCTGATTTTAAGCGCATTAAAGAGGAAGATGAACTTATCAATGCAGATCATGTCGAGATGGCGCTGAGTGCGAAAGAACGTCGCACTTCTCGTATGTCTGAAAAGATCGAAGAAGACATTCTGAATCAAACGGTGTTGATCGACACCCAAGGTGAAGCCGTCGGTAAAACCAATGGTCTAACTGTGCTCCAAGTGGGTGATGTTGCTTTTGGTACGCCTGCGCGTATTACTGCAACGGTGCATCCTGGTAATCGCGGAATCGTTGATATCGAACGCGAGGTGGCCTTAGGTCAGCCAATCCATTCAAAAGGCGTTTTAATCCTATCGGGCTTCTTAGGTCATCAATATGCTCAGGACTTCCCATTGGCGATCTCTGCTAGCATCGCTTTGGAGCAATCTTACGGTTATGTTGATGGTGATAGTGCTTCGCTAGCCGAGGTTTGCACCTTATTGTCAGCGTTAACGCATATTCCGATTAGTCAGAGTTTTGCGACTACTGGATCGATCAACCAATACGGCGAAGTACAGGCCATTGGTGGTGTAAACGAGAAGATAGAGGGCTTCTTTAATCTCTGTAAAACCCGCGGCCTTACCGGTCAGCAAGGGGTCATTATTCCGAAAGCCAATGTGCGTAATCTGATGCTCAAAGAAGAGGTTGTCGAGGCCGTTAAAGAGGGGTTATTCTCTGTCCATGCGGTTGGTCATGTGGATGACTGCTTAGAAATTTTAATGGGCAAAAAACCGGGTAAACGAAAGGCCGATGGTACGTTTACGCAGCGTAGTATTAATGCTCAAGTAGTTAAGCGTTTACGGGAAATTTCTTCGGCAAAGCTAGAAGCTAAGTCGGAAAAATAAAGTGCGGAAAAACTCCTTCTAAAGGATTTAATTCCATAGGAGCGTTCCCTGCCAAAGTGATAACAGATATCATTAACAGTAATGTTTACAGAATATCTGTCTGTACAGAGTATTGTGACGACCAGCGCTGATGATTGAAGGGGGATTCAGCGTTGGTCAGTCACATTTTAACAACTCGCTAAGCCCAGCTTAGAAAGTCGTTGTTACCGCAACATTCAGGATATCGCTATCCGTGTCGCTGTAAGCTTCTTCGCGAACATATTCCGCAGTCACTTCAGCATTTTCGCCTAGAGAACGCGTTACACCTAGCGCTACACGCTTTTCAGGTAGTTCGTAGTCGATACCCGCTACATTATCGATATCTTCAGCTTCGTCAGATTCGCTGTAACCTAGGAAAAGTGTTCCGTCTGCGCCTAGGATCTGTGTACCGTAGCCAGCACCTAAATGAAGGATACTTGGCTCGCCTGCTAAATTAGATCTACCTAGCTGGATATACTCTGCAAACAGCGCCAAGTCATTCGCTTCAACCAATGCATTTACGCGCCACGCATCGATTTTTTCAGTTAGACCGCCTAGCTCAGAAAACGGACCTGCTGTGTTCGCAACGTCAGTTACATAACCTGCACCTAGAGAAACGCCATTACTGAATGTAGTGCCGAAGTTAAGACCGAAGGTATCTAAACCTTCGTTACCTTCTGCAGAGTTGTTAAGCACGTAGGTATCTAGCTGAATCATCTCATTTTGGTAGCTGAGCATCGCTAGACCTTCTTTTGCATCGAAAATGTCGAATGCAATTGGGTCTGTAAATGCTGCAGAATCACCTACTAGTAGAGGGTGAGCGGCTTTACCCAGTGTGAAGCTTAGAGGATTATCTTCGGAACCAATCACTACGTATGCTTCAGCAAGGTCTAGTTTTTCATCTGCAGATAGGTATTCGATTAACGTAGAAACTTTAACGTTTTCGTTAATATCAGCAGCAATTTCAAGTTCGAAGGTATCAACTAAAACATCACCAACGCTGTTTTCGCCATCAGTCTCAACTTGCTGTGCTAGCAAGGTTACTTCGCCGCCTACGCTAACGTTCTCAGCAAAGCCACCGTTTGATGGAGTAGCAGCTTGAGCTTCAGTTTTTTGCTCTAGCGTTTGCGTTGTTTCCTGCTGGGCAGCGAGCTGTGCTTCAAGTTGTGCGATGCGTGCTTTCATTGCCGCTAACTCTTTAGCAACATCGGTTGCAAAGGCTGGTGTTGTTGATGTCATTGCTACAGAAACCAGCGTGGCGATAGTTGTTTTTTTCATGTTGTTCCCTTCTTTTTAAAAAGCGTTCTAATCTAGTACTGCTTACTTCCTGAGCCAAATAGATATCCACAGGTGCTTTTAAAGCAACGGATATTGCATTTCACTTGCTGGAAATAAGGCTCAAAATATCAAGGAGGTAAGATTTGGGGGGGATACTAGTGTTATTGATAATTATTATCAACTAGTGTTTTGATTATAACCAACAACTACTCTTCAGGATCAGCGCCGGTTAACCAGTTATCCACAGGCGTAATCCAAGCGGGTTCAGCGTTAGCGCCAAACCAAGAGTCCACAGCAAAGGCTTGCTGGTTATCTAGCTGAACGATGGTAGCACTGTTATGGGGGGCATTTAATGTGAAGGGGCCGCGGTGAACATTTCCGCCTGGTCGGTGGAAATGTAAGAGGTTCATCTGTTGTAAGATTAAAAGATAACGCGTGGTATTTAGGCTTTCAGCGACACAATCTAATTGGTTTGAGCCACTAATAAAGGAGGTGTTATTGGCTGCTTGATCACCGAAAGTCCGTAGCTTCGGACCTGTTATTTTTTCAAATAGACCGATGCCTGTAGCGATTTTTAAACGCTCTTTTTCAGCGGTGGTTGCTGGTGGTGAGAAATGCTGACGAACTTGATCTAGCTCGTCAGCATCAAATTGAATTGAAGATCTTCGATCGCAACCAAAGCTTTTACAGAGGGAATAGCTTGCGCCCTCTTCTGTATAGGATATTTCTACCTTATAGGCATCAACCCAAGCGGTAGGTGAGTTTTGGATGTTGTAGCCACAACCGCTTATCAGCAGTGTGGCTAGGATCAGATTGTTAGCCAGTGTAGTCCTCTTCAAGGTGCTTATCCTTAAGCTTCACGTAGTTTCCTGCAGTATAGCTGAAGAAAGAGCGCTCTTTTTCTGTGAGTGCACGTTGTTGCTTTGCAGGGCGGCCAACATAAAGGTAACCGCTTTCTAGCTTCTTACCCGGTGGCACTAGGGAGCCCGCGCCGATAATGACTTCGTCTTCAACAATAGCGCCATCCATAACCATCGCACCCATGCCTACTAAAACTCGGCTTCCAATTGTGCAGCCATGAAGCATCGCTTGGTGGCCAATGGTGACGTCATCACCGATGATCAATGGGAAACCGTCTGGGTTATAGGGGCCAGCATGGGTAATGTGTAAAACTGAACCGTCTTGCACGCTGGTACGTGCGCCAATACGAATGCGGTGCATATCGCCACGGATTACGGTGAGTGGCCAGATCGAGCAATCGTCACCAATCTCGACATCTCCAAGCACAACCGCGCTAGGATCAACAAAAACTCGCTCTCCTAGTTTGGGAGTGAAGCCTTGATAAGTACGTACATTCATAATTATTGCTCGCTAGAAATTGGGAAGTATCTATTATGAAATAGCTTAGGGGAATTGAAAAATTAAGATTTAGTCCCATGTAATAGGAACGATATCTCGCCGATGGAGCTAGCTTTATATGAGTAACCCAATG
Source organism: Neptuniibacter sp. QD29_5 (assembly GCF_047778125.1). Lineage (GTDB taxonomy): Bacteria > Pseudomonadota > Gammaproteobacteria > Pseudomonadales > Balneatricaceae > Neptuniibacter. The sequence goes on from NZ_CP180556.1 coordinate 38,185, forward strand.
CTTGAACCACAGTTGTTACCAGCATTTAGTCAGATTAAACCTGATCAAATCGAAGCCGCAATCGATCAATTGCTGGCAGACAGCAGAGAGACGGTAGAACGCATTCTGCAGGAGCTGTCCGTACCTAGCTGGGATTCTCTAGTTGCCCCACTCGAAGAGATGAATGACCGTTTAGCTAAAGTATGGTCGCCTGTTTCGCACATGAACTCTGTGGTGAACAGTGATGAGCTTCGTGATGCCTACAATGCATGCTTGCCAAAGCTGTCTCAATACTGGACAGAGATGGGTCAGCATCAAGGTCTCTACCAAGCATTTAATCAGCTTGCTGAAAGTGAGCAATTTCTCCAGCTAAGTGAAGCGCAGCAGAAAGTCGTCAACAACACTCTACGTGACTTCCGTCTATCAGGTATTGCCTTAAATCCAGAAGAGCAGCAGCGTTACGCCGAACTGCAACAGAAGCTGTCTGAGCTGACGACTAAGTTTTCTGAAAACGTAATGGATGCCAGCGATGACTGGAGCAAACTACTGACTTCAGAGTCTGAGCTTGCGGGACTTCCGCCTATGGCGTTAGCGGCAGCGAAGCAGATGGCTGCAGCGAAAGAGAAAGAGGGTTGGTTGGTGACACTGGACTTCCCTTCTTATCTCGCAACGATCACCTATGCGGATGATCGTGAACTGCGTAAAGAGATATACACAGCCTTCTCTACCCGCGCATCTGATCAGGGACCGGGCGAAGGTAAATGGGATAATACTGACGTTATTTCTCAGTTATTAGAGCTACGTTTAGAGCTGGCGCAGCTGCTCGGCTTCGGTAACTACGCTGATTATTCGTTAGCGACCAAAATGGCTGAAAATACCGATCAGGTTGTGCAGTTCTTAAATGATCTTGCTGAGAAAAGCCTACCCGTAGCTAAACAGGATTTTGAGCAACTGTGCGAGTTTGCGAAAGCTGAATTTGGCGCAGAAGATCTGCAAGCTTGGGATCTAGCTTACTACGGTGAGAAGCTGAAGCAGGCGAAATACTCTATTTCTGAAGAGCAGATCCGCCCTTACTTCCCTCTTCCCAAAGTACTAGAAGGTCTGTTTGCGGTTACTGGTAAACTCTTTGATATCGAAATGCGTGAAGTCGATGAGTTCGATCGTTGGCATGATGATGCACGCCTATTTGAAATTAGCCGCAATGGTGAAGTGATCGCCCGCTTCTTTATGGATCTGTATGCCCGTGAGAAGAAACGTAGTGGCGCTTGGATGGACGATTGCCGTGTGCGCCGTCGTCTAGATGATGGTTCTCTGCAGCTACCAGTGGCTTATCTGGTATGTAACTTCAGCTCTCCAGTAGGTGATGATCCTGCTCTACTGAATCACAATGAAGTGACCACCCTATTCCATGAATTTGGCCATGGCCTGCATCATATGCTGACCCAAATCGAAACGGCTGACGTAAGTGGTATTAATGGTGTGGCTTGGGATGCGGTTGAGTTGCCAAGTCAGTTCTTAGAGAACTGGTGCTATGAGCCAGAAGCGCTGGCGTTGATTTCTGGTCACTATCAGACAGATGAAACGCTACCACAAGAGCTGTTGGATAAGATGCTGGCGGCACGTAACTTCCAGTCAGGCATGATGATGGTACGTCAGTTGGAGTTCTCTCTATTTGATTTCCTACTGCATCGTGATTACCAGCCGGGAGAAACGGTTGTTCAAGAGGTGTTGGATAAAGTACGCAGTCAGGTGGCAGTGATTACCCCGCCATCCTTTAACCGCTTCCAGCATAGCTTTAGCCATATTTTTGCGGGCGGTTATTCTGCAGGTTACTACAGTTATAAATGGGCAGAGGTGCTATCGGCAGATGCATTCTCCCGTTTTGAAGAAGATGGCATCTTTAATACAGATACTGGTGCAGATTTCCGTAAGAACATCCTAGAAATGGGCGGTTCTCGCGAGCCGATGGAGCTGTTTGTAGCGTTCCGCGGTCGTGAACCGCAAGTTGATGCACTGCTTCGCCACAGTGGAATTACAGAGTAATTAAAATGACTGTTATTAAACGATTTATAGCGGGTGCTGTTTGCCCACGATGCGGTGAGATGGATTGTATTCGTACTTACCGTGATGAAGAGCGTGAGTACAAAGAGTGCGTGCGTTGTGATTACGAAGATTCCATGCGTTTAGATGGTGAGCCAGATACCGCTGTGGAAGAGCTGGAAACACGCGTTAATCGTGAGAATAAGCCTGAAATAGAGGAAGGCGCACAGCCTCTGATGTTTACGGCGAACCCCGGTGCTAAGCGAAAAGACCACTAACAACAAGATAGGGGCTATTAAGCCCCTATTTTTTTGAATCTTTTAGTCTAGTAATTAGATGCCTGCATACCCAGTCAGATTGACAATGATCTCGTTTGCGAGGGCTTATCTGGTATGATCCCGCACTTATCACTTTCGGTTTAAAGTCCCTGAATCATGTCTATAACTGCCGTTCCCATCGCTATTCGCTATATGCTGCTATCTGCGCTTGGATTTGCCTTGATGGCTGCCTGCGTTAAAGCGGTGTCGGGTTACGGTATTCCGGTTCTAGAGATTGTGGCGGCAAGGGCTTTAGTATCGCTAGGCCTGAGTTACTTGGATGTAAAACGTAAACGCATCTCTATTTGGGGGCAGCATAAGCCGCTCCTGCTGGCGCGAGGTATCGTTGGTGCGTTAGCGTTAGTTTGCGTTTATTACTCAGTCACGACCTTATCCTTGGCTGACGCAACGGTATTGCAGTACACCTATCCGGCATTTACAGCCGTCTTAGCGTTGCTGTTTCTGGGAGAACGGATCAAGCTAGCGACGATGTTGTGTATGCTGCTCAGTTTTGTCGGGGTTATTGTGATGATGCGACCGGGTGAAGCGGGGTTAATTGGCTTGCCGATGTTAAGTCTATTAGCTGCGTTAGCTGGGGCTTTAGGTAGCGCCATAGCTTATGTGATCGTGCGTAAGTTGAGTCAAACGGAAGATAGCTCTGTCATTATCTTTTATTTCCCGCTGGTGGCGTTACCAACCTCGTTACTGCTTTTGGGTGGTGACTTTGTTATGCCGGGCTTGGATGCGTTGTTATTGCTGCTGTTAGTAGGTGTATTCACGCAAGTTGGGCAGATTGGATTAACTAAAGCGATGGCAGCAGAAGAGGCGGGTAAGGCGAGTGCTTATGCCTATGTTCAGGTTATCTTCTCTGCGATTCTGGGGGTGATCTTTTTTGAAGAAATTCCGACTTTGTGGACGATTATTGGCGGCTGTTTGATTCTGACAGGTGCGTTAATCAACGCCTTATGGAAGCGTTGATTAACATTATCAGTTTATACAGCTCGGCGTAAAGGAAGTGCGTAGAGTAGAACAAAGATAAGTAGGGATACCACCACAACTGATGGACCGGCAGGGGTATCGAAATGCCATGATAGCCCTAAGCCTCCACCCACTGACAAACTACCGACGACAGCGGCACCAATTGCCATCTGCTCAGGACTTTGGGCTAAACGCCTTGCTGCGGCTGCAGGAATAATCAGCAATGAGGTTATTAGCAGTAAGCCTACAATCTTCATAGCTACTGCGATAATGACAGCAATCAATAGCATCAGAGCTAAGCGAGTCCAGGCAACATTAACCCCCTCAACATGGGCAAGCTCTTCATTGATAGTAATTGCCAATAGAGGTTGCCAGAGAAGTTTTAACAACACTAGTGCGAGGAGGCCGCCTCCGTAGATCCAATAAAGATCTTCTACACCGACAGCAAGCAGGTCACCAAATAGGTAGGACATCAGGTCTACCCGAATTTCCAACAGTGACACGGCAACTAAGCCAAAAGAGAGCGAACTATGGGCCATGATCCCTAACAAGGTGTCTGTAGCTACCATTCGCTGCCTTTGCATCGCGACTAGGATGAGGGCGAGGGCGACACAGCAGAAGATCACGGCTAGGTTGAGGTTTACTTGCAGCATAAAGCCTACTGAAACCCCGAGTAGAGCGGAGTGAGCTAAGGTGTCACCAAAATATGCCATGCGGCGCCACACCACAAAAGAGCCAAGCGGGCCAGCAATCGCAGCTACACCAATACCACCTAACAGGGCATATAAGAGAAAATCAGGCATTAACAACCGCCCTTACAATTATGATCAGGAATAATGTCGCCATGATCATCATGACGATGATTATGATGATGGCTATAAACGGCTAGCTGTTCGCTGCCTTGAATGCCAAATAGCTCAGTAAAGGATGGATCATTGGTGACTTGCTCAGGATGACCAGAACAGCAAATATGATGATTAATACAAACTACATGATCTGTAGCCGCCATCACGAGGTGAAGGTCGTGACTGACCATTAATACACCACAGCCACGTTCATCACGAATACGCGCAATCAGGTTATAAAGCTCAAGCTGACCGTTAATATCAACCCCTTGCACAGGCTCATCTAACACCAGTAGATGAGGATCACGAAGTAGGGCGCGGGCAAGCAAGACACGCTGCATCTCACCGCCTGACAGATTATGTACTGCTTGCTTAAGTAACTTTTCAGCGCCAACATCGGTTAGTGCTGCCAGTATTTTTGCTGGGTCTTTACACTGAGTTGTTCGCAGGAAACGATCAACGGTTAAAGGGAACGTATTATCGATCTGTAACTTCTGTGGCATGTAGCCGATGCGTAGGCCATCTTCCTGCCACAAACTACCACTATCAGCTTTGAGTAGGCCTAGCACTACACGGACTAGGGTTGTCTTACCAGCACCATTAGGACCAATTAGTGTTGTGATGCAGCCACGGTGCAGCTCGGCGTTAATATCTTGTAAGACGTGCTTTTGACCAAAGGAAAGGTTGATATTTTCGAGTTTGATCAGCGGCTCATGTGTATGTGGAGAGGGACTCACTAGGCTGCACTCTGCTGACAACTTGGGCATATACCCAGCACTTCAATAGATTGTTTCTCGGGTTTAAAACCTAAGCTATCTGCTTGTTTTTGGATATCTTGGCTAACCTTCTGTGTATCAATTTCTACCGCGTTATTGCATACACGACAGATCAGAAAGGAGCCTTCATGCTGATCACTTGGATGTGGGCAGCCGATATAAGCATTCAGCAAAGCGATACGGTGTACTAAGCCTTGCTCCTGTAAAAACTCAAGCGCTCGATAAACCGTAGGTGGAGCTGAATTAAAACCAGCAGCGGCTAGTTCGGGTAGAAGCTCATAGGCACCAAGAGGTTTATGACTTTGCCAGATAGTCTTTAAAACCAGCTCGCGAATAGGCGTAAAACGTAGGTTACGCTCATTACAAAGCGAGCGTGCATCTTCCAGTGCTTGCTCAATGCATCCATGATGATCATGTTCAGGATGAAAGGCTAGATCAGTGTGCGCCATAGCATTCTTACCTTATAAGTTTGTGTTATATTGTAACCCTTAATCTTCAGAGATGTATTGCGAAAGATGAAAAATATTACCTTACTTTTTTTAACGCTTTTTGCTGCGAGTACAGCGGCTGCTGATCAACCGATTCAGGTGGTAGCGAGTGTTAAACCATTACAGCTAGTTGTTGAAGGTGTAGTTGGTGAATTGGGGGAGGTTGATTCCCTGATCCCAGCAGGTAGCTCGCCGCATCATTACTCGTTAAAGCCTTCTGATTTACGCAAGCTGCATGCTGCTGATTTAGCTGTTTGGGTTGGTCCTGATATGGAGCAGTTTTTAAGCAAAACATTGGACAGCTCCAAAGTACCAGCAGTACAGCTGTTGGAAGGTTCAGGTGAAGCGCATCACGATCATCATGACCACCACGATCACGATGAGCATGATCATCACAACCATGCTGTTGATCCTCACGTTTGGATGGACCCGGTAAAAATGCTGAAAGCTGCGGCAGAGATCAAAAAAGCCCTAGTTAAGCTTCACCCAGAACAGGCAGAGCAATTAAACAGCAATTATCAACAATTTGCGGCAGATATTTTGGCTATGGATCGTGCGATTCAAACCCAGCTAGCACCTGTAAGAGAGAAGGGTTTTATCGTATTTCATGATGCCTTTGCTCCTTATGTTGAGCATTATGATATGAATCAGCGTGGCTATTTTACGGTTGATCCCGCACGTGCGCCTGGCGCGAAAAAATTACAAGCGATTCAAACCATGCTTAAGAAAGATCAAGTAGGTTGTATCTTCACTGAACCGCAGTTTGAAGCGAAGGTAATTAAGCGTATTGTGGCTAAGCAGCCGGTGAAACTGGGTAAGCTAGATCCACTAGCGATCGATATTACTTCTGAGCAGGGATATACAGGTTTCCTCAAGCAACTCGCGAACAATATTGAAACCTGCTTACGATAACTAAGCGTAAGAGATCTCTACAGGATGCTCGAGTAGGTCGTTAATGCGGGCACACAACGTTGAGGGTTGATAGGGTTTTACCAAATACCCATCAACCCCGACGGTTATGCTTTCATGGATTAAATCGGCCTCGGCATGAGCGGTCAGCATTACAAAAGAGACCTTTTCTAGGCGCTGATCTGCTCTGATGTGGCGCAGTAACTCCATACCGTTCATCTCAGGCATATCCCAATCGCAAATCACCAGATCAATATTCATCAGCTTTAAGCGTTTTAACGCTTCTTGCCCGTTAGGGCTTTCAACAAATTTGCGGAACCCCATATCTTTAAGAGTGGTACGTGTGATCATGCGCATGGATTGCATATCATCGACGATCAACACTACAGCTTTTTCTGGCGGTACAGTGATTTGGCGTTTTCTACGAGTCATGAATCAAAATTCTACGATAAAGCCTATGATATAGTTGAATATCTAACATGATAATACTTGGCTTTTTGATTGGCCCCAATAGTCATAAATATTAAAATTTGTGCGTTGCCATCTGCATCTATCTCTCTAATGCTCTTCTAATTCACATCTCTGGTGTAAGTTTAAGTACTGTTGTTCAAATTCATGAGCGGCCATTGGCTGGCCAAAAAGAAAGCCTTGTGCCTGATTACAGCCTTCTGTTTTCAGTATTTCTATTTGATCCTGTTGCTCTACACCTTCTGCGATGACCGTTAGTTTTAGGCTGTTACCGAGAGCTATAATTGCTTGGCAGATGGAGTAGTCATCGGACTCTTCATCTAGACCGTCGACAAACGACTTATCAATTTTTAACTTGGTTAAGGGTAAACGTTTCAAATAGGAAAGTGATGAATAACCGGTACCAAAATCGTCCAACGCGAAGCGTAAACCGAACTGCTTTAGCTGATTTAGCTGCTGAATAGCTTCCTCAGGATCATTTAGGACGCAGCTTTCGGTGATTTCCAGCTCAAGTAGTTGAGGTGGGAAACCCGTTTGGGTTAGTACGCTTTTTACCTGTAGAGGTAACTGCTGGTGTTCTAATTGTTTTGCCGAAATATTTACTGCAAGTAGTAGGTCTGTTACTCCCTGATCTAACCATGCTTTTACTTGTTGGCAAGCCTGCTCTAAGACTTGAGTGCCTAGTTGCTGGATTAATCCTTTCTCTTCAGCTAACGGAATAAATTTATCGGGTGTGATTAACCCTTTTTGAGGGTGGTTCCATCTTACTAAAGCCTCGACACCGACCAGTTTATGGGATGAGATATCAAATTGAGGTTGGTAGTAGACGGATAACTGTTTTAGCTTAAGCGCTTCTCTTAGGTCTCCCTCTAACTCAAGCCAAGTAAGTGCATGTTTATTCATGCTTTTGTTATAAAAGTTAAAACAATTTCCCCCAGTTTTCTTAGCTTGATACATAGCTGTATCGGCATTTTTCATCAGCTCAATGGCTTCAGTTCCATCATTGGGATAGATGCTGATACCTATACTGGCATTTAGATATAAAGAATGACCATTGTAATTATAAGGGGTTTCTAAACTGGCGATTAATTTACGGGCGAGCTCGGCGGCATCATCAAGTTGATAGAGTGGGTCGATGATGACGGTAAATTCATCTCCACCAATACGAGCAAGTAGATCCGATCGGCGAAGGGTTTTATTAAAACGCTTTGCCATCTCCACTAAGACTGCATCGCCGGTGCTATGGCCGAGAGAATCATTGATCTGTTTGAATTTATCTAAGTCGATAAAAAAGATGGCGGCCAAGGTTTGATGGTCATGACAGCGCTGTATAGTTTGTTCCAAGTTGCGCATAAACAACGAGCGATTCGATAGGCCTGTAAGGCTGTCCTGCTCAGCTAATCGTTTTAACGTATGCTTTTGTTTTTCTAATTCAGAGGTGCGTCTATGCACCTCCGTCTGCAGTTGGTCGATAGAAACAGTGCTATGTTCAAGCTTTTGGGTCATCTCGTTAAAGTGGACGGCTAGGTTTCCTATCTCATCACTATGTTCTGCTTCAATACGACAGCCGGTATTACCTTGGGCAAGTTCCTGAATCCCGGCTTCTATCTGTTCTAATCTACGACGGAAAAGGCGCAGAGTGAGGAAAGTCGCAATTGCAATCAATATAGCCAGGCTCAGTAGTACTAACTGAATAATTGCGGCTTTTTGTTTTATGTACTGTTGTGCATTAGAAAGAGAGCGCTGTTCTAGGCGAAAGCTTTCTTCACCCATACTCAGTAGTGTTGTGTCTAAGCGATCTAGCAGGTAATTGTGGCTGTTTAATTGATTTGCCGATAACTGCCGAGAACTATGTACATGGGTCATGCGTTTGTAGAGTGAACTAATACTCTCATTTTGGTGGCGTAAGCTTTGAATATAGGTTTGTTCATCCTGCCCAAAAGGTTCTAATTCATCTAAATACGTCTGCAATTGCCTTTGAATACGAAAGCCCTTCTCGATAGATTCGAGGTCTTTATAGCGTTCATGCAGTCGAAATTGGCTTCGAAGGGCGTTAGTTTCCACTTGGATGCGTGAGATGGCATCTATACGCTGAAACAGTGATGTTCTGTGAGCATCCATCCAACCTAAACCAAGCAGCATGCTTAAACAGAGTAGGATAGTGAGTAGCGTTAATATAATCAGCCGCGTTCTTATGGTCATGGCTTAAACGTTTTCCTCATATTCACAAAGATGATGCGTGGGGATCTATCTTTTGCAGTGCAGTTGCATCAAAAAATTGGATAAAGTCAGGGGTTGTATCACTGATAACTAATTTTGATTCAATAGCCCAACGTGCCTGCTGTTCGATCGAACTTACTTGCGATTGATTCAATGACAGTTTGAAAAGGTAGTCCTGCCAGATCCAATCAATAAAGGCCTGACTCAATTGCAGCTTTTCCCGCAGAATCATCTGAGATTCCTCAGGGTGTTCTGCAATAAAGTGTACGGCTCTATTTAATGCCGCTAATACTTGTTGTTCATTTGCAATGTTGTCGGTATCTCCCTTTAGCCCTACCAAATTAAAACTGAGGTTATAAAGTCCTTTGGTATCTAGAGGGCGAGCAGGATTGTTTTTGTTAGACGCTGAGGTAAATGCGTAAGGCTCCCAAACGGATATGGCTGAGACCTCTCCTAAACTTAGTACTTTGGGTAGGTCTACTACGCTGTAGTGCTTGGTCGATACTTTATTGGGGTCTACGCCAGATAGGGTGAGCCAAGTATGTAAGAAGTATTCACTTGCACTGCCTTTAACAATACCGACTGACTTTCCTATGAGGTCTTTAGCTTGGGTGATTCCACTACCTGATAGGCTCATTAGCTTGATGTCATTGTCAGACTCTACGAAGCTACTGAGTACAGTAAAGTGATCATACTTAAAGCCATTGAACATAATGACCGAATTGGAAGAGGTTGCTAAATCTACCTCGTTTTTTAGCAGTGCTGAAAAGCACTTAGTGCCACCAGCCAGAGGGATTAGCTCGGCATTGATCCCTTCAGCTTCAAAGAAGCCCTTCCTATCTGCAATATAGAATGGGGCAGATAGTGGGGTCGTTGAGACTGCAATCTTGACTGAAGGCAGTGGTTCTTTAGTTAAGATTTTTGAGTCAGTTGATTGATACCCGAAGAATAAGATAGCAACAACTGCGATGGCTAAGGCGATACTCGCCTTGATGAATCCATTCATGTTGGCCCCAAAACACTATAACAGTGGTGATTGAAGATTGTTCTGATTGACTAATGTTTAGTATTTGCTCATAAATGGTAGAGCGCAAGGTGCTATGGGCATTTTCGTTATAAATTGTAGGGAAATCCCTAAGGCTATTGCTTAGGATCAATAGGTTTAGGTATTTAGCTTATTCTGGCATGGGATTAGAATGAGGTAGCGATATTTAGTATATGGGTAAGAGATGAATCAACCGGTACTTTTTTCTAGGCAGCCAATTTTTGATGCAAATTTAAATACTTATGCGTACCAATTGATTTCTGCAAATGAGCAATCTAATGCTGATAGTATGGGGTCCAATACTGCAGAAGTCGTTGTAAATGCATTTAGTAATCTTTTGGATAATGGCCATGTGAAGTGCTTACCCGCTTGGGTCAAAGTGGATGCAGCTTGGTTGTATGATGCTCATTTTCCCGATTTGCCAACGGAGTCCTTGGTTTTTGATTTAACCCCTGCCGCCTTATCAGTATCTAATTTGGAGGAGGTTCTCAACCAGTTGACTGTTGAGGGCTACCGCATCTGTACGCCTGTAGAGTTTGATACAGCCTTATATCAATTTGCTCATATCATACGGTTAGATTGCCAAAAATATAGCAATGATGAGCTGATCGAGCTTTCGCACAAGCTTAAACAACAACGGACGATTAAATTGTTGGCAGAGAATGTTGCCAGCTTTGAGCAATATGAACGTTGTAAAGCAGCCGGTATTGATCTGTTTATGGGGTGGTTTTTTGCTGAACCGCAGCTGGTTAGTGGAAGAAAACTAGCGCGCAATGAGCTAGTTATGTTTCAGTTAATCGGGGAAGTGAATAGCCCTAATGCCACCGTCGATTCAATCGAACAGATCATTCAGCGTGATCCCGAACTCGTTGCTAGTTTGCTAAAACTAGTGAATTCAGCTGCTCTTGGTGGTCGTCGAACCATTGCTAGCATATCTGAAGCGGTGATTAATATCGGTTTGCTCGAACTGAAAAAATGGGTGCTGTTATTCGCACTATGTCATAACAAACAAGTTCCGTGTGAATTGATTGGACTGTTATTAATGAAAGCTAAGATGTGTCAGTTGATGACCTCTAGGCATAGCCATGTTGATTCCGGTACTGCTTTTATGACGGGTTTACTTTCCGGGATTGATGCGGTTTTAGGTATCCCATTGCCTGAACTGTTGGAACAATTACCGGTTCAAGTTGAAGTTAAGCGCGCGGTATTAGGCGGAAATAACCCATTAGGCAAAATGCTAGCTCAAGTTGAGGCCTATATTAAGGCGGATTGGGGAGAGCTACCGAAAGGTGAAGAGTTTCATTTTGTAGCGGATTGCTATAACAAATCAGTCAGTTGGAGTTCGGATTTGTTGCAAGATCTCAGTTAACAACGTTCCTATGTCAGCTTAAACCAGCTGTTCAGGAGCGGTGTGCTCTTTCGCTTCTAAAGGCATAGTCACGCGAATATGGAAACCGGGCTGATCAGCGTTAATGAGTTCGATTTTCCCGCCTAGTTGTTGATAGACGATATTGAATACAATTGACATGCCTAAACCGCTCCCACCTTTGCCTCGTTTTGTGGTGAAAAACGGTTCGAAGAGCTTCTTACTCTCTTCTAACGATAAGCCGCGACCATCATCGTGATATTCCAGCATGGCATTTTGTTCGTCAGAGTAAGCACGAACTTCGATGTAGCCACTATCTTTGCCTTCAAACCCATGTATGGTCGAGTTGTTAATCAAATTGCTCAAGATATGGTGGAGTGCGCCTGGGTAGCTATTTAAATTGATGTCCTCAGGTATATCTAAGTGTAAATTTACATTTTGATGTTTGTACTGTGGATAAATAGTTTGAATTGACGACTCCAGATAGTGTTTAAGATTAAACTGCTGTTTGGCATCAAAGCTTTGGTCTGTCGCGATTAGTTTAAAGCTCGAGATGAGCTTGCTCGCTTTAATAATATTAGCTTCAAATAGCGCGCTGGACTCTTCTATACCGTCTAAAAAATCGGTTAAATCTGATTGAGTCAGTTTGCCTTCAGATAATTTATTGCGAATGTCTTTACTATGTTCCCCCTGAAAACTAGCAGCGGTTCGGCAAACCCCTATAGGGGTATTAATCTCATGTGCTACGCCGGCCACCATATTTCCTAAAGCGGCCATTTTCTCTGTTTCTACTAATAGATCCTGAGCGGAGCGTAGTTCGGTCATGGAGTTTTCTAACTGTTGTGTACGTTCCTGTACTTTATCTTCCAAAGTCTCTTTATATTCACGCTCAGTTTCGAGCAAAGCATCCCTCTGTTCGACTAACTCTTGCAAGTGAAGCTTGTTTTCGTTGAGCTCTTGGTAGGAGTTATAGATGCTGTCTCTCATTTCATTAATGCTGAGTGCTACCGTATCAATTTCGTCTTGTTTTTCAGGTGGGTTGCGCTTATTGAGTGATAACGGTTTGGAAAGGGTAAAAACGTCCATATCACGGAGGTATGTCGAAATAGCTTGTAGATGACGGGTGATATGCAGCCAAACCACGAGCAGAATAAAGCCCGCTACTAAAAACGTTTTGATACCGTTACTGATAAGGATGACCCCGGCTTTGCTGATCAAACGGTTGTAAACGTTATCGATACTGGCGGTGACGCGAAGCTGTCCAATATTCTGTGTATTAATACCAGGAGCACTGTATTCAAGAGGGAGATCTATAGTTCGGGTGGCGCGTGAAATGGGTTTACCTTGCTCCCAACTAGTCTCGCCATCGACCAAAATAGAAACGTACTCTATATCTGGCAGTTGGCTAAGTCCTACCAGTTGCGTTTCTATTTGAGAATCATCTAAAGACCAGACACTTAGCGTAATTGCCTGTAAGTATGAAGTTTGTATATTGTTGAACTGCTGCTCTATTCGACTGATATCTGCATGGTAATCTAAGGCAAGCTGCAAACTGGTACTGAAAAGGGTGAAGAACGAGCTAAATACAATAATTAGAACCGCAAAGCGTTTCCCCAGTCGGCCTGAGATTATTTTGGATGAAACTTTCTTTGGTGAGGTTTCAAACATAGCTTATGTGGCATCCGTCAATCAGGGAAGCGTTCACAAATTTGCAAAATCGCATCCAAGTTTTTTTGGAATATTGTAATTAGCTGAGGATCAAACTGTTTGCCGCTTTGTTCCTCCAGTAGTGCTAACGTTTCCTCTAAAGGCCAGCCTTCTTTGTAACAACGTTTGCTATTGAGAGCATCGAATACATCAGCAATAGCGGTTATTCTGCCAGAGAGAGGAATCTCATCACCGGCCAATCCTCTTGGGTAACCTGTACCATCCCATTTTTCGTGGTGAGTGCCTGCAATTCGAGCAGCTAATTGAAATATAGGCTTTTCTGAGCGACTTAGCATAGTTTCACCGATCTCAGCATGAGTCTGCATCACCTGCCATTCATCAGAGTCGAGCTTGCCTGGTTTGTTAAGTACAGCATCTGGAATAGCAATCTTACCTAGGTCATGTAGAGGTGAGGCTAAACGCATATTTTCTACAAACATTTGGTTTGTGCCGTATAGCTCTGCAAGCAGAGCGGATATTTCAGCTACACGTTTAACATGTCCGCCGGTTTCCTTCGATCGCTTCTCAACCGCTTCCCCGAGGATGTAGATGAGCTCAGCTTGAGAATCCTGAATTTCTTCTTTCAGTAATAGGGTGTGGTACGTTGCGATTACATCAGCACTGAATATTTCCAGTAAGTATTTAGCATGCTCATCAATATCATTATGGTGTTTTACATAGAGCAGACTTTCTGTACCCGAAATACCCGAGTGGTATGCAATATAGCCATCATAAGTATGAATTGAACGCTTCTCTCTTAATGCTTGGCTAAAGACTTTTTGTAACTCTTCGGGTAATTCCTCCTCATCATATTGAGTCATTGCAGAATTGATATCATTCTGAACAGCCGCTTCCTGTAGGAGAGGTTCTAGCGCCCCTGTTGCTGCAAGAACTGTAAATTGAGTGGTGTCTCGATAGATACGACGAGTACAGCAATAGATTGAATCCGGCTCAAAATTTAGAAGCGAAATCAGTTGGTTTAGAATTGCAGAAGCTAGAGTGCTGAGAGAGTTCACTTGATTGATCTGACCTATCGCGTGGATCACGGTTTCCAGTGATTTACGTTGGCGATCAATTGTTTTGATATCACGGTAGGAGCGAAGGGATGAGTAAATTAGGGTTTTAAGCTTAGTCCCAGTTAGCTCAGTTTTATCTTTGTAGTCATTGATATCATATTCTTGGATAACCTGCTCTTCCGGTGCTTGGCCTGGTTGGCCAGTCCGCAGAACGATCCGTGTCATATGGTTGGCGAACTCTTCCCTAATGGTTCGTACCAGCTTCAAGCCTGCGTCATCGGTTTCCATTACAACGTCAACCAAAGCCAAGGCTATATCGGTACCATGCTGTTCGCAGAGTTTACGGGCTTCTATTGCTGATTGGGCTTCAAGTAATTCGATGGGACGGTTGTCAAAAGTAACGTTTTTTAGAACAAGGCGAGTAACACGGTGCACGCCCTCTTCATCATCTACAATCAGTACTTTCCAAGGCGATATTCCCTTATCTGGAACTGACGAATCTTCAGCGGCGAAAAGTAAAGTGTTGGTCATCGCATCTTCCTGCTACTACTAAGAGGGGGTGCCTTACCCTGAGTAAGTGTAGCCCATACCTAATAATAGGATAGGCTCGATTGCTATGTCGGATGAATTTACCTTTTCTTGCATACTACCCTCATACATACTGAATTGTGAACAAAAAACAATCAGTTTGTTTTTGCGTTAATAAGCATGAACTTTTTAATTCATGTCCGTGGCTGAAATCAGTACCCAAGTATCATGGTTAATCAGTAGATGCTGAATAAACTGAGATCTAAAGGAACCTCCGAGTAAAACTGACATCAAATCCGTACAGCTATTATTCGTAGGCTTATCAACATTACCGGTGGGGAGGTAAGTATGTTGGGTCGTGTTCGGAAAGGGTTAATGGTGCTATCAGCCAGTTGCTTGCTTATGTCAGGAGGATTGCTAGCTTCGCCATTAGACGGGAAAAAAGATATCCTCTTAGTGGATAAAAAAGGCCAACCCATCGTTGTGGGGACGGTGAGTTTTAAGCCAGGTGAGTCTGGCAGCCACTACGAACTGCATATGGATCACGATAAATTTCGTGATTATTTTCTCTCAATGAAAGAGATGAAGTGTCTAGAAGGTCCCGAATTATGGTGCCATCTGGCGTATCCGTATAAACAACCTAATATGGTCACACAAGACGATCTCAGCTGGTTGTCCCATGATCTTTTGTTCATGTTTAAGAAAAAAGAGGAGTTTGGTGCAAACTTCTGGAACGGTATCTACTATCACATGACAGTTCAGGGCGATGAAATTCGAGGCGAAGCGCAAGCCGTCGATTTGAATGTGTTGGCATCACCACCAGATGATCTTAATGTTCCTCCGATGAACGAAGGTGAACGTGATGAGATCGACCGTACTAAACGTTGGTTGCCTGATCTGATTATTCGTTAAGTTTTTCCCTCAGTGCCTAAGCTCCGATAGCAGCTTAGGCTCTTGTATAGCCTGATAGCAGTTCTATATACCACCTTTCTAAGCGTTGCTTTATATTAGAGAAATCATACTATTCTGAAGATGAATCAAGCTTCTAATTGCCGTCAGTCTCTACTAGGGATAATAATTTCAGCATTGCTCATGCTTACTTTGTTAAGCGTGCAATCGTCAGTGTTACATCTTCATCTTGGCGAAAGTGATCATCACTCTCATGATGGTGTACAGCATAGTCATGCTCATGAAATATATAGCTTTTCAGGTAAAGAACATCAGAAGCCAGCTGCAGAGTTAGAGTTTTCGCAATTATTGCTGCTGAAAAGCATCTCAATAGATTTACTGCTCTTCGGTGTCAGTATTATTCTGATACTGCTGATAGCGAGTAAACTCTTCCGTCTCTATTGTTATGTACAGCCCTATTTAAAATCTGATTTATATACAACGTTACCGCCGCCCCGAGCACCTCCTTTGCAAGCGTGATACTTAATTAATCAAAGCATATCTAAGTAGATATTTATCTGTTTTATTTGAGGATAAAAAATGAGTTTACGTTTGAACCAGCTCGTCCTGATCGCACTGAGCTTGGTTGTTTTTATTATGTCGCCAATGGTTTTTGCGCACGGAATGTCTGAAGCTGAAAAGCAAGCCATTATCGAAGGGGGAAATTTAAGTTACTTATGGTTAGGGGCAACACATATGTTGTCCGGTTATGACCATCTAGCCTTTGTATTCGGCATTGTTTTTTTGTTACGCAGCTTCACGGATATTGCCAAATATATTACCGCTTTTACAGTAGGACATAGTGTCACGCTGATCTTTGCGACCTATCAAGCTATTCAGATTAACTACTACCTGATTGATGCGATCATTGCCTTAAGTGTCTGCTACATCGCTTTTGCTAATTTGGATGGGTTTCAGCGCCTTTTAGGCGTACATGCGCCGAATATGTTGCTTATGGTGACCGTACTTGGCTTGATTCATGGTTTTGGTTTGTCATCAAGATTGCAAGAGCTGCCGCTGCAAGCGGATAGTTTGTTGCTGAACATAGTGACCTTTAACATCGGCATCGAATTGGGACAATTGATCGCTTTAGGCGTTATGCTGGTGTTATTAAATCTCGTTCGCCATCGTGCGCCATTTCAGGCATTCGCCAAGCTGACTAATGCAGGTTTAGTCGTATTTGGTGGTTTGTTGTGCTTAATGCAGTTGCATAGTTACTCTCATGCCGAGGAGCAGAAACAGGAAGTAACCGTCACTGAAATTAGTGCAGTTGTTTCTCAAACTGCGAGCGCATGGCAGGATTCATTGGTGATTATTATTCCTGCTCAAGGTTACAAAGAATACAAACTGCTTCAGGGCAAAGATAAGCCTTTGGAGTATGAGTGGGTGAGCGATGGCCCTCTGTATTTTGATTTTCATGGTGAGCCCGCTGGAGATACAACTGGTTTCTTTCAAAGCTATGAGATAGGTACTGACAATAAAGCGTCAGGAGCGGTAAGGACGCCGTTTGCAGGGACTCATGGTTGGTACTGGAAAAATACTGGAGAAAATCCTGTAACCATTACTTTGAATTTTCGTGGTGAATATCTGCTAATGCAGTAACGCTAAAGCCGGAGTACTCACACTCCGGCTTTTTTCTATAAGAGGGGGGTATATGCGTAAGTTAATATCGGGATTATCTTTGCTGGTTTGGCTGTGCATGGTTCCTTTGCAAGGAGTGCATGCAGAGCAAAAATATAATGATTCCGCTGCACTCAATGGAATAGAAAAAGCCAAAGGCGTGTTTTTAATTGATTTTAAAACGGCTAAAACCACCGCGTTCTATATGGACTTAATTGTGGGAACTTACGATGGTTTTAAGCGCCAAGGTGTTGAGCCAGAAATCGTTGTAGTTGTGATTGGTCCAACCGTGCAGTTTTTAAGTAAAGACGCTAAACCGGAATTGGCGTTCGAATATGAGGAGTCATTCGATTCGATACAGAAGAGCATTAAGGCTTTGGCTCAGCGGAATGTCCGTATAGAGATATGCGCTATCGCTACCGATGTTTTCGATGTTGATAATGAGAAACTACCGAAAGAGCTAGAGGTAGTTGCTGACGGGTTTATCTCCTTGATCGGCTGGCAGACTCAGGGTTACAAGTTAGTACCGGTCTTTTAACTTAGTATCAGTCGTTTTGTGTTCAGCTTGAGTGAGTTAAGTTTGTTTATTTCTTCGAAGGTTTGTCTGTTATGCGTACATTGATATTGGCATCGTTGTTTGTGGTTTTGTCAGGCTGTGCCAGTTTAAGCCAAGAAGAGTGCCTTACTGGGGACTGGCAAGGAATCGGTTATAGAGATGGTTTGCAGGGTAAAGCAGAAGCTTATCTGGCTGAACACCAATCTGCCTGCGCTGAATATAAAGTGAGCCTAAACCTTGAGGATTACCTTCAAGGGCGAAACGAGGGGCTGAAAAGTTATTGTCAGCCTGACAATGCCTATCGTTTAGGTCGACAAGGTACAGAATATTCTTATGTTTGCCCAGCTGAATTAGAGGGCGCTTTCGTAGCTAAATACCAACAGGGTCGAGAGGTTTACCAGCAAGAAAAAGCGATCAAATCACTGGAAGCTGATATTCGCAAAAATAAGGCTGAGCAAACCAAATTAAAAGATCAGATTATCAAAACAGAAGCTAAGTTGGTGGCAGATGGTAAAAGTCGTAGTGAACGGCAACGCCTTTTGGGTGACCTTAAGGATATGGAGCAACGCTTACCCAACTTAAAAACAGAGCTTTTTCGTATGGAGTTACAACTGCAACGAGAAAAAACAGCACTGCAAAAATTACTTTAAGTACGATCAGCCTACAGGTTTTTTTAGGACATCAATCTTAAATAAAGTCTTTGGTCGATAAAGGGACGAAAATATCCTGTCGGAAAGCTAAATTAGGCTATGCTTTAAGGAATGGAATTCTTAAGCAGGTCGTTGATATTGATCGGTTTTATAATTCCGTCAGCAATTGATCTGCTTAAACTAGACAAAGGACGTACTCTGTATGAAGAGGGAAGAGGTAGCTGAGGCTTCCGTACCTAATCCTGATACTGGTCGCAAGGTTTCACTGCGTGTAAAACTCATGGTCTGGATGACCTTATTAGCGCTTATCCCCTTAGCTTTCGTCTCTTGGTTAAGTTATCAACAAGCTAAAGATAGTTTGCTGGTGGCAGCTGAGGAAAAGCTCC
The DNA here is from genome assembly GCF_047778125.1 of Neptuniibacter sp. QD29_5. Classification (GTDB taxonomy): domain Bacteria; phylum Pseudomonadota; class Gammaproteobacteria; order Pseudomonadales; family Balneatricaceae; genus Neptuniibacter. The sequence goes on from NZ_CP180556.1 coordinate 57,027, forward strand.
GTCAATCTTCCCTAGTGACGATTCGCTCAATTCGAAATTGGTTCGACTATCGTGTGGTTGATCTTAGATTTAAAGCAGAATCCCACGACACAGTTTCCATGCTGTCCTCTCTCTCAAATGGAATACAACAAAGTGGGCTAAGTGCCAAAGATTATGTTTATAGTGAGGATTGGTCTCAACGAGTAGACAAGCACAAAGCTGATTTAGTCAGTTTTAGTCGCCGTTATGATTATATATCCGATCTGTTTTTGATCGATAGCCGCGGCAATATCCTATTTTCTGTAGCTCAAGAAAATGATTTGGGCACAAGTCTTCAGCGTGGACCTTTCAGCAGAACAAAATTTGCCTACAGTGTTAAAAATACCCTTCGTAGTGGCAATGTCTCGTTTTCTGGTATGGAAGTATATGCACCTTCCAATGATGCCTTTGCTGGTTTCTTAACTGCTCCAATTAATGATGAAAATGGCAAAACTATAGGTGTCTTTGCCATTCAGCTACGATTTGACCGAGTTTTTGATCTACTTGATGTTGCTGTAGATGAGAACGAGCAGCATCTTCACTACTTGATGAATATTAATGGCATTTTAATCACACCCATCGGCAACAATCGAGATGAAGTACTGAAGCGTCGAGTAGAGACAGAGATGTACCTACATGCGGTGGCGAATACGGATCAGAATTCTATTCAACATGCTTTGAACTATATAGGTCCTAATGGAGTACCGGTTATTGGTATGCATGATGTGATCGTGCTTGAAAATATCCGTTGGATTCTTGTTAGTGAAGTTGACCAAGATATCGCTTTAAAAGCGTCTCACTGGTTGGGGCAAGTTACTCTGGCTTTGTGTCTTGTGACAGCTTGTATAGTTTTGCTAATAGGGTTTGGCATCGCAGGGCGAATAAGTAGGCCTCTCATTACCTTAGCCTATGCCAGTCGGGAAGCCTCTGCAGGAAATGCAGAACAAGTTGAGGTTAATGCCAATAATATCGAAACGGCTCAGTTGGCTGATGCGTTTAATATGATGTTGGAGACGCGTAAACAGCATGAGGCTGAGCTGAGGCGAAGTGCCGAGCGAGCAAATCAGGCGTTGCTGGAGCTGGGGGAACAGAAGTTTGCTTTAGATCAGCATTCTATAGTCGCGGTCACTGATTTAAGGGGCACCATTACTTATGCTAATGAAAAGTTTTCTCAAATTAGTGGTTTTACCCGAGAGGAATTGATCGGGCAGAATCATCGTATTCTTAATTCTGGTTATCATCCACGGGAATTCTTTATCGAACTCTACCGTACGATTGCTTCAGGAGAAGTATGGAAAGGAGAGATCCGAAATCGCAATAAACAGGGGGGGATTTATTGGGTTGAGACAACTATTGTTCCTTTTAAAGATGATGCGGGTAATCCCCTGAGTTATGTCGCTATTCGAAGTGATATCACTAAGCGTAAGCAGATGGAGCTGGAAATTACTGAGGCGTTGACCATACAGGCATCGATTTTAGAGTCCACGGATAACGGGATTTTGGTAACTAAGAATGATGGCAGTGTTATTCGTTACAACAAGCGTTTTGCTGAACTATGGGGATTGCCTGAAGAGTTTAATGAACACTCACGTGTGCTTGGCACTATTTTAAGGCAGCTGAACAATGCTGATGAGGCTGCACGAAATGTAAAAGGCCTCATCAATTCTGAGGGTCGCTCTCATTTCACTAGTTTGAGTCTGAAAGATGGTCGAACATACGAACAATCTTCGATTCCAATGTACGTTGAGGATAATGCTGTCGGTCGTGTGTGGTCTTTCCGAGATGTTTCAACCCGAGTAGATGCAGAACAAGGTTTGATTAAAGCATTGGACCTAGCTGAAGATATGCAGGGGAAACTTGAAGATGCTCTGAGTCGTGTGGATGTGGCGGTGGAGTCCTCTGGTTTAGGTATTTGGGAGTGGGACCTTATTTCTAATGAACTTCAGTGGGATGATCAGATGCTGAAGATCTATCAAGTCCCGGAAGATGTTATCAACAACAATCTCTATTTTGATTATTGGCGTGAGCGCGTTTGCCCAGAAGATATTGAAATGGCTGAAGGTTCTCTTAAAGAAGCGGTCAGAGGACAGCATGATTGGCACTGTGAATTTAGACTTAGGTTCCCCGATGGTTCAATTAAATATGTGAAAGCGACAGCTGCACATATGGTGGATGATCAAGGACGTTCCTTAAAAATGATCGGCACCAATCTGGATGTAACCGTTGAACGTGAGATGGAACAGAGCCTAATTGCGCTGAAAGATGAGGCAGAACAAGCCAATATCGCGAAGAGTGAATTCTTAGCCAATATGAGCCATGAGATTCGTACACCAATGAATGGCGTACTTGGTATGTTGGGACTATTGCTGAACACGCCTCTGACCGACGATCAGCGCCATCGTGCTGTAGTTGCGCAAACCAGTGCTAATTCCCTGCTGGCATTGATTAACGATATTTTAGATTTCTCCAAAGTGGATGCAGGTAAGTTAGAACTGGAATGTATCGACTTCAACTTGCGCGGTATGTTTGGTGAATTTGCAGAAGCTATGGCACTGCAAGCACAAGATAAAGGTTTAGAACTTATTCTTGATCTGACCGGCGTTGAGACATCTATGGTCAAAGGTGATCCCGGGCGTTTGCGTCAGGTATTGATTAACTTAGTGGGAAATGCCATCAAATTCACCAGTGAAGGTGAGGTGGTTATCCAGTCACAGTTGCAACATCAAGGCGAAAGGTTGCGTTTAGATTGCCGTATTAAGGATACGGGAATAGGAATTCTACCCGGAAAATTGCCCGAACTGTTTGAATCTTTTAGCCAGGTAGATGCCTCTACTACTCGTGAGTATGGTGGCTCTGGGTTGGGGCTCGCTATCTGTAAAAAGCTATGTGAACTGATGGGTGGAGAAATATCGGTACAGAGCACTGTGGGTCAAGGAAGCGAGTTTATCTTTAGCGTTTATCTGGAAGCAAGTGAACAAGCAGAAGCGGTTGTTCCCTACACTGGTATAGAGAACCTCGATATCTTAGTTGTAGATGACAACAAAACTAATCGCGAAGTGCTGTCTGCACAGTTATTGCATTGGGGAGCGAAGGTTGTGGAAGCAGAAGACGGTCATGAAGCCATTGCTCGCTGTGAGGAATTTTACGAGTCTTCAACGGCTTGCTTTAATGTTGTCTTTATGGATATGCAGATGCCGGGTATGGATGGTGCAGAGTTAGGGCGGGTACTTAAAGCTGATGATCGATTCAGTTCCGCCAAACTCATTCTCATGACCTCAATGGCTCATCGTGGCGATGCTAAGCGTTTCGCTGATATAGGTTTTAGTGGTTACTTCCCTAAGCCTGCGACAACGTCAGATATCTTCGATGCTCTCCAAGTGGTTGCGAGTGGGGGTGAAGCATTGAATAACGCCTCTCCGCTCGTCACTAGTCATTATCTAAAAGATCTTTCGATTGAAGGGCACCCCACCTTAGGTGAGAAACGTATTCTGGTGGTTGAGGATAATCAGATTAATCAGCTGGTGGTACAAGGGATCCTACAAGAGTTAGGTCTCACCGCTGATATGGCTGGTAATGGTTTAGAGGCGTTGCAGAGCTTAAATGCTGCACTAGAAAATAACTGCCCTTATGATTTAGTGTTGATGGATTGCCAGATGCCAGAGATGGATGGATATGAAGCCACTCAGCAAATTAGGGCAGGCAAAGCTAAACAGAAAAATATCACGATCCCAATTATTGCGATGACAGCGAATGCTATGGCAGGGGATAGGGAGAAGTGTCTGGCTGCAGGTATGGATGATTACCTAAGTAAACCGGTCTCTCCTGTTGCACTTAATCAGGTGTTACAACGTTTCTTAGGGATTGCCGAGACGGTTTCACAACCTGAGGAAGTTGAACAAGTGGAAGAGATTTCTGTTGCGGTTTGGGACAAGCAGGATGCTATCGCTAGGATGATGGGCAAAGAGGAATTGATTGCTCCATTATTAGAGATATTCGCGGTCGATGCTGATCCAATAGTGGACAACATTAAATCATATATAAGTAAGTCTGATTGGGCAGCTGCAGGCAAATCAGCGCATGCAGTTAAAGGTATGGCTGCTAACCTTTCAGCAATAGCCCTGCAGGCCCAGGCCGCTAAGTTGGAAAAATTAGCTAAAGCTGATGATGGGGATGGTGCTTTACAAGTAATGCCTGAATTTTTGCAGGCTTATGATGAGGTTAAAGCCTGTTTTGCAGAGTACACCTCGCAAAAAACAGAGCCTCTGCAATTAGGCCTTACTGAGGGCGAAGTAAAAGAGAAAATTATTTCGATTCGGGAAGCAGTTAATTTAGGTAGCTATATCGATACTACAGAGTATGATGACTTATGGAAGAGCGCGAGCGGTTTGGAATTGAAGGAGCCGTTAGAACAGCTGCATGCTAGATTATCAGCATTTGATTTCGAAGCTGCTGAGGATAGCTTGGCTATATTGGAAGAAGCGCTCGGTATTCAACCAGAGCTTTCGGACGGAGTCGACAAGACATGAGCAAGCCTGTCGTTTTAATCGTAGACGATGTGCCTTCAAATATTAAAGTCTTGGCTAACTGCTTAAAGGATCACTACCGGATCAAGGTTGCAACTGGGGGGAATGACTGCCTAAAGCTAGCAGTTGCTGACCCCTTACCTGATCTTATCCTGTTAGATATCGAGATGCCTGATATGGGCGGTTACGAAGTATGTCAAAAGCTGCAAGGTCAGCCTCATACTCAAGATATCCCTATAATTTTTGTGACCGCACGAGATGCTGATCGTAATGAAGAGCTCGGTTTGCAACTGGGTGCGGTGGACTATATTGCCAAACCGGTCCGTCCATCGATTGTACTCGCGCGAGTGAATACTCATGTAACGTTGAAGCAGCAGCGAGATCTACTTAAAGAGATCGCATTGAAGGATCAACTCACAAGTCTCTACAATCGTTACTATCTTCTAGAAACTGCTGAACAGCGTTTAGCGCATACAGAGCGCCACAGTGATCCGCTCAGTGTCATGCTGCTCGATCTAGATTTCTTCAAACAGGTAAACGATACCCATGGTCATTTGGTTGGCGATAAAGTGCTGCGTGAGCTCGGTGACCTTTTAGGGCGTATATGTCGCAAAGATGATATTCCTGCGCGTTTTGGTGGGGAGGAGTTTGTTATCTTGCTAGGGCATTGTGACCTTGCATCAGCTAAGGAAAAGGCTGAAGAAATTCGCGAGCAAGTAGAACAATTGAAACCAGAAGGGTTGGATATAACCGTCAGTATTGGTGTGGTGCAATTCTACCCGGGTGAGAGTATCGAACAGTTGTTAGATCGCGCGGATAAGGCGCTATATAGAGCAAAAGATGAAGGCCGAAATCGCGTGGTCAGTGAGTAATTACCCAATAATTTGAGCTAGTGGTCCTACTAGTTCAAATGTTCATCCAACCAATTAAAAAGTAGTTCTAACTCCATAGGTTTAGCATAGTGATAACCTTGGACTTCGAAACATAGTAGCTCTTTTAAGCGTTCTACTTGCTCAACAGTTTCTACACCCTCTGCGATAACCGCCATATCAAGGTCGCGACCTAAGTTAATAATCATCTCAGGTATATGCGTACCTTTCTGCTTATCCAGCATTTTATCGATAAACGATTTATCGATTTTTAGACGATCAAAGTTAAGGGTTTCTAGATAACTGAGGCATGAAAATCCGGTGCCAAAATCATCAATCGCGACTTTCGCGCCAAGATCGTGAATTACCTGCAATATCTCACGCACACTATTGGTGTCGATCATGGCTACAGATTCTGTTACCTCGAACTCCACTTGCTGCGGTTTAAGGGAAAAGTTATCCAACTTACTTTGGATAAGCTTTAAAAAGTCAGGGTGACGGAATTGAGCAGGCGAAATATTGATGCCTACCTGAAGACCCAAACCGTACTTCTTCTCGATGATCTCTAGATCACGCATCGCGGTGTCCATGACCCATTCACCGATCGGGACGATCAGTCCAGAGCTTTCGGCAACAGGGATAAATTCGACTGGAGATATCAGAGCGCCGCTCTTGGTACGCCAGCGGATAAGCGCTTCTAAGCCGCTGATTTTTCCGGTGCGAAGATCAATTTGCGGTTGGTAAGCGAGGAATAGTTCGCCCTCGCTATGCGCTTTACGTAACCCTTGTAGCAAGAGCATACGTTGTTGTGTTTCACGCTCAATCTCGTGGGTGTATTCAATAAACTCGCCACGAGCAATATCTTTAGCACGTTTTAAGGCTATATTTGCGCGCTTGATTGCATTATTACCGCTGATATTGGCATCTTTAAGGATGTAGCAGCCTTGTGTGATGGAGATAGTGAGGTCATCTCCGAATAACTCAAAAGGTTTGGTAAGCATCTCGTTGATCTGTTCAACGGTAAAGCTATTTTCTGGTCCCATAACACCAAAGGTATCGCCAGAAATACGGCAGATAAACGAGCCCTCAGCTAGGTTTGCACTGAGGCGATTTGCAACCAGTTTAAGTAATTCATCCCCTGACTCTGAACCTAAGGTGTCATTCATGCCACTAAAGTGATCAATATCGATCAGCGTAATAAGTTGTGGATGAAGCTGCCGAAGCATAGTTTTATCGATTTGATTAGCAAAGGAGACGCGGTTAGGGATGTTTAACAAAGAATCGAAATAGGCGTAATTGTGTAAGCGGTCGAGAATGGTTGCGTTATCGAGACAGACAGAGATATTACTGCAGAAAACTTCGAGCAGTTGATGCTCGGTACCTTCAAGTGGCCTCTGAATATCCAGGTACAGCAACATGTCATTACGGAATTCACTTGGGAAGTAGAGGACACAAGCGTAGTCATTCTCAATGCTTCGGCGCTTGCTACTGGCTTCTAACAGCATTGCATTGATATTGGCATCTTCGATAACTTCGGGATATTCCTTTTGGCTGCTTGGCTGAGCCGATGCGGCTACAATTGTAAATTCAGACCCGGTTGCATTTATTTCATCATTACTGTTTTTCTTGAAACAGATCATCCCTTCTTCTGATACACCCAGTAACGCTGCTAATTGGCAGATAATACCGTTTGCCAATTCGCGGATACCGTGTAGTGACATTAGCTCACTTGAGGCATGTACGATTCTTTCTAGCCCTTTGCGGCTGGAGTCGATAGCGGTTATTTCAGAGTAAGACCGGATCGCGGCAGTAACACTCGTGTAAAGTCGAGTACGGGTTAGATCGGCTTTATTCTTGTAATCATTAATATCGTATTTGAGGATGACTTCAATTTCTGGGGCGTACCCTGGCTGACCGGTTCGTAAGATTATGCGGGTATTAGTTAGTGCTAGATCATCACGAATCGTTTTGACCAGATCTAAGCCTGCACTTTCTGTTTCCATTACAACATCAAGCAGTATGACCGCTATATCTTTATTCTCAGCGAGTGTTTCTTGTGCTTCTTTTGCGGAATAGGCGTGTAGTAGCTCTAAAGGTTGTCCTAGAAAAACCAAACCTTTTAAGCCGAATTTTGTTACCTCATGAACGTCTTTGTCATCATCAACGACTAAAACCTTCCAGGGTCGTGAACTGTTGTTTGTTGCCACCAGAGTAGAATCGTTATTTTCCTCTTCGGCAAAAACAATGAGTTCATCAGACATAGACTTTCCTCATACGATGGGATTACTACTAAGTATATGCAGAGATCATTAAAAATCTTCCTTGATTATCAATTTATTGAACCTTATTAGTTATAAACGAGGTATGGCATTACCGCCAGTTGGATTATCTGATTTGATCAAACAATCAAGAGAGTCTATTACGATTAAAGAATGTTTGAAAAGACGGGGAACTGCTTTCAAGAGTCGCTGTCTGAGCAAGCATCTTCCCCTTCTATAAATGGAGTTACCTATGGAAATTTGGCTGATTGTGCTTGTATCGGCTTTAGCGTTGGTTTCAGTTTTCCTTTCACGCAAAGTGAATCATGAAAGTAGTTTTTTTAAAGGCCGAACCGCAGAAGGTCTAGCGCCGGGACTTTTAACGCTGATTTTCTCGCAGGTAACAACTTGGATCTTTGCACGCTCGCTTTTGAATGCAGCTATTTTGGGCTTCTATTACGGAATTTGGGGAACATTAGCTTACGCGGCTTATTATCTGTCGTTTTTGACCGGTGGCAAGATTGTCGATCACCTCCGATTTGAGCAAGGTTACGAGAGCGTTCAAGCGTTTCTGATTGATCGTTTTGGTCAATGGGGCTGTCGCTGTTACAACTTTGTTATCGGTGTGCGTTTAGTCAGTGAGGTGTTTGCCAATCTACTGGTTATCGGCATCTTGTTTGGCGCTGCAGGCACACAGTCCTATACATTGGCGGTGATCGGGTTAGCTGCTGTGACATTAATCTATTCTATGCTTGGTGGCTTACAGGCATCCCTGCGTACAGACTTCTTCCAGATGATGGTGTTTATTGGTGTCTTAGCGGTGTTGTTAGCCTTGGTGGCTGGTGGCGGTCACTTCAACGCCGATCTAATTGCGTTTAAACCGTTTGAAATTAGTGATCCCGGTCCAATCCTATTGATTGTCGCTCTGTTGCAGGTGTGGAGTTATCCAATGCATGACCCTGTGATGATGGATCGTGGTTTCTTAGCAGATCGTGAAACGACAAGACGTAGTTTTATCCATGCCGCTTGGATTAGCAGTATCTGCATTATCGCGTTTGGCTCATTAGGGGTGATTGCTGGCGCCAATGCGATCTCAGGGGAAGATATGAATCAGGCGTTGACGCGTCTGCTGGGTGAGTTACCGATGTTCCTGTTTAGTGCCTCTTTGATTATCTCTGCCATGTCTACCTTGGATAGCACGCTAACCAGTTCGGCGAAGATGATGGTCGTGGATATGAAGCTTCTGCCGGTTAATCTACGTAATGGCCGTATGGTGATGGCGCTGTTTATGCTGATGGGCCTGGTAATGGTGTTTATCGGCAATAAAGATCTGTTTAGTGCAGTAGCTGTAAGCGGTACGGCTTCAATGTATCTGGTACCCGTTATCTTCTTCAGTCTATGGGCTAACCGTCGTGATATCCCTGTTTGGAGTTATCTAGGCAGTTTTATCCTAGCGATGGCTGGTGCCTTGCTCTACTTCACGGAATCTTCGGGTTACACGGCGATGTTGGGCGACGCGCATAAATACACTAAGTTACTTTGGATTTGTGTGGTTGTGATGATTGGTGGTTGTGCATTGTTCTTAGTTGGTGGAGCCAGTCAAAAGCAATTGCAGCCGGCCTAATGGGTTAGATAACTCTAGATTTAAGGAATGTAGCTCTAAGAAATGTGAGTCTAGGAAATATGGATCTTGGAACACTAACAGGGCCGCTGCTGATATTTGGCGGCCCGTACAGCAATTTAGCGGCCACCAGAGCGCTTAAACAGGAAGCTGACAAGTTAGGCTTCTCTTCGCAGCAAGTGATCTGCACAGGGGATCTGGTGGCCTACTGCGCGGAACCCGTCGAGACATTAGCGTTAATCCGTGACTGGGGTATTCCTGTGGTGATGGGTAATTGCGAGGAGTCCTTAGCAGCGGATGCGCCTGATTGTGGCTGTGGTTTTTCGGAAGATTCGGCTTGTTCCTTGCTCTCAGTCGAATGGTATCGATTCGCCAGTCAGCGAGTTTCTCAAGACGATAAGCTCTGGATGGGGCAACTGCCTCGGCAAATCAGCTTTGAGCTAGCGGGTAAACGATTTCAGGTTGTGCACGGCAGTGTCGATCGAATCAACGAATTTATCTTTGCCAGCAGTCCAGCGGAGCATAAACAGGCCCAGCTAGATCTAGCAGGTACTGAAGTTGTGATTGGCGGCCACTGCGGTATTCCTTTTGGAACCCAATTGGAGCAGGGGTATTGGCTGAATAGCGGTGTGATCGGCATGCCTGCGAATGATGGCACGGCTTCTGTCTGGTACATGCTTTTGACGCCAAATGCGCAGGGCATTGAGGTCAGCTGGCATCGCTTGGATTATCCTGCGGATCAGGCTAGCGAGAATATGCAGCAAGCGAATTTGGCAGCGCCTTACGCTGAATGTTTACGGACAGGTTTATGGCCTAGCGAAGATGTTTTGCCTGAATCAGAGCGCGCAATGCGTGGGCAAATGCTCGAACTTTCTTCGATCCTTATCACCTAAATTACCCCACCTCTATTTATCTTTCTCTTCTGTAGTAACTCTTAAGTTGATAATGCTTATAAGGGTTACTACTTATCTATTGTTTTCCTAGGGTTATGCTGAATTCTTAAGATTCTGTAAGATTTATGCCTGTGATTTTTATCTTTACCAAATGAAATATATAAGGTATAGATTAGGGTAAACCCTAATAAGGTGTGCCTTATGGATTTCACATTAACAGAAGAACAACAACTGATTCAGGACACAGCCAAGCGTTTTGCTGAAAGTGAATTAGCACCTGTAGCGGCGGAGCTGGATCAGACAAAAGACAAGAGTATTCTGCTGGCCAATTGTCAGCAACTCGCCGAATTGGGCTTTATGGGGCTAAACATCTCTGCGGACCATGGTGGCACTGAAGCGGGAGCTGTCGCCTTCAGTTTAGCGATTACCGAGATCGCCCGTGCTTGTGCATCAACTGCTGTGACTATGTCAGTGACCAATATGGTGGCAGAAGTCATTCAGGCGATGGGTACGGAAGAACAAAAATCTAAATACTTGCCATTGATCTGCAGCGGCGAATATCGAGCAGGTAGCTTCTGCTTAACCGAAGCAGGTGCGGGATCCGATCCTGCATCAATGCGTACTCAAGCGCTGAAAACTGACCAGGGTTATGAGATCAGCGGCACTAAGCAGTGGATCACCAGCGCCGAGTTTGCAGGCGTCTTTGTGGTGTGGGCGGTGACCGATCCACAAGCGAAAAAAGGTAAGGGGATTACCTGCTTTTTAGTTGAAGCAGGTAGCGACGGAATCACAGTCGGCCCGGCCGAAAAGAAGATGGGTCAACATGGCTCAGCGACCAATGAAGTGCATTTTGATCGGGTGCTTGTACCTGAATCAGCGATTCTAGGTGAGCTAAATGATGGTTTTCGTCTGGCTGTGGCAGAACTGGCAGGTGGTCGCATTGGTATTGGCTCTCTTGCCCTAGGCGTAGGCTTAGCTGCAATGGATTACGCCATCGGCTACACCAAAGAGCGTAAGCAATTTGGTAAAGCGATTGCCGATTTTCAGGGCCTGCAGTGGATGATTGCGGATCGTTCTACCGAGCTGGAAGCCGCACGCTTACTCCTTTTGAACGCTGCTGATCGTAAACAGCGAGGGCTGACCTTCGCTAAAGAAGCCTCCATGGCAAAACTCTTTGCCAGTGAAAAAGCCAATCAAGCTTGCTACAGCGCGCTGCAGCTTTTAGGTGGTTACGGCTACATGCAGGAATACCCACTGGAACGTTATGCCCGCGATGTGAGAATTACCTCGATTTACGAAGGCACGAGCGAAATTCAGAGACTCATTATTGCGCGAGAAATACTGGCTGAGCACCAGTAATTAAAGATTGCTCATGCGTATAAGAATACAAAAATAAAAAATGATGGATGGGAAACTAATGACAACCGAAACCTATCAGGATTATTACGATAAGTTTGATCCGGCCATGATTGAAGAGCTCATGATCGGTAACCTCAAAGATGGATTTAATGTCTGTGAGGAGATTGTAGATAAATGGGCGGAAGGCGATCGAATTGCCTTGAATTACGAAGGTGCAGAGCGACCTGCTTCGCAAATGACCTTTGTTGAGTTGAAGGAAAAGTCTGCCCAGTTTGCAAACTTCCTTACCGCTCAAGGTATAGGCAAAGGCGATCGCGTTGCGGCTTTGCTACCGCGCACCCCTGAATTGATGGTGGTGATTATGGGTACGCTTCGCGCAGGCGCGGTATACCAGCCGCTGTTTACGGCGTTCGGTTCCGGTGCGATCGAGTATCGAGTACAGCAAGCGGGTACCAAGTTGGTGGTGACCGACCCAAGTAACCGTCCAAAGCTGAATGATGTAACTGATTGTCCGGCCATCCTGACTTTTAATCGTGATCAGGCAGCTGATGCCACAAGTGATCTCGATTTTGCTGCAGAGATAGAGCAGCAATCGACAGAGTTTACACCAGTAAAAATTGGCAAAGATGATCCATTTTTACAGATGTTTACCTCCGGTACAGTCGGAAAATCTAAAGGCGTTGCCGTACCAAGCCGAGCGCTACTCTCGTTCTACGTGTATATGCGCTTTGCCATTGGTTTGCGTCCAGAAGATACCTATTGGAATGTTGCCGATCCAGGTTGGGCTTATGGCCTTTACTACGCGGTGGTTGGTCCTCTGTTGTTGGGTAATTCCACGCACTTTTGTGAGGCGGCGTTTACTCCAGAAAGCACCTACGACATGCTGCGTAAATATAAGATTACCAACCTTGCGGCGGCACCAACGGCTTACCGTATGTTGATGGCGAATGATGACGTGTTGGCTGCGGATGAAACCTTCTCCTTGCGTGTAGCTAGCAGTGCCGGCGAACCGTTGAACCCAGAAGTGATTAGTTGGGTGGATAAGCGCTTAGGTTGCCCTGTAATGGATCATTACGGTCAGACTGAAACCGGTATGACTGCATGTAACCATCATGATCTTAAGCAAGATGTAGTGCGTGTGGGCTCCATGGGCTTCTCAATGCCAGGTCATCGCGTCGTTGCTCTGGATGCTGATTTTAATGAGATCCCTGAAGGTGAAACCGGACAGTTAGCAGTGGATGTGGATAACTCGCCACTGTTTTTCTTCCAAGGTTATACATGGCAAGAGAAGCACCCATTCCATGGTCAGTACTACCTCACCGGTGATGTCGTGATGAGCCATGGCGACGGTAGTTACTCATTCACCGGCCGTGATGATGACATCATCACAACGGCGGGTTACCGCGTAGGGCCAGCGGATGTGGAAAGTACATTGCTTGAGCATGATGCTGTGGCGGAGTCAGGTGTTATCGGCAAACCAGATGTTAAGCGTGGCGCTATTATTAAAGCTTATGTGGTGATTAAGCGTGAGTTTGATCCGACAGAAGAGCTGGCTGAAGAGTTAAAGCAACTGGTACGTACACGTCTTTCAACCCATGCTTTCCCTCGCGAGATAGAGTTTATGCCTGAACTGCCAAAAACGCCGAGTGGCAAGATTCAGCGCTTTATCCTGCGTAATAAAGCGCGGGATGAACATGAGGCAGTCGCTTAGGTTCTTTAGGCAGATTGGAGTTGTGTATGAAGTTGAATATTGAACAGCTACAGAGCTTTCTTGCAGAGCACTTTCCCCAAGGTGAGCAGTATGGGGAATTGGTGGAGTTAGGTGATGGTACTGCCACTATGCGTTTGCCGGTGGATGATCAGCATCTAAGACCGGGCGGCACAGTCTCTGGCCCTGCGATGATGGGGCTAGCTGATGTGACTGTTTATGCGGCGCTATTAAGCCGTATAGGTCCAGTGCCTTTAGCGGTGACAACTCAGTTAAATATCAACTTTTTACGTAAGCCTTCTGCTGATCGCGATATCTTCGCTACGGCACAGATGCTAAAAGTCGGAAAGCGTTTGGCGGTGGGGGAAGTGTATATCTTATCGGAAGGGGATGAGGAACCAATGGCCCATGCGACCATGACCTACTCGATTCCTGATCCTGATAAGCGTTGATCGGCAAACTGATCGCACCTGAGCTTGCTCAGGTGCGGTTAGATTAAGCTTGCTCGTTTAGCTGAGAGGCTTGTTTTACCAGAGCTGCAAGACTGCTCGCACGCATCTTGCTCATCACGCGGGAGCGATGCACTTCAACCGTTTTAGGGCTGATATCCAACTCTTCGGCAATCTGGCGATTGGCATTACCGGCAACGACCAGCGCCATCACCTCTTTCTCACGACGGCTTAGGCTAGCGTAGTTCTCCTGAATTTCTAGCTGCGCACCTTGTTCGTCGCGTGCTTTTTGCGCTTTGCTTAACGCACGCCCAACTAGGCGTAGTAGCACATCGCCATCGAACGGTTTTTCTAAGAAATCCATCGCGCCCTGTTTCATCGCGCTCACTGCCATTGGGATATCACCGTGGCCGGAGATCACAATAATCGGCATCTGGATATTACGTTCCTGCATGATTTGTTGCAGGGCTAGACCATTAATCTCGGGCATACGTACATCCAGTAACATACAACCGATTTCGCCATTAAAGTTATCCAGAAACTCCCGTGCAGAAGGGAAGGTAACAACGTTGTGATTGGCAGATTCTAAAAGCCATTGCATGGAATCACGAAAATCTTCGTCATCGTCAACAATATAGATAGTGCCTGTCGGGTTTGTTTGCATCATTGCTCTCTTAACGGCAGTTTCAGATAAAAGTGCGTACCGGTTTTACCGTCACTCTCTGCCCACATCTGGCCCCCGTGGGTTTCGATAATGGTACGGGAGATAGAAAGACCCATACCTAAGCCAGTTGTTTTGGAGGTGTAAAACGGTTCAAACAGCTTGGCTAAACCTTCGCTGCTAATCCCTTTTGCCTTGTCCTCTACCGAAACATGTATATAACCTTCGGCAGCTTTAGTAGTGATAATAACGGGTCTGTAGGCCTTGTTACAATCGTTGTAGGCCTCAATTGCGTTCCGCATCAGGTTAAGGAGTACTTGTTCGATCTGTACTTTGTCGGCTACCAGCGGGGGTAAGTTATCCCCAAACTGAAAATCAAAGGTGATATTGTGGTCCTGAGCTTCCTGACAGAGGAAGGCACTAACTTCCTTACAACTGTCATTAATCGGGAAAGCAAAACACTGATAATCGGTCTTACGCACAAAGGAGCGCATCCGTTTAATGATCTCTGAGGCGCGTTTGGCTTGTTTCATAATCAGCTTCATCGAACCGGATACGGTTTTCACCGGATCAGCATCGCCCTCTTCCAAACGTCTCTGCGTACCATGACAGTAATTCAGAATCGCAGCCAAAGGCTGGTTGACCTCGTGGGCAAGGCCGGTGGCCATCTCGCCTACCGAGAGCAAACGTGACATGTGTGCTAACTCGAGTTGATGACGTTTCGCTTCCTCTTCTGCTTCTAAGCGCAGGGTGATATCACGACCAATCAACGAGTAGTATTCAACCTGATTATTTTCACGGCGATTGCGGTGGGCAATGATTTCGCGAATCTCGGCCACACGGTTCAATTCAGGGTCTAACTGCATTGGAATACTGCCGTACCAAACCCCGTGGATGGAGGCGTGTTCCAAGGCATCTTTGATCAGTGTGTCTAAGATCTCTGTAGAGAAAAGTTGTGATAGGTAGTAGACCACCGGCTTATCTTTCTCGGCGCCGAGGGTGTGATAAGCCGACTCATTCAGATAGGTCAGTTTATGGGTTTTGTGGTTACAAAACATGATCATATCGGATGAGGCTTCAACCACGCGTGCGAGTCGACGCATATCTCGTTGTGCTTCTTCACGTTCGGTAACATCGCGTGATACACAGATGATCTCTTGTGGATTTCCGCTGTCATCACGGATCACACGGCTGGTGGTTTCGAGCCAGATGTAGTGACCTTTTTTGTGACGGTACCGGTACACATTGGTGTAGACACCACTACGATAGCGGACGCTGTCATCACGCTTGGATAAGTTATCTGCATCTTCAGGGTGGAACTGCTCATACCCCGCCATGCCGATAATCTCTTCGGGGGTGTAACCGAGTACAGTTTCAACCGCCGGGCTGGCATCAATGTAGGTCCACTCTTTGGTGGGGGTATGCCGGGAGATCATATCGGTCGACTGTTCTGCTAAAAGTCGATAACGATCAGCATCAGCCTTACAACGGGCGAGTTCTAAACTCTGGTCATCACTCATATTTAAACCTGCGGGAAATCCCGATCTTAAAACCTTTTATTTTTATACTTAGACTTTAAAACAGCTTTAAGGATAAGGGAAGATACTTATATATGGTTAATTGTAGTTTTAAGTCTGCTAAGCAGATGATCTGAAAGGTGTTTTTTTGATCAGTTGATGCTAGTTTTGGCGTGGGCATCTAAAGGATTAATAACAATGATAACAAGCCAAAACCCTTATGAAGTAGGGCTCGATAAGAACCAAGCCAATTACGCTGCGTTAACTCCGCTGAGCTTTTTAGAGCGAGCAGCGTTTGTTTACCCCGACCATATTGCTACCGTGCATGGCGACGCACGCCGCAGTTGGTCCGCGACTTATACTCGCTGTCGTCGCTTTGCCAGTGCTCTGCAACAACGGGGTATAGGTAAGGGCGATACCGTATCCGTTATCGCACCAAATCTTCCCGAAGTATTTGAAGCGCATTTCAGCGTGCCTATGTCTGGCGCGGTTCTTAATGCGATCAATGTGCGACTGGATGCTGAGGCGATCGCGTTTATCTTGCAGCATGCTGAATGCAAAGTGGTGCTGGTGGAGCGCGAATTTGGCGCTCTGGTTAAACAAGCACTTAAGATGGCAGATCTAGATCCCTTAGTGATTGCGATTGAAGATTCTACTTTCACTGAGGGTGAGCAGATCGGCAGTATCACATACGATGAACTGCTTTTAGAAGGTGATCCTGAGTTTGCTTGGCAGCCGCCCGAGGATGAATGGGATGCGATCACGCTGAACTACACCTCCGGTACGACCGGCGACCCTAAAGGGGTGGTATACCACCATCGAGGCGCTTACTTGAATGCCATGAGCAATGTGGTCTCTTGGGATATGGGACGTCACCCTAAATATCTATGGACCCTACCGATGTTTCATTGCAATGGATGGTGTTTCCCTTGGTCTTTGGCTGCGTCTGTTGGTACCAGTGTGTCCCTGCGTCATGTTCGCGAAGAGAAAATCTACGATCTGATTCGTGAAGAAAAGATCGATCATTTCTGTGGGGCTCCGATTGTTCTGAATATGCTGAATAACGCCCCTGATGAGTTCAAACAGGGGATTGAGCACAAAGTTAAGGTCATGACCGCTGGTGCTGCACCGCCTGCTGCAGTCATACAAGGGATGGAGGAGATGGGGATTGATGTCACCCATGTCTATGGCCTGACAGAGACTTACGGCCCTTCTGTGCTTTGTGCATGGCACGATAAGTGGGATGCACACAGCATCGGAGAGAAAGCCCGCCTCAAAGCCCGCCAAGGCGTGAAAGCGCCGATGCTTGAAGACTTGATGGTGGCTGATCCAGATACTCTAGAACCTGTACCGCAAGATGGCGAAACCATCGGCGAAATCTTTATGCGCGGTAATCTAGTTATGAAAGGTTATCTAAAGAACAAACCGACCACGGATGCGTCCTTTGCAGGCGGCTGGTTCCACTCAGGTGACCTTGCGGTGTGGCATGAGGATGGCTACATCGAGATAAAGGATCGCTCTAAAGATATCATTATCTCTGGCGGTGAAAATATCTCCTCGATTGAGGTTGAAGGCGTGCTTTACCGTCATCCTGACGTGCTGGAAGCGGCAGTAGTCGCCAAGCTTGACGATAAATGGGGCGAGGTGCCTTGTGCCTTTATCAAACCTAAGCCCGGTGCCAGTCTAACCGAGGCTGCAGTTATCGAGTTTTGCCGATCCAATATGGCGCGGTTTAAAGCACCTAAAGTGGTGGTGTTTGGTGAACTACCTAAAACCTCGACCGGTAAGATCCAGAAGTTTGTCTTGCGCCAACGCGCCGAAGCAGAAGAATAGGCGCTGTATCTCTTTGCGCACTTTTGCTTAAAGTGCGCAATTTTATCCAAGTATTAGTTTCGCTCATCCCTCTACACTGTAGGTAATACTGCAGGCGATTTATACTAGCAAGAGCGGTGAAGAGTGATGAATCAGGATAACCAGTTTCAATACAGTAAAAGCGAGCACTTAGAGCAAGTTACCGTTCTAAATGCCGCGATCAGCGATTTCTCTTATGGGCGTCATGCCCATGAGGAGTATTCGTTCGGGGTTACGCTGAGTGGTCGTCAGGACTTCTTCTCCCGTGGTCAATTTCACCGCAGTCATCCTGGCAATATTATAGTCTTCAACCCAGATGAAGTGCACGATGGCCATTCTGGTGTCGATGATAAATTGCAGTACCGCATGCTCTATGTGCACCCTGATCAGCTAGCACCTGTCTTCCAAGCCGCCGGTATCAAAAGCCAAGGTTTTCGTGTGGCAGATACCCTGCTGGATGATCCCCAACTCTGTCAGTATATTCTGCACTTAGTTCAGCTGATCGAGAGTCGTTCCGAAGATAAATTGCGCCAAGAGTGTGAGCTCTATCAGATGGCAACGCGGATTGCGCAGCTGTATGGCGAATGCCAAGCGGATCAAAAGGCGCGTCGTGTCGATAGCCTACTTCTGCGAGCACGCGATTTTATCCATCACAATCTACAAACTGATGTCTCTCTTGAAGAGCTGAGTCAGCAAGCCAACCTCTCGAAATATCACTTCCTGCGGATGTTTCGACAGCAATTTGGTATCACGCCGCACCAATATATTTTGAACTGCCGGATCAATCGCGCCCGTGAAGATCTGGAAAAGGGTAAAGCGTTGGATGATGTTGTGTTTGATTATGGTTTCAGCGACCTGAGTCACTTCAACCGGCGCTTTAAACCGATCTTTGGCATGACGCCCAAACAGTATCAGAAACACTTTCTGAACGCTTAAATTCAAGGCTCCACCAAGCCCTTTAAATCTCTCTTTTTAATCTAACCGAGTTGATCACTATGGTTGAAATACTTCTGTACGCCTTTGGCGTCATGTACACCCCTGGTCCCTGCAATCTACTCAGCTTAAATGCCGGTATACATGGGCAGATCCGTTCGGCATTGGCGTTTAGCCTCGGTGTAGGTAGTGCGATGCTGGTTTTGTTTTTACTGTTTGGCTATGTCGGCGCTTGGTTTGTTACCGCGGGCTACGAGCTGTTTCTTAGTGCTGCGGGCAGCCTTTACATTCTCTACTTAGCCTACAAAGTGGCGCGATCAGCGATGGCAACGACGGAAGTGAAAGCTAATCAGAACCCGATGAGCTTTAAAGAGGGGTTGATCCTGCAACTACTTAATCCTAAAGCGTTTATAGCGATTTTGCCGATAGTTTCGGTGCAGTTTCCGGCAGCAGAGATATCGGGCTACGCTATTTTTGTCTGGTCGTTATTGCTATCTACAATGGCGTTTGGCGCGCCGAGTAGTTATCTGTTTATGGGTGCGCGATTAGGTAAGCTTATTCACAATCCGAGGTACTTCGGCTGTTTAAACTGGGCGATGTCCCTGCTGTTAGTGTATGTGGCGCTGGATATTGCTTACCAGCATGTATTCCTAAAGCTGGCTTAGGGGCGATAGATCATCAGCAGTCGGCTTGCGCGATCAGTTCGATGATCCGGATTGAATCTAGCTCAAGGCTTTTAACCACGTTGTGGCCCATCTTCTTAAACTCTGGACCAAGGATCATGGCGGGTGATACAGCGGCAGTCTCGCTTTGGGACTGCCGTTCTTTGCTTAGTTGTTTTTGTCGCCAGGCGAGTGCCTCTTGGCTCCAGTCATCGTAACTTTGGATATTAAAGCCAGCTTGCTCGAGTAGGCTTTCTAAGTCTGTTTGTGTGATCAGGTGGGAGTTGCTCGGTTCTCGCGCCCAAGGAACAGGAAACTGCATCGCGTCCGTATTGGACCCTTGGATGACTTCGTGTAGCAATAATCGACCTTGTGGCTTTAAAACCCGTCGACATTCAGCCAATGCTTGTTGGCTATTGGGGATATTGAGCAAGCTATGCTGGAAGATAATCAGGTCAAAGCTATCGCTGCAAAAGGGTAATTGCTGCGCATCGGAAGTGACCAGTTTAGGAGTGTTAAAAGAGGGCAATAATTGCGATATTTGCTGGTGGGTTTGGTTAAATTCGTGAGTTATATCCAGTCCAATCACATTAATACGCAGTTCTGATTCGATTAAACGCATCAAACCACCCAACCCAGAGCCAATATCTAATACTCGATTCGGCCTGCACAATTTTATTTGTTGCAGTAGTTTCTTGGAGGCTTTAATGCCGCCAATATGTAACTGATCGATAGGAGCCAATTGAAACGCAGTTGGACCCTGTGGATAAGATGAGTGCAGTTGGCGAATGATCTGCTCGCCATCGAATGCTTGTGAATAGTGTTTATTAACCTCAGTCACGGTTAATTCCTCTATCAGCTCTAATTCTCATCGAGCCCAAGCTCTTCGATAGAGATCTCTCGCATCTTAAATTTTTGGATCTTGCCGGTGACGGTCATTGGGAAGTTATCGACAAATTTAAAATAGCGCGGGATCTTAAAGTGACTGATCGCCCCTTGGCAGAAGCTTTTCAGCTCGTCTTCAGTCACGTTGTCTGCTTGCGGCGTCAGCTTGATCCAAGCGACCAGTTCTTCGCCAAATTGTGGATCGGGTACTCCGGTGACTTGAACATCAGAGATCGCTGGGTGGGTGTATAGAAACTCTTCGATCTCTTTCGGATAGATATTTTCGCCACCGCGGATCACCATATCTTTAATACGCCCGACAATCTGCACGTAGCCATCAGCATCCATAATGGCGAGATCGCCGGTATGCATCCAGCCTTGCGGGTCGATTGTATTTTGCGTGGCCTCTGGATTGTTCCAATATTTCAGCATCACGCTGTAGCCGCGGGTACATAGCTCGCCTACTTCGCCTCTTGGCTGCACTTCGCCTGTGGCTGGATCGATAATCTGGCTTTCGATATGGGGCTGGGTACGGCCTACAGTAGAGACGCGTTTATCAAACGGATCATCGGCAGCCGTCTGGGTGGATACCGGGCTGGTTTCGGTCATGCCGTAGGCGATCTGTACCTCGTGCATATGCATTTTGGTATTGACCGCTTTCATCACCTCCGCAGGACAGATAGAACCCGCCATAATGCCGGTACGGAGGCTACTCAAATCATACTGCTCAAATTCAGGATGCTCCATCTCTGCGATAAACATCGTCGGGACACCAAACAAGGCGGTCGCACGTTCTTCGGCCACTGCGGTGAGGACTGTTTGCGGCTCGAAACCTTCGTCAGGGTAGATCATCGCCGCGCCATGGGTGATACAGCCTAAGTTGCCCATCACCATGCCAAAGCAATGATAAAGCGGCACAGGAATAACTAAGCGATCCTGATCGGTGAACTTCATGCTTTCGGCAACAAAGAAGCCGTTATTCAAAATATTGTGGTGAGAAAGCGCTGCCCCTTTCGGGAAGCCGGTTGTGCCGGATGTGTACTGGATATTGATCGGGTCGTGAATATCTAAGCTCGCCTGCACAGCGCTAAGTTGCTCGGCACTGATCTGATCTGCGTGATTTAGAAATTCCTGCCAGCACCAACTACCTGCTAACGCTTGCGATGAGAGGCTTATCACACCTTTGAGACTCGGAAGCGTTGCCGAAACCAATTGCCCAACTTTGCCTGCTTTAAGTTCTGGAGCTAAAGAGTAGAGCATCTCCATATAGTTAGATGACTTAAAGCTCACCGCAGAGACCAGATACTTGGTGCCTGATTGGTTAAGCGCGTACTCCAATTCATGTGTGCGGTAGGCCGGATTGATGTTCACCAGAATCGCACCAATCTTTGCTGTCGCTAACTGGGTTATTGTCCATTCCGCACAGTTAGGGGACCAGATACCAACTCGATCGCCTTTTGTAACGCCTATCGCCATAAATGCCCGCGCCGCTTGATCTACTTGTTGCTGAAATTGTGCGTAGGTCAGGCGAATATTCTGATGGCGAACGATCAATGCATCGTTATGTGGGAATTTTTCTGCCGTTAAATCAAATTGATCACCAATGGTGATATCCAATAAAGGTTCGGCTTTAGAGCCTTGAGTGTAACTGTGTAGATCGGACATGTTGGATAAACCTTTTCTATTTTTGTTGTTAGGTCTATGTGTATTTCAGGCTGAGCTTTATCGATGCTGGCTGTGGTATTCCAGATTGGGTTGCATATCCACAGCGCTGGCGACTCGATTGGTCATGTTGTAGAAACCCGCAATATTGGCGATATCCCAGATATCTTGATCACTAAAGCCGACATCTCTTAGCTGTTGGCGGTCATCTTCATTCATGTGATGGGGTGATTCGGTAAGTTTCACCGAGAAATCGAGCATAGCGATATGTCGTTCTGAGAGTTCTGCGACACGGTAGTTCATCACCAGCAGTTCACCGAGGGTGGGTTCTTGAGAGTATTCACGCACAGCAGCGCCATGCGCGACCTGGCAGTAGTAGCAAGCGTTGCTGGCAGATACAGCGACAGCGATCATCTCTTTTTCCAAATTGCTGAGGCCGCTTTTGCCTAGCATTAATTCGTTATACAAGCTGGAAAATGCTTCTAACTGAGCGATGTTGTGGCTGTATGCTTTCAGTACGTTAGGAATCAACCCCAGCTTTTCTTCGCATAAAGCGAAGTACTTCTGGAACACTTCTGGAAGTTGATCTTGTGAAGGCACATGTAGATCTAACGCCGTAAGATGAGACGGTTGTGGATTCATGTTGTTTCTCAAATAGATGATTTAGGATTGAGGGCTAGGGCTACTTTAGAGCCGTTACTGCGTTGCAGTTGTTGGCTTATCCAGTGGCTCACTTTTATGAGTTCGTCCAGTTGCACGCCGGTTGCTATGCCGAGGCCATTGAGCATATAGAGAACATCTTCGGTGGCGACATTGCCTGATGCGCCTTGGGCATAAGGGCAACCGCCTAAGCCAGCGACAGAGGTATCAATAACGCTGACTCCCTCTTCAAGCACTGCATAGATATTGGCTAGGGCTTGGCCGTAGGTGTCGTGAAAGTGTGCAGCTAATTTTGAAACGGGTATTTCTTTCGTGACTGCTTCTATCAGCCTTTTAGCCTTCAATGGGGTACCGGTGCCGATTGTGTCGCCTAAAGATATCTCATAGCACCCCATATCGATCATCTCTTTGCAGACAACCGTGACCTGTTCAGCAGATATTTCCCCGGTATAAGGGCAACCCATCACCGTGGAAACATACCCTCTGACAGGGATATTGTTGGCGTTAGCTTTTTCGATCAGCGGCGCAAACCTTTCAAGGCTTTCGGCTATAGAGCAGTTAATATTTTTTTGCGTAAATGCTTCAGAAGCGGCGGTAAATACCGCAACTTCATCAACCTCTGTGTTGAGTGCTTTATTCAAGCCAGTCAGGTTGGGAGTAAGTGCTGCATAAGTGGTGTTTGGATGACGCTGAATACCCATCATCACTGCACTGGCGTCAGCCATTTGTGGAACCCACTTAGGAGAAACAAAACTTGTGGCCTCAATATGACTTAAACCTGCACTGGACAGCGCATTGATCAGATCGATCTTTATATCAGTCGGGATAATGTCGCCGGGCTCATTTTGTAAGCCATCCCGAGGTCCTACCTCGACCAACTTGACCTGCTTTGGCAATGTCATGATGCGGCTTCCTCTTCGGAAAATTCCAGTTCCAGAAGTTCTGCGCTTTCTTCGACTAGATCTCCTGTGGCAAAGAAGACTTCGCTGACGGTGCCTGCATGAGGTGCAGAAATACTGTGCTCCATCTTCATCGCTTCCATGATCACTAAGGCTTCGCCGGCTTGTACCGATTGTCCTTGTTCAACTAAAACCTCGACTACGACACCATTCATGGGTGCGGTGAGAGAGTGTTCGGCTTTACCTTGCTCAGAAACGTGCGTGGTTTGATCCAAACTGCATTGGAAACAGAGGTCGTGATGAAACAGTTGCAGCTCATTATCATCTCGGAAAAAGTGCATCTGTAGCTGTTGATCATCAACTTGAACCCGAAGTTGATCATCCTGCTGCGTTAGGCTGATGGAGTACTGCTGCTCATCAACAGTAACGAGCTCTGTCTTTGCCCGTTGTTCGATATTTATGTCATGGATTGCTTCACCCTGCTGTAGCTGCAGCGTTCGAATAGACGGGATATTCAAGCGCCAGTTACGCAATGCCGTAAACGGAGAAGGGTGAGTATGACGATCAGATTGATCTTGAGTTTCGAACTGTCCAAACAGACACGCTGCGATGGCTAGATAGAGTGGCTTGTATATGGTTGGCTCGGCAAAGAGCAGGTCGTAGTGGCGTTCGATAAACCCGGTATCTAAGTCGAGATCTGCAAAAGGTTGTGCAGATGCTAGATCGCTTAAGAACTTCAGATTGGTTTTTAAACCGGCGATACGATATTGCGATAAGGCCCGATTCAGACGCAAAATTGCGGCATTTCGATCTTCACCCCAAACAATCAGCTTCGCGATCATTGGGTCATAATAAGGGCTAACCTCATCACCGCCGCGGACACCACTGTCGATACGGACACAGTCGGATTCTTCGGGTGTGGATAAGAATTTTAAAGTGCCTGTCGCCGGCAGAAAGTCTTGCGCAGGGTCTTCGGCGTAGATACGGGCTTCGATCGCATGCCCCTTGGCTTTGATTTGATCTTGAGTCAGCGGAAGCCTTGCCCCCGCTGCAATCACCAATTGCCACTCTACGAGGTCGACGCCGGTGACGTACTCGGTCACAGGGTGCTCCACCTGAAGACGGGTGTTCATCTCCATAAAGTAGAATGAACCGTCGGTGTCGTATAAAAACTCGACTGTACCTGCACCGACATAATCGATTGCTTGAGCGGCGCGGACAGCCGCTTCACCCATAGCTTTGCGGGTTTCGTCCGCTAGGTTAGGGGCAGGTGCCTCCTCTATGATCTTCTGGTGGCGACGCTGGATAGAGCAGTCGCGATCGGCGAGATAAACACCATTGCCATGTTGATCACAAAAGACCTGCACTTCGATATGACGCGGCTGCTCTAAATAGCGCTCAATCAGCATATCGGGGTTAGCAAAGGAGTTTTGCGCTTCTCGCTGCGCGGCTTGTAAGGCGCTATCGAATTCATCCACAGAGCGAACCACACGCATCCCTTTTCCACCCCCGCCGGCCACTGCTTTTAGCAGCTGTGGATAACCGCAGTCTATCGACGCTTGCTTTAAGCGCTGTGGATCTTGATCGTCTTCGTGGTAACCCGGAACCAAAGGTACATCGGCTTTCGACATAATTGCTTTGGCCGCGGACTTAGAGCCCATAGAGGTGATTGCGCTGGCTGGTGGACCGATAAAGGTAATTCCGTGACGTTCCAGCTCGGTCGCAAACTCAGCATTCTCAGATAGAAAACCATAGCCTGGGTGTACCGCTTCAATACCGGCTGTACGGCAGATCTCTAGGATCTTATCTGTACGCAGATAACTCTCAGCACTAGGGGCTGGGCCGAGCAGATAGGCCTCATCAGCCATCTGAACATGCTTGGCTTTGGCATCCACATCGGAGTAAACCGCAATACAGTGAATACCTAAGCGCTGTGCTGTTTTAATTACACGACAGGCTATTTCACCGCGGTTAGCGATTAAGATTTTGCGCGGTAGTGCCGTCGATTGTGTTTCGCTCATGACTCTACCCACTCTGGCTTTCGTTTTTCTAAAAAGGCGCTCAGGCCCTCTTGGCCTTCGGGGCTGACCCTTATCTCGGCGATCCGTCTGGCTGTGTCGGTGATTAGATGAATATCGATATGACTATCACTGACGGCGGCGACCAAATGTTTGGCTGCGGCCATCGCCAGCGGGCTGTTTTGCAGCAACTGATTGATCAACTGGTGGCAAGTGTCATCGAGCAACTCAGTTGTGGCTACGACTTGGTGAACCAGACCGTAATGATGGGCATCGCAGGCAGAAAATGATTCGGCACTGATCATATAGCGTCGAGCCTGTCTGGAGCCCATTGCACGGATCACATAAGGCGAGATCACTGCGGGAATCAGACCAATCTTGACCTCACTCAGACAGAACTGACTCTGTTCGGTGGCGATCACGAAATCACAGCATGCAGCTAAACCTACCGCGCCACCGTAAGCTGCGCCTTGCACTAAACAGATCGTAGGTTTGCTAAGGGTATCCAGTTGATGCATCAAAGCAGCTAACTGCTTAGCATCATCAAAGTTGTCGTCATAGCTGTTCTTAGCCATGCGCTTCATCCAGCCAAGATCGGCACCGGATGAAAAGTTCTTACCTTCAGAGCGAAGAACTAGCACGCGTACTTCTGGGTCTTTATCGCAGGCCTCTAAATGACCTAACAATTGCGAGATGATCTGATCGTCAAAAGCGTTATGCACTTCAGGTTTGTTAATCACGAGATGCGCTACGCCTTGGGCTTTATTTAATAACACTACTGGCTTAGTCATAGTCGCCTCCTTACATCCGGAAGATGCCAAATTTACTGTCTTCAATTGGCTGATTGAGGGCTGCTGATAGGCTCATCGCAACCACTTCACGGGTTTGAGCGGGGTCGATCACACCGTCATCCCAGAGTCGGGCACTGGCGTAATAGGGGTGACCTTGTTGCTCATACTTCTCGATAATCGGTTTCTTAAAGTCTGCTTCTTCTTCAGCGTTCCAAGTTTGGTTGTTGCGCTCAAGTTGGTCGCGTTTAACTGTGGATAAAACCCCTGCGGCTTGCTCGCCACCCATCACCGAGATTCGGGCGTTAGGCCACATCCACAGGAAGTTAGGGCTATAACCGCGGCCACACATGCCGTAGTTGCCTGCGCCAAAAGAGCCGCCAATCAAGACAGTGATTTTAGGTACGTTGGCACAAGCCACGGCTGTGACCATTTTGGCTCCGTGTTTTGCAATCCCTTCTGATTCAGCTTTCTCGCCCACCATAAAACCGGTGACATTTTGCAAGAACAGCAGTGGAATCTTTCGCTGGCAGCAGAGTTCGATAAAGTGCGCGCCTTTCTGAGCAGAATCGCTGAATAAAATCCCGTTATTGCCAATGATGCCGACAGGGTAGCCGCAGATATGCGCAAACCCCGTTACTAATGTGGTGCCGAACTGCTGTTTAAATTCATCGAAATTTGAGCCATCCACGATCCGGGCAATTACCTCGCGGACATCAAACGGTTTTTTCAGATCAGTGCCGACCACACCATAGATCTCCTCTTCGTTATAAAGCGGAGGCTGCGGTGCTTGTAGTTGCACGTTGGTTTGCTTAACGCGATTGCTGTTGGCGATACAGCGTCTGGCGAGTTGCAGTGCATGGGCATCATTGTCGGCGTAATAATCGGCGACCCCTGAGACCTTACAGTGCACGTCTGCGCCCCCGAGTGCTTCTGCGGTTACGACTTCACCTGTGGCAGC
This sequence comes from Neptuniibacter sp. QD29_5, assembly GCF_047778125.1. Lineage (GTDB taxonomy): Bacteria > Pseudomonadota > Gammaproteobacteria > Pseudomonadales > Balneatricaceae > Neptuniibacter. The sequence continues at coordinate 84,222 of NZ_CP180556.1, forward strand.
TTTAACCAAGGGTGGACCTGCTAGGAAAATCGTACCTTGATCACGGACGATGATGGATTCATCAGCCATGGCTGGAACATAAGCGCCCCCAGCGGTACATAACCCCATGACGACGGCGATTTGCGGGATACCTTTGGCAGACATCCGTGCTTGGTTGTAGAAGATGCGGCCGAAATGATCGCGATCGGGAAACACTTCATCCTGTTGAGGCAGGTTAGCGCCACCAGAATCAACCAAGTAGATGCAGGGCAGATTGTTCATCTCTGCGATCTCTTGCGCACGCAGATGTTTTTTTACCGTCAGAGGGAAGTAAGTACCGCCTTTGACCGTGGCATCATTGGCTACAATCATGCAGTCTTGGCCGCACACTTGGCCGATACCGGCGACGGCTCCTGCTGCCGGAATGTTATCTTCGTAAACCTGATAAGCCGCGAGTTGGCCTATCTCTAAAAAGGCAGAACCCGGGTCTAATAGTTGATCGATACGCTCGCGCGCCAGTAACTTACCGCGTGCTCTGTGGCGCTCCTGATACTCAGGGCCACCGCCTTGTGCGATTACTGCAATTTTATCTTTTAGATCAGCCACCGCCGCGCGCATTTCGCGTTGGTTGGCTTTAAATGACTCTGCTTGTGTATTTATTGTTGTGTGCAGAACAGCCATAGATAGTCTCCTAGTCGCCTGTTGATGGCTTACTTATTCATAAACAGCTCACGACCGATAAGCATTCGGCGTATCTCTGAGGTACCTGCTCCTATCTCGTAGAGCTTGGCATCACGGAGTAAACGGCCGGTTGGAAATTCATTGATATAACCGTTACCGCCCAAGAGCTGGATCGCATCCAGCGCCATTTTGGTTGCGGTTTCGGCGGTGTAAAGGATCACCCCAGCGCAATCTTTTCGGCTGGGTTCACCACGCATTGCTGCTTGGGCAACGCTGTAGGTGTAAGCCTTGCTGGTATTCATCAGGGTGTACATATCGGCGATCTTGCCTTGTACGAGTTCGAACTCGCCGATCGCTTGACCAAACTGATTACGATCACGAATGTAAGGGACTGCGATATCCATCGCCGCAGCCATAATCCCCAAAGGACCACCGGCTAACACTAAACGCTCGTAATCCAAACCGCTCATCAGTACGCGGGTACCGCCGTTGAGCTCGCCTAAGATGTTTTCTTTCGGAACTGGGCAATCTTCGAAGACCAATTCACAGGTGTTTGAACCACGCATCCCGAGCTTGTCGAGTTTCTGATGACGGGAGAAACCTGGGTAATCTCGTTCGACGATAAACGCGGTAATCCCTTTAGCACCGGCGTTGGGTTCGGTTTTGGCGTAGATCACATAAGTGTTGGCATCGGGGCCATTGGTGATCCACATCTTGTTGCCGTTCAGCAGATAGTGATCGCCATTATCTCGGGCATGCAGTTTCATGGAGACCACATCAGAACCTGCATTGGGCTCGGACATCGCCAATGCACCTACATGCTCACCGCTGATCAATTTAGGCAGGTACTTTTGCTTTTGCTCTTCGGTACCGTTGCGATGAATCTGGTTAACACAAAGATTGGAATGGGCACCGTAAGACAGGGCAACGGACGCGGAGGCACGGCTGATCTCTTCCATAGCGATTACATGAGCCAAATAGCCCATATCGACACCGCCATATTCCTCTTTAGCCGTGATACCGAGTAGCCCCATATCACCGAACTTGCGCCATAGATCCTGAGGAAACTCATTATCCTTATCGATCTGTTCCGCTCTTGGTGCTATCTCTTGTGCAGCAAAATGGTTTATTTGCTCACGCAACATATCCAATGTTTCACCAAGGCCAAAATTCAGGCTGGAATACTGTGAGATCATAGTCGTACCCTTTTTACCGGCGTGTCGATTTATCCACAGATCACTTAAGGATCAAGTACAGGGATGATCGATTAACCGGCTCTTTGTTGTTTTTGTTTTAGTTCGAGCAATGTTTCATGGCAGCGGAGTTCAGCGTTATCTAACTCCTGCTGCAAAATCGCGATATCTTGAAGCTGCTGTTCTAGCTCCGAGCGCTTTTCAATAATTTTTTCCAACAGCAGAGTTAGCTGTTTTTCACTTCCTGTCAGCGTTTCATCCCACAGCGCAAAAAGCTCCCGGGTTTCCGCTAGTGAGAACCCAAGACGTTTACCGCGCAGTATCAGCTTTAAGCGCACACGATCTTGTGTGCTGTAGATACGTGTTTGCCCGCGTCGCGTCGGGAAGAGCAGCTGCTGATCCTCATAGAAACGGATGCTTCGCGTGGTTAACGCGAACTCTTTCGCTAGCTCGCTGATGGAATAAGTCTGTTTGCTATTCATAAAAATCCGTTGTTTTTAACTCTTTACAGATTAAGCAAAGTTTACGTTCACGTAAAGGTCAATAAAGGAATTCCTGTATTTTTGTAAATATTTTAACCGATTTTGTAAGTTACTGAAAAATATAAACTAAATCAAAAACCTATCGTTTTTTGCAGTGCAAATACGACTAAAGTTGTACTGGATTTTATGTAGGGGAAATTGCTAGGTTGGGCGACAGCTTATCAGCATTTAGCCGTATTTTTAGGTTGTTGCGCTGGTTAAATAAAAATAAAAAACAGCGAGGATCAGAGTCTGCATGAGTGTCGATTATGTACTGCAAACCTCAGATTTGATTAAAGAGTTTAAAGGCTTTACTGCGGTAGATAAGGTCAACTTAAACGTCGAGCGTGGCAGCATTCACGCCTTGATCGGGCCTAATGGCGCCGGTAAGACGACGGTATTTAATTTGTTGACCAAATTTTTAATCCCGACGTCCGGTCAAATTCTTTTTAATGGCGAAGATATCACCCAGATGCGTTCCGCCGAGATCGCACGTAAAGGGGTGATCCGTTCTTTCCAGATCTCTGCGGTGTTTCCACATCTAACGGTGTTGGAGAACGTCCGTATTGCCCTTCAACGTAAAGAGGGCAACAGCTTTCATTTTTGGAAGTCTGACAAAGTCTTAGACAAGCTTAATGCTCGTGCGATGGAGTTGTTGGAGTCGGTAGGTCTACAAGACCATGCGAACTCCGTGACCGTCGATCAGCCTTATGGTCGTAAACGTGCTTTGGAGATCGCAACCACATTAGCCCTAGATCCAGAACTGATGTTATTGGATGAGCCGACTCAGGGTATGGGCCACGAAGATGTTGAAGTAGTGTCGGACCTGATCAAACAGGTCTCCAAAGATCGCACTATCTTGATGGTTGAGCACAACCTGCATGTGGTTTCCAAACTGGCAGACCGTATCTCTGTTCTGCAGCGTGGCGCGATTCTTACCGAAGGTGATTACGCCACGGTATCAGCCGATCCACGAGTTAAGGAAGCCTATCTGGGTGTTGCTGCGGATGAAGAACCAGAAGCTGCCAAGCCTGCTGAAACATCCCCTGAGAAAGAGGAGGTTGTGGCATGAGCTTAGGAGGCAACGAAAAACTCCGTATCAGTGACCTGCACTCTTTCTACGGTGAATCTCATATTCTGCACGGCATCGATATGCATGTGATGCAGGGCGAGCTAGTAACCCTATTGGGCCGTAATGGTTCAGGCCGTTCAACTACGCTGCGTTCGATCATGAATATGGTGGGTCGTCGTAGTGGCAGCATCAATGTGAATGGTCGCGAAACCATTGATATGCCGGCGCACAAAATCGCCCATTTAGGTATGGGCTTCTGCCCGGAAGAGCGCGGTATTTTTTCCAGTTTAAATGTGGAAGAAAACCTGATGCTGCCGCCGACTGTGCGCAGTGACGGTATGAGTATCGAAGAGATCTATGAAATTTTCCCCAACCTTTACGAACGCCGAACCAGCCAAGGCACACGCCTATCCGGTGGTGAGCAGCAGATGCTGGCTTTAGCTCGTATCTTGCGTTCGGGCGCAAATATCTTGTTGCTCGATGAGATCACCGAAGGTCTGGCACCTGTGATTGTGCAAAAGTTGGGTGAGGTTTTAACCAAGTTAAAAGAACGCGGATTGACCATCTTGTTGGTAGAGCAGAACTTCCGTTTTGCGGCACCGATTGCGGATCGTCATTACGTGATGGAACACGGTCATATCGTGGAAGAAGTTCACAAACATGAGCTGACCGAGAAAACAGAATTACTGAATACCTATTTGGGTGTTTAGAGCCTTTATGTCCAGAGGCTAAGTGAATGACCCGAAGATGTGCTGGGTTAAACCACAAAGCATCAAACTTTGAATAAAAATAAAAAACTCTATCGGGAGAAAATGCGATGAAATCAATGAAGAAATCTCTGCTGACAGCGGCAATTGCCTCTACATTTGCAGTAACAGGGGTGCAAGCGGCAGGTGTATCAGACGACAAAGTCAAAATCGGTGTACTAGCCGATATGGGCGGTGTTTATGCTGATATTTGTGGTGCAGGCTGTGTTACAGCAGTAGAGATGGCGGTTGAAGATTTTGGCGGTACGGTACTAGGTAAACCAATTGAAGTGGTAAGTGCCGACGACCAGAACAAACCAGATATCGGTTCTGCAAAAGCGCGTGAATGGGTAGAAAGCCAAGGCGTTGATGCGGTTACAGGTCTGGTAGCTTCTTCAGTAACGGGTGCGGTAACTAAAGTGCTAACAGACAATAAAAAAGTTGCTCTGATCGCTACTTCTGCATCTCATGCGTTCACCACTAAGGCGTGCTCACCTTACAACGCTCACTGGACTTACAACGTAGTTGCGCTAGCTAACGGTACGGTAAAACCGATGGTAGCTGCAGGTAAGAAGAAGTGGTTCTTCATCACTGCGGACTACGCTTTCGGTCATGCTCTAGAGAAAGTAGCGACTGGCGTCATTAACTCTAACGGCGGTGAAGTGGTAGGTGCTGTGCGCGCTCCACTAGGTACAACCGACTTCTCCTCTTACGTTCTTCAGGCGCAATCTTCTGGTGCAGACGTAGTGGCGCTAGCGAATGCGGGTGCTGATTTCGTTAACTCCCTAAAAACAGCAGCTGAGTTCGGTCTAACTGAAACAACTGATGTTGCAGGTTTGTTGGTATTTACTCACAACGCGAAAGCGCTGGACCCTGAAATCTCTGGCGGTATGAAACTGACAACAGGTTTCTACTGGGATATGGATGATGAAACACGTGCTTGGTCTAAGCGCTTTAAAGATCGTCACGGCTCTATCCCAGCAATGGGTCAGGCGGGTGCTTACTCTATGACGATGCACTACCTAAACGCGATCAAAGAAGCGGGTACGGATGATGCTGATGCGGTAATGGCGAAGATGAAGGCGAACAAGCCGAACGATTTCTTCGCGCGTAATGCCCATCTACGTGCGGATGGCCGTATGGTGCATGACATGTATCAGGTACGTATCAAGACATCCGAAGAGCGTAAAAACGAAGACGATATCTTCGCAATTGAGCAGGTTATCCCAGGGGAAGAAGCATTTGGTCCGATGATGGATAAATGTAACTTCCTAGCTGCCAAGTAAGCCGGTAGCACGGTGAGAGAGGTGAGTTTCACCTCTCTCAATTAGTAAGTCAGAGTTTTGAGCTATTCGTAGTTCTATATAGCTCTCTTAGCGGATTGTAAGTACCGGTTAGCTACAAATGTATCTGTGGCGCAGTTGCCGGTAAGGGGTGGAGAGTTATGGCAACATTCCTCGATATAAATCTCTTTGGCCTATTTGGTCAATTGCTGGTGGGCCTCATTAACGGCTCATTCTATGCATTACTCAGTCTGGGTTTAGCAATTATTTTCGGACTGTTAAAAATCATTAACTTCGCGCAGGGCGCGCTCTATATGCTGGGTGCTTTCTTTGCGTGGATGGCCCTTAACTATATGGGCATTAACTATTGGGTCGCGCTAATTCTCGTCCCGATCGCCGTGGGCTTTATCGGCATTTTGATGGAGCGTTTCCTGCTGCGTCCAATTGCCAATGAGGATCACCTTTACAGTTTGCTGCTGACCTTCGGTTTAGCGCTAATTCTTCAGGGGGCGTTTACTCACCTGTTCGGTTCCTCAGGTATGTCCTACGCGATTCCAGAAGAGCTGAAAGGCGGTAACCGTCTGCCATTTATGTATCTGCCAAATTATCGTGCTTGGATCATTATCGCGTCGATCATTGTTTGCGCCGGTACTTGGTACATGATCGAGAAAACAAAGCTGGGTGCCTACCTGCGTGCAGGTACTGAGAACCCGCAGTTGATGCAGGCATTTGGTATCAACGTACCTTTGATTGTCACTCTGACCTTTGGGTTTGGTGTGGGCTTAGCTGGCTTTGCCGGTGTGATGGCTGCACCTGTGTATTCGGTATCACCCGACATGGGCTCCAACATGCTGATCGTGGTATTCGCCATCGTGGTAATTGGCGGAATGGGATCGATCGGTGGCGCAATCCTGACCGGCTTAGGTATGGGGGTTGTGGAGGGCCTGACGAAGTACTTTTACCCCGAAGCCTCGACCACCGTTATTTTTGCGGTGATGGTGATTGTATTGCTAACCAAGCCTGCGGGTTTATTTGGTAAAGAAGCCTAGGAGACGTGACGATGAAAATAAGTAAAACAATGATTGCACTGGTCGTCCTTGGATTGATTGCTCCTTACGTGCTGTACCCCGTGTTTGTTATGAAAGTGCTCTGTTTTGCACTGTTCGCTTGCGCATTTAACCTGTTGTTGGGTTATGTGGGTTTGCTCTCTTTCGGCCACGCCGCGTTCTTAGGGACCGGTGGCTACATTACCGGTTATTTGATGATGGAAACCGGTGTGACACCCGAGTTAGGTGTGTTGGGTGGAACCTTAGCAGCTGCTTTACTGGGTGCTGTGTATGGCAAGTTGGCGGTGAAACGTGAAGGTATCTACTTTGCCATGGTTACACTGGCGTTAGCTCAGTTAGCTTTCTTCGTTTACCTCCAAGCACCGTTTACCGGTGGTGAAGATGGGATGCAGGGCGTTCCGCGTGGGCATCTGTTCGGGTTTATCGATCTGAGCGATAACATGAGTATGTATTACTTCGTGTTTGCCATCTTCCTGTTTGGTTTCTGGTTGGTAAATCGCACGATCCACTCACCATTCGGTCAAATTCTTAAAGCGATCCGTGAAAACGAAGCGCGTGCAGTATCCCTTGGTTACAACGTTAACGATTACAAATGGGCTGCATTTGTAATCTCGGCTGCACTAGCAGGTCTAGCCGGTTCGACGAAAACCTTGGTGTTCCAGCTGGCTTCGCTGACCGATGCTCATTGGCATATGTCCGGTGAGGTGGTGTTGATGACCTTGCTAGGTGGTATGGGCACGATCTTTGGCCCAATCGTAGGTGCCGGTGCGGTTGTGACTATTCAGAACTACTTGTCCGGTGGTGAGTTGGGTAACTACATCCACATCATCATGGGCTTTATCTTCGTGATCTGCGTATTGGCGTTCCGTAGCGGTATTGTTGGTGAAGTGCAGAAATTCATGAAAAAGAACTTTAGCTAAACTTAAACCAAAGGGGGGTTATTCGATCCCCTTTTTTGTCTCTACAAGTTGACGTTAACGTCAATATTAGAAAGTTATGAAGGTGGAAATATGAGTCAGGATGCAGTCGTTATTGTAAGTGCCGCGCGTACCCCAATGGGTGGCATGATGGGATCGTTAAGCGATGTTCGCGCTCCCGATCTGTGTGCTACTGCGATCAAAGCTGCAATTGAGCGTGCGGGCGTTGCTGCGGATGATGTCGATGAAGTGGTGATGGGCTGTGTTTTGCCTGCTGGTTTAGGTCAGGCACCTGCTCGACAAGCATCCCGTGCTGCAGGTATTCCCGATGCTGCCGGTTGTACCACCATCAATAAGATGTGTGGCTCCGGTATGAAGGCAGTGATGTTGGCTCATGATCAAATCTTAGCGGGTTCGGCGTCTATCATGGTCGCTGGTGGTATGGAGAATATGAGTCAGTCTCCGTATCTACTACCAAAAGCCCGTGAAGGCATGCGTATGGGTCACGGCAAGGTGATCGATCATATGTTCTTTGATGGCTTAGAAGACGCTTATGAAGGTGGCTTGATGGGCTCGTTTGCACAAAAGAGCGCGGACGATTTCAATGTTAGCCGTGAAGCGATGGATGACTTTGCGATTGGTTCTCTAGAAAAGGCGATCGCTGCAATTGAAGCCGGTGAGTTTGTCGAAGAGATCGCACCGGTGACGATTAAAACACGAAAAGGCGAAGTGGTTATCGATACCGATGAACAGCCAGGTAATGCTCGCATCGATAAAATCCGTAGCCTAAAACCGGCCTTCAAAAAAGACGGCACGGTGTCAGCAGCTAACTCCAGCTCGATCTCCGATGGTGGCTCGGCTCTATTGCTGATGAAAGAGTCCGAAGCGAAAGCTCGTGGTCTATCTCCGCTAGCTAAAATTGTGGCGCACTCCACTCATGCACAGTTACCAGCTGAATTTACCATTGCACCGATCGGTTCGATCCAGAAAACGTTGGATAAAGCGGGTTGGTCGAAAGAGGACGTGGATCTATTTGAGATCAACGAAGCCTTTGCTGTGGTTTCTATGCTGGCGATCACCGAACTCGGTCTTGATGCAGACAAAGTGAATGTCCGTGGTGGAGCGTGTGCACTGGGTCACCCGATCGGCTCAAGTGGTTCCCGCATTATGGTGACGTTGCTGCATGCGCTGAAACAGAAAGGTCTAAAGCGCGGTATCGCCTCGCTTTGCATTGGCGGTGGTGAGGCGACAGCGGTCGCGGTTGAGATGCTTTAATCACTGCTTAACATCTTAGCCATTGGTGCAATACGCTTCGCTATTGCACCTTACCTATTGTACAGTTGAGCTCTTTTGTAATGGGGCGGGTTATTGCCCTAACAGTTTTTGAATAGGGTGGTGCTGTATGAGTCAAAAAGAAAAGGCGATGGATACGTATAAAATGGCAGACGAGTTTATCGATCTGGCTAACCGTATGTTGACTGCTGAAGGTAAAGAGCTGGAAGATGTAGGTGCAGCCATTCGTTACGCTGCAGCGCGTTTTAGCTCCCACGAAGTAGCTTATCGTTCAAGCGATCTAGCGGCTGAAAAGAAAGACGCAGTAGATTGGTACACCGGCCACTTTAACGAAATGTTAAACGAAAACTTCGACCAGCATATTGAGCACATTGCTGCTGAAAAAGAGAAAGCTGCGGCTGAAAACCACTAAGAAATTCGTTTGATATAGGGTGCAATAGTTATGCTTATTCACCCTATTTATTTTCCCCTTCCCCTCTTTAATTTTATCTTCAATTAGCAACTGTTACCCAAGCCAATATTTTTTTGCCTGCTACACTAAAAAGTACCGTATTTGGAGGAATTCCTCATGGCCAAAATAGCCATTACCCAGGGGATTTTTGCCAAAATGGCGTATCCTATTCTGGGTGTATTTATTGTGGCGCTGGCCGTTATGGCTTGGCTGATACCTTCAAGGATGGAAGATCGTGTACTGGAAGACACGGTATTTGCTGCAGAACAAACGGCTATCCAGTTTAAAACTTTACGAAAATACTATGTGCAAAACATTGCCTCTGTTGTCAGTAAAGGGTCTGATATCAAGCCTGCGATAGATCATCAGGGAAACCCTAAGGCTATCCCGCTACCTGCGACGATGATCCATGATTTGAGTAAATTGCTCGAAAACAACGGCGTTAACGTCAAACTTTATAGTGACTTCCCTTTCCCTAACCGCGCTAGTCGTAATCTTGATCAATTTGCGTCGGATGCTTGGGATTATCTGGTGGCCAACCCTGACGGCATTTACAAACAAGTGAGTAGTCACGGCGATAAGAGCATCGTTCGCGTTGCTATTGCCGATACGATGTCGGCCCCAGGGTGCGTTGCTTGCCATAACAGCCACCCCGATTCGCCCAAGACCGATTGGAAGTTAGGGGATGTTCGAGGTGTGCTTGAGATTGATTCAGATGTGACTGAGCAGCTTGCCTCAAGCCAAGTGACTAGTGTGACAGTGATTGGTTTTCTCTTATTGATGCTATTAGTGATTCTGACGACTATTTACCTTGCTTTTAAACGGGTGATTAGTCAGCGTATCGCTACAATTTCTGGGGCAATAGGAATGATTGCCGATGGTGAAGGAGATCTTACTCAGCGTTTAAATGAGGCGGGAAATGATGAGTTATCACTACTAGGTCATACTGTGGATCGGATGTTGTCGCAACAACAGGAAATGGTGCGGCAATTGACCCAAGTTTCGCATCAATTAGCTGATAAGACTGATCATCTACTGGTGGATATTCAAAATACAGCTGAGCATACCGAAGACCAATTGCAACGTACGACTCAGGTTGCAGCTTCAGTTGAACAGATGAGTGGAGCGATTCATGAAGTAGCGAGTAATGCTGCGTCGGCTGATGAAACCGCCAAAGAAACTAACCAAATGGCTGATACGGGTAAAACTGTGGTGACAGCCTCGGTTAATGCGATTAACCAATTATCAGAGCAGGTTGAAGAGACCGCATCTGTTATTGATACGCTACGAGCAGATAGTGAAGAGATAGGTAAAGTACTTGATGTTATCCGTGATATTGCCGATCAAACTAATCTATTAGCGCTCAATGCATCAATAGAAGCTGCGCGTGCGGGTGAGCAAGGTCGTGGGTTTGCCGTGGTGGCTGATGAGGTGCGTAACCTTGCTGGTCGTACCCAAAACAGCACCCATGAGATTCAGGATATGATCAACCGTTTACAGACTGGCGCATCAAATGCTGTACACGCGATGCAATCAGGGCAGGAATCTGCGAGTCATAGCGTAGAAAATGCCAGTCAAGCAGGTGATTCGTTGGAGCATATCACTCAAGCGGTGAGTAACCTTTCATTTGTTAACTCACAAATTGCTGCGGCGGTAGAACAGCAGGGTGCAGTGGCTAATGATATTAGTGAGCACGTTTCGTTCATTCAGATTAAATCGGAAGAAACTTCAGCCGAATCCGAACGCAATCAACAGGTTTGCCAAGAACTCTCGGCGCTTGCACAGCAGTTACGACAGAGCGTAAGCCACTTTAAGGTGGATTAACCGAAAAGTAATTGGTTGTAACAGAGTAAAACGTCATATTTCCTATGGCGGTTGCTCTGTTACTGCCAACCTTAGACTTATTATTCCTAAAGAGGGTGAAAGTATCGCTACTCTAAAGCTTTTTACCAGGCTAAAAATCATGGACGTAATAGGGTTCAGATGGCTGAAATTTAATGAGTTGATGTTTTTACGATCTAACTTTCTGTTCTTTAACGATAAAAGCTTCCTTTCCGAAATCTCCTGCTATTATTACGTAGTGATTTGATCTGGGTCAGCAATCCAAACCGACCAAATGGACTGTAGGGCTAATAGCCCTATAACATAGCCCGAAATGTATGTGGTCAATAGCGCATTAATGCCAGCTTCCCCTCATCTCCATGTTTAAACGCCTAAAGCTAGATGTATAACTTCATGAAATTAGTAAAAGATTTTGTCGAATATGAAATCGTATTTTATTGGGCTGATGAAAATATAAATCCTGTAAGCCCAATCTTTCATAGCATCCAACATGCTGAAGAATGGTGGAAGCATTATTTGTATTCACAATATAAAGGGGAAGAACGCCGGAAGACAATGATAGATAGACGTTCAAACCATGAAAAAAGAAATAGAATGGATAAGCACAACTTTTCGAGGCACAACCCACAAGGGCGAAGAGCATCAGACAAGCCAGTCTCAGTAGAAATTGACTTGTTTGCAGAGAAGATCAAACAGTTCAAGTAATCCCTTCTAAGAAATTATTCTCATACCTGCGCCGGCGCAATCGGATCTATATCTATGATAGCTAGAGTCAAAAGAAGGGCGTTCATTAGAAGCCGTAGTTCCACGATTAGGGAAAATCTAAGGTAAAAAATGAGTTATTGAATAGAAGAAATACTTCTAACACATAGCGCCCCAAGGAATAACAGATAAGTTCCTATCAAACTGATTGGTATATAGTTAATTTAAGTAAGTGACTAAAAAGACCAAATAACTTTCTCCCCACTGCGTTTTATTTAGGTAGAGCAATAACAATGAGCCACTCAAAGATCGATCTTTTATCTAACCGTTCAAAGGAAGACACGCCTTTGGACGAAAAGTGCCAATTGTTAGATGCCAGTGCATGGGGACGAGAATTCAGCTATGAACACATACAATATTTGGCGGAACACATGGATCTTTATCAGCTTAAGAAGGGAGAAAGTTTATTTTCTGAGGGGGAAAAGTGTTCCTATTTTGTTCTGATAATAAAAGGACAATTAGATGTGCTGAAAAAGGATGACCAGAACAAACTCAAAAAGATAGTTACTTTACGGGCAGGAAATACTATTGGTGAGATGGGTTTAATCGATAACGAAACTAGGTCTGCCACAGTTGTAGCTGCTACCGATATATCTGTATTAGTAATGACCACAGAGGGCTTTAAAAAAATGTGTGAAGCCCGTCCTAGAGTTGCTTTAGAGCTCGTAATGAGATTTGCTAAACAAATCAGCCAGCATCTACGTATGACGACTGGGAAGTTGGTGGATTATTTAGAATAGATTCTAATCTAACCCGTTGATATTAAGTACTAAGTTGATCTGTTTCTGTTGGTAAGTTGTTTTCTCCCAACTTGCAGCGGGCATAAGATATTCTTAGCGCATTTCCTATTGAAAAGCTGATCTTTTGCCGCGCTACGTCGTTTTAACCCATTACTCCGATCTTAATAAGCCTTTTCGGAATATTTTAATTATAAGAAGCACGTCATTTTAAATGTGTTAAATACTCTAGAGCTTCTTCGAATTCAAAGTCAGCTATTAACTTTTCAATGTCATCAAGCATTGGCTTTTTAGCTTCCTCACAAATTCTTGTTAGCACTTTAACTACATTCATTGCCTCAATATCACCTGCTACCAGTAACTGCTCTAACTGCAATTGCTTTTCTTTAAAGGCATTAGCGTCATATGTATTTGAGCTTTCTTGTGCGGAAGCAGGTTTATTGGCCATTTTGAGTTTTTGTAAACTCGCTTGGACAACTGCTAATTGACTATTTAGTTGCTCTGTTAGTTCTGTTCCTGAACTGTCTGAAAGGCATTCTAAACGCTCGAGTACAGCACAGGTTTTCTCTAGTTCAACTGCCCCAAGGTTAGCAAATACGCCCTTTACACTATGAGCCAGTTTGTTTATTTCTGTTAGATCCTTTCTATTCATTAGAACAGAAAACTCACGAGCTAGATCAGGGTAGCGAAGCTCATATTGCTTCCACAGAGATAGATAGAAGCTAATATCGCCCGAAACACGAGGAAGGCTATTTGTTAAATCTAGGCCATCTATGTGCTCGAAAATAATGTTTGGTGCATTAATTGTTGTACTCTGTGACTTTCTTCTTAATTGAGTAGAGGGAATCCACTTAAAGAGAGTCTCTTCAAGTTCATCCACATCAATAGGCTTAGTGATATGATCATCCATACCTGAGGCTAGGCTTTTTTCTTTATCTCCTGTCATAGCATGGGCAGTTAAAGCGACGACTGGTAGGTTCACATAGTCTGGATTGCTTCTGATATGCGATATAGCTTCAAAACCATCCATGACAGGCATTTGTAGATCCATTAATACAATATCAAAAGAAGATTCAGCCATTAGATTTAAAGCTTCTTGCCCATTTGTCGCACAAGTTGTATGTAAGCCCATACGTTCAAGCATCCCTTTAGCTACTTCTGTATTTAAAGGGTTATCTTCTACGAGCAATACACGTGCTCCCAAAATATCTTCAATACCATGTAGTGGAGATCTGGTTTTTCTAACAGAATCAGGTTTTATTTCAGGCTGTAAGACCTCTGTTAGCAGATCAAGGACACTTGAAGGGGTAATTAATTCGCTAATCGCATGAAGATTATAACTGTCATGATGTTTTGAGATGATTTTTGCTGTTCTTGACGAAGTGATCAGGATATTTGGTATAAGGATGACTTCAGGGACTTGATTACGTAATGCAAGGAGGTAATCAGGCAAGTCCAATTGAGCATTTGAAGGAGGGGCAATTACTATGCAATCAACCGGCTCCTTTATTACAGCGTTTTCAACAAGTTGGATAGCATCTCTACTATATTCTGCTGAAAGAATACTTAAGCCAAAACTTTCGAGTAGCTTCCTTAAGGTTTCATCTCCCCCCAACAATAGACAAGATCTTCCTTTCAATAAATGACTACATTTGGTTTTGTTTGGGTCTAATTTTAGAGGTAGTGATACGGTTACTTTAGTTCCCTTACCTATTTCACTTTCAAGATGGATAGTTCCGCCTAATAACTCTGTTAGCTTTTGAGTAATTGAAAGGCCCAGCCCTGTACCGCCAAATTGTCGAGTGGTACTAGAATCGCCTTGTGTGAATGGTTGGAATAGAAGTTTTTTTTGTTCTTTGGTGATACCAATGCCTGTATCTTCGACTACGACATTAAGGCAAGCGTTCTCACCATTTTGGTAAACTGCATCAACATCAACCGTGACCTTTCCTTTTTCTGTAAACTTGATGGCATTACTGACAAGATTTGTCAGTATTTGGTTAATACGGACTGGATCGCTGAGTACATAGTTAGCGAAACTGAAATCTCGATTCAGAGTAAAGCAAATTTCTTTTTCTTCGGCTTTGATCTTTTGTAGGCCGAAGAGATCACTCAATACTTCATCTAAGTCGAAAGGAACGATTTCAATATTCATTTTTCCCGCTTCAATCTTAGAAAAATCAAGAATGTCATTGATGATTCCTAGAAGGTTTTTGGCGGAGAATTGTATCTTGTGCAAATATCCTTGCTGTTGTTGATCTAACTCGACTTCAAGGGCTAGATGACTGAGACCTATAATGGCATTCATCGGTGTGCGTATTTCATGGCTCATATTGGCCAAAAACATGCTTTTATGTTCATTCGCATCTTTAGCTACAGCGAGAGCCGATTGAAGCTCTTTGGTCTTTTCTTCGACAATATTTGATTGAAAATCAAGCAGTTTCCTCAGCCTTTCATTGGCTTCAAAAAGCTCACTGGCTTTCTTTTCTAATAATTCCTCTGCTGATTTGCGCGCTTTTTTTTCACGGAGATATCGTTTTTCCCAACGATCTGCTTCGCTAGTCATTAGCATTAACTACAACAAAGTCGGTATGGTGTAGTCCATTTTCTTCTCGAGAGGTGTGCGTAACCTCTAGCTTATCACCGAAGAAATCACCACATCCTTTTATCAACCCTAATGCAAGGATCGAGAAAGGCCTCTTAGATCTGTAGTGTAGATTCAAAGTGCTTTGGTCTATACGTTCGCAATCAAATTCAGGTAATTCAGCTTCTGGGTAAAGTTTTTTTACTTGCTTGTGCACAGTACCGTCGACTGTTTCAAGAAAGTCTAAAGCAGAGCTAATGTTCTCTTTAAGGGTGGGGTATTTAGAGATCAGTATCCCAAAAAGATACTGCCCAAAAGCTTCTATTAAATCATCTACTGGCACGTCAACTTGTTTTGATAACTCGACAACCATTTTGACCATATCTTTATGGTCATAGTAACCTACAGATGTATAAACCCCATCTGATTTTAGCCCCGGCGTTTCTAAAACTTCATCAAGTACATCGGCAGAAAACTTCTCTTCTACCATCTCCATAAATTCAGTAAAAACAATCCCAAGCATGGCCTACCTCTGTCACTACATTTATATTAGCTATATATAGATAATTTCCTCTTCAACGGGAAATATCAAATAAAAGATAACTGACAAGGATCATTCTTAGACTAAATAACCACGTGAATTTTATTGTTTTGGATTGTGGCTGGAGATGGAGAACTCTAAAGTCTTAATTTATTTCATCGGATTAGTTTTTGGGGTTGCATTATATGAACGAAACTCAAAGCAAGACCATACTTGTAGTTGATGATGAGCCTATAAACATTATGGTCCTGTCGGACTTACTTAAATCAAAATACAGAGTAATTGCAGCAAAAAACGGCGAGCAGGCGCTATCCAGAGCTAATGGGGAAGTGAAACCAGATCTTATTCTTCTGGATGTTATGATGCCTGGTATGGATGGTTTTGAGGTTTGCCGGGAACTTAAACAGTCTACATCTACGTCAGCTATCCCTGTAATTTTCGTTACGGCAATGAACGAAGAAGTGGACGAAATGAATGGCTTGGAAGTTGGAGCTGTCGATTACATAACAAAACCTATTTCCCCCGCAATTGTTACAGCCAGAGTTGAAACTCATCTTGCATTAAAGAAAGCTCAGGATGAACTGGCTTGTCAGAATGAGATTCTTGAGAAAAAGGTTAAAATCCGTACGGCTGAATTATCTGCGACGCAGGATATAACCATTCTTGCTTTAGCTTCATTAGCTGAAACGCGAGATAATGAAACTGGCAACCACATTCGTCGTACTCAGTATTATGTAAAAGCTCTAGCGGAAGATCTGGTTCAGAATGGATTCTTCAAAGAAGAGCTAACAGATGAAAATATTGATTTAATCTATAAATCAGCACCGTTACATGATGTTGGTAAGGTTGGAATCCCTGATAGTATTCTTCTAAAGCCTGGGAAGTTGACGGAAGAAGAGTTTTCTGTGATGAAGTCTCATCCGCAAATTGGTGCTGATGCAATTTTAGAGGCAGAAGCTGGTATGTCAGATAGAGACAACTCTTTCTTACGTTATGCCCGTGAAATTTCTCTTACTCATCATGAGAAGTGGGACGGAACCGGATATCCTTATGGCCTAAAAGAGAACGAAATTCCATTATCAGGACGACTAATGGCAGTAGCAGATGTTTATGATGCCCTTATATCCAAGCGGGTATACAAACCTGCATTTGATCATGAAAAAGCAAAATCTATTCTTCTTGAAGGGAAAAGCAAACATTTTGACCCAGATGTTATTGATGCCTTTCTTCGTCAGGAAAAAGCATTCGTAGAAATTGCAGCTCAGTTTAAGGATTAATCATAAGATGTTGCTTAATAGACGTTTATTTACTTTCCTTTTTGTATTTACTCTAGCTTGCCCTTCGGTTTCAGTAGCGAAAACATTCACAGTTGGTGTGGTTCCGCAGTTCGATATCAAAACTATATATTCTATTTGGCAACCAATCTTAGATGTTTTGGAAGAAAAAACGGGTCATAAGTACGTACTTAAAGGGTCGAAGGATATTCCAACATTTGAAAAGGATTTTTCAATGGGTGCTTTTGATTTCGCGTACATGAACCCTTATCACTACACTATATCTGAACATTACAAACCTATTGCTAGAGATCATGGAAGGAAACTGTTTGGTATTCTGGTTGTTAATCGCGACGAAGGCATTAAAAACATCCAGCAGCTTGAAGGTCAAACCCTAGTATTCCCAGCCCCTAATGCCTTGGGTGCATCATTGATGATACGTTCTGAGCTTGAGCAGAAATATGGTATTAATTTTACGCCAAAATTTGTTAACACCCATTCCTCGGTTTACCTCAATGTTGTTTTGAACTTAGCCCCTGCTGGTGGAGGGGTTCAAAAAACCTTCAAGCAGCAACAATCAGATATAAAAGAAAAGCTTAATATATTGCTCAAAACGGAAAGTGTTCAGCCGCATCCTTTGACTGCAAAATTAGATCTCGATTCAGACATCGTAGAATCGGTTACAGAAGCATTGTTACAGATGGGAAAAGATGAAAATCACCAGAAGCTCCTTGCAAAAGTACCGTTTAAAAAAATAGGTGCTGCTAGTGATAGAGATTACGATCAAGTACGCAAGCTTAATCTCGAACGTTATTATGTTTCACCAAAGTAACTAGGATCTGAAGTGAAAATAGCGACTAAAATAATCACTCCCGTAATTGTAACCCTAGGCTTTTTTCTAGGTTCTGTTGAACTTGCTTATATCCCGTACTACAAAGAGCAACAGTTGGAAGTCATTATCGATTCTGAGCGTTCTGAACTTAAAGTGTTAGCTCCCATAATAGCTGAAGAACTTGCTGCAGGAGATCTATCTAAAATCTTTAGTATCCTTGAACGTCAAGAACGTATGCATGCCGAGGAATCAGAAGGAGGGATTGTTCTGTTTTCAAACTCGGGGCAGCAGCTATATCCCTTATCGCAGCGTGTTCTTTTTCATGAAGGAAGTGATGAATATTTGATCATTGAGGAAGAATTGACCTGGGGTGGGGAAAAACTGGGTAGTTTTAGGTACGAACTAGAAATTGAACATGAGCTTGAATATATAACTGACCAGTTAGTCCTTCTTCGCTTTGGCACTGGGGTAGTTTGCTTATTTATTGTTGTTTTTGGCGGTTGGTGGAATCGAAAATTAGTGATTCGCCCTCTAGAAGAACTAACAGGTGCTGCTCAAAATATCAGAGAGGGCAACTTTACCCAATCATTAACGGTAAAAACAAATGATGAGATAGGTGTTGTATACAATGCATTTAATAAGATGCAAAACACCATCAAAGATAAGAACTATGATCTACACCAAGCTGTAATCAGAGCTGAACAGGCTGCAAAAGCAAAGAGCGAATTTTTGGCCAACATGAGCCATGAAATCAGAACACCAATGAATGCGATTATTGGTTTAACTCATTTGTCTTTAGATAGTGCAGACCTAACCGAAAAACAAAAAAATTACTTAGAAAAGATTCAGCTCTCTTCGAAAAATCTCCTAGGCATCATTAATGACATCCTCGATTTCTCGAAGATTGAGTCCGGTCACATGGACGTTGAGCAAACTCGATTTAGTCTTGATCGAGTGCTTCAGAATGTTTATGTAGTTAATCATCTGAATGCGAACGAAAAAAACATTCAATTTATTGTTAAACGTAATTTCAATCTTGCGGATAACTTTCTAGGAGATCCATTACGGTTAACTCAGATTTTGACGAACCTAACGGGAAATGCCGTTAAATTTACCCAAAGTGGTTTCGTGAAGCTCGAGGCTGATAGTTTTATAAATGAAGAAGGATCTCATTTTCTTCGTTTCAATGTCTCTGATTCTGGAATAGGAATTGCCGAAGATAAACAGAAGCACTTATTTACACCATTCAACCAGGGAGATAGTAGTACCACCCGAAAATTTGGTGGCACCGGTCTTGGCTTGGCAATAACTGCACAGCTAGTAGAGTTAATGAAAGGTAAAATTAATATTAATAGCTCTGAAGGTAAGGGATCCACATTTACAGTTGAGCTACCACTGAAGGAATGTGAAGAACGTACACCTAAGAAAGGCAATAATTTTACCGAATTAGACAAGATTAATGCTTACGTTGTTGGCAACGCAGGGATAGTTAATGCACTCAAAGCCTTTGATGTAAATATTACAGGCAATGTTGAACACTTCTCAGATATTAATTGGAAGCACTTTAAGGTGGCTGCTTCTGATGAGTCGCATGAACTTCTTGTCTTTATGGACCTTGAAGGGCAATTTGATTACGACGCGTTGTATCAAAAAATGTCTGAAGGCCACGCCATAACTACTCTACCTACATGTGTTTTTGTAACCGGTTCAAAACAAACCTCCGAGATCAAATACGCCTTTCCTGTCTACCATATATCTGAATTACTTACGCCATCATCTGTATTTGGTGAGTTAGTAAATATTCTTAAAGACAGAAATAAGCTCGAAGATATTCGATTAGATAGTGAAGTACCCAAAAATGACCGATTAAAGGGATCAAAAGTACTTCTCGCTGAAGACAATTCAATAAATACAGAAGTCGCAGTTGGATTGCTGAAAGCATTAGGAATTGAAGTCGTTTGCTGTGAAAACGGAGAAGAAGTACTGAGCGCTTTATATCAAGAGACTTTTGATTTGATCCTGATGGATATTCAGATGCCTGTAATGGATGGGTATACAGCTGCAGAAGAAATTCGTAAAAGCCCTGAGTTTGATCAGTTACCGATTATCGCGCTTACGGCCAATGCTATGGAGGGCGACAAAGAAAAAAGTTTTTCTGTGGGAATGAATGATCATGTATCAAAACCAATAGACCCCCAACAACTCGAAGATGTGCTTTTACATTGGATAAAACAAGATTCAAGAGAGACTTCTTCTGAGAGTCGTCGCAAGACTGATGCTGTTCTAAATATTGAAGATGGATTAAACAGGCTTTGTGGTAACAGTGATTTGTATCAGAAGATGCTTGGGCAGATGCTAGAACTACTAGAGTCACTGCCAGGCCAGCTTATTGAGCATCCAATCAATGATGAAGGGGAAGAGCTTAAACGTCAGGTTCACTCAGTGGCAGGTGTTGCTGCTAATTTAGGAGCTTACCCTCTGCAGACGCTTCTTAGTAACATTGAGCATTCTGAAAACTGGTCAGAAGAATTTCTTCAGAATCAAGCCGAGCAGCTTTCGCAAGAAATATCCAAGTTAAAGAAAGAAATTGATTTGTATTGCGGTAATGGGCCCTTTGTAGACTCTAAAAGTGTTAATGCGTTAGATCTTTCACAACTGTTGATGGAGCTGGAAGATAAAGTCAAACAAGGAGATGTAAGTTGTATTGAGGCTGCCAAAGAACTTAAAAAGTCAGTGACAGGCCCAGAGTTAATTGCATTAGCAGATGAACTTTACAATTCTCTAGACAGCTTTGAGTTTGATGAAGCACTGAACATACTTGGATCAATTAAAAATACATTAGAGTAGCTAACATATTAGGTTGAAACTGTTGCTAATAGAGCACAAAGCCCTCTCTTGGGAGGGCTGCCTGTTATCCAAATATATATCAGTCATAAAGCCTCAGTTACCCTCTCCCTGTTTTTTCTCTAGGCGCTCTACCCTTATCACCGATAAGGAACAGCCCCCATCTGTTTCTTCGATAAACCTACCAAAGAGTAGGGTATACCCTACTTGCTAGTTACAGCCTTCCCTTAGTTTGAGAGAAATTATTGAATCATTGATTAGATTCAACCGCTCTTTGCTTTCATTCGAAAGCGGTAGAGCTAGATGTAGCTCCATCTGACTGAATGCATTAGCTGCTTTTCGTATAGAGTTAGTTGCGAATGCTTTTTTCTGATTCTTTAATGATTCCGCTTCTCTCTCCGATATCAATATATTGCTAACTCTTTTTTCCTGAAGAGCACGCAATAGAACTTGAGGGGTTGGGAACTTCTGAACTGTAATACCAAATCTAATCACTTCTTTTTCAAAGTTTTTTCCGTAATTGATTCCTATTCCTACACCAAGTGTTTGCCCCTTAATACCACTTAAATCGGAGCCTTGTTTAGGCGTATGACTGTATATGAAGCGACGGTCACAATAGAGAGGTTCAGAGAAAAGAAGCTGTTTGTCTCTGGTGGGAGTTCGCGTTAAAAGAGCAGCGATTGAAATCTGATGATCAGCAGCTTGCCTAAGTAACCTTTTAAAAGGGTAATAACTGACAGAATAGCTAAAGGCTGAGTATTCCATTATTTGTTCAAGTTTACCCAGAGCGATTCCTGATTCTTTTTCCCGGATGTAAGGAGCCCATATTGATACGCCAATGGATAACTCCTGTGCATTAGGTTCCTCGGCTAGTGCAAAAGAAGCATGCAAACTTAATATCAATAAATAGATGGTTACTTTCATGCTGGTTATAAATCAAGTTGCCTTGTCACAAAGGAAAGTATTAATGATTACTCAATATTTTCCAGACCACATAACTCTCATTAGTCTTCTTGAGGTTTTTTAGTCAAGAATGAATGTCTGTATTTGGATTAAAGTAGAAGCCACTCTTATACCAATAGCCTTTTAGGACGCTAGCGCTAGAGGAGAGATCTAAAAAATATCTACGGTGCAATAGCGAAGCGTATTGCACCGTAGATATTATGAGTTTGTGTAATACGCTAAGCTATTACACCCTATTTGCTTGCCGTCATCGTGAAATACATGGTCAGTAGTTCAACAGTTGTTCGCCTTCATGGTAAATCTAACGCCCAGTCTTCGCTAACCAAACTGCTTCCAAACTCCTTTTCAGACCACTGTCTTGTTCTAATGAAACCATGTTTTGAGTAAAGTTTTCGTGCTTGCGTTAAAGCATCGCATGTCCAAAGCACGACAGTGTCATATTGTTTACTACGACAAAAATCTAGGCATTGTTCTATAAGTTGAGTGCCAATACCAAGGCATCGAAACTTAGGTTCTACTAACAATGCTCTTAAGCGAGCAGTGCTGTCATTTTCTTTTACAGCAAATATGCAACCAGCAAACTCGCCGTCAACTTCAGCAACCCACCCCTGTTCATATTGAGGATCAAAGTTTTTTAAGAAGCTAGTAAGTACTTCCATAACCGCGAGTTCAAAGCTTTGCCCCCATCCATACTCTCGTGCGTAAAGATCTACATGACGTTTGATAATGTGCCCTGAATCTCCTAATCGAATAGGGCGAATCAAACTATTTTTATTATCACTTTTCTTTATCAAACGAGTTATGGTGTTCATCGCTTCGATCATTTGCTGCTGATCTTCGGGCGTAAACTCTTCAAGTTGATTACGAATATCTACTTGCACCGATGCTTCCAATTCCGCATACGTTGATTCCCCCAAAGACGTTAGTGTGAGAATCTTTTGGCGTTTATCAGTAGGGTTCTGCTGGCTCGTAACTAATCCTTCTTTTTTCAGGGTTGTTACTATTCGACTTACATACCCTTGATCCATGCATAACGACTGTGCAAGCTGACTAGTCATTAGAGACCGATTACTGGCGACTTCAAATAGGACTCGAAGCTCTGGCAGGGTAAAACCGCTATCTAAAAAGCGCTCATTTAGAATTCCCATTTCTCGAGTGTAAACTCGGTTAAATTCCCTGACGTTATTAATTGCTTTCAAAGTTACACCAAAAGTCATAAAAGCCTCCTCTAATAGCATGAGGTTATCATGTTAATATATGACTTTGTCAATTATTAGCTTTCTTGATAAGCCGAAGGTGTCTGGGCTCTTGAGTCTTAGATGCAGATATTCACGTTTGGCACAAAGCAGAAATTACTCCCACGCCAACGTCTTTCCTCTAAGCGCAGCCGTCCTCTAGCCACGCAGTGGCGCCCTAAAAGGCGAAGCCGATCTCTAGCGTAGCGTCCTGATGTTTCTTTAGCGCAGCGTCCTGCCCCTTAACTCCGATAAGGAAAAGCCCCCGTCCTCATCTTCCTATACTGACTCGGCGATAACCCCATCAGTTTCTTAAAGATCCGAGAGAAGTAGTAGGCATCGTCATAACCCACGGCAAAAGAGATCTCGTTGATGCTGTTGGTGGTGGTATCTAGAAGGTGACAGGCGCGCTCTATCTTGAGCTGGATAAAGTGGTTGATAGGGGTGGTTCCGGTGATCTCTTTGTATTTTTTTACAAAGTGGAATTTCGATAGGTTGACGCTTTCGGCCAGCGTATCTAAGTCCAGTTGCTCGTGCACATGAGTCTGCATCAGGCTATGAACGCGTTCTATATCCAAGCCTGCTCTCGACAATTTTTGCCGTGCTAGCGGTTGTAGCAGGGCGATATGGCTGAGTATCTGTCGAAGTTGGTTTGCTGCGCAGATATAAGCGTTGAGGTTGTAAGTGGATTCTCGGGCTTCGAGCAGGGCTTCAAAATCGCTGGCAAGGCGCGAGTGGATACCGATGGGAATAATAAATTGCCTTTGCGGGGACTCGCGCTGCTCCAAATGTGCCACAAAATCAGCGGCTTGATGGCCATGAAAGTGAACCCAATAGATAGTCCAGGGGCGCTTTTGCCGTGCTTTGTAGGTGTGAGCTATTCCTTTAGGAATCAGCAATATATCACCGGCTTTGACTCTAACCTTCTTATCATTAAGTACCGCTTCTCCTTCGCCGTCCAAACAATAGATCATTAGATAATCGTCATGTTCCATCCTTTCCATGTGATGCCCGCTGGCTTCGCGATAGTAGCCCATCCCTAGAGGATACAAGCCCTGGCTTAGCGGATTCTGCGCTAATTCAGCTACCACGCGCCTTGGGGTGACAAAGCGAATACTCTCCGGGGGTAAGGGCCAATTTGATGGGCTGCTCATAGCTACGACCTATGTATTAGGGTAATTACTTATATGATCGCAATATAGTCCATCAATTAGACAAGATTATCAATCATGAATTGCTAAGCTGCATGATAAAACAGAGTTATTGAGTTTGAACGCGACGTAAAACAATACAACTACAACAAGAAATACAGGTATCAGAGAATGACACAGCAAGTACCTTTACTTATCAACGGCGAATTTATTCAGAGTGAATCACAGACCCTGCTTCCAGTAACTAACCCTGCTACGCAGGAAGTGATTGCACAGGTTCCTTGCGCAACAGCTGCAGAAGTTGATCAAGCAGTAGAAGCTGCCAAAGCTGCGTTTGAAGATTGGAAAGAAACACCTGTAGGCGAGCGTGCTCGTCTGATGCTGCGTTACCAGCACCTGCTAAAAGAGAACCACGATGAGCTAGCAACATTACTTGCTCAGGAAACAGGTAAAACATTTGAAGATGCGAAAGGTGACGTTTGGCGTGGTATAGAAGTTGTAGAACACGCTTGTAACATCGCTTCTCTATCTATGGGTGAAACGGTTGAGAACGTAGCACGTAAGATCGATTGCTACAGCATCACTCAGCCACTAGGTGTATGTGTTGGTATTACACCATTCAACTTCCCAGCAATGATCCCTCTATGGATGTTCCCAATGGCGATCGCTTGCGGTAACACCTTCGTACTTAAGCCATCTGAGCAAGATCCACTAACGCCAATGCGTTTGGCTGAGCTATTCAAAGAAGCGGGTGCGCCAGACGGTCTTCTACAAGTTGTTCACGGTACAAAAGATGCGGTAAACCAGCTGCTTACTCACAAAGATACGCCAGCAATCTCTTTCGTAGGTTCTGTTGCTGTAGGTGAGCACATCTACCGTACCGGTACTGACAAAATGAAACGTGTTCAGGCATTCGCTGGTGCGAAGAACCACATGGTAGTAATGCCGGATGCGTCTAAAAACCAAGTTGTTAACAGCATTGCCGGTGCCTCTGTAGGTGCGGCAGGTCAGCGCTGCATGGCGATCTCTGTTGCGGTATTTGTTGGTGAAGCACGCGAGTGGATCCCAGAAGTACGTGATGCCCTAGCGAAAGTACAGCCAGGTGCGTGGGATGATCCAAAAGCAGGTTACGGCCCACTAATTAATCCACAAGCACGTGAGCGTGTTCTTAACTTCATCCAAGAAGGTAAAGACGCTGGTGCTGAATGTATTCTGGATGGTAGCGAATGCGTAGTTGACGGTTACCCAGACGGTAACTGGGTTGGCCCAACAATGTTCCGCGGTGTAACGCGCGACATGTCTATCTACCAAGAAGAGATCTTCGGCCCTGTACTGATTGCGCTTGAAGTAGATACGTTGGAAGAAGCGATCGAGCTGATCAACGAGAACCCATACGGTAACGGTACTTCCATGTTCACTTCTTCTGGTGCAGCAGCACGTAAGTACCAGCACGAGATCAAAGTAGGTCAGGTTGGTATCAACGTACCAGTACCAGTGCCTCTACCAATGTTCTCTTTCACAGGCTGGAGAAAATCTTTCTACGGTGACCAGCACGCTTACGGTAAGCAAGCGGTTAAGTTCTACACCGAGACTAAGACTGTGACAGCACGTTGGTTTGAAGATGATATCGATACTGGCGTAAACACAACGATCCAGTTGAAGTAATCAGTTGTTACGAACAGAACAATAACGAGAAAGAGGCACGGTTGCGTGACCTCTTTCCACCTAAGGAGAGAGCAATGGATTTCGAGCTGAATGAAGATCAGATTGCATTCGCCGATATGGCCCGTGCCTTTGCGCAAAATGAGTTTGAGCCCCATGCAGCTGAGTGGGATGAAAAACAGATTTTTCCTGTTGATGTGCTGCGTCGAGCAGGTGAGATGGGCTTTTGTGGTCTGTATTCACCGGAAGATGTCGGTGGTCTAGGCCTGAGCCGCTTAGATGCCAGTATTATCTTTGAACAGTTGGCGATGGGTTGTACCTCGACCACTGCGTTTATCACGATTCACAACATGGCCGCGTGGATGATTGCCGATTTTGGTAATCAGGAAACCCGCGAGCACTGGTGCCCAGATCTAACCGCCGGTCTGAAGTTAGCGTCTTACTGCTTAACCGAGCCAAATGCCGGTTCCGATGCTGCATCCCTTAAATCTACCGCACGTCGTGAGGGTGATAACTACATCCTAAATGGCAGCAAGATTTTTATCTCCGGTGCCGGTAGTACCGATGTGCTTGTTGTAATGGCGCGTACCGGTGAAGAGGGACCAAAAGGGATCTCCGCTTTTGCGGTGGATGCTAAGAGCGAAGGCATCGTTTACGGCCGTAAAGAAGAAAAGATGGGCTGGAACAGCCAGCCGACACGAATGATTACGTTTGAAGACGTGGTAGTACCGGCATCTGCTCTACTGGGCAATGAAGGTGACGGCTTCAAAATTGCGATGAAAGGTCTGGATGGTGGCCGTATCAATATCGCGACTTGCTCGATTGGTACTGCACAAGCGGCGCTGAACAAAGCGCGTGACTATCTGCATGAGCGTAAGCAGTTTGGTAAAGAGCTAGCGCACTTCCAAGCGTTGCAGTTCAAGTTGGCAGATATGGCGACTGAGCTTGTGGCAGCAAGACAGCTAGTACGTTTGGCAGCATCGAAACTGGATGCAGGCCATGCCGATAAAACAGCGTACTGCGCGATGGCAAAGCGCTTTGCCACAGATGTAGGTTTTAACATTGCTGACGAAGCTCTGCAGATCTTTGGTGGCAACGGCTATATCAAAGAGTACCCATTGGAGCGCTACCTACGCGATAACCGCGTACACCGCATCCTTGAGGGCACTAACGAAATTATGCGCGTCATTATTGCTCGTCGAGTATTGATGGAAGATGCAGCGGATCTTGTGTGATCCGGTAGGACAGAATTGGAGAAAGCTATGACAGATAAATTGATTGTAGAAAAACACGGTCATACCGCCGTTATCACCATGAATAATCCTCCGGCCAACACTTGGACCGAAGAGAGCTTGTCGGGTTTAGTCACGATTGTTGACGAGCTAAACCAAGACAAACAGATCTACGCTTTGGTATTGCGCTCTACGAGCGAGAAGTTCTTCTCAGCTGGTGCCGATCTAAACCTGTTTGCGGACGGTGATCGTGCTATGGCACGTGAGATGGCGAGTCAGTTTGGTCGTGCTTTTGAAAGCTTATCTAAATTCCGCGGTGTATCTATCGCAGCGATCAACGGCTTTGCTATGGGTGGCGGTTTAGAAGTCGCACTGGCGTGTGATATTCGCGTTGCCGAAGAGCAAGCGCAGATGGCACTGCCAGAAGCAACGGTTGGTCTACTGCCATGTGCTGGTGGTACGCAGAATCTAACCATGCTGGTGGGCGAAGGTTGGGCTAAGCGCATGATCCTTTGTGGCGAGCGTATTAAAGCGCCACAAGCGAAAGGCATCGGTTTAGTTGAAGAGCTGGTTCCACAAGGTCAGGCGTACGACAAAGCGATGGAGTTGGCAAAAGCGGTAGAAAAACAAAGCCCAACAGCGATCGCGGCGTGTAAGCAACTGATTCAGAACAACCGTACTCATCACTGGGATGCTGGTTACCGTCTAGAGCGCGAATTGTTTGTTGATCTATTCCACACCGAAGATCAGAAAGAGGGTGTAAACGCATTCTT
This sequence comes from Neptuniibacter sp. QD29_5, assembly GCF_047778125.1. Classification (GTDB taxonomy): domain Bacteria; phylum Pseudomonadota; class Gammaproteobacteria; order Pseudomonadales; family Balneatricaceae; genus Neptuniibacter. The sequence continues at coordinate 111,857 of NZ_CP180556.1, forward strand.
AGATAAGCGTGCACCTGAGTGGAAAAACCAATAAGGGACTGATTGATGAGCTGCGTACTGTTTAACGAATACCCAACCCAAGACGGCAAGAAGATTGTTGAGATCAGTCTGAATGCCGAGCGCTCTTTGAATGCGCTGACTTTGGAGATGATCGACCTGATCCAGCCAAAACTGGATGAGTGCAAAACGGACGATTCTGTCGTGGCGATCCTGCTGGATAGCGCCGGTGAGAAAGCGTTTTGTGCCGGTGGCGATGTCGTCAATCTTTACAAGGCGATGACCGGTGAGGGCGATGCTTCCTTCCCAGAAGATTTCTTCACCCGGGAGTACACGCTGGATTACACCATCCACACTTATCCAAAACCAATCATCTGTTGGGGTGCGGGTATTGTGATGGGCGGCGGCATGGGCCTGATGAACGGCTGTAGCCACCGTATCGTGACTGAAAGCTCCCATCTGGCGATGCCGGAAGTGACGATTGGCCTTTACCCAGATGTAGGCGGCAGTTGGTTCCTGAATCACATGCCGGGTCGTACAGGTCTGTTCCTGGGTCTGACGGGTAACCCAATGTTTGCTGCTGATGCGCTGTTCCTTGGTTTGGCTGATCGCTTTGTGGCAAATGAGCTACGCCAGAACATGGTTGAAGGGCTAAAAGCGGAAAACTGGGATGGCTGTGCAACAGCTGCCGTTAACCGCGTGTTACGGGTTGTAGAAGAACAGTCGCAACCGCAGTTCAAATCGGAGTCTCCGATTCAACAGCATTACGACTTTATCCAGAAGATTACCGATCACGACAGCGTTGAAGAGATTGTCTCTGCACTGTTGGCGGTTGAAAGCGACGACAAGTGGATCAATCGCTCCCAGAAAGCGATCGGTCATGGCAGTCCTCTTGCGATCAACCTGATCAAACAGCAATTAGAACGCACCGATCAGATGTCCCTGAAAGAGGTGTTCTGTGCCGAGATTGTTCTGTCTGTGCAGTGTTGCAGTCATCGTGAATTCCCAGAAGGCGTGCGAGCGCTGCTTGTGGATAAAGATGGCAAGCCGCAATGGACCTATCCAACACTGGCAGAGGTCGATCAGGCAAAAGTAGCTGAGTTTTTTGAGTCACCTTGGAAAGGCGACGGACAGGAGAACCCACTCGCCAATTTGTAAGGCGTGGGCAATGAAGATGGGATGCAGCGTTAAGCATCCAGATAAAACAACGATGTATAACAACTAGTTATAACAATAACAGGACTAGAGAAATGGCGACTATCGGTTTTATAGGTTTAGGTAACATGGGTGGTCCAATGGCGATCAACCTTGTTAAAGCGGGTCACTCAGTTAAAGCATTCGACCTGTCTCAAGATGCAATTGCCAAAGTAGTGGCTGAAGGTGGCCAAGCTGCTGCGACAGCCGTAGATGCAGCAACCGATGCTGAGTTTGTTATCACTATGCTGCCTGCGGGTAAGCATGTTGAAGGTTTGATGGTGTCTGGTGATGCGCCACTGTTTGATGTGGTTGCTGACGGTGCACTAATTATCGACTCATCTACGATCGATGCCGAAACAGCTAAGCAGGTTGCAGCGGTAGGTGCCGAGCGCGGTATTAACTTTATCGATGCGCCTGTATCTGGCGGTGTAGGTGGTGCGGTAGCAGGCACGTTAGCATTCATGGTGGGTGCGTCTGACGAGCAGTTCGCTAAAGCAAAACCTGTGCTTGAGTGCATGGGTAAAAACATCTTCCACGCCGGTAGCAACGGCGCAGGTCAGGTCGCTAAAGCGTGTAACAACATGCTGCTAGCGATCCTAATGACAGGTACATCTGAAGCCCTAAATATGGGTGTGAAGAACGGTCTAGATCCAGCAGTGCTATCTGAAATTATGAAGCAGAGCTCCGGTAACAACTGGTCACTACAGGTTTACAACCCGTTCCCAGGTGTGATGGAAGGCGTACCTTCTTCTAACGATTATCAAGGCGGTTTCCAAGTCGATCTAATGTTCAAAGATTTAGGTCTGGCGATGGAGCTAAGCCAACAAAGTGCGTCCCCAACTCCAATGGGTTCGCAGGCACGTGCACTGTTCAATCTGCACAAAGCCAACGGTAACGGCGGGCTGGACTTCTCCAGCGTTCTTCGCCTGTACCAAGACCAGTAAAAAAACTTATCCACAGATAAGCGAAACCTGCCAGTTGATGCGTGCTGGCAGGACTTTCCAACCTAAAACAAAAATAATTGAGGTTGATTCGATGGGATACAATCATGAGTATCAGTTGGCTTTGGCGAACACCGAAGCTTACTGGGCGGATCAGGCTGACCGTATTTCTTGGTTCAAAAAGCCGACAAAGACCCTTACAAAAACAGATTTTGGTACCTACAGCTGGTACGCCGATGGTGAGTTAAATAGCGCTTATTTAGCACTGGATTACCATGTGGAAAATGGCCGTGGTGAGCAGGTTGCACTGTATTACGATTCCCCTGCTGCCGGTAAAAAAGAGGCCATTACATACAACCAGCTTCTCGATCGTGTTGCCCGTTTTGCCGGAGCCCTAAAAGCTCAAGGCATCGAGAAAGGCGATACGGTTCTAATCTACATGCCGATGATTCCTGAAGCAGCCGTGGCTATGTTGGCTTGCGCTCGCTTAGGTGCGATTCACTCGGTGGTCTTCGGTGGCTTTGCCCCTGCAGAGATGGCGATTCGTATCGATGACGCCAATCCGAAGATGATCCTTACTGCGTCTTGCGGTATCGAGTTTGAGAAAACCATTGCCTATAAACCGCTGGTGGATAAAGCGATCGATCTAGCAAGCCACAAGCCAGAGCACACCATTGTGTTCCAGCGTGCGATGGTTAAAGCTGATATGGACCGCGATGGCGATCTGGACTGGATCGAAGTTCAGGAAGGTGTCGAGCCTGCGCAATGCACACCGGTTAAAGGTTCTGACCCGCTGTATATTCTTTACACATCGGGTACTACCGGCCAGCCAAAAGGGATCGTCCGTGATAACGGCGGTCATGCGGTGGCACTAAGCTATGCTCTGAATAACGTATACGGCATGCACCCGGGTGATGTTTGGTGGGGTGCGTCCGATATCGGTTGGGTTGTTGGTCACTCCTTCATCGTTTACGGCCCGCTGATGGGCGGCTGTAGCGCGATCTTCTTTGAAGGTAAGCCGATTAAAACACCCGATGCAGGTACGTTCTGGCGTGTCATTGAAGAGTACAAAGTTAACTCTATGTTCTGTGCACCAACCGCTTTCCGTGCGATCCGTAAAGAAGATCCAGAAGGTGCGCTGTCTCACAAATACGATCTAAACAGCCTTAAGTGGGTGTTTGTAGCGGGTGAGAAGCTAGACTCCTCTACCTACCACTGGTTGTCTTATCTGCTGAAAGTGCCGGTGATCGATCACTGGTGGCAGACCGAAACCGGTTGGCCGATGACGGCTCCAATGATGGGGTGGGACAACCCGTCTGAAGCCCGCTTAGGTTCTACCAATAAACCGATCCCAGGCTACGACATCCGTGTATTGGATGGCGATGGTAACGAAGTCGAAGACGGCGAAGCGGGTAATATCTGCGTGAAATTGCCGATGCCACCGGGTGTTGCTTGGAGTATCTGGAACAACAACGATCGTTACGTTAGCTCTTACCTAGAAGCCTTCCCGGGTTACTACCACACCGGCGATGGCGGCTTTAAAGATGACGACGGTTATATCTACATCACCGGTCGTACCGACGATGTAATCAACGTCTCCGGCCACCGTTTATCCACAGGTGAAATGGAAGAGGTTGTTTCCGCTCACCCTGCAGTAGCCGAGTGCGCTGTGATTGGCGTAAACGACGAACTCAAAGGCCAATTGCCAGTTGGCTTGATCGTGCTAAAAGCCGGTGAACAGATCGAAGAAGAGCAACTACAAACGGAGCTGGTGAAAATGGTCCGTGAACAAGTAGGTGCCCTTGCTTGCTTTAGAAGCGCAATCGTCGTGCAACGACTGCCTAAAACGCGATCAGGCAAAATCCTGCGCGCGATACTGCGAAAGATTGCAGCTAAAGAGCAGTATAAAATGCCCTCAACCATCGATGACGCCTCAATTCTTCCAGAAATTGAAGCACTAATCGAAGCGCGAGGCGCCATTTAACCCCCAAGAAAAATTACCCACAGGGATAGTTTCTTCCACTAGGAGCTATCCCACCTATTTTTCAAATTCTGCTCTCTTACCGGCCATGTACTTAGCGCATGTGCCGGTTTTTTTGTTTAGGGGGAGGACGCCGTTGAGCGACTAGAATTTTTTTCGAATAAAGGAAAGCATGTAAGAGGTTTCTGTTTTCTTCTATATGCTGACATTAGGAATAATCTTTTACACTATGGCTATTCTGAGATCGATTTTTATTACATTACTTGGGTAGTAGATCGTCACATCATTTCGCCGTGTTACATTTGTGGACTATCTAGCATCTCTAGTTTTTTTATCACTTCTCGGAAAGAATCGTAGTCTTCGTCAGATGCTGGATTTAAACCTGTAAGCACTGCTGATTTAAGAACAGCTTGCCCTTTGGGTGATTTGTCTAAGTTTAATAAAATTGATTTTACTTTTTCTTTTATTTCAGGCTTCAAGTTATCGTTTATAGCCCATGGTAGGTGTGAGTAATCCTTGCTTGAAGCGATCACTTTGAACTTGCTGATATCAATGTGATTTTTGACAGCGGGAAGAGCTAATACTCTGTTCCCAGCAGCTGAAGCATCCACAATGCCAGTATAGTTATTAAAAATAGTGTTAAGAGGGTTTCTTACTATTTGCTCAATGTAGTCAGTTCCTCTTTTAAGGCCCGCTTCATGAAGCATTAGTGTCGGAATGACATAGCTGATCATTGCTTGCTTACTGCCACCAAAACCTACTTTTTTGCCTTTTAGGTCTTCAAGCTTATTAATATCCGAATCCTTCCGGGCAAATAAGGAAGCTCTAATTGTCTTGTGCCCAAATTCTTCATTTTGGGCGATAACTTTATACCCCAGTTTCTCGTTCAGTTTTATATAGTCATATTGATTCAGGTGGACTAGGTCAAACTCGTTACGATAAAGAGATTGGGAAAAAATAGAGTAATTTTTGCTCGTAACAAGTTTTACAGGGTGGTTTAACTGTGATTCCAGATACTTGGCTAGCGGGGTGAAGTTTTTAACCGTATCTGCAGGGCTTCGTCTTGGAAAAACCCCGATAACCAAATGTTCTTTAGTGCCCTCTATATGTTGTGAACTTTCAGCAAATACCACCGATTCCATTAGGGAAGAAAAAACGAAACAAATAAGGAAAGCAAAACGTTTCACATAAACCTCATATACTGTCTGGGCGAGTGTTTTGAGAGTATAGCGTACCGTGCAGAGTAAAGTGGAACTTGGATTGCGGCTCTGTCCCTTAAATGAAAGAATTCTTATTTATATTTTTTCCGTTCTAATCTGATTCTTTACGTATCTTACAATTTGTTAGGGTTTTCCCTGATAAAATTCTCGTAATATCTCCTGAAACAGGCTATAAATGAGGTTATAAAAACAACAGAAGTAGATGGTATTACCTATATATAATCAGGTAAGACCATATTTTTGGAGATTAGGGTATGCAGGTTAAAAACAGTGTTTTTGTTATCACCGGTGGTGGTCGTGGTTTAGGGCGCGCAATGGCGGAGAACCTAGCGAAGCAGGGTGGTAAGTTGGCACTGATCGATTTGGATCAAGGCAATTTGGACGAAGCGGTAGCTGCATGTTCTGAATTCGGCGGAGAATCCCGCGGTTATGTGTGCAATATCACTGACGAGTCCGCGGTTGAGCAAACCTTTAAGCAGATCGTAGCTGACTTTGGCGAGATTAATGGCTTAGTCAATAACGCAGGTCTGATGCGTGACGGCATGCTGATTAAAGTTAAGGATGGTGAGCTGCAAGCGAAGATGAGTCTTGAGCAGTTCCAGTCGGTGGTCGAGGTTAATATGACCGGCACCTTTCTCTGTGGTCGAGAAGCAGCGGCTGCGATGGCAACTCAAGGGACAGGTGGTGTTATTGTAAATATATCTTCGGTGTCCCGTGCCGGTAATATGGGCCAAACTAACTACTCTGCAACAAAGGCTGCTGTCGCAACGATGGTTACGAGTTGGGCGGGTGAACTAGCCCGCCATAAGATTCGTGTAGGAGGTATCGCACCGGGTGTGATTGCTACAGAGATGACTGCTCAGATGAAGCCAGAAGCGATCGAACGCATGGTAGCTGCTGTGCCTGTACGTCGTTTAGGTGAAGTGGAAGAGATGGCTCACACGCTTCAGTACATCATTGAGAACGAGTTCTTTACTGGCCGTATCGTTGAGATGGACGGCGGTCTACGAATCTAATCCTTTTGTAATGGGGCTGCTGACTACGGCCCCATTATTTATCCTCTATAAACTCACTTTCGCAGGCATTCTTAAAGCTGAGGGTAAAGCTGAAACTACTGCCTTCATCGGGTGTGCTTTCGATCTTTAACTCCCCTCCCATCAGTTCAATGAGTTGTTTACTGATAGATAGATTGAGCCCGTGGCCTGTATGTGTGCTAAAGGCTGGCACACTCTCCTGACCGGCTATATTGAAAAGTGTTTTAATCTTCTCTGTATTCATACCCATCCCGGTATCACGGACAGAAAACTCAAATTGTGATAGAGAATTATTACTGGCTTGCTGTGACACATTGAGGATAACGGAGCCTTGGTTGGTAAATTTCAGGGCGTTATCGAGGAATATATTCAAGACTTGTAGTAAGCGTTTGGAATCGCCAAACAGGGAGGTGTTGATGACTTTTGTTTTCAGTTTTAGTTGTAGCCCTTTGCCTTGGGCTGCAGGTTTATTGTTATCTATTGCTTCACTTACTAATGTTTCTAGGTCAAACCTAATAGGGTTTAAGTTTACTTTGCCGGATTCTATTTCAGCAAAATCAACTAGGTTTTCGATCACCTTAAGTAAGTTGTCTGCCGAGTGATGAATGACACTAAGTACCGCAACAGGGTCTTGGATGGGGCTGTGCTCTGTGTGCTGCTCGGTTAACGTGATGATCGCATTCAAGGGTGTTCGGATCTCATGACTTATATTCGAAAGGAATTGCGATTTGGACTGACTGATCTGTGCCAGTTCTTGCGCCTTTATGGCAATTTCATGATTCGATCTTTGTAGGTCTGCCGTCCTTTCTCTAACCGCTGCTTCAAGATTAGAACGGATGCTGATGTCTTCTAATGAAATGATCAGCGATGGGATCAAGGTGCTAATAAATTGTTGTTCTTCGAGACTGATGCTAACCGGGGCTTTGGACAGGATCTCTACGGAACCCACAAGCTCCTTGCCATGACGCAGTGGAATATTTATCAGGTTACCTTGTAGTTTTTCCTCTGCATGTGAAGCTTTACTATGGATTTGCGCATCACGCACCAAAATCTCAATTTTACCTTTCTGGCGGTAAGACTCTTCAATCACCGGGGTCTCTGAGGCGTCTAAGCTAGGGGTATTGTTCTGGTGATAGTAAGAGATATAAAGCGCTGATGAAGCTAAACAGGGAATAGCTTCTGATATCGCATTAGATACTGCCGCAAAAGAGTCCTGCTTTTCCCGGCTTTCTTTCATTTCCGTTACGCCGCGGAGCAATAATAGAGATAGTTTATGAGACTGATCTAAGTTTTGGTTGAGTTCATTTAACTGATCAGATGATTCAGCTAATCGATTAGTCATGGAGTTGATGCTTTGTTCTAGCACCTTTAACTCGTCGTGACGTTTTCGCGGAATGGTTATTTTGGACTTACTGAGTTTATCGAAGGTTAGATTCTGTAGAGCACTGCTGAGTATTTCAATTGGTTTAATAAGTGTAGGGCGCACTATATACAGAAAGATGACCCATAGAGCGGTGGTTTTGATGATCGCATTAATAATAATGAGCAAAAAACCCGCTTGGACTTTGGTAATTACGACATCGGAGCTGGAATAGAATGCGGCTCGCCCTACCTCTGCCTTTTCATTCTCTTTTGTATAAACAATAGGGAACTCGTGTACCAATAACTGTGTGGGTAGAATGCCACTTGTTTGCTCATTAAGGTTCGCAGGCGTTAAACCGTTAGTCGAGATAAGATCATTACCTAAATCATAAATCTGTAAGCCAACGATTGAGGGCAGTTTTACGATACCTGGTGTGATTGTTTTTGTTCGCTCAACATCTAGATCCCACAAAGAGTCTGCGAGCGGTTCTTCAAATGAACTTTGGTAAAGCTGTAGGTCTTGTATAACGGAAGACTTTACATTGAAGTATTCCGTTGCCATATGCGCCAACGTTACTAGCGTGGCGATAATGATGTAGATCGAAAAAACCAGCTTGATCAGATTGAAGCCGATTGAATCCTTGATTGGTATGGCTTTATCATCCTTCATCATTGGATCCTTTGTTGTTCAACCTGGCAGTGAGAGGGAATCCATTGGGACCAGATAGTCTGGTTGTCGGCCATCCATTTATCAGAAGCTGCTTCGTAACTCAGGCCATCAACATCAACCATAGAGGCCAGCTCGGCAATCATGGCGTTGCTGAAGTTGATGTTTTGTAAGGTTTCGTAAGCGCAAGGCCAAGTGTCGGGCATGCCTTTCCAAGCTGCTTTCTTTAACCAACCTTGTTTCGGGTTGCCGCAATCGTGCAGGAAGCGCGGGTTGGTTCCCCAGCTGGGTTTGGTCTCGCAGTCGGGATGATAGTCAGGAAATTCAATAAAGCGGCCCGGATATTTCGCTTCCACCCAGTTGGGTGTCCAGTTAAACAAAACGATAGGTCGCTGTTCGATAGCCGCACGTTTTAGCTCGACCCAAAGGTCATCGCCTTGCTCAACGGTAATCGCTTTAAAGTCCATACCGAGTGCGCGGATGCGAGCGGCATCAGGTTTCTCCCATGGTCCGCCTAGGTACATCCCTTGCGGGGCAGTGCGGGGATCAACAAATAGGTCGGAGCATTTTTTTAGCGCTTGCCAATCCGGTAAGCCCGGACATAACTCTTCGACATACAGCGGATACCACCACTCTTCTCGGGTGATGGCATCGTGGGTGCCGGCATCCACTATAGCTCCTGCATCGATCATACGCTGGAACATCTTGGACATAGTGCCTTCCCAGACTTCGACCTGAATATGGCTCAAGCCTAGTTTGAGAGAGCCCCATTGGGCATTACTGGTTTTGTTTACATAACCGACGTTATAACCCATTGATTGCAGCACCTGACCGGTGACTCGTGCCAGCACTAACTGGCTGGTCCAGTCGTTCAGCAAAACTTGAATAGGTTTATCTGATTCCGGTGCCGCTGGCTTGTTAGCTGATGTCAGGGGCGCAAAGATAAGTATCAAAAGCGCAGCAATCCATTTATGGCAACTCAGGGTCATAAAGTCCTTCTCTGGCTTTGTGTGTGAAATTCAAACAGTTGTAAAGTAAAGGTAGGCTGAATCTAACGGGCTAACCTCTTGTAAATGTAGCAGTATTTCCAGAAGGCGCCAGCTTACAGCCAGCGCCGAACTTGCTGAGTGTAGGTCTTGTAGCTATCACCAAATAGTGCGGTGAGCGCTTGTTCTTCGGGTTGGATCTGGAATCTGTTCATATACAGGATAAAGCCAAATGAGCAGAGTAATGACGCGGGGTTGGCAAGGTAGGCTGCCCAGCTTAGAAGCAGACACATCAAACCCACATACATCGGGTTGCGTGTGTATTGGAATATACCGTTGGTCACTAGAGCAGAGCTTGCCTCTGGGGTGGTTGGATTGACGGTTGTTTGGGCTTTACGAAATGAAAAAACACCGGCTAAACCAAACACTAAACCGATCAGGATAATGGCTACTGCAATGGGAATGCGAAGTTCGGATTGTAGCGATAGGAAAGGCAGTAATTTGGCGCAAAGCCACATCAAGCCTGCAAAGATTAATACCAGTGCGACAGGTGGAATTCTCAGTTCTAGCTTAAGCATGCGACTTCTCAGGTTGTGAAATCCTAGGTTAAGTATCACCTAATATAAGCAATCTGGGAATTATTTTGAGCTAAAAAAAATCCGGGGCTTCGATGGATGAAGCCCCAGATTTCCACAACGTTACGAGAAGGTCGAGAGGTTACATGTTTGGATAGTTTGGCCCGCCCATGCCCTCTGGTGTAACCCATCTGATATTTTGTGCCGGATCTTTAATATCACAGGTCTTACAGTGTAGGCAGTTCTGCGAATTGATCTGGAAATGCTGACCACCATTTTCTTCATCATCCACAACTTCATACACACCCGCAGGGCAGTAACGTTGTGCTGGTTCTGCAAAGGTTAATAAGTTTGTTCCTAGTGGGATGCTGCTATCCATTAATTGCAGATGACATGGTTGGTCTTCCTCGTGGTTGGTATTGGAAAGGAATACCGAGGAGAGCTTGTCGAAGCTCAGTTTGCCATCAGGCTTAGGATATTCGATCGGCGTAAAGTTACTCGCCGGTTGTAACTGAGCGTGATCTTCATGGTTATCATGCAGCGTAATAGGTAGCTTACCGGCGAAGATGTTCTGATCAACGTAGTTAAATGCGCCGCCCATGATGGCGCCGAATTTATGCATCGCAGGGCCAAAGTTACGGGAACGGAACAGCTCATCGTATAGCCAAGATTGTTCGAATAGATCCTGATAACGTTCTAGATCAGTACCGCCAGAACAACCAGACGCAACCGCTTCAAAAATCGCTTCGGCACCAAGCATGCCGGATTTCATCGCCGTGTGTGTGCCTTTGATCTTACTGAAGTTAAGTGTGCCGGCATTACAACCAACTAACAAACCACCTGGGAAGTTCATTTTTGGCAGCGAGTTAAAGCCGCCTTTAGTAATCGCACGAGCACCATAAGATACGCGTGTACCGCCGTCTAAATGTTTCTTTAACACTGGGTGATGTTTCAGGCGCTGGAACTCATCAAACGGACTGATATGCGGGTTGGCGTAGTTGAGATCTACGATTAAGCCGGCAACCACTTGGTTGTTATCCGTGTGATAAAGGAAGAAGCCGCCACTAGTATTTTTATCGAGAGGCCAGCCAGAACCATGAACGACTAATCCCGGTTGATGCTGTTCAGCTGGGATATCCCATAGTTCTTTGATACCGATACCATAATGTTGCGCATCTGCTTCTTGGCTTAGGCCAAACTTGTGGATTAGCTCTTTACCTAAGTGACCACGGCAACCTTCGGAAAATACGGTGTATTTTGCGTGTAGCTCCATGCCCGGCATGTAGCTGTCTTTCTGCTCGCCGGTTTCAGTTAGGCCCATATCACCTGTGGCAATACCGCGTACGCTGCCATCGGCATTGTAAAGAATCTCAGCAGCTGCGAAGCCCGGGAAAATCTCTACACCTAGTTCTTCAGCGCGTTCGGCCAACCAGCGGCAGACATTACCTAGGCTAACAATGTAGTTGCCCTGGTTGTGCATTGTTTTAGGCACAAAGGTATTAGGGATTTTGCTACCGTTGTCGCCATCTTTAAGCAGGTAAACTTCATCTTCCGTCACTTCTGTCGTGAGCGGGGCGCCTTGCTCTTTCCAATTAGGGAACAGCTCATCTAGGGCACGGGTTTCCATAATGGCACCGGACAGAATATGGGCGCCTACTTCAGAGCCTTTTTCGACCACGCATACGGTTAGCTCTTGCTCTTTGTCCTGTGCTAATTGCATCAATCTGCAAGCAGTTGATAAGCCTGCAGGGCCTGCACCTACGATGACTACATCAAATTCCATCGACTCTCTTGTCATGTCGATTTCCCCTCTTAGTTGGTTGAGGAATCTGCGTTATTCTGCCGCTCTCTAGTGATTCCACTTAGTTATGTGAGACTGCTCTATAAAAAGAGGACTCGTTTAATGAAGGGTATTATATAGGTGTTTTCCCTAATAAATAAATAGCCTGATTATTAGCCTATAGGAGGGTTTTATAAAATTTAGGGGTGTTTGCTTATTATTTTTAAATGAGTATGATTAGGGAAAACACTTATTATGCTTGAGGCGAATTGCCTACTTCGCCGAAATGAGCGCATATTTAGAGATAAGCAAAACAGAGTGTGTGAAGCGCTCTTACAACTAAAACTAAAAGGTCTTTGCTGATGAAGGTACTTGTAACCGTTAAACGTGTTATCGACTACAACGTTAAAGTACGTGTTAAGTCGGACAATACAGATGTTGATTTGGCCAACGTGAAAATGGCTTTGAATCCATTTTGTGAAATTGCTGTAGAGGAAGCGGTGCGCTTAAAAGAAGCAGGCACAGCATCGGAAATTGTAGTGGCGTCTATTGGCCCTAAAGCGTGTCAGGAACAGATCCGTACAGCGCTAGCGCTAGGTGCAGACCGTGGTATCCAGATCGAAACTGAAGATATGCCAGAGTCACTTAACGTGGCTAAGTTGTTGGCGAAAGTGATTGATGAAGAGCAACCTGGCCTTGTGATTATGGGTAAACAGGCGATCGATTCAGATAACAATCAGACTGGCCAGATGTTGGCTGCATTAACTGATATGCCACAAGGTACGTTCGCCTCTGAAGTTAAGATTGAAGGTGACAAGGTTGATGTGACTCGTGAAGTTGATGGCGGTTTGCAGACGGTTGCGCTGAACATGCCAGCAATTGTGACTACTGATTTACGCTTGAATGAGCCTCGCTATGCTTCTCTGCCAAATATTATGAAGGCTAAACGTAAGCCTTTAGATGTTAAAACACCGGCAGATCTAGGTGTTGAGTTGAAAGCACATACTAAGTTGTTAAAAGTGACGCCGCCTGCTGAACGTCAGGCTGGTATCAAAGTCTCCAGTGTTGATGAGCTGGTGGAAAAACTTAAAAACGAAGCGAAAGTACTTTAAGGGGCGAAGACATGGCGATTTTAATTATTGCAGAACATGACAATAGCGCTCTAAAGGGAGCGACGTTAAACGCAGTGACAGCTGCATCTAAGATGGGTAGTGATCTACACCTGCTGGTTGCTGGTGCAGGTTGCAGCGCTGTAGCCGAGGCTGCTGCACAAGTAGCAGGTATTGAGAAAGTTTTGTTGGCAGACAATGCCGCATACGAACATCAACTTGCTGAGAATATGGGTAAGTTGGTGGCTGAGATCGGTAAGGGTTATAGCCATATCGTTGCGCCCGCGACGACTACAGGTAAAAACTTTATGCCGCGTGTGGCTGCGCTTTTAGATGTAGCTCAGATCTCTGATATTACTGCGGTGGAATCGGATAATACTTTCCAGCGTCCTATCTATGCCGGCAATGCCATCGCAACGGTTGAATCTTGCGACCCGGTAAAAGTTATCACTGTTCGTGGTACTGCATTTGATGCTGCGGTATCTGAGGGGGGAAGTGCTTCTGTTGAAAGTATTTCAGCAGTACACGACAGTGGTATCTCTAGCTTTGTTGGCGAAGAGATGGCTCAGTCTGATCGTCCAGAACTAACGGCTGCAGACGTAATTATCTCCGGTGGTCGTGGTATGGGTAACGGAGAGAACTTTGCCATGCTGGAAAAAGTTGCAGATAAGCTGGGTGCAGCAGTAGGTGCATCCCGTGCAGCGGTTGACGCAGGTTTTGTACCGAATGATATGCAAGTAGGTCAAACCGGTAAGATCGTTGCGCCAGAACTTTATATTGCTGTAGGTATCTCTGGTGCGATCCAGCACTTGGCGGGTATGAAAGATTCGAAAATTATTGTCGCAATCAACAAAGATGAAGAAGCGCCAATCTTCTCTGTTGCCGATTACGGCTTAGTGGCAGACCTATTTGATGCCGTTCCTGAATTAGAGCAAAAGTTATCTAGTTAGGATAAATAGTCTTCTACGTGTGAATTACCTCTTTTTCACTCTACGTTTGCCGGTACCGTTGGTACCGGCTTTTTTATGTCTACGCTTCGATCTCATCCTGAATTTCAGGTGCCTTTAACGGTAGTTCTAAAATAAAGGTGGTGCCCGTATCGGAGTTGCTATTGACCTTTATGGTGCCGCCTAAGACGTGATTGACGATTGAATAAACAATACTTAGCCCTAGGCCTGAATTCCCTTGTCCAAGGGCAGTGGTGAAGAAAGGATCAAACACTTGGCCTAGGTATTGTGAGGGGATACCGCAGCCGTTATCTGCCACTTTAAGGATTAGGTTGTCTTCACTTTGTGCATAGCTGATTGAGAGTGCGAGAGGATCTGTTTGTTTAGGCGCGTGAGTAACTGCGTTGTTGATGAGGTGTACTAATGCTTGTGCTAGCGGCGCCGGATAGGTTTCCATCGATAATGTGGCATCGCCGTTTACAGACACTGCTATCTCATCGTCCGCAAGATCATTAGTCGCGATCACGGTAGCATCGTCAATCAGTTCGGCGATGTTGATCTGTTGCCTATGTTCCTGACTTTGATGAACAGATATCTGTTTGAAGTTACGTAGTAGTGTCACAGCTCGTCGCAGAGCGTCAGCTTCTAGCTCTAAAGAGTCTTGGCTCTCGTTAAGAAAATCTAGGAGTGCTTTCTTGGTGAGACTGTCTTGGCCTACTAGTTTTTCCAATTGGGCGATCTGTTCTTTGAGTGTGCTACTCAGTGTAATTGCCATGCCCAATGGTGTGTTTATCTCATGGGCAACGCCACTCACAATGGAGTTAAGTGCTGCCATTTTTTCCGTTTGCACGAGTTGTTTTTGAGTGCGGGTAAGGCGATCGACTGTTTCTTCCAGAGAGGCTTTAGCGGTGGAGAGGGATTGAGTGCGTTCTCTTACTTGGCGCTTTAACGTAATAATGGATGCTACTGCTAAGCAGGCTAAAACGAGCACAGTTCCGAAACCAAACTGGTAGTAGATTTGGTTAAGTTTGTCCTCGGTAAGATAAACCATGTTATAGCCAGACCACTGCTGGTTGAGACGGTCGAGTGTACCTTCGGCCTCCATCAGTTCTATGCCTTTTTGCAGCTGTTTAACCAGCTCTGTATCACTCTTTCTTACGCCCATGTGGGTCGCTTTAGTGGCGATAGGCGTGGGTGCAAACTTAATCCCTTTTAATTTATGCTTCTGAATAACGTAGGAGCCGACCCATTTAGTAGTGGCTAAGGCATCAATTTCACCTTTTAAAAGTTTTTGAAAACCATCTAAGTGATCATTCATTGTCACTAACTTAGCTTGGCTTTGAGTTTCGATTATTTTCCGAGGAAATCCCCCTTTCGATACGCCTGTTTTGATTCCTTTGAGATCTGCTAAACCATGGATAGTGAGGTTGTCACTACGGAGAAAGAGACTAATTTCAAAGTGCAAAAAACTATCAACAAAGGCGTAGTCTTTGATGCGGTCTGGATTAGGGCTGAAAACGGTCAAGACATCGGCTCTGCCTTCTAAAACAGCTTGCTGAGCTTGCTTCCAATTCATCAGGTTGTATTCGACTTTGCGGTTTAGCGCTTTGGAATATTCTTCTAAAAAAGAGGAAAAAATACCGCGGGGTTTTCCCTCCTCTAGCCATTCAATAGGTGGGTAATCCTTGTCTCCAACAAAGCGAATCGGCGGTTGACTGCTGTCAGGTCCAAAGGTGGTTTGCGCACTAGATAGCTGGGAAAATAGAAAGATTATTCCAGCAAATAGAAACTGATAAGTGACACGCATCAATATTTCACATCTCTAAATTACATACTCTGTTTATTGAGTATAGGAAGACTTGGATTAGATGCCATGGACGAATTCACATCAATAGTGTTGTTCTAATCACTACTCAATCCACTACAACAAAGTGTGGTCGTGGAACTTAAGTGTGGTAAGCTCGGATAGCGCTCAAAGTTAACATTGGAAGTATTGAGGTAACGCAGTTGTCCGAAGATGTGCCAAGTCTGATTAGGGAAAATACGCAGCTGCGTCAGCGTATTCAGTATCTTGAGAAAGTCGAACAGTCGCTTAGGGAAACTGAACAGCGCTATGCTCTGGCGATGAAAGGGGCTAACGAAGGGCTTTGGGATTGGGATCCTGTTAGCAAAGAGCTCTACCTGTCAGCGCGTCTACTCAGTACCATTGGTATGGGTAAAGACACCATTAAGACTACTTCCAGTGAGTGGTTACAATGGGTACATGCGGATGATCGTGAACGTTACCAACAAGTTCTTTGTCGTCATCTCAAAGGCGAAACCGAATTCTTCCGTTGTGAATATCGTGTAAAGAACAACAATGGTGGTTATTTCTGGGTGCTTGCCCATGGTTTAGCATTGAGAAATGAGGCCAACGTTGCCTACCGTATGGTTGGTTCTATAGGTGATATTACTGAGCGCAAGAATTACGAGTCTAAATTATTACACCAAGCTACTTATGATCATCTCACCGGTTTGCCTAATCGTGTACTAGCGATGGACCGGCTGTCTCAAGCTTTAACCCGCGCTAATAAAAATCAAACCTCTGTGGGTATCCTATTTGTCGATCTGGACAACTTTAAAAAGATTAACGATACCTTAGGGCATGAAGTCGGTGATCAGCACCTGCAAGAGATCAGCCGACGTTTGGGATACTGTGTACATGGCGACGATACCATTGCGCGTTTGGGTGGCGATGAGTTTTTAGTCATCTTGCCTGACCGAAAAGCGCACGATGAAATCTCGGATATATGTGAGCGGATCTTAAGAACGGCTGTGCAGCCAGTGTTGATCAATGGCTATGAGTTATCCACGTCAGCGAGTATCGGAATCACTGTTGCGCCTAAGGATGGTCAAGATCCTGTTGCTCTGCTGCGTAATGCTGACGCTGCGATGTATAAAGCTAAGGCGGTAGGTAAAGACGCCTTTCGGTTCTATACAGAGGAGATGGAGCACGAGACGGTGTTTAAATTCACTATGGAATCCTATCTCCGTCGTGCGCTCTCGCAAAATCAGTTTAGTCTGAGCTATCAAAGTATTATCGATGCAGCTAGTGGCAAAATTATTGGGGCTGAAGCCCTGTTGCGTTGGTCATGTCCTGAATATGGTCAGGTCTCTCCTGATCAATTTATCCCGCTGGCAGAAGAATCTGGTTTGATTGTTCCTATTGGTGATTGGGTGCTTGAACAAGCCTGTAAGCAAGCGGTGCAGTGGGCTGAACTTATGGGAGAGTCATTCAAAATTGCTGTGAACGTTGCTTTCCCACAGTTCCGTGATGGGCACTTAGAATATACGGTTAAGCGAGTTCTACGAGAGACAGGTCTAAAACCTGATGCTTTGGAACTCGAACTCACAGAGCGTCTTTTGATGGAAGATGAACGTGGTTGTGGCGAAGCGTTGAAGCACTTGAGTGAAATGGGTGTGCAGCTGTCTATTGATGACTTTGGTACCGGTTATTCAGCACTCAACTATCTACAAAAATTCCCTGTGGATACATTAAAAATTGATCGTAGTTTCACAGCAGAGTTGAGTGTCACGCCAGAAAGTCCTGCGTTGATCTCCGGTATTATTCAAATGGCTCATGCTCTTGGGCTGAAAGTGGTTGGCGAGGGTGTAGAGCTTGCTGATCAACGAGATTTCTTACAGAAAAAATCTTGTGATTACTTTCAGGGTTATCTGTTTTCAAAACCTCTGCCAGCAGAGCATTTTACTGAATTACTGCAAGCGCAGTTACAACAGGGCTAACGGCACTTATTGATTCTGATATCTCCGTGTATCATTACTGCATGACCCTAACTTACGGGTTCCATCGGCAGTTTTTGAGGCGAGAGTTAAGATATGTATAAGAAGATCATCCCTGCGTTTGTTGCTGTAATGATGCTTGGGCAGCCATTAGCAGCGTATGCCCATGGTGGAGCAACAGGGATTGTTAAAGAACGTATGGATGCCATGGAAGATATGAAAGGGGCGATGAAAACTGTCTCTGACATGTTTAAGGGTAAAATTCCTTATGAGCCTGTTCAGGTTCGTGTTGCCGCTGAAACGATCAATATGCATGCCGGCGAGAGCCTCACTAAATTGTTCCCTGAAGGTAGTTTGGATCATCCAACTGAAGCTAAGGCTGAAATTTGGCAGGATTGGGATCGTTTCCAGCATCTTTCGAAAGAGTTAGAGCGAATCAGCCAAGGTTTGTACGACGCCGCTGACAATGTTGGCTCTGAAAATGAGGAAGATACTTCGGCAAGCATGATGGGTATGGCTGCAGAGCCTGAAGTGCAAGAGGGCGCTGAATCTTTTGCGACTATGCCGGTAGAAGTAGTATTTGAGCGCTTAAGTGATAACTGCTCAGCTTGTCATACTGACTATCGTGTAGAGAAAGATAAATGAGAAAACTCCTCTGGTTTTCAGTTCTCCTAATCTGCTTGGTTTTAGGCGCTGTGTTAGGAGTCAACTACCTGAGTTCGGGAGACGAGCCTAGAGCCTCGCTATCTGAGCTGAAGGGAAATATTGCCAGAGGAGCTTATCTTGCGCGTGTTTCAGGCTGTATCGCTTGTCATACCGATAGTGAAGCCAAAGGAAAGCCGTTAGCGGGTGGAAAGGGTACGGAAACACCCTTCGGAACTTTCTATGCGCCGAATCTTACGATGGATAAGGAGCATGGAATAGGGAAGTGGAGTGTAGATGATTTTGAACGTGCATTGCGTGCCGGCAAATCGCCTAATGGTCAAAGCTATTACCCTGCCTTTCCTTATAGTTTTTACACGCGTTTATCTGATCAGGATGTCGCTGATTTGTGGTCGGCGTTTAAAACCGTCCCCGCTGTTGCTAAACCTTCTACAGCACATCGAGTGAGCTTCCCATTCAACCTTAATTGGGGCTTAGATGTGTGGCAATTGCTGTTCTTTGATGAGCAACGGTTTATCCCCGATGCAAAGAGCAATGAGCAGTACAATCGTGGTGCTTACCTCGTTCAGGGGCCGACGCATTGCGGCGCGTGCCATACTCCAAGAAACCTATTGGGTGGATTAGATACTGAGGTAGCATTAAGTGGTCATCAGGGCTTTGTTGAAGATGATGGCGTTATTCCTGCAATTACTGCAGTCGCATTAGCTGAACAGGGTTGGAGTGAAGCGGATATAGCTTACTCGTTGAAGTCGGGTGTTAAGCAGGATGGTGATGTCTTTGGCGGCAGTATGGGCGAAGTGGTACGTGATGGCGCTAAGTATCTAAAGAAGTCAGATCGAGATGCAGTCGCTCATTACTTGATGACTCAGCCGTGATTGCTTAATAGCAGCGAATAAAAAACCCGGTACTGTGAAGTAGCCGGGTTTTTTTATGCTTAGTCCTAACTAAAGACGATTAGTCTTCGTAAAGGCTATCGCGAATGCGTTTTAGCTTAACTTCTAGTGTATGACGGTCATCACTTACCAGGTTAAGGTGCCCAACCTTTCGGCCTGGACGCAGCGACTTGTTGTACACATGGTGCTGTACATTGCTTTCGCTGATAATCTCTTTAGGTGCTTCGATACCTAATAGGTTAACCATACCAGCGTGTTGGCTGTTGATGGTGTGACCTAAACCTAAACCGCAGATAGCGCGGATATGGTTTTCAAACTGGGAAGAGATACCTGCACCTTGAGTCCAGTGACCACTGTTATGAACACGTGGCGCTAGTTCGTTAACAAGCAAATCATCACCCGCTTGGAACATTTCGATAGCGATTACGCCAACGTAGTCCAAAGCGTTGAGTACTTTATCTGCGATATCTTTAGCTTTAGCGTGCAAGGCATCAGGTGCATCAGCTGGAGCAATCGAGCTCCACAGAATACCGTTACGGTGAAGGTTTTCTGTCAGCGGATAGAACACACATGCGCCAGACGCGTCACGTGCGGCAATCAAAGACACTTCACGGTCAAAATCGACGCGGCCTTCAATCACAACTTCTGGTAGCGAATCGGCTTGGGCTACAAGATTAGCTAAATCTTCATCGGTTTTTAGAACCCATTGGCCGTAACCGTCGTAACCCTCTTCGCAGGTCTTAACGAATACTGGGTAACCTAGCGTTTTAACGCTCGCGCTCAATTCCTCTGCATTGTTAGCAAGGTGGAAAGGAGCTGTCTGAATACCTAGAGAGTTTAGGAAGGTTTTCTCACGTCCGCGGTGTTGGCAATAGCTAATCGCTTCTGGAGAAGGGTAAACAGAGCAGTGTGGTTTCAATGTGCTCAGAAGGGACACATCAACATGCTCACGCTCAACCGTTACAACATCAGGATTGCCTAGCGCAGTAAAAAGAGACTCGCCTTCCATCTCTGGAGTACGTTCAACAATTTCACCTAAGCCTTTAACGCAATCGGTACCTTCACCTGGCTCAGCCAGAAAAGTAAAACGGTGGCCTTGAGGCCAACCAGCCAAAGCCATCATGCGTGCCAACTGACCGCATCCAACAATAGCAACGTGCATTATTCTACCTCAACAGGAACGCTGTCAGTCTGAGCTTTACGCCAATCCTGTAGGCGTTGGCTCAATTCTGCATCTTTAAGGGCTAGCATCTGTGCTGCCATTAGGCCTGCATTGTATGCGCCCGCACCGCCAATTGCCTGACAAGCAACTGCTACGCCGCGTGGCATCTGAACCATAGATAGTAGGCTATCTAGGCCTTTAATGTTTTTGCTGGCAACAGGTACTGCGATAACTGGCAGATGAGTCATAGATGCTGCCATACCAGCCAAGTGAGCTGCGCCGCCAGCACCTGCAATAATTACCTCAACGCCACGTGTGTGCGCTTCGGAGGCAAACTGGAAAAGACGCTCAGGCGTACGGTGTGCAGAAACTACTTTAGTTTCAAACTCTACACCTAGTTCTTCCAGTGGCTTAGTAGCCTCTTGCATGGTTGGCCAGTCTGAGCGAGAGCCCATGATGATACTGACGGAGACTTTACTCATTTTTGTTTACCTGTTTCCTCTTGGCTTAAAGCCAAAAATTCAATAATCAGTGCGCTGAAAAATAGAAACCTTATCAACACGTTATACAACGTGATGCTATGTAAGTTAGCAATCATTGATAGGCTTTGGTTAGCGCTTGGAGGTGTTACGAATATCGCTGCAGGTACCGCGATAAAGAAGAAACACCGACCCCTAATGCTGCCAGTAGAATGGTACCACCAGAGGATAAACCCAATAAAACAGTGGTGGCTGTACCTAGTACTGCGCCCAAGGGGCGACATCATACCACCAAAGCTAGTAATAGAGGAGTCGTACTCGCGAAGTAGTTCAATTCTTGATCTGACAGGATTGCCCTCCTTTTTCAAAAATAGGGCACAAAACTGCGTAAAGTGTATCAAAAAATGCTAATCACTACTTGTTTCTTTCTTCTAATAGGTCGGCTCTGAATTCGTTCTTAATGTTGTACGGATCGCTGATTTCTGCAGCCATCGATAGGCTCTGTATGGAGTATACAAATATAGTTTTATGTTAGGCAAAGAGCCTCAAAATAGTTTGTCTTTATGGTTGAATAAAACGATTACAGCCGGCTGGGTGGTATGAGGCTTTAGTCCAGATTATATGATCTGTGACAATAGATTAGAAAAATAAGATTGTTTTTATGAGTAAAAAATAAGATTATCGAAGTAGAGTGAGTTAATGTTTCTGATGATTTTATTTATAAAATCAATGAGATAATGAATAACTTGTACGTTTACCAAAAAATAAAAAAAATACAGGGTAATCGGGAATGTTTAATAGCGAGACGCAATGTTGTGCAGCATTGCTTGTGTCTGCGGCTTTGTCCTATCCAGCTTATGCCGTCCCTACCGAAGAAGATTTTACGCTCCTTTCACTGAATGAATTGGTGGAATTGGAAGTGTTTACTGCAGCTTCCTTACTGCCTACACAGACCAAAAAAGCGCCTGGAACAGTTTATAGTTTTCAACGCCAAGATTTTGATTTGTTCGGGGTGCGCAGATTAGACGATCTGTTAGCTTTCGTCCCTGGACTTCAGCTGAATCAATATCGTAAGCGTCATCGCTCAGTTTGGGCTAGAGGTTTGTTAGATCGCTATAACGATAAAATGGTTCTGATGGTAGATGGCGTCCGAATTAAACATCTCTACTATGGTCATTTTTCATTAGGTGACAATCTACCGTTGGAATTGATAGAGAAAGTAGAAGTTATTCTCGGTCCTGCTTCAAGTCTTTATGGGGCTAATGCATTTGGAGGGATTATTTCGATCACTACCCGCGAATTTTCAAATGCAGATCAGTTGGAACTGACGGCTGAGGTGGCGGATAACGATAGGAAAAAAGCGGGAATTCTCTATAACACCCCAGAAGTACAAATCTTTGCTAGTGCCCTTGATCAGGATGCTCCGTTTCGTGAAGACCGGAAAAGCTTTATTGGCGGTGATGTTTTACAGCCTCTAGATGAAGAATTCCAAAACCTGCACATTAAGGCTAGTCCAATGCCGGGCCTGACACTCAGCCTGATGTTGAATAAATCGGAAACTCCTTTCTTAAATATACCTACGACTCAAGATGCTTTTATTGATGAAGATTTTCTATCACTCTCTTTAGATTACCAATGGGGAGATCTACAAAGCGGGAGAGTCGAGAGCAAGCTTTACTATCAGGATGATAAGACGAGAGAAATTGAAATTGAGCAAGAAACTCGTGCCTTAGGCTATGAAGAATATCAGGATGCCACCATGGCAGGGGCTTCTTTTACCTGGCTTAAGGCTTTCGGTGATCATTCTTTAGCTGTTGGGAGTAGTTGGCAATATGAAAAAGCTAAACGCACTGATTTTGAGCGATTTTTTCACTTTAAAGATGGCTTTCTCAGTCCAACAGAGAAGGGTAATCTGCTGAATGAACCAGGGATAAGTAATAATGATTGGGCGTTATTCATTCAGGATGTATGGCAGGTAAATCCTGAGCTAGGTCTGACTTTTGGTGGTCGGTACGATCAGTTTGATTCTTTTGGTGGATATTTTAATTACCGCGCCGCAGCAGTATACGCACCAGATGACCGTAATACTTGGAAAGCACAATACGGTACTGCAATTAGAACACCGACATTTCGTGAATACCTCAAAGTATTGGAAGGAACCAACTTCGAAGCCCCTGAAGTGGAAGCTGAAGAAATCAAGTCGTTGGAGTTGGCTTATCAATATCAGTGGGACCAAGCAAATATAAGCTTGAATCTTTTCCACAATGAACTTGAAAACTACATAAGTGAAGTGCCAACACCTGATATGGCGGATGAATATTTCGCTAATGTTGATGGCACTGTTCAAATGCGTGGAGCTGAAATGCTTCTCAACATGCGACCACTAGATCAAGTGAATGTTCGTTTAGCACTGGCTTACTTAGAAACAGATTCTGAAACAATAGAGTTACCTTATCTGGCTAGTTGGAGTAGTAGCTTTAAAGTTGATTACCGATACCTGTCTAATCATCTGATTGGTTTTAGCTTAGTTCATAGTGATGTGCGTGAAGATACAAATAACTTTGAGCGCGACAATGCTGATGAGTTTGTCATCACAAATTTGTTTGCTTCAGGGGAATGGAAAGACGGATTGAGTTATCGATTTGGGGTGGACAATTTATTTGATAAAAAGGTTTACGACCCGGCTGCTGATTTTGGTTCTCAGCATAATAATGAGCGCAGTGAACGGGAAATATGGTTCAGCCTGAAATGGAATAAAAATCTTTTATGATATTTCGCTGGAAGCTTTTCTCTTGGTTTAATCTCTTAACCATCCTGTTCTGTTTGGCGCTGGCTACCAGTGCTTGGGCTGATCATGGCGAAAAATTACATCGTGTGAAAGCTGCTTTTATTTTCAATATTGCCAAATTTGTGAGTTGGCCTGATTCTCATTCAAACCAAGAGCATCTCAACATTTGTTTTTATCGTACCGATTTTATTGGTAAAGGGTTCGATTCAATTGTAGGTCGAGATGTACATGGGAAAGTCGTGAAGAGTTCTACTATTCAGGATCTAACCCATGCTAAATCGTGCAGTATCTTGTTGATCAGCAATGAAGAGCTTTCTCAATATCAGCTAGATTATGCTGCCAGTGGGCCAGAAGTCGGGCTGTTAACAGTTGCAGATCTTACCACTGATGTGAAGCAAGGATTGCTTCTGCCAGGGGTATTATTAAGCCTAGTAAGGCGGGGATCTAGTATCGGATTTGATGTCAGCCTAAAGCAGGTTCATGAGCGTAAACTCCAAATGAGTTCGCAGTTACTTAAGTTGGCAAATATTTTGGATAAGGAGGATATTTAATTGTTAATAAATAGTCGCCTAATTCAGAAAAAGTTAGCGATTTTGTTGTTCTTAAGTAGCTGTATTGTGTTGTCGGTAGCAACGATTGGCTTTGCAATAAGTGATTGGATAAATTCACGTAATGATTTAATAAATCGTATCCAGTCTCAGGCTAGCGTGATAGGAAACAACAGCGCTGCAGCTTTGCTCTTTGGGGATCACCAATCTGCTACTGATACTCTTGCCTCCCTCAGAGGAGAGGTCAATGTGGTTGCAGCTTATCTTTATGATGCTGATCAAAATGTGTTTGCTAGCTTCAAGAGAGCTGAACATGAACCTTCAGTAATATGGCAAGCAGAACAGAGTGGTCTTGTTGACGGTTATTTTTATACCAAGCATGAAATTAGCTGGGATCAGGAGTATCTAGGTTTTGTTGTCTTGTATTCCGAAATGGAAAGTTGGAAACAACAGCAACTTAAGCGAGTTGCTGTATTAGGGTGGTTATTTCTAGCTGCTTTATTACTTGCTGTCCTTATTGCCAGTACGGCTCAACGCGTAATTACCTCTCCCATATTAAAATTGGCAAGCACTGTCAGAAATATCACTAGAACTCGTGATTATAAGTTGAGGGCAGATAAAGCTTCTCAGGATGAAATAGGCGTGTTAGCTGATGACTTTAATGAGATGTTGCATCAAATTCAGCTTCGAGATAACGAGCTTCAGCAAGCTAGGGATAATCTAGAGGATAAGGTTAATGAACGTACAGATGAACTGTATGAATTAAATAAAAGGTTGGAACATCAAGCATTTCATGACCCATTAACGGGTTTGGCTAACCGAGCAATGCTAGATGAGACCCTGCAGGGTGCGATAAATTTTGCTCAACGTCATGGACAGCAACTTTCTCTGTTTTTTCTCGATCTTGATAGATTTAAAGGTATTAATGATAGTTTAGGGCATGATATTGGGGACAAACTGCTGATCAATTTAGGTCGTAAACTAAAACAAAACTTACGCAGCAGTGATACCTTGGTCCGTTTAGGGGGGGATGAGTTTGCAGTCCTACTGCAAGATACCGCACCCGATGTGGCCGCAGAGGTGGCTCAGAAAATTATAGATACCATAAGTGAACCTGCCGAAATCAATGGTTATAGCCTTCAAGTAACAACGAGTATTGGTATAAGTGTTTATCCTGAAGATGGGACAAACGCATCTACGATTTTAAAAAATGCTGATACAGCAATGTACAGCTCTAAAGAAGCGGGTCGTAATCAGTTTAGTTTTTATGCTCGAGAGATGAATGAGCGGACCGAGCGAAGGATGTGCTTAGAGAGTAAATTGCGTAAAGCTGTGAAGGAAGGCTGCTTTGATGTTTATTATCAACCTAAGTGGGATAGTCGTTCGTTAAACTCTATTGGGCTTGAGGCGTTGATTCGTTGGTATGACCCTGATGAAGGGTTTATCTCACCAGCAGAGTTTATCCCCCTAGCGGAGGACTGTGGGTTAATTGGTCAGATCGACAACTGGGTCATGGAAACCGCATGTCGAGAGTTATTAGAGTTATATGACGGAAAACCGACCCTTTTATTGTCTGTCAATTTTTCAGCTGCGCATTTTTTGCGTCAGGGTGTGTCTGAACAGGTCACCTCTATGCTGGTAGAAACTAAGTACCCTGCTGATAAACTAGAACTAGAAATTACAGAAACCGTTATAGCTTCAGAAATGGACGATATTTATGATCAATTATGTGAAATTCGTGAGCTTGGAGTAGAAATCTCAATAGATGATTTTGGAGTGGCTTACTCGTCGCTAAGCCGGTTGAAACAACTGCCACTTAACACCTTAAAGATTGATCGGTCATTTATTCAGGATATAGGTCAGGATGATGATGACGAGGTGATTGTTCGCACCATAATTGATATGGCACATAACCTGAACTTAAAGGTTGTAGCTGAAGGTGTAGAGACTGAGCAACAGTATCAGTTTGTAAATAAATATGGCTGCGATGCAGTACAAGGCTTTTTATTTGCACGCCCCCATCCTATATCAGAACTAAAAGCTGTGTTGAACGTAAAAAGACCTAATTAAGCCGAACAAATATTTTTTTAAAACGCTAAGTCGTATTTATCGATACACATTCTTACAAGAATTTGTATCGAAATCGCCATACAATACGAGTATCTAAAGCTTTTGAGCTTAAATTGTTACTATTTTAGCGTTCTTGGTTTTGTAGCCCTCATCGATTTTATTACCTTTACTTGCATTTTAGGTTTCCAGTACAACCCTTTCCCGCCATTTTCTGCATGAAAAGAAGAGTTCAAAGTGGTCAGGTAACTGCTTTCTCTACAGTCATTTTCAACCATCGTCGTTGTAAGTATATCTGCGATAAAAACTATCTACGCTGGGTTACGTTGTAGTGATAGCTTGAAGAAGTTTTGTGAGCGTAAAAAGTTACATTGAACTGTTAATGACAATGAGTATCTGATTACTACCTTTTGGTCGGTAAATTAGATCGAGTGGCAGAGTTGAAAATGGGGATGCTAACCGCATATAAATAGGCATCTCATTCGTAACGTCATTGTGCAAAATTAATAAAAACAGGAGCTTAGAATGACAGTAGAAGCCACTGCAAATACGGCATCGAGTCAAACATTGCAGAGTAAACTGATCGGGCTATCAGAGGCTTTAAAGCAGAAAGTCATTGGGCAGGAAGCCTTGGTTGAGCATCTGTTGATTGCATTGCTTACGGATGGACATGTTCTACTGGAGGGCCCTCCAGGTTTGGCGAAAACCCGCACCGTACATGCCCTAAGTGATCTATTAGAAGGAGTATTCCATCGTGCCCAATTTACGCCGGATCTTCTGCCTAGTGATATTACCGGTACTGAGATCTACAACACGCAAAAGGGCGAGTTTAGTTTCCGTCAGGGACCTCTGTTTTGTAACTTATTACTCGCGGATGAGATCAACCGTGCGCCAGCAAAAGTACAGTCAGCGTTACTAGAAGCGATGGCTGAGCGACAAGTCACGGTTGCAGGTAAAACTTACCCATTGTCTAAATTCTTTATGGTGATGGCGACGCAGAACCCGCTGGAGCAAGAGGGAACTTATCCACTGCCCGAAGCTCAGCTAGACCGTTTTATGCTGCATATCCGCGTTGACTACCCTGACCATAATCAAGAGAAAGAGATCCTGCGTTTAGTACGTGATGAGCATAATTCCGAGTTAGCGGGCGAAGCCGCTCATATTGATGTTGCGTTGACCGAGCAGGAATTATTCGCAGCTCGCTCCAGCATTATGCAGGTCTACATGGCAGATAATCTTGAGGATTATATGATCGCCCTTGTGATGGCGACACGTAATCCAGAGGCTTACGGAGAAGACCTGAAAGATAGCTTAGTCTTTGGCGCAAGCCCACGTGCGAGTATTGCTTTGGATCGCGCTGTGCGTGCTAAAGCTTGGTTGGCCGGACGTGATTTTGTGACTCCAGATGATATCCAAGAGATTGCACCAAGCGTGCTAAGACACCGTATCGGCTTGAGCTATGTGGCTGAAGCGCGAGGTTTAGATAAAGATAAATTGATCGCCGAACTGATCAACCGCGTAGCGGTACCTTAGGGATCAATCTATGTTCTTAGGGGAAGCAAGCCCAAGGCCTGTACCATCCGCACGACACTTCATCAGTGTGGATGAACTTATTAGCCTACGGTTCTGGCCGCCTGCGCGACAGAATAGCCGTGAGCGTATGGCGATTCGTGAAGGTCATCATCTGAGTCATATTCGTGGTCGCGGTATGGAATACGATGATGTTCGTGAATATCAGCCGGGTGATGACATTCGTCATTTGGATTGGCGCTTGATGGCGCGTACTGGTGAAGCACATACCAAGCTTTATCGAGAAGAACGCGAACGCCCTGTTTTTCTACTGTGCGATCTTCGCCACAGTATGCAGTTTGCGACTCGCGGGCACTTTAAATCGGTGTTGGCTGCTTATGCTAGTGCGATGGCCCTCTGGACCACGCTGGCGAATGGCGACCGTGTTGGTGGAATGTTGCTAAGTGAACAGCAAGAGCAGCTTTTTAAGCCAAGCAATAGTCGCCAGCAATTGATGCAGATGATTACCGCATTATCTCAAGGCGTTGAACCTACTGAGCAGATCACTGAACGTTCCTTGGCACAGTCACTAGCGCGCTTAGAGTCGATTTTAAGTAGTGGCAGTATCCTCTATATTTTCAGCGACTTTCACGATGTTGATGAAGAGACCGAACTGCACCTGATGCGTCTGGCACAACGTTGCGAATTGAAGTTAGTGCTGATCTCCGATCCGTTGGAACAACAACTGCCAAGCAGCGGAAAATCGTATCGTTTTAGCGGCTTAGGGCGTGAACTGTTGGTCTCTGCCAATCAGGCGCAACAGCTTAAATATCGTGGCCAGTTTCAGCAGCGATTACAGTTATTACAAAATCTGCACAACCTACGTGGCGTTGAGTTTGCCCATTGGCAAACAGATCAGCACCCGTTATTTCAATTTAATTCTCAGGAGGTGAGCTAGTGGACTTTTCCCAGCTACCTCTGCGTCCCATGCAGCAGCCAGAGATGATTGGCTGGTGGCCTTTAGCCCCAGGCTGGTGGTTGTTAATTTTGCTTAGTATTGCGTTATTTATTGCAGTGGTGTGGTTTGGCTATCACTACCTGAAGAAAATGCGGAACAACCCAAATCGTTGGGCGCTACAAGAAATTAGCGCCATTCAAGCAAACTACCAGCAACATCAAAATAAACGGATTTTGGCAGAAGAGTGTAATACGCTGTTAAAACGCCTAGCGCTAACCCTGTATTCTCGCCAAGATGTCGCTGCGTTAAATGGAACCGCTTGGACCGATTTTTTAGCTAAGCAAAGCCATTCGGATACTTTAACGGTGTTAGCAGTAGCGCCTTATCAAGCATCACCTGAGTATGATGCCGAAGCTTTGTTAGATGCCTGTAAAGGTTGGCTAGCTAATGCTCGAGGGCCTGCCGATGTTTGAGTTTGCGTGGTGGTGGCTCTGGTTACTTTTACCTCTGCCTTGGTTGGTTAGGCGATTTTCTAAGCCTTCAACAGATCAGGGTGGGGCTTCGCTGCATGTACCATTTCTTGACCAGATGGAACAAGCGGTTGGGCCGCAACAAGGTGTATCAACCCAACAATCCTCTCCATGGCGATTAGTGCTGCTTTACCTTATTTGGGGATTGTTGATTGCGGCTGTGGCTAAACCCCAGTGGTTAGGCGAACCGATTCCACAGCGACTGGAAGGCCGTGATCTGATGATGGCGGTGGATCTGTCGGAAAGTATGTTGGAACAGGACTTTGAGGTGAATGGCCGTTGGGTGAGCCGACTGGCTGCAACCCGATTAGTTGCCGGCGATTTTATAAAACGCCGCGAAGGGGATCGCGTTGGTCTGATTCTTTTTGCAGAACAGGCTTATCAACAGGCGCCTCTGACTCATGACCGCGATACGGTTAAAACTTTGTTAGACGAAGCTCAAGTGGGGTTGGCGGGTAAAGCTACAGCAATTGGTGATGCTATCGGCTTGGCGGTGAAACGCTTCAAACAGATGGAAAATGAACAACGCATTCTGATTCTGATCACTGATGGTCGCAATACTGCGGGGGTGCTCAAGCCATTGCAGGCGGTGGAGTTAGCAAAATCAGAGGGGCTTAAAATTTACACTATCGGCGTTGGTGGCGGTAGCCAAGGTGGAGTTTTAGGTTCGTTCTTTGCTCAAGGTTCTGATCTGGATGAGAAGACGCTAACGGCTATAGCTGAGCAAACTGGTGGTCGATTCTTCCGCGCTTATGATCTGGATGAACTCGCAGAGATTTATGCTGAGTTAGATGAATTAGAGCCGGTTGAACAAGACTCCGAATTTTTCCGCCCTATTGATCCGCTATTCCACTGGCCGCTTTATGCCGCTTTTGTGTTGGCATTGATCCTAGCGATCAGCTTAAGGGGGCGTAACTGATGTTTTCTGATCTTCAGTTACAACAGCCGCTTTGGTTGCTGGTTATTCCTACGGCGTTTGTGCTTATTTTATGGCTACAAAAGCGCACTGCTGATGCCCAAGATTGGTCTGAGGTGTGTGATCCAGAGCTCCTGCCGTTGTTAAAACAGCAGGGAGCACAAAAGTTAAAACGCAATTGGTTGCCGTGGAGTTTATTTGCGGCGGTGATCCTGCTCGCAGTCGCGGCTACGCAACCGGTGTGGCAGAAACAACCGCAACCGGTATTTAAGCAAAGTGATGCCTTAGTGCTTGCCTTGGATCTGTCAGCGTCGATGCATGCAACCGATCTAAAACCGAGCCGCCTGCAACGGGCCAATTTTAAGATTAAAGATCTACTCAAAAAGCTCCCAGATACAGAAATTGCGCTAATTGTGTATGCCGGAGATGCCTTTGCGGTAACGCCGCTAACTGAGGATAGCGATACTATATTGGCTGCCTTACCAGCGATGACTCCGGAAATCATGCCGGTACAAGGAAGTCGGGCTGATCGTGCCTTAGTGCTAGCCGATCAGATGTTAGCGCAGGCCAATATTCAAGGCGGTAATATCCTATTGGTGAGCGATGAAGTCTCACCAGCTCAAGTCGCAGCCGATGCCAGTCGTATTCGCAATCAAGGTCGTAAGATCTCTATTCTGGCAGTAGGTTCGGCCGAAGGCGGCCCTATACCTACCGAATATGGATTCTTACGAGATCAGCAGGGAAATGAAGTTATTGTGACCATGAATATTGGGCTGATGGCTGAAGCCGCTGGTCTTGGTGGTGGTCAGGCGCAGTTAATTCGTGTGGACGATCTGGATATCGATTATCTGATCGCTGGCCTTAAGTCTGGCGAGGATGCCGCCGTAAATGTCGATAAAGATATTGAACGTTGGGTTGCCGAAGGCCCCTGGTTTATCTTGCTGGCATTACCGTTCTTACTACCTCTATTTCGTCGCGGTTTGTTTAATCTGACGTTGCCTATTGTCGTAATAGCCTCTGCTGGCGTTTCCCAGCCAGCGCATGCTGATTGGTGGCAAGGGCTGTGGAAAACTCAAAATCAGCAAGCAGCTGAAATTTATCAACAGGGTGATAAAAGCGCTGCGGCGGAGTTGTTCACAGATCCGCGTTGGAAGCAGCTCTCGCACTATGAGAGCGGAGATTATCAACAGGCTTTAGACAGCCTGCCAGAGCCTGAAACTGTGAATGATTTTTATAACCATGCTAATTCACTGGCCAAGCTCGGGCAGCTGGAGAAAGCACTAGAAGCCTACGATAAAGCGTTAGCTGAAAGGCCTGATTTTGACGATGCTCTGCATAATCGTAAGCTGGTTGAAGAGTTGCTAAAGCAGCAAGAGCAACAGCAACAAAGCGACGATCAGAATAAAAAAGACAAATCTGATCAGCAGAAAAAGGACGAGAAACAGTCAGGCCAAGATTCTCAAAATGATCAGAGTAACGCTTCTGAGCAATCATCCGATCAGCAGCAAGAACAGCAACAACAGATGGATCAATCATCTTCATCTAGACAAAAAGATCAGCAACAGATGGCTGAAGAGCTTAAGCAGCAGTTGGATGAAAAGCTAAAAGATGCTGAGCAGCAAGAACAGAAGCTTGATAGTGCCGAACAAACTCAGCCTCTGGATGAAACTGAGCAATCTAATCAGCAGATGTTAAACCGAATTCAAGATGATCCAGCGGGTCTGTGGCGACGCAAATTTATCTATCAATATCGTCAGCGTTCCGAGCAGCCTGCAGAGGAGGATAAACTATGGTAAATGGAATTAAATTATTTACCGCAGCAACTCTTTTACTCTTTAGTCAGTTACTGATGGCTGCGATCAGCAGCGAGATTGATCGCAATCGTATCGAGCAGGGCGAGTCCTTCCGTCTGATTCTCAAGATTACAGCGAATGAAGCTAACCAAGTTGATCTAGAACCCCTGCATAAAGACTTCCAGATTCTAGGGCGCAGTCATCAGTCCAGTACAACTTTCCAAAACGGGTCGCTAAAAAGCACGACTAAACTGGTTTTAACGCTATTTCCAAAGCGAGCAGGCCAGTTAACTATTCCTGCCTTGGAACTTGAGGGAGAGAAGAGCAATGAACACAGTATTGAAGTTGTTGAAGTAAAGCAGCCTTCAGCGGTTGATGGTGGCGTAGAGTTCCTTTCTACCCTATCTGATAAAACACCCATCGTTCAGCAGCCGATTATCTATCAATCCAGCCTGGTACTGGGTCGTAAAATTTATGATGCTGGTATCCAAGAACCTCAAGTGACCGAGGGCAAGGCTTTAATCGAAGCTCTGGGCGAACAGCGTCAGTACGAGCAAGAGCTAAATGGTCGTCGTATGCTTGTGATCGAGCAGGCATGGCTGATTACGCCACAACAAAGTGGCACTCTAAAAATCCAAGGGGCGCGTTTGAGCGGCCAAGTTCCAGATGGTCGACCAGATCCTTTTAGAGGTTTTAATACTAGGGCTGTACGTAGAATCTTTGTGCCTGCAGAGGATTATGAAGTTGAGGTTCAGCCAATTCCTGCAGAGTTTACCGGTGAGCATTGGCTATCAGCGAAAGAGATCAATTTGAGTAGTGATTTTGATCGAGTTATCGACAGTTGGAAGCAAGGAGAGCCGGTCACACGAACGTTGACCTTAGAGGCCACAGGCGTAAAAAAAGAGCAGCTACCTGAATTGGTATTGCCGGAAGTGCCAGGCCTAAAGCAATACGCAACCAAACCGCAAATCGAGCAGTACTACGTCGATGGTGAACTTACCCTAAGTCTTAAGCTTGAGGTCACTGTGATCCCTGAACGCGGTGGCAAAGTCACGTTACCCGAAATACAGCTTCCTTGGTGGAACACTGAGGCTAAGAAACAGGAAGCAGCGAGCATCCCTGCTATCAATATTGATGTTGAAGCGGATGCAACAGCCTTGGCTCCTAGCTCTCCGCCGCAGGTACAACAGCCGTTATCCACAACGCTATCAACGCAAGCGCCTCAGATCGTCGAAAATAGCCCTGTGGATAATATAAATAGCCAACAGGTTGTTGTGAACGAGAGTGAAGTATCACCTTGGTTAACTTTAGTTGTGGGTATCTTAATTGGGGTTATCTTATCCACAGCGGCATTTTTGCTATGGCGAAGAAATCTGCCACGACAGGTTATACAGGAAGAAATTAAAGCGGTTGATTCGGTGCCAAGTTTTAAAAAGCTAAAAGAGGCTTGCTTAGCAAACAACGCACAAGAAGCACGAGCAGAGCTGATCACTTGGGCGCGCCATCGATATGTCGCTTGTAACCACTTGAATGACCTATCCGATAGAGTCAGCCCAGAGTTCAAACACGAGATCGAATTCCTCAATCGTAGCTGCTTTGCTAGTGATAACTGTTCATGGGATGGCAAAGGACTGTTGAAACAGGTTGAGGCTGAGAACAACCGTGAAAATCGGCTCGCGGCAGGGGAAGCTGGGTTAGAGCCACTGTATATGAGCTAAATCAGATTGCGTTTTTTACTTTTGCCCGCCTTAACGTTATTTATTGCAACTTATTGATTTCAAGTGGTCCTGAACAGCTTTTACGCTTTACTCAGGTCCAATTGATACGAGCTAAAAATGGATGAGGCTATTTTTAGTATTCTGTATTTCCTGTGCTATACCTAAATAGGATTTCTTAAGGAACTTACCTAACAAATGGATTTTGTGACCTCTTGAATTACCACATTTATCCGTCAGATGTAGCTTGTTTTATTAAATAAGTTTTGAACGGCTATGGAGTTACGAAATCTTGCAAGGATGAATCAAGAGGTAGTAGTCGCCATGCTAAATAAAATTTCGGTTTCCAAAAAAATAGCCCTGCTCGTTTTATCGTTACTCTCACTTTTATTACTCACTTCAGCACTTGCAATCGTATCTATGGATCAGATTGGCAAAGAGTTAGAGAGTATTGCTCATAAGGATATCCCCCTGATTGAGAAAATGACCAAAATTACGGAATACCAGCTTGAGCAAACAATCCACTTTGAACGTGCAGTTCACTTCGGAACAGTCGGACTGTTGAAGAGCGAGAGTGGTAACAGTCATGGTAGCTATCAGGACAGCTTCTCAAAAGAGCAAGACAAGTTTATTGAATACGGCCGTAAAGTTGATAAACACATAGGATCTACTAAGAAACAGCTTTCTATGATTTTAGATGTGTCTCAGGGTTATAGCGGAGGACTGATTTCTTCCGCTTACGCCAGTGAATCAGATGAATTTCAAATGCTTGCGGAGCAGTTAAAAGCGATTGAAAAAGAGCATGAAGAATTCCAGCAGTATGGTCTTGCTGCAATGAAGGCGATTAAAAATCGAGAATTTGAACGTTCAGAAGCATTTGCTGTTCAGGTTGAAGGGGCAGCAGATAAATTAACCAAGCATCTCGAAGAACTTTTAGCAGAGATTGAAAGGTTTATCCTCGAAGCTTCCGAGACGGCGTTAGCACATGAAAAGTCGGCTTTAACTAATATCGTGATTACGCTGATTGCAGCTTTAGTCATCGGTATATCGCTTAGTGTTCTAATCGCGCGGAATATCACAAGTCGGCTCAAACTATCGGTCGAAGGTATGCGTCATATAGCTGAAGGTGATTTGACTCATGATGTTAAGACCGCAGGTGCCGATGAAATTTCTCAAATGTTGGAGTCTCAAGAAATAACTCGCCAAGAATTACAGAAAACGATCGGGCATATTGTTGAAACCAGCAGCCAGCTTTCTGCAACCTCAGAAGAAGTCGCTACAGCTATGTCGGAAAGTAGCTGTCATGTGCAAAACCAACAAACACAGACCGATACATTATCCGCATCTATGCAGCAGATGAGCGCTACATCAAATGAGATGGCACAGAACATCAATGAGGTGAATGATTCAGTAAATAAAGCTGATGGTGAATTGCAGGATAGTAACCAGATCCTAATCGACACGGTTGAGAGTATTACCCAGTTATCGAATCAGCTGCAAAATTCAGCAGATACGGTGAGAGATTTAGACAGTAGTACTGTAGAAATCAGTACAGTGTTGCAGGTTATTTCTGATATAGCGGAGCAAACTAACCTATTGGCGTTAAATGCGGCGATTGAAGCGGCTCGGGCGGGTGATCAAGGTCGAGGCTTTGCAGTAGTGGCTGATGAAGTAAGGCAATTGGCTTCTCGTACTCAAAACTCTACCTCTGAAATATCAGAGATTATTAAACGATTACAAGATGGTTCTACCCGTGTGGTTAGCTCAATGCAGCAAACCCAAAAGCAAGCGATGTCATTGGTGGACGGGGCTGAAAGGTCTTCTGATTCCTTATCCAAAGTGGTTGATCAGTTAAGTCATATAAATAATATGATGAGTCAGATTGCTACAGCTGCAGAAGAGCAGAGCCTTGTTAGTGAAGATTCCACCCGAACAGTGACGGATATTAACGATCTGGGTCACCAGAATGCTGCAAGTGTGGAGGAAACCTCTCAGGCTAGTTTAGATCTAGCCAGAATGGCGGAAGGACTCAATCAAACGGTCAGTGCTTTCCGGGTCTAGAGAGGGACAAATGTGGTGAGGTAGGTACAGAGAGCAACTGGTCTTAGTTGCTCTCTGTTTTATTATGGCTTTTTGTTATTACAGTTGCTTGAATCGTTGCGCAACATTGGGCCAATTTTCATCGTTCAAGATCCCTATATGTTTGTAGCGTATGCGGCCTGAACTATCGATCAGATAAGTTTCAGGTGCGCCTTTTATCCCTAAAGCCTGACCTAGTTTCCCTTCTGAATCGATTAAACTGCGATCGAATGGGTTCCCTTTTTTGTTTAGCGACTCCAAGGCGTTGTTAGCGGAATCCATATAGGAAATACCAATAATTCGGACGCCAGATTCTTTGAGTTTAATTAAAAAATCGTGCTCTCTGGCACAGGCGACACACCAACTACCCCAGATATTTAGCATGTAGCTACCTTCAATCAGGTCTAACTGAATTGCTTCACCGGTGATTAAATCTGTCAGTTCGATGGTAGGCACCGCTTTATCCTGTTCAACTTGGTTATTGTTCTCTGTTTCTGTACTCGCAAGTACGCCTACCACCGTTACTATCAGAACAGCAGTCAGCCATTTAAAAAGATTCATAAGCTTACCTTTGGGTTTGTTCTGGATTAGGTTGATCAACAATGGTGTTGTTAGGCGTAATCGGATTGCTCTGATACCAATAGCCGAACGCTACAAACAGGGCACCACCTGCAGCGTTACCTAAGGTTACCCAAAATAGATTGTTGGCTGCGCCAGCGAATGAGATACCTT
This sequence comes from Neptuniibacter sp. QD29_5, assembly GCF_047778125.1. GTDB lineage: Bacteria > Pseudomonadota > Gammaproteobacteria > Pseudomonadales > Balneatricaceae > Neptuniibacter. The sequence goes on from NZ_CP180556.1 coordinate 148,265, forward strand.
CAACTGCTGGAGAGAGAAGGGCCAAAGAAAAGACCGTCATATTAGCGATGCTGTGTTCGTAGCCAGAAGCGATGAAGGCTAACAAACACCAGAATATAACAATGCATTTGGCTGCTTCACTGCTTAGACGGGCAGAGATCCAGATAGCCAGGCAGACTAACCAGTTACATAAAATTGCACGGAAAAACAGTGCAAGCAGATCTGTATTCATCTTCTTATAAGCGATGGAGTGCAGAATAGTATCGGCGTTTTTAATCAGTCCGCCGTCTGCTAATTTGTATATTAAACCTAAAACTAACGCGCCTAAAAGATTGCCGAACCAGACCCATAAGCACATTTTGACCATCCCGCTTACGGGTAATTGACGTTCTAAGCAGGCAATAGTGCCGTACATGGTGTAGCCAGTGAAAAGTTCTGAGCCGGCAAATACTACAAGGGTAAGCGCGATACCAAATGATGCCCCCATAACCAATTTTCTAAATTCTGCAGGTAAGTCTTGTCCAAGGGTCATAATCAGGATGATACCTAAACCGACATAAGCTCCCGCAAGCATAGCGCCTACAAGCAGGTTGCTTGGCCGCGTTGTCATTAGCTCCCATCGCTGTTTAGCTTGATTGCTGAACTTAGTTATTTCATTTGCATACATGAAGGTAGCCCTTAACTTCAGGGGAAGATGGAATATCAGTCTTTTCTTGGGTTGTGTTATTACCGAACAGGATCTTGGCGACCCATAAAGCGCCGATAACAATCGAAAGCGTTAGTAAGATATGGCCCACTAATTGCTGCTCACCCAATAGATAGTTATTGCATAGGCGATCTGGAGATACTTTGAATAGGTAGCCAAATCGTCCAAGCATTGCCCATAGTTCCAGTAGAAAAACACCTTTTACGAGTGGATGAATACAACGGTGTGTTAGCGACCATGTACAGCCAAGGAGTAACATCGACGTTACCTTTGCAAAGGCGTAAACATTCGAATCCAGAGCCGCATCCAAAGCGCTGGGTAACATCCAGAACAGCCCAACTACAGTAATAACGACAACGCCAGTGATCCCTTGCCAGTTGTATCGATTCAGATAGGTTTGCCAATGTTTAGGTAGTATCTCTCCTGCGAACCAACCAAACAAAACCAGTACAGGCAACTGAAACAGTAGATGCAGAACCATCTGCTCTTCGAGTAGTTCACTTAGTGGGCCGACCGTAAGCAAAAGTAGATTAATAAGCAGTAATAGCCACTTCATTGCCTGCTGCATGGGTGCCTCCTACCGAATGGATCAGGTTCTGACGAATACTCTTAAGTAACTCAGTGCCATGGTTGTAATCGACAATTTTCATCAGTTGGCCCTCTGGAGATATAAGGTGGAGAGCGGAGTTATGGATATAACCTCCCTCGCCATCATTGATAGCGATGACGCCAAATGTCTCTTTTAGGTGCTTCAACTGCGCTTGGTCTTCAACACGGGCTGCTTTCCAAGACGCAGTATCTGCTTTAAAGCGATTAAGATATTCAGCCAACTGCTCAGGCCCATCATTTTCAGGGTCGAAACTGATGGTGAGCAATTGCAGCTGGCGATCACTGATAAGATCCGCAGCTTGACGTTGCAAGCGAGCAAACTCTACACCTAGTCCTAGGCAGACTGTTTCACAACGGGTGTAAACAAAATCAGCAATGACATACTGACCTTGAAAAGCTTCCCAAGAGACAAGCTCTCCTGCTTGGTTTTGGAAAGTCACCTGTGGTGCAGGCAATGGGTTGCGCTCTACTTCAACGCGTCGTTTGGTTTCCGCTGTATACGCTTCAAAACCAAGCGTCTGGTAGTAGAAAACGCCCCCCGCAAGCGCTAATACAATTGCGCTACTTATCAGTGATTTGAACATCTTAAATCTTCGCTTTTGGTAAACGTGCTAGGTTTTGTAGGGTAAAGATCAGGAACCCGATCAGAACCATACTGCCTGCAATCGCACCTAGCTGGGATAGGTATTGCCATTCCGGCAAGTGAACTGCCCAACGTCTAGGCACACTATCTGCACCGCTTGCTAGGAAGGTCAGGATTAAGCCCATAGCGCCAACAAAGTAGGTAGCAAACGCGAGTTTGCCGATAGCACCTGCTTTAGATGGTTGGCTATTAGCAGCTAGGTAGCTGCAGAAACCAATGATCATCGGCAGTAAGCCAAGCACTAAGTAGAAGTGGAAGTGCCCAGGAACCCACATAGTGTTGTGCATTACTTTATTCACAGTCACAGTGGCGTCGATGATTGCCGGAATAACCCCGCCAGCCCAACCGAACATGGAAAGTAGCAGCATAGAACTACATAGATCCCACTTAATGCCAGAACGGTATACGATCATGAGTGCGCCGTACGCTGTTACTGCTAGCACTGGAATACCACTGCAGTAAGACAGAATCTGACCGATAACCAGCAACCAAGGTGGCATTACAAAGTCCATCAACAAGTGGTGCGGATACACAGCCATTACCATCAGTGATGCTGCAGCCCAAGCGTAGTAGAAAGGCTTCGAAACCTTCCACGGACGACCTGTATATTTCGGTAGCAGTTCATAAACAGCGGTGACAGCGGAGTAGATCGTCGCGTTAATGAATACGTGGCCGAAGAAGTAGATCAGGTTTTTGATCAACAGCGGGTCAAGTTCATAGTCTGGCTGGTACAGATTGAATAAGCACAGCACCAGTACAACAGCACCTGCAGCAATACCAATAAAGTTAACGATTAGGACCATGGTCGCAGCAACCACCGTCGTAGGGTGATCTGGATCGACAGGCTTCATGCCAAATACAACCGGTAAACCCAGTGCATTACCTAGATTTCCGTACTTCTTAATTAGCTTGATGCCAATATCCAAGTAAAGAATCAGGAAGCCGGTACCAATCAACAACAGTCCGAGCATAAATACGGCGGCAGATTCTACCGACCAAACGCCCATCGATTTTGCTGGAAGTGGATAGAGGAAGGTCCACGCGCCAGCAAACTTACCGACAAAGATTGAGCCAAGAATCAGCACAACACCAACTAGGAAAATAGCGAAATTAACCCACAATACTTTGCTGCTGAGGTTGATGTATTTACGCAGGAAGTACAACAGTACAGCCGTTCCCCCAAGGCCTGCTGTGCCGACCATACCAGCACCGTGTACCGTCATGATCTGGTAGAAAAGGTCAGCGCCAATTTCAATAAACGTACCTTGTGCTGCTCGCATCGTGACGCCTGCTAGCATCATCAAACTGAAGACTAGCAAACTCGTCATTAGGTAGGCTTTGATGCCCAGTGAAGCAAGCTTATTCTCTTGTTCACTGTAGTTAATTTGTTCAGTCATCTATGCCTCCTTATTTGACTGTTAGTTGTGCTGTCATGGCATGGTGAGCCAGACCACAGTATTCAAGGCACAGCACCTTGTAGGTGCCAGGCTTGTCGAAGGTATACACCAATCGGTTGGTGTATTTCGGCATCGCTTGGGTTTGGGTAAGAAGCGTGCCACTCTCGTCATAGATACCAAATCCATGGGTGGAATCTGCTGAAGTCACGCGAAACTCAATGGTTTCACCAACGTCGTACTCTGTATCGTCAATGGTCCAATACCACTGCTGTCCAACCACATTCACTGGGCTGGCGCCGTCAGTTGCGGAAAACTGTGGAGGTAGCGGGTAAGGCAGTAGCGTCGTCGCTGTTACACCAACGCCAAACACCACAAGAAATAGAAACCACTTTGCTCGGATGGAGTACCAATTACGCTGAACTTCAGCGTAATCGCACTCTTCAGTAGATCGGGAAATGACATAACCAAACACTGGGGCGAGTACCGCCAGACAGAGCAAGGTTAAGATCCATACACTTTGCGCTAACATAAATTACTCGCTATTAGTTGCCTTTAACCATGAAATCCACAACCCGTTTGATCTGCTCATCGCTGCAGTCAAAGCAGGCCCCTTTCGGTGGCATAGCTTTCCTTCCTTTCAGAGCGCTGGTGTACAGTCCTTCAATACCACGCTCGGCCAAACGGGCAGTCCATGCGCCGCGGTCACTCATTTTCGGAGCACCGGCCACGCCATTGTCATGACATGCCATGCATTTTTGTTGGTAGGTAACTTGGCTATCGGCATACACGGCTTCCCCCAGAAGCAGTGGTAATATCAATAGCGGTAGTTTCATTTTTAGTTTCATTGTTCTTACTCTCACCTGTAATCGAAACCTTCCTAAGTCCTTATGCTTTCCCTAGAGCATCAACGATGCTGTATAACGAACACTAAGATGTATAAAAAATACATTTTAATGTTCGAAAAAAACGCCGATACCTTTTGAGCACGGCGTTAAACCAATAACAATATAAATGTATTTTTAATACATTATTAAAATCTCAGTATATATGTCAAGTATTTTGGCAATTTTGGGTTGAGTTATTTGCTTGCGAGAAGGGGGTAAGAGTATGCGAAATGGCGTGAATTCTGCGAGTTTAGGCTCCTTGGCTCATGTACAAATCGAGCCAAGGAGAATCAATCGGACTTAGTAATTCTGCGGGAACAAAGCGCGTTTCGCTTCTTCGTCCATTTCAGATTTAAACTGGATATCACCGCTGATGCTTCTGGCTTTTGCTACTGCTGGACGGGCATCTACCGTTTTGAACCAGCGGGACAAATGAGGGAATTTCTCTAGCTCGTTCTCGCCTAAAACTGGCAGAACACGGTCAATCCAGCCCCAAGCGGCAATATCTACAATGGTGTATGTATCGCCTGTGATATAAGTGTTGTTCGCCAATTGATCGTCCAGCACTTGGTAGTGGCGGGCTGCTTCACGGCGATAACGATTGATCGCGTAAGGTAGGTTTTCTGGTGCTGCGCGCTGGAAATGCACCGCCTGACCCGAATATGGCCCAAGGCCTGATGCGATAAACATCAACCAAGAGAGTAAGTTTGCCTTATTTTCGGCATCCCCCAGAAAGAGATTATGTTTCTCTGCAAGGTAGAGAAGGATCGCTGTGGAATCAAAGACCTTTGTACCTTCATCATCAATCGCAGGTACTTTTCTATTTGGATTGATTGCCGCGTATTCCGGACTGTGTTGTTCTCCTTTTAAAGTATCCACAGGGACTAATTCATACTCTAGCCCCGCTTCTTCAAGAAAAAGAGCGACCTTCATTGGATTAGGGGTTGGGTGAAAATAAAATTTAAGCATAAGTTTTTTTAACCTGTTGATTTAACGTAAATTGAGATGGCTTGTCGTAATTGTTCAGGACTTTAGTTTTAGAACTTGATCTATATCCGTAGCTTGATGCCTATCTCGTAGTTGCTCCCAGGCTTCGCCCCAAGTGCGATTGACGATGCGGCCACGCTGTACGGCTGGTCGTTGCGAGATCTGTTCGGCCCAGCGTTGCAGGTTAGAATAGCTATCGACATCTAGGAAGTTGGCAGCATTGTATTGGTTGCCGCGGACCAGCTCGCCGTACCAAGGCCAGATAGCCATATCTGCGATGGAGTAGTTTTTCCCTGCGATAAAGGTATTGTCCGCCAGTTGTTTATCCAGCAGGTCTAACTGGCGTTTTACTTCCATAGTGAAGCGGTCTATGGGGTACTCGAATTTCTCTGGCGCGTAAGCGTAAAAGTGTCCAAACCCACCCCCTAGATAGGGCGCTGATCCCTGTAGCCAAAACAGCCAATTTAGTTGTTCAGTCTGTTCGCGAGGGTCCTCTGAGAGGAAGTGACCAAATTTTTTAGCGAGATAAAGCAAGATGGCTCCCGACTCAAATACGCGTGTTGCAGTCGAGTCTGAGTTATCAACAAGGGCTGGAATCTTAGAGTTGGGATTGATATCCACAAAGCCGGATGAGAACTGATCTCCTTCACCTATCTGAATCATGTAGGCATCGTATTCTGCTTGTTCAACGCCTACCGCTAGTAGCTCTTCAAGCATAATGGTGACTTTCTGGCCGTTAGGTGTCCCCATTGAATACAGTTGCAGTGGGTGCTCTCCTTTAGGCAGTTCAGCTTGATGAGTCGCACCTGATACTGGGCGATTGATGCTTGCCCATGTGCCGCCGTTCTCCTCTTCATGTTTCCACACTTTAGGTGGGGTGTATTGTGCGTTCATAAGACTTCTATCCTTATCAGCGGAACTAAAATTAAATTGAACGTACGTTCATCTATTTTTATCCTAACTGGACTTGAACGTGTGTTCAAGCTAAAATTTGAACAAATGTTCAATCTGAAGTTTTAATCATGGCTAACACTCTGAAACATGACCGTTCTGAGGTTCTGGATAAGGCAACGAATCTTTTCTGGGAAAAAGGTTTTCACGCTACGTCTATGCGCAATTTGCAGGACCATATTGATATGCGTCCAGGCAGTATCTATGCTGCGTTTGGAAGTAAAGAAGGGTTGTTTAAAGAGAGCCTTAATCACTATGCAAAAGCCAGCTTAGAGCGATTGACGGAAAGCACTAATACGTCCGAATCTCCGCTTGCAGCACTCAAAGCATTTATCAAGGCTGTGGTATTGAATTGCAGAGAGGATACGCCTAGTGAGATGTGCATGTTGGTAAAAGCCATTGCTGAACTGACAGAGGAAAACGGAGAATTGTTAGATGAGGCGAAGGGGCTTCTGAAGGCGGTTGAGCAGGCGCTAACGCAACTGATAGAGCAAGCTCAAGCGGCAGGTGAAGTCGATTCCTCAAAAGGCGCTGCCCGTCTTGCCCGCTATATCCAAATGCAGCTTATAGGCCTGCGCGTATATGCACGAGTTTCACCCGATGAAGATGACTTGGTTGCAATGATCGATGATTCCATTGCTTCGATGGTGTGAAGTACTTGTATTGAAACGGGGCGACAGCTATTAGCTGATCGCCCCTTATTATAGAAATAACCTAGCAGCGGAAAGCTCCGCAGGTTCGTTGTATCTCTTGGACTAATCCAGATAATTCATCTTGGCTGCGGTTAAGAACATGCATTCCATCCACTGTCCTTGTCGCTGCATGACTGACTTGTTCTATATTGTTCCCTAGTCGTTCTGCAGAGGATTGTTGTTCCTGAGTAGCGCATGACATTTGCTCGCTCATGGTGGCGATGCTGGCTACGGCATGATCAATCTCTACTAGCTTGTGATTCAGCTCTGTAATCTGCTCTACACCTTTAATGGCATTTGTTTGGCTACTGGCCATCGTTTTAACTGCTTCAGCAACACTATCTTGTAGTTTAAGGATAATGCTCTGGATCTCTTGAGTAGAGTTTTGGGTTCGCTTAGCTAGATCCCTTACTTCATCAGCCACTACAGAAAAGCCGCGTCCTGTCTCGCCTGCTCGAGCGGCTTCAATAGCAGCATTGAGTGCCAGTAAGTTTGTTTGATCGGCAATATCGCTAATAACTACCAGTACTTTTGATATGTCACTGGTTTGTTCACTCAACCGATTAATAGTACTTGATGAGTCCTCAATATCTCTGGCAAACGCTTTAAAGCTTTGTTCACATTGATTGGTCGTAATGAGACCTGAATTGGCTTGCTCCTGTGCCTCCGACGTAGCATGAGCCGTTGTCGCAGCGCTTTGTGCCACTTCTGATACTGATTGGCGGGTTTGGCAAACTACTGCCGCCATATCTTCAGTGCTGATGTGCTGACTACGACTATCCGTATCCACCTGAGTGACTACAGAACTAAGCTGGGATTCTACGTGTTTCAGTTGTTCAACATTGAGTAACAGCTGGGATACAACGCATCGGGTTTTCTCAATGAACTGGTTACAGTTTGTCGCTACGTCACTGATCTCATCATTACCATCCACGGAGATTTTCTGCTTAAGGTTAGCATCCCCTTGGCCTAACTTCTTCATGGCAGAGGCGACTAGGGCGATGCGTTTTTGGATACTCATAGCTGTCATAGTTGTGACGGTAAAACCGACGATGATAATCAACAGGGCCATAACCAGCATGATGTTTTGCTGGCTTTGAGTATGCTGTTGTACTTCCGGTATTTGGATAGCGGCTAAGTCTGATAGTTCTTTTTCGAGTTCATGTGCGGTGTTTCGCAGATCCTTTCGAATGCCTTTCTGGTGAGAGGTACCTAGTTTTTCAGTTAGCTGGACGTATTGGTTAAAGGTTGCTGAGTATAGGCCTAAGTCTGACTTCAGTTGCGTGAATTGCGCACCAAATATATGACTGTTTTGTTCTAGTTGATTTGTCAGAGAGTTGTATGTGTCGTTAAAATTGCTAACATACTTTGATTCTTTACGCAGCATAAAATCTTTTTCGTGGCGGCGTAAAGAGAGAAGCGTATTTTGGAACACTGGTTGATCCTCTAGTGCAGCAGAGACTTTGTGTGCGGAGCTTCGAAGCTTGCCTAACACACCTTCGTTTTTGCTTAATCCAAGTGCCTTTTGGGTGTTAACAAAATTCTTAAATAGCTCGTTGTAGGTTGTGAGTAATTGTTGAAATTTATCATGGTCAGCACTGAGTCCTAACGTCTGTTTTAACTCTTCTAATGCATGTGAGCGTTGTTCTAGTGCGGTTACACCAGTATCAAATCTTTGTACGTATTTAAGATCTTTACGCTCGAAGAAATCCTTCTCGTTACGTCTTAAATTCAGTAAATCCTGTTGTACATAACTGAGCTCTAGGGTCGAAGCTTTCAGTTGGCTGATGTTATTCAGAGAGTAATGGTTGCTACCCATGATTAGCAGCATACCAACGATAAAAAACAGCGAAATTAATAACAGTTTTCTTTTGATAGTCATATCAACACCTGACATCTTAAAGGGTGCATTTTCTGGTCGTTATTTAACGACTAGCAGGCAGAGGGACTGCTGTTGCATTTAGATATGCGTGCATAGGGTTACCATTAAAAAGGCAACTATTCAGTCCAAGGGTTTATCGAAATAGCTCTATCCGATGTTGGAAAGAGCTGAGGATTGTCTCTGAGGAGGGCGATCTATCCGGACGATTTTTGTGTAACTGTAACTTTGAGAAAAGTGTTGGGTGACGATGGCTATGGGTTGGTACAGCAATGTGGAATTGGGAATGTCATCGAATTGCAAGTTATCAAAATGATTTTCAAGTGCCACATTTGAGCGGTGGTTATTATGAAGATTAAGCTTGCAGTGAGGGGGTTCGGTGTATGTGTTATCGGATAGTGTAAGTGTTTGGCATATACAAAAGGCAGAAAGTACTTCTGTTGAGAGCAACAGCAAGCATATCAGTATCAAGAATGGATTATTCTGACTTTTGAGCAATAGAGTGACCTTACCTTTCTGAATTTTAAATATTAGAGTTTTATGTAATAAAACTGTCATATTTGAATGATCATACTAGATAAAATTGCACTAGGGCTCAAGGGGTGGATTGGTCGAAAGTAGTAATCTGCGGTTTGGGCGTTGGGGTCTGAAGTTCTATGGGTTTTTCGGTAGACCAGAAAAGTACTGATAAGATCTAGGCATAAAGAAGCAGGTTATATAGACAGCAAAAAAACAGATGGTTGTATGTTTACTGTCTATAACCCTTAAGGTTTTTCTACAATTGCAAATAACCTTCTAACTATTCAAGCATTTTCGACGTTAGTGCCGTTAACTACTCGGTTGCGTCCCATTTCTTTTGCTTCGTACAGAGCAGCATCAGCTATTTGAATTAACTCCCTTGGTGAGTGATCAATGGTTGCTTCAGCCAAGCCGAAGCTAGCTGTCACTTGATCGACCTCTTCAAACATTTCTGCTGCGATGGCGGTACGAAGTTTTTCTGCTAAGCGGTAAGCCATTTTTGCGTTTGTTTCAGGTAAAAGAATCATAAATTCTTCACCACCCCAACGACCGATTTTGTCTGTTTTACGGGTGTTATCTCGTAGTATTTGTGCGAATTTCTTCAGTACAGCATCGCCACAGAGGTGTCCGTATTGGTCATTGATTTTTTTAAATAGATCTACATCCAATAGCAGGATCGACAGCGGGTGTTTGAAGCGTTGGAGGCGGTAGATCTCCTCTTCCAGTAATAACTCAATGTGTAGACGGTTGTTTAACCCGGTTAGAGCATCAGTTGTAGACAGGATAGATAACTCAGTGTTTTTACTATTGAGTTTTTCATTGAGCTGATTCAATTGCAGTTCAGCTGCTTCACGCAGGCTTATTTCTGATTTCAGCTGTTTATTCAGTCGAGATAGTTTCCAATTCCACAGCGTGATTATTGTGATAACAAACAAAGCAGCGAACACGAGTTTCCAGATCAGTTCATAATTAGCATCGTGTTCAAATTTAACCGATACCCAGCGTTGGAATACTTTGGAGTGCTCCTCTTCGGTTATATATTCTGTAGCCTTGTTGAACATGGAAAGAAGCTCTGGGCTATCGTTACGGATTGCGACTGCCAGTTTCCAGTCCTCATCTAGACGGCCTCCTATTTTTAAATTTAGGAAGCGGTGTTTACGAATAGCATGGCCAACGGGAGCGATCGCCCCGATCAAGCCGAAAATTCTACCTTCTTCAACGATCCGTAGACCGTCAGCGACACTGTCAACTTCAATGATATTTATCTTAGGGTAATCTTGCTGGAATTTGTTAAGTAAACCGTAGCCTTTAGGGACCCCGATGGTTTTATCTTTGAGTGATTTGAGGCCGTCAACAAATAGAGAGTCTTCTTGAATCGCAATAACTAAAGGTAAGCGCAGGTAGGGCTTGGTGAAGTTTAATTGTCGTTTCGCTTCAGCAGTTTCGAAGGCAGCAGACATGATGTCACAGCGTCTATTCTGGGCGTATTCTAGGGACTGTTGGCTACTTTCTGTTGGTAGCATTGTCATGCCTATACCAATCCGATCGGCCATTAAATTCAGGTAGTCGGCAACCATGCCTTCGTGACGCCCTCCTGATCCGATCTGTTCTAAAGGCATCCAATCTGGGTTGGCACAGAATGTTATGCCAGGCTGCTTTTCTAAATAGGCTTTTTCTGCGGCCGTTAGGCTAAGGCCACTACCAGGTCTAGCTACATAGTTCTCGTTGCCCATCCAGCGCTGAGAAATAGCAGCGACTTCATCTCTGGTAAGGGATTCAATGGCACGATCCATAATTCTTTGTAGGATAGGCCAATCTGATCGAACACCAATGCGTAGATTGGCGAGATCAGGTTTGCCTACATCTACCTCACCCGATACGGTGAGGTCATTCATCAAGTTTTTAGCGATAAGGTGGTTAAAAACAGCAGCTTCACCTAGTGCCGCATCTGCTTTACCAATAGATATGGCTTTCAGACTTTCGATGGCATCGGTTACCAGATGTTGCTTTATTTGTGGGTATTCGTTGGTCAGGATCTCTTCGTAGAAAAAGCCTTTTGGTATAGCCACTGTTTTGCCGAATAGACTTTCAATAGATTCGAATTTAGCGCTTTTCTTACTGACAATAACATTCGGATTGACTGCATAGGGGCGGGTAAAACGTATATATTTACGACGCTCAGCGGTATTGACGATATTGAGCATCATGTCTAATTCACGTTCTTGGGTCATTGCCAAGAAGTCATTCCAGTTTGGACCACTGACATACTTGATCCTAAAACCGGTTTTCTTGGCAATTAGGTTCATGACATCAATAGAAAAGCCTTTCGGTTTGCCTTGTTCGTTGTAATTGAAAGGGGGCCAGGCCATTTCGTTATGTACCCTTAGGACAGGGTTAGCCGCGAGGAATTCTTGTTCTTCTTTATCTAGATGGAGAGCCTGTGTTCTTTGTAATCCGCCTTCTAGCCAGCGACGGCTTAGCCGATCTCTCTCCTCTTTGGTAACTGACTCAATCGCTTTTTGCATAATAGAGCGGAAGATAGGCCAATCATCTCGTACCCCTATGCGTAACAGATTGGCAAAGCGGGGATCATCAATACCGCCAACTATCTTGAGGTTACTCATTAGGTGTTTACGAATTAAGTGATTTTGTACGGCTATACCACCCATAGTGGCATCGGCCCGGCCAAATGCCACGGCTTTAAGGCTATCTACTTGATCTTTAAGTAGTAACAGCTGAATACCCGGAAAATGCTTTTCGATAATTTCTTGGTAGAAGAAGCCTTTAGGGATAGCGAGGACACGGCCATTCAGATCTCTTAGATCTCGCACTGTGCGGTTATCATCTCTAACAACAATACCAGATGGATTGTTGACGTAGGGATCGGTAAAGAGAATGTATTTACTGCGATCATCTGTCTTGATGATATTTAGCATCACATCAAGCTCTTTATGATCCAGCATGGTTAGAAATTCACCCCAGGTAGGGCCGGTTACGTAATCAATTTCTATACCGAGTTTTTCTGCTAGAAGGTTCATGAATTCAACAGAATAGCCTTTAGAGCGACCGAATTCGTGGTAATTAAAAGGCCCCCAACTTACTTCGTTATGGACTCGAATTTTCTGATGGTTGAGCAGCCAAGTTTTCTCTTCCTGTGTCAGAGGTATCTCATTCGCCTGAACAAAAAAACTGGATGTAAGTAGGATTAATGAGAAAAGAAAGGTGAAAAATGATGTCTGCCGTAACACGAAGATAATCCCTAAAACTTATATTGTTATTATATTGGGACTCTATCTATATCATTAAATGACAGGGTTTGAAATTGCCTACTTCATTAACGATTCTTTGAACCATACATGGGGGATTGGGGATTTCACGGGTTATAGTGGAATGGTATCAGGCCAAGAGCGAACGGGATTGTTACACGCTCCCTCTCGGCTGTGTGTCGGGTGACTAATTTTAGTCCGGTTCATTCACGGGGTTACTCATTGCTCCCCCGTTCTTCACGACAGCTGCGGCAAAAGCATGTACTCCGGTCTTCAGGGCAAAATATTTGTTGCCAGTTATTTTCTTTATTAAAAAAACTCATAGCGAGCCACAAAATACCTAAAAGGAGAATAGCACCTAGAGTTATGAGTCCCGCTAGTGGGAAATTGTTTAAGCCTTCTAACATATTTGGCTAATCCTAGTGTATGTCTAGTTATTATTTTTATGACACTGTCACATATGATCTTGTGATATGTATGCTTGGATCTGACACGAAGCACTAACAAAAATTACTCGCAGAATCTGGTTGTTACAATTATTTTGGCTGTGATGAGAGTAGATATTTGATTTAGATCAATAAGAGGTGGGGCGATGGTTTTGAGATAGGAGGGCTTAAAGGTGACCCAGCAAGCCCTATCAGAGAGAAATTAAGCAGCAAACAGTTTCGGGTGTTTTTTATTTTTAGGTAAAAAATACTCAGGAGGATGAGGTTTGCTGTAATACCAGCCTTGGACAACTTGGCAGCCTAGATCTTTTAGCATCTCAACCTGCTCTACGTGTTCCACGCCCTCAGCAATTACCCCTAAGCCTAGGCCCTGAGACATAGCAATAATCGCTTTGACCAATGATTTGTCACTTTCGTTTTCTGTAATTGAACGAATAAAACTTTGATCAATTTTGATGCAATCGCATGGTAAGTCTTTTATATAACCTAAAGACGAGAAGCCTGTTCCAAAGTCATCGATGGAGACTCGCACGCCTAATTCTTTGAGCTCGCTTAATACTACAGCTGCTTTCTGAGGATCATGGACCAAGAAGCTTTCTGTTATTTCTAGTTCGAGCATCGTTGCTGGGATTTCATATTTGGCAATCGCCGCTTTTACGTCTGATACAAGATCAGTACGAGCAAGTTGAAGGGCAGATATGTTTACCGCGATATAGTTAGTTTCGACACCAGTATCTAACCAGTTTCTAAGCTGCTTCGCAGACTGATTTAGGGCCCATTTACCTAAGTCCGAAATCAAACCCGTTTCTTCAGCCAATGGAATAAATTGAGCTGGCGAAATATAACCTTTTTCTTTATGTTCCCATCGTGCAAGGGCTTCATAACCGATGGTTTTCCCTGTGGTGATATCTACCTGAGGTTGATAGTGTAGTTTCAGCTCTTGCTCTTGCATTGCTTGTCGCAGAAGAATTTCAAGCTCTTGCCTTTCTTTAGCCATATCAGACATTTCGGAAGAGTAGGTTCTATAAACCCCTCGGCCGTCTGCTTTTGCCTGATAGAGAGCTGCATCTGCGGCCCGTTTAAGTTCGTCTAAATTCCTACCATCCTTAGGAGAGAATGCGATACCAACACTCAAGCCAATGTAGGATGTACAGCCCTCTAGGTTATAGGGTGCTGAAATCGTTTTAATTAAGCGCTCTGCCAAGGTATAGATTTCGTCTTCGTTGTTGTAATCATCGATAAATACAGCAAATTCATCCCCGCCAATTCGGGCACAATAATCCATGTCACGAATCTGGCTTGAGAGGCGTTTTGCACAATCGATAATTAGTTGGTCGCCGTACTCATGGCCCATACTGTCGTTGATATTTTTAAAACGATCTAAATCCAGATAGAGCAGAGCTGATTTGCGTTTACGACGCATATCTTTTGGTAATAAGTGATCTATCAGACTCTCAAAGAAAAACTTGTTGGGGATACCGGTTAAGCGATCGTGATTAGCGAGCTGGGTTAGCTGTTCTTGTGCCTGCTTAACTTGGCTTATGTCATTTAGCACGCCAACATAATATTGGTGGCCAAAATCATCCTCAAGTGTGGTGATTGAAAGCAGTTCGGTAAAGTGAGTACCGTCCTTGCGTTTATTGACTATCTCACCTTTCCAGCTGCCTCGTTCGGAAATGCCCTTCCACATATCTGTATAAGTTTTACGAGGCGTTAATTCAGATGCGAGTAACTCTGGACCTAAACCCACTACTTCTTGGCTGGAATAACCAGTAATGCGTTCAAACGCAGGGTTTACGGAAACAATTTTGTTGTCAGCATCTGTGATCATGATCCCTTCAGCTGTGTTCTGATAAACAGCTGCAGAAAGCTTGATAGAACGGTGATCAGCGATCTGCTTACTGATATCAAAAAATGAAATCACTGCGCCAGTGACTTCACCGTTAGTGGTGATTGGAGCAGCTTTTCGATGCACCGGAATGCAATCACCACTGTCTTTGATAAACCAATCATCGGAAGATAAAGAAGCCCCGGTTGATAACGTACTTTCTATACTCGAGTTACTTTCACTCAGGCTTTCCCTTACTGAGTTAGTGCGATACCAAGTATCTTGGATGGGATGTCCGATTAGTTCATCCGTGCTATAGCCTAAGATTGCAGTCGCTGCCTTGTTGACAAAGATCTGCTTGCCTTCAGCATCTAGTTCAACAATGCCGTCACTGATACTTTCAAGGATTGTGTCATTACGTGTTGCTAAACGATGGGCTTGATCTCTTTCGGTGATTAAGATCTCTTCTGCTTTTTTCTCGGCACTGATATCAATATGTGCGCCGACAATACGATAAGCTTCATTAAGGTCAGTATAAAAAACTGAAGCTTGTGCTCTCATCCACAGAATATGACCGTTTTTATGAGTAAGACGGTAATCTAAAGATAAATTCTGATATTTCTTGGCTAAGCAATTTTTAATATAGTCTTCAGTATTTTGAAGATCGGCAGGGTGGATACTGGAGCTCCACTCAGAAATATTATGCTCAAATTCGCCGGGCATATAACCTAGTTGCGCTAGCCATACATCGGAAAACTTAACTGAGTTACTTCGTAGGTCCCAATCAAACAGGCCTACATTGCCTTTTTCCGTTGCCGCTCTTAAGAATACTTCATGTTCATGAATACGCTTATTACGGTGTTTCTTCCTCATGCCTTGCCATATTGCTAGAGCTAAAGAGCGTGCAAGAACAATTTGCTCCCTGGATGGTCGTTCTTTTAGCTCCAGTGTGAAAATGACAGGGATATCATCATTATAAATAATTGGCAGACTGAGTAGATGCTTGTCGCTTGTTTTGGGGAAAAGCTTCAAAAAATCTCGTTTGTTTTTTAATACATAAGACAGTATTTCTGGATGCTCTAGTTCCAGTGTTTTGCAATCTTCATCGAGGAAGATATCTGGGCAATGAGAGTAATTAAGCCAAACCTGACGTGCGTTGAACATCAAACCAAATTCGGAAAGGCACTTCTGCAAATAGGCTAAATCGCTGCGTCTATCACCAATGGATATAATGGAATCCAAAGAATGAAGGGCTTTCTGATAGTTAATATCACGAGCTTTACTATCGTCTTTTACCTTAAAAAGGTAGAAAGTTATCCCTCCAACCAACAGCAAAAATGCGGTGGTGAGTAGAAGCAGCAATTGTGTTTCCATATCAAATAGCCTGAAGCATCGATTTCAGATCAGTCACTAGGTTTGTAAGCTCAACGGATGATTCTTTCATACGTTTAGCAACGGCATGGTTCTCAGAAGTTACATCTCTGATACTTTCAATATTTCTACTCACTTCATCTGCAACAGAGCTTTGCTCCTCTGATGCAGCCGCTACTTGGGTACTGAGATCCGTTATATTGAGCATGGCAGCATTGACTTCATCAAATGAGTGGCCAACCCCTTCTGCACGTTGGATATTGGCTTCTGCATGGCTGCCACAGCGTTCCATAACATGAACTGTTTCAGATACCTGATTTTGGATCGCTTCGATGGTAGATCTAATCTCGGTGGTGGATTCTTGTGTCCGTTGCGCCAGAGTACGCACTTCATCGGCAACTACAGAAAACCCTCGGCCTTGATCGCCTGCACGCGCGGCCTCGATTGCTGCGTTCAAGGCCAGTAAATTGGTCTGTTCTGCGATTCCTGTAATGATGTCGACGACTTGTTCGACGGCTTGAGCTTTAGTTTTGAGCTCTCCGGAAGATTCTCCAGCGAGCCTTACTTCACCGACCAGATCCCTGATGCCGCCAATCATTTCCTCTACAATACCTTTACCGCCATCCGCTAGATCAGCGGTTTGAGTCGTGGCATGGGATGTTTGCGAGGTGTTTTGTGCTATTTCATGAGCTGTTGCCGACATCTCTGTTGCGGCACTGGCCAGCATATCGGCTTCTAGATTTTGTTTTTCTATACCATTCGAGGTTTGGTCGATTGAGGACAGGGTTTCATCCATAAAATGAGTTAAAGTGGTGATACTGTCTTGGACTCGACCAATTACGGTTCTGAGACGGGCCTGAAGCATCAAATTAGCCATATCTGCACATCCCACTTCATTCATATGGCCTGACATCACATATTGAGCGAGCGCATTGTCATAGACGTCTACAGCGTTATCTTTCAGGTGTTTTAGAGGTTTTAAAATAAATGCCTGATATGAGATAAACGCTAGCGCAATCGCAGCGATGATACCTGCTTGCATATAATCAGACAGTGGAAGAAATACAGTGGCTAGAGCACAAAGGAAAGCCATCAAGCCAGTGATCATTAATCGGCTAGATAGACTGTATGGTTTTATGCTGACTTTTTTTGTGCGCAGTTTAGTGTAAACGGCTTCGGCACGTTGGATTTGGGCATCAGTTGGTCGGGTTCTTACGGATTGATAGCCGATTTTGCTTCCATGCTTATCAAACAGCGGCGTAACATAAGCCTGTACCCAGTAATGGTCACCATTTCTACAACGGTTCTTTACTAAACCCATCCAAGGGCGATCATCTTTGGCATGGACCCATAAATCGCCAAAGGCTGCCGGCGGCATATCTGGGTGTCTAACGATGCTGTGGTTTTTGCCTATTAACTCATCAACGTGATAACCCGCAACTTCACAAAACGCAGGGTTAGCGTAAGTGATAACACCCTGCAAGTTGGTGGTGGATATCAGGCGTACGCCTTCAGGATACTTCTTTTCGATACCGGTACAGTTCATGTACAGCCTCTTGTTTATGCGCCAGTCCGATTGGTCGGTTTGTTTGCTGGGTGAGCAATGAAATCGAACGATTATAAAGTCCTTCAATTATTGAGTAATTGCTCTATGTCAGTTTTTTTGCGGTGCATAATAAAATGGCTATCCGATCTTATTTCAAAGCTATTTCTGATGTCGCGCTGCACAAGTGTTGTGCGTGTTTTGAGCTTTTGCTTATAAATAAAACGAAAATATGTGAACTGCCTATTTTTGTATGGATTTTAGAATGGGTGTAGTCAGTGTCATAAACATAAAGAATGGGAAACTGATTCAGTTGGGCTACGCTTATTCTAGTCACCCTGTGTGGAGAAAAAATATGAGTATCAAAGTAGCGATATCCCAAAAGCCGCCTGTTTTGTTGAACCTTGAAGCGTCACTAGCAAGGGCTTTGGAAACGATAGAGGAAGCGGCAAATAGTGATACGAATATTATTATTTTCCCAGAGGCGTACTTACCTGGTTATCCAACTTGGATATGGCGACTCAGCCCAGGAAAAGATATGGCTTTAGGTAACACTATTCATGCGCAACTGAGAGAAAACTCGGTTGATATCCAGGCTGGTGATTTAGATCCCCTCTGTGAGGCTGCGTGCCAGCATAATATGGTCGTTGTGATGGGCATGAATGAAAGAGACTCAACCTATAGTGGCACCACACTTTATAACACGGTAGTTGTAATAGGGACCGATGGATGCATACTCAATCACCATCGAAAAATGATGCCCACAAATCCTGAAAGAATGGTTTGGGGTATGGGAGATGCTTCTGGGCTTAAGGTTGTCGAGACTCCGTACGGCAGGTTGGGCGCTTTAATTTGTTGGGAAAACTATATGCCACTCGCGCGTTATGCTCTATTTTCTCAGGATATCGATATTTATATCGCACCTACTTGGGATAGTGGTGAGGTTTGGGTCTCCTCTATGAATCATATTGCTCGAGAAGGTGGATGTTGGGTTCTAAGTACAGCGACGGCTATGACCGGATCCGATATTCCAGATGATTTTCCTGAGCGTGATTCCCTTTTTGATCAAGATGAATGGATAAACCCTGGTGATGCGGTTGTTATCAAACCTTTCGGTGGTGTGCTTGCGGGTCCATTGCATCAAAAAAAAGAGATTTTGTTCGCAGAAATTGATTTAGAAGATGCTCGTCGTTCACGTAAAGCACTGGATGTATCGGGCCACTATAACCGTCCTGATATATTCAATCTTGAAGTAGACAGAGGCAACAAGCCACCTATTAAATTCATCGACGATTGTTAATAACCGATGGAGGAAGTCGAAACTATCAATGGAGTTGTGGTTTTGTGGATATCTAGCTTAGAGGTAGATCAATGCCGTAGGTATTCACACATTGGAGTGCAACGACGATAGCCTGAAGGGTGAGCGAAGCGAATAATCTAACCGATTCGATGACGCCTACGAATTAAAATCTTGCTGGGTATTAAATATAGAGATAATCTAGAAGGGAAGAAGTGGTGCCCAGACGCGGAATCGAACCACGGACACGGGGATTTTCAATCCCCTGCTCTACCGACTGAGCTATCTGGGCATATCTGAGTTCTTCCAGAGACAAAAAAAGCCTGTAATTTGAATTAACAAGCCTCTTAAGGAAGTGGTGCCCAGACGCGGAATCGAACCACGGACACGGGGATTTTCAATCCCCTGCTCTACCGACTGAGCTATCTGGGCAACTCAAGTGGCGCGTATTAAACCGTCTTCACGGAAAACTGTCAACCACTTGTTACAAAAAAACTATTTTGAAGGAGGAACGTAGCCTTCCGCCTTCTCGTAGTCTTCACCATCCATGAACTTTTGCATCTCAGTTTGCAGAAATTCGCGGGTAGATGGGTCCATTAGGCTTAAGTGCTTTTCGTTAATGATCATTGTTTGGTGATCAGTCCATTCTTTCCATGCTTTTTTGGATACCGTTTCGTAAATTTCCTGACCTTTAACGCCTGGATAAGGAGGGCGATCCAACCCTTCAAGTTCCTCTTTATATTTACGACATAGGACGGTGCGGCTCATGTTTTGCTCCAATCAGTTTATGCGTTGGCGAGTTGTAATAGCAGTTTTTTAACCGGTGCTGCTAAGCCAACATTGTCTGGTTGCTCTATGTTATACCAGAGCAGAGGCTTACCTTCCATGACACAGTCTGTAGGGGTATTTACCTGAGCCTTCACTGGGGTTATATCCAGATGGAAATGACTGAAAGTGTGGCGCAGTGGTTCTAAGATATGAATGCTCTCTTCATCCAGCTCTAGACCGGTTTCGTTATAGGTATCACGCAGGTCTGCAACTTGAGGAAAGCTCCATAATCCACCCCATAAACCGCTCGGTGGACGTTGATAAAGTAAAACCTTAGATTGGTTATTCTGCTGTAAGATCAGCATGTAGGTTTGTTTAACCGGAATGGCCTTTTTGGGTTTAGGCGCTGGGAGTTGATCCGTTTTACCTAATTTGAATGCTTGGCAGTCTTGTTGCAGTGGGCAGAGCAAACAAGAAGGCTTACTGCGAGTGCAGAGGGTAGCACCCAGATCCATCATCGCTTGTGTGTAGTCGCCTGTACGTTCTCTTGGCGTATTCTGTTCCGCATATTGCCATAGTAGTTTTTGATTTGCTGTGGTTCCTGGCCAACCTTCTACTGCGTAAAAACGGGCTAATACTCGTTTTACGTTGCCATCCAGAATCGGAGCCCATTTACCGGTACTAATAGATAACACTGCACCTGCAGTGGAACGACCAATACCTGGCAGTTCTTCCAAGCCTTCGACAGTGGCAGGGAACTGACCTTGATGCTCGTTGCTGATTATCTGCGCTGTTTTGTGAAGATTGCGTGCTCGGGCGTAATAGCCTAGTCCTGTCCATAGGTGTAGAACTTCGTCCTGCTCCGCGGCAGCGAGTTCTTCCACAGTTGGGAAGCGTTCGATAAAGCGTTGGTAATAAGGAATAACAGTGGTGACCTGAGTCTGCTGCAGCATGATCTCAGAGATCCAAGTGTTATAAGCGGTCTTTTTTTGTTGCCAAGGTAAGTCGTGACGACCGTGCTGGTCAAACCATCCCAGCACGGCGTTAGCAAATAGATCAGATGTCATTAGGGGTTAAAATAAACCTTTCAATTTGTCGCCTAGCTTATCTTTCAGTTTCTCTTCAGCTTTGGCTTTTAGTTTTTCTTTTTTCTCTTCTACTTTCTTTTTAACGTTCTGTTTTATCGCGTCAGTGATAAAGCTGAAATCAGGCTTACATAGCTGGGTCGGTTCTGTGTTAAAGCTACCTTTACAGTCGATTGGTACCTCGACACCTTCCAGTTTGTTCGGGAAAGAACAGGTTTCTTTAAACAGATTTTTCTCAACCATAAAGCCAAGACGGTAGTCCAAAAGCTGCTTTGGCAGGTTTACGGTGCCTTTGCCGCTCAGAGCCATCGCATCTAGCGCTGCTTTAAGATCTTTATTGCTTACTAGGCCGTTTTTAATACGAGCGGAAGCACCCATGCTAGTAAATGGCGTAGAGCGATCTACTTGCTCAGCTTCACCGCCTAGCGCGCTAACATTGTTTAGACCTTGGCAAACGGATTGTGCCATGTCTAAACCTTTTAGCTCACCGTCTTTCATGTTCACTTTGACAGTACCTGTAACGCTGTTTACAAAGTCATGAACAGAATTACCGCGAAGCGTTAGATTGGACGTTGAATTAAGCTTACCAGTTAGCTGATCAACATTAGCCATGTCTTTTAGCAAATCACCTACCTGAATACCGGTGATGGCCTTCTTCGAGGTAATAATCGGTGTGTTCTTACGTACATCAACAGTGACGTTGTTACGCACGCTGCCTTTGTATAGATCAGCATCAATCTTAGTTGCCTTGATTAAACCACTATGAGCACTCACTTGTAGCGCTACATTACTGATATCCATATTGGATACATGCAGTGATTTAAGGCCTAGTGTTGTGTCTAGCTCTAAACCACGAAGCGCTTCAACTGGCAGAATAGGTTCTTTTGAATAAGGGCTGCTCTGGCCTTTTTTAGCTGTGCCAGACGTTGCTCTATTGGAAGAGCCTGTTGCTTTTTCGCCTTTAGCTGCTGGTGGCATGTAGCGATCAGCATTGATCTTGTCACCTTGCAGATTCAGTGTGATATTGCTGTTCGCTAGGTTGAATGCAGCAGAGCCATTGAAAGTTGTATCGTCCAGCTTAACGGTTAGCGCTTTCGCTGTGATTGTGTTGGCTGGGCCTTCTAGTTCGGTAGATAAGCTGATTGCTTTCAGAGCATTCGGATCATTTGTTTTAACTTCAGACTGACCAACAGCACTTAGTAGTTTGTTGAGATCAAAGGCTGCTACGTTTAGCTTGCCGCTGATCGCTGGTGCTGCAAAGTTATTAACGGTTAGCGCGCCTTCTGCATTTAGGTTCGCAATCGATAGTTTCAGGTTGTTAAGGCTTAACTGTTGTTTAAGTAGGTCTGCTTCAATATCTGCTGCAGTGTTTAGCGCCAGTGATTTACCGCCTAGTGGCTTACCGCTAAGGTCTAGCTCGCTGGTTAGGCCTTTAAGTTTGTATTGCTGCTTTTCCAGATCCAGATAGAACTCAGCCGCTAATTTTGCAGCGGCTTTTACTTGCTCTTCACCTTTAACTGTCTGTGAAGCGTTGAAGCTCAGCTCTGCAGGGAAGAAAGCGTTAGTCACCACCTGACCTGAGGACATGTTGAACTCAGTTAGCTTAGCGACCATATCAGCGGCTTTATCTTGATAGATGATGTTACCGTTGCTGATCTGGATGCTGTCGATGTTGATCGCAATAGGTGCTGATGTGCTTTTCGCCGACTCTTCTTTTGGCGCTGCATCTGTTGTCACCGTATCTTTTTGCGCATCAGTAGGCGCCGCTGCTACTGCCCAGTTATTGCTGCCATCTTTTTCTTGGACGAGGTTTAGCTCTAAACCATCTACAACCACGCTCTGCATCTCAACGTTGCCAGATAGTAGTGCAGGTAGACGTACAGAAATTTGTGCTTGGTTTAGCTTGGCTAAATCTTGTTTGCCAGGGAATTTGGCATCAATTTTATTTACTTCAAGTCCTAACCAAGGGAAAACTGACCAGCCGATATCGCCGTTAATCTTTAGCTCGACACCAGCATTATCAAGTGCTGCTTGCTCTATTTCGGGTTTGTATTCGTTGGGATCAAAGAATGTACCCAGAATGGCACCGCCAGCGACGATCACCACAACAATCAGTGCGGCTAGACCAGCGAGTAATTTCAGCAGACCTTTCATTGTTCTCTCCTTGGCAAGGGTTCTGAAGGGATGAGGATAAACGGAAATAATGAAGTTTCAATGGTGGAGGCTAAAGGGGGGGTGAATAAGTCAGCTACAGACTTGGTTTTTACCGCTGGCTTTGGCGCGATAGAGAGCTAAATCTGCTTGTTTGAGCATCAATTCTCTATCGGTAAATTCTTTATCCAATTCCCCTACGCCGATACTGGCTGTTAGATGTATTACCTCACTACTTGTGATCTGTACCTCCATGTTGCGTAGTGCCTCTAGATAGCGTTCCCCTATTTTTAAGGCTGAATCTGTATTAGTTTCGGGAAGGATGATCATGAACTCCTCTCCGCCATAACGGCAAACAAAGTCATGCGCCCTGGAATATCGGTCTAGACACTGTGCGGCCTGTTTGAGTGCAATATCACCGGTATCATGGCCGTATGTGTCGTTAATGTCTTTAAAGTCGTCGATATCTAACAAAATTACTGAAATAGGGCGCTCTTTTCGAATCGCTTCTTTGCACAGCAGTTTTAGCTGTTTACGACCTTCACGGCGGTTATAGATACCCGTGAGATCGTCATATGTGGCTAAACGCTTAAATTTCTTCTCTAAGGTTTTTTGATCGGTGATATCTATGATGGCGCCAATTAATCCCGCTACGGAACCATCACTGTCATGAAATGTGGCTTTATGGAACTTAACGTAGTTGAGTTCTTCGCCTTCACGATGGACGGGTGTTTCGTAGATCTGGATGCCTGGATTGTTTAGCAGCTCCATGTCCGAAGCGGCGAATATAGCTGCGGGTGTTTTATCAAAAACATCAAATACATTCCTTCCAATTAAATCCTCTCTGGAAACTTGAACATAATCAGCATAGGCCTTGTTGCAGCCGAGGTACTTACCTTCATGATCTTTGTAATAGATCGGGAAAGGTAAAGCATCGATAACTAACAATAGCGCGCGATGATTGCCGCGCAATAGTTGATGTAGATCGGGATCATTCATCAGCTGATTCCGTCCTTCATAAAAGGCAATACCTAAAAGATAGCCCAAGGTCTCGCTATTTGCGTTTTATTACGATTTTCAAAAGTGCATGGATGGGGGGATGGTTGTATAATCGCGGCTCAGATCAAATATAGTGGGAGATCACCATGGCGGACCGTACAGCCAAGGTAAGTCGAGATACATTGGAGACACAGATCACTGTGTCGGTAAATATTGATGGAACAGGCCAATTTAAGGCTGATACAGGTGTGCCGTTCTTAGAGCACATGATGGAGCAGATCTCCCGCCACGGTCTTATTGATCTAGATATTCACGCCAAAGGCGATACTCATATCGACGATCACCACACGGTTGAAGATATAGGCATCACGCTAGGGCAGGCATTCAAAGAAGCGGTAGGTGATCGTAAAGGGATCATGCGCTACGGCCATGCTTACTGTCCACTGGATGAAGCTTTGTCCCGTGTTGTTATCGATTTCTCTGGTCGCCCAGGGCTAGATTTTAAGTGTGATTTTACCCGCGGCAATATCGGCCGTTTTGATACGCAGCTGTTTTGGGAGTTCTTCCAAGGCTTCGTAAATCACGCGGGTGTTACCCTGCATATCGATAATATCAAGGGCTTTAATGCTCACCACCAAGCGGAAACCATCTTTAAAGCGTTTGGTCGTGCACTGCGTTACTCTCTAGAAATTGATGCGCGTGCTGCGGATGTTATGCCTTCTACAAAAGGGTGTTTGTAAGTTATGTCGAGTGTAGCGGTAATCGATTATGGCATGGGCAACTTGCACTCTGTTGCCAAAGCACTGGAATTTGTACAGCCAGGTGTTGAAGTTCGTGTGACTTCTGATCCAGCGCTTGTTGCCAGTGCTGACCGCGTTATCTTACCGGGTGTTGGTGCAATGCGTGATTGCATGGCAGAGATGCTACGTGCCGGTGTGGATAAAGAGGTCACAGATGCAATCAATTCTGGTAAACCATTCCTAGGTATCTGCGTAGGTATGCAAGCTCTGCTTGAGCGTTCTGAAGAGAACGATGGCGTAGATTGCTTGTCTCACTTTAAGGGTAGTGTGAACTACTTTGGCGATGACTTGGCAGAAGAGGGCGAACGCCTGAAAGTTCCACATATGGGTTGGAACGAAGTGGCTCAGATGGATGATCACCCTCTATGGAATGAGATCGAAGACGGTAGTCGTTTCTACTTTGTTCACAGCTACTTTGTAACGGCTGAAGAACGTGATCTGGTTTCTGGTGTTTGTCGTTACGGTCAGCAGTTTGATGTCGCGCTTGCGCGTGACAATGTGTTTGCTGTGCAGTTCCACCCTGAGAAAAGCTCTAAAGCGGGTCTGCAGTTGCTTAAGAACTTCCTTAACTGGGATGGTAAGCCAGCACCTGCACCGATGACTGAAAATACGATTAAACCTTAAACCATTAGGTCCAATTTTAGAGGTAACTACTCATGGCTTTGGCAAAACGAATTATTCCTTGCCTCGATGTAGAAAACGGTCGCGTGGTGAAAGGCGTTAAGTTTGTCGATATTCGCGACGCTGGTGACCCTGTAGAAGTAGCAAAACGCTACGACGAGCAGGGCGCAGACGAAATTACATTTCTAGATATTACAGCAACTCATGAAGGCCGTGACACGATGGTGCATACGGTTGAACGTATGGCTTCGCAGGTATTTATCCCACTGACTGTTGGTGGTGGTATTCGTACTTGCGAGGATATCCGTACCATGTTGAATGCGGGTGCAGACAAAGTATCTATTAATTCTGCTGCGGTATTTAACCCTGAGTTTGTTAAAGAAGCAGCAGAGCGCTTTGGTTCACAATGTATCGTTGTAGCCATTGATGCGAAGAAAGTATCCAAAGAAGGTGAAGAGAACCGTTGGGAGATCTTTACTCACGGTGGCCGTAAACCAACCGGAATCGATGCGGTTGAGTGGGCGCAAAAGATGGTTGAGTTAGGTGCAGGTGAAATTCTTCTGACATCTATGGACCAAGATGGCGTTAAAAACGGTTACGACCTAGAAGTTACACGTGCGATTAGCGATGCGGTCAACGTACCTGTCATCGCTTCTGGTGGTGTGGGTAATCTGGATCACTTAGTTGAAGGCTGTATCGAAGGGAAGGCAGATGCTGTGCTTGCGGCTTCTATCTTCCACTTTAATGAATACACAGTTCCGCAAGCAAAGGAATATATGCGAGACAAGGGTATAGAGGTCCGCCTTTAATAAATTCCTTGCGTGTGATTTTAAAAAGCTCCTTCGGGAGCTTTTTTTGTGGCTGAAAATCGTTGTTTGTCTGACCTGAACCTGCCTGAGTCTCGACTATACTGCAAAGAATAAACCCAAGCGTAGTTGGGGTGTAGTGTGGCAAAACAAAACTCTAGTCTGTGGAAACATCCAGAATTACGGCTGTTGTTACTGTTAATAGGGTATTCCTTATTGTCCTGGCCAATCTTCAGCGGTACACAGCTTTCGGTGACGGTTTTATATCTTAGTTTGTTCCTATTTTGGGGACTGGCCGTTGTGATGTTATATCTCAGCAGCAGATCGAGGTAGCTTGAATGCTATCAACTCAGGTCGTGCTGTTTTCACTGCTCTGTTATCTGGGTTTATTGTTGGTGATTGCCTGGTTTGGGCAGCGGGGCGGCGAAACTATACGCCGTATGTCAGATAGCCCGGTAACCTATACCCTTTCGCTGGCGGTGTTTTGTACCTCCTGGACCTTTTATGGATCTGTCGGAAAGGCCGCTACCAGTGGTATGAGTTTTCTGGCGGTATATTTTGGTCCGACGCTGGCGATGTTGTTTGCTGGCGTGATGATGCGAAGGCTCATACACCTGAAAAATGACCTACGTATCACATCCATTGCTGACTTTCTTTCAGCACGTTATTTCCGTTCGCAACAGGTAGCGACACTTGTCACCATAATGGCTTCCCTAGGGGCCGTTCCCTATATTAGTTTGCAGCTTAAAGCCGTAAACAGCTCGCTTACCGTGTTGAGCAGTAGTGCGGCGGTGAATATACCGGACGTGATTGTTAACCAGTTACCGCTCATCAGTGCCGCGTGCATTGCACTTTTTACTATTCTGTTTGGGGTTAGGCACTTGGACCCAACGGAACGTCACCCAGGGATTATTCTTGCACTCGCATTTGAATGTATTGTTAAGCTGGCTGCTTTTATGGCGGTGGGTATTTTTGTCTGCTTTTCTTTGTTTGATACCCCCCAGAGTTTGTTAGAGCTGGCCAATCAGCCTGAATATGAAGTTACTCAAAATTTGAGTCAGGTTCCCAGCTTTTTTCAGTGGACAACCCTATTAGTACTGAGTGCCTCGGCCTTTTTCTTTCTACCGCGGCAATTCCATGTTGCAGTGGTTGAAAACTCAAATCCTGACCACTTTCGCAGTGCCCAGTGGGGCTTCCCCCTGTATATATTGTTAATAAACCTGTTTGTGATTCCCATTGCATTGGCAGGTTTGGTCTTGAATTACAGCCCTCAGCAGGCCGATAGCTTTGTCTTGTTACTGCCATTGAATCATGGCGATCCACTGCTCGCTTTGTTTGCCTTTGTTGGCGGTATTTCAGCTGCATTGGGTATGGTGATGATCTGCGCTATGGCCCTTTCGACGATGATGATTAACCATCTGTTATTGCCCTTGATTGAGCAGATAATACAACTCAACCCATTGCGGCGTTTTTTGCTACAGCTACGTTGGCTGGCGGTTATTTTTATCATTATCGGGGGGTATTTATTTGACCGGTTGGTAGGTGGCTCTTATATGCTGGTCAATATTGGTTTGCTCGCTTTTGCCGCGGTGGCGCAGTTTCTGCCAGCGACTTTAGGTGGTTTGTTCTGGAGCAAAGGCACAAAATTAGGCGCCTTGTGGGGCTTGTCTGCAGGGTTTGTTACCTGGATTTACTGCTTAGTTCTTCCGACTTTTATTCGAAGCGGCTGGTTAGATAGTTCTCTGTTGAGCGATGGCTTTCTGGGCCAGAGTTGGTTGCGGCCTGAAGCCTTATTCAATCTGACTGCCGTAGATAGTCTTAGTCACGGGGTTTTCTGGTCTTTGGCATTTAATCTGATGGGTTACGTTTTGGGGTCATTACTGAATCGACCTTCAGATGAGGAGAGGACTTATTATCAGCAGTTTATGGATAAGATGGATGAAAATAGTACTTATGAAGAATCTGTTTTTGAAACTTCGCTAGAGGAAAATATAGCGTTGGAAGGTAAGCGTGAGCGCTCTCTTAATCTATTGAACCAGTATATGGTTGAGGATCGGGCTGTATCTATTTTGCGAGAAGCTGAAGTTAAGGCAAATACGCTAGGTAAAAGTCACTGTAACTTGTTTGCTTTAGCCGAATTAGGCCGACAAATTGATCAGCGTTTGTCGGGGGCTTTAGGTGCTTCAATCGCGGCAAAAGTACTGAAACGTGCCCAGTTGTTTACTAGTTCTGAGTTTAAAGAGCTACAGATTCATTATGGAAATGTACTGACAGAATTAAGAATTTCCCCGGCAGAACTGAAGCGAAAAGTTAATTTCTATCGTGAGCGCGAAGAGTTAGTGCTGAAACATAACGAGGAACAGGCCCAGACAATTGATCAACTACGTCAAGAGATCCATCTAAGACAACAGGCCGAGCAGGAAAAGGAGCTTACCCAGAAACGGCTGCAGCTTATTATGGATTTTGCTCCAACCATCATCTACCTGATAACTGCAGAAGGCCGTTTTCTTGAGGTGAATAATGAATTCCTAAAACTTTTTTCAGTCACTAAAGATCGCGCGGTTGGTGCTTTACCCAGTGATTTTATTGCTAAGGGCGTTGCAGAGCAGATGATGTCTAATGACAGCCGTGTCTTGCAGGAACGTAAGATGTTGGAATTTGAGGAGACGCTGACTGAAGGCCACAATCGCACTTTTGTTTCGGTGAAATTTCCGATTATGGATGGTGATAAATTGATCGGCTTATGCGCGATTTCTACTGATATTTCAGTGCGTATTCGTCTTGAAGCTGAGCTGAAAAAGTTCAGTGCAGAACTGGAAAACAAAGTTGAGGAGCGCACTTCTGAATTACGTAAGGCGAATGCCTCACTTGCATGTACTTTGGACGATTTGAAACAGACTCAATGCCAATTGGTTGAAGCAGAAAAAATGATGGCTTTGGCATCATTGGTTACCGGGGTCGCGCATGAAATTAATACCCCTATCGGTGTTTGTGTAACGGCTTCGTCATCAATAGAGGGTGAATTGGCAGAATTGATTGCGGCTCGGGAAAGCGGACAACTTAGGGAGCAATTGTTTTTAGATTTTTGTGAAAACACTGAAGCGCAACTGCAATTAATCAACGGTAATTTGAAAAAAGCCTGTGGATTAGTGCAGACCTTCCGAAAACTGTCAGCCCACGAAGGGGATACAGCTTTAGGTGCAACAGATATTTGTGAGCTAATGGCTGATTTTTGTTTGGCTCATGAAGGTGGGATTGTATCTGCAGGGCATAGTTTAAGTTTTAGTTGTGATGACGGGCAGCCTCTGGTTATCACTACATACCCGGTCTCGTTGTCTGCAGCGCTTGAATATCTGTTAGAGAACGCGGTATCTCATGCATTCCCAGAAGGTTACCACGGTAAGATCTCGTTCCATATTAATCGGACTGATCGTGGGGTGAGAATTCTCTATCGAGATAACGGCCGTGGTTTAAGTGAAAATATGGAACAACACCTGTTTGAACCTTTTGTCACCAGCAAACGTTTTGAAGGCAAGGTGGGCTTAGGTAATCACATCTTCTATATTTTAATCACCCAAAAGTTAGGCGGTACTATAGAAGTTAAGAATAAGCCTGATCAGGGCTTGGAGATCTCTATTGATCTGCCACAGGTGTGCGAATTTAGTCCAAGCGATACAACACACCCTGTATTACACGACCTCTAACCTATGATATTGGATCCTGATAATTAGACTTAGGTGGCGTCTTGCTGCCTCTTAGTGCATTATCTTGGTGCGTCAATTCATAGGAATGAGAATTAATACAGGGGTTGGTTATGAAGTATCTTCTAGGCTGTGTTGTCTTTTTTTTAAGCTTTAACCTATCTGCAGCCTCCACCGTAGTGGTAAAACCTCTTTCTGAGTTACTCCAGATGACCTTGCAAAGTGCACCTGCTCAGGTGATCAATGAGGAGCATGCAACCGTATCAGCGCGTCTTACTGCCTCTGTAGAGCAAGTGCTGATTGAGGTTGGGCAGCAGGTTGAACAAGGGCAGCCATTACTCAATTTGGAGTGTAGGGATTATGAATTGCTACAGCTGCAATCGATCAGCGCGCATAAATCTTTGCTGGCTCAGGTTCGCCTAGCTAAGCAGCAACTATCCCGCGCTGAACGCCTACTTAGACAAAAAAATGCTTCTAAAGAACTTCGTGATCAGCGAAAGGCTGAGTTAGATAGTCTGGTTGCACAGTTGGATGGAGCTAAAGCGCGTATAGCTGAAGCGGATCTTGCGGTTGAACGTTGCATAGTTCTAGCGCCATCTGATGGTGTTGTGACAGAACGTTTGGTGAGTAACGGCGATTTGGTCACACCGGGATCTTTATTGGTAAGAGTACTTTCTCAGGATGCTCAGGAAGTTTCTGCAGCCTTAAGCCATCGTCAGGTGGCGGATATGCAGCTGAGTAATCAAATCTATTTCCAATTTAATGGTCAGCGTTATCCACTGAGCTTACGAGCGGTGGTGCCGTATATGGATAATCGCGCGCGTACGCAAAATGTACGGTTTAGTTTTACGCAGGTGAAAGCTCTTTCAGGCAGCAGCGGTCGGGTGTCTTGGCTCGAGGATAAAGGCCGTCTACCGGTACAGTTTGTTGTTTCCCGGAATGGGGAATTGGGTCTAATGAAGGCTGAGAATGGTAAAGCAGCATTTGTAGTGTTACCTGAGGCGATTGAAGGGCAGGCGGCTAGAGTGGATCTGCCTTTGAATACGCGCGTCATTATTGAAGGGCAGCACGGGGTTGAATCGGGCAGTGATGTGATTGTAATGGCGCAGGAGTAATACAGTTATGTTGATGCGCCTGTTTAACAACCATGTCTTAGCTAACCTCACCTTTTTACTTGTATTGGTGATCGGTTTCCTTTGCTACAACTTGTTACCTCGCCAACAAGATCCGACCATCAACTTTAACTGGGTTGTAGTGACCACGGTGCTGCCAGGGGCTAGCGCGGACGATATCGAGAAGCGTGTAACTGACCCGCTGGAAGACGCCATTCGCAACGTCTCGGATATTAAGTTTGCTTCTTCTAATAGCCGCGAAGCAGTGTCGAGTTTGCTGATACGCTTTTCTGATATTGACGAGCGTACCTTCGATAAGCGCATCAATGATCTGCGCCGAGAAATTCAAAATGTAGAAGACGAACTACCGGAAAATGCGATTGACCCGGTGATCTTAGAGATCACCAGTGCCAACGCTTTCCCGAGTGTTACAGTCGCCGTTACCGCGCTGGATGATGATGAAAACCTCAGGGTGCAAGCGCGTAATATCGAAAAAGATCTGGAACGTATCACAGGAGTAGATCGGGTCGATCCGATTGGTCTGGATGATCCTGAATTGCAGGTGAATTTTGATCCCGAAGCGCTGCAGGCGCTATCGCTTTCACCTACTCAGTTGTCGAATACCGTATCTGTTTGGTTTCAGGATATCTCTGCCGGTAGCGTGAATGTTGGCGAGCAGGCGTGGCTTGTTCGACTTGTTGGTCGAAGTGCCGACCCTGATCAGGTTAAGCATATCCCGTTGATCAATCTACAGGGGGAAGAGATTACTCTTGGCCGAGTTGCCGAGGTTGTGCAAACCCGCGCTAAAGCGCAGCAAGATGCGGTGATCGATGGCAAACCTGCGGTTGTATTGGCGGTGATGAAAAAAGCCAATGCCAATACCTTAGAGCTGGTTGAACGGGTTAAAACCTATATGGATCAGCGCAATGAGCTGGCCCAAGCAACTGGTGTGAAGCTGGTTCTGGTCGATGACCAGACCGTGCCGACCCGTGAAGCGATCAGTCTTATGCAGAACAATGCTTTGATCGGGTTGATCTTGGTATTGGTAGTGGCGTGGTTGTTTTTGGGCGCGCATATCGCCTTCTTAACTGCTATTGGTATCCCCTTTATTCTAGCGGGTACTTTCTGGGTACTCTGGGGCATGGGTGAAACCTTAAATGTTACCGTGCTGCTTGGTGTGGTGATTGTGCTCGGGATGTTGGTAGATGATGCGGTGGTCGTGGTGGAGGCGATCTATCATCGTTTACAGCTAGGGCAACCGATCTATCAAGCAACGATGGCCTCGCTCGAAGAGGTGGGTCGCCCAGTGATGAGTGCGGTTTTAACCACAATGGCGGCTTTCCTACCATTAATGCTGCTGCCGGGGATCTTAGGTGACTTTATGCGGGTGATCCCCATGGTGGTCACCATCGCATTGGCGATCTCTCTGGTTGAAGCTTTTTGGATGCTGCCGGTACACGTGAGTGTTGCGCGGGTATCCTTTGCTAATCCGGGGCGTATGCAGCGATTCCGTACCCGTATGACCCATAAAATCCAGATCACTTATGTTCGATCGTTGATTAAAGCGATGCGTCGCCCTGTGCTGACATTTAGCTTGATCGGTGCACTGTTTATTGGCTCGATGGGCGCATTGGCTGCAGGTCTGATTAAGATGGATTTCTTTGCTTCGGATCCGTTGCGCTTGTTTTATGTCAATATGGAGATGGCTCCAGAGACCTCTCTTGATGCCACCTTGGATAAAGTAAAACAGATGGAGAAGGTGGTACGTAAACATCTTAAAGATGAGGACCTACGAGCTGTTGTGGGTTATGCCGGACAGCAGTTCACCGAAACTGCACCTATGTTTGGTGAGCACTACGGTCAGGTATTGGTCGGTCTGAAGCCTAAGACAGAAGATAACCGCTCAGTAGATGAGTTATTAGCCGTGGTGCGTGAAGATGCATTGGCACTGCCGGGACCTTTGAATATCTCTTTCTTACGATTGGCGGGCGGTCCACCCGTGTCTAAGCCGATCAGCATTAAAGTGCGTGGTGATGAGTACGCAGAGATCCGCGCAGCTGCTGATGCATTGCAAACTTATATGCAGTCGGTGGAAGAAATAACCAATATTACAGATGATGCCGGCGGCGGACGTATGACGCTGACGCTAAAAGCAAATTATGATGCGATTACACAAGCGGGGTTACATCCGCAAGAGGTAATCCGCACCGCTCAGCTTCTGGTAGATGGTGAAATTGTTGCGGACATGCAACACGAGGGCGAAAAGCTGGAAGTACGTGTTCGTGCTAAACCGCAAACATTTACCGACATAGAGCAACTACTTCTATTTGAATTGCCTTTACCTGAAGGAGGGCAAGTTCCTTTAATTAATTTAGTCAGCTTTGAAAAGGCAAAAGCGCTAGGAAATATCCGTCACTACAACTTCCGCCGTGCGATCACGGTTGAGGCAGACCTTCTACCTAACAGCATCGATACAGTAACTGCCAATGACATGGTATTGGAGCATTGGAATAAAGAGCTGCAAGTACAGTTTCCTAATTTGGATCTGGACTTCACCGGTGAACTCGATGAAATCCAAGAGAGTATCGATGCGATCGGCATTCTTTTCCTATTCGGACTTGGGCTGATGTACCTAATACTGGGTACGCAGTTCTCTAGCTATGTACAGCCATTAATGATCTTGATGACCATACCGATGGCGTTTACCGGCGTCGTGCTTGGATTGTTGCTGACACAGAACCCTCTGAGCTTATTCACTATGTACGGTGTTGTGGCTTTGGCGGGGATTGCAGTTAACGCAGCGATTGTTTTGATATCAGCGGGTAATCAACGTTTAGATAAAGGAATGTCGGTAAAACATGCCACCTTATACGCGGCTAGACGACGAGTGATTCCAATCTTGATTACGTCGCTGACAACGATTGCTGGCTTGTTCTCTTTAGCAACGGGCTTAGGTGGTCACTCCCTAATTTGGGGGCCGGTAGCGACTGCGATTGTGAGTGGTTTAGCGTTCTCGACCGTACTGACCTTGTTCCTGATTCCTATGCTATACCGCATCTTTATGCAGTGGTCGCATCGTCGTCAGGGGGCTTAATTGGCTAGGATAGATTATAGGTTTAAAGACAGAATTTAAGAGTTAAGGAAGCCAAAAAAGAAGCATAAAAAAAGCGGCGAATAAACATCGCCGCTTTTTTCCGTCAGTGATTCTTACTTAAGCTAGTTCGATTACTTCATCAACCAACTTACGAATACCTGCTGCTGCTTCGGTAATGGAACCCGCTAGCATGTACGCTGGAGTCGTCACCACTTTGCGCTCGGAATCGATTACGATCTCGCTCACACCACAATCTTGGTGCTTTCCACCCATCGCTTCAATCGCCGCTGCTGTTTCAGCATCATTACCGATCGTACAAGTAGCGCCTTCACCGAATAGGAGAGGTGTCATTGCTGGGGCAATACAGATTAGACCCACTGGCTTACCTGCTTTATGCATCGCTTGAGTAAAGTTGATGACATCAGGGTTTACTGAGCACTCAGGGCCTTTTACTGCAAAGTCCGACAGGTTTTTCGCTGCACCAAAACCACCTGGAATAATCAAAGCGTCGTAATCTTCGGCATTGGCTGTTGCAAGATCGATAATTTCGCCACGTGCTAAACGCGCTGCTTCAACCAAAACGTTACGTGTTTCACCGGCTTCTTCGCCAGTAAGGTGATTAATAACGTGCATCTGCTCGATATTCGGTGCCATACACTGAGAACTTGCACCGCTTTCAGCGATCTGTAGCAAAGTCAGAACCGACTCGTAAATTTCTGCGCCATCGTATACGCCACAACCAGATAGAATTACTGCAATTTTCTTCATGCTTTCAGGCTCCTTTATCTACAGTGATATGAGTTTGATCATACCCTTTTGTATGCAGAGTACGATAAGATCAGTTTTATTACTATGGTGACAAAAAGTTACTTAATTTTTAGCCTGTCATAAGCTTGTCATCGTTTTCTGTCATATTCATCTTGTAACCTAAGGAAGATGCCGTGTCCTTTAATAACAGCCAGCGCTTTTACCCAGAAACACGTATGCGTCGTATGCGTGCCAGTGATTTTTCCCGTCGTCTAATGCGAGAGAGCGTTTTAACGCCAGATGATCTGATCTATCCAGTCTTTGTGATTGAAGGTCAAAATCAAACTGAACAAGTTGCGTCTATGCCAGGCGTCGAGCGTATGAGTATCGATCTGCTGGTAAAAGAAGCGAAAGAGCTTGCTTCTTTAGGTGTGCCTGCAATGGCTTTGTTCCCAGTGACGCCGATGGATGCCAAAACTGAGTTTGCAGAAGAAGCTTACAATCCAGATGGTCTTGCTCAGCGTGCAGTAAAAGCAATCAAAGATGCGTGCCCAGAGATGGGCATCATGACCGATGTTGCATTGGACCCGTTCACAACTCACGGGCAGGACGGCATTATCGATGAAAATGGTTATGTGCTGAATGATCGTACGGTTGATACCTTGATCCAGCAGGCGGTATCTCACGCCGAAGCGGGTGCTGATATTGTTGCACCAAGCGACATGATGGATGGCCGTATCGGTGGTATCCGTGATGAGCTAGAGAGCAATGGTTTTGTAAATACCTTGATCATGGCGTACTCCGCTAAGTATGCAAGTGCTTACTATGGTCCTTTCCGTGATGCAGTAGGTTCTGCGGCGAACATTGGTAAAGGTAACAAGTTTAGTTACCAGATGGACCCAGCTAACAGTGATGAAGCGCTACACGAAGTGTCACTGGACCTAGCGGAAGGTGCGGATATGGTGATGGTAAAACCGGGTATGCCGTATCTGGATATCGTTCGCCGAGTTAAAGATGAATTAAAAGCACCAACCTATGTTTATCAGGTGAGTGGCGAATATGCGATGCATGTGGCTGCTTTTCAAAATGGTTGGTTAGACGAGCGTAGCGTAATGCTTGAATCCCTGTTGGCGTTTAAGCGTGCAGGGGCTGATGGCGTACTTACGTATTTTGCGAAACGCGTCGCACAGATATTAAACGACTAAACTTTATTCTGTAGTCGTTAAAGAATTAGGGAGAGAAAACAGCGTGATGGTTGAATCAGCGGAACAGAGTGAAGCGGCAGCGGCGTTATTAGAAAGCCGTGAATGTGTGGCAACAACAGAGCAAGAGGTAGAGGAAACACCGGTTGATCTGAAGGTGCCCGAGCTCTATATCAACCGTGAACTCAGCCATCTGCAGTTTAATATCCGAGTTCTAGAACAAGCCTTAGAGGAACAACATCCGTTACTAGAACGGTTGATGTTCCTATTGATCTTCTCCAGCAACTTGGACGAATTTTTCGAGATCCGTGTTGCTGAGCAGATGACTCAGCTGAAATATGGTCGTGAGGCCGTAGGCCCCGATGCGATGCACCCACGTACGGTGTTGCAGCGTATTAGCGAAATCTGTCACCTGACCGTAGATCGCCAATATAAGATCCTGAACGAAACGATCTTCCCTGAGTTGGAGAAGGAAGAGATCCATTTTATTCGTCGTCACCTATGGACGCCGGAGCAGAGAGAGTGGGTGCAGTCTTACTTCCATGATCGTGTAGTACCGGTAATCAGCCCTGTTGGTCTGGACCCATCGCACCCATTCCCACGCCTAGTGAACAAGAGCCTTAACTTTATTGTCGAGCTGGATGGTAAAGATGCCTTTGGTCGTGAAACCGGCTTGGCGATTATTCCGGCGCCGCGTTCTTTGCCGCGTTTGATCCGTCTACCAGACAATCTCTGTGAAGGTGGTGATAACCTGATCTTCTTGTCCTCGATTATCCACGAATTTGCGGACGAACTATTCCCAGGGATGAAGGTTAAAGGTTGCTACCAGTTCCGTATCACCCGTAATGCCGATATGACTTTCGATGTGGAAGAGGTTGAGGATCTGGTAAATACCCTGAGGGGTGAGTTGCACTCGCGTAAGTACGGTGATGCAGTTCGATTGGAAGTGGATCAGCGTACACCAGAAGAGTTGATCGCTTTCCTACAGAAAGAGTACAAATTGGATGAATCGCAAACTTATAGGGTGGATGGTCCTGTTAACTTGACCCGCCTTATGGCTGTGCGTGATTTAGTGGAGCGGAATGATCTGCGCTGGAAGCCATTTTCTCCCGGCATGCCTGGTAAGCTTAAAGGTGACAATATTTTCGATGCCTTAAGGGCGAATGATCAATTATTGTTACATCCATTCCAGTCCTTTTCACCAGTGGTTGATCTACTGCGTCAGGCAGCGAAAGATCCTGATGTCGTAGCGATAAAACAGACTCTTTATCGAACTGGGGTAAAATCCGATATCGTTAATGCATTAGTAGAAGCGGCGCGTAGCGGTAAAGAGGTAACCGTAGTTATTGAACTGCGTGCACGTTTCGATGAAGAGAGTAACCTACATCTTGCCTCACGTTTGCAGGAAGCGGGTTGTTTGGTTGTTTACGGCGTAGTGGGTTACAAGTGTCATGCTAAAGCGATGCTGATTGTGCGCGAAGAGGAGAATCACTTGGTCCGTTATTCTCATCTAGGTACAGGTAACTACCATTCTGGTACAGCGCGTCTGTATTCTGATTACAGTTATCTAACGGCTGATCAGGATGTCGGTGAAGATGTGCATAAGGTTTTCCAACAGCTAACGGGTATGGGTAAGATCCAGAAGCTGAAAAAGTTATACACAGCACCGTTTACGTTACATTCCAAAATGATTGAGCTGATTCGTCGTGAGACTCGTTTAGCTAAGTCGGGTAAGCCGGGCCATATTATGGTGAAAGTGAACGGTCTGACTGAGCCTAAGATGATTCGCGCTTTGTACGAAGCGGCGGCAGCTGGTGTTCAAATTGATCTGATTATCCGTGGTATGTGTCGTCTACGTCCGGGTATTGAGGGGCTGTCTGAAAATATCAAAGTTCGCTCCATCATCGGCCGTTTCTTAGAGCATACGCGCGTTTACTATTTTGGTAATGACGGTAAACCGGAAGTGTTCTGTGCCAGCGCTGACTGGATGGAACGTAACATGCTTAACCGTGTAGAAACGGGTTTCCAAGTCTTTGGAAAACATAGTGAGCGTTTAAAGCGCGAGCTGGATTACTACATGAAAGATAACTGCCAGAGCTGGGAGCTTCAGGCGGACGGTAGTTATATTCAGAACCAGCCGGGTGAAGAGGAAGAGGTCTTCTCTGCTCAGCAAGCTCTATTAGAAGAGTTTGCTAAGTAGCTGTATCTAATAAATAGCCTTACTTATCGAGTAAGGCTGTTAAGCGCTTTTCGCATAGCTCTGATGGTTATGAACAACTAACTGGTTGCGATTGTTCTTTGCTAAATACAGCGCTTTATCCGCTTCCGTGTACAGTTCATTTTTATCAGAAATCTGATTGCCCGCGCTCCAGTAGGCACCAATAGAGATAGTTACATAGTCGCTGACAGTGCTCTTCTCGTGAGGAATATGCAGTGCTTCCACTTCTGCTCGAATACGATCTAGGAAAGCTTGGGCCTTAGCTGCATCTTGTTCTGTAATGATGATGGCAAACTCTTCACCACCGATGCGGAAGGCAAAATCGGAAGGTCTGCGTAGGCTGCCTCTGATGCAGTTCGCGATATCTCGCAGGGCCTTATCCCCTTGCGGGTGACCGTAGGTGTCGTTGTAAAGCTTGAAGAAATCTACATCCAGAATAGCTAACGCGATTGCTGTGCCATGACGGTAGCTGAGCTTAATTTCGCGCTCTAACACATCTTCAAAACTACGGCGGTTTGGCAGTGTGGTGAGCTTATCTGTAATCGATAGCTTCTTGCTGGTTGAATCCTGCAGTAGGTTTGTAAAGCCGGTTATCTGATAGCGTTCATTAATATTGGGTAAAATGCGCGAGTTTGCCCAATGCATTAAGCCATCGTCGTTGATATGACGTATCTCACCTTGCCATGTTTTACCGGTTTTGATTGTTTTCCAGATCTGCTCCGATAGCATGCTGTGAGTATCTGAATTATCAAAAAAATTACTTTGCTTGCCGATCAGTTCTTCTTTGGTTGTGTCGAGGAAACGGCAGAGGGCATTACTGGCATCAATAATCACGCCTTGTGTATCAAGGTTTGCCAGCATGATGTTCTGGTCAATCAGATGTTCTCGCTGCGATAAAGCTTTGTTTGAACGCATAATCAAACGGGTCACTTTGATTGCAATCAGAAGAGAGATAACAATCGTTAAGAAACCAATAGTAGCTACCACGTAGATAGAGTGGTCTCTATTATCCGATGACTGTTGATGGAATTCTTCGGCTTTGTTCTGGGCAAAGAGAACAAACTCGTGCACTTCGGAAAGAAGCTTGTCGACATGCTGAGCACCTTTGGCTCGGGTAATCTCAGCGGCTCTTTCAGTTTCACCAGCCAAAGCTAATTTGGCTACTTCGTCACGAATCGGTTTCCATTCAATAAAGGTTTGGTAGGCCTGTTTAATCGTGACTTTGTTACCCAAAAAGCGCTCAAAGATAATGTCGAACTCTTTGAGAACTTGCTGTTCTTGGCGGTGCACTTGCTCTAACGTAGCTTTTAACTGTTCCGTATTTTTTACCAATACCACATCTTTCATATCGCGGTGCATCGCAAACACTAGAGTCTGGATCGACTGCCCAGCATTGCTCACAGCAAATGGGTGGTTATAGATGTTTTCGACGTCTTTCGAGATGTTATTGAGGTGGTAGAGACTGAAGCCGCCTAAGCCTGTCATTAAGGTAATGATCAGGACAAAACCAAGAATAAGATTGCGATACTGCTGCATACTATAAAATACTGCTGAATTGAGGGCGCGATTGTATCAAAAACTACAGTATGCAGGAGCTTTAGTTTTATTTATCGAGGGATTCTTGATCAAGATCTATTAAATTACTGTAACCTTCTATATATGTCGGATATTTGAACGTATAGCCTGCTTTAATTAGCTTTGTATTTGAGCAGCGTTTGCTGCCTGCGCGACGAGAAACGGTTTCTGAAGTGATTGCGCTTTTGGTTTTATTTGCTAACCAAGTTGTGATCTCATGCATAGTGACTGGGCTACTATCACTGGCCAGATAACATGGATCTACTGTTTCGCCATTAAGTACTTTCGTAATGAGAAAGTTTAAAACGCCAGCGCAATCGTCACGGTGAATGCGGTTACTGAAATGCTCAGGTTTAGCGGGGGCTATATCACCTCTTCTGACACGGCTGATTAGATGATTCCTTCCGGGGCCATAGATGCCGCTAAATCTAACCACTGTACTTGGTAGATCAGCACTTAAAACCTGTTGTTCACCTTTAAGCATGATCTTGCCACTAAAAGATTTAGGTTCGCAGGGGCTCGTTTCATCCACCCAATCACTATCGTTTTGGTGGTAAACCCCGCTGCTGGATGTGAAGAATAGATGTTTAGGTTTAGAGGGTAGTGCATTTAGGGTGTTTTGCACGCCAGCCACATAGGCTGCTTCGTAACCTTCTTCATCATGACTGCTTGCCGCTGCTGTGTAGACAAGGATATGACAGTCGTCTATTTCCGCCAGAGCCGCTTTTAAATTCTCTAAATTTGTGAGATCAGCGCTTATTCCTTGGATGCCTTGCGGTAGCTGGTTTATATTACGACGTAGGCCAAATACCTTATGCCCTTGATTTAATAACATTTGTCCAAGGGTTGAGCCAACATCGCCGCAGCCGACGATTAGAATAGTTGCTTGTTGCATACAGGTTAAGCCTCCGAAAATCACAGACCTATCATAGCAAAGGATAAGGCCGGATGACCCTTACAGAATTGCGTTACATTGTTACCTTGGCGAGAGAACAGCATTTTGGTCATGCGGCTGAAAAGTGCTTTGTCAGTCAGCCTACCTTGTCTATTGCGGTAAAAAAACTCGAAGATGAGTTGGGTGTGCCACTGTTTGAACGCAGCAAAAACTCGGTTCGCGTCACGCCTGTTGGCGATAAAGTGGTGCAACAGGCGCAACGCGTGCTTGAGCAGGCGGATACCATCAAAGATCTGGCGCAGGAAGGCAAAGACCAACTGAAAAGCCCGCTTAGGGTTGGTGCGATCTACACCATAGGACCTTATCTATTTCCTCATCTGGTTTCTCAGGTACAAAAGCTTGCGCCTGATATGCCGCTGTATATCGAGGAAAACTTTACTGAGAACCTGCGAGTTAAGATCCGTAATGGTGAGTTGGATGCAATTATCTTAGCGCTGCCATTCCAAGAACCGGATATTCTGACGCGCCCTCTATACGATGAGCATTTCGAAATGCTGATGCCAGTGGGCCACCCTTGGGCTCAGCAGAAAAAGATTAATAGTGAAGATCTACCTAATACCCCTCTGTTGTTATTAGGTGAAGGGCATTGCTTTAGGGATCAGGTATTAGAATCCTGCCCAACGTTGAATCAAGCGATTAATACTCAACATACGATTACCGAAGGTAGCTCTCTAGAGACTATCCGCATGATGGTCGGTTCTGGCCTAGGGTGTTCTGTACTGCCGCAATCAGCTGTATATGGAACGGGTCAATCAGAGATGGTGGTAACGCGACCTTTCCAAGAGCCTGTGCCTGAACGTACGGTTGGGGTTGCTTGGCGTGCTAGCTTTCCGCGTCCGCAAGCGATTGACGTGTTGGTTGAAGCGATTGCCTCTTTTGATCCTGCAGGCGGTAAATAAGTTTGTTACTCGCTGCGATTCCTGTAACAGAGTTAAAAGGTGTTGGCGCTGCGTTAGAGCAGAAGCTGCATAACCTTGGTATTCAAAATCTACAGGATCTGTTGTTTCATCTGCCTCTGCGTTACCAAGACCGTACGCGTATTGTGCCTATGGGTGCGTTACGCCCCGGCGATGAG
This sequence comes from Neptuniibacter sp. QD29_5, assembly GCF_047778125.1. GTDB lineage: Bacteria > Pseudomonadota > Gammaproteobacteria > Pseudomonadales > Balneatricaceae > Neptuniibacter. The sequence goes on from NZ_CP180556.1 coordinate 190,171, forward strand.
TGCGTGGTTGAGGGTGAGGTAAAACTGGCGGATATCAGCAAAGGTCGCCGCCGCAGTTTATTGTGCCGTATTCAAGATGGCACTGGGTCACTAACGCTACGTTTTTTTCATTTTAGCGCTGCTCAGAAAAATAACTTAAAACCCGGTACCCGTATTCGCTGTTTTGGTGAAGCACGTACAGGTGCAAATGGTTTGGAAATCGTCCATCCTGAATACAAGCGGGTGGATAACGATGATTTGGTGCCGGTAGAAGACAACCTGACGCCGATCTATCCAACCACCGAAGGCCTACATCAAGGGCGCTTACGTGCCCTGACTGATCAGGCGCTTAACTATCTGAAAGAGGGTGGCCTGCAAGAGCTTGTGCCTGATCAATTGCGACAAGGCTGGCAGTTCCCAAGTTTGAATGATGCCGTAGCTTATCTTCATCGCCCTCCAGTCGATGTAGACCAGCACCTTTTGTTGGACGGTATGCACCCTGCTCAGCGCCGTCTCGCGTTTGAAGAGCTACTTGCTCATCACCTCTCGTTGTTGAAGTTACGTCAAAAAGCACGTCAAAAAGGCGCACCCGAACTACCAGGGACAGGGCTGCTTAAACAGGCCTTTTTAGATCAGCTACCGTTCCCGTTAACTGGCGCGCAACAGCGCGTAGGCAATGAAATCGCCACCGATCTTGCGCAAGCTTATCCGATGCTGCGTTTAGTGCAGGGAGATGTAGGCTCAGGTAAAACGGTCGTGGCGGCATTGGCTGGTTTACAAACTGTCGAAAGTGGCCTGCAAGCTGCGATAATGGCGCCGACCGAGATTTTGGCTGAGCAGCACTTTATCAACTTTAGTAACTGGCTTGAGTCGCTGGATATCAAAGTTGCGTGGTTGGCTGGCAAACTCAAAGGTAAGCAAAGACAGGCGCAACTAGAAGCGATTAGAACTGGCGAGGCAAGAGTTGTTGTCGGGACGCATGCCCTCTTTCAAGAGGAAGTTGTTTTCTCTGATTTAGGGCTAGTGGTGATTGATGAACAGCACCGCTTTGGTGTGCATCAAAGGTTGTCACTGCGTGAAAAAGGACGCAATGGCGAGTTAGCGCCGCATCAGTTGATTATGACCGCTACGCCGATTCCTCGAACACTAACTATGAGTGCTTACGCCGATCTGGACTGCTCGATTATCGATGAGTTGCCGCCGGGTCGAACACCTGTAAATACTGTAGTTATTGCTGATAGCCGCCGCGACGAAGTCATTCAGCGGGTACAAAAAGCCTGCGCAGAAAAGCGCCAGGTTTACTGGGTGTGCACTCTGATTGAAGAGTCTGAAGCTTTGCAATGCCAAGCGGCAGAAGTTACAGCTGAAGATCTGAAAGTAGCGCTTCCTGAACTACGCATAGGTTTAGTGCATGGCCGTATGAAACCGGCTGAAAAAGCCGAGATTATGCAGCAGTTTAAAGCTGCTGAATTGGACCTTTTGGTCGCAACAACGGTCATTGAAGTAGGCGTGGACGTCCCTAATGCCAGTGTGATGATCATCGAAAACCCTGAACGCTTAGGTTTAGCGCAGTTGCATCAGCTTCGTGGTCGTGTCGGTCGAGGCTCAGTCGAAAGCTTTTGTGTACTGATGTATCACGCGCCCTTATCGAATCAGGGACGTGAACGTTTAACGGTGATGCGCGAAACCACCGATGGTTTTAAGATTGCGGAGAAAGATCTGCAACTGCGCGGCCCGGGTGAAGTGCTAGGGACAAGGCAGACCGGAACTATGCAGTTTAAAATGGCAGACCTGCAGCGTGATTCTGATCTATTAACACGGGTTAAGATGGTGGCGGGCCAGATGCAAGAATGGCCTGATTGTGCAGATTCCTTAGTTGAACGTTGGCTAGGCCGTGGTGAAGACTACGGTAATGTATAATAAATAGATTAATCTATTTATTCGCTTGTCACAGATAGAGAGTAGTAGTGTTGATTTCACCAAGTGAAAAGCAGTTAGAAATTATTCGACAGCAGTTGGGCCGTGAGCCTCGTGGTTTAGCGGGTATTGCTGTCCAAAACGATCAAGAGGTTCCATTGGTATTGCAGATGGATCTTTTGGTTGATGATAAACCTTTCCCGACGCTTTATTGGATGGCCAGTAAGGATATCTATCAAGCCATCGCTGAGATAGAAACTGCAGGTGTAGTTAAAGAGTTAGAACAAGAATTGATGGATAACGAAGAACTTCGTGCTGAGCACTTAGCGGATCAGCAGCGATATGTCGATCTTCGTTGGGCATCAGCGTCTGAAGAGCAAAAGCAGCGTATCGAAGAATTAGGTTTTACACCGTTGTACAGTAAGTATGGGATTGGTGGAATTTCCCAGTGGGACAAAATCCGCTGCCTCCATATGCAGTATGCTTATCACCTAGCTCAAGGAAGTGCGATTGGTAGAGTTTTAGATGAACGTTATGAACTGCGTTCAAAAATTGATTCTGCAAAAATTTAGGTAAATATCCTAATGAAGTTCGTTTATAGAATACCCCTGCTAATAGTTACTCTGCTACAGCCTGTTCTTCTTCATGCCGCAGCATGCCATAGTAATCCGTCAGGGCGAATAAACGAACTTGTGCCTCAAGGTACTGCTGGGCCAATAAAATATGTCGAAACAATTTTGATAGGTTCTGAGCCTGTTGACGTTGATGGTTGGCGCTTATGTACTAATGAAGGAGGGAAAACACCTTCCTGTGTATCATATGGAGTTGGGAACTTTTTGATTGGTTCCTTCGATAAGTTCTCTTCTCCTGCTGATAATGGCATCACTGTTTATAATCCGGTTGAATATCTTAGTTCGGCACAGACCTTGAACTCCAATGAGTGGGAAGTCGCACTCATCGATGCAGATGATCTTGTTTTAGATTATGTGCATTTCTGTAAGGGTAATTGTAAGAAAGCTCAATATTGGGATGTACCGGATTCATGCTCTAATGAACTATCGGGTGGTGGAAGCAATAAGGTCATCTTTGCACGTAAGCCAAATGGTAGTGGGGATTTTGAAGAGGTAGGTGATCCGACCCCTGGATCCAGTAATGATGGTGATGAATCGGATGTAGATCATTATTCTATATTTCACGATGAAACAGGTGTTACCTGCTTAATTGAGAATATCACCATCTCCGCCCACGATAGTTCTCATAGCGCTGTCGATGCAGGTAGTGCATCCATGACAATTGCCGCCACATCAGGTAAAGGAAATTGGGTGGGTGCAGTGAGTGGTACATCTGCATTTGATAATGGTAGTGCTGATGATGGCGTAGCAACTTTTACCTTTGCTTCGGATTCACAAAGTGCTGTATTGCAGTTTGCTCATCCCGTCTTGAGTGGTACGAGCGAGACCTTTGGTTTCAACGTTACGGATGGTTCTATCACTGAGAATAGTGGTAGCTGGGTAGCAGCTGATGATCCTAATATTACTTTCACTCTCGCTGGCTTCCGTTTTATTGATGGTGCTGGGGCAGAAATCATACCGACTCAGATTGCAGGTAAAGCATCGGATGCAGGTTTTGGTGCTGCTAACCTTTATCTTCAGGCGGTTGAAGCATCTCCAGACGCTCCAAGAGTTTGTCAGGCTGCCTTTCCTAATGAGACGACTTTATCGATTAATCTTGCTACTCAATGTAATAACCCAGGCTCATGTGTTTCGGGACGCACGTTTAATGTCAAAAGTGGCAGTAATGATGAGGTGGATCTCAATGCGGGTACACCAGAAACATTTAAATCTGTTGATATGACCTTTGATACCGATTCTAAGGCGCCTTTACGCCTTAACTACAATGATGCTGGTGAGATGCAGTTACAGGCGAGTTATACCGTTCCAGATACAAGTGCGGTAATGACAGGTAATTCGAATTTATTTGTTGTACGTCCATTTGGATTTGGTTTCCCTGTAATAAATGCATCAGGTACGGCTAACTCAGGTGGTGATGAAACTGGAGGTGCTGCGTTTACCTCGGCAGGTAGCGATTTTGCTGTTGATATCAATGCATACCTCTATGAGGCCTCAGAAGATGTTGATGTGAATGGTATACCTGATGGCGATGCCGATGTAACTGATAACGGCATTACACCAAACTTCACTGGTACAGTAAGCCTCAGTGTCGAATCATTTACCCCAGCTGATGGGAGCCCAGGGACATTGTCAGGAACAGTTGCCCCTCTCTTAGACACTTATAGTAATCGCAGTGGTGCAGATGTGACCGCAACGCTTAATTACGATGAGGTGGGTAGTATGAGCCTAATGGCAAGCTTATCTTCTTATCTTGGCGCTGATGATATCCAGAGTGTGGCGACAAAAATAGGTCGATTTTATCCAGATCACTTTGTGATGAGTGATGATGGTGTAACCGCAGCTTGTTCTGCTGTAGGTAGCTTTACTTACATGCAGGAACCTTTCAAAGCATTTGAGTATAGGATAGAGGCCAGAGCTCTCAATGGAGAAATAACTGAAAATTACGATTTGGTTCTTTACTCCATAGGCACTGGTTCCTTAGTGGTTAAAGCTGAGAATAATGATGATGGGATTGATTTGAGTGATCGGATAACAGTGTCGGAGTCGCTTTCCGGTTGGGAGTCAGGTGTTATTGATCGAACCAGCGCTTCAGATAATGAATTAAAGAATGTGATCTTTACGCGCAATGGCGGAAATGCAGGTCTACCGGATGGCCCCTTTTATGGTTTGCAGCTGGGGCTTGGTATTGAATCAGAACCAGATAGTCGTGACTTTTTGGATAGTTTAAAAAACATGTCGGTTGATAGTTCAGGGGATTGTTCAGACAGTTGTCAGTCCGTTGAGGTGGGTGACCCAGTAACGAAAATGTATGGGCGAGTTAGCATTAGCTCAGTACATGGCCCTGAAACACAAGACCTTCCTGTGCCATTTGAAGTTCAGTATTGGGACGGCACGACATTTGTACGTAACACTGATGATAGCTGTACAACTATTCCATTAGCGAATATTAGTTACGATGGCAATCCAATCAGTAGTGCTGTTGCAGATCGAACAGTAACTGTCGGTGATGGTACCACTGTAGGTAATTTAAGAATCAATGGCACGGATAGTGATGCATCAACGGGAGATTTTAGCTTGATCTTCACGGCGCCGGGTTCAGGTTCAGGCGGCAATGATAATACCGGTTACTTCCCTGTAGGTCTGACCTCGATCGATGATTGGCTACGATACGATTGGGATCAGGATGGTAATGCTAACGACATTAGTGTGCCTGATGCGATTATTACTTTTGGCCGTGCCCGTGGTAATGATCGAATGATCTTTTGGCAGGAACGTTTTCAATAATGCTGGGAAGCTGGAAATGATCCAATAAAAAAGCAGGCTTAGGCCTGCTTTTTTGTAATTCTGAAATACCGGCTTATGAACCAGTCAGAGCCTTATATTTTTCCATAAGCTCTGCTTCAGTTTCTTCGTGATCTGGATCTTTAGGGATACAGTCAACTGGGCAAACTTCAACACACTGAGGAGTATCGTAGTGGCCTACGCACTCAGTACATTTGGATGGTTCAATTTCATAGATTTCGTCACCCGGAGTGATGGCCTCGTTCGGACATTCCGGCTCACATACGTCACAGTTGATACATTCGTCAGTAATGATCAATGCCATGATGACTACCTCACTGTCATAAAAGTAAATTTACAGGCGCTGGTGCTCAATCAGGGCCTTGGACACCGACGGATGAACAAATTTGCTAACATCACCACCCAAGCTGGAGATCTCTCTGATCAGCGTGGAGGAAACGAAAGATAAATGTTCCGCTGGTGTTAAAAATATACTTTCTACGTTTGGTGCTAGATGTCGGTTCATCGCTGCGAGTTGAAACTCGTACTCAAAATCCGAAACTGCACGTAATCCACGTAGAATAATATTTGCGTTCTGTTGCTCTAGTAACTCTGCTAGTAGACAATCAAAGCCGACAATTTCAACATTGTCGAGGTGCGCAGTTACCTCGGCTACCAAAGCTACTCGAGTTTCTAATTCCAGTAGTGGTCGCTTCTTAGGGCTTTCGGCGATAGCAACCACAACTTTATCGAAAAGTTTAGATGCACGCTCAATTAGATCCGAATGACCATTGGTGATTGGATCGAATGTTCCTGGGTATACGGCTGTATTCATATCAGGTTCACAGCAGTTGATGTCTAATTAGTGCCTATATCGCCTAGGCCTAATAAAATAGCAGTTTAGCAAGTGCGGCATATTATCTGAATTGCACGGGCGGTACAAATACTATAATGGAATGGTTTGATTTATATCGGTTATAAGAATTTTATTTTTTATTACTAATAACTATATAGGTTTTAAGGGTATTACAAAGATGTCATGGTTGCGTATTTTCGCTGTATTCGCGTTTGTTCTTGGGCTAGCGGGCTGTCAGACCTTACAAAAGGTGGATCGGGGGCTTTATCAAGTCGCTGAATCTGTCAGTGAAAAGGATAGGGTTACAGGGCAGCGCAGCTTGAGTATGGCGAATCGCTCTGCTCAGATTCAGCAGGGTAACGCCTATGTTGAGAAAATCATTGCGAATGAGAAGAAGAACAAGAGACCAGTAAACGCGGCAGTGAATCGTAGCCAATACCTACGCTTGGTGCGAATTTTTGACCGTATTCATCAGATCTCTCATCTGAAAAATGAGCGCTGGGAACCAATCCTGATCAAACGCGACTCTTTTAATGCGTTTACGACAGGGGGGACTTACATAGTTGTGCACTCTAAGTTGATGATAGATCTTAAAGACGATGCTGAACTGGCTGCGGTTGTAGCCCATGAGATCGCACATACTGTGGCGAACCACGTTTATGAGCGCCAGACCCATGCACAGATCAGTGCATTAGCGGGTTCGAATTCAGCGCGTCGTAGTGGTTATCAAGCCGCGTTTACCCATGAAAGTGAGCGTGAAGCTGATCGTATCGGTATCTTATACACTGCATTAGCTGGCTACGATCCTCTCGCTGCAAGTCGTATCTGGCAGAGAAAATATGCTGCGGAAGGTAATGCTCGAGCATTGTTCCATCATGATCACCCTGTAAACGCCGAACGTTACAAAGAGGCTTATAAAGTCGGTAAGGCTGTACTGCCTTATTACCGCAAAGGCCAAATTAACCCTCGTTCAGCTCAGTTGTTGGATAACAATGTGCTGTGGCGCAAAAATAGCAATGAGGTAGCCGCGGGTGACGGTGGTGGTGTTGCAGCTTTGCTCTCTACGGCACTGGGGGCTTATGTGCAGCATCAGGAAGCGAAAGTAGAGGAGCGTCGTCAGCAGGATCAAGCGCGTTTTGTAAAAGCAGTGCAGAACGGTTTGAAGCTAGAGTTATCTCGTAAAGCTGGTAATCATGTACTAGAAACTCGCTGGCGTTATGCAGTGCAAGGGCCGGTTCTTAAGGATATGGTGATGGGGATGTACCTAAAACGTAATGGCAAGATCGAACGTTATGTTGATCACGTTAAAGGCTATATAAAACCGGGGCAGGTATTTGCTGCCCGATTTGAATTCCCGAAAAATCTACATGTGAATGATCTGAAAAAATATGAAGCTAGCTTCTATCTAGACGACGTACAGCCAGCTTATTAACTTACTGGTTAGCTATTACGCATATACAAACGGTAGGTCACTTGGCCTGCCGTTTTTTGTCTATGCTCATGCCAGTGGCTAGGTACCTGTGGATGATGTAGTTCTGACTCGCTTTCAACGTAAATAAGAGCGTTTTCTGATAACAGGTTGTGTGCTTCCAGTAATTCGCAGCACGGCGCGATAAGATCTTGGCGGAAAGGCGGATCTAGGAACACAAGTTCATAGCGCTGCTCGCAATCAGTTTTTCGGCTTTGTAGCCAATCAAGCACATTGGCTTGAACGACTTCTGCATTTTGGCATTTCAATAATTGGATATTGTCTTTCAGCTTTCTAGATGTGGTTGGGTTCAAATCGATAAAAGTCATACTCGCGGCACCGCGAGATAGGGCTTCCAGCCCAAGGGCTCCACTACCACTAAATAGGTCTAAGCATTGCGCGCCCGGCACTGAGGATTGAATCCAATTAAATAAGGTTTCTCTCACTCTGTCCGGTGTTGGACGCAAGCCATCGACGGCAAAAAATTCTATTTTTCGACCACGCCATTCACCACCAATAATGCGGAGTTGTGAGCGAGGTATGTCTGTCTTATTCGCCTGTTTGCGAGGAGGGTTGCGACGGCCCATGGTCTTTCCTTTAAAGCGAGGGAGATTGAAGGATACTGATTTGTTTATCTGCCTGTAAGGCTTTGCGCGCGAGTTCGATCACTTGATCGGCGTCTTGATCTAAAACCTGCTCCGCATAGGTCTCTAATGTGTCTTCCGGCAAACGGTAGAACGCAATCAGATTGAGTGCCTGAACTTGGTTAGCGATATCACGCATATTGTCATGCCATTGAGAAGCTAGGTTCTGCTGGCTTTTTTCGACCAGATCCTCAGTAATCATCTGGCTTAACTGGGGCAATACTGGACCTGGATTTTGCGTACCGTCAATAATCAGAGCGCGGTAACCGGTATCACTCAAAGCGGCCCAAAGCATTCGGAAGTTAAGATTGTACTGTGTTTGTTGCTGGCTCAGCAGGTCTTGAAGTACTTGTGCACTTAACCTTTCTTTGACGAAATCTTTTGAGTCGCGAGCAGGAATTAGACTGCCAACTAGCAAGCGGAAGCGTTGATCAGTACTCTCACCTTGCTGGATAAACTGAGGGCTAGCTGTAATCAGCGCTGCGCTTTGATCGCTTTGCTGTTGCGGAAGGCTCTCTTCAACTGCTGAAACGAGATCTTCAGCCCCTTCGCCGCTCAATGCAAAGCGTGGATTTTCGAACATGACATTAAAACTGCGACTTAGGTTACCCAAAACCGTCATACGATTGCTTGGCTGTAAGCGCTCATAAAAGTGATTAATGATCTGCTGTTCGCTGTTTTGACCATCTAAATATTGGCGTGCCTGAATGGTTTTTAGTTGGTCTTGCCAGCGTGCACTTTCAACGGGTTGACTTAGCGCAGTCCAGATCGTTTTCAGATCAGGTAATTCTTGCGTTGATGACCAGCGAAGCGTAACTTCGATGCGGTCTTGGCGTGGCAGTACATGATAGCTATAAGTCGGGTTAGCCAGTGCATTTAAACGCTGTTGTAAAATCTGACTTTGAAGCTGCTGAAGTTGGCGCTGAGTCGAGTTAAAAGCTGGGCGTGTAGGTAGCAGTAAAACCAGCGTAATAGGCTGGTCATCTAACTCCATCCAGCTGAGGGTTCTTGCCTTATTTGACTCGATGTCATGGTATTTGACTGCCCCCGGTCCCATAGATGAAAGGATCATAATGGCGATCAAACTGAACCATACGAGGCCGATCAAATATTTACGATTAAACAGGGGACGGTATTCATTTGTCATAAGGGTAGTCTCTGTACCAAATCACTGTGATAAGATACCAGACTTTGTGGGTGGACTGCTGGATATTATTGGCCATTATCACCCAAATAATATGCCGTATGAGAACGGAAAATCATGCTGAGTTTACAAAAATGGTTTGTTACCGAAGGCTGGAATACTGATTACATCGCTTACGCAGGTGTTGTGATCACCGCATTAGTGCTTGCGGGAATCTATCGCTATTTGAGTAGCGACGACTCAGCTGAATAAATAAGTGCAGAAGTATATCAACCAGTGGCCGAATCATTTGGCGGCTGTATGAGGAAGTTAAATGTTTAAGAAATTAAAATCCATGTTCGGTGGTAAGCCTGCAGAAGAAGAAAAGAATCTGCAGACTCAGGAACAGGATGTCGAGAAGGTTGAAGTTGAGGCCGAAATGACTGCACCTGAGCAGTCTGTTGCTGTTGAAGCAGCTGAGCCTGCTGCGGTCCCTCAAGAATCTGCGCCTGTAGCTGTTAAAGAAGAAGTTCAGGAAGAGACTCAGGTTGAGCCGTCAGTTGCAGAAGTAGCCGTTGAAACTGCTGAAATTGTTGAGCCTGCACAAGAATTACAACCAGCGGAAGAAGCACCGCAAACTGTCGTGGAAGCGGAGCCAGAAACGCCAGCAGCAGAGCCGGTAGCTGAAGTGGCTGTAGAACCTCAGGTTGAGCCGGAAGTTGAAGCACCCGTTTCTGCGTCTGTAGAAGAACCGGTTGAAGAGAAGCAAGAGAAAAAAGGTTTCTTTGCACGCATTAAATCGGGTTTGAGCAAGACCAAGGCAAACCTAACGGAACAGTTGGGTAACCTTTTTCTTGGTGCGAAAGAGATCGATGATGATCTGTTAGAAGAGATCGAAACCCTTCTATTGATGGCTGATGTCGGTGTTGAAGCGACATCTGACATTATCCAGCGTCTAACCGATAAGGTAGAACGTAAACAGCTAGGCGATGCGCAAGCATTACAAGTGGCACTTAAAGAGGAACTTGCGAGCCTGTTGCACCGTTCTGAAGAGCCGCTACAAGTAGAATGTAACAACAAGCCTTACGTTATCCTGATGGTAGGTGTAAACGGCGTAGGTAAAACAACTACGATTGGTAAGTTGGCGAAACGCTTCCAGAGCGAAGGTAAGTCAGTGATGCTAGCTGCCGGTGATACGTTCCGTGCGGCGGCTGTTGAACAATTGCAGGTATGGGGTGAGCGTAACGATGTCCCTGTTGTGGCACAGCACACCGGTGCTGACTCTGCATCTGTTATTTATGATGCGGTGCAATCTGCTCAGGCTAAAGGCGTTGATGTATTGATCGCTGATACCGCAGGTCGTCTGCAGAATAAAGACAACCTCATGCAAGAACTGGAAAAGGTCGTGCGTGTAACTCAGAAGCTATCTCCAGAAGCGCCACATGAAGTGATGTTGGTCCTTGATGCTGGTACAGGCCAGAATGCATTGAGCCAAGCGAAGATCTTTAAAGACAGTGTTGGCGTTACAGGTATCTCCCTAACCAAGCTGGATGGTACTGCTAAAGGTGGTGTGATCTTCGCAATCGCTAAACAGATGGATCTACCAATCCGCTTTATCGGTGTGGGCGAGCAGATTGATGATCTTCGTCCATTCAAATCTCAGGAATTTGTCGACGCGCTTTTTGATTAAGCCGTGAAAGGAATTCCGCATGATTCAGTTTGAGAATGTAAGCAAACGTTACCCCGAAGGGCACGATGCGCTTAGAGACGTAAACTTCACGTTGCAACGTGGCGAGATGGCGTTTCTAACCGGTCATTCGGGCGCAGGTAAAAGTACGTTACTCAAACTGATCATGTTGATGGAGCGCCCTTCTCGAGGCAGTGTCTCTGTGGCGCATCAAAATTTAGCGCAGTTTAGCCGCGAAGATATTCCCTATCACCGCCGTCGTATTGGAGTGGTATTCCAGAACCATCAACTCCTATTTGATCGAACTGTCTTTGAAAATGTAGCGTTGCCGTTACATATCTCTGGTTACGATGAAGAAGATACGGGGCGACGTGTAAGGGCTGCCTTGGATAAGGTTGGCTTGCTTCATAAAGAGAAGTTTAATCCGATTACGCTTTCAACCGGTGAGCAGCAACGAATTGGTATCGCCCGTGCGATCGTACATAAACCACAATTGCTACTTGCCGATGAGCCTACCGGTAACCTTGATCCTACGCTATCTGCTGAGATTATGAGTCTGTTTATGGAGTTTAACCGCCATGGCACGACTGTTCTGATCGCCAGTCACGATTTGGCGCTGATCTCACGTATGGGACATCGAACCTTGACCTTAGATCAAGGGAGGTTGCTGCGCGATGGCTAATCGAGAACCGAAAAGACGTGGTGCTGTTCGTCAGGAGCGACCTGTAGAAACTGTAGTACAGTCTCCTGCTCAATCCAAAGGTGCTGCGCGCCATAAGATTGACTTTGTTGCTCAGGCAAAAAGCTGGCTACGTCATAATAAAAACACGGCACAAGATTCACTGCTGCGCCTAAAAGCGACACCTTTACCGAGTTTAATGACTCTGGCTGTATTGGCGATTGCCTTGGCATTGCCGGGCGTCATGTTCGTTGGTTTGAAGAATATTAATCATCTAAGCGGTCAGTGGCAGGGTGATCCGCGCATCTCTATCTATCTAAAAACCTCGCTCACTGATGAAGCGGCCGAGCGGTTTAGCCAAAACATGCTGTTGCGATCGGATCTGGCAGCAGTAGAACTCGTCACAAAAGAGCAGGGCTTATTGGAGTTTCAACGGATGTCGGAGTTCACTGATATCCTTAACTTTCTCGATAACAACCCACTGCCTGCAGTTGTTGTTGTGCAGCCTTTAGATGGACAGAAACAAGCGCTAATAACATTGCAGCAGATCTTATCCGAAATGCCTGAGGTCGATGATGTAGTGTTGGATATGATTTGGGTCGAGCGCTTAGCTTCTTTTGTTGAACTCGCTAACCGTGTTGTTCTAGTGCTGGGTGCTTTGTTGGCTTTGTCTGTATTGCTGGTGGTGGGTAACACCATCCGTTTATCAATAGAAAACCGTAAAGATGAAATCCAGGTCGCAAAATTAGTCGGTGCGACTGATTCCTGGGTGAGACGTCCCTTTATCTATACTGGCTTTTGGTTTGGTTTATTAGGGGCGGTATTAGCTTGGTTATTTGTCATGATCAGCCTACTACTTCTGAATGAACCTGTAGGGGAGCTAGCGGCGTTATATCAGAGTGATTTTGAGCTTCAGGGCTTAAGTTTTTCGGATAGTCTAATTTTATTGCTGTCTGGAATCTTACTCGGTTTAGTCGGCGCAAAGCTTGCGGTAAGCCGTCACCTTCGCGACATTGAGCCGCAATAAGCGGTCATTTAAACGTCATATTTGCGTTTTATCCTATTCCTAGTTATATTTTTCGGTCCGCTTTTTAGGAAGCGTGAATTTGTTGGAACTTTTGTACTATAAACAAGTCATATCTGCGGTGTTTAAAGCAGAATGATATGAGGTCATTAATGGGCACAAGCTTACAAGTTGTTGAAAACCTTTCTCCTGGTCAGAACCTGGATGCGTACGTACAGACTGTTACGGCGATTCCTGTGCTGAGCGTTGAAGAGGAACGTTCTTTGGCTGAGCGCCTACACTTTGATGGCGACGTAGAGGCTGCTCGTCAGATGGTTATGTCTCATCTTCGTTTTGTTGTACATGTTGCTAAAACGTATTCTGGTTACGGTCTGCCTTTAGGTGATCTAATTCAGGAAGGTAACGTTGGCCTGATGAAGGCTGTTAAGCGCTTTGACCCAACGATGGGTGTGCGTCTGGTTTCTTTCGCCGTGCACTGGGTAAAAGCTGAGATGCATGAATTTATTCTGCGTAACTGGCGTATTGTGAAAGTTGCAACGACCAAAGCGCAACGCAAGTTGTTCTTCAATCTGCGTTCGAAAAAGAAAGGCCTTGGTTGGATGACCAACGATGAGGTTGATCTAATCGCAGAAGATCTAGGTGTAGAAGCTAAGACAGTACGTCAGATGGAAGGTCGTATGGCCTCTGTTGATACTGCGTTTGATGCGCCGGAAGGTGCAGATGATGAGCAAGCTGCTTGGGCGCCTGCACACTACCTAGAAGATAAAAGCGCAGATCCATCATTACAGGTGGAAGATGCTAACTGGGAACAGGATGCACAGCGTCGTTTAATGTCGGCTATGTCTGAGTTGGACGAGCGTAGTAAAGATATCTTGGCGCGTCGTTGGTTAACCGATGATAAAGCTACTTTGCACGAGCTAGCAGCAGAGTACGACGTATCCGCTGAGCGTATTCGTCAGTTAGAAAAGAATGCGATGAAGAAGATTCGAATCTCCATGGAAGCGTAATTAGTTTTCTGGAGTAAAAAAGCCGCTTTTAAGCGGTTTTTTTATGTCTGCAGTATTCGGCAAGGCCGTAGCAAATTCGGTATAATCCGAACTCGTTTTAACAGAGTTCATCATGAATACACATCCACTGCTTTTTATTGCGTCCATTTTCGGCTTTTTAGCTGTGGCTATCGGCGCATTTGGTGCACATGCAGTTAAAGGCTCGATCGAACCTTCCCTCTATGTTGTGTATCAGACCGGTGTGGAATATCACTTTTATCACGCGCTGGCTTTGCTGGTTTTGGCATTCGCACCAGAGCGTTTAGACCTAAAGATGATTAAGCGCGCCGCGATTGGATTTGTGATTGGAATTTTGTTGTTTTCAGGCAGCTTGTACTTAATGGCGTTAACTGGGATGCGGTCATTAGGTATGGTTACACCGCTAGGTGGAGTTGCGTTCCTTTGCGGGTGGGCGTTGCTGGGGTATGCAGCGCTGACTTCAGGTAGGAGATAGATCAATGCAGGTTCAGGTAAATGGTGAGATGCTGCAGTTGCAGGATGGTATCACCCTGACAAGTTTGGTTGAGCAGTTAGAATTAGGCGAAAAGCGTATCGCGATTGAGCTTAATCTTGAAATTATTCCGCGCAGCCAGCATGCTGAGACGGTTTTAAAAGAATCAGATCGTGTTGAAATTGTTCATGCCATTGGTGGCGGTTAATTTCAGCATTTGATGCAGTACAGCCAGAGTAAATAATAACGAGCATTTGGAATTACACCATGTCCCTAGAAAATGATCCGCTAGTAATCGCAGGCCAATCTTTTAACTCTCGTCTGCTAATCGGAACAGGTAAATATAAAGATCTGGAAGAAACCCGTTTGGCGATTGAAGCAAGTGGTGCTGAAATCGTAACCGTGGCTGTACGTCGCACTAATATTGGTCAGAACCCAGATGAGCCAAATCTGTTGGATGTGATCTCCCCAGAGAAATACACAATTCTTCCGAACACGGCGGGCTGCTTTAACGCTGATGATGCGATCCGTACCTGTAAGCTAGCACGTGAACTGATGGATGGTCACGATCTGGTTAAGCTAGAAGTATTGGGCGACCAGAAAACCCTATATCCAAATGTTGTTGAAACAATCAAGGCCGCAGATGTGCTGGTACGTGATGGTTTCAAAGTAATGGTTTACACCAGTGATGACCCAATCGTTGCGAAAGAGCTAGAAGATCTAGGCTGTGTATCCATCATGCCACTAGGTTCTATGATCGGTTCTGGTTTGGGCATTCTTAACCCACATAACATCAATGTTATTATGGAAGATTGCAAAGTACCGGTATTGGTTGATGCCGGTGTAGGTACTGCGTCAGAAGCTGCGGTAGCGATGGAAATGGGTTGTGAAGCGGTATTGATGAACTCGGCGATTGCCGGTGCTCAAAACCCTATTTTAATGGCTTCAGCTATGCGTAAAGCGGTTGAAGCTGGACGTGAAGCGTTCTTGGCGGGCCGTATGCCACGTAAGAAATACGCGAGTGCTTCTTCGCCAATGGAAGGAACCATTGTTGGTAAATAATCACCATTAATACACGGTGGTTGGCTACACTTTCCGATACACAGCCTGACGTCTCAATGTCAGGCTGTTTTGTTTTACTTAGTTAGGTCAGATGATGACAGAAGAAAATAACATCGAGCAGCAAAACCCTGAGCAGGCTTCGGAAGAGAAGCACATGCGTACTGTAAAAAGCTTTGTCTTACGTGCTGGACGTATGACCGAAGGTCAGCAGAAAGCGATGGAAGATGTATGGCCGCAAATGGGGCTGGAGCTAAAGCAGAGGATGTTAGATCTAACTGAGGTGTTTAATCGCGATGCCCCGGTTGTGCTAGAGATCGGTTTTGGCATGGGCGATTCACTGGTTGAGATGGCAAAAGATCAGCCAGAGAAGAACTACATCGGTATCGAAGTGCACCGCCCAGGTGTAGGTCGTATCCTAAGTAATGCTGAGCGTGAAGGCTTAAGCAACATCCGCGTTTTCTGTGATGACGCAATTGAGGTGTTAGCACAGTGTATTCCTGATGGCAGCCTTGATTGCATTCAACTGTTCTTCCCTGATCCATGGCATAAAAAACGTCATCATAAACGCCGTATCGTTCAGCCTGAATTTGCTCAGACGTTACGTAAGAAATTGAAAGTCGGTGGTGTATTCCACATGGCAACGGATTGGGAAAACTATGCTGAGCACATGATGGAAGTTATGAGCACGGCTGAAGGCTATCAGAACGTTGCCGGTGAAGGTGAATACTCGCCGCAGCCGAAGTGGCGTCCAGTCACTAAATTCCAAAAGCGTGGTGAGCGTTTAGGTCATGGTGTTTGGGATCTTATGTTTGAAAAGCTTAGCTGATTAGGCTGAGTTTGCTCGTTTTTCGGGAGGGATATTCATTCCTTCCCGTTTTATTACTTCCCTTCTCTCTACCTTAATTTCCTTTCATGTAGAGGCCAAGTTTAGGCTTCCCTGTTAGTTTTCTCTGTTTATTTGACTCGGGTCAATATCATAGAACCTTATTATTCGTGTGGTTTTATTGTTTGAATTTTATTCAGTAATATTATTATTCTGTCATAAGCGAGAATCTTACCTGAATAAAATGACCAGCATGCCATACCCTCAACAACACCTACGGGTTCGCCAAGTTGCGCAACAGCAACTGGTAACCTGCTCTCCGTCGAGTAAGGTGGCTACAATTGTTGGGCTAATGGCAAAAAATAACATCGGCTGTGTTTTAGTTTGTGAAGAAAACCGTCCGGTTGGTATTGTGACGCGTCGAGATATTATGCGCTTAACGGTTGCTGGTCAGTCATTCGAACATATACCTGTCTCCGAGTGTATGTCCTCCCCTGTTAGTACCATTTCAACAACTGCCACTATTGATGAAGCTGGTTTACGCTTTATTGCCGAAGGCTTTCGTCATTTAGTTGTTATCGATGAAAATAATGAGCTATTTGGCGTGTTGTCTGAGACTGATGTTGTTAACAGTCAGGGTGTTGAACATGATCTGTTTTTACGTTCAGTTGCTGAGATTATTAGCAAAGATGCATTGGTTATCCCTGAACATGAAACGGTTCGCTTGGCTGTAGAGCGCTTAGAAACAACGGGTCATAGTGCTGCGTTGATCTGCAACGGTAAGGATATTGTTGGCATATTGACTGAAAACGATCTGATGGTGAGCATGGCCGACGGTGACTTGGACCTTCCTTTGAAAGATTTTGCTTCCGCCAATTTGGTTTCTGTTGAAGCTGACCTTAGCCTTTACAATGCACGTAAAATATTTCGCCAGCACAGTTTTCACCATTTAGGGGTTAAACGCCATGATGGTGAAATCATTGGTTTGATCTCTTACAGCGATATCCTGCGTAATGTGGAGATGGATTATGTCTATCGCTTAAAAGAGTTATTGAATGAGCGTGACCAGGCGTTAGCGTTATCCCAGCACAATCTTAAGTTAGCCGATAAAGTTATGAATGCTTCCATGGAAGCGATTGTAGTGACCGACTTGGAAGCTAAAATCCAAAGGGTAAACCCTGCCTTTACTGATATTACAGGATATGAAGACTGGGAAGTGTTGGGCAAAAATACCAATATTTTAAGTTCTGGTCGCCATGATAAGAAGTTCTATCAGGATATGTGGGCTTCGTTACAGAGTAAAGGACAGTGGCAGGGTGAGATCTGGAATAAACGAAAAAATGGTACTGTTTATCCCGAATGGCTGACCATTACGGCGGTTGAAAATGATGCAGGAGAGATTTGTCAGTACGCTTCCATTTTCTCTGACCTAACAGAAATTAAGAGATCGGAAGCTCGTATTAAGCGTTTAGCTTATTTTGATGAATTAACTCGTCTTCCAAACCGAAAGATGTTTAATGACAGGCTTAACTTATCCCTTGGATATGCACAGGAGCATAGCCATCAAGTCGCTTTAGCCTTTTTAGACTTAGATTTCTTTCAGCGGGTAAATGACCGCTTTGGTCTCGAAGCGGGTGATCAGGTATTGCGTGAAGTGGGCCGTAGAATCGAGTCAATTTTAGAGGAGGGCGATACTGTTGCACGCTTTGGTGGCGACTCCTTTAATATGATTCTCACCGATGTCGAAGACAATACCGCAGTGAGTGAATTTTTAAATCGTCTTCTGTCTGCCATAAATCAACCTATATTAGTCTCTGGAACAGAGGTGAATCTCACCGTCAGTGTTGGAGTGAGTTTCTTCCCAACAGATGCTACCGAGCCAGAGGATTTGTTTCAGTGCGCTGAAATTGCTGTGAAGCAAGCGAAAGATTTTGGTCGCAATAGCTATCGTTTCTTTTCATCAGAACAGCACCAACTGGTGAAATCTCGCTATCGCATGGCGAATGATCTGCATCGAGCGATAGAAGCAGAACAATTTGAGCTGTATTACCAGCCAAAAGTGACAGCAGCGGGCCGAGAACTTGTTGGTGTAGAAGCGTTAATTCGTTGGAATCACCCTGAGCAAGGCTTTATCCCCCCTGATGAATTTATTCCCCTTGCCGAGGACCTCGGTGTTATTGATCAGATAGGGTATTTTGTTTTAAGGGAAGCGGTTCAGCAGTGTTCTAGTTGGTGGAAGCAGGGCTTTGAGGTGCCTGTCGCGATCAATGTATCAGCTAAGCAGATGCAGCGCCGAGATATAGCCGAAGAGATTTTAGAGGTTCTGGAGGAGTTCCAGTTGCCCTCTAGGTTGTTGTCAGTAGAACTAACAGAAACGAGCTTCTTACATTGCCTGGAAGAGACTCGCGGTGCTATCAATATTCTAAGAAACGCGGGTGTGCGTATTGCTATTGATGACTTTGGCACGGGTTATTCCAGTCTGAGCTATATACGTAATATGTCTCTAGATGTGCTGAAAATTGATCGTAGTTTTTTGGTGAATATAGAAAGCTCAGAGGTAGATCTAAGTATCGTGGCATCCATTATCGATATGAGTCAGGCCATTGGTCTGGAGGTCGTAGCGGAAGGGATCGAGACGGAGACCCAGTTTGGACTCTTACGTGAACTTAATTGTGATCAGATCCAAGGGTATTTAATTTCCAAGCCAATGCCCGCAACTACATTTATAGATTGGTATCAAAATCAGGCTTAAAAGCCCCCGGGGCTGAATGGCGGTAGCCCCGGGGTAAAGATCTTCGAATTTTGCCCATGAATCAAAAAACGAAGTAAGTGGAAAGGTACTTGCTTTAAACCAGGCCTAGCCGGCTGTAGCAATTAGGCTGGCATTACCGCCAGCGGCTGTCGTATCAATGCACAGATGGCGTTCCATAACGAAACGTTCTGGTTGATCCAGTTCTGTGATCAGTGGCAGCAGCGCGCCTTCACGAGCGGCGAGCGCCTGACGAATCTCTTTTAGGATTTCAGTGTCAGCATTACAGCAGATCGCGGCGAATCCATCAGTTTCAGTCATAGCATTCGCAGATAACTGGCCCACTATGCCTTGTACAGGTAATTCAGCCTCATCGCACTGTTTCAGTAGATCAGCGATACCTTGAGCAATAATGACTACCTCATTGCCCTGCATTAGCGCAGTTGCAGCCTGGTTCTTAGCGCTTTCTGCATCGGGACCTAGGCAAAGTACAATGCCACGCCCGGTTTCGGATAGAAGGTTTAACTCCCCGGTTGGCCCTGGCATCTCTGTAGCTTCAGAACTATGGCCTTGCATTTTAATTACCTGTTCAGCAAAGACTTTAGTTAGTTGTTCCTCAGAAGCCTTCGCTTCAGTAGAGACTGTTTGGCTCAATTGTTGGATCATCTTGTTCAGCGTTTCTGTGTTAATTGTCTGGCCTGTTGGTGCTTCTGTGCTATTGCTAATGTTTGAGCGAGTGAAGCGTTTTACGTAGTGTGGACCACCCGCTTTAGGACCAGTACCGGATAGGCCTTCACCGCCGAATGGTTGTGAGCCGACAATGGCACCAATCTGGTTACGGTTAACGTAGATGTTGCCTACTTGAACTTTGTTGATAATGCGCTCTACACGGTTATCCACACGGGTGTGTAGGCCAAAGGTTAGACCGTAGCCTTTGCTGTTGATGGACTCGACAACTTGATCCAGATCTTTTGCTGCAAACGTTGCGACATGCAGAACAGGGCCGAAGATCTCTTCATCAATCTCTTCAATACCATTAACTTTCAGCACTGCTGGCGCGACAAAAGTACCGCCGGCTGGTGCATTTAGCTTTTTCAGCATCTGGCCTTTAGCGGCAAATTTGGCACAGTGTTCATCAATCTTAGCTTTAGCGTTGCTATCGATAACCGGACCAACATCAGTGCTTAGAAGCCAAGGGTTACCAAGGCGTAGTTCATCCATGGCGCCAAACAACATCTCTAGTAGGTTATCAGCAATATCTTCCTGGACATAAAGTACTCGTAGAGCAGAGCAGCGCTGACCTGCACTCTGGAACGAGGACATCAAAACATCCCGTATAACCTGTTCAGGTAGGGCTGTGGAATCAACGATCATCGCGTTCATACCACCGGTTTCTGCCACTAGAGGCGCATCCGGAGCCATGTTTTCCGCCATCACTTTGTTGATGCGCTGTGCAGTTAATGTTGAGCCTGTAAAGCACACTGCAGCTATGCGTGGGTCAGAGGTCAGCGGCGCGCCGACATTGATACCCGAGCCCGGTAATAGTTGGATAACATCTTCTGGGATACCGGCTTCATGCATCAAGGCAACAGCGCGAGCAGCCATTAGAGGCGTTGGGTCAGCAGGCTTAGCGATGACGCTATTGCCTGATGCAATGCCTGCTAAAACCTGACCAGCAAAAATGGCGAGAGGGAAGTTCCACGGGGAGATACAGGTGATCACACCGCGTGCTTCACTGCTCGCGTGCTTCTCGGCTTCATTAGCGTAGTAACGGGCAAAATCGACCGCTTCACGAATCTCGCCTACAGCATCAAGAAGTGTTTTACCCGCTTCACGGCTAGCCAATGCAAATAGCTCAGGCGCATTGGCTTCAAATAGATCAGCGACACGGCGAAGGCAAGCGGCACGCTCGCTAGCATCAGTTTTTGACCAACGCTGGAAGCCTAGCTCTGCAGATACGATTGCACTTTCAATATCTTCGGCATTTGCTTCAGTTACCAGGCCTACAAGATCTTCTGGGTTGGCAGGGTTACGAATTTCAGCCGTTTCAGAGCTGCTTGCATCGCCTGCAATCATCGGTTTTGCATGCCATTGCGTGTTCTGGAAGACCTCGCGAGCCGGTTCAAGTTGTTCCAGAGTTGTGTGATCAGTGATGTCCCAGCCTTTGGCATTCAGGCGCTTTTCACCAAAAATCATGGCTGGTTTGGCAATCATGTTGTTGCTGATTGCGTTATGGCTTTCCAACACTTGGGTAAATGGATCGGTCGCGATCTCTTCAGGGGTAATGCGCTTATCGACAATCTGGTTTACAAAGGAGCTGTTTGCGCCGTTCTCTAAGAGGCGGCGAACAAGGTAAGCCAGCAGATCACGGTGTGCACCGACAGGCGCATAGATACGGCAGCGAGTATTGTTCGATTTCAGCACTGTATCGTGCAGTGATTCCCCCATGCCGTGTAGACGCTGAAACTCAAAGTTATCCACATCGTGTTTTTTCGCCATGAACAGAATCGCAGCCGCGGAATGGGCGTTATGCGTAGCGAACTGAGGATAGATGCGATCTGTCATCTGCATCAGCTTTTCAGCGCAGCACATGTAAGACAGATCGGAATTTACTTTACGGGTAAAGACTGGGAAACCATCAAGGCCCAGCACTTGTGCTCTTTTGATCTCCGCATCCCAGTAAGCGCCTTTTACTAAGCGCACCATGATACGACGATCTAGACGCTCAGCGGTTGCATACAGCCAGTCCAGAACATGCGCGGCACGCGGACCAAAAGCTTGTACTACAATACCGAAACCATCCCAGTCTGCTAAGCGTTCATCTGCCAGAACTGCTTCGATCACATCAAGTGAAAGGTCGAGACGATCGGCTTCTTCGGCATCAATATTGAAGCCCATATTGGCATCTTTCGCCTGCAGAGCCAGCGTTAGGGTGCGTTCTACTAATTCCTGCATAACACGGGCTTTTTGGCCAACTTCATAACGGGCATGCAGAGCAGATAGTTTTACAGATATACCTGGGTTTAGACGGATATCTTTGCTTTCACAAGCAGATGTCAGTTCACTAATCGCTTTTGAGTAAGCTTGGTGGTAACGGATTGCATCGGCATCAGTTCGGGCTGCTTCACCAAGCATATCGTAGGAGTAGCTATAGCCTTGTTTCTCAAGCTTTGTCGCACGTTTAGTGGCTTCCTTGATGTCGCGGCCAAGTACAAATTGGCGGCCTAGTTCTTTCATGGCTTGGGCAACAGCGGTACGTACAACCGGTTCGCCAAGGCGTTTAATCATGCCTTTAACAGTGGAGCCGATGCTCTTCTTTTCATCTTCTTTAAGTAGCTTACCCGTGATCAGTAATGCCCACGTTGAGCTGTTTACTAATGACGAAGCAGATTGGCCCAAGTGGCCTTTCCAGTTTCCGGATACCACTTTATCTTCAATTAAGGCGTCGATGGTTAGGCTGTCTGGCACACGAAGCAGTGCTTCTGCCAAACACATCAGCGCGACACCCTCTTTGGTGGTCAGGCCGTATTCGGCAAGGAATTTTTCCATCATGGAAGGGGAGCTTTCAGATCGAACTTTGCGTACCAGATCTGCCGCGTTAGCTGAAATAGCACCGCGCTCTGTTTCGCTTAAACCTGAGTTATTAATCAAACCGTTGATAACGGTTGCTTCATCTGCCAGATAGTTATTACGAATAGCTGTACGGCATTGTTCGATTGTGATGCTCATAATCTTCCACCTCTTAAATCTATCGGGCTATTTTACAAGCGCTCAAATAGTCGATTTATCTATAAAAGTAGTTTTGGAAGTTTATTTCTCTTTATTTTGTGTTTTGAGTGGATAGCTTAATATTATTTTGCTTATTTTGTGGGCTTTTGTTCTTTTTGGTGATGGGTATAAAAAAGCCCCAACTGCAAAGCAGTTAGGGCTTTTAAAAATCTGTTTTCTATTCGTTAGCTTTTGATTTCAGCTTCTACATCGTCAAAGCGTTGCTGAATAGCTTTTGATGGCGCTGGTGTCACTTTGGATACCGCGATAATTGCGATGAAGGCAAAGATAATACCCGGGATGATCTCGTATAGATCGAACCAACCGCCAGATAGCTGCTTCCACACAACCACAGTTACGCCGCCCGTGATGATACCTGCAAGCGCACCGCCTTTGGTCATATTTTTCCAGTACAGCGACATAATCAGAGCAGGGCCAAATGCCGCACCGAAACCTGCCCACGCGTAAGATACAAGCTCCAGAACTTTAGAGTCCTTATCCATTGCTAGGAAGGTCGCGATCAGCGCGATAACGATTACCGCAATACGACCTACACGAACTAACTGTTCTTGGGTCGCATCTTTGTTAAATAGCGCTTTGTAGAAATCTTCAGCCAAAGCAGAAGAAGACACAAGTAGCTGAGAATCGGCTGTACTCATTACAGCGGCAAGGATAGCGGCCAGTAGAACACCTGCGATTACAGGGTGGAATAGTGCATCTACCATCACCATAAATACAGTTTCATTATCGCCCAAACCGTCTGGTAGGTAGCCGATAGCGGCCAAACCAATTAGGCAGGCACCCGCCATAGAGATAGCACTCCAGATAACTGCGATACGGCGTGCAGCTGGAACCGCTTCTTTAGATTTGATCCCTTTGAAACGCGCAAGAATATGCGGCTGACCGAAGTAACCAAGACCCCAGCCCAATAGAGATAGCGTACCGATTAGCGTGATGCTCTTACCATCCGCATCGGTAAACATATTCAATAGCTCAGGGTTTTTCGCTTCGACTGCTGCCAGCGTGCCGCTCAAACCACCAATCTCACCCATCGCGATCAATGGTACTAAGATCAAAGCGCCAACCATTAGTAGGCCCTGAACTACGTCGGTCCAAGATACCGCTAGGAAACCACCAAACAGGGTGTAAGAGATAACAGCTGCAGCACCGACAAGAACGGCGATGGTGTAATCAAAACCGAATACAGTTTCAAATAGCTTACCACCAGCTACTAGACCAGAACTGGTGTAGAACAGGAAGAAAACCAATACGAACACGGCAGAAATAACGCGTAAGCTGTGGCTGTGATCTTCAAAACGTTTTTCGAAAAACGCAGGTAGTGTTAGTGCATCATCAGCACGTTGTGAGTAAACACGTAGACGCTGAGCGACCAACAGCCAGTTTAGCCAAGTGCCTACTAGTAGACCGCCTGCCAGCCAGAAAGAGCCATAACCGGCCGCCATTGCGTAACCAGGAAGGCCCATCAATAGCCAGCCGCTCATATCTGATGCGCCTGCACTCAACGCACTTGGGATCGGCCCTAGGTTGCGTCCACCAAGAACGTAATCAGACAGATCCTGAGTGCGACGATAGGCAACAATACCAATTGCCAGCATCAGCATCAGATATAGGATAAATGTCAGGGTTACCATCTAAGAAACCTCTTTGTCATAGTTTATGCTTATTATCGTTCCATCCTCTGTTACACCTTCCTGCGCTAGCTATGCTGCAGACTTTTCTACCTTCATTGGTTGCGAAAAAGACAGTAGTTAAGCTTGGGTATAACGACCGGAAAGCTTACCGGTATTCCACTGGTTAAATGCTCCAAACTTGGCTGTTTTCTAGGCAATTGGTCTTTATTTGTTCGTTTATTCGGATGATTGTTCTAATTTGATGGTTTTTTACCTAGATAAACGCGCTGCATAGCTCTTTTTCATCTATAAGAAAGAGTAGTCAACTTGTTATGAGGAGTCGAATTCACTATATTTTCGCCAAACTTTTGGACGTTTTGACTTTATGCTTCTGGAGCGCCGTCATGGAAAATTTAGATAAACTCGATATGGCGATTTTGCGCGAACTGCAAAAGAATGCGCGTATTACGGTTACGGAATTAGCTTCACGTGTTGGCCTTTCGAAGACACCTTGCCAAGTGCGAATGAAGCGCTTGGAAGAGCTGGGTTATATCATGGGTTATACCACCCTGATCGATCAGAAGAAGCTGGGTTCTAAGCATATCGCTTTTGTGCAAGTGACGATGTTAGATACTAAAACCAAAGCGCTGCAGGCCTTTAATGAGGCCGTGCGCGCCATCCCTGAAATCGAACAGTGCCATATGATTGCAGCGAATTTCGATTATTTGTTAAAAGTGCGTACGTCCGATATCGAAAGTTATAGGGAAGTACTCGGTGAGAAAATTTCTAACCTGCCATTTGTGAAGCAAACCAGTACCTTTGTTGTAATGGAAGATGTGAAGGATGTGGCTTCCAAGCTAATTTAACGCTATACCCATAGAGTTACGCGAATATAGGATACGTAACTCTATGGAATAAAATGTTAATGACATTGCTTCCCTTTTCTTTGCTCCCCTTTATGTTTCATCCATTTTTGTGGAGCTTCACTTTTTAACTGTGCGAATTTGGCTTCCTGTTCTGGAGTCAGAATCTCATACAGTTCTTCCTGATGTTTTGCTTTGGCCATAATCATCGCTTTAGTTTGCTCCTGCGCTTTTAACACTAAGCTGTTGAGCTGTAACTGATAGTCTTTTGATGCTGGGTCTAGTTGCATCAGTTGTTGGCGAAGATCTCGTTTTGCTTGGTGTTGATCCTTCATGCCTGCTTTTTTCTGCTGCATATTTTCTTTCAGTGCCGCCTGTTGGCTGGTGGTTAATCCCAGCTCTTCAGAAAGATACTGCAGGCGCTTCTCCATCTTAGCGCCGTCATCTTTAGTGTAAGCATGTGCAACGCCTAAACTAGAAACAGTTAACACAGCAGCTGCGATTCCAGTCATGATTTTACGGTTCATGTTCTTTGCTCCTAGGCTGTTTAGTTGATGGAATAAAGTTTGGCTTTTGTAAGCGCAAAGATGGGTTTCGGCAGTGTAAAGTTGGGTAAATCTAACAATAGGGCGATCTATTTTGGCGCTAAAAGGATTATTATTTTTAGTAGATAAGTAGCGGAAATAGGCGGTCAAAGCCAAGTGTAGGATAAGTATGAGAGATAAACAGCGATTATTACTGGTGGATGACGATGTGGAACTATGCGAGTTGTTATCCGATTATCTCGAGCATGAAGGCTTTGAGGTTGAGTTTGCTCACAATGCAGATGAAGCCTGCGCGCAATTAAAACGTTCGGATCGCTACGCCTTGATGGTGTTAGATATCATGATGCCGGGTAAATCTGGCTTAGAGCTGCTACAGCAAATTCGACCTGTAGTGACCTTACCCGTGATTATGCTGACGGGGCGTGGTGAAGAGATTGATCGCATTCTGGGGTTGGAGATGGGAGCGGATGACTATCTAAGCAAACCCTGTAACCCACGGGAATTGCTGGCACGAATTCGTGCAGTCCTACGTCGCTCGGAACCGAAAACACAAACAACCCTTTTCCCAGATACTAATGTTGAAATGGGCGGTGTCCAGCTTGATCCTGGTTTGCGTGAAGTCCGGATCAAGGGTGAGCTATTGGAGCTTACGGGGACGGAGTTTAACGTGCTTGCTTACCTAATCGCGAATGCTGGAAATGTATTGGATAAAGAGCAGCTGACTGAGCTGGTTTTGCATCGAAAACTGGCGGCATTTGATCGAGCAATAGATGTTCATGTTAGCCGTGTACGGCAGAAATTAGCGAAAGCGCTACCAGATAAAGAGTTCATTAAAACAGTGCGTGGTGTCGGTTATCAGTTTATTAAGGATCTGGTATGAAGTGGTATAAGCGACTGTTTTGGAAAGTTTTTGCCGCAATCTGGTGCGTGAGTTTTTCTGTGCTGTTAGCGACTATCTGTGTGGTTAGTACCATTACAGAAGAGGATCGCTTCAAGGAAGTAATCACAGCAAAGGCAGAAGGCTATGCAGAGCTGATGATTGAACGTTATGAACGCATGGGTCATGCCACAATCCCGCCATTAAGGCTGAAACATTTCAAACGCTCGCATAGGGATAAAGAGATTGGCCTACCTGCGGCTGATCATCACAAAGAACGCACACCTCATTGGAAACGTTTTATCTGGCGAAGTGTAACTAAACGTGTCCATATTACCGATCTGACTGCACAGAGACAGGTTGTTGATCTTCCCCATTTTGAAAAAGCTCGTGAAGATAGTTACCGTTTTAATCTAGAGTCAGAGCAAGGTCGTCAGTATGAAGTTTTAGTCGATCTTAGCTGGGAACGTTCTCCCTATGCAGATTTAGTGAACCGTATCCTATCGGTGCAAATGGTACTGATTTTATTGGTGTCTTCTTTGGGTGCTTTGATCGTATCAGCAATTATTGCGCGGCCACTAATTTTGCTACGCGAGCACACTCAGGCGATCTATCGTGGTGAGTTAGATACACGTACAGATGAAAAGTTAAGGGCACGTGGTGATGAATTGGGTGAGTTAGCCCGAGATTTTGATCGTATGGCTGATTATGTTCAACAAACTCTGAGCTCTCATCAGCATCTGATGTGTGATGTATCCCATGAGTTAAGAGCGCCGCTAGCACGATTACAGGCTGCGGCTGGTATTGCAGAGCAGCGTTTGGGTGAAGGGGATAAAACTGTTCAACGGATCATTCATGAGTGTCAGCGCTTAGATCAATTGATCGGCGAAATCTTATCCTTATCTCGCTTGGAACAGATGGAGGTTAAAGGCGAGAAAACTAAGCTCAGTGATGTCCTGCAAGAGTTGCTTGATGATGCCCGTTTCAGCCAGCAAACACGTGAGTTTGAACTCTGTATGGAATCTGACTGTGAAGTGGAATTGAATGCGCCTTTGTTACTTCGAGCGCTGAATAATATCTTGGGAAATGCCTGCAAACATACACCGCAATCGGCGCCAATTGAGTTGAGTGTGCATAAAGGTGAACACTGTGAGATTCGTATTCGCGATCATGGTGAAGGTGTGCCAGCAGAACAGTTAGGAAAGCTCTGCGAACCGTTCTTCCGGGGTGACAGCAAATCTGAAGGTTATGGCTTGGGGTTAAGTATCGCACAACGGGCGGTGCAGCGTTTAGGTGGTGAGCTCAGTTTGTTGAACCATCCGGGAGGTGGGTTGGAAGCGCGGATTATCTTACCTTGTGCTTAACGCTTAGCTGTAAAAATTGGGGAGTTTTAAGAGCTCTTCCAAGTTATGTAGTGCGTTTTGTATCTCTGAAATCAGTCTAGGGTCGCGAAGATCTTCAAGGCTCAGTCGATCGCGATAGTGCGTTTCTATCCACTGTTTCAGCGACTTATATAGCGCAGGGGTTAGTAGTACCCCTTGATGTACAGCGCTTAACTCTTCGATCGTGATCGGTACAGCTAATCTCAAGCAAGCTGGACCGCCACCGTTCTGCATACTTTGTGTTAGATCGATAAATTGGACTTCGCTCACAGGGTTGTCGGCAGCTATTAACTCCTCACAGATGGCATAAGCCTTAGCGCTGTTTTTACTTTCTATGGGGGCAAGTAACATAAGGCTGCCATCGTTTTTTTGGATAAGCTGACTGTTGAATAGGTAAGTTTCTACTGCTTCTTGCAGGCTTAGCTTGCTGGAGCTGACCTCAAATATCTTAAGTGCATCCTGCCAATGACAGCTCTTCATCCTTAAAGTGTTTAAAACCTCACTTTGTTCTTTAAAAGCTTGTTCATGCAGGAATAAAAAGTTCAGATGACCCACCGCGACAACATCGTTGTGAAAAGCCCCGTGGTCTATGGCAGTAGGGTTCTGTTGAATCAGTATGCTGCGGCTTTGGTCCAGCTGATGTTGGCGGATAATACTTTCGCTAGCGAGGCGAGTTTGGCGTGCTGGAAAGCGTGTACTTGCGCTCAGCGAGCCTTCTCTGCCATAGATAAATAGATTCAGAGCATCCTGGTCACAAGGCGAGTTTAAGCGCATCTGATTGGCAGCACCTTCATCTGCAAAGATCGGTTGTGATGGCAACGGAACATGCACGCTAAATCTGTCGTGATCGTCAAAACAGGTTTGGAAGAACTGATAGTTATGTTTGGTTTCTAATGATCGATGAATGCTGCTATTCAAGTTTGCAGGGGTGAAGTGTAAGTGTCGATCTTTGGTATCTTGAGATGCTGAGCAGGTGGCGCTGTTGGCTGCCCACATAGCAGAAGCGGAATAACAAGCAGTCAGCAATTGAGGGGCTTTATGCCAAGCTTGGTCCAGGAGTTGTTCGTCTGAGCCGCGAAAGCCAGCTGCATAGAGCAGTGCTAGATCCGGTCGTATTGGCGGAGGAATAATCCCTTGTGGAATGCCAAGCTGATGCAGTAGCCACATCTTTTCCAAACCTTGAAGTGCTGCGTCTTTGGGTGAGGATATCTCGCCTTGATGCTGTTGTGATGCAAGGTTGCCCTGTGCGAGTCCCGCATAGTGGTGATTGGGTGCAACCAGACCATCCAAATTAAGCGTTAAACTCATTCATGACTCCACACATGATCGGCGATGTGTAGGCCCGGAGGAAGCTTGTCAGGCATATCCATACTGTCAGACTGCATAGAGGCAACAGGATAAGCGCAGTAGTCAGCAGCATACCATGCACTGGCTCGATGATTGCCACTGATACCCGTACCACCAAAGGGGCGGGCACTGGATGCACCAGTTAAGGGACGGTTCCAGTTGATAAGACCTGTTCTGACATGTCGCTGAAAATATTCGAATATTTTTGGATCATCACTTAATACACCGGCCGCTAAGCCGTATCGGGTCTTGTTGGCTAAGGTCGTTGCATGCTGAATATCATGCACTCGATAAATCTGAAGTAGCGGGCCGAAGTATTCCTCGTCATCAGGATCTTCTATCCCTGTACAGTCGAGCAACCCAGGTGTGAGTAACGCGCCCCTATCGGCAAAGCGTTGCATACTAACCAATGTCTCAGCACCTTGTTCAATCAGCTTTTCTTGAGCTGTTAGCATTGAGGTCATAGCTGATTGGCTGATTAAGGCACCCATGAAGGGTGGAGGATTCTGGTTATAGGTGCCCACCTCTATTTTGGTCACGGCTTTCTGCAATGCTGCAATAAATTCATCACCTTCTGTTCCTACTGGTATTAACAAACGTCGGGCGCAGGTACAGCGTTGCCCCGCAGTGATAAATGCGGATTGGATGGTGTTATAGACAGCCGCAGCGACATTGGCGGTTTTCGCTACCAATAGAGGATTATTGCCGCCCATTTCGAGTGCTAAGATCTTTTCGGGCTGTCCGCCAAACTGTTCATGTAGGTAACAACCTGTGGCTGCACTACCTGTGAAATAGAGGCCATTAATCTCAGGATGCTGCGCTAATTGTGCCCCGGTTGCTTTTTCCCCTTGAACCAGATTAAGCACGCCGTCGGGTAGTTCTGCTTTTTGCCAGAGGTGTACCATGAGTTCCGCTGTGCGAGGTGTAAATTCACTCGGTTTCAATACGATGGTGTTGCCTGCCAAAAGTGCCGGCATGATATGGCCATTCGGCAGATGCCCTGGGAAATTATAAGGGCCAAATACAGCTACGATACCGTGGGGGCGGTGACTAAGAATAGAGCGCGCACCCAACACGGTGCTCTCTTCAACTGGGCAGCGTGCTTGATAGGCTTTGATGGTTAGGGCTGCTTTTCCCAGTATCGCAGTCACTTCTGTTTTGGCTTCCCAGAGAGGCTTCCCGGTTTCCTGACCGATGGTGTCGGCGAGTAAATCTTCGTGATCTTTCACCAGCTCATTAAATTTCAGTAGATAGGTTGCACGCTGTTTTAGCGTGAGTTCAGACCAGCGTGGGAAGGCCTCAGCGGCGGCTGAAACAGCTTGGTTTACTTGATCTGAGTCAGCAGCAAAACCTTGCCAGATTCGCTCATTATTGCCCGGATTCAATGACTCAAGTTCTGGGCCGTTCCCCTGAATCCATTCGCCATTAATAAACAGTGATGCATGAGGTTTCATGGGTGCCTCCCTTTTAGTTCGACCAATCGAATGGTGTCACTGCCTTTAGCCTGAAGCATCTCGGCTATTTCAGGTGACAGTTCAGCTATACCTTGATTGGTTTGGCAGTTAGCAAGGCAGCAACGAAAACCTGCTGCACGGGTGTTACTGAGTAGATAGGTTGTGTCGGAATCACATATTTCAGCTTGTTGTGAAATTCGGATTTTGGCGTAGCGACTGTCTCTAATAGCACGGATCTTGGCCAGTGGAGCTGTGATTGTAGGGCCAGCATCGAAGATATCCACATAGTTCTCAAAACGGAAACCTTCGTTTTCCAACATGCGTCGGGCAGGTTCCGTGTTGGCGTGGACCCGTCCTATCACTGCCTGTGCCTCTTCGGGGAGAAGGTGGATATAGATGCTGTATTTCGGCATTAGCTCGGCAATGAAAACTTTGTTGCCAGAACCCGTAAGATAATCTGCTTCTGAGTAATCCATCGCAAAAAATTTACGCCCGAACCCTTCCCAAAACGGTGATCGGCCATTGTCATCAGAGAAACCACGCATCTCTGCGATGACGCGTTCAGAAAAGCGTTGTGGTTGTTCTGCCATAAACAGGAAGCGACTTTTTGAAAGTAGACTGCCATTTTGTGAGTGCCGATGGTCAGGCTTGAGATAGAGCGTACAGACCTCTGTACAACCTGTGTAATCGTTACAAAGGTACAGGGTTTTAAACTGATTATGGATATTGAGTTCGCGTGATGCGTGCACCACGGTACCTACTCTGTAGTGATACCATGGCTCTTGCAGGCCTACGGCCGCTTCAATCCCTGTAGTACCGACAACTTCATCGGTTTCACTATCGATCAATACAAATAGATAGCTTTCATTGGAGGCTTTCTGAACCTCTTGATTGAGGGCGTTTAAGCTCCGCTCTATCTTCTCGGCAAGTAAATCGCTGTTTTCGGGGAGAGAGGTAAAGCCGGGACCAGATTCGATAGCGATCTGATGTAAGGTCTCTAAATCGTTCATCTCAATCGGGCGAATGTAATACATAGTCGACCTCCTGTTCCTTGATTACCTAACGGCTATCGGTACTTTCAAAGATTTTGTCAGCAGAAGCTGCAACAAATCCTTGGTAAAGGGAGCCATCTTCCAAGGGGTAACGGCGGGCAAATTCGTAGTAACAACCGGGGATTTCTACAGTTCCATCACTAAAATCGACAGCGATTTTACTGGCTAAAGTTGAGGATTGTTCAAGCCGTTCTTCGGGACTGCCCTTTACTTCACCACCTGCACTGTTGAGTTCGATTGAATGGCTTTTTAAAAACTGATTAACCTCTTCAATGCTGGTGTGTGAGGTCAGTGCATTGACGAAAATAGTGAAGTGGTTAGGTCTGAAACCAAAGGCCGCCAACCAAGCGGCATATTCACTTTGTGTGAGTAGCTCTTTGTACTCCTCATAACTGATCTCCCAAGGGCGGCCTGAATAGCATAAGGTTTTTGGTGTTTGCTGCATTGGATCAAGTTCAGCCACTAAATTATGCACAAGCAGTTGATTGTCACTACTAAGTGATTCGGTCATGAATTGACTGATAAATATTTTTGGCAGGGAAGGGTTATCATGCTGAAAGTGCTTAGCGTAGAGGTGTTTATTTGGAAAATGGTATTCACCAGCCGCGCGATAGCCGCTATAGAGAAACGGCGTAGCCATCTTATCTATATTGACCTCTTCCAAATCAAAGGTGCGTAAAGCGATATGGTCATTGATCACTTGATAGTTAAGATCGCTGAATAATTGGTGGATTTGACGTGCTTGTGGATTGAGCTCTATATAGTCCTGCCACATCTCATCCAGCATTTGGGACAGATCTTCATTGTTCATAGTGGCCTCCCCTGAGGGCGCAGTCGCTTAAATGGTAACCCTTCACGAGCTATGTGGAAGAGTAGCAGTGCGCTGAGCTGCGCGCGTAAACTCAGGCTAGGTAAATTGATAAATTCATGGGAGCTATGGATAAAGTTACCGGTCACACCTAAGGTATCGATATTGGGTAGACCCGCTGTTGATAAGTTATTACCGTCACAGCAGCCACCGGTAGCACTCCAAGTTAAACCAGTGCCTAACTGTTCTGAGCATTGTTGTACCAGTTGATAGAGTGCAAGATGAGGTTGATCGAGTTGTTTAGGGTAGCGTCCAAAATGTCCATGGAGCTCAATATTGAACCCCTCTTGCTGATTATGTTGCTGTATAAATTCATTGATACGTTCAAGGCACCATTCGGCGTCTTCTGTTTTTTGAATGCGAACATTAAATTTACACACCGCTAGATCGGGTACTTTATTAGTGGTTTCGCCCGCTTTGATAATACCGGTATTTAGGGTTAAGCCCGGCTTGATATTATTTAATGATGCTAGCTGCAGGATAAGTTCGGCTGCTTTGTTGATTGCATTTCTACCCGTTTCGGGAGCTCTGCCTGCATGAGCTGAACGACCATGGATAACCAAAATGAAGTTGCCGCTACCTTTCCGTTCACCAGCGAGATTGCCGTCAGGTAAGGCAGGTTCGTAGATTAGGCCTATATCATGTTGCTTCGCAGCTTCGGCTAAATAGTCGGCTGAGCCAGGTGAGCCGATCTCTTCATCTGGGTTAAGGATGACACTCCAACCGATTTGATGAGCAAGAGGATGTTGTGATAACGCTTCAAGTGCGGACAGTATTACCAGAATACCGCCTTTCATATCAGCAGCACCAGGTGCATTCAGGCGCGTATGGTCTAAACGAATAGCGTGTTGGAAAGGACTGTCTATAGGGAATACTGTATCAGTATGACCGCAAAACAGTATCTGGATCGGGGCCTCTTGATTGCGGCTAAATTTCCATAGAGAACCTAAGGGCTGATATTCGGCTTTACCTGTGTAATCGATTCTTTCCCACTCAGGCAGTTCTACTCTTTCACTTTGGCTGCAGAGGGGGGCGAATAATTCTTGGTATTTGCATCCAACTTGATTAATACCCGCAGGGTTAAGTGAGCCACTATTGATCTCAACTAACTCAATCAGTTGCTGTTCTCTTAGGTGCTGTTGAGCGCTGATCTTAGCGAGGAGATCACGTTCTAACTGGTCTAGTGGTTCGACAGATAACTGCATAATTAACCTCTAGCACTCTCAGCTTAGACCTGTTGCTTGAATAACTGCATTGTGCGATTGAAGCGTGCTAATCCCTCTTTAATATCGGCTTCGGGAATAATCAATGAGGGTGTCAGGCGAATGACATTAAGGCCAGCTACCAACACCATCAGCCCTGTTTGTTGTGCCAGCTCTAAAAACAGTCTCGCCTTGCCTTTATATTGATCACTCAGTTCACAGCCGATTAACAAGCCTTGGCCTCGAATATCCTTAAATAACTCGGTTTTTTGATTGAATTGCGCTATTTGTTGGGTGATCAGGTGGTGCTTATGGAATACACCGTCGAGAACCTCAGGCGTATCAACGATCTGCAAAAGTTTGAATGCTACGGCACATCCTAGAGGGTTACCTCCATAAGTGCTGCCATGGCTACCGACGTTAAAGGATGCGGCTACCTTTTCGGTACTCAACATCGCGGCAATAGGAAAACCGCCCCCTAAGGCTTTAGCGGTGGTTAAGATGTCGGGCGTCACTTGGCAGTGTTGATAGGCGTATAACTTGCCTGTGCGGCCTACGCCAGTTTGTATCTCATCAAAAATGAGCAAGGCATTATGTTGAGAGCATAGGCTTCTAGCAGCTTGTAAATACTCTGCTGTAGCTGGCGTAATCCCTCCTTCGCCCTGTATCGGTTCAATAACAACCGCGCAGGCTTTATCACTAATCTGCTGCTCTAATGTGGCGATATCGTTAAAAGGCACATGAGATATACCAGCAGGTACGGGTTCAAAGCCTTCACGATATTTAGGTTGCCCGCCTACTGAAACGGTAAACAGGGTGCGACCATGAAAGCTGTTATTGCAGCTGATAATTTCATGCTTATCGGCACTAAAATTATCATAAGCGTATTTTCGGGCGAGCTTAAAAGCGGCTTCATTGGCCTCAGCACCTGAATTGGCAAAGTAGACTTTCTCGGCAAAGGTTTTATCGCAGAGCGCTTGGGCTAATTGCAGGGCTGGTTCATTGGTCCAGACATTACTAAGATGCCATAACTGATCAGCTTGATGATGAAGTGCTGCGGTTAGTTCTGGATGGCAGTGACCTAACGCGTTGACGGCAATGCCACCTGCGAAGTCGATGAACTCATTACCCTTCTGATCCCATACTCGAGAACCTAGTCCTTTAACCGGAATCATTTTTTGCGGCGCGTAATTGGGCACCATTATTTGATCGAACGTTTCCCTATCAACATTGGAGGACATAGCTTGTCTCCTCTACTGCATAGATAAGTTTAAGTTTAGACCGTTACGGCAAAAAAGCTTTTTAGCGGCAATAGCTTAAAGGGAGTGGTGCTAGGAATACGCAGTCTCAATGACTGTTAGTCGAGTCGTCGTGGTTACGCTCATCGATGGTGCTAAATGCATCACAAAAGTATTGAGATTCACGGTACTTATTGTTGAAATCTTCAAAACTTAAGGGGTAGCTGACTAGAAAACCTTGCATGGTATTGCAGTTTTGTTGTTGCAAGAAATCCATCTGAGATCTGTTCTCTACACCTTCTGCTATCACATCCAAACCCAGTTGCTTGGTCATGGCGATAATGGTTGAAGTTATCGTCATATTGTCTTGGTCTTCGGGAATTTGTTGTAAAAAAGAGCGATCAATCTTTAACAGATCGACAGGCATTTTAGTCAAATAGCTTAGCGATGAATAACCTGTGCCGAAATCATCTATAGCCAGACTTATTCCCATGTTTTTTATGCGCTTCAGGGTACTGATAGCCGTTGGCATGTCCCGCATAAGCATGCTTTCGGTGATCTCTAATTCTAACCATTCTGGCGCAAGTGAGGCTTTGGCTAAAGCTTCAGATATCTGAGAAATCAAAGAGGGATCATCAAATTGGCGTACAGATAAATTTACGCAGACCTTGATTGGGGGTAAGCCTTGGTCCTGTATTGATTTAGCCGCTCGACAAGCTTCCTCTAACACCCAACGGCCAATTGGGATGATTAAACCGGTTTCTTCTGCGTGCGGAATAAATTCATCAGGCGGTACATTGCCATTGACGGGGTGCTGCCAGCGAAGCAGGGCTTCAACTGCGGTGATGCGACCATCTAAGGCGCATACCTGCGGCTGATAAGCCAAAGATAACTGTTTGCCAATTAAGGCGTTTCTTAGATCATGCTCGATTGTGAGTATGCGTTGCGCATCCTCGTTCATATGGTCAGCAAAAAAAGCGTATGTGTTTCTGCCTTGCTTTTTGGCGTGATACATCGCTAAGTCTGCGTTCCTTAGTAAGTCGCTTGCATCCAAACTATCATGGCCGATCAACGTAATGCCTATACTGACGGTTACACACAATTCGTGAGGGCCAATCTGCATTGGTTGAGACAGTAATGACAGTACATCGTTGACTCGACTAATTATCTGCTCACGGTCTTCGCAGTCTTGGAAAATCACCGTAAATTCATCACCGCCAAGGCGGAATACCGAGGTTTGGTGACGAGTACAGAACTTTAAACGACTTGCGATGGTGGTCAGAAGAGCATCGCCTGCTTCGTGTCCCATAGAGTCGTTAATCTGTTTAAAGTGGTCTAGATCGAGTAGAAGCAACGCATGCAGTTGGTCACTGATTGGACTTTGTAGATATTCATCAAGTGTACGGCGGAAGTTTCGACGGTTACCTAACTCTGTTAGTGGGTCGAAATAGGCCATTTTCTCTAGCTGAGCATCATGCTCTTTGATTTGAGAGATATCTTCACTAACTGAAACAAAATTGATGATATTGCCGAGTTCATCATGAATAGGCGATATATTTTGTAAGGACCAGTATGTTGAACCATTTTTTCGTTTATTTAACAGGGTACCCCGCCATTGCTGGTGGTTAAGTACAGTGCCCCATAAATCTTTATAAATGTCGTTAGTGGTTTGCTCAGAGCGTAAAAAATTTGGGCGTTTACCAAGTACCTCATGGTCTTCCCAGCCCGTGATTTCGCTAAAGCGGTTGTTTGCGTATTCGATTTCGCCTTGTACGTTTGTGATTACAACTGCACTACCGGTATTTTCTACGGCATTACGGAATACCTTAAGTTCTCTTGCTTGGCGTGCACTTTGACTAGAGTTACGTAGTGTAATAAATACTTTTCGGCTGTCGGCTTTTTTAACAACTGTGAACTCGATACGCAGCTGTACGCTATCTTCTTGTGAAGAGAGGATTATGTGGGTGTCGTAAGAATCTCTGTTCTGTGCAAATAGGCCCATGACGTGAGGGCGGATAGCCCGTTTAAAGTCATCTGGAAGTTTATTGTTTAGAGGTTCTCCAACTCTATTCCAGATCAAGGTTGCGGCGTAGGGATTGCAATGTAAACAGTGAAATAGGTCATCCAACACGAGCACGCCAATGGATGACTGATTAAACCAATCCATTGGAATTAAGCTGTTATTTGTTGGGCTTGATTCTATTTCTTGCATGGTTTTGTTTGAATTTTCTACCTTGATTTATCTATTCTGCGACAAAAATTGTTTGAATGATTTAGATGTTTAATAAAGTTGGGACTGGTTTGATGTGGGTCAATTTAGAGGGGTGGGTAAAATGAATTTTTTATTAATGTTTTAGCCTAAGGTATAAAAACACTAATATTACATTGGGTTATGGTTTGTTTTTGCCCCTTTTAAATAGATTTTCTCTTCAAGGATAAGAAGAATATTTCTCCTTATCCTGAGTGGTTACTTAAGTGGTTTTTACTGGTGTTGACCACCCTT
Organism: Neptuniibacter sp. QD29_5; assembly: GCF_047778125.1. Lineage (GTDB taxonomy): Bacteria > Pseudomonadota > Gammaproteobacteria > Pseudomonadales > Balneatricaceae > Neptuniibacter. The sequence goes on from NZ_CP180556.1 coordinate 227,822, forward strand.
CTTGTACGGATGGTCGCTGATTAAATCTATCTATGTGAGAGGTTATTTGTTTGAATTTTTCTGTTTCTGTTTCTGTTTCTGTTTCTGTTTCTGTTTCTGTTTCTGTTTCTGTTTCTGTTTCTGTTTCTGTTTCTGTTTCTGTTTCATTTCCTGTTCGTTAAAACCGTTCGAGAGTATCCAGCCAAGGCTCTATGGCGTTATTACCCATGAGCTTGCCTGCTTCTTCAGCCAGATACACTAAGATAGCGCTGCTTTCGAAGAGACCAATAGGCGAACCATCCGGACCAAACGGATCAATTGTCGATGGGATTTTATTGTTCGGGTTGAGCGATAAATATTCCTCATTTTTGACATCACTTTCGGCCAAAGTTACGCGATGAGCTTCGTAAGGGATTTGTAACTCTTCAAGTGCGATGGGTATCTTTACGCCATTCTGTATACCAAACGAATAGAGTTTGAGAATAACAGGGTGCTTCGCTGGCCAGCGTTGAGTTATTGGTTGCTGATCAACGCTTGGGTAGTCTTTGGGGTTACTCATTTATATGCTTACTAAGTCTGACTGCTCTAAGAAGGGATAGTCGTTGTAACCTTCAGGCCCGGGGGTATAGAACGTATCGGGGTTAGGCTCATTTAGCTCGGATCCTGTTTGGAAACGAGCGACTAGATCTGGGTTGGCGATAAAAGGTACGCCAAAGGCCACTGCGTCTAGCTGTTTATCTAATACCGCTGAATCAGCCTCCTCATAGCTGTAGCCCATATTGCCAATAAGGTTGCCTTGATAATGTTCTCGGGCGATTGAGTTAACATCACCTTGTTGCTCGCCCAGAAAGTCACAGCGCATCAGATGCCAATAAGCGAGTTTGTAATGATTTAGCCTTTCTGCGAGCCAGAAGGTCGTGCCAATTGGATCGCTGTCTTTCATGCTGTTATAGCCATTTAAAGGCGAAGTGCGGATACCCACTTTGTCGTTACCCCAGACATCACAAATAGCGTCTAGAACTTCAAAAATAAGGCGAGATCGGTTTTCTAAGCTGCCGCCGTATTGATCTTCACGTTGGTTGCTGCCATCGCGTAAAAACGAGTCGAGTAGGTAGCCGTTGGCTGCATGAAGCTCTACACCATCGAACCCAGCTTCTTTAGCGTTGATCGCTGCTTGCTTAAAACCAGCAATGATTTCGGGAATCTCGTCAATTTTCAGCGCGCGCGGTGTTGTATAGGGTTTAGGACCATCAGAGGTATGGACTTCATCTTTGATAGCGATTGGGCTAGGAGCGATGGGTTGAACACCATTATTTAGATCCGGATGGCAGGCACGTCCGCCATGCCATAGTTGCACAGCAATCTTACCGCCTCTTTGATGTACGGCATCGGTGACTTTTTTCCAGCCAGCTATTTGCGCTTCTGAGTAGATGCCGGGTTCATTGATAAAGGCGCTGCAGTATGCCATCACCATGGTGGCTTCGGTAATAATTAAACCAGCGGTAGCGCGATCGGCGTAGTGCTGAACCATTAATGGGCCAGGAATATGATGTTTATCTGCGCGGGCACGGGTGAGAGGTGCCATCAAAATACGATTGGATAGGTCGATACTACCTAAAGAAATAGGGCTGAATAAAATGGGTTGTGTAAGCATAGTTAGCTCTTTGTAAGTTAATCAAGATTGTTGATGATTTAGGTAAAGAGCTTTAATTTGAACGGAAGTTCAATTTTGAGTGAAGAAATATTGCTTGGAATAGAACAGGCATAAAAAAAGCGGCTTAATAGCCGCTTTTTTCGGAATATCTTTTTGCTTATAGCGCGTCAGGACCGCTTTCGCCTGTACGGATACGGATTACCTGCTCTAGAGGAGAGATAAAGATCTTACCGTCACCGATTTTGCCTGTATTAGCTGTTTTGCTGATCGCTTCAATAACTTGATCAACCATGTCGCTATCTACAGCAATTTCAATTTTCACTTTTGGAAGGAAATCAACCACATACTCTGCACCGCGGTACAATTCAGTGTGGCCTTTCTGACGACCGAAACCTTTTACTTCAGTAACGGTAACACCTTGGATACCAATTTCAGAAAGCGCTTCACGGACATCATCCAGTTTAAACGGTTTAATCACCGCAGTGACCAGTTTCATAATGCTATTCCTCAGTTGGGCTTGCTCATTCTATGGCCTTACGACCAAGCAGCAAATGTAACTATAGTGAATTATGCGTCTTAGTATACCTAGATAATCACAAGATGGTATATGAACAGCGTATTGGATCAAGCTCTTAGCGATATACTAGTGACGCAAAAAGGGCGCTTAGCGCCCTTTTAATGTTTTAGATCAATCTTACTTGCCAGATGTAAACTCTGGGTAAGCTTCCATACCACACTCCGAGATATCCACGCCTTCGTACTCTTCTTCTTCCGATACGCGTACACCCATGATTGCTTTAAGTGCTAACCAAACTACTAGGCTTGTAGCGAATACCCAAGCAAAGATAGTTACAGCGCCAATGATCTGACCAGAGAAAGATGAACCGTCGTTTGTTACTGGTACTAGTAGCAGACCTAAAAGACCTACAACACCGTGTACAGAGATCGCACCTACTGGATCATCAATTTTTAGTTTATCTAGCGTTAGGATGCTGAATACAACCAGTGTACCACCTAGTGCACCGAACAGAGTCGCTTGTAGTGCAGTTGGAGTAGATGGCTCAGCAGTGATAGCAACTAGACCTGCTAGTGCACCGTTAAGCGCCATTGTTAGGTCAGCTTTACCGAACAGTAGGCGAGCTACGATCAGTGCTGCGATCACACCACCTGCAGCAGCAGCGTTAGTGTTCATGAATACAACAGCGACAGCGTTAGAGTTTTCTACATCAGAAGATGCTAGTACAGAACCACCGTTGAAGCCGAACCAACCCATCCATAGGATGAATGTACCTAGTGTAGCTAGTGGTAGGTTCGCACCTGGGATAGCGTTTACAGCACCGTTTTTAGCGTATTTACCTTTACGAGCACCTAATACTAGAACACCTGCTAGCGCTGCAGCAGCACCTGCCATGTGTACGATACCGGAACCTGCGAAGTCAGAGAAACCAAGGTCGCCTAGGTTGTAGAAACCGAATACATCGTTACCGCCCCAAGTCCAAGAACCTTCCATCGGGTAGATAACACCTGTCATTACTACAGCGAATGCTAGGAAAGCCCATAGCTTCATACGCTCAGCAACTGCACCGGATACTATAGACATTGCTGTTGCAACGAATACTACCTGGAAGAAGAAGTCTGCAGATGGTGCATAAGTTGCTGGCTCTTCAGCGCCGGTGAAGCCGTCACCCGTGATGCCAGAAAGCATGTAGTCACCACCGTACATGATTGCGTAACCGCAAACCAAGTACATAGTACAAGAGATCGCATACAGTGCGATGTTCTTGGTCAGGATTTCAGTTGTGTTTTTCGCACGAACTAAACCCGCTTCCAGCATGGCAAAGCCTGCTGCCATCCACATTACTAAAGCACCGCACACTAGGAAGTAGAAAGTATCTAGTGCGTATTTAAGCTGGGTAACATCACCCGCTGTTGAATTCAGTAGTTCTTCCATTGGTTTATTCCTCCAGAAGCAATCAAAAAGTCAAAAAAATTAAAGGGCTTCCGTACCGGTCTCACCGGTACGAATACGCACAACTTGTTCTACTGGCGTTACAAAGATCTTGCCGTCGCCAATCTTGCCTGTTTGTGCAGCATTGCTAATCGCTTCTACAACTTGATCGACAATTTCTTCAGATACGGCTGCGTCTAGGCGTACTTTTGGTAGGAAATCGACCACATATTCAGCGCCGCGGTAGAGTTCTGTATGTCCTTTCTGGCGACCAAAGCCTTTTACTTCAGTCACAGTGATACCCTGTACCCCAATTTCAGAAAGGGCTTCTCGTACATCATCCAATTTGAATGGTTTGATGACAGCAGAGACCATTTTCATATCGCTATCCCCCGTAGGTAATAATTCTGTGCAGATGCGTTTATCGCTAAGCAAACATAAATTCTGTTTGCGTAGGTTATAGCGAAGGCTGTGCCATTTTTTTATTTTCCTTTTATTTCATGTATTTATGATTAGTTTTGGTTTTGTAGGGAATGTTGGTGCCTTTTTATGGGGCTGGATCAGGTGCACTGTAATATATGTTTGCACCATTATGGTGCGGCCTTGAATGGTGTTGGTTTGTTGTTATAGTGACAGGCAGTATTTTTTTGTTAGAGGTAAGTGGGATGATCAATCCACAACTAATAGAAGGCTTAAGTGAACAGTTTTCGCAGTTGCTGTCGGGTGAAAATAAACTACCGGGGCAAGATGAGTTACAGCAGCAAGTCAAAACGGTATTACAGGGGACATTTGATCGTCTGGATATCGTTAGTCGTGAAGAGTTCGATGCTCAGAAAGCGGTATTGCTGCGTACCAGAGAGAAAGTGGAAACTCTAGAGAAGCAAGTTCAAGCCTTAGAAGAAGCATTACAGGACAAGTAATCATCTTCTTAATTTTTCGCTAGCTACGTAGGTTAAATATGGATCATTTTGAACAGCAGTTATTCCTTCGTTCGCCTCAAGCCGTCCTCGTGACAGATAACGCCAACAATATAGTGCAGGCGAATCCGGCATTTACTGAAATTACCGGTTACAGCTTAGATGAGGTGAAGGGAGAAAATCCGCGCTTTCTTGGGGCGCCGGAGTTGAATGATCCATTATATGATGATCTGTGGCTAACTGTGAGTAGCGATGGCTGCTGGCAAGGTGAGCTATGGAATAAGCATAAAAATGGGACGGTTTATCCTGCGTGGTTCAATATTATGCGCTTGGAGAACGATCAGGGTTTGGTGACAGGTTATATCGCGCAGTTCTTCAATATCAGTCATCTTAAGAAAGAGATGAATGCCATCGTGCAATCAGCTCAGTTTGATGAACTGACTCATCTGCCGAACTGGGATATGTTCCAAGATATTTTGGCGAAACGCTTAGAACAGAGTAAAGCGCAAGGCGAACAGTTGGCTGTGATGCTAGTAGATCTGGATCGTTTTAAATGGATCAACGATAACTTAGGGCGCAGCGTTGGTGATAACTTGCTTCAAGAAGTAGCACGCCGCTTAGGTGGTGTGGTTCGAGGTGAGGATGCTTTAGCGCGTTTAAGCAGTGATGAATTTGTCATGATGATCCCGTTGGTTGATGGGGTTGAGTCGGCACTGAAGGTTGCCCAGCGTGTAGTTGATCAACTGTCTCATGGTATTTTTGTTGAGCATCGCGAAATCTTTATAAGCGGTAGTGTTGGTATCTCAGTATATCCAGAGCATGCTGAACGCCCGAAAGATTTGGTAAAAAAAGCAGATGTTGCGATGTACGCTGCGAAGCAGGGTGGACGTAATACCTTCCGTGTTTACAGCGAGTTAATGGAACGTAGTAAAGGGCCACAAATCTTACGAGAAGAGGATCTAACCCAAGCGATCGTTAGTGGTGCTATCCAGATGACTTATTTACCGGTTTATAGCATCTATAGTCATCAAGTGGTTGCAGTGCATGCGAGACCTAGCTGGGTACATCCTGAATTAGGGCAAGTGCCCTTAGCTGATTTCTCTGGGTTGCTTCAGAGTCCTGAGTCATTACAGCATTATGAACAGTGGCTCGATCAGGAATTGCGTGGCTTAGATATAGTTTGGGAGCGTTTTCCTAAGCTGCGGTTTATCTCTTTTCGTATTGAAAATTTACAGCTGCAAAGTAAAGAGTCGGTGCAACGTTGGGTAACCCAATTGAACCATTATCAGCAGCAAGGTCGCTATATGGTGGATGTAGATATCAAAACGGCTGTTGAGTACGAAGGTGAGCTGTTTGATCTGTTAACCAGTGAAGCGCAACTGTCTGTTAGCGGTTTTGCTTGTGAAAGCCCTAATTTGGAACAACTACAAGAGATTCAACCTGATCTGATTAAACTGGATGCTGATCTGATTATGGCGATGGGTAATGATGAAGGTCGTCAGAAGATTGTCGATACCGTTTTGGATATGGCGGGCCAATTGGAAATTGAAGTGCTGGCTGATGGCGTTGCTACAGCGGGTACTCGCGGTCAGTTGATGGGGCAAGGGTGTATGTTGATGCAGGGGCGTTACTTTGGTACACCGTTGACGCTCCAGCAGATCTTAGATCATTTAGCGGTAGAACATTAAAAGCTATAAGCTATAGGGTGTGGATAACGCTCTGTAGTACGTTAGGATAGTCTGCCAGATTGATGCAATTGATTCTGGCACTTTAATTAAATCTTCCAAGGATGGAAACTTATGTCTTTAGCGATAGCGTATACGCGCGCGCAGGTAGGGATAGATGCACCTGCGGTTACGGTCGAGGTCCATTTATCTGGTGGCCTTCCTAGTTTTTCCATAGTTGGGTTGCCTGAAGCTGCGGTGAAAGAAAGCCGCGAACGGGTGCGTAGTGCTCTGATTAATTCAGGTTTTGAATTCCCTCAACGGCGTATCACGGTCAATTTAGCTCCCGCTGATCTACCGAAAGAGGGTGGGCGGTACGATTTAGCCATTGCTGTAGGTATCTTGGCGGCTACTAATCAATTGCCAGCCAAATCATTAGCTGATGTTGAACTGATTGGCGAATTGGCTTTGTCTGGTGAGTTACGGCCTGTGACTGGGGTTTTGCCTGTTGCGCTCGCGTGCCGCTCCGAGCAGCGCCATTTGTTGCTACCCGAGATGAACCAAAATGAAGCGTTAATGGCCTCGGGTTTATCGGTATTGCCGGCAGGTCATCTGCTACAAATCTGCGCTCATTTACAAGGTTCTGAGCTGATTCCTGTTGCGCAGGCGCAAATTCAGCCTTTTGCCTTAGGTGCTTCAGGCCCTGATCTGAGCGACGTCAAAGGGCAGGCGCAAGCAAAACGTGCTTTAGAGGTTGCCGCAGCGGGCGGTCATAATATTTTGCTGGTGGGGCCGCCAGGCAGTGGTAAAAGTATGTTGGCTAACCGTTTGCCGGGTTTGTTACCACAGATGACCGAACAGGAAGCCTTGGAGGTCGCAGCAGTCTACTCTATTACTCAGGGTAGTAGTGAAGCGTGCTTGCCTCGTAAGCGTCCTTTCCGCGCACCGCATCATACGGCGTCGTCTGTAGCGCTTGTTGGTGGTGGGGGGAACCCTAAGCCAGGAGAGATCTCTTTAGCGCACCAAGGGATTCTCTTTCTGGATGAGCTACCCGAATTCAGCCGTAAAGTTTTAGAAGTGCTGAGGGAGCCCTTGGAGTCAGGTGAGATATTAATTTCTCGGTCGGCACGACAATCTACTTTTCCAGCACAGTTTCAATTAGTGACAGCCATGAATCCCTGTCCTTGTGGCTATTATGCTGATGGTACAGATCGCTGTCGTTGCAGCCCTGATCAGATAAGACGTTATCAAGGCAAGGTTTCTGGACCTTTGTTAGACCGTATTGATCTTCAGTTAAGTGTGCAGGCGCTGTCACAACAGGAGATGATTGAGATTCCACAAACACAAGAATCAAGCGAGTCTGTTCGCGAAAGGGTAGTGCGTTGTCGCCAAGTTCAACTTAGTCGCCAAGGTGGACCAAATCAGGCGTTAACAGGGCCACAATTGGAATCTCTTTGTCAGATAGAGCAGAAAGATAAAGAGATGCTAGCCAAAGCGTTAGAGAAACTACAGCTGTCAGCGAGGGCATATCATCGTATTTTGAGAGTGGCAAGAACGATTGCTGATTTGGCCGGTTCTGAGGTGGTGCAGCGCGCGCATTTAATGGAAGCTTTAAGTTATCGGGTCGCGGCTAGGAGTAGTTTGAATTGATAGTTGAATTACTGGCGCTGTAACAGCATCTGCTTGAAGTCGCTAAAGCTGATAGGAGGGCTGTAGTAATAGCCCTGTATCTCATCACAGTCATGCTTGATTAGGAAGTCGAGTTGTTCACGGGTCTCTACTCCTTCAGCAATGACTTTGATGTTCATGTTTTGCGAGAGACTGATGATTGAGCGCACAATTTCAGCCGCTTCACTGGAGTCCTGAACATGGCTGACAAAAGAACGATCGATCTTCAGTGCACTAATAGGTAACTTATGCAGTAAAGAGAATGACGAATAACCTGTACCAAAATCATCTAGGGAGAAGGTAAGTCCCTCTTCAGATAGCGTCTTCAGGCAAGCACGGACGTGTTCTTCGTCACTAAAAATAGCTGATTCAGTCAGTTCGAATTCAAGCACAGATGTATCGATCTGTTCTTGTTCGATAATACGCTTAATCATATCGACCAGCATGTCGTCTTTAAACTGGCGGAACGATAGATTAATACCGAGTTTGTCGATGGTTAATCCAGCCGCTTTTAGTTCCTGAAGGTGCTGGCCCGCTTGGTAAATGATCCAGTAGCCGATCGCAACAATCATTCCATTACTTTCGCATTGGGGAATGAAATCTGCAGGCATTATTAATCCGCGTTTAGGGTGCTGCCAGCGTATCAATGCTTCGGCACCGGATATTTTTCCAGAGCGCAAATCAATTCTAGGTTGGAAAAACAGTTCAAATTGTTTAGAGCGCAATGCTGGCATGAGTTCCGCTTCCAAGTCATTTGGATTATTGGTATCAATATCCATGCTTGGGCGGTAGCAAGCATAGCTGCAGCCATGAATCTGTTTAGCGTTTAAGCGTGCACGACTAGCGCGTTGATTAAGTAGGTCTACTTCGTCTGCATTCTCTGGTGCCAGTGCTACACCAATGCTGCAATTTAACTGTGTCTCAACTTGATCATGCTTATAAGGTTGCTGTAGGGAGATAATCAGCTTATTGAGGTATTCACGAACGGCTTCTTGCAAATCAATCTCGATGGATAGATCGATAATAATCGCAAACTCATCGCTACCTAGTCTGGCAAACAGTTCATCATTCTTTAAACTGCTTTGAATACGCTCACCCATCTCGGCAACAACCTGATCTCCCGATGTGAAACCATAGTGAGTATTAAACTTACGGAAGTCATCCAAATCGATGGTAATAAGGGCTAGGTGATGCTTGTTTTCAGCTAAATTATTTAGCTTTCGTAGTAGCGATTGGTAAAAAAATTGACGATTGCTTGCTGTCGTTAGTGTGTCTGAATTTCGAAGCTGTTGTATCTCAGCATTCTGCTTGGCTGATTGTTCCGCATGGCGGAGCGTACGCAGCAATAGATCAGCATTAAGCGTATTAGTTGATAAGAAGTCAGTTGCTTTAGCTTCAATCAGGGCTAGCCCTTGTTCCTCGCTGATGTATTGGTTTAAGACAATAATAGGAATGTGAGGGACGGAACTATAGATGTCAGCAATGATTGTGCTGCAAGGTAAAGGACTGACGTTTTCGCTAAGAAGGATAAAATCAATATCGGAGAGGTGTACGCGTGATAAGGCTTCTATCTGGTCTTCGCAAAACATCAGTTGATACAATGGAAATCGCTCCAGTATCGATTGGATTTGCATGCGGTTTTGCTGGTACTTATCGACCAGTAAAACTTTTTTATGGCGACCGGGTAACTGTCTCAGCGCTGAGCGCATCACTTACTTCCCCAATTTAAAACTATACACAACACAAATCTTGTTACTAGGTATCTCCCTAAAAAGCGATTCGTGTCATAATTACCTATCAGCTTAACGGCAGATTAACATTCTGGAATAAATATTAAAACAAATGTTTTAATTCTTGTATTTCAGTAGGTTAATAGTGTTTTTTAACCGGATTTCACGGTGTCACAAGATCGTTTTATCGGCTTGTTTAGATGAAGCTTTAGTTTTTTTTGAAGGTTTTTTAAAAAATGTCTCGATTAAATCCACGTCAGAAAGAAGCAGTGGAATATATAGGCGGCCCGCTATTGGTACTCGCAGGCGCGGGATCGGGGAAAACCAGCGTAATTACCCGAAAGATCGCTTACCTGATTAATCAGTGCGGTATTGCTGCGCGTAATATTGCAGCGGTGACATTTACCAATAAAGCTTCAAGGGAGATGAAAGAGCGTGTGATGTCCCTGCTGCAGGGTGGAGATGCAAAAGGCCTTACGGTTGCAACATTTCATAACCTTGGTTTGACCATTATTAAGCGTGAATATAAAGCGCTGGGATTTAAGCCGGGTTTTTCTATTTTTGATGATCAGGATACTAAGGCTTTGCTGAAAGACCTGATGTTGCAAAATAACGAAGAGAGCGACCAAGTGGATATGGTGCAAAACTGTATCTCAAATTGGAAAAACGAGATGCTCACCCCTGATGAAGCACTCGCTCAAGCTCAACTTCCCCAAGATATCTTGGCGGCGCGTGCCTATGAAAGTTACGAGCAGCACTTACGTGCCTATAACGCCGTAGACTTTGATGACTTGATTCTAATTCCAGTCCGTTTGTTTGCTTCTCAACCTGATGTGTTGGAGCGTTGGCAGAATCGTCTTCGCTACCTGCTGGTGGATGAGTATCAAGATACAAACTTATCTCAGTATCGCCTTGTACGACAGTTGGTGGGCCATAGAGGTGCATTAACCGTAGTAGGGGACGATGACCAATCGATCTATGCTTGGCGTGGTGCGCGTCCAGAAAACTTGAACCAGTTAGAGCATGATTACCCAAGTCTGAAAGTGGTTAAATTGGAGCAGAACTATCGCTCTACTAGCTTGATCTTGAAGGCTGCTAACACCTTGATTGCTAACAACCCTCACGTTTATGAAAAAACGTTATGGAGTGAGATGGGTATGGGCGATCCAATCAAAGTTATCCACACTCGCAATGAAGATGCCGAGTGTGATCGAATCGCGATGGAAATTACCGATCTACATCTGCGTAACAACGTGCAGTTTAAAGATATGGCGATCTTGTATCGCGGTAACTTTCAGGCGCGTTTGCTAGAGATGAAGCTTCAGCACTATCAAGTTCCTTATAAATTGAATGGCGGTACATCTTTCTTCTCTCGAGCAGAGATCAAAGACTTGATGAGTTACCTCAAGGTTTTGGTAAATCCGGATGATGATAACGCCTTCTTACGAATCATTAATCTACCTCGTCGAGAGATAGGCCCGAGCACACTACAAAAGTTGGGGCAGTACTCTTTAGAACGTCAGATCAGTATGTTTAGCGCTTGTGATGAGTTGGGCTTGGAACAGGTGATGCCGGCAAATGCTGTGGAACGTTTACGGCGTTTCTGCACCTGGATGCAGCATATCTATCGCCAATGTCACAGCGGTGATCCGATTGCGGCTATTCATGAGATGATCCGCGATATCGACTACGAAGGCTGGATTGCGCAAAACAGTTCCAGCGAAGCGATGGCCGAGAAACGGATGCAGAACGTTTGGTTCTTGATTGAATCCTTAAAGTCAACCTTGGAGCGTTTGCAAGAAGATGATCCTGATGCCGGTATTCAAGAAGCGATCAATCGCCTGATGCTAATCGACATGCTGGATCGACAAGAGGAAGAGGATGACTCAAATCGAGTTCAGTTAATGACTCTGCATGCTTCCAAAGGTTTGGAGTTCCCTCATGTTTACCTAATGGGTATGGAAGAGGAGCTGTTGCCGCATCGAAACAGTATTGAAACCGATAACGTCGAAGAGGAACGTCGTTTGGCCTATGTGGGCATTACCCGTGCTAAGAGATGTCTGACTATTACTCTAGCGAAACAACGTAAGCAATATGGCGAAGTAATGGACTGTATGCCGAGTCGTTTTTTGGATGAACTGCCGCCAGAAGATCTGGAGATTGAAGGTGCAGGAGAGAAGTGCCAAGTACAGAACCAGAAACGTGGTCAGGCCACGCTGAACAGCCTTAAGAATCTATTCGATTAAAAACTGCAGACACAAAAAAGGCCGCGATCGCGGCCTTCTTTATGCTCAGAGCTAAGTGGATTACTTAGCGCTGTCTAGCATGTGCTGGATAGCGTTCTGAAGATCTTCGTCAGAACAGTCACGGCACATACCGCGTGGTGGCATAGCATTGATACCGTTGATAGCGTTAGCTAGCAGAGTTTCCATGCCTTTACCTGCACGGTCAGCCCAATCAGCTGTACCGTATTTTGGAGCACCAGCAGCGCCAGTCGCGTGACAGCCTGCACATGCAGCATTGTAAACTTCTTCAGCGGTACGAGAACCGCCGGCAGGAGCTGCAGCAGGTGCGCCGCCACAAGTATCATCGCCTTCGATACAAACAGAACCAACTGCCTTGATTCGCTCAATTACTGCTTCATCATTAGAAGTAGCTTGTACAGATGCGCTAAGAGCAACACCTAGACCTAAAGCAACTAAAGCTGAAGTGATTTTTTTCACAGTCACGACCTCTCAATCAACCATAAATTGTTATATGGGCAGCGTGGCCTGTCAGGATGCCCGGCCTCAAGAGGTGCTCAGGGGCGGATATTCAGACACGACTGCTCAAAGTTTCACCGGCTGCGGATTATAGCGATAAATAATCACAACTGAAATGGGGCTTTGGCAGTGGAAGCACTTATCAGCCCGATTTGAGTAAATATTTTGATCATTCTCTATAAAAAGGGAGAAAAACAGGCACCTAACGGAGGGCGATCAACTTAATTACATGCATTAATGGAAATATTGGTTATACTAAGGTCTAAATCTTTGGTTAGGAAAACTGAAATGTCCAGCAATGGAATGTCTGAAACATGCGCTTGCATCCAAGCAGACGCAAAGCCGGAAGAGATGGAAAGCTTCAACCTCCTGAGCGCTATCCCTAATCAACGTATTTACCGTTGCAGTAGTTGTAATGCATTTTTGGCTTACACCGAAAATACCCAAGAGTGGGAAGTCCTACTACAAGGTGATTTAGAAACCGAAATCAAAACCTTGTACCGACCCGACCCGACTGGCGTTACTTTCGAATAATACTTGGCGAATCATATAGGCATGGGTAGAATACTGCCCGCAAACCTTATTGAGTGCGCCTGTAGCTCAGCTGGATAGAGTAGCAGGTTCCGATCCTGTTGGTCGGGGGTTCGAATCCCTCCAGGCGCGCCATTTTTTACTTTCCCTATCTTCTTGTTCCTATTCAGATATTGCTAGCCTATCCATCTGATCCTAAGGCGCATTCCAAAACTGTTTACGTGGCGTATTTTCGGTTGGTCACTGTGCATTTAACATGAAAACACTTGATAAAGATCAGCACTGATTGATTAAAAGTCCTGTTATAACGTCTTATCTAAAAAGAAAAATAACAAGAGCATGGATGATGAGTACAAACAGCTTGGTTAGGCATCTACCCGCAGTACTATTCGGTGATCTCTCTTTACACCATCTCAAGGAGCTATTGAGCTCACATATTCATGACTTACACTTAAGTCGTCATCGTGCAGGAACTATTATCAACCGCGTCAGATTGATATCTGGCTGTTTTGCTTTCTTAAATTTGCTTTGGGTATTGGTTGATTACTGGGTATTTCCGATAGATGTGTGGAATAACCTGTTGTTGATGAGGCTTGCTGTAGTCGCAGTATTTATTGCACTGGCCTGGCCCTGGCAGTTGCCGAAACGACTTTCAGTCGCTTTTTTGTTATTGCTGACTATGTTGCTTAATCCATTGCTGTTTTATCTGTTCTCCCAATCTTTGTTTGGAGATCAACAATTGTATGGTTGGGCTGCTATTTCTGTGATGTTGTATGCATCGCTCCCCTTTATTGTTATGGCAGGGTTAAGTGTCTTTCCGTTAACGGTGGTGGAGTCTTTGTTGTTGGTTCTACCGGTAGTGCTGTCTCTTTTATTAGGCCTGCAGTTGGCGGATAACTTTAGTTGGGAGGGCTTATTACCGACTTTGTGGCTGATGCTGTTGGTCGCTGGCGTATACATTATCTCCGGCATGATCCAGATCCATTACATGATAGTAATCGTGAATAAGGTTTCTTTGGATGCTTTAACAGGAGCTTTTACCCGGCGCTCTGGAGAGGAAATTCTGGATCTCTATTTCCATATTTCAAACAGGCATGAGAAACCTTTTGCAGTGGCTTTTATCGATCTGGACCATTTTAAACAGATCAATGATATTTATGGTCATGATGAGGGTGATAAGGCTCTGCGTCAGGCTTGTGCGAATCTACAGCAGTTATTACGTAGTGGTGATATTGTGATTCGCTGGGGAGGTGAGGAGTTTATCCTGCTGCTGAATGGGTCAGACATAGCTGGAGCGCAGAAGGTGGTAGAGAGAATTACTCAGAATTGGCTGGGTAAGCGCCCAGATGGAACAGCTTTAACCGCCAGTATGGGTATTGCCGAGCGTGTCAATGATAAAGCTGAAGACTGGCCTGATCTGATCGAACTGGCTGACCAGAGAATGTATCAGGCTAAACAGTCCGGTCGGGCGCGTTGTGTATTTGCTGAAGATTTAGTGGTGAGCTGATTACAGGTTTGGTTTACTGAGATCTCCAACCGAAAGTTGCTATAGGATGTAATGGGTTCAAGAGAGAACCCATTACCACATATAGCAGTCTGCAGGGTGGGGCGTAGCCGAATATCCTTTACGGATGCGCCATTTTTTGTGTTTTCTATCTCTTTGCTTTTATTCGCTTTTCTACATATCAGTCAAGCTACAACCGCATGTTTAAACCGTTTGTGGGTAGTTAGTACCAGTACGCTATATATTCAGGGGTAGCGGTCGAATTGCGACAAATAGTATATGGCTGAACAATTCCCTATTTGCATATAATTTAACTTAATTATTGTCGGGCTTTAATTTGGTGCTTGACGGTAACAAAATTGATTTAGAACTGAAACGGAAGGTTGGTTTTGGAGAAAACGACAGCTAAAGATATTGCACAACAGAAGGTCATAAAAGTCGATGAAGAAGCGTCGATTAGTAGCGCAGTAGATTTAATGTACAAAGAGAATCACAGAGATGTGATTGTTGTCTCCAAGAATGAGCATCATCGGTTTGGCGTTTTGACAGCAAGTGACTTAATTCGCCTGAGGATTTCTCAAGTTGATTTTTCCCTTCCTATAAAAACTATTAAGTACGATAAGATATTCTCAATTGATGAAGACACACCAATAGAAGAAATTCTTGAAGAGGTTAATCATGAGGTTGAGTGCCTTTGTACTACGAACGAAGATGGAGATTTAACAGGAGTTGTATTTTACGCCGATATTATCTCCAGTATCGATCCAAAAACACTCCTAGAAAAGAGGATAATTAGTGAAATTATCCTTAATCAACATATTAAAAAAGCTCAAATCACAGACCCAACAATTGATGTTATCAGTTTGATGGACCATCACTTGAATGACAGTGTTCTGCTCTACGACAATGATAAACCTGCAGGAATAATAACGACTAAAGACATTGTTAAATTATTTGGGGAACGTGAAAACTTACATCTGCCAATAGCTAAATATATGAGTTCTCCCGTTGAAACTATCCCTTTTAACACCTCTATTAAGCAAGCTTTAGAGTTTATTCAGGTGAAAAACTTTAAAAGGTTAATTGTGGAGGATCGTAAAGGAGAAGTTATTGGCCAAATTACACAGGGAGAGCTTATCAGCAGAGTCTATTCTCGATGGACGGATATGATCCGTCATAATGATACTCAGCTTAAGCAAGTGAACAAAGAGCTACAAATTCGAGCGACTAAGTATGAGGAACTTTCTTCTGTAGATCACTTAACAGGCATCTATAATCGAGCGAAGTTCGAGTTTGAACTGCAAAAAGAGATTAATAGGGTAGAGCGATACAATTCGGAATCTTTTTCTATAATATTTTTTGATGTTGACCATTTTAAGAATGTAAATGATCAATATGGTCATTCAGTCGGAGATATAGTGCTCCAAGAGATTTGCCTTCATATCCAAAAGCAAATGCGAATTACAGATGTATTTGCCCGGTGGGGAGGGGAAGAGTTTGTCATCATATTACCAGCAACAACTATCCAGAGCGCTTCTTCAGTCGCAGAAAAACTCAGAGTGTCAGTCCATGAACTAGAATTTACCGGTGTAGGGCATGTTTCGTGTAGTTTTGGCGTCGCTCAGTTTGAATGTGGAGATACTTTTCATTCACTTATCTTGCGAGCAGACAAGGCAACATACTTAGCAAAAGCTAATGGTAGAAACAGAGTGGAAGGATCTCAAAAAAGTTCTTTATAGCATTAGTGGTTTGCTAATAGCCCGCCCTACATGAGTGCGGATCTTGCTTCTCTTATTTTATCTAACTCTATCCAATCGATATACGGAGAAAGTGAAAAACGTATTAGGGTCTTGTAAAGGGGCTAGCCCCTGAAGTCAGGGGCTTTAATATTTATTTTATTGAATCGGTATCAGAGTCCCACCAAGATTGATTTGATAATGGGTAAAACCTAACTTGAACGTTATAAGCACCGTCATTACTTATGGACCATAGATAGTCGACAAAGTCGCCGATGTTGAATACCCAAGTATCAGAGTATGAATTAAGGCTGACTAAAACGGGAACGTCATAAGTATTGGTTTCAGTGATTACTGGGCAATAAGTGTAATTATTTTCATCTAAGGCTGGTTCGATACAACCAGCATACACACCTGTAGTTTCATCAGAGTCGTCTTCGTAGCAACAAACAATAGTATCTTCGGTAGGATCACAAGGGTTCTCAAGCGTTCCGCAAGATGCAACATCACCTAAACTATATACATCACCGGACCATTGGAATAATTGAGTGATATTGGTTGCCCCTTTTACTTTTTTTCCTTTAAGTGAGTCAGTCCTAACAAGAGTTGTTGGTTCGCTATAGGTTGGGCATTCTGGGACGTATGAGTCGCCATCGGTTGTTATTAGGCCAAGCATCAAAAGTTCATTTCCGGCTTCGTCTTGAACATCTTCAAGGCACCCTCGTATAACAATTTGAGTGCTTGTTCCATCATCTTTAGTGGGTTTACCCGTAACCATTGCAAAGACCATATAGCCTTCCGAGTCCTTAGGTATTCTAAAGCTCGCAGCATCGCCTACAGAGTATTCGTTGTCAGGATGATCAGGGAACACTGAACACCAATCAGTTACCTCAAGTTCGGAAGTCGTAGGTGCGCTTTTTGGCCCTTTACGGCCTGACTCTATGAGAATGGATATGTTTTCTTCGGGATCACGGGGAACATTAATCACGTTACCAAAGATGAGATTAGAAAGTTCATCGTACTCAGGTGGAGGACAGTTAAAATCAGCTTTTTTTCCATGGATCATCAAGTTGAAGTGAGAGCCGCTTGGAAAGTTATTACCGTTCCAAACAAGGCCGTCACTTGTGTGTGGTTTTGCAGCGTAAGCTGGGAGTGCGATTATTATCATGATTAAGAAAAAGGTTGCTTTGATAGTACGAAGCATAGCTACCTCCTTTAATACGTCATTAGGAGTGGGTTATTGCTAGCATGGCCGAGTATCAGATAGGTATATACGGGGTCTATTAGCAGGGTCTAGATTAAGTGTGGTTACCTTCATCAATCTGTCCATGATTATTGATATGTTATTTTTTCATGGTGAGTTTGAGTCAATAACACGACAAAAATGATGTCAGAGATTATGTGTGGGTGACCTTACTATGAGGGGGGTTGGAGAATAAGAGAACCGCCTCCTAATGGAAGCGGAAGCGGTATGCAGAGCCAAATAGCTTAAGAAAAGCTTTGCAGCGTTTTATTTAGCGGGTTAGCAACCTCGTTTTGGATGACACTTTGTATTACCTGAATCATCTGAGCCATCGTCAGTGCTACTAGAATCGACGCTAATTTGCTCACTCAATACCCATTCAGAGGAGCCCGCACTATTGGACGCTCGTAGACGGTACTTATAAGTTCCGTCGCTTGGGCTATGGGTAAAGTCAGTGATATCTGCGGAGATTTGGCTATTATCAGCATTTAGCAATTCAGAATATGCCCCCCACTTCTTACCACGCGCTTTTTTACTAACTTGTAACTCGTACCACTCTTCTGTATCTACATCAATCCAAGATAAGGACACGTTGCCAGCTTCTGCGGAAGGGCTTAGGAACGTAGGTGCGTTCGGTGGCTGAAGTGTTGGTTCTGGATCTGTAGGGGTTCCGGTAGGTAGTGATTGCATTGCTAAATGCGCATCAGCGATACCTGTACCGCAACCGTTACAAGTAGCAGGGAAAGAACGAGAGTTTTCTTTAATAAGCTGCTCAATCTCTGCTGGAGTTATCCCAGTGTTTTCAGAGTAAAGCAAGGCAGCCAATCCAGAGATGTGTGGTGCGGCCATACTCGTGCCGACCATACCTACGTATCCTTCGTTGCCTGGACTTGTTACACCGTCATTGTACGTCGAAATTACGTATGTGCTATTGCTGCTACTACCTTCACCACCGGGTGCCGCTACATCAACAAGGTCCCCATAATTGGAATAATTTGCCTTGCCTCCGCTTCGGTTAACCGCTGCAACATTGATAACATTTGAACAGCTTGCTGGGGTGAAATTCGCTGTATTGGTGTTACTGTTACCAGCAGAGACAACAACGCTTACATTGTTAGAGACTGCATAATTAATAGCTGCTTGCATTGACGAGTTGGGATCACAGCTACTGCTTCCACCCAAACTCATGTTAATTACATTTGCACCGTTGTCAGTTGCCCAGTGGATGGCATCTGCAATATCTGAGTAAGTTCCCCCACCGACACCAAGTACGCGTACATGCATTAGTTGAACGCGGTCATATCCGACACCGGCCAAACCATTACCATTGTTTGTTACTGCACCGACAGTGCCTGCTACGTGAGTTCCATGCCAGCTACTTCTTTGTGTCGGATCGGTATTATCTCCAGGATCACTCGGATCAGAATCACGGCCATTACCATCATTAGCTATGTCGACATAGCTGATCATGTCATAACCTGGAATGGTATTAGCGTTTAAATCTGAGTGATCAGTGCTTCCGGTGTCAAGAATGGCTACAACCGCTTTTTGATAGCTGCCATCAAGGTTTTCCCATGCTTGTGTAGCATTTAACCCACCTGGTTCACTTGGGCTGGAGTTCGGCCCAAAGTAATGCCATTGGTAATCTTGAAGCAGGGGGTCGTTTGGAAGTGCGAAAGGAACCATGTGGATGTCTGGTTCCGCATGGGAAATACCTTCAATTTTAGATAATGCCTTTGCTAGACCTTTGGCTTGGTTAGGTGATTTTAGTTCATCAAGTTGAAAAATTAGCCGGCCATTTGCTGTTTCGCGGAGAAAGCTCATAGGGACGCCAGCTGCTTGAGAGAGGCGATCTGCTTCAAACCGACCATTTGCAAATTGGTCGTCAAATTTAACAATCAATTGATCCGTACCTGTTGCAGAAGGAGCTGCGTGTAAGTACATGGGAGAAGATGAAAGCAGCAGCGAAGCTAGAATTGCTTTTGGAGTATTTAATCTATTGAAGGAAGGCATGATTGTTCCTCATTAGTTCTCATTTCAAAATCTCTATTGAATATTCAAGCTGCAATAAGCGAACCAAAATCAAAAAAGTTAAATATTAATAGGATTTAATCATGCCTCGATTTTATCTACTTTAGAAAATATTAATAGAAAAGATTTATTAAAATTTTATCTATATTTTCGCTCTATCGCTTTGTTTTTGTTGGCTATCTATCTGAGATGAAGATGTGCGCCGGTAGCGTTTACGGTGTGTTTTTCTGTGGTCAATATTTAGAGGAATTGATCTTAGTTTGTAACAAAATTGAATCGGAAAGGCTCGTCTCTTTGAGGTTATATATTTTCTGGATTTTGATGATGAAGTGCATAAATGCGATGCATTTTTTTTCGCAAAATGCGAAATGTTATTCGTGTATTTATCTAACTGTCTGATAGTTATGTGTTTTTTGTTTGGTGCGTTTATTGCTGTTTGATTGTTTAACGGTCAATAGAGGTTTTTAAAATGAAAACTAATGTCGATAAGCTCAAAATACTAGATTTGAATCGCCGATTTCATGACGAGGTAGAAGCTGATAATTATGATGAACGCATGGGGGTAAACCATTCAATATTAGAGGTTCGAAATACAGTTTTAGAGCTAGAGTCAGTCTTGGGAAGACCTTTGCCTGCCAAAGGGAGGGTTGTTGATTTAGGGGCTGGCACTGGGAACATATCTATAAAACTAGCTTTGGACGGGCGTTTTGAAAAAGTAACGGCAGTAGATATTAGCAGTAAGAGTCTACAAGTGCTGGAAAGTACAGCATTGAAACACGGTGTTGAAGTAGAGACTATCGTCTCTGATATGCAGAAGCTTCCCTTTGAGACGAATAGCCTAGATTTAGTTGTTGGGTGTGCATTTTTACACCATTTGCCAGATCCGGTAGCTTTTATGCTTGAAGTTCGCCGGGTTCTTAAACCTGAGGCTCCGTTTATCATCATAGGTGAACCTAGTTACTTTGGTGCAGCTGTAACGAATATGGTTAAGTTTCCGCTGGTATTGATAAATAGGCTTAGAAATTCTTTTTCAAGAGAGCGACTTTTTCATTGGGAGCATGACCAAATCGACGTGCATACATTCTCTCACGATGATATAGCTGAGATTTTTAATAACAATTTTAAGGAGATTAGAGTCTGTAGTGAAGGTTTTGCTGAGCCGGTTATCGATCAGGCTGCTTTAGTGCCATTGCGGCATGTTTTGCCGGATTATCTTCCGCTTAGGGTTATATTTTCTGTTATTAGAAAGGTTGCTAGGTTTACGGATTATTTAATTTTTAATCCACTATTGCCAGCATCAATGAAAGTTACCCTTAAAATTTCAGGTAGCTCGTGACTATTAATCATGAGCAATAAAATTGAGGGCGATTCATATCCATTCGTTCATTGTTGACCGTTATTATGCATGTTTCTAAATGGGGTGAGTCACAGTGCCTTATGAACTTGCTCTATACCGATTGGCCGGTGGTTTGAACTCCTCAAGGTGTTACTTGAATCAATTTGCCATTTCCTTCATCAGTCAGAATATAAATCGCCCCTTGTTTATCCACCTCTAGATCTCTTATGCGGACGTCTAAATCTTCTAGATAACGGTGCTCTTCGAATTTTTTGTCCCTTTCTGAAGAGGTGTTTTTAGCCTCGGTCAGTCGATTCAGGTGGCTACCTTTTAATGCACCAAGTAGAAAGTCCCCTTGCCATTCTTTGAATAGGTTTGCTTCATAACGGATTAAGCCTGAGGGAGCGATTGAGGGAACATAATAATATTCCGGTTGTTGCATCCCTTTTTTATGTGTTCCTTCACCAATTGATGGTCCCCAGTACTCCTTGCCATAAGTAATGATGGGCCAGCCATAGTTTTTTCCTTTAAGGACTAAGTTGAGTTCGTCACCGCCCCTAGGGCCGTGTTCATGGATCCAGATATTGCTTTGAGAATCGATGAACATTCCCTGTGGGTTTCTATGGCCATAGCTGTAAATACTTTCTGGGATAGGCTCGCCTGATTTGTTGGTCATGCCTATAAATGGGTTGTCTTTGGGGATGCTGCCATCTGTTTTGATGCGATGGATTTTCCCTGCGTGATCGGTCAGGTCCTGAGAGCGGTGGCGCTGCCCTCTATCTCCCACGCTGATAAATAGGTTGTCATCTGCTAGCGCAAGGCGGGAACCATAGTGGTGGACTTTATTGCTGTAGGGGAGAGCGGTGAATAACACTGTCCAATTGTCTAATTCGAGGTTCGGGCTGAGTTCGGCGGAGGCTACGCGAGTGGTCGATCCTTTCGATCTGTCTTGGTGGCTGAAACTGACATAGAGCTTTCGATTGCTTGCAAACAGAGGATCACTGAGTACGTCTAACA
This sequence comes from Neptuniibacter sp. QD29_5, assembly GCF_047778125.1. Lineage (GTDB taxonomy): Bacteria > Pseudomonadota > Gammaproteobacteria > Pseudomonadales > Balneatricaceae > Neptuniibacter. The sequence continues at coordinate 249,542 of NZ_CP180556.1, forward strand.
GTCCGCCCTGACCGTCAGGGTTGATATCGTTGGGCCAGCCGCTTACTTTTTGCTTTTGCCCCGTGTTTGTATCGACAATCCAACCACCAACCTGTTTTTCTGTGATCAAAAGTTCATGATCACTTATCCATGTCATTCCCCAAGGGTGGCTGATGCCTTGAGCTATGATCTTTGTATTTAGTTGGGTTGCTGCTGAGGCGGACAGTGATAAAGCTAGTCCAGCTAAAACAGTGAAAACTACCTCAAGAATAGGATGTTTATATAAGTCTAACGCTCTCATCGAAATGGCCTCATTGAATACGCTATTGGCTGGTGATGAATAATTAAAATCCGTACGTTATGTTTTTAGAAATCAGATCATTAAGATTAGTTTAAAACAAAAGTAAGTGAGATAACTGATTTAGTATCTACAGAATCTGCTTATAAAAGATCTTTAGATTCGAAATAGGGCTTTGCTTTCAAAACGTTAAGCTCGCTACTCTCTTTGTGAACTGGTACCTTTTGCAGGTGAAAGATAGGCTTAACAATAAAAGGGACAATAAAAAATATGAGCATGAAACAGATTTCCACGATGTTGGTGGGACTTGCGCTGATTACATCGTTTCAAGCTAAGGCGGATTGGCAGAAAGCGGATAACTACAGACAGAGTGATAAAACTGATATCTATCTAGCTGCCTCGTTGAATGCTTATACAGCAGCAAATGTTAACCTTGAAGGCTTGAGCCAATCGCCTCTTTATTGTCAGCCAGAAAAGGTAGATTTAGGTCCAGAACATGCTGTCTCTATTTTCGAGAAGGAACTGCAATACCGTATGATGGATGGCTCCAGAAACAGCCCCTTCTGGAAGGAAACTGATCTTGAGTATGTTTTATTGTGGGGTCTGCAACGTGCTTTCCCTTGTGAGTAAGGAATTTTAATTTCTTAGCTTTTACTATCACGTCAAAGCATATGCCAAAAGATTCACAGTGCTGTGTTCATGGATAGGAGAAATCTAGCTAGGTTTCTTCTATCAATCTGACTGCTTTCTATTCTTTAAAGCACCCTGATCGAGCATTATTCAAATGCTGATTATCCTATCTTCCAACTCTTTCCTATAAGCCGCGTTTAAACTCTTTCCTATACTGAATTCAGAGTCCGTAAGCCAACCGTACTGGCAATAACCTAGAGGAAAGTCGCTTTGGCCCGAGATAGACCGATACCGTCAAGTCGAGCAAGCCGTTTACTAAAGTTGGGCCGTCTTGCTGGTGGAATCGCAGGTGAGATGATCTCTGAAGGCGCGAGCCAACTGCTAGCTGGTAAGAGAGTTAAAGCCATTGATCTGCTACTAACTCCTGAAAATGCGAGGCAACTGACGGATAAGTTATCGGAGATGCGCGGCGCGGCCATGAAGGTTGGCCAGTTGTTGTCGATGGAGGCCGGTGACTACCTGCCTCCGGAACTTACCGATATTCTGGCTGCTCTTCGCGAGAGTGCGCATACCATGCCACAAGGGCAAGTGGTTGATGTATTGGACAACGCTTGGGGAAACGGTTGGGAAGGCGAGTTCGAGCGCTTCTCTTTTACGCCAATTTCGGCGGCGTCTATAGGGCAGGTTCACGAGGCTAAAACTAAGCAAGGCCAGCATTTAGCGATAAAAATTCAGTATCCTGGGGTGCGTGACAGCATCGATAGCGATGTAAATAATGTCTCTACTTTATTCAAACTGTTACGGTTGGTACCAAAAGGGTATGACCTGTCCCCGCTTTTAGATGAGGCGAAACGGCAGCTGCATCAAGAAGCTGATTATAAAGCCGAAGCAGCTAGTATCGCCGAATATAGTCGATGTCTCGGAAGTGATCCCAACTTTACATTGCCTACAGTGGATAGTTCGCGCAGCAGTGCAAAAATACTCTCAATGTCGTTTGTGCCGGGCGTATCTATAGAATCTCTGGCTGGCGAATCGAGTCAGGTTCGCAATCAGATCGCCACCCGTATGTTGTCTCTGATGTTAAAAGAAGTCTTAGAATGGCAATTGGTTCAGACCGATGCCAATTTCGCCAATTATCGATATCAAGCCGATCATGATTGTATAGGCTTGTTGGATTTTGGGGCGACTAGGCGTTATCCAACTGAGTTTACCGAACTGCTAAGGCAATTGATGAAGGCTGCACGGGATGATGACCTTCCTGCTATCGAAACTTATGCATTGGCGTTGGGTTATCTCCGGGCAGATGAGGATCTGGTTTATCGGCAAGGGTTATGCGAGATGATTCGTATGGTTGCTGAACCTCTACGGCAAGAGGGATGGTTTGATTTTGGCTGTTCAGATCTATCTAAGCGGGTGGCAAATCAGGCTATCTCTCTACGTGTTCGTCAGCGCTATATGCATCTACCGCCGACAGATGTACTGTTTTTGCATCGGAAATTCGCGGGTACTTACCTACTTTGTGCACGTTTGCGCGCGCAGGTAGATATTGCCTCCTTGATCAAACCTTATCTCGTCTAATCATTAGAATTGCCCGGATCTCTCCGCTTTTTCCAACAATCTCAAAAGCTTGGCATGTGATTGAGCTTGTTGCGGGCTCTGATCTCGACACCAAGCGCTTAAAGTCACCAAAAAAATCCCTGTAAGTGCAATTTCCTGAATTTGACGGCGTCGTCCGTCTGCATTTAGCTCCGCCATATCAAGCCATAGCTGGACTAAGCGTGAGAGATCAAAAATCATGGGCACCCAGTGGTGCATATGCGGTGGATGTAACTTTGCTTTAAGTATCTGAGTGGTTACCGTGTGATAGGGAGCTAGTGCTTCAAACCAGCGCCAAATAATCTGGTCCAAACGTGCAGTAAAAGGTAATCCAATAATCTCCTCTCTATCTGCTGATAGCATGGTTTCTAGAGCCTGTGAAAACCAGAAATCGGCAATCGCATTGGTATCAGCGAAGTGTTTATAAATTTCGCTGATTGAAGTGTCACAATGCTCCGCGATATCGACCAAACTGAGGTCGTACCAGTTTCCCTGCTGTTGCGCTAAATCTAACGCCGTGTCGAGAATGGATTGGGCGTCCAATCTTTCTGGATTAGGTTGGGCATCATTCATAATTTACGCTTCGTTCAACTAGGGCGAGTTACCTAACTTCGAACCGAGTACGTTTAAAGGTCATGGTAAACAGTATAGGGCAGCAATTTGATGCTAAAAGGAGGGGGGTAAATAGAAATGGTTTGTCGGATCTTTATAAGCGCCCAGCTTTCCTTAAACGACGTATCACCAACCAATGATATAACTTGCTACTTAAAGGCCTGATCAGTGGGAGGCTTATGAACCAGCCTAAGAGTCGATAACTGGGTACTCTTTGCATTAGTATTCGATAGGCATCCAACTCTGAATGGATTTTCCCATCAGTGTCTCGAATATGCAGCTCGGTTAAGGCTTTCTGTGGGTCAATACCTAGAGCTATCAGTGCTTGCTCTTGATCGGTTATATCAAACCATTCAACCGCTTCTGCAGCATTAGGGTCTTGGCTTTCGTAGTTTTTACGATCTTGAACACAACGGGGGCATGAGCCGTCATAAAAAACTGTGATTCTATTGTGGTTATCCGACATGGTTTACCGTCTCGTGAAAGAGGGCTTACCTAAAGTGTGGTTCAAACGTACTTGAAATTAAAGGATGAATATACGCTAAGGAACGCTTTTTTCTGATGACTACAATTCGTCATTGCTAGTTTTGAAAAGTATGTAAGATGGTATTTAGTTAGAGACTTCTTCAATAAAATTCAGATGCCATCAAACTCTGCTTACTTAGAGGTTTAGAGAAATAATACCCCTGAATCTGATCGCAATTTAGTTCGTCTTTTACAAAGGTCAATTGATCTTCGGTTTCAACGCCTTCAGCGAGAAGTTGCATGTTCATGCCATGCGCTAGACCTGAAATAGCCTTAACGATATGGCTGCCTTCTTTATCATGAGGAAGGCCTTCAATAAATTGCTTATCAATTTTGAGTGTATCGATAGGGAGCTGCTTTAGATAAGTCAGTGATGAGTATCCCGTTCCAAAATCATCGATGGCGATTGTGACCCCTAATAATCGCAGATCATTCAATATGGAAAGCGCTGCTTGATAATCATCAATGATCACATTTTCGGTAATCTCTACTTCAAGGTCACCTATAGAGAGATTACATTGTTTTATGTTCTTGTGAATAATTTGTGCAATGTTCTGTCTTCTAAACTGTTGAGGTGAAATGTTGATCGCAATTTTTTTGATCTTTGAGCCATCTCTTTGGAATTCAGCCATATCAGCGCAGGCTTGTTCAATTACCCAAGTGCCAATTTCATCAATCAAACCGGTTTGTTCTGCAACAGGTATAAAAATCGCAGGGGATAGATGTTTGATCGCTGGGTGGTTACAACGAATAAGCGCTTCTATCGATATATTATTACTATGACAGTCTACTTGTGGTTGATAGTGTAGGTTAAAGGCTTTATCACGAACGGCCTCTCGCAATGATGATTCAATTTTTTGTTGTTGCTCAATCGCCTGATTCATCTCTAGCTGGAAGAAACGGAATGAGTTTTTACCGCTTTCTTTCGCATGGTACATCGCATGATCAGCGTTGATGAGGAGCTCTTCGGCCGTATGGCCGTCTTTAGGGTAGATGCTGATCCCTATGCTGCCTGAGATATGGACCTGATTGTTAAAAATATCAAAAGGGGTATTAAGTTGTTTGAGAATTCTATCAACGACTTTAGGTAGGTTAACGATGACTTGTTCAGGGTTTAGGCCCGGTATGAGGATCGTGAACTCATCACCGCCCATACGAGCGATAGAATCTTGTTCTCGAATACAGAGCTTCATGCGGCTGCTGGCATCTTTTAAGAGCTGGTCGCCAGTATTATGTCCAAAGCTATCGTTGGCCGCTTTGAAACCGTCCAGATCGATATACATGACTGCTGCATGGCTTTTGTCTCTCTGAGCTTCGGCAATTATTTGACTTAAGCGGTCGTTGAATAGTGTACGGTTAGGAAGATCTGTGAGCGGATCAAAGAATGCCATATGCTCTATTTTATTCGCTGCTTCTATACGCTCAGAGACATCATTTTGAACCCCGACAAGGTGGGTTGCTTCACCATCGGCCGTAGTAATGATCGATAGAGTAAATTCGTTCCAGAAGTAACTGCCATCCTTACGTTTATTGCGTAAGACTACTGAGCAGGTTTCTTGGTTAGCAATAGCTTTCCTAATTTCTTCTAAGGCACTGTTATTCTCTGCAGATTGACTAAAGATGCTGGGGCTCTTGCCAATGAGTTCTGCTGCAGAGTATCCGGTCAATTCCGTGACGGCAGGGTTTACGTAAATGATGGGATAATTAGGCGCATCATATTTGCTAATAACGATGCCACTATTAACGGATTCTACTGCTTTGTATAACTGGGTAAGTTGTTGTTCTCTTTCTTTCTTCTCTGTTATCTCAAAGCAAAGGGTACCCAACCATTCAATTTCATCGTGAGTATTAAAAATTGGGAAGATTGTAGTTTCAAAATGACGCTCACGATTGTTTAAATTGATTTGCTCTTCATGAGAAACAGGAATTGCTTCAGAGATAACCCTATGTTGCAGATCGATCCGTTTATTAAGCAAATCTTCTCGGATTTTTCCATCTAAATAGGGTGATAAGTAAGAGGTTCTATAGGCTTCATTCTGGGTTATCTTTTTCCCATCAACCCCTTTTAGGCTTAATCCTACGGGCAGATGGTTTACCACGCTCTTTAAAAGACGATCTCTATTGTGAATATCATCCAACATTTCGTTAATCGAACTGCCTAGAAGACCTATTTCATCATCAGGTAGCTTTTGTGTACGTGAATCAAGGGTGCCTGATTTTTGAGCGTGAATGGTCTTACTTATCAAATTTAGTGGGCTAAGAATTACTTTGTAAAGAGTGGTTGTTGCTAATACCAGCATTAAAAGAATAGCCGCGGAAATTGCCAACATATGATTAAGCAATGCATTGTTGGCTAACGCCTCGGCTTCCGCCCAATTAAAGCGTAAATAGAGGATGCCTTCGTAGCTATCTGGGTTGAGAGAAAATACCGAAGAGGTATCAACGCCTTGAGGTAATTTTAATTGCTCAAAAGATTTTGGCTGAGGAGGGGCGTCCGTTAAGCGTTTTAATGGGGCAATAACGATTACATCCCCATTACGGTGAATAAAATCACCGAAAATATGCTGTTCTGCACTGCTATCAAGTAACTCAAGCATATCTGCAGTGTGTTGATCTAAATCTGCATCTGGATGTGTGCTCGAAGCCCAAATAATCGTTGGGTTCAGAGTGGCAAGTGTAATGCCATAAACACCAGAGGTGTGCAGAGTGATCTCTTCTAATGCAAGGCGTAAGTCTTGATAACCTGGGTTGATTTCAGAGGCTGCGCGGATAGTCGTCAACATAAGCTCAGCGCGTTTGTGCAACTGTGAGCGGAGTTCTGGCAGTAAGCCCAGTTGCGTAATAATTGCAGCACTCAGAATTAATAGCGCAGCTCCCGCTAGGATGGGGAGTAAAAACTTGCGTTTGAGCGAAGTGCTCATGACGATACCCCTTTATAGCACCACATGATCAGGTGATGTATTGGGGCAAAGAATACCGTTTTTAGACGATTATGTATCTACTTCTAATGTAATATGCTTATCAATAATTTACGGAATGATGGGGAATGACATGCTGAGATTCTTAAAAGGCTTACTTCTTTTATGTGCGGTCAGTGTATCAAACGTCAATGCTAATACGGATCTGATTCGAGTGGCTTTGGATGATTTGCCAGGTGTAGATATGCTGCCTACTCTCATTGCTATTGAGAGGGCTAAGGAGAGAGGCTTGAATATCAAGGTGAGCTATATGCTGTCAGAAGGTATGGCAATGAGGACTATCTTGAATAAACAAGCTGATATAGGCATGGGTACGCCTTACCAGAAAGTGCAGCAAACCAGCGCACCAATTCGTATGTTTTACCAGTTAAATATGCTGCGCTTCCATCCTGTTGTAGATACGCGTTTCTACTCGAGTTGGGAGGAGTTGGACGGAGTTGATATGTACTCCCATGGTAAAGGTTCAGGCACTGAAGCCTTGGTTAATATGATGGCCAAAAAGCACGGTATTACATACGGGAAAATGGTCTACCTTCCGGGTTCTGGTGTGCGCGCAAATGCCATGGTAAATGGAAGAGTTCATGCTACTGTTGTCGATACAGAACGCAAAAATAAGTTAATTGCTCGCCCTAATTCCCCTTTTAAAGTTCTTCCAATTGAGAAAATTAATGCTACAGATGAAGCGTTGTTTGCTAATGAGACCTTTATCCGTGCAAATCAAAAAGAGCTGGGCATTTTAGTAGAAGAACTTTTATTTGTTTGGAATCGAATGAATCGAGAGCCTGCATTTATTGTGGATCAGCGTAATAACTATGGATTACTGCCGAAAGTGGCAGACATTAAAATACTTCAATATGTGCAGGAAATGGTTGCTGAGGGAGCTTTCTCTAACGATGGTGGTCGAACTTCGGCATTTTCTGCTGATATAGAATTTTATGGATTTGCGGGAACGATTAAAAAACCGGAAGAGCAAAAATTAGAGCATTTTTGGAACTTTTCAATTCTTGATAAGGCTCTCGATTCGCCCTCTATTGTTCAATGATCGACAGGGGGGGGTAAGCTTATTGCAGTTTTTTTCAGCTAAGATTTCTTGGTGCCCTGTCGCCATTAGTCTTGGAAGGTTAATAATGCGAACGGTTAATTTGGGATGGTAAAGACCGTGGCTATTGATTGATTCACAGACATAAGTGGCAAACTTGTCGTGGTTTTCAGATTGTTGTGTAGTGCCAATCTTAAATGTTGTTGCATTAATCCATGCGGCATCTAAAGCGATAGGCTCGAGTTTGCTTTGGAATCTGAGTTCAATTTTTTGGTGTAGGGTACTGTAATTTTTTGTTGCGTGTGCGTTAAGCGATAATGAAAGCACAAGAAAGATAAGTCCGAAATTTCTCATGGGTGTCTTACCCCTTAGTATACTTGGCGACGGAGAGGTTGCTCGGTCTGACTTCCCAGTGAGAGTAAGTCCCACCCCTCTATGATGCCATGATTCCATATACTGCCGCAGATTTCGCAGTAATATGAAGTTGTAGAATTGTGTCTCGATATTTTGATGAGTAACGGATGGCCGTTTTCATGCGCCAAAAGAGTTCTGCAGTGCGGGCAGAATGTATCGTCTTCCTTGTCCATACTATGCAATTCCTTTTAATCTCTTTGTTGCAGTGCAGCATGTATGATACTTTTTGTCTTTTGTATGTCAATACATTCTATAAGGTTTTAGGTTTTTCATATTGATGTGATTATTCTGAAACATGATTTGTGAAACGAGGGTCCGAGGTATAGGTTCCGTATGATAATGAATACAGGTGCTGCCCTTGTCAGAGTTTATTTATAAGTTCTTTATAAATATCTAATTCGATCCCTTTGCTATACAACTGTCTAGAGAGCTCTTCATCGTCGATTAGCTTTGACTGGCGTAGACGAGTGAGTTCGGAGCAATAATTGCTTATGTAAAGAGCTTGACTGTTTAGGTCCATACTCTCCAATTTAACCTTGCTTTGATATGTAAGAATGGGTCTGATCCAATCAGGATTTAGTGCCCATTCTTTCAATGCCATCAAGGTAAATTTGTGACTGTAGCGATCCATGATGTCAATGAAGAAGGATTTGGACGGGTATGTGCCAGGTGCTTCTGTTTCAAGAACATCAATGAGGAGTTTAAAGATGACTAACTTGCCTACATCATGAAGTAACCCGTTGAGGTAAGCCTGAAATTCATTCATCCCTTTAGAGGATGCGTATAAAGCAGCCATTGTTGCCACATCATGGGAGTGCTGCCATATGTTAGCGCCAAAAAATCGGAAATAGACAGAATTGATTTTCAGGTTGTCGACCATCAATGTGCTGATTACGAGCTTTCTTATTTCATCATTGCCCATCATGATTACAGCATCATCAATGCTTTCAATCTCTGTTTTACTACAGCGATAAAAGGCAGAATTTGCTAGATGGAGTAACTTTCCAAGTAATACAGGATCTTCTTTGACGGTTGCAACAATTTTAGAGGAACACACGTTCTCATCAATTAAAGCTTCCATCAATTCTAGAGAAGCATTGGCGATCTTAGGAATAGTATCGGGATTGAAATTAGTAAGTTCGGCCATTACTTTAGCGACGAGCTTGTCATCTAACTCGTTTGTATTGCCAATACTATTATGTTCATTTTGCACATTTTGCTCTAGAAGCGTGCTTATAAAAAGCTGAGAGATCTCCTCTGCAGTTGCTTGCGGAGCTCTACGTTTTGCCTCTGAAACTTGAGGTGAGTTTGCTTCTTTTTTTTTGAATAGGGACTTAAAAATCACTCTAAACACCAACTTTTAAGGTTGTGCTACTACTAAGTCCCTTAAGAATAGCTGACTTCTATTACGTGTGATCTGATCGTGGTCACAATTATGAATGGTTGCTCATTATAAAGGCTTTACTTATATAAGGAATTAACTCTTTAGTTACAGGTAGATCGTAGGTTTTGAGTATTAATTGGTGTTGCCCGATAAAAAGTAGAAGTGCTGCTTGCCCGAAAAAGCAGCATCATTAAGCGTAATAACACCTCTATTTCTAATTTTATGCGGTCTAATAAATGAAGCTGTACGTGTCACAGCTTCATTTATTAACGTGTGGTTTTAATCGGTTAGGCTTCTATAACAACTTTGCCAAAGTGTTTAGCAGCTGCCATGTATTCATAAGCATCTTGGGCGTTGCTGAATGCAAATGTTTTATCAATGACAGGGTTCATCTTTTGCTCAGCCATAAATTCCGTGAGCTGTGTGAGCATTTCGGTACTACCTACATAGATACCTTGTATTCTCAAAAGGTTAAAAATCGTCATTAAGCTGATAGTCGGGTTTTCTAAGCCGCTTAGAATGCCAATTACGGACACAGTACCATTAACTTTTGTAGAAGCAACGGACTTCTCGAAGGTGCCTGCCCCCCCAACTTCTAAAACGTTATCAACGCCCTGGCCGTTGGTAAGTTTAAGCACTTCTTCTTCCCAATCTGGTGAAGTTTTGTAGTTGATTGTGTGGTCGGCTCCTAGTGCTCTTGCGCGCTCCAGTTTCTCATCACTGGATGAAGTTATGATCACTTTTGCACCTTTGGCTTTCGCTAGCTGTAAGCCAAAAATAGAAACCCCTCCCGTACCTAATAGAAGAATGGTGTCACCCGTTTTAATATTGCCGACGTTAACTAAGGAGTGCCAAGCAGTTGTTGCTGCACAGGGGAGGGTTGCAGCTTCGCTGTATGATAGATGTTCAGGGATTTTGACCGTGCAATCTTCTTGCAGAATAAAGTAGTCCGCTAACACACCATCGATCGCGCCACCTAGGGCGGAATTTAAGCCTTTGTCATCGATGGCACCATCAACCCAGTGTTGGAAAAAGTTACCGATGACTCTGTCACCTGCTTTAAATTGAGTGACCTCTTCTCCTACGCTCACCACTTCTCCTGCGCCGTCTGAGAGGGGGATGATTGGGCGTACATCATTACGTACATAACCACCTAAAGTAATCAGTGTATCCCTATAGTTTAAAGAGCAGGCTTTCATCTTAACCAGGATCTCTTTTCCCTTAGGTACAGGTGTATCTAACTCTACTTGTTGGATTGCTTTAATACCTTCAGCGGAATCGACTTGATATGCACGCATAGTTGTTCTCCCCAAAATGTTGTAAGAAAGAGTGGCACTCAGATAGGACGGGGGCAACCGCAAAGGTAAAAAATGGCTCTAAAGTAGTGACTGGATTTAGATTTAGGAGGGAGTAGTGGGTGGGAGTTAGAGTAGCCCCCACCTAGAAATGTGAAGTAGGTCTATTTTTCACAGCTCATACTATTGATGTCGCGCGAGCGTAGATTGAAAGTGTCCATCAACTGGCGGAAGGTTTCGTCGCTTAAGGCGGTTTTTTGGAAAGTTCGATGGAAATTGTTATCGACCTCGATTTCTGGTTGCGTCGTCATCTTTTTATGTTTTTTAGACAATGTGGTGAGTTTTGGGTCGTGCTGGGATAGTTCCGCTTCTAGCTCCGGTGAGAGGTCTATCCAGTTGTTGATGCTACCCCACGTTTGTACTTTGTCTGGTGTATGTTTGAGTGCTAATTTCACGGCAAGCGTGCGGCGTTGAATCGAAAGAAGCTGCGTGTCTCTATAGTGGTTTATTCGTTCAGCATGTTCAGGCAGAAGCTGGACAGCGCGTTTGGCACTGTCATGTTGCCACGTAGTTTGGGCCTTTGCGTAGAGTTCAAACTTATCGGCACAGCTGGTTGAACCTGCTAGGGCGCTACCAGAAGCGCTAAAGATTATTAAGTAAGCTAACAGTCTCAATGGTAAACCCTCTTGTAGAAACGATTCTATGTATGGTTGATTGTAAATGAATAGAGCTAAAACGCTTTACGCCCTTAGCACTGAATACCCATGTCTATAATTAAGAAATTTATAACCTATTAAAATTTGAACCGTATGCCCTATAAATACACGATAGAAAATACTGAAAACTATATCCGGGCTGTGATATCGGGCAACCGCAAGCCGGAGGATGCAGCACGAGACGCTTTAGAAATATGGGCGATGATTGCCGAAAAGACAGAAGTCTTTGGTCACAAAAAGGTACTTTATCTATCCAATGTCTGTGGTGCGATTCCTGTCATGGAGGCTTATGACGTGGTTGATCAATTTGTGAATAATGATTGGACTCACTTAAAAATTGCTTATATCGATTTAGCGCATTCTGCAGTGGATGACTTGATGATGCTAAAAGCAATCTGTTTTCAGCATGGGATACAATTTGAGTTCTTTCAGAAAGAAGAACAAGGGCATGATTGGTTAAATAACTTAGAAGATTAAAGCGGGCAAGAACCGTTTTAATATGCGTTTTGTATGATAATTAATCGCTTTGAAAATAATTTTAAAAATAGTCTTGATTCGAGTCGAATAACTGCCTATTATTCGCGTCCTCTTCTGAGATGTGCCGGTATAGCTCAGTTGGTAGAGCAACTGACTTGTAATCAGTAGGTCCCGAGTTCGACTCTTGGTGCCGGCACCACTTTCTCTCCTTTCTAGTTATTTTAAAGCATCATTGCTATCTGGATTGGTTTGTTTTCCTTGTTCTAGTACTTCACTAAACATATCTGCTGTAACGGGTTTGCCAAGCAAATAGCCTTGTAGGTAATCGCAGCGTAGTTCATGTAAATACTCTTTCTGTTCTTCGGTCTCAATTCCCTCTGCCGTCACGCTTAGGCCAAGCTGGTGGGCCATTGCAATGGTTGCAGAAACTAAGATCTGTGAATCAGGATTGGTCGCGAGTTCTCGTATAAATGAACGATCAATTTTCAGGTCATCGAACGGGAAGCGTTGTAGGTAGTTTAGAGAGGAATAACCGGTACCAAAGTCATCCATTGATATCTGAATGCCCATGTCGGATATCGATTGTAGGGTGTTATCCAGTTTGGAGGATGCCTCAATAATCAGGCCCTCTGTTACTTCAAGCTTCAGGTGTTCAGGGCTAAGGCCACTGTATTCAAGTGCTTGGTTCAGGTCTTTTATAAAGTCATTGCCTTTAAACTGCCTCGGTGAAACGTTAACAGAGATAGTGAAGTCAGTGTGCCCCTGTTCAATCCAGCGTTGAGCTTGTTTGCAGGCTTGTTTTAACACCCAGCGACCGATAGGAATGATTAGCCCAGTTTGTTCGGTTAGAGGTACAAATTCGGCAGGGGATACGTCGCCCAGTTTAGACGAGTGCCAACGTAATAGAGCTTCTGCACCGACAATTTTAGGGTCGTTGTTCAATCCACACATCAGTGGTTGAAATGCCAAACTGAGTTCGTCGTTGGCTATGGCTGCACGTAAGCAATTATCGAGTTCTAATTGTCGAACCGCGACATCATTCATCTCTTGTGTGTAATAGTGGAAGCGGTTACGGCCATCTTTTTTAGCTTTATACATACCTATGTCGGCAGCACGTAATAATGCTCTAAAGTCGACGGCATCGTCTGGGAATATGGCAATACCTATACTGGCGGTAACGATCAGTTGCTTACTTTGTATTATGAAGGGCTGCGAGAACTTTTCTAAAATGAGTTCAGCTGTGAGTTCCGCTTGTTCTGGCTTCTCGATATCTTCGAGAATAATAATGAATTCATCTCCGCCATGGCGGGCTAATGTGTGGTTTTCAGCTAAGCAGCTTTGTAGACGCTCGACAGCCTGTTGCAGTAGCTGATCACCTATATCATGGCCTAAGCTGTCATTTACCTTTTTAAAATCGTCTAAATCGATAAACATTAAGGCCAGTTTTCGACCTTCTCGACGCATTTTTTTGATTGCTTGTTCGGCGCGATCACGTGCTAATACACGGTTGGGAATGTTGGTGAGTAGGTCATATTGCGCCTGATAGAGAATATGTTCCTCTTGCTCCTTTTGGCGGCTAATATCACGTATAGCGACGATATTAAACAGGCCATCATCAAATTGCATGCTGGCAGAGGAAATCTCTGCAGGGAAGGTAGAACCGTCTCCACGTTGCAATGTGATTTCAAAAGAGGACTTATCTGTTTGCTCTAGCTCTAAGATCTCTTCGGATATCTCCTTATTGAATAAATTATCCAAGGAGGAGGAGATGAGCGTATCCTTATCTGTTGCAAAAATTCGGCACAGAGCCTGATTTACATCGATGATTTTGTGATTGCTATAGATCAGCAAACCTTCGGCGACAAGGTCGGAGAGTTGGCGGAATCGGTCTTCACTGGCAGATAATTTTTTCTGCGTTTCAACTCGTTTTCTGATATCGCGGAATGAGGCTACCCTTGCTTTCTCCCCATGCCACAGCACCCTTCGACCTGTGATGACTACAGGAATCTCTTCTTGTTGTTTGGTGATAATAACGGCTTGGTAAGGTTGCTCAGATGTGTTCCGTGCATGTTCCAGTGCTGTCGGCAAACTTTCCGGGGTGAATAAGGTTTGAGGGTCCAGTTTAATAAAGTCTTGGTAGCTGTAGCCAAATAGTTCTTCTGCTCTTCTATTCAGATCGACTATGCCTTGCGCATTATGGATGAATATAGCTTCGGAGGTGACCTCTTCAAAACGTTGTAAGCGCTGCTCACTTTGTTCTAACTCATGCTGATAGCGTTGGGTCGAGCCTAAGCTATGTCTGAGCTGGCGATAGAGGAGTTTAATTGCAACTAAGGTGATAAAGAACATCGCTCCGATCAACGACAAAGCGATCTGATGCTGAGTAATCTGTTCAGAGGTTTGGAATTGTTCAGGCTCTAAAAGAAATGAGATGTGCCAACCGGACAACTCCTCTAAAGGTGCGCTCTCATATATAAAGAGCTGTTTGTCCTTTTCAATGACAGAATTATCTAGCTTGCGGCTGAAACCTAAATGTTCAGGTATCGAATCTCCAAATTGTCGCGACGCAGCGACCTTCTTTTCTTGTACTGAGGATAGAGGAAAGAGTGTTTTGTAGAGCCAGTCCTTGTCGTTGGAAGCAAAGACAATACCGTTAGGGTCAATTAAGGATGCATTGCCCGGGAGACGATGGAAACGTTCTTCAATCTGATCGGGTAGGAACTTGATTATAGCTACCCCAATAGGAGAATCAGCATCTGAATAAATAGGGTGGCTGAAATAGAGACCGCGTTTTTTTGTTGTGACGCCCAAAGCTAAGTGAACGATTGGTATACCTTGAATCGCTTGTTGAAAATACGGGCGAAAAGCATAGTTTTTTCCTACAAGGGTCGTCTCCGGTGGGCGGTTGTCTGCTTGGGTAACGCCGTTCTTATCCATGATGTAACAGATCGATGCCTGCAATGTATGACAGTAACGTTTTAGTTTTTTCTTGATTCGAGAGCGATTTATATCGGGATTAAGTATGTATTGGGTGATTTGTTGTTCACCTGCCATTAGCGCAACTGCGTGTGTTCTATTACGGATGAAAGCATCCGCTTGACTGGCTAACAACTTAGTGATGTTTTGGCTGTGACTACGCGCTTCAGTTTCGCTTTTGCTTGCTAGGTTCAAATAGATCGCAATGCCGCCAATCGCGATTAAAAAGAGCGGTAAAACGACCAGTGCCAGTAAGCCGCGGATGGGCTTATTGATATGAATGGATTCAGAGTGATCTGTTGCCAAAGTAAACCTTCTTAATACAACAAGGTCGAACAAAGCGAATGTTCGACAAATTAGGTTTATGCAGTCGTTGCAGTGCTAGCTAATGTTCGCTCTTGTACATTAGTGCGCTTAAATCTTTTTCTTAGCTCAAAACCTTTCATTTTATCCTAGAACTATTTACCTGATAGGCAAATAGTTAGATGCTTTTTTATCTACTTATTAACTAGTTAAAGTGATTTGGCTGGATAATGTACCCCAAACAATTTCAGGCGTAAGCGGCGCAAAAATAGCAGGTTCAACATCGTTTTGATTTCTAGGGCATTCACTGGCTTGTAGGCAGGTTTGATCTTTACCATAGCCTCCTACCAAACCTGGATCGGTTGGGCCAAATAAAATGACGTTAGGCGTATCCAATGCTGCTGCGAGGTGGGACAAGCCAGTATCTACTGATACACAAGCGCTTGCACCCGTCAGAATGGTGGCGATTTCAGCTAATGGAAGCCTTGGTAATACTCCAGCATTCTTATGTGCTTCAGCGAGTCGTTGTGCACGTTGTTGTTCTGGTTCTGAGCCCCAGGGTAGTTTGATTTTCCAGCCGGCATCTCCTGCTAGCTTGATCAACGATTGCCAGTAAGTTTCAGGCCAATGCTTATCAAAGCGAGTCGTACTGTGTTGAAAGACCAGATAAGGTGCTTCGCGATGAGTTTGCTTTAAGAAGTGCTGACGAATATTAAAATCACCACGTTCATCTGAAAGATCGTATCCCAGCGCTTGGGCAAATAATTGGCGAACCCTCTCAACGGCATGTTGCTGTTTCGGAACCGAAACTGAGGTGTCGTAAAATCGTGCAGCTAAAGGTTCTTTAGCTGAATCTTTTCCCAAACCAAATGACGGCCCGTTTGCTAAGCGTGTGACCAGTACAGCACTCTTGAGTAAGCCTTGGGCATCAATAACAGCGTCGTACTGTTCTGTTTGCAGTCGCTGTTTGTAATCGGACCACTCACCGCTTTTTAACGTGCTCCAGATATTCTTGCGCCAGCGTCGAATGGCAACCGGGATAACCTGATTAACCGAAGGGTGCCATGAAGGTACTTCGGTAAAGTTTTCTTCTACAACCCAATCAAACTGTACACCCGGGATTGCGCGAGCTGCATCTGTGAGCGCAGGCAAGGTATGGATGATATCACCCATGGATGAAGTTTTAACAACGAGAACTTTCTTCATCGGTTTAATCCATCGATGGTTGCCTTATAAGCAAGCTCAGGTGTGATATCGATCATACTCTGATGATAGCCTTGGTCGGCATCACCTTTTCTAATTTTTTGGTAGCCTTCGATCAGTCTGATGATTTTCGCTTTATCGGATAGCGGCGGTGTAAATCCAGGGCTGGTAGGGCCGTAGAGTGCAACAAGCGGCACATTGACGGCTGCAGCAATATGCATCAATCCAGAATCATTGCTCACCGCCGCTTGGCAATGCGCGATTAGGTCGATAGCTTGAGGAAGCGTGGTAACACCGGCTAAGTTGCTGCAGCGCTGTTGTTCTTCAACCGTAAGCTGGTCTTGAATTTGTTGGCATACAGGCTTGTCTTTTTCGGAGCCAAATAGCCAGATCTGGTAACCATCAGCAATTAATAACTTCGCTAGTGACGCATAATGATAATCAGGCCAGCGTTTAGCCGGACCAAACTCGGCACCTGGACAAAACGCGATCGCTTTCTCAGGATTTAGTTTGAATTGAGTTAGAGCGGCTTCGTATTCAGCGTTATCCACTGTCAGTTGCGGATAAGGGATCTGTTCCATCGGTATGGCTGGTGTCCCCGGCGATTCTGCCAGGCCAAGGTAGCGCTGAACCATCAATGGATAGGCTTCTTTATTCAGTGGTCTAAGGTCGGTCAGCAAGCCATAACGCATCTCACCACGCCAGCCAGTTCTTTTTGGAATTTTGGCAAACCAAGGGATTAATGCAGATTTTAAAGAATTAGGTAGAACGAGTGCTTGCTCATAGCCGTTTTTAGCGAGTTCCTGACCAATCTGTTTACGCAGGCCCCATTGCAGGCTGCCATGTCCTACCGGCATCTCGATCGCTTTATTGACCTCGGGCATACGCGCTAAAACAGGTCGACACCAGTTCGGCGCTAACACGTCGATCTCAATATCAGGGTTCTTCAGTTTTAGGTGCTGGTACAGAGATTGGCTCATTAACATGTCGCCTACCCAAGATGGGCCGATGATAAGCGTTTTCATTAGCTGTTATCCATTTGCTGTGTTAACGACATAGGTGAGTGAACCTTCTGCTCTGTTGCTTTTAGACTGCGATCAAAAATAGCCCGTTATCGTGCTTAGATAGCCCTAAGTGAACGGTATTTGATAAGGTGAGAATCATACAAGAATTGGAGAAAAACGCCCAATTTCAATTCTTATTGGGTTTATTGGCACTTTAATTCTGCAAGATACGCTGTAGAAGGGCTCAGGTAATTCCAATTTTCTGTTATCAGGATTAGAATATCAGCCCTTAATTTGTACATATCATCTCTGTTTGCTCCTTTTTCGAAAGTATCGAAGGGCAAAACAGTAACGCATCAAAATAATTAGAAGGAAGGTCTCATGGCAACTGCATTCGGCTCCGTTTTTATGCCTGAAATGTCAATCTCTTGGTTTGACGGTTCCAGCTGGAGTGCGGTCGAAATGGTCCCTAGTGACAGCATCAACTTGCACCCAGGTGCACATGTTCTGCATTACTCTTCGACTTGTTTTGAAGGTCTAAAAGCATTCCGTCATGAAGATGGTTCGATTAAAGTTTTCCGTATTGATCGTAATGTCTCCCGTATGGCGCAAAGTGCGCGTCTATTGGCACTGCCTGAATTAGATGAGGAGTTTGTAACTCAGATGATTCTGGATACAGTGAAGCGCTTTGCTGATGAAGTTCCAGCACCTCCGGGTTCTATGTATATCCGTCCAACGTTGTTTGGTACTGAGCCTGCGATTGGTAAAGCAGCAGCACCGTCTGAAACGGCTTGTTTCTACGTACTGCTTTCACCTGTAGGTGATTACTTTGCGGGTGGTGATCGCGCGTTGCGTTTGTTAGTAGAAGATAATGGCCTACGTTGTGCGCCTCATAATGGCATGATCAAGAGTGGTGGTAACTACGCGAGTGCATTGCTGCCAACGATGAAAGCAAAAGCTGAGCATAATGTTGATCAGGTTCTGTTCTGTCCAAACGGTGATATTCAGGAAACTGGCGCAGCTAACTTCCTGCTTATCGATGGTGATGAAGTCATTACACGTGATTTGGATGAAAGCTTCCTACACGGCGTAACGCGTGATTCTGTTCTAACCATTGCGCGTGATTTAGGTCTTAAAGTATCTGAGCGTAGTATCTCGGTAGAAGAGATGCTTGAGCGTATTGCTAAGCCAGGTTGCGAAGCTGCACTTTCAGGTACAGCTGCGGTATTGGCGCCAGTGGGTACTATGGTTTATAACGATAAAGAGTATAGCGTTGGTAATGGTGGTATTGGCGAGACAACTCTACGTTTGCGTAAGGCGCTAAACGATATCCAATGGGGCAAGGCAGAAGATAAGCACGGTTGGTTAACCGACGTTTAAAAGCCTCCCTAAACAGTTTATAAAAAAAGGGTAGTACCTTCGCAGGTACTGCCCTTTTTTGTTATCGGGAGAAAGCTTAGCTTTCCCCTGACATGATATATTGCCAGATGTTAGCGACTGCATTTCGCATCTC
This sequence comes from Neptuniibacter sp. QD29_5, assembly GCF_047778125.1. Lineage (GTDB taxonomy): Bacteria > Pseudomonadota > Gammaproteobacteria > Pseudomonadales > Balneatricaceae > Neptuniibacter. The sequence goes on from NZ_CP180556.1 coordinate 268,484, forward strand.
AGTCATTTCAGCGCCAGAGATAGTATTAGAGCGATCCTGCAAGGTTTGACGATGGCCTGCTGCGCGATAAGCTTTGTAAGCTTCTCGCAGAGTTTCAGCAGTATCTTGGCTGATTAACTCGATCTGCTCGGCAGCATCTAAAATACGGATATTGTCGGTGAACTCATAAAGCGATGGGCATTTTCCTGCATTGCGTAAAACCAAGTATTGAACGATAAATTCAATATCTACAATGCCACCACGATCATGTTTAAGGTGGAACACAGGGTTCTCTTCATCGTTGCCTTTGCTACCCAGATGATCACGCATCTTCTCGCGCATCTCAGTTACTTCTTCTAGTAACTTTTCATCCTCTCTAGGCAGTTTAAGAATCTCGGCTCTCACCTCTTCAAACTTCTCTTTTAGAGCTGCATCACCGGCAACAACGCGTGCACGAACAAGGGCTTGATGTTCCCAAGTCCACGCTTCTTTGTGTTGATAGTCGGAGAAGGCTTTGAGAGAACTTACCAATAGGCCGGAGTTACCAGATGGACGCAGACGCATGTCCACTTCATACAACTGACCTGAGGTGGTGAATGTATTTAGGATGTGGATGATTTTCTGACCTAAGCGAGTAAAGAAGACCGAGTTAGCGATCTGTTTATCCCCATCGGTAAACAGGTTCGCATCAGAATCGTGAATAAAGACTAGGTCTAGATCCGAGCCATAGGAAAGCTCGATCCCGCCCATTTTACCGTAACCTAGAACGATAAAGTCTGGGTTGCAGGGTACGCCTGCTGATTTCTGTGGAGCGCCGTGCTTTTCGGTCATCAACTTCCAAGCGATATCGACCACCGCTTCTAAGATAACTTCCGCTGTCCAAGTTAAGTAATCACTTACTTTCATGAGTGGCAGTGCGCCTGTGATCTCAGACGCTGCTACTTTCAAAGAGTGGGCGTTCTTGAAGTAACGTAGAGTGTCCATTAACTGCTCCGTATCCTCTTCTGGAATACGTAGCAGTTGTTGGCGCAGTTCGCTGTTTAGCTGAGCTTTATCCGGTGGCGAATATAGGCTGCTCGGGTCGATTAGCTCGTCCAATAGAATTGGCTGTTTCGCGAGCTTTTCTGAGAACCAGCTAGATGCTGAGCAGAGCTTAACCATCTGCTGAAGAGCGGTTGGGTTTTCAGCCAATAACACTAGATAAGCGGAACGTCTTAAGATTGCTTGGATCAGCGTTAGGACTCGGCCTAAGGTTTCTGTCGCATTTTCGGTCGCGGCGATTTCACGCAGCAAAATAGGCAGTACGGCTAATAAACGTTCTTGCGCAATAAGTTGTAGCATCTGCACAGTACGCGATTCACGCAGGGTTTTTATCTTGTGCCACGCCTCTTTGGGATCGTCGAAACCTTGCTCTTCAAGAAGCTCTATAGCGTGCCGATCTTCAAGTTCATCTTTCCATAAAGAAAGCCAAGTCTCGTCACATGCTGAATCTTCTTCCGGTTCGTCTTCTTCGCACGGTGCAATCAGATCGGCAAAGTGAATACGCACTTTATCGCGGTGACTTTCTAACTCGGCTGCAAAACTATCCCAATCGTTAAAGCCCATACTGAAAGCTAAGCGGCATTGTTCTACTTCATCGATTGGAAGTTCTTGCGTTTGTTTATCTGCTACGGCCTGAATTGCATGCTCGGCGTTACGCAAAAATTCATAAGCAGCCATCAGCTCCTGAGAGGCTTGTTCAGGCATACCGACGACGTCTGGCAGAATAGGTAAAATATTACACAGTTCCCGTTGTTGTAATCGTGTATCTCGACCACCACGCAATAGTTGGAATACTTGTGCGATAAACTCGACTTCACGGATACCACCCGAGCCAAGTTTTACATTGTTATTCAGGCCTTTGCGACGAACTTCGCGGCTGATCATCTCTTTCATCTCACGCAGAGAATCAAAAGCACTGAAGTCGATATATTTACGGTACACGAATGGGCGGAGAATCTGCATCAATTCTTCGCCCGCTTCTTTATCTCCTGCCATTATGCGGGCTTTGATCATGGCGTAGCGTTCCCACTCACGACCATGCTCTTGGTAATAACCTTCCATTGCATCGAAACTAATCGCCAAGGGGCCTGCTGAACCGAATGGACGTAAACGCATATCAACACGGAACACAAAGCCGTCGATGGTGCTGTTATCCAGTGCCTGAATCAGCTTTTTGCCTAGGCGGATAAAGAAGTCCTGATTGTCCAGACACTTTTTGCTGCCTTCGGTTTCACCGTTTTCTGGGTAAACGTAGATCAGATCTATATCGGAGGATAAGTTCAGCTCGTTTGCACCTAGCTTACCCATGCCCAGTACAACCATGCGTTGCGGTTTACGGCTGTGTCGACCGGTTGGTGTCCCCCAACGTTCGCAAGCTTGGTCATATAGCCAGTTCATGGTTTGTTCTACGCAGGCATCAGCCAACCAAGAAAGTTCACGGGTGGTGGTGCGCATATCGCTGGTACGGGTGAGGTCACGCCATATTAGGCGAACTTGTTCACGCTGGCGGAAACAACGGATCGCTTTGTGAAGCTGTTCTTCCGTTTCTAGGGAGCTAAATGTCTCTTTTAGCGTGTTGTGATACTGCTCTTCTGAATAGGAGTTGTATAGATCACCGCTTTCAAGGAGCGAACTCAACATCTCTGGGCGACGCTCGAGTTGCTCCGCCACGAAGTTACTGCCGGTCAGAACACGGCTTAAGTCCTGACTAAAACTCTCAGGGGTATTGCTCAGTGTGGTCAGAGTCTCTTCAAGGGGTTCCCAGTTTTTGGTGAGTACCGGTTGAAGTGTTTCTGGCAGTAAATCCATGTGCGGTTTGAGCATAAGGCTTATGTCTCCTGAAATGTGAAACTTGGGGCCGAATATGATGCGTAGTTAATGGAGACCCCAAAATCATTCTAACAGTCTAAAACAACTGAATGAGTGATGCTTATCATGCTTTTGTTAAACAACTTTGGGCCAGTTGCTGGTGGCTTTCCTGCCAGCGCTCGCGCCAAGATTTTTCTATCAGCTGTTCTGATATCAGTAGTGCTAAGACGCCCGGTTCTGCGGTTTGTAATAACACATTTAAACGCGCTTCGGAGCGTTGCTGCTGTTGCTTGATCAAGTCACTCTCTTTTTGGTTCGAGATTACTGCAGTACGTCGCCAGGCATCGATATCTCGTAATTGACGGATCAGTTTGCTGAGAAGGAAATCGATCTTGCCATCAGGTTCTGCAGGCGCAATATCGCTGTAGGTCTCATAGAGGGCACCAATATTACGCAGAGACTCGAGTGCTAAAGGGATGTATTTCCAATCTTTAGTAAATTGCCAAGCTTCCAAATAACGCGGCCAAAGACCGAGTTCTTTTTGCAACAGAGTGCTGAAGCTTTGTTCTAGCGTGGTCGATTCATCGAATTCGGGTAGTTTACGGTGAACGTCATAGGTCTCTGGAGTGAGAAGACGATAGCCTCTTTGTGCTTTACTGATATCGCTAATGTAGAGAGGGACATGTTTCGCTAGATCTAATGCGAATTTGACCATCTCGGTCGCCTCGCCCTCCAGCAGTTCCAGCTCCAGCTCGCACAGAGGATCTTCTCGGCCATGAGCACTCACAGTGCCTTGGTCTAAAGCGATCTCGGCTTTTAGCACATTACCTTTGCTATCCAGGGTATCGAGTATCCACGTTGTACGGGTAAAGTCGGTGCTAAAAATTGGTGCAACTTGAGCATGGATATCCGGGTCTTGAAGGGCTTTAGGCCATTCTGCACTTTCAAGTAGTTCGTAATTTAATTCCGGCTGTTTAATCAGCCATTCCCACTCTTTGCGTGAGTGCATGCCTGCTTCAGAAGATCCGCTGCTTTTCAGTGTTTGAATCAGCTGTTCACCTTTACGTCGAATACGCAGAGCTACCCGGTGTTGAGTTAGTTGCTGATCGGGGGTGTCGTAATAGATGTTACCTAAGTGGTGGCTCCCCAATTCTCGAACTTGGGAGGAGCGGAACAGTGGTTGTAGTTTTAATGATTCCACATGATGCGGGCTTAAAGTTAGCTTTAGCTCTACTTCTAATGCCATCTCTGTTTTTTCTCTTTATAGGCTGCCATCTAAGTTTGCAGTCTAACGCACTAAGATAGGGCTTTAAATCACTCTTGCCGAGTAATGTTCAGATGGATGAATATTTGGCTTTTGTGCCGATTAAGCCTACAGTAGCCGTAATAGACCTAATCATTGAAAACTGCTTGTAGACTGACTGTGAACGACGACACTAAACAATACGTCAATTGGTTCCGCCACTCCTCTCCATATATCAATGCGCATCGGGGAAATACCTTTGTGCTGATGTTGAGTGGAGAAACTGTTGCTGATCCTAATTTTGCCAACATCGTGCATGACATCGCCTTGCTGAATAGCTTAGGTGTGCGTTTGATTTTGGTCTACGGGTCGCGACCACAGGTCGAAGAACAGCTTGCACAAAAGCAGTTAACGACACGTTTGCATCATCACCTTCGCGTGACCGATCAAGAAACTCTGACTTGTGTGATTCAGGCTTCCGCCATTGTGCGGGCTGAAATTGAAGCGAGATTGTCATTGGGCTTGCCGAATACGCCTATGGCAGGTGCGCGCATTAAGGTTGTTTCTGGCAACTTTGTGACTGCGAAGCCCGTTGGTGTTTTGGACGGCGTTGATATGGCTCATACGGGTGAAGTGCGTCGTCTAGATCATGATGCTATTACCCAGCAGTTGGATGATGGCAATATCGTTCTGCTTTCTCACTTAGGCTACTCACCAACAGGTGAAGTTTTTAACTTATCTGTTGAGGATGTGGCGACGGCTGCTGCCAGTGCTTTAGATGCTGATAAGTTGATTTTGTTTGGTGCGGATCAAGGTGTTTTGGATAGCTCGGGAAAATTGCGTAGCGAATTATTGACCCGCAAGGCTGAACGCTTGGTTGGGCAGTATCTATCTTCATTGGAAGATACAGACCAACCACATACGGAAATGTCGCGTCATTTAGAAGCCGCAGTTGCTGCTTGCCGCAAGGGTGTGCGTCGTTGTCATCTTATCAGTTATAAAGAAGACGGTGCTCTGCTTGGCGAGTTATTTACCCGTGATGGTTCGGGTACTATGGTGCTACAGGATTCCTACGAGCAGCTTCGTTCTGCAACGATTGAAGATGTAGGTGCGGTGTTAGAGTTGATCCAACCTTTAGAGCAGGATGGCACGCTGGTAAGGCGCTCGCGTGAAGTCTTAGAAAATGAGATCGAACGTTTCACGCTTATCGAACGCGATGGCGTGGTGATTGGCTGTGCTGCACTCTATCCGTTCCCTGAGGATCAGATGGCAGAGCTCGCTTGTGTGGTCGTTTCACCAGAATATAAAGGGGCTGAACGAGGCGATAAGCTACTCAAAGCGATTGAACAGCAAGCGCTGCAGCACAACCTTAAGCAGGTGTTTGTGCTGACAACTAAGACGGCTCATTGGTTTGTTGAGCGTGGTTTTGTCGAAACCCCTGTGGATAACTTACCGGGTGAGAAGAAAGCGCTGTTTAATCTCCAGCGCAATTCCAAAGTGTTTATGCTTAATCTTTAACTTGGGAAGTGAATCTTAAAGCAGGCTCCACCAAGTGGGGAGTCTTTCACTTCAAGCTGACCTTGGTAGCTACTGATAATATCGGTGGCTACCGATAAGCCAATCCCTTGTCCTTGAATTGACGTATCCAAGCGAGCGCCGCGTTGTAAAATGACTTGGCGCATCTCTGGTGTTACTCCGGGACCGTCATCACAGATGGTTATTTTTAACTCTCGATCAGATTGTGATGCAGAGATAGCAACCTGACTATGACCGTACTTAAACGCGTTTTCCATGATCATACCCAACACTTCCATGAGATCGCGTTCATCACCAAAGAAGGTCAGGTTTTCTGATAAAGATGTTTCAGTAACAACATTTTTATTTCGATAGACTTTGCCAAGCGCCGAGAGCATTCGTTCAATGATGGGCTCAACAGCGACCGCTTTACCGAGCGGCTTATTCTTGCTCTTCACGGCACGGCTCAACTGATACTGAACAATCTGATCCATGCGTTCCACTTGCTCAGAAACCAAAGACTGATAAGTATGTAGCTCGTGTTCCTCTAACTCAGCGCCGCGCATAACCGCAAGTGGGGTTTTTAGGCTATGGGCTAGATCCCCCAGTGTATTGCGATAGCGCTCTCGTTGCTTTCGCTCACTCTCAATTAAGCCGTTAAGGTTAGTGGTTATCGGTTCAACTTCATCAGGGTAAAGGCCTTTAAGTTTCTCTGCTTTACCAGCTTCAATCGCCTTAAGATCTTTAGCGAGTTGTCTTAATGGTGTTAAGCCCCAACTGAGGATGAAGGTTTGCGCCAATAGCGCAACGAGGAAAATGATGCCAAGCCAAGCCGTTAACTGTTGGTTATAAGCTTGGATATCGCTAATCACGAGATCATCTGATTCCATTACAGTAAACAGAAATGACTTTTCTTTGCCTGTTGTTTCCCAAATGATGCGTAGTTGGAATCGGTAGAGTTGTGCCTCTTCCAAATGTTCAAACCTCGGCTCGCCGGTGGTTAATCCGCTAAGATTTATCACTTCAGAAAGCTGAGGGTCGTCTAGAAGTACCGATGATAGAGAGCGCCAGAGGATATTGCCCTCTTGATCATGTATAGCGGCATATAGACCGGAATTAATCTGATCGTAGCGAGGTTCCTGCAATCGATCCGGGAAGAGGATGTGATCTTCTTTGAGTTCCACTGCACCAAGCAGCAGGTAAACCTGTAGCTGTAAACGGTCTCTTACCGAGTTTTCTAAACTGCTGTGGTAAGCCTTACTCAAGGCTAACCCTGCAATAAAAAGAACGATTGGAAGAATGACTGCTGATGCAATCAACAGTCGCCCCTGCAATGACTGCAGGGGAGATCGAATATTCACGAACTATCCTTAGTCGCTAGGCTGATCAGCTGTGAGGGCAAAGCGATAGCCGAGCCCACGGACGGTAGTAATTGGTTGTAACTCTTGATCTGGATCCAGTTTCTGACGCAAACGACGGATAAATACTTCTAGTACATTACTGTCGCGGTCGAAGTCCTGATGGTACAAGTGCTCAGTTAGCTCGCTCTTCGAAATAGTCTTGCCTGTGTTCAGTACCAAGTATTCGAATGTACGATACTCGTAACTTGTTAGCTTAACTGGTTCGCCGTTGCGGTAAACAACGCGGCCCGTGGTATCGATTTTGAGCGGGCCAAATTCAAGCACAGGTTTCGAGTGACCTGCTGCTCTGCGTAACAAAGCGTTTAGACGCGCATGCAGCTCTTCCATGTGGAAGGGCTTAACCAAGTAATCATCTGCACCTGCTTCTAAACCTTCTACTTTATCTTGCCAGTCGCCACGGGCCGTCAGAATAATAATTGGAAACTCTTTACCTTCTGCTCGCCATTTCTTGATCACATCAATGCCAGAAAGCTTTGGTAGACCGAGGTCAACAATAGCGAGGTCATATGGGTATTCCTGCCCCATATACAGCGCTTCTTCACCATCAGCGGTTTCTTCAACTGTGTAGTTGTTACCCTCTAAGGCAGTCGTCAATTGGCGGCGTAGATCTGGATCGTCTTCAACAACAAGTAACTTCATTGTATTTAAACTCCTTATTCGGGGGTAATAACAGCGCCGCTTTTGGCGTCGATCAAGACATCTTTTACATGCCCTTCTTTAACGAGGCGAATTTTAAAAACAGCACGCCCCTTAAATTCAGTGGTCTCTGTTTTTATTACTTTACCACCGCTTGCTTCAATCGCGGCGGTCATAGCTTGCTTGAGCGTTAATGGCGACTCGTCTGCCATCGCTACGGATGCCAGGCCAGTCAGAAGGCTTAGCAAAATTACAGCATGTTTAATTTGCTGCTTGAACATGTAGGAAAACCTCATTGGTGCAGGTCGCTATTCAGATTACACAAACAATAGAATATTAAGCCTTAATATCTGACTCTCGGAAGAATACAGGATGGACCGATTGTTCATTAGTTTCTAAGTATCCCGTACTATGGAATTGATAGTAAATAGTTCGTGTGACCAGATAAATTACTTATCTAGAGAATCTATAGCCTAGCTTACGGGCGCGAAACTGTATCGTAAGTGAATGGTATTCTGTGGGGAAGGCTTCCCCACAGAACTTTCCCAGAGAGAAATCGAGTTTTTGGAAGCGGATCAGTCTTTCTTTTGTTTTTCTTTTAATTGTCTAACGGAAAGAATGACAAAGCGAACGTTGTAAGCCATACCTATCGCAAGCGCGATTGCTGCAGTAACAATGAATATCTGGCCTAGGGAAGGGATTTTGAAAAACCAGCCCACCCACAAGCAGATAATGCTGATGATGGCGATAGGAACGCCTGATTTGATGAAGAGTTGCATCCACTTGTCAGAGCGAATCTCTTTTTTATCTAAGTTGGACATGATTAACCTCTAACACAACTAAGCTGCCAAGATTAGAGTGCGGGCTTCGACTCTGCAAGGGGCGGAACATGCATAATTTTAATCTATTGGTCGGATTAGCCCCGTGCAATTTGGTAACGCATTTCGTGGTATATGCTGTTGCGAACAAAGCAATATTGGAACGACGGTTTTCGCAACGGTTCTGTTATACTCGATAACTAAGCAAAATTATTACAAACAAGGGTCATTGAAATGCCACAATATCGCTCAAAGACATCGACGGCAGGTCGTAATATGGCGGGTGCACGTGCTTTATGGCGTGCTACAGGTATGAAGGATGAGGATTTCCATAAGCCAATTATTGCTGTGGCAAACTCATTTACTCAGTTTGTTCCAGGTCACGTACACCTGAAAGACATGGGACAGCTGGTTGCTCGCGAAATTGAAAAGGCGGGTGGTGTTGCTAAAGAATTCAATACTATCGCAGTTGATGATGGTATCGCGATGGGTCATGACGGCATGCTTTACTCTTTGCCATCTCGTGACATTATTGCTGACTCTGTTGAGTACATGGTAAATGCACACTGTGCAGATGCGATTGTTTGTATCTCTAACTGTGACAAGATCACACCGGGCATGCTAATGGCGTCTATGCGCCTGAATATCCCAGTAATTTTTGTTACTGGCGGCCCAATGGAAGCGGGTAAAACTAAACTGGCTGAGCACAAGCTAGATCTAGTTGACGCTATGGTACTTGCAGCAGATCCAAATGCATCTGACGAAGAAGTTGATGCAGTAGAGCGTTCTGCGTGTCCTACTTGTGGCTCTTGTTCTGGTATGTTCACAGCGAACTCTATGAACTGCTTGGCAGAGGCCCTAGGTCTTGCACTTCCTGGTAATGGTACTGTAGTTGCAACTCACGCTGATCGTGAAAACTTGTTCCTCGAAGCGGGTCGTACCATTGTAGATTTGGCTAAACGCTACTACGAGCAGGACGATGAATCAGTTCTTCCGCGCTCTGTTGGTTTTAAAGCGTTTGAAAACTGCATCACACTTGATATCGCTATGGGCGGATCGACGAATACGATCCTTCACTTGCTGGCGATTGCGCAGGAAGCTGAGATTGATTTCACAATGGACGATATTGATCGTCTATCCCGTGTAGTGCCTCAGCTATGTAAAGTGGCGCCAAATACACCTGATTACCACATTGAAGATGTTCACCGTGCTGGTGGCATTATGGGGATTTTGGGTGAGCTTGATCGTGCCGGTAAGCTACACACAGATGTGCCAACGGTTCATGCTCCGACGATGAAAGATGCACTGGATAAGTGGGATATCATGCGTAACCCAACTCCTGAAGTATTGGAGTTTTATCGTGCTGGTCCTGCAGGCATCCCAACTCAGACAGCATTTAGTCAATCTACTCGCTGGCCAACACTAGATGGTGACCGTGAGAATGGTTGTATCCGTTCATTAGAGAATGCGTTCTCTTTGGAAGGTGGTCTTGCTGTATTGAAAGGTAACATCGCGCTAGATGGCTGTGTGGTTAAATCTGCTGGTGTAGACGAGTCTATCCTTGTTTTTGAAGGCCCTGCACACATTACAGAATCTCAAGATGAAGCGGTTCAGAATATTCTTGATGATAAAGTAGTGGCGGGCGAAGTTGTTATCGTACGTTACGAAGGCCCTAAAGGTGGCCCGGGTATGCAGGAGATGCTTTACCCAACCTCTTACATCAAGTCTAAAGGCCTAGGTAAAGCCTGTGCATTGCTGACTGACGGTCGTTTCTCTGGTGGTACTTCTGGTCTGTCGATCGGCCATGTTTCTCCAGAAGCTGCAGCGGGTGGTGCAATCGGTCTGGTTCGTAACGGCGATATTATCCGTATCGATATCCCTAACCGAACAATTGATGTGTTGCTTTCTGATGAAGAGCTAGCAGAACGCCGTGCAGAGCAAGATAAGCTTGGCTGGAAACCTGTTGAGCCACGTCCACGTAAGGTGTCTGCTGCACTGAAAGCATTCGGTATGTTGGCAACATCAGCTGATAAAGGTGCTGTTCGAGATCTTTCTAAGCTGGAAAAATTATTCTAAATACGTGTCGTTATTTTAGAGATAAAAAGGCAGCTTAGGCTGCCTTTTTTGTGTCTAACTAGATGTAATAAATGTCCTTAGCTAAGAAAAGATTAGTTGAGAAAGCTAGTGCCTGCTTGCCACAGTAATCGTAATGCTAGAATTGTAATAACGGTTTTGAAAAGCATTTTAAACTGCTTTTCTGGAATGCGGTTGAGCATTTTAAGCCCAAGCCAAGTGCCTATCATACCGCCTAAAATCATCAGTAAGATTAACGGTAACCACTGCCAAAACGCAAAACCTACAAAAGAAAATACAAATATCTTGAGTAAGTGCTGCATGCTCATGCAGGTAGCGAAATTAGCGGTGCTGCTGTGCTTGTCGTAATTTTGCCTATGCACTAAACCGGCTACAAGAGGACCAGTCGCGCCGACAAATATAGATGCGAATGTTGTGCCTGCGCCCGCTACGATGAGGCCGTTTCTGCTCATCTGATGCGTACCGGGTTTTGGTCCCCAGACTAGAAAAAGAATAAATAGAGCAACGGAAATTTGGATAAACGTCAGGGGTAGCTGTACTACGATGAGTGAGGCTAGTGCCGAGCCAATTAGAGCGCCGATACTAAAGCTGATCACCATCTCCCAGTCGATATGCTGTCGAGTGACAATTGCACGATTACCATTGGAGCCTAGCTGGACAAGGCCATGAACCGGTATCAGAGCTGAAGCGGGTAGAAAGGAGGCGAGAATTACCAGCAGCAGAACACCGCCACCAATCCCCATGGCGGCAGTAATAAATGAAGTTCCTGCTGCCGCAAAGATAAGCAGCAGGGTGAGTTCGATATTTTCAAGAATAGGCAAGAATAAGCCTATTATTTGTCACTTAGGGATTGCATCACTTGTTGCGACCAATTCAAACTGTGCCGGTATGCAACTTCATAATATTGTTGATCCAGTAATAGATCGATCTGCTCAAAGTCACCTTCTTCGTATTTGCTAACCTGTTCTAAAATCTGGCCAAGTTGACCTTCATAATTAATCAGTGCAGCTTTAACATCATTTTGTAAAGGTACTTGCTCTAGTAATTCAGGCAGTTCCATATCCAACAAAACATCCAGTTTTGAAAATAACCCTGTTATAAAGTTATTGATAGGTTGGTCCCGGCCAAGCATCTCTGCAAGGAGTTCACACATTCGGCCGCGGATAAGCATACTGCGAGTTAATTCGACAGGTTTCTCTTGAGTATCTGTTACGAGGAACAAGCTAACCCATTTACGGATCTGTTCAAAGCCAAGTAGGCTAATGGCGTGGGAGAGAGATTCTATTTCGCGATTAAGATTAAATGCAGCTGAATTTACAACTCTTAAGATCCTATAAGTCAGTAGAGGGTCATTAATGACCAGTTGCTCTACAGATTGAGCCGTGGCTGTCGGGCTTTGAAGCTCAACCATCATCTGTAAGAGGAGCATCTTACTGCTACCCAATTTTTTCCCTTTAACTGGTTCGGGTTTGCTTAAAAAGTAGCCTTGGAAAAGAGAGAAGCCAAGCTCATAGCATTTTCTGAACTCTTCTTGTGTTTCAACTTTATCCGCTAATAGCTCTAAATGGTAAGGACGTAGCTTCTTAGCCAGTTCAGGAATGGATTCCGTGGGAATAGATTGGATATCCATCTTAAGTATGTGGACTAAATTTAAAAGAGGATCAAACTTAGGGTCTGGCTTGTAATCTGAGAGAGCCAGTCTGTAACCCAATTGATTAAGTTCTCTTACTCTTTCTATAAATTCTGGAGAAATCTCAGAATGGCCAAGAACTTCAAGTACAAAGTGTTCCTTGGGAAGTTCAGGGAAATGCTCAGACATGATGGTTTTGTCTGTTAGCTTAATATAGCAAGGTAGAGATCTGACTTCCCCTTCCTGACATATGCTAGCGTAGGTATTTAGAATGACCGAAGAGGTTGCTAAGTGATCGCTGAACTTGCGTTCAGTTGCTTCATCATCCCCTCTATATAGAAGGGCATATGCAACAACATCCTGACTTTTATTAAAAACAGGTTGTCTTGCCAGTAACAGATCTAATGACTCTTCAGTATCGATTTCGCCGCTCATTGTCCTCTCCGAACCTCCGAATTGTCTCTGAGGCTTATTTTTTTAGGAATCCGCGTGATTGTAGAAAAGAAAGCATATGAGGGCGAGCCTCTTTTTGTAGCATTCCGGAGATTTGTTCGCTCCAAGTCATATCTTTTTGGCCACCGGTGCGACTCATATAATACGCTTGAATATCTCTGTCATATTCAGCAATCAATTCTTGGTCTTGGCTATCATTATATTGATCCTGCTTGAGAACCACATCCAATGGTAAACGAGGTTTCACTTCAGGGTCTTGATCAGGGTCACCAATGCACATGCCAAATACGGGGTAGACCAGTTCAGGCAGGTTTAATGTGTCGGAAACCAGATCAATCTTATTCCGTAAACCGCCAATATAAACTACGCCCAGTCCTTCAGATTCGGCTGCTATCGCAACGTTTTGGGCAAATAGTCCGCAATCGACAGTGGCCGTAATAAATTGCTCGGTAAATCCAGATAGCATCTCCGCATCGTGCATCTCGCAACTTAGTTGATGGCGCTTCATATCTGCACAGAAGACTAGGAAGCTCGGCGCCTCTCTTACATAGGTTTGATTACCTGCCCATTCTGCAAGTGATGCACGTTTTTCTGAATCATTTACTTGGATGACGGTGCAAGCTTGTATAAAGCTCGAAGTGGCTGCTGCTTGGCCTGCTTGAATAAAACGATTGATCTGTTCTTGGCTCACAGGTTTATCAGTGAACTTTCGGATAGAACGATGTGCGTTAAGAAGTTGGATAACCTGATTCATAGCAGCCCTTCGATAAAAATTTTAAGCTTGAGTTGTATCACAGCCATGGTTTTAGCAGAAGGGTGGTAGCGGATTAACTTTAGCTATAGGTTGGAATATGTTTTCCTTGAACTATCGCGTTAAGCTTAGGTCTATCAATAAGTTAGGCTAAATCAAAAACTTGAATCAAGGTTACTCCTGTAAATGAGTAAAGCTTTCACTCTATTAATCTTTTGTAAGCAGCCTCGTATTGGGCAGGGTAAGCAACGTATTGCGGCCTCACTAGGTGCTGAAACCACTTTTGAAATTGCTAAGGCTTTGTTGCAATGTGCACTCGAGGATGCGCAAGCTTGGTCAGGTAAGGTAGTTCTGTCTCCCGCGTCTGTTGATGAGGTTGAGTGGGCAGAGGGATTGATGGACGGTGAGCACGTTCAGGTGGTTCCACAGCCATCGGGTAATCTTGGCGACAGAATAAATGCAGTTGATCAACGTTTGAGAGAGCAAGGTCATCAAAACATAGTGACTATCGGTACAGATGCACCAATTTTAACCTTGGATCTTCTTCAGCAGGTTTGCCATAAGATGGCTGATTATGATGTTGTTTGCAGTAAAGCCGAAGACGGAGGTGTCACCGTGATGGCTTCAGGGCGGGCATGGCCGGATATCGAAGCTCTGCCTTGGAGTACTGAGCATTTAGCGCAAGGGCTTGAAGAGTGTTGTTTAGATGCCGGGCTGTCAGTGGGCTATATCGCACCGACTTATGATATTGATCTTGAAGCAGACCTGATTCGATTGAACGAGGATCTTAAATCGGATCAGCGAACAGCAAGGCAAGCATTACTGCAGTTGATAGCGCCTATAGTGAATAACAGGATGGTTACAAGTTAGGAATAAACAGGTCATATATGCAGCGTATCCATACAGAAAATTGGTATAAGACCCCGCAAGGTGAGGCGCGGGGCTATATCGACCCTTTTACTTTACGTGAATTATGGTTTCACACTGGCACCGCATGCAATTTGCAGTGCCCTTTTTGCTTAGAAGGTTCAGCTCCAGGCGATAAACGTTTGGAACTGGTTAAGTTTGAGGATGTGAAGCCTTATATCGATGAAGCTCTGGAGCTTGGTGTTGAGCAGTTTTCATTTACCGGAGGTGAGCCGTTTCTAGCTAAACAGCTGATCAAAATATTAGCGTATGCCTCCCAGTTTAAGCCTTGCCTTGTTTTAACAAATGGGACTGAAGCTATTCAAAAACGTATGGCTGAGGTTGCGACATTAAGTCAGTCGAACTATCCCGTTAGCTTTCGGGTTAGCCTAGATAAGCCTACAGCAGCAGAGCATGATGCGGGGCGCGGTGAGGGTAACTTTGTCAGCGCCCTTAACGGCCTAAAGCAGCTTTATGATTTAGGGTTTCATATTTCTGTCGCTCGGCATATGGATAAAGAGGAAGATAAAGCGTCGGTTGATGATGCATTTAAAGCACTCTTTGTTGAATACGGTTTGCCGCGCGATCTTAATTTGGTCGCATTCCCTGACTTTGCCGCACCGGGGAGCCTTCCTCAGGTGCCTCAGGTAACTACAGCATGTATGACCAGTTACCAAACGGAAGAGAGCCGTAAAGATTTTATGTGCGCTTTTAGCAAAATGGTGGTGAAGAAAAATGGTCAGATGCGAGTCTATGCTTGTACGCTGGTGGATGATGACGAAGAGTACGATTTGGGCGGTAGCTTAAGAGAAAGTTTAGAGCACCGAGTAAGCATGAAGCATCATCGCTGTTATAGCTGTTTTGCTTACGGTGCGTCTTGTAGTGAAGGATAAGGAGCGAGTGTGTTAGGAATCATTGGTGGTACAGGTATATATCAGTTAGAAGGGTTAGAAGTTACGGGAGAGCATGAGATAGAGACGCCTTTTGGTTCCCCTTCTGCCCCTATTCTGCAAGGCCGGATGGGTGAAAGGGATCTGTTGTTCCTACCACGTCACGGTCGTCGTCATGAGTTACTGCCCTCAGAAGTGAATTACCGTGCAAATATCTGGGCTCTAAAGAAGCTTGGTGTAACCCAAGTGATCGGTTTATCCGCTGTCGGCAGTCTGCAAGAAGAGATAAAGCCGGGTGACCTGTCGTTGCCGGATCAATACTTTGATTTTGTAAAAGGTAACCGCGAGAAGAGCTTTTTTGGTAATGGGTTAGCAGCCCATGTTTCTACAGCTGAACCTACCTCTAAACCTCTAGCTGATGCGCTTGAAAAAGCGGGTGAATCGGTAGGTATTTCCCTGCATCGAAATAAAACTTATGGCTGTGTAGATGGGCCGCGATTAGGTACCAGAGCAGAGAGTTTTTTCTTGCGAGGCGCGGCGGCCTGTGACTTAGTTGGGATGACCAACGTGCCAGAGGTGTTTTTAGCAAAAGAAGCGCAGATCAGTTATTGCACTATTGCTATAGCAACTGATTATGACTGCTGGATGGATGATCCTGCACATCATGTGAGTGTGGAGCAGGTGATTGCCCGTTATGGTGCAAGCTTAGAAAAAGCAAAGGCGGTACTCACAGCCTTTATTAATAGCCCAGAAGAGGCGTTTGATTGTGATAGCCGCAGCAGTTTGGCATCTGCTGTATTAACACCGCGAGATAGCTTGGGCCAATCCCAGAAAGAGCTGTTGGAACTGTTGAGTGCCTAAGCCTTTCCTCTCAGTCATTATTCCTGTGGGGCCTGCTGAAGAAGAGGTCCCTCAGGGATTGTTGCAAGACTTACAACACCTCCCTGACGGAGCTGAGCTGATTTTTGTAGTGTGTAAACAAGCGCAACTCGCTTTAGCTCAGAGTTGCACCTCTCTATCAAATTACTCGGTAAAGTGGTTATGCACTGAGTCTGGTCGAGCTATACAGATGAATCTAGGAGCACAAGAGGCTGGGGGACAATATCTTTGGTTTCTTCACTTAGATAGTCGATTCGAAAGCGGTTTAGTTTCCAGCTTATTGGAAAATTTAAATCGATACCCTGAGAGACTGCATTATTGTTCACTCGCTTTTATTGCTGATGGGCCCTCTAGGATGTCTATCAATGCGCTTGGTGCGAACCTCAGGTCTCGGCTTTTGGGAGTGCCCTTTGGCGATCAGGGCTTTTTAATTTCAAAGCTCTTATTTGAAGAGGTAGGAGGGTATCCAGAGGCTGCCGCTTATGGCGAAGATCACTTGTTCGTTTGGTATGCGCGTCAACAAGGCATAAAACTGAAATGTTGTTCAGTTCCTCTATCTACCAGTGCGCGTAAATATGAAGATAAAGGCTGGTTTAAAATCACCTGCCTTTATCAGAGGTTATGGTTACAACAGGCCTGGCCTGAATTTATCAAATTAGTAAAACAGCGTTACTTTTGACCACGTTCCCAGCGGTGAAATTTCGCTACCCAGTCTAGTAGTTTTTGTGGAGCGTTTGCTCGCTTCCATTCACCAGCCGCATACTTGTTCGCCTCGCTCATAGTCGGGTAAATATGAATGGTACCTAGAATTTTATTTAGGCCTAAGCCATGCTTCATGGCGGTGACAAATTCAGTGATAAGTTCGCCAGCGTGTGGCCCTACGATAGTTGCCCCAAGGATTTTATCTTTGCCCGGCACAGTTAGTACCTTGACCTTACCGTGATTGTCACTGTCGGCTATTGCTCTATCTAACTCTTCAAGGTCAAAGCTGGTGACTTCGTAAGCAATATTCTGTTCTTTAGCTTCTAACTCGTTCAAACCCACACGTGCGACTTCTGGATCGGTGAAAGTTGCTGCGGGGATTACCGAGTAGTCAACCTTAAACTTCTTGAAACGACCGAACAGAGCATTTACTGCTGCATACCAAGCTTGATGAGCTGCGGCGTGTGTGAACTGGTATGGGCCTGCTACGTCACCACAAGCATAGATATTCGGGTATTTTGTTTGTAAGTACTCGTTTACTTCTAGAGTTCCGTCAGCTTTGGTTTGTATGTCTAAATTTTCTAAGCCAAAGCCGTTCACATTAGCTTGTCGCCCTGTCGCTACCAAAAGTTGATCAAATGGAATCTCTTCCATCTGGCCTTTATGTTCGCAAATAAGGTATTTGCTTCCCTCTCGTTCAACAAACTCCAACATTTTGCGATTGCCTAACACATTGATGCCTTCCTGATCAAAGCGCTGACTAACCCAGTCAGAGATGTCTTTGTCCTCTTTAGGCATAATGTGATCGCCACGTAAAACGATGCTCACTTCAGAACCAAAACGAGCAAAGCATTGACTTAATTCGCAGCCTATTGGGCCGCCGCCGAGTACTAACAGCCGTTTAGGTAATTCGCGTATCTGCCACAGATTATCTGAAGTCAGTGGCTGCATGGCTTCTATGTTTTTGATCGCAGGGATACGTGGTCTAGCGCCTGTGGCAATGACAATATTTTTGGTCGTAATGATCTCTCCGTTTACGACCACTTCATAGGGGTTAAGAATGGTTGCGCTGCCGGTCACGCAATCGACGCCTAATCCTGTATAGCGTTCAATCGAGTCATGAGGTTCCACTTGTTCAACGACTTTGGATACTCGCTCCATAACATCAGCGAAATTGAACTTTACCTCGCTGTGCTCAATGCCATATTCCTGACTACGTTTGCTATCTGCTACAAAGCGAGCGGAACGAATCAGAGCTTTAGAGGGCACGCAGCCGGTATTGAGACAGTCACCTCCCATCTTGTGCTTTTCAACCAAACTGACTTTGGCTTTTACTGCTGCTGCAATGTAAGAGGTGACTAGTCCGGCAGAACCAGCTCCTATAACAACAATATTAGTGTCGAATGTAGAAGGCTTTTGAATACCGGCATAGACCTGCTTTGCTTTAAGTAGATCGATAACTTTCTTGGCGATCAGTGGAAATAAACCTAATAAAGTAAATGACAGTAGGATTTTTGGAGACAAAATATCCGAGAGCGATTCTAACTGGCCGAGTTGTGTACCCGCGTTGACATAAACGGTAGTCCCCGCCAGCATGCCGACCTGACTTACCCAATAGAATGTCCAAGTCTTAATTGGGGTTAGGCCCATACCTAGGTTGATCATAAAGAAGGGGAAAATCGGCACTAATCTCAAGGTAAAGAGGTAGAAAGCACCTTCTTTTTCCATGCCGGTATTAAAAGACTGTAACTGCTTACCAAAACGGTTTTGAATACTGTCACGAAATAGAAAGCGAGAGCATAGAAAAGCTAAAGTTGCACCGATGGTACTGGCGAAAGATATGATGAGTAAGCCGGTAACGAGTCCAAATAGTGCACCGCCAATCAGCGTCATAATGGCTGCACCGGGTAATGACAGCCCTGTAACGAGCACATACAGTCCAAAAAAGATCGCTACTGTCTTGATCGGGTTCTCAGCGTAATACTGTTCGAAGCTCGTTTGATTACTTTTGATAAAGTCCAAATTTAAGTATTGGGCCAGATCAAATATAAAAAAGGCCGCAATTGCACTTAGGATAACGAGGAGTAGAGGTAGCTTTTTCATCAATAATATCTACTTAAATTCAGAAGCTTCTAGGACAGATATAAAATAGGAAAGTTTCATTTTCCTTAGGGAGCCTACGAATAAGTCTAATACTTTCTCAGTGGGCTATAAAACGACCAGATACGCGAAAGCCAGCGCAGTGAAATGTCTAGACCTTTTCAAGTTGGCTGACAAAGTAGATGGTCGTTTTAGACCCCACCCTCTGGGGCTCGCAGAGCAACTGAATCACTTTGTTAATGATTTTCGACAGGCAACCAGCATGCCTGTAATCATTGCCTCGTGCTTCAATTGCTCTGTAAGCCTAAGTCGTATAGGACTTGTTCGCAGGCTCCCTATGTATCTTAGGAGTAAATCAATGATATGAATAAATCAGCTTATGTTAAACTGCGCCTTAATCCGTTGTTTTAAATTGTAGAAAAGGCTCTGTGCCTTTTGAGCCTAAACGGTAGCGTATTGATCCTGTTTAGGCTATTGAGATGCATCTAACCTTATGAAATTAGTCGTAAATCCAAATTGTCAGCGCTTTAGTTCGATTTTGAAAGATGTGCCTGCTTTGTTTGATAGCAGTGATACATCCATTCATAAAGCCCGGAATGAATTAAAGATAGTTGATTGCTTAGATGAATCATTGGTCTTGAAATCTTTCAAAGTGCCGAACTTACTAAGGCGTTGTATCTATACGTACCTTAGGCCGAGTAAAGCTGAAAAATCTTATCAGAACTCTCTGTTATTGGGTGACTTTACGCCAACACCTGTTGCCTATGTTGAGTACTTTGACGGTGGCTTAATTTCTAATAGTTATTTTGTCAGTGAGCATTACGCGTATGATTTTACGATCCGTGAGCCGTTACTGGACTTGGATTTTCCGGATCGACCTGAAGTGTTTAAGGCATTCGCGAAGTTCTCTTTAGCGCTGCACGATGCTGGGTTTTTCCACAAAGATTATTCGCCGGGTAATATCTTGATCCGAAAACTCGCTGATGGTGGGTATGAGTTTAAGATTGTTGATGTTAATCGCATGCTAAAACTTGAGCTCGATAACGAAATGCGAGCACGGGGTTTTGAAAAACTCTGGGCGAGAGACGAAGATTTAGATGTGATTGCAAAAGAGTACGCTCAACATAGCACTGTTCCTGATGATTTTGCAGAGCAGGTAAAGCTCTTTTCTAACAAGAATAAACGCTTTAAGAACTTCAAGAAGCGCTTAAAAGGTAAGCCCGTTAATGACTAATATCGACCATATATCATGCGTTATTATCGTTAAAAATGGCGCAGAAACTATTGTTCCTGTTTTGGAAGCTTTGGCCTGTTTTACCGATGTGGTGATCTATGACAATGGATCGGATGATGGTACACAATCACTGGTGTCCAACTTCGAGAATGTAAATTTGGTCGAAGGGCCATTTTTAGGTTTTGGTGAAACGAAACAGCGTGCTGCTAGTTATGCTAAGCATGACTGGGTATTGTCATTGGATGCGGATGAAGTGCTTGCAGATGAGTTTATCTCTGCATTGGCACAACGCTCATTAGACTCTGATAAGGTGTATTCAATTACGCGCAGTAACTTTTACAAAGAGCGTGAAGTTAAGCATTGTTGGGGTAAGGATGTGATCGTGCGTCTGTATGATCGTACCAAGACCAACTTTAATAGCAGTAAAGTGCATGAGCTTGTTGTCACCGAAGGCTTCGAAGTCGAAAACCTAGCAGGTACCGTTCGTCACTATCCTTATCAGAATATCTCTCAGTTCATTGTTAAGCTTGATAAGTACTCCTCTCTTTTTGCAGAAGATAAGCAAGGCATAAAGAAGTCTTCGCCGCTTAAAGCTAGCTTGAATGGCATTTATTCGTTCTTTAAAACCTATTTCTTAAAGCGTGGTTTTATGGATGGGTCTGCAGGATTGATTATCGCCTTTTCACATATGGCGACGAATTTTTATAAATATATGAAGCTGTATGAGCTGAATAAAGCAGCCAAAGACAGTAGCGGTAGGGTAGAGAGCGCCAATGACAACTAGTGTCTTAATTACTCGCCACGACAAGATTGGCGATTTTGTTGTTGCTCTGCCGATGTTCCAATGCCTAAAGGCAGCTAGACCAGAGCTGCGCTTGGTTGCTTTAGTGTCTAAGATAAATCTCAGTTTAGCGCAGCAGTTACCGTATATTGATGAGGTGATTGAGTATCAGCCTGATAATCTTGGGGCTACTTTAACGGCGGTTAAAAAGGCAAACTGCTCCGTAAGTATCTCTGCGTTTATCGATTCTCAATTAGGTTTTCTTTTATGGCGAGCGGGCATTCCTAAGCGCATAGGACCGGCGACTAAACTGGCGCAGATCTGGTTTAACTGTCGAGTTAAGCAGCGTCGCAGTCAGGTGAAAAAAACAGAGTTTGCTTATAACTTAGATCTTCTAAAAGCGTTTGATAGTCAAATCGAAACGGGTATACAGGCGCCTTTGTTTGGCTTTTCTAAGGCTGATTCAATTCGGGCTCTGGAAGCATTCAATGCGCAATATCAGTTAGAGAGTGACCTCCCTATAGTTGCTTTTCATCCGGGTAGTGGTGGGAGTACAGATGGTAATCTAACGCTGCAAGATTATATCCGGCTAGCTCAAGCAGTGATTAAACAGAACAAACGCCGGGTCGTGTTTACCTTTGGCCCTGATGATGAATCGTTAATTGCTGAAGCCGAGGTGGCACTGGGAGATCAGGTAGTTTTGCACCGATCGCAGGGTAGCGTTTATGACTTTGCTCTGCTGTTAAGTAACTTCTCTTTGTTTGTCAGTACGTCGACGGGCCCCATGCATTTAGCCGCTGGGTCTAATCTTAAAACTATATCCTTCTTCGGTGATGTAAAGGTTGCTTCTCCGGCTCGATGGGCTTCGGTCAATCAACCTGAAAACCAACACAACTTTACTGTCCCGCAAGACTATTCGGACAAGCTGTACTCTGCAATCGAAGAAGAGCTACTTCAATTAACGGAGCAGGTTTAAAACTATGTGTTTAGAAGGAGAGCGTCTTGCCAGCGCTTAAACCTAGTTCAGATGATGATCTGCATCCATGGGATCACTATTCCGATCAACCGCGAATCATCACGGATAGAGCTTATAAAAAGCGGATGAAACGTAAGCATTTTAAGGACTACTTGCTTACCTTTTTGACATCTTGCTTAGTCTTTCCTTTAGCTCTGATCGCTTGGTTCTTTAATCGTAAAGTTGAGCCGTCTTCGGTCCATTTCTTTTCCCTGTGTGTCAATTTAGACAAAGGGGAAGAGCAATATGTGTTGGTTGAGGAGCTAGGTTGTAAAAGCTTACAGGTGCGTTTTTTCCTGTCGGAAATGGATCGTATCGATGAGTATTATCAGTTTGTGGCCGGGTTTGGAGAGAAAGAAATTCTCTTAGTGGTAGTACAAGATCGCCAGCATATTGGTGATCATCAACTGCTTGCTACAGATATCGCTCGTGTTTTTGAAGTTTTCTCTCCTTTAGTAAAGCAGTTCCAAATAGGAACCACGATCAATCGTTCTAAGTGGGGCTTCTTCTCAGTAGCTGAGTATCTACAGTTTTATCAGGTGGTACAGAAGGTTCGAGATCAACAGTTTCAGGGTTTAAAGCTATTAGGCCCCTCAGTTATCGACTTTGAATACCCATACCTGATTAGAGCTTTGTTTAATGGCTTTAAATTGAAGTTTGATAAAGTGGCTGCGCTGCTTTACGTAGATCGAAGAGGAGCACCAGAGAATCCACAAATGAAGGTGTTTGATACCTTTAATAAAATTACGCTCCTGCACAGTATCGCCAGATTAAGTCCTAAAACGTCCAGTAAATTACTGCTGACAGAAGCAAATTGGCCCCTATCCAATACAGCACCTTGGGCGCCGACAAGCGAAACAGAGTGTGTAAGCGAAAGCGACTATGCGAACTTTTTGCTTCGTTATCATTTGCAGGCTCTTGCTACTCAAAGAGTTGAATCTGTCCACTGGCATCAACTTATAGCGCCCGGTTATGGTTTGGTTGATAGTCGAGAAGGCTTACGTACACGAGAAGCCTTTTGGGTTTACAAAACTATGCTCGACGTTTTAGGGAATGTGGAAGTGCAACATTACCAAAAGCAAGGAGAGGTATATCGGCTTGCTTGCAAAGACCGTCAATCAGATCGAGATGTAATTGTACTTTGGGGTAATGAGGTTGAACTGCCTTTGTTAGAGTATTTGAGGCAAGAAAATATAAGTGTAGAAAATAAACAGTTGATGGATAAATCAGCTGCTACTTTGAATAAAAAGACTGCCAGAATATCCAACAGCCCAATCTATATTATTAGTTAGATGATAGTTGTTCTTCGGCTGGATCTGACTCACTTGCCTTAATCCGTTCAGCAAGCATACTGGTTAATATCACCAATAATCCTGTATACATGATGATGCCAGTATTTAGGAAAATTACTTCTTGGGTGATATTCGCAATAAAGAAGACACTGCCAAAAGTGGAAAGAGCAACAGCGTAAGGCGCTATTTCCTTAGGGGATTTTCTCCAAGCTTGTATCCCTAAATAGATTGGAAAGCCTAAAAATAGAATGACGGAAAGTAATCCAATCAATCCGCGACGAGCAAATGAGTTAACGTAAGTGTTATGAGAATTATTGAATTTAAGTAATTCTTGTCCATATCGTCCAGAAAGTACTTGTTGGTCTTTATATGAATTAAAATTCGAATACCCCATTCCTAAAAGAGGTGATTGTTGGCCCGCCTCTAATGCTATCTTCCACTGCCCCAAGCGGATACCACTGGATGTGTTTGTTTTTGAACCACTACTAAAGGCGGCTACATTGTCGAAAGCTCTTTGGTAGAGATTCTTAATAGGACTGTTGTATATCAATATGGTTGTACAGGTTATGAGTAAAATACTAAAAGCTGCTATTTTTACTTTGCTAATATTCAGCTCAAAAAAACATAGTATCCCAATCATAAAAGCAACAATTGGAATGGCGATGATGCTACCTCTACTCTGGCTCAGAATTCCAGCCCAAATACCTCCCGTTGCCATAAAACAGAGTAGTATGAAAAAAAATGTATTTTTTTTCAGGCGTACTGCCAATGCAAATCCTGCAGATGCAATCGCAATTGATATTGCTCCAAATTGAATTGCATTAATATCATTGCCAGCTCTGTGGTAATTGAGGATATACCTATCATAACTAGCTGACAGAAATAGAAATAAAGAGCCAGCTATAAATGCATATGTCAGATAACGAAAGTCTGGTTTTACTACATTCAGCAGAGGGATGAGTGGAATTAGTAAAAGTACCTTAGCAGGCTTATCTAATAGTCTCGTTTTTTCTCCAAATAAGAATACCTCTAAAATGAAGGCCGCAATATACAGGCACATAATGATGATAAGACTTTTCTCAATAAGGCTTAGGTGAATATTTTGGCGCACTGTTGAGCTGATAAAAAATATGTATGAGAAAAAAATCAGAGCGAAAAATAAGTTGTAGCTATTCTGGAAGGTTACGGAAAAAACAATCAATCCACAGGTTGCAGCTGTGAGGTAGTATCTAGCTAAGGCTAAAATGTCCATGTTTTTTAAGCTAGCTACCATTTGACTCTCGATTCTATATTATTGTTACATTCTTTTTACTAACCTGCGGTTTATTTCTTGGGCCTCAAAAGTAGAGTTCATGAAGTGGTCCGCAGGTATATTTTAAAGGAAAGGTAGTTGAAATGAAGATCTAATTTTGATTTTTTGTCATGCTTAGGTCTAGTTTGAGTGCTCTATTACTTTTATCTAGTGATGTTGTTTAGTAAGTCTAGAACTTGTTTAAATTGTTTTTGGCTTTCAAATTTTGACAATGCTTTTAGCCGGCCTGACTCTGATAGTTTGTGTCTAAGGTTTTGAACCTCGATATAAGCAGCTAGTTTCTTCGAGAGGTCGTCGGCATTCTGATTCTCAAACAGTAAACCATCCTGTTCGTGATCGATTATTTCTAGTGGCCCGCCGCTATTACTGGCTAAGACAGCAGTACCTGTATGCATAGCTTCTACTAGAACCATGCCAAATGTTTCTTTGTTTGTTGCAAGTACAACACAATCGCTAATAGCCATCAGATCTTGGACGTTATTCACAAAGCCGGTGAAGGTAACTTGTGACGATAACCCTTTATCAGAAATCTGTTTTTTTAATTGCTCTAGATAGCTTTCGTCCATTGGGTTGCCAATAAACATGACTTTTGCGTTTGGCTTATTAAGCTTTTGTAACGCGTCAATTAATAGACCTTGGCCCTTGGCAGGCTCAATGCGACCGGCGAGTGTTATCACAAAGCTTTCAGTAAGTTGGTACTTCTCTTTCAGAGCTTCTTGTGAGGCTTTGTCTAAAGGTTGATATATCGGAGCACCGATATAAGAAACTTCAACAGTCGGTCTAATCTCCTGTGGAATGTATTGCGTGATTTGATCTTTAACTTGCTGTGTTACTGCAATCATTAGATCAAGGTTTTTGTAGAGCCAGCGATGATAGAAGTCACTCTTGAAACGCGTCATATTCATATGTCGACTTTGCACGAGCTTGGGCTTACGTTTACTTAGCTTTTTAGCCAACACACTTACAGGGAGATCTTTCGTCCAATGTAAATGAATCAAATCTATCTTGTTGGTATCTATGTAGGTAGCTAATTGCTTTGCATTTTTGAAAATATTTTTCCATGCATGTCTATGTAGCTGCAACATTTTCAGATCAACATTTTCAGATAGAGACGAAGCTAGCTTACCATTTTGAGCAACAGCCACATGAATGCCTATTTCGTTATTTAGATAGCTGCTTAAGCGTTGCATATAAAGCTCAAGGCCACCTAAATCGGGTGATAGGCATAGTTGTAGAATTTGCTTGCTCATTGAAGTTGTTCCAGAGAAAGTATTAGATTTTGGCTTTTTTTTGTTCGAAGTTAGTCTTTAAGAAGGTCTTCTTTCTTTGCATGAGTCCACTTTCCTCTCGGCTTATCGATATATTGGAAATGCTCATTGGTAAAGCTGCCTTGAATACAAGTGATTTTGTAATATCTATGATTGACGCTTTCTTCGCCGATTGCGTTATTAAATACAGCGGGGCCAGTTAGATCATAGACGCCACGGCCTATGTTTTTGTCCTGAATGTTTTTGACAATAGTTTCAATTGTCTTGGTCAAAAAGCGATTCTGAGGTGCGCTGGCAATAAAATAGTTAGTGAAGTGCTCTTTGTTAAGAAGAAACACCTCTTCATCTTCCTCATTGATCATTTTAGATATTGGCCAAACAGCATGAGCATCAATATCCATATAGATACCACCAAGCTGGTTTAGGGTGATCATGCGCCAAAGGTCGGCCTGAGCAGCGCCATCAGTCAATTTCTCATACGCATTGGAAATTTCCGGAGGGGTATTCTCTTTGATAAACGTAAGACGATCTTCTGTGCTGACATAACGGTATTCAAAATCGGGTGAAATCAAACGATTGAATAGGTAATTACAATAAACAGGCAAGCTGACACGGTTTGTGTAGTTCGTCTGCCAGATGATTTTTGGAATCTTAGTGGTCTTCTTTGATTTGACTATAGGATCGCTCTGCGTTGGGATAGTGAAGCGTTTCTTTGGAAATAAAAAATGGAAAATAAAAGAAAACCCTTTCACCAATGCTCCAAAAAGCTTGGCAAGTCGATTAACTAGAATGATCTTTAAAGGCAATTTCATCTGTGGTCCTACTGCGTTGAGGATTTCTGATAAGGGCTTTCCTTGCCATTTAACTGTGTTTTAAATCGTTTGTGAACCCACATATATTGTGTGGGTGCTTTCCTTACGCCTGCTTCAACGGCTAAATTCACCAATGTAGCGTCCTCAACTTCATCCCCGCTAGGAAAATTTTCCACAGGAACAATTTCTACAATGTAGCCTGAATCGTCTTCTTTACGGCGTTGTTGCATTGATAGAAGAGGGGAGTTGTTCAATTTCACCATGCGAGTTGTAGCTGTCACGGTAGCTGCTGTTTGACCAAAAAAAGGCACAAACACCGATGTTTTATGACCCATATCTTGATCAGGCCCATACCAAACAACCTGATTTTTCTTGAGACAGCGGATAATTTCTCTCAACTGTTTTCGCTCAATCGGACGGCTAAACGAAGCACGTCCCTCGCTGATTGTTTTTTCCATTAACGGATTATTGTGTTGGCGGTACATAGAGATCAGTGGAGCGCCATGCCCAGAAAAGAGCATGCCGCCTAAATCTAAGTGAGAATAATGGGCTCCAAGCAAAATTACGCCTCTGCCTTGGCTTAACGCGTCGTCCAGCAATTCAAAGCCGCGATATTCTGTACGCTCTTGTAGAGCTTTTTTGTTTCCCCAATATGACCAAGCGGTCTCTACTAAACCGATACTGTTATTTTTGAACACCTCTCGAATAAATTGGTTGCGCTCGGCTTCGTTGAGTTCAGGAAAGCATAACTGGCAGTTAACATTCGTTATGTGTCGGCGCTTTGGTAGCAAATAGTAAAGTGCAATACCTAGAAGACGGCCGAAAGCTAAACCCATTTTAAAAGGCAGTAAAGCGAGCATTCTAAGCAGAATAATGCCTAGCCAAGTTGGCCAGTATTTTGGGGCTAAAAAGGATTCAGTTTTATTCACAGTCAATCAGATCTTGATCAATAAGCGGCTGATTATACGTGTGTCCTTGTTCGTCAGCCAGAGAGAAGGTTGGGGAAGTTAGAGCGTCAGGTTATAATGCCGGCCTAATTTCTGAGGATTTATACTCATCTATGTCTAATCATGACCAAGAAAAAGGTGTGGGGATGAAAATTTATTTTCGTCTGCTAACTTATGTTCGACCTTATTGGCTACCTTTTTTATTGGGAATCTTGGGATTTATCCTTTATGCCGGTGCACAGACCGGTTTTGCTGCATTGATGGAGTACTTGATTGATGCTATCAGTGAGGCAAAAGAGGATACATACATTTATGGCCCTTTAGCCGTGATTGGCATTGCCATTGTCCGAGGTATTGGCACCTTTATGGGTAATTTCTTCACCGCTTATGTGGCGCGTAATGTCGTGCATCAGCTTAGGCTTGTGATGTTTGATAAGTTGCTGCAAATACCGCTCGATTATTTTCATAATAATGCTTCTGGGCATATTCTTTCTAAAATTTCATACAATGTTGAGCAAGTAACAACGGCTGCTACCGATTCTCTAAAGGTGACTGTGCGTGAAGGTATGACAGTCATAGGCCTGTTTTGTTATCTGCTTTATCTCAATTGGCAGCTGACTCTTGTTTTTGTAGCAGTATCTCCTTTAATCGCTTTGGTTGTAATGATCGCATCTAAGCGATTTCGCCGTTTAGGTCATCGAATTCAAGATTCTATGGGCGATGTAACGCACGTCGCTTCTGAAAACGTTCAAGGCGTTCAGATTGTCCGTACATTTGGAGGCTGCGACAAAGAACGAGAGCGTTTTGAACAAGCTAGTGGGCAGAATCTGCGTCAAAGCTTGAAATTGGCTTTTACTGAAGGTTTGAGCGTTCCGATTGTTCAGATTATTGTTTCTAGCGCTTTAGCGTTACTTATCTTTTTAGCGCTACACCCAATGATGAATAATGATATGACAGCAGGTCAGTTTATCGCGTTTATTATTGCGGCGGGCCTTATTGCTAAACCTTTGCGTGCATTAACAGAAGTAAATAGTGCCATTCAACGGGGTATTGCAGCAGCTAAAAGTATCTTTGAGCTAGTCGATGAAACTGTAGAAGAAAATACAGGAACTTTGGTTGCTAAGGCTGATACAGGGAGTAGTCGTCTTGAGTTTAAAGATCTTAGTTTCTCTTACCTGCCAAATAAACCTGTCCTAAATCGCCTAAATCTTGAAGTTGAGCCTGGGCAAACTGTGGCTCTAGTAGGTAGGTCGGGCAGTGGTAAATCCACTTTGGCAAGTTTGATTCCTCGTTTTTATGAAGCGACCAGTGGAGCGATTCTCTTAAACGGACATAGGCTGGATGAGTACGAGTTGATCTCTTTACGATCTCAGATTGCCTTAGTAACTCAGAATGTATTCCTATTTGATGGCACAATTCGTGAGAATATAGCCTATGGCACCGATTCTGATATCGGCGAGTCAGCGATTATAGAGGCAGCTCGTGCTGCCCATGTAATGGAGTTTGTTGAGCGTATGTCTGACGGATTAGATACCCATGTTGGTGAGAAAGGTACCAAACTATCGGGTGGTCAGCGTCAGCGCATCGCGATTGCGCGTGCAATATTGAAAAATGCCCCAGTGCTTATTCTTGATGAAGCTACATCAGCATTGGATACAGAGTCAGAACGTCATATCCAAGCGGCTCTAGAGAATGTGATGAAAGGGCGAACAACCTTGGTAATCGCGCATCGACTTTCAACTATAGAGTCAGCAGATCAGATTGTTGTGATGGATCAAGGCCAAATTATGGAGAAAGGATCGCATACAGAGCTTTTAGAGCAAGGTGGAATGTATGCGGACCTTTACCAGAAGCAGTTTACTGAAAATGACTGAGCATCTTAGTCACGGAGAAATTGAATGAAAATCAATATGCCACGTTTTGATAAAGCACAGGTTCTAGTTGTAGGGGACCTGATGCTGGATCGTTATTGGCATGGGCCGACCTCAAGAATTTCGCCTGAAGCACCGGTGCCAGTGGTAAAAGTTGAGCAGAATGAAGATCGCCCAGGTGGTGCTGCTAACGTTGCATTAAATGTAACAGCCTTAGGGGCAGGTGTTTCTTTGGTCGGTTTGGTTGGTAAAGACGAAGCAGGTGAAGCGCTTCAGAAGCAGCTGACATCTGCTCGAGTGAACTGTGCTTTTTCGATTACCGAAGACGAGCCAACGATCACTAAATTACGCATTATTAGTCGCCATCAACAGTTGATTCGCTTGGATTTTGAAGAAGCTTTCTCGGCAGAGCACAGCGAAAGTATTCAGTCAGAATTAGAGCCTTTATTAGGTAATGTTGGCGTTTTGGTACTGTCAGATTACGGTAAAGGTACCCTGTCTGATTGCCAAGGTTTAATTAAAGCAGCAAAAGCCGAAAATGTACCTGTGCTGGTTGATCCTAAAGGCAGTGACTTTAGTAAGTATCGTGGTGCGACCTTATTGACGCCGAACCTGTCCGAATTTGAAGCGATTGTTGGGCACTGTGCCTCTGATGAAGAACTGGTTTCTAAAGGGCAGGCTCTTGCGAAGGAGCTTGAGCTAGACGCTTTGCTAGTGACCCGCAGTGAACATGGTATGACCTTGATTCTTGCCGAGGGTGATGAAGTTCATTTTCCTGCACGTGCACGTGAAGTTTTTGATGTTACGGGTGCAGGCGATACAGTTATCTCTACCCTAGCTTCTGCCTTGGCGGCGGGTGAGGAACTCACTAATGCTGTGGCTTTATCTAATATTGCAGCGAGCATTGTTGTAGGTAAATTGGGCACTGCGGCTATCAGTGCGCCAGAACTGCGTCGTGCAGTGAGTAAAGAACAAGGTGCTGAGCGCGGTGTAGTGACTGAAGAGCAGTTACTGATTGCGTTAGCTGATGCGCGTGCTGCAGGCGAGAGTATTGTCTTTACTAATGGTTGCTTTGATATCTTACATGCGGGTCATGTAGGTTATCTTGAGCAAGCAAGAGCGCAAGGTGATCGCCTTGTCTTGGCTATCAATAGCGATGAATCCGTTAGTCGTTTAAAAGGACCGGGTCGCCCTATTAACCCGGTTGAGCGTCGCATGGCAGTATTGTCTGGTTTGGAAGCGGTCGATTGGGTGCTGTACTTTACTGAAGATACTCCAGAGCGTTTGCTGGAACAGGTGAAGCCTGATGTCTTAGTTAAAGGTGGTGACTATGGCATTGAAGGTGTTGTTGGCGGTGAGTTTGTGCGTAGCTATGGTGGTGAGGTTAGAGTGCTTTCTTTCCTTGATAACTGCTCTACTACAGCCATTGTTGAGAAAATTCAGGGCGATAGCGACGAATAGTCGGCTATCGCACTCTGGTTAAGCTAGCTTAGATCGCAAGTTTACTGAGCGCGGTATTCGCCGCGTTCACATTACTCGCTAGATGCTTAGGATTGATTGTGCCGATAATAGCTGAAGTCACGCCAGGATGGGCATAAATAAAGTCAAAACTCCCTTGAATAGGATCTTGAGTTTGATCTAGGCAGATATGACCCGAAGCGAGTGCCTTTTTAAGCAATATGCCTTTGTTATTTTGGGCTGCGTAGTCCAGAACTGCTTCCTCATCTCGATGGTTCAAATTGTAGGTCACCATCGCGCAATCAGATTTCTCTAAAGCTAATAGTCCGCCTTCAACAGTCTTAGTCGACATGCCGGTCGCGCGGATTTTTCCTGACTGTTTTAATTCCTCTAGAACATCCAAAATGCCGTATTTGCGGATGATCTCTACATCATTTCCATCAGAGTGCACTAGTAACATATCAATATAATCAGTGTGTAAGCGTTTAAGACTACGCTCGACACTGTATTGCACATGCTCCGGTGTGAAATTGAAGCCGGATTCACCAGTAGTATTGTCAAATTCTTCACCAACTTTTGAGCAGATAATCCAGTCGTGACGTTGTCCCTGAAGTAGAGGTCCTAAGCGCTCTTCGCTATTACCATAAGCAGGGGCTGTATCGATCAGGTTGATGCCTAAATCTTTAGCTTGTGCGATTAAATCAAGCACTGCTTTGTCATCAGGGATGGTAAAGCCTGTTGGGTATTTGACGCCTTTATCACGACCGATTTTTACAGTGCCTAGGCCGATGGGTGAGATCTTTAAACCTGTTTGCGCTAGTTCTCGTTTAATCAAAACTCACTCTCCCATAAAGGCTGTGCGGTTTCTGGCTTAGGAAGAGCACTTAGAGGCGAAAGGTCAGTATCAGATGATATTTTCTTACATAAAGGTAACACTTGATCGGCTAAATCAGGCGATAGTGCTAATTTTGTTGGCCAAGCCACGATGCAATTGCCGACTTTCTGTGCAAAAGCAGAATCGGGCCTTGATAGAGATGATTGCTTTGGTTCAGCACGATTGACATGGAATGTGCTCCATTGCGCATCTGAAAGGTCGACCCAAGGGAGAAGATCTGAAATAGCTTTTTTAGCAAATTCAATTTGTTCAGATGGAGAGCGATCTAACCCGGTTTCAGCCACATCGCCGCCAAGGTACCAAACCTGTTTACCATCACTGCAAGGGTGAGTAGTAATCGTTGCTACTGGTTTGCTGCCAGTACCAATACAGTGGGCAAACGTAGGCAAATTGTGGTCGTGCTTGACCATCACCATATGCAAAGGGCGTTTTTGCATCTCAGGCTGTTCTAGCGCTAATTGACCAGCAATAGATTCGTAGCCTTCACCAGAGGTTAGCACCAACTGAGCAGTTTCCAGTGTTAGGTCATGCTCCTTAAAGGCGATGCTCTGAATCTGTTGATCCTGAATCTGGATTTCAGCTTGGTTGAGATCCGCTTTGAATATGCGATCTTCAACAGGTGCTCTCAGTGCATTAATCACGGTTGGTACGTTTAATACCAGTTCATTCAAACGGTAGAGAGACCCTTTAAATTTAGAATTAGAAAACACTTTAGGGCGATCTGATTTTGATACCTCTTCAACACGTCCGCGAAAGGCTTTGGTCGCAAAGAAGGTAGTCATGCGAGAGCCTAAAGAGCCTTTAGACCACATATAGTGAGCTTCAGATAGAACTTCTACCGAGGTGAGGTCTACTTCGCCGTTGCCATTTAGGCAATCACGCCAGCGTTGCGGCATCTCTTTAATCGTATTGGAGGCTTGGGTCAGTACGCCATTTAGCGCATACTTGGTACCGCCATGAATGATCCCTTGTGCGCGGATGGTTTGTCCGCCTCCTAAGGTGTCTTTTTCCAGTAAAATGGCATTTAGTCCATCTTTTACTGCTCTATTGAGAAGCCAAAGGCCAGCAACGCCGCCGCCCACGATTACGAGATCAAGTTTAAGTGTATTCATAACGGCATTATAAGCATGGGGGCGCTTAGGAGCTAGCCGATGCGTGTTATACTAGGCGACTTTATTGTCGACTGGCGTGCTTACTTTTTATGAATCGCACTCTCTATACTTGCCTGTTTTATATCGCTCTACCGTTTATTCTGCTGAAGTTATGGTTGCGAGGTCGTAAGGCGCCCGCTTATCGCCAGCGTTGGCAAGAGCGACTTGGGTTTTTTCAATCGCCAGCCTTTGAAGATCGTCCTTTGTGGATTCATGCCGTATCTGTTGGTGAGGCGCTTGCGATTATTCCTCTCGTTAAGCTGATACAAGCCCGCTATCCGCAGCTGCCCATTGTGATGACTACTATGACACCGACGGGAGCTGAGCGAATCATCGATACCTTCGGTGATAGCGTGACTCACTATTACTGCCCTTATGATGCGCCTTGTGCGATTAATTGTTTTCTATCCAAAGTGAAGCCACGCGGTTGTGTGGTCGTTGAAACTGAATTATGGCCAAACATGATTGCAGGTTGTGCCAAACATGATGTGCCAGTGTTAGTGGCCAATGCGCGTTTGTCGGCAAGATCTGCAAAAGGTTACGCTCGTTTCAGCAAGATGGCTGATCAGATGCTAAAGCAGATCACTAAGATAGCTGCGCAAAATAGCGTTGATGGTCAGCGGTTCGTTGATTTAGGCCTTCCAAAGAGCGCTTTGGAGGTAACCGGTTCCATCAAATTTGATGTCTCAGCTCCAGAAGGGAGTGAGCGTTTGGCTGTAGCCCTACGAGAAATGTGGGGTTTAGATCGACCTGTCTTTATTGCTGCAAGTACGCATGAAGGCGAGGAAAGTGCGATCTTAAATGTATATCACAAGCTGTTGGAGAGCACTCCAGAGCTATTGCTGGTCATTGTTCCTCGCCACCCAGAACGATTTGACGGAGTGGCGGAGCTTATAAAACAGCAAGGTTTTAAGTTGGCGCGTCGTAGCTTAGGTCAACAGCCGAGCACTAAAACTCAAGTGTATCTTGGCGACACTATGGGTGAACTTATGAAGCTGTTAGCGGCGGCTGATATTGCGTTTGTTGGCGGTAGTTTAATTGAGCGCGGTGGGCATAATCCATTGGAGCCAGCAGTTTTAAAGAAAGCCGTTGTTATGGGGCCACACTTCTTTAACTTCCAAATTATTTGCGACTCTTTACGCGAAGCTGGCGGGTTGGTTGTAGTCGAAGATGAAACGGCATTGCTGCAACAGATCGAGAAATTGATAAAAGCGCCTGCTGAAAGAGAGAGAATTGGCGAGTTAGGTCAGGCATTTGTGATGGAAAATCAAGGCGCATTGGATCGTTTATACGCCTTGACTGAGCGGGTCTGCATTAATAGAAATTAATGCGGACGAACCATTAGACGTTGCTAGTGGTTCGTCTGTCCATCTCTTCGCACAACCAGTGCCCTACAAAAATGTGGGCTTCTTGAATGCGTGCTGTTTCATCAGATGGTACGCGGATTAAGTGGTCGGCAATATCGTTTAGCTTACCACCGTGAGAGCCTGTCCAAGCCCAAGTGGTGCAACCGATCTCTTTCGCCGCTTCAATAGCATCAATGACGTTAGCACTGTTTCCTGAAGTCGATATGCCGATGATTAGGTCTTCAGGCTTGGCTAATGCTTGTAGCTGACGAGTGAAAACAGAATCATAACTGTAGTCGTTGCTGTGAGCGGTAAGAATCGAAGTATCAACCGTAAGTGCTATCGCTGCGAGTGGGCGACGTTCCGCTTTGTAACGTACAACAAACTCAGCGGCTAGATGCTGGCTGTCGGCTGCGCTGCCGCCGTTACCCATAAAGATCAATTTGCCACTCTGGTCGAAACATTGCTCTATTTGATCGGCCAGAAGTTGGCTATCAGCAGCAATTTTGTCTAACTGGTTAAAGGTGTCAAAGTGGCGTTGTAGCGCATTTGAGAATGACATATTAAGCTCCAGATAGATCGAAAATCAGAGTTTCACCCGCTTGTTCAGCAAAGGCTTTACCGAAGAAATCTTCAAGCTTTTGGCCGTCGCTATCCAAAACCCAGCTGTTAAGGTTTTTATCATAGTCAAAGTGGAAACCACCGCTCTTGGTTGCCAACCATAGTTGTTTAACAGGAGCCTGACGGGTAAAAATAAGCTGAGTGCGGTTTTCACAGATGATCGTTAAAATTCCACCGCCGAACTGAACATCAATATCGGTTTCTGCATCATCTAGCACTTCTTCAATCTGCTCTAATGTTTCATCAACCAGATCGTTAAATTCGCTTTCAGTCATGTTTACTCCGGCGTAGTTGCCTTGAAATCGTGTTTATAGAGGCGAAGTATATCAAGCAATAGCTAAAAGCCGAAGAATGGTTCTCATTAACTCCCAAAATTATCGATTAAAAGGCAGTTTTTTCTTTATATCTGCTTGGATATGAAAAACGTTTTTATGAAATCTCTGTGAACTAGGTATAATCGACGCATTAGACCGTTTAATGGGATTCCCACTGTGAAAACGCAGACCAAACGAATTGGATTAGTTGTCCTGCTTAGTATGTTAGTACTGGGCGGATGTGGCCAGAAAGGCCCATTGTATCTGCCTGATGCAGAAAATCAGAAAAAGTCACAGCAGAAGTAAGAGAATTTTCATGGATTCATTCGAATATAAAAATGGGCAGCTCTGCTGTGAAGAAATTGCTTTAACACGCGTTGCCGAAGAGTTTGGTACACCAACCTATGTGTATTCTCGTGATGCACTTGAGCGTGCTTACCTAGCATACGCAGATGCATTAGAAGGGCATGACTCATTAGTTTGTTATGCCGTAAAAGCTAACTCCAACATTGCCGTGCTAAATGTACTTGCGCGCCTAGGTGCTGGTTTCGATATTGTATCTGCCGGTGAGCTAGAACGTGTTCTACGTGCAGGTGGCGATGCTTCCAAAGTTGTTTTCTCTGGTGTTGGTAAACAGCCAGCAGAAATTGCGCGTGCTCTGGAAGTCGGTATTCGTTGCTTTAACATTGAGTCGGAAGCAGAGCTAGAGCGTGTAAACGAAGTCGCTGGTGCTGAAGGCAAAGTGGCTGCGATCTCATTCCGTGTGAACCCAGACGTAGATGCAGGTACCCATCCTTATATCTCTACAGGTTTGAAAGAGAATAAGTTTGGTATCGATATTGATGAAGCTGTACGCATTTATGGCCGCGCAGCTCAGATGGAAAATGTTGATGTTGTCGGTATGGACTGCCACATCGGCAGTCAGCTAACGGAAGTTACTCCATTCCTAGATGCACTCGACCGTGTATTGGTACTAGTGGATCAGTTAGCCGAGCAAGGCATCACAATTAAGCATTTGGATTTGGGTGGTGGTCTAGGTGTTTGTTACACCGATGAAGTGCCTCCAACGCCTCAAGAGTATATTTCTGAAGTTCTTAAGAAAGTTGAAGGTCGTGATCTTGAGCTGATTTTTGAGCCTGGTCGTTCTATCGCGGCCAATGCTGGTGTGATGCTGACTCGTGTTGAGTTTTTGAAGTGCACTGGCGAGAAGAATTTCGCAATCATTGATGGTGCAATGAATGACTTGATCCGTCCATCTTTATACAGCGCTTATCAGGAGATTGTTCCGGTAATGTTGCGCGAAGGTGGTGAAGAGAAACAATGGGATCTTGTAGGTCCTGTTTGTGAAACGGGTGACTTCTTAGGTAAAGATCGTGCGCTAACACTAGAAGCTGGTGATTTACTCGCTGTTTGTTCTGCAGGCGCTTATGGCTTTGTGATGGCGTCTAACTACAACAGCCGTGGCCGTCCTGCGGAAGTGATGGTTGATGACAATCAATTCCACCTGATTCGTAAGCGTGAAACGCTAGCTGATCTGGTTAAAGGTGAGCAACTTCTACCTAAAGATCGCTAGGGGTTATTGATGTTAGTCCGTTTTACCAAAATGCACGGTTTAGGTAATGACTTTATGGTGCTGGATCTAGTGACCCAGCGCGTAAAAGTTACGCCTAAACTGGTAAAAAAGCTTGGTGATCGTAACTTTGGTGTTGGATTCGATCAGCTATTAATCGTTGAGCCACCTTCAGATCCAGATGTGGATTTTCGTTACCGTATCTTCAATCAAGATGGCTCAGAGGTAGAGAACTGCGGTAATGGTGCTCGTTGCTTTGCCAAGTTTGTTCGCGATAAGCGCTTAACGGGTAAGTCTGAAGTTATCGTGCAGACGGCTAATGGACGTATGTGCCTGAAAATTCGTGAAGATAAGCGAGTTGAGGTCAATATGGGTCAGCCTATATTACAGCCTTCAGAGATCCCTTTTACGGCCGATCAGCAAGCGATTACTTACCCTGTTGAAGTCAATCATCAAGGCGCAGCTGAAACAGTTGAATTAAGTGCGGTATCTATGGGTAACCCGCATGGGGTTTTGGTTGTGGATAACACCGAAACAGCGCCAGTAGAAACACTAGGCCCAGCGCTAGAACCTCATACCTGCTTCCCTGCAAAAGCGAATATCGGTTTTATGCAGGTATTGGCGCGCAATGAAGTTAATTTGCGTGTATTTGAGCGTGGCGTTGGTGAAACGATTGCTTGTGGTACCGGTGCGTGCGCCGCGGTTGTTGCAGGTAAATTGCGCGGTCTGCTCGATATGCCTGTGACAGTTCATCTTCCTGGTGGCGATCTTGAGATCGAGTGGAAGGGTGAAGGCCATCCCGTTATTATGACAGGGCCAGCAACAACGGTTTATGAAGGACAGATCTTCGTATGAGTGAAGAAACAGGACAGATTAGCGAAGCTCAGGTAGCGGAATACCTCCAGCAACACCCTGACTTTTTCACAGGTAATGCAAAATTACTGGAAAAATTACACGTACCTCATGAAACAGGTCGAGCTGTCTCTTTGGTTGAGCGTCAGACCACGGTTCTACGTGAAAAAAACCAGAACCTAACAGCGCACCTTTCTGATCTGATCGATATTGCACGACATAATGATCTGCAGTTCGAAAAGACTAAACGTATGGTATTGGCATTACTGGAAGCTGAAACGCTGGATGATATCGCTGTCGCGATTGATGAAAGCTTATGCCAAGACTTTGCTAGCGATAGCACAGCGTTGATCTTGTTCACAAGCAAACCTTTAGATGTGAATAACCTGCGCCTGACGTTGCGTGAAGATGCGGCAGTGATTGATAGTTTGGTTGGGACTAATCTGCCGAGCTGTGGACGTCTGTCTGATGCTGAAAATGAATTCATTTTTGGTGATGAAGCTATCAAAGTTCAATCCGCTGCAGTTGTACCGTTAGTGCAGGGCGAAACTTTAGGTTTGTTGGCAATTGGTAGCTTTGATGCAAACTACTTTACCAGTAGCCAAGGCACAGTCTTGCTAAGCTATGTTGGTGAAGTATTAAGCCGCGTAGCTTCTCGTATTCTGCGTCAGCAGGATCACTAAAGAAAGATAGGGGAGAGAGTTGAAAGAAGCGCTGTTAGAGCAGTTTCTTCATTACCTAGCGACTGAACGCCAGCTCTCTCCTCACACCCTCGATAATTACAGTCGCGATCTCAATAAATTACTCGATTTTACTGAGCAGCAAGTGCTGGCTGAGTGGTCTTCGGTTGAAGTTAAACACATTCGGCAGTACGTGGCGCAACTACACCGTAAAGATCTGGCGGGTAGCAGCATTCAGCGCTCTCTGTCAGCCATCCGTAGCTTCTATAATTTTCTCTCTCGTGAATCGGTAGTAGAACAAAACCCTGCTGCAGCCGTGCAAGCACCTAAATCACCTCGTAAGTTGCCCTCTACACTCGATGTGGATCAGATGGGAACGCTGCTCGATGTGCCAGTGACCGATAATATCTCTGCTCGTGATGCCGCAATGATGGAACTTATGTATTCGTCAGGGCTACGTGTATCAGAGCTGGTGGCAATAGATCTATATAGTTTAGACCTCTCAGAGGGAAGTCTGCGAGTTGTAGGTAAAGGCCGTAAAGAGCGTGAGTTGCCCATAGGCCGGAAGGCACTTGAAGCCTTAGATCGCTGGCTAGATGTGCGTCACGAATTGGCCAACTATGATGAGAATGCTCTCTTTGTTAGTAAGCGAGGCAGCCGTATTACGGTTCGCTCGGTGCAGCAGCGGATGGATTATTGGGGCAAATATCTAGGTGTGAATGGCAAAGTTCACCCTCATAGACTCCGCCATAGCTTTGCTAGTCATATGCTTGAATCCAGTAGTGACCTACGTGCCGTACAAGAGCTCCTAGGGCATGAAGATATATCAACAACACAAATCTACACTCACTTAGATTTCCAACATTTAATGAAAGTGTACGAAGGTGCTCACCCTCGCGCACGGAAAAAGAGCCAGAAATGATACGCTGCATTACCTTTGATTTAGACGATACGCTTTGGGCTGTCGATCCTGTTATCCAGCATGCAAACCAAACTATGTTTACTTGGATATCTGAGCATGCACCGGCATTTTTACAGCATTACAAGTTACATGATCTTGCGGGGTTGCGTCAGATAGTTTTAGAAGATGCTCCAGAAATTGCCCATAGCGTAACGCTGATTCGTATGGCTCAGCTGAAGCATGGTCTGCAAAAAGCGGGCTACAGTGCGGATGATGTAGAGGTTTTGGCTGCTCAAGCTTTTCAGGTATTTATTCAAGCCCGCCAGGAAGTGATCTTTTTTGAGCATGCACGTGAAGTACTATTGGAGTTGAAGCAGCAAGGTTATCAGTTGGGCGCGTTGAGTAATGGTAATGCTGATATTCATAGAGTGGGTCTTGCGGATCTGATCGATTTCCAGTTTAAAGCAGATGATGTCGGTCAGATGAAACCTCACCCTTTAATGTTCGAACAGATGTTAGCGCATACGGGGTTAAGGCCAGAACAGGTTATCCATGTGGGTGATAATCATGAACACGATGTGGAAGGCGCTGCAGCTGTTGGGTTGTGGACAATCTGGGTTAATCTGCAATCAGATGAAAAATCACCAAGTGCGTCCACTCAGGTGTCGTGTTTAAGTGAGTTACCGGCACGAGTTGCTGATATTAATCAGCAAGCTCGCAACCGCATAACTCTCTAAGGTAATTATTTAACTTTAAACTGGCCTACTATTTGTTGTAAGTAAGCCGCTTGTTTAGCGACTTCTTCACTCGCTTCAGCATTTTGACCAACTTGCTCGCTGGCTACAGCGACAATTGTTTGGATCTGCTCAGCATTATTGTTGATATCACCTGCTACGGCAGTTTGTTGTTCTACAGCAGCTGCCACCTGAGAGGTCATATCGACAATATTGGTTGCGTCATTCATGATTTTATCCAAAGCACTGATACTAGTCCCTGCCTCTTCGGCACTTTGTGCACTGACTTCGACACTACGCATCATTAAGTTGGATACTTGTCCTGTTTGCTGCTGTAGGTCGCTAATCATAGTATCTATTTCGGTAGCAGATTCTTGGCTTCGACCAGCTAAGCCTCGGACCTCATCGGCTACGACTGAGAATCCACGGCCATGATCACCTGCGCGCGCAGCCTCAATAGAAGCGTTAAGTGCAAGTAGGTTGGTTTGTTCGGCAATACCTTTAATAACGTCTAGTACTGTACCGATCTTCGTACCGTTTTCTTCTAACAGAGCGACAGCCTCGGTGCTCTGACTGGCACCTTCTGCGAGATTATTAATATTTTCAATCGCATGGCTGATGATTCGTTGACCTTCAGCAGCGCTCTGTTGTGAGTGATTTGCTGTTTGGGCGGTAAGCTCTGTGTTATGAGCAATTTCACGCATCGCGCTTTCCATCTCTTGTACAGCTGCTGATACTTGGACTACTTGGGTTTTTTGCGTTTCTAAACCTTGGGAGGTTTCAACAGCTATAGCGGAGACTTCTTCGGCAGCGGCGCTTAACTGTACAGAAGAATTATTTACCCGTTCCAATAACCCTTGGAACTCCGACATCATGCTGTTGAAACTACGTCCCATATCGCTTAATTCATCGTTCGCGACAACATCATAACGAACCGTCAGATCTTTGTTTTCTTTTGCGTTACCCATTACCTGTTGAAGGGCGCGTAAACGCGAAATGATATTATTAGCAATCCAAAGAGCAATTGCAGAAACAATACCCGCTATAACGAGTGCTTTAATGCTTGAGAGTAGTTTGATGGAATCAATTTCAGCATTTAAGCGTTCTGTAATCTCGGCTGCTTGTTCTTCTAACAGTGTTTCGGATTTGTGGATCGATTTACGCATATTGCCTAGCAAGCCTTG
The DNA here is from genome assembly GCF_047778125.1 of Neptuniibacter sp. QD29_5. Classification (GTDB taxonomy): domain Bacteria; phylum Pseudomonadota; class Gammaproteobacteria; order Pseudomonadales; family Balneatricaceae; genus Neptuniibacter. The sequence continues at coordinate 309,589 of NZ_CP180556.1, forward strand.
CTTACTGTTAAGGCCTAGCTTCTCGTAGTTATCGATCAGGGTCAGTAATTTTGAACGATAAGTGGAAAGCAGCTGCTGGGTTTCAGCTATATCATCTTCATCGAAAACCTCAGCTTCTAAATCGTTATTTAGCTTCTCGAAGTTGGCTTCAAACTTTGTGCGATATTTAAGGTCTTTACGAATTAGAAAGTCTTTTTCATTACGGCGTAGCTGTAAAATATCTGCAAGTAGATGATAGTTTTCTAGTTCTTTTACTTTACTTTCAGCTCCGTGAACCGCTTTACGCAATTCGCCGCGCAAGCCTTCTTTTGGAGATAGGCCTATTTCTTGTTTTAACTTTACTAGTTGGCGGAAGTTGTTTGCATAGGTATCAATTATTTTGTGTAGATCCTTGCTCTTCTCGTGAGGGATCCCGGCGTGATCTAAATGTTCTTCAAGAGTGGTTATTTCCGCCTGGAATTGAGCGATAGTTTCGTTGAAACGTTTTAGGTATTTGAGGTCATCTCGTGCTAAGAAGTCTTTTTCATGACGTCTTAGGGTCAACATACTGCTTTCTAGGTGACTTACTTCGGTTTCAGCATCTTTTAAGCTGGAAACATTAGTGATTGCGAAATGTAGCATGCCGTACATAGATGCGATCGAAATGATAATGAACGCTATCAATGCCGTAAGTTTGAATTTTATTGTCATTTTTACTGCGCCTAGGAATAAAATTTGAGTGCTAACTGATCCCTGTCGGCAAAAAATCCAATTTCATTCTTTAAGTTAGTACAAATGATCTTGTTTGCTAACCGTAAAACTACTTAGTGCATAAAAAAACCGAGTAAATTGTTTAAAAAACAACGACCTTGCCCGGTTGGGCAAAGTGCATGTAACTCTTTTGTTAGTAGTTTTTGTTGTCGGGCTTTTGTTAATGATTGCTCAATAATGGATAGAGGTAAGCCGGTTCTTTGGGTGAAAAGGTCAGTAGGAACGCCGTGATAAAGCCGCAAAGCATTGAGCATAAATTCAAAAGGTAGCTCTTCAGGGCTTATTTCAGTATCGCCTGTTAACCGTGTTTCTGGGTTCATATAGGCTTTAGGTTGTTTCTGTTTCCAGCGGCGAATGATTTTGTTTTGCTCTGGAAGTGTGATCTTGCCATGAGCACCTGCACCTATGCCTAGATAGTCGCCAAATTGCCAATAATTTAAATTGTGTTTGGCTCGGCTTTTATTAGATTTTGCATAGGCAGAGATTTCATACTGGCTGTAGCCTGCAGTACGGATCAACGCTTGCCCTTGTTCTTGGATCTCCCATAAAGTGTCATCGATAGGGAGTAGCGGTGGGCGAGAGTGAAATTCTGTGTTGGGTTCGATTGTAAGTTGATACCAAGATAGATGATCAGGTTTTAATGCTATAGCTTGTTCTAAATCGCTTAATGCACCTTCTAGCGTCTGGTCGGGAAGGCCATGCATCAAGTCTAGATTCAACTTAGGAAAAATCTCACGCGCTAAAGTGGCTGCTTTAACTGCATTGTCCGAACTATGTATTCGCCCGAGTTTGGCGAGATGCTGATCGTTGAAGCTTTGCACGCCGATAGAGAGTCGATTAATACCTGCGTCTCGATAGCCAACAAATTTATCTTGTTCGAAAGTCCCAGGGTTGGCTTCTAGCGTGATCTCAGCATCTCTTTTCAGCGGGATAATATTGTGAATGCCTTGCAGTAATTTTTTAAAGCTATCCGCAGAAAATAGACTGGGAGTGCCGCCACCAATAAAGATGGTTTGTATGCTGCGACCTTGTGCGAGATGCTTTTCGGACTCTAGGTCATCCAGTAGGCATTGGATATACTCTGCTTCGGGTAGTTCATCACGCTGAGCATGAGAATTAAAATCGCAATAAGGGCATTTACGCACACACCACGGGATGTGTACGTAAAGAGATAGTGGTGGCAGCTGCAGACTCATAGATGGTTACTTCAAGTAAGGTTCGATGCTTTGTTTCAGCAGTTGAACTGCTTGGCCACGGTGGCTGAGTTGATTCTTTTGTTCAGGTGCTAATTCAGCTGATGCTTTTTCCAGTTCAGGAATCCAGAACAGCGGGTCGTATCCAAAACCGTTACTTCCACTAGCTTGTTCGAGAATTGTCCCTTCCCAGCTGCCCTGACAGATTAATGGGGTTGGGTCGTTAGCATGACGCATAAAGACTAAAACACAGCGGAAGTGGGCAGTGCGTCGTTCGTTAGGAATACCTTCAAGTTTTTCTAGAAGTAACTCATTGTTTTTAGCGTCAGTTGCTCCTTCGCCAGAAAAGCGTGCTGAGTAGATTCCTGGAGCACCTTGAAGGGCATCCACCTCTAGACCTGAATCATCGGCTAGTGCAGGTAGCCCCGTAACTTCAGCAGCGTGGCGTGCTTTTAGAATGGCGTTTTCAACAAAGCTTAGACCAGTCTCATCGGCATCGCTGACATTGAATTCAGACTGAGGTAAAACTTCGACACCTAAGTCTGCCAGAACTTGATTAAACTCTTTCAACTTACCTTTGTTGCCACTGGCGAGCACAATTTTATTAATCATTCTTTCACCGCACTGAAAATAAAAAAGACGCATGATAATGCGCCTTTTTGTGAGTTGTTAGGGCTTACTCTTCGTAAAAGCGTTGTTCAAATTTTACAGTGTAAGCGGGTTTGTTTGGGTCCGGCTGCACTTCTAGAGATAGGCGCATCACTTGATCATCAGTAAAACCAAATTGACCTATGTAATAGATCGCATTGCCTTCATCGACTTTTTTGAAGTCGAGATTTTGCGATTGTTGTATCAAGCTTGTTGCTTGGCCTTTTACAAACGCTGATACCGGTTTTTTCTCGCCATCCTTAATTTTTAAAACTGATACATTGACCAAAGCACGTCGCTTACTACGTTGGATACCAATAGCCTGAGCTACATCGGGCTTAATAAAAGTACTGTAGAAAGCGTTATAGTGGATCTCGTAGTTGTCATATTTTACAAACTGTTCAGCCAGAACGGGTTGGCTAATGAGTGCGATTAATGACAAAAATAAAGCTGATGCCCATTTGCTTAAGCGATTCATTATCTGCCTCACTTATTTTGTAATCCGGTAGATGGCAATTTCTCCCAGCATGTTAGGCCAGAGATGGATCCACCACCGGTGTTGGTGTTCGTTATCCACAACGGTACGTTCCATGATGTAGATATTGCGTTCAACACACAGCTGCTCAAAATCATTGAACGTACAGAAATGTGTATTGGGTGTGTTATACCAAGTATAGGGTAGGAACTTGGATACTGGCATCTTACCTCTGAACGCCAGATATCCTCGTGCCCGCCAATGCCCAAAATTTGGGAAAGTAACGATGCACTCTTTACCAATTCGAAGCATCTCATCAACAATTTGGTCTGGGCGCATCATGATTTGAATAGCCTGAGTCATGATCACGGTATCAAAGGTATTGTCTTTGATTGAGGCTAGGCCCTCTTCAATATCTTTCTCGATTACGTTGACGCCTTTGCGTACACAATCTGTGATATTGTCTTGGCCAATTTCTAAACCGTAGCCAGTCGCGTTCTTCTCTGTTTGCAAATAGTGAAGTAGTTCACCATCACCACAACAAAGGTCAAGCACGCGCTTGCCAGGTTCTACCCAGTCTTTGATCAGCTCTAAATCAGCGCGCATTAGCTTTTCTCCTCTACTTTTAGTGCCACAGTATCCTGTTCAACTCGCTCCATATAAGCAGAGAAGATGTCTAGGTAACGAGGAATAGGGATTAGGAACGCATCATGGCCTTGAGCTGCTTCAATTTCTGCATAGCTCACTTGTTTATCTGCTTCTACTAGCGCATCCACAATCTCGCGTGAGCGCTCTGGTGAGAAACGCCAGTCTGTAGTGAATGAGATTACCATAAACTTCGCTTTTGCTTGTGCTAGCACTTCTGGAAGGCTTTTTCCGCTATCCACTGTTGGATCGAAGTAATCCAGAGCTTTAGTCATCAACAAGTATGTATTGGCGTCAAATGCTGTCGAGAAACGCTCGCCCTGATAGCGAAGGTAAGACTCGATTTCAAACTGCGGTGTAAAATCGTAGCTGATCTGTCCGGAACGAAGTTCACGACCAAATTTACTGCGCATGCCGTCATCTGATAGGTAAGTGATATGACCCAACATCCGTGCCAGCATTAGGCCGACTTTAGGTACTTCATCTTTCTCGTAGTAGTGACCGTTATGGAACTGAGAGTCCTTACTAATTGCTTGGCGAGCTACTTCGTTAAAGGCGATGTTCTGTGCTGATAACTTAGGTGCGGCTGCGATAACCATGCAATGACGCAGACGATCAGGATAATTGATCGACCACTGTAACGCCTGCATGCCGCCCAAGCTTCCACCAATAACGGCTGCAAATTGCTCGATGCGGAAGCGATCAGCCAAACGCGCTTGGCTTTCGACCCAATCATTGACCGTTACAATCGGGAAGTCAGGGCCATAAGGTTTGCCGGTTTCAGGATTAATCTGGTTAGGGCCGCTTGAGCCATGGCAACCACCTAGGTTATTTAACGCGATAACAAAGAACTTATTGGTATCGATCGCTTTACCTGGGCCGATAGCGCTATCCCACCAACCCGGCTTTTTATCGTCCATGTTGTGATAGCCAGCAACGTGGTGATTACCTGACAAGGCATGACAGATCAGGATCGCATTTGAACGATCTTTATTTAGCTCACCGTAGGTCTCGATGATAAGGTGGTATTTATCTAAAGTTCGGCCGCATTGAAGCTGTAAGGGCTCATTAAATTCAATAATTTCAGGTGTAACAATTCCAACGGAATCTTCAGGAATAACAGCAGGCATTTCTAATCTCGACTCTAAAACAGCAATTTTCAAATTACACAACGAAACGAAGCGCTAGATGCGCTAGAGGAGTCGAGCTTCACATCTCATAGAAGATGAGTACGCGACCAAGAGAAATGAAAGTTGAATCTGTCACCTTAGGTATCTCAGTAAAATGATCTAACAAGTTTATCAGGTTGCCTTATTTTAACGAGTTTTTACGTCACAAGCTCGTTTTTGTCCAAACGATTAATGTAAAAAACTCACTATCAAACAATTAAATAGAGCAGAGCGAACGGAAACGCTCTGCTCTATTGGTTAGTAAACAAATCTGCCTAACTGGGATTGTATGATTGTAATCGCAAGGAAAATAAATATAGGTGACAAATCTAAACCGCCTATAGGTGGGATCACCTTTTGCACAAGTTTAAATAGAGGCTGTGTGACTTGTTGAATTAATTGTGGGCCAGGATGATAACTGCCAGGCGCAACCCAACTGATAATAACTGAGCCTAATACCGCCCAGAAATAAATCTCCAGAATGCCATTAACAACACCCACAATGGCAAGTACCAATAGTTGAACAATGTTGGGCATGTTCATGCCCGATACCATTACGATCAACAACAGTGTTGCGAGTTTCACGACCGTTGCATAGAGCAAGGCGGAAAGATCAAATTTGCCAATACGAGGCACCGCACGACTGATTGCTACTACAGGTACGTTCGTCAACTTGGCAATCGCTTGAGATATCGGATTGTAATAGTCGGCATGGGACAATTGTAAAAGGAAACGCAAGATAATGATGAACGCATACATTTCGCCTAGCATGCGGATTATCAACACGATTGGATCCTGAGCCATATCAATTCCTATGTCGTTGATCTGTTGGTAAAACAATTATAGTTAGGTTCAACTTCCACGCAGTATAGAGTGTAGCTGTGTGATGTTGAACCTTTGTTGGGCTATGTTGTTAATCTTTGCCCAATTCTTCAGCAAGTTCGACAGAACGGTCATTGCACGCTTGCATTGCGTTATCAAATAGCTCAGGGAGTTGACCCTCGATAAAGCATTTGATCGCTTGCTCTGTTGTACCATTAGGTGAGGTCACGCGGCGTCGTAATTCAGCTGGGTCAAACTCACTCTCTTTTGCCATTTTAGCTGCACCAAGTGCGGTTTGTAGCGTCAATTGGGTAGCCGTCTCTTTTGAAAGCCCTAATTTTTCACCGGCAGCAATCATGGATTCCATGATAAGGAAGTAATATGCCGGGCCAGATCCTGATACAGCCGTGACGGCATCAAGTTGTGACTCTTCATCGACCCACAATGTAATGCCAGTAGCATTTAGCACAGTCTCCGATTGTTTACGCTGTTCCTCGGTAACTATAGTGTTTGCATATAGACCGCTAGCGCCTGTTTGCACGAGTGCTGGGGTGTTCGGCATACAGCGAACAATCGCGGTATTACCGCCTAACCAAGTGTCGATGCTTGTAGTCATGATGCCGGCTGCAACTGAAACGATTAGCGGCTGAGAGCTTTGTACGCTTTCAGAAATCGATTCTGTTACTGTTTTTAAAATCTGAGGTTTAACTGCAAGGACCACTACATCTGCCGCTTGAACAGCTTCGTCGTTGTCTGTAGTTGTTTTTAGACCTTGTTCCTTTAAATCGACAAGGCGTTCAGCTTCAGGTTCGCTGGCCCAGATTCTTTCTGTCGGGTAGCCATTGCTGACTAAGCCGCCAATGATAGCGCGAGCCATATTGCCAGCACCGATAAACGCGAGAGTTGGTTGGTTATTCACAATTGATCCTTACAAAAATTAGGCGGATTTAGGTGCTCTAGGGCCAAAAATAGCTGTACCAATTCGTACAATAGTTGAACCTTCAGCGATGGCTGCATCCATATCCCCAGACATGCCCATGGATAGTGTGTCTAGTTGAGGGTATTTAGCCTGTAATTCAAGTTGTAGTGCTTTCATTTTTGCAAAAGCGACTTGTTGTTCCTGTGCGTCTTGAGTCGCTTTGGGGATTGCCATGAGGCCTCGCACACAGATATTTGGTAGTTCGCTGATAACATTGACCAGAGCTGTTAGTTCACTAGGCAGGCAACCGGATTTGCTCTCTTCATTACTAATATTGACCTGAATGCATACATTCAGGGGTGCCAAGTCTGCTGGGCGTTGTTCGGAGAGCCTTTTGGCGATCTTGAAACGATCTAAGGTATGTAACCAATCAAAGTTTTCGGCGACTGCGCGGGTCTTATTGGATTGTAACGGGCCAATAAAATGCCAGCATAGTCCAAGAGCTTTTAACTCGTTAATCTTTTCTAAGCTTTCTTGTAGGTAGTTTTCGCCAAAATGCACCTGACCTTCGTTAGCTGCAATACGAATATCGTTAGCAGGACGAGTTTTACTGACGGCTAACAGGGTTATATCTGACGTTTTTCGTCCACTTTTAGTGGCTGAAGAAGCTATCTCAGAACGAACCTTATTCAGATTCTTTGCTATGATTGACATATATTTGTGACCTTAGCAATTGGATTGCAACGGGGATTCTGCTAGAACTACTTTATAACTATATAATGCAGTGCCGGGTTACAGGAACGTTATGGATATTACCGAACTTTTATCATTTACCGTACAACAAGGTGCATCTGACTTGCATATATCTGCAGGGATGCCTCCAATCATTCGTGTTGACGGTGATGTACGTCGCATAAAACTGCCTTCGCTGGACCACAAGCAGGTCCATACACTCATATATGACATTATGAACGATAAACAACGTAAAGAGTACGAAGATGTACTCGAAACGGATTTTTCGTTCGAAGTCCCTGGTCTAGCGCGTTTTCGTGTAAACGCATTTAACCAAAATCGCGGAGCGGGTGCCGTTTTCCGTACGATCCCCAGTAAAGTTTTGACCTTAGATGATCTGGATATGGGCAAGGTTTTCAAGGATCTCTCAGAAAAACCACGTGGTTTAGTACTGGTCACGGGGCCAACGGGTTCCGGTAAAAGTACCACATTGGCTGCGATGATCGATTACATTAATGATACTCGTGCTGATCATATTTTGACTATCGAAGACCCAATCGAATTCGTGCATGAAAGCAAGAAATGCTTGGTAAACCAGCGTGAGGTACATAGGGATACTCATAGTTTTTCTAATGCTCTTCGTTCGGCGTTGCGTGAAGACCCGGACATTATCCTGGTGGGCGAGATGCGAGACTTGGAAACTATCCGTCTTGCTTTGACTGCAGCAGAAACGGGACACTTAGTATTTGGTACATTGCATACAACCTCTGCAGCAAAAACAATTGACCGTGTTATTGACGTATTTCCAGCCGCTGAGAAGGATATGGTGAGATCCATGCTTTCAGAGTCGCTGATGGGTGTTATATCGCAAACTCTTTTGAAAAAGCCAAAAGGTGGACGTGTTGCTGCTCATGAAATTATGATCGGTACGCCGGCTATTCGTAACCTTATCCGAGAGGATAAAGTAGCCCAGATGTACTCTGCTATCCAGACGGGTGCATCATTTGGCATGAAAACTTTGGATCAGTCTCTACAAGAGTTGATGCAAAAAGGATTGATTACTCGCGAAATTGCGCGTGAACGAGCAGCGAACCCTCAACAGTTCTAATTGAGCTTAGGAGATAAACGGCGTGGATTTTACGCAACTACTAAAGGTGATGGTTGATAGGGATGCCTCTGACCTTTTTGTAACGGCCGGTGCAAGGCCGACGATTAAAGTTGATGGTACTTTGAAACCGTTAACAAAAGACACCCTTAAGCCATCACAGGCTCGAGCTCTTGTGTACAGTACTATGAATGACAAGCAGCTTGCGGAGTTTGAGGGTTGTCATGAGTGTAACTTTGCGATTAGTGCGCCAGGTTTGGGACGTTTTCGTGTATCAGCATTTTTCCAACGTAATTCAGCGGGTATGGTATTAAGGAAGATTAATAACTATATACCAAGCTTAGAAGAGTTGAATCTGCCACCAATCCTACGTGATTTGTCTATGACAAAACGAGGATTAATCTTATTTGTTGGTGGTACCTCTACAGGTAAATCAACCTCTTTAGCATCGATGATTGATTACCGTAATACCAATCATCGGGGTCATATTATTACCATCGAAGATCCGATTGAGTATGTTCACGAACATAAGCAAAGTATCATCACTCAACGTGAAGTAGGTATCGATACCGACTCGTTTGATGTAGCACTAAAAAATACGCTCCGTCAGGCACCAGATGTAATTTTGATGGGTGAGATCCGTACTAGGGAGACGATGCAGCACGGTATCGTATTTGCTGAAACAGGTCATTTAACTCTAGCAACTTTACACGCTAATAATGCCAACCAAGCATTGGACCGTGTAATTAGCTTCTTCCCGCCTGAGCATCATGATCAGTTGTGGATGGATCTTTCATTAAACCTTAAAGCGATTATTGCGCAACAACTGTTACCTACTAAAGATGGTAAGGGACGTCGTGCAGCGATTGAAGTATTGATCAACACGCCATTAATTCAGGATCTGATTCGTAAAGGTGAAGTTCATGAAATTAAAGATGTGGTTAAGAAATCGACCAACTTAGGTATGCAGACGTTCGACCAATCTTTGTTTAATCTCTACAAAGATGGGGTGATTACTTACGATGTAGCACTAGCCCATGCTGATTCGCCAAACGATCTTCGTCTGATGATTAAGTTGAGTGCTGATACGAATCCTGAATTGGCTCCAGATGAAGATAATCAATCTTTCCATCTACAGGATGAAGAGGATTATTTGCATAACGAAGGTGATGCTAACGTTAAGGGTATGTAGATAACGTATTGCTACGCTGGAAACAAAAAGCCGCGATATCACTATCGCGGCTTTTTTGTATTTAGCCGTTGTATACTACTTCGCCTTGGAACAGTGTCTGGGACACTTTGCCTTTTAGTGGATAGTTCATGAACGGAGTATTCTTGCCTCTTGAGTGGCAGGTTTTAGGTGTGAGTTGCCATTCCATTTCAGGATTAAAAATACAGATATTTGCTGAGCTACCAATACTTAGATTGCCTGTAGGTAGGCCTAAAATTTCAGCAGGGGCTGAGGTTAATTTTTCAATAAGTTGAGGCAGATCTAACATGTTCTGTTCAACCAGTAATAAACCTAAAGGCAGTAATGTTTCCAAGCCGATCATACCAGGCTCAGTATCAGCAAATGGTGCCTCTTTAGCTGCACGCTCGTGCGGTTGGTGGTCAGAACAGATTGCTTGAATGCTACCGCCTAATAACCCTTGGATTAAACCTGCACGGTCTAACTGACTACGCAAAGGTGGTATGAGGTGGAAGTCATTGTTAAAGCCATTCACATTTTCATCAGTCAGTAGCAGGTTTTGAATTGATACATCTGCAGTGACAGGTAGGCCTCTTTCGCGTGCTTCGGTAATCATACGAACAGAGCGTTCACAGGATAACTGACCAAAGTGAGCACGCACACCTGTCTGCTCTACAAGCAGTAGGTTGCGAGATACATCAATAGTTTCCGCTGATTCTGGGATGCCGTTCAGACCTAAGCGAGTACAAGTACTCCCTTCATGCATGCAGCCACCCTTAGCTAAAGCATTATCTTCTGCTTGGAAAATAACGAGTAGATCATGGGTAGCGGCGTATTCTAAACAGCGTGTTAGGGTTAAAGAGTCAGCAACCGGATTGCGTGTGTTGGTAAATGCAATACATCCTGCTGCTGAAAGAGCGGCCATAGGGGCAAGTTGTTCACCTTGTAGCCCTTTAGTTAGCGCACCCATAGGTAAAATTTGCATTTTACCTTCTTCTTCACAGCGATCCTGAATCAGTTGAGCAACCGCCCGCGTATCAATAACAGGATTGGTAGAAGGAGGTGTAACCATTGTAGTGACACCGCCAGCAACGGCTGCGGATGCTTCTGTTTTTATCGAGCCTTTTTGTGCTGGGCCAGGTTCGCGTGCGTGAGCACATAGATCTATTAGACCGGGGCAAACAACATGATTTTCAGCGTTGATTGTTTGATCGGCTTTAAAACCTTCTGGAGCGGAGTCGTAAGCTGCGATTTCACCATCAATTACATACAAGTCAGCAACTTTGTCAGTTTGGTTTGCAGGGTCAATGATACGACCGCCTTGAATAAGAATGTTCATGGTCGTTACTCTCCTGCTTCCAGCTGACTCGGACGACTTTTGGCTTGCCCGCTCATTGCCATAGACATGACTGCCATTCGCACAGCAATACCGTTTGTTACCTGATCTAAAATAAGGGAGCGATCACCATCAGCAACGGATGATGCTATTTCAACGCCGCGGTTAATTGGGCCTGGGTGCATGACTACAGCATCAGGTTTTGCTAGCTGCAGTTTGTCCATAGTTAGACCATAAAGCTTGTAAAATTCACTTTCGCTTGGCAGAAGAGCGCTGTTCATACGTTCTTTCTGTAGACGTAGCATCATTACAACATCAACGTCTTTGATGCCTTCTTGCATATTGGTGAATACCTTCACTCCTAAGGCCTCGATATTACGAGGTAGAAGTGTATTTGGCGCGATCACGCGAATTTCATTTACGCCTAAGATGCGTAGCGCATGAATCTGAGAACGAGCCACGCGGGAATGTAAAATATCCCCAACAATTGCCACGGTTAACGGAGCAAAGTCGCCTTTGGCCTGACGGATGGTTAGCATGTCCAACATCGCTTGTGTTGGGTGTGCGTGACGACCGTCACCAGCATTGATAACAGCAACATCGGGAGTTACATGTTCAGCAATAAAATGTGCTGCGCCACTACTCGAATGGCGAACCACGAACATGTCGGAGTGCATGGCATGCAGTGTCATTAGCGTGTCTTTTAGTGTCTCACCTTTAGAGGTCGAGGATGTGCTGATGTTTAGGTTAAGAACATCAGCAGAAAGACGCTTTGCAGCTAGTTCAAATGTTGAAAGCGTACGGGTACTCGCTTCAAAAAATAGGTTGACGACTGTTTTTCCTCTTAACAGGGGAACCTTCTTCACCTGTTTGGCGCTCATGTCTACAAAAGAGTCTGCGGTATCTAAAATCTCGGTTAGCAATTCACGAGAAAGCCCTTCGGTAGTAATAAAGTGCTTTAACTCACCTTCGTTGGTGAGTTGTATTTGATTCGGATCATTTTGTTCAAACATGATTAATACTCAGTCGTCAGAACGATTTCGGATCTCCAGAGCCAAAGGTTCTGGACCAGAAAGTTTTACAGCTTGGTCAGCACTGATAGCTAATGTGCCGCCAATTATATCTGCCTGTATAGGTAACTCACGCTGCTGTAGATCAAGCAGTGTCGCAAGTGTAATAGACGCTGGGCGGCCATAGTCAAATAGCTCGTTCATGGCTGCGCGTATAGTGCGGCCGCTCATGATTACATCGTCTACAAGAATAATATGTCGCCCTTCAGTAGTGCAGGGCAGTTTAGAAGGCTGAACTTTAGGATTTAACCCACTGGTTTCAAAATCATCTCGATGGAAAGAGATATCTAAGACACCTAAAGGGCTGTCTAAACCTAGGGCTTGATGTAGGCGCTCCGCTAACCATACCCCGCCCGTATGAATGCCGATCATCAGTGGGTCAGGCTTATCATCTTTAGACAGCAATGCTTGTAACTCCTGCTGCATTTTATCCAGCAGAGCTTCAGCATTAAGTACGTTTGTTGTCATAAACTTCCTCCAATCGGGTATGGCTAGGAATTCTAATGTCGCAGTTAAACCAGCTTTCCAAAATGAGTTGTGCGGCAAGGCCATCGACAGACTCTTTCTTAAAATTATCACTACCCCCGGCAGCAAAATGAATCTCTTTGGCTTCAGCCGTAGATAACCGCTCGTCCATCAAGAAGCAGGGCGTTTTATACCGCTCATGTAATCGGTTGGCAAACTTCCTTGCTCTATGAGCCATATCGCTAATGGTCCCGTCAAAGTTTAGGGGGATGCCGACAACCAAAGCGTCAGGTTTCCATTCATTTATTAGTTTGGAAATTTCGTCCCAATTAGGTTGACCATCTCGGGCAGAAAAAGGAGGGAGTGGTGTAGCAGTACCTGTAATGCTTTGACCGGTCGCCACCCCTATACGGGAGGTCCCAAAATCAAAAGCCACAACTTGATTGATCTGATTGCTCATGCCTGTGTCAGAACCTTATATCCCAAATGGACATAATGCCTGACGCAAATTTATCAGGCGTGTCCGGGCAGGGCGGTTAGTAGATCAAGGTTAATGCCCAATATTGATGCGGCTGCCTGTAAACGATCACCAGCCGGAGTGCTGAAGAGTATATCTGAATTTGCTGGGCAGCTTAACCAAACATTATCGCTCATCTCTTGCTCAAGCTGACCAGGACTCCAGCCGGCGCAACCTAATGCAACTAAATAATTGTGTTCAAAACGCCCATCTGCAGCGGCTTCTATAGCGTCAATTGAGGTGGTGAGATAAATATCATCCGCTACACAGTGGCTGTTACTCCATTCAAAGGGATCAGCTGCTTTGTGTAGAACATAACCTCTGTCACTTCTGACAGGGCCTCCGCTGAAAATAGCTTGCTGTTGATTCGCGATAGAAGAGCAGGGAAGGTTAAGGTGATCACACAATTCAATCAGAGTTATGCCAACAGGGCGGTTAATCACAATGCCCATAGCTCCATAATCGCTATGGTCACAAATATAGGTAACAGTCTGAGTAAAGCTCTGGTCATTCAGATGGGGCATGGATATAAGAAAATGGTTGCGTAACGAACAGCTCGATGAGGTCATAATTACTAGCCCATTTTTTATCTACGTTATTTAAGAATTAGTCCAAATAGGCGCGTTTCTCAAATTTCCATGTGCGAATAATCTCTAGGATGTCTGTACTTTTTCTCATCTCTATAGGGAAGGGTTGGAAGGGGGCTGCAAGCCTAACAATCTGAATAGCTGCATCATCGAGGATTTGTTTTCCAGATGATTCAAGTATCTCGATGGTTTTTACTGAACCATCAGGTTTGATGGCAACCAGTAGGCGTAAGCGGCCATACATTTTGTTTCTTCGAGCTTCTTCAGGGTAATTAAGATTACCAATATTCTCAATTTTTTTGCGCCAGTTATGAAGGTAGAGTGCGTCTTCACGTTTTTTAGTGGATGCTGATGTCAGGCGTTTAATTCGAGGCTGTTTGGCTCTCATCTCTCGATGGGCATCAATCTCAGCTTGTAAGCTAGCCATCTCTAAGCTTCTCGCAAGAAGAGATGTGCCGGGAGAACCGCCGGATGGTACTTTCTGTTGCTGCTTAGCGGTCTTGGTAATAGTTTTCTTCGTGCTTTGCGTAGCTGTGACTACTGTCTGTTTCGCTTTTTGTGTAGAACTATTGTCTGCTTTTATATTTGCTTTAACGGCTGCGGCACTTGGGTCTGGTTTAGGGGGCGTTGGTTCAAGTGCTTGTGCGATGGCTGTAGCCTGCTTGGGCTGGTCATCCCTAAATTCCGCTTTTTGAGGTGTGGATGGCAGCAATTTTTCTTTGCTTGTGCCACTGCCTTCTTGGTTGGCCTGTGCAATAAAATCAGCCTCTTTAGGGGCTGTTTGCTGTTGGTGTTGAGCCAAGGTGATTTCAATCGTTTTTTGAGGCGGACGTTCGTTATTAAATGTGAACGTGATCCCCAAAATCGCAACCGCATGTAACGCGGTCGCGAAAAATAACGTGAAACCGAAACGTTCAACCGCGGTCACTGTTTGTGTTACAGCGGTGCTCACTTCGGTAAAACCTTTGCTCGCAGCATCTTTTTTATTGCTTTGCCAGTTTGTGTTCGATTGCATTCATTAGCTGCATTCCGATATCCAGGCCGTACTGATTATTCAATTCGCGAATGCATGTTGGGCTGGTCACATTAATTTCTGTTAGGTAGTCGCCAATGACATCCAGACCGACAAATAGTAACCCTTTTTCTTTTAGGGTGGGAGCAATCTGTTCACAGATCCAATAATCGCGTTCAGTCAGTTCGCGTCCTTCACCTCGACCGCCAGCAGCTAAGTTGCCGCGGGTTTCCCCTTTGGCTGGTATACGTGCCAGGCCGTATGGTACTGGCTCACCATCCACTAGTAGAATGCGTTTGTCACCATCTACGATCTCGGGAATAAACTTTTGAGCCATGATGGTTTGTTGGCCGTGATTTGTAAGAGTCTCAATAATCACGCCCAAGTTTAGGCCGTCTTCTTTGATGCGAAATATTTGAGAACCGCCCATGCCATCGAGTGGTTTGAAAATGACATCTCCATGCTCTTTATGAAATTCACGTAGCATTGAGTCATGTTTGCTGACTAACACAGGTGGGCAGCATTGCGGAAAATGCGTCGCAAAGAGCTTCTCATTAAAATCACGAAGGCTTTGGGGCTTGTTAACAATCAAAGAGCCTTCTTTTTCTGCTTGCTCTAACAGATAGGTGGTATAGATAAATTCGTTATCGAATGGTGGATCTTTGCGCATCAAAATCACATTGAGATCGGATAGATCGCGCGTTTCATATTCGCCGCGTTCAAACCATTTTTGCTCGTCCATCATCACTTCAATCGGAGTCATCTTAGCTTGAGCTTTACCATCCATAGAGAATAGATGGTGTTGTTCCATATACCAAAGCTCCCAGCCTTTCTGCTGCGCAGCCCATAGCATGGCAAGTGAACTGTCTTTTTTGAATGCGATGTTATCAATAGGGTCCATCACAATGCCGAGCTTAATTGTCATTTCTTTGATCCTTAATCTTTATCGTTTAAGCGCAGAGGGTATCCTCTTGCGGCTAAGCGAGGTCGCCCCATAGGTAATTGAGTAATGTTAATGCGGCTACGGGAGCAGTTTCTGTACGCATAACGCGAGGTCCAAGTGTCAGGGGTTTGAACCCATATTGTGTCGCAAGTTCAACTTCATCGCTGGTGAGTCCGCCCTCTGGTCCAATTAGCAATGCGACAGAGCTTGGCGCCGGCATTTCTTGCAGCGGCTGTTCACTATGGTGATGTAGCACGAGTTTAAGTTCGGCATCCTGTGCAGCGAGCCATGTTTCTAAATCAGTTGGATAGGCTATCTCAGGAGGCACTGTACGGCCGGATTGTTCACAAGCGCTAACAGCAATCTGATGCCAATGTTTAACTCGTTTTTCTTGGCGTTCCTTTGGTAGTTTGACCTCGCAGCGTTCAGAAAATAGAGGGGTAATCGATTTTACGCCCATTTCAGTACTTTTCTGTACGGCATAATCCATTCTCTCTCCGCGTGAAAGTGTTTGGCCTATAGTAATAGGTAGAGGGCTTTCGGTAGAAGAGGGGCTGCTTTCAATAATTCGTGCGGTGACGCTGCGTTTCTCAATATTGATAAGCCTAGCTTTGTGTTCAGAACCATCGCCATTGAATAGAATTATCTGATCGTCAGGTCGCATTCGAAGGGAGCGACTGACATGTTGGACAACAGAATCGCTTAAAGATATATCTGTACCTGTTTGTAGGGGCTGAGATTCGAAAAAACGCGGTATTCTCATAATAAAATTTAGTCGCCTTCAATGATTAGATCTTCATCGATTAGTGCTTCATAGTCTGCCACGGGGAGAGGGCGACTCAATAAATAACCTTGAACTACATCACATTGCTCTTCACGGAGAATAGATAGTTGGCGCTCGGTTTCTACTCCTTCTGCTACAACGTGAAGTTGTAAGCCTTGGGCCATAAGAATGATTGCCTGAACTATTTTTAGATCCTGTGGGTTCGTATCAATATCATCGATAAACGACTTGTCAATTTTAATATGATCGACAGGAAGGCTTTTTATGCGGCTGAGCGACGAGTAGCCTGTGCCGAAGTCATCAATCGAGATGTTAACACCGAGATTACGTACTCGTTTTAATTTTTCTTGAATACGACCTAAATCTTCAATTAATACCCCTTCAGTAAGTTCGAGTTCTATATGCTCAAGGGTTACATTATATTGAGAGAAAATACTTTGTAACTTTTGCTCAAAGTCGTTTCTTAGGAAACTTATGCCGGATAGGTTGATCGCTACGCGCGGGAAAACGATATCTTTGTCCAACCAATTGCGGCATTGCTTGGCAACGGCATTGAGAACCCAATGGTCAAGGCGTGAAATCAACCCACTTTGTTCTGCTAAAGGGACGAAAACTGCTGGTGAGATGGGCCCTAGTGTAGGATGGGTCCATCTTAATAAGGTTTCTGCGGACAATGGAGCATTACTTTCTAGGTCAAATAACGGTTGGAAGACCAAATAAAACTGATCTTGATCCATTGCGGTTGAAAGGTCCTGCCATAGCGCTAGTTTGTGCTCGGCTGTTTGGCCTTTGATTTGACTAAAGTAGAGCCAGCCTTGTTCCCTTTTACGAGCAGTTTTAGCAGCAATTTCAGAACGTCCTATCAACTCAAACTGTTGGTCACCATCTTCTGGATAGGACGCTATGCCTATGCGTGCCCCAATCTGGATCTGCAGGTTATCTAATTGGATGGGTTGCTCAATAGTATTGAGAATAGAGTCAGCTACATCTTCAAGGTTGATGTGTGCTGGTTTGTTTATGAGCATCAGACCAAAACAACCTTCGCCTATTCGTGCTAGTCGGTGGTTGATCGACAGTATTTGTCTTAAGCGGTTAGCTGTTTCAATCAAAATTTGGTCGCGCTGCTCATCGCCTAATTCTATGGTTAAGTTTCTTAGGAGATCTAAACGGATAAATAAAAATGAAACCTGTTCTTGGTTTTCAAAGTTACGAATGATCTCTCGTTCAAGCGCTTCGCCAATAGCACGGCGATTATAGAGGCGAGTAACAGGATCAAAATTCTCGAGGAACTGAACATGTTCCTGCATATAACGTAAGCGTTTATTTTCAATTAAGTGATCGCGAAACTCTTCTAACGATTGTGCTATTTGGCCGATTTCATCTTTATGATGAGTAAAGCGTATCTCTTGGTCGATATCGCCTGAAGAGAGGCGTTTCATCTGTCCAGAGAGAATGATGATGGGTTGAACTATATTGCGTGATATCAGTACTGCAGTCGCAAATGCTGCCAGTAAAACGGCTAAGGTTATCGTTATGTAGCTTAGCGCGCGATTGATGTACACGGGAATTAGATCATCAAGGTATACGCCAGTACCAATAATAAGATCACTGTCAGGGAGTAGTTGCGCGTAGGTTAGCTTTTCCAGTGAAGGTCCGCCGTCTGGCTTAGGCAGGTAGAGTTTCCAAAATTGTGATTTTTCTGGGTTTGCTGCAATTTGCTTAAAACTGGCTGCAATGGCTTCGCCATTTTTTATGTGGGGTACTTCATTGATTAATAGCCCTTCAAGCTCAGGGCGCTTGGGATGAAGATAAATACGCGCTTCTTGAGTCATTAAAAAGATATAGCTGCCATTTGAATAGCTGGTGCTATAGATTAGCAATCGAAGGCGTTGTAAGTAGTCAGCTTCAGAAATCTGTTGGGATTTTTTTAACGCGCGCAGATGAAGAACCTGACTGGCAGACACTTGAACAACACTGCGAATTTGATCTTTCTTTCCGGCCAAGGTGTCTTGGTATGAAAAGTAAAAGGCAAGACTGGAGGTCATCAATATACCTAGCGCGAGTATGATGACGAGTCCGATCAGTTTTTGCCGGATGCTAAAATTACTAAGTTGCATTAGTTCCAAGAAAGATCGCGAAGTAAGTTTCTCATTATTGTCATATAACTTACTGTAGGCAATAAAAAAGCGCCATAAGGCGCTTTTTTTGTATAAAAATCACTAAATTAAGATAGGCCTGCAGCTTCGCGTAGGGCTTCTGCCTTATCAGTGCGCTCCCATGTGAATGCAGTAAAGGTTTCACCTTTGTACTCCATTTCGAACGGGTTACGGCCAAAGTGGCCGTATGCAGCAGTTGGTTGATACATTGGGTGTAGTAGATCAAGCATTGTAGTGATCGCGTAAGGGCGCAAGTCAAAGTGCTCACGAACTAACTGAATGATCTTATCATCGGAGATCTTGCCAGTGCCGAATGTATTAATAGATACGGATGTTGGCTCAGCTACGCCGATTGCATAAGAAACCTGAATTTCGCAACGGTCAGCTAGACCTGCTGCTACAATATTCTTGGCCACATAACGCCCAGCGTAAGCAGCAGAGCGGTCTACTTTAGATGGATCTTTACCAGAGAATGCCCCACCACCATGACGAGCCATGCCGCCATAAGTATCAACAATGATTTTACGGCCT
Organism: Neptuniibacter sp. QD29_5; assembly: GCF_047778125.1. GTDB lineage: Bacteria > Pseudomonadota > Gammaproteobacteria > Pseudomonadales > Balneatricaceae > Neptuniibacter. Next base: position 328,637 of record NZ_CP180556.1, read on the forward strand.
GTTAGGCCACAGTCACCTACTGGGCCGCCGATTACGAAGTTGCCTGTTGGGTTGATATGGAATTGAGTCTCTTTTGTGATCCACTCAGCTGGAATAACATGCTTAACGATAAGTTCCATTACTGCTTCACGAAGATCTGCTTGAGATACTTCAGGGTTATGTTGAGTAGACAGTACAAGTGCGTCAACACCTACTGGCTTGCCGTTCTCATAGCGGAATGTAAGTTGGGATTTCGCATCTGGGCGCAGCCATGGCAATAGGCCTGATTTGCGAACTTCAGCTTGGCGCTCAACCAGGCGGTGAGAATAAGTGATTGGTGCCGGCATCAATACATCAGTTTCGTTTGATGCATAACCAAACATCAAGCCTTGGTCGCCGGCGCCTTGATCTTCAGGCTTAGCGCGGTCAACACCTTGGTTGATATCAGGGGATTGTTTACCGATGATGTTGATTACGCCACACGTATCGCCATCGTAACCTACATCAGAAGACGTATAGCCAATATCATTAATGACTTTCCGAACTAGATCTTCCAAATCTACCCAAGCAGACGTTGTGATTTCGCCAGAAACGACGGCTACACCAGTTTTTACCAGTGTTTCGCAGGCAACACGAGCATGCTTATCTTCAGCAATGATAGCATCCAGTACAGCATCGGAGATCTGGTCAGCAATTTTGTCCGGGTGACCTTCGGAAACGGATTCTGATGTAAATAAGCTATATTCGCTCATTGTGAAAATTACCTTTACAAAATAGGGCTACGATGGAATTCACCTGATGCTAAAAAGACACAAAGTGCAGAAAAAAGTTTAGCAGTTGGAATACCATGTGGATTTTTAAAGTGCGTATTCTACTCGCGACTTTAGTGAAATGCATATTTTTACAGTGCGTTCAGCATGAGAAATTTAAATTTTTGGATGAAAAACGCTCATTTTTACCCTGAAAGTGCAATTCTTATTTGAAGCTTTCCTCTATCTGCGAGAAAATTGCGCCCAATTTTTTCCTGAACCTTCTATTTTGGGCAAAATGCCCAGGAGCTGAGTTAATGTCTTCTCGTAGAGAACTTGCCAACGCGATTCGTGCGTTGAGCATGGATGCCGTACAGAAAGCTAAATCTGGTCACCCGGGTGCCCCAATGGGTATGGCGGATATCGCTGAAGTGCTTTGGAACGATTTTATGAAGCACAACCCAACAAACCCGCAGTGGTTCGATCGCGACCGTTTCGTACTGTCCAATGGTCATGGCTCTATGCTGATCTACAGCTTGCTTCACCTGACTGGCTACGATGTCTCTATTGAAGATTTGAAAAACTTCCGTCAGCTTCATTCTAAAACAGCGGGTCACCCTGAATATGGTTACTGCCCAGGTGTAGAAACTACAACAGGTCCATTGGGTCAAGGTGTCACTAACGCGGTAGGCTTTGCGGTAGCAGAGAAAACGCTTGCTGCTCAGTTCAACCGTGAAGGTCACGATATTGTTGATCACAACACTTATGTGTTCATGGGTGATGGCTGCTTGATGGAAGGTATCTCCCATGAAGCTTGCTCTCTAGCGGGTACACTAGGCCTTGGTAAGCTGATTGCTTTCTGGGATGACAACGGCATCTCTATTGATGGTGAAGTTGAAGGCTGGTACACCGACGATAACGTTAAGCGTTTTGAGTCTTACGGTTGGCAGGTGATCCCGGGTGTTGATGGTCACGATGCTGATCAGATTCGCGCAGCGATCGAGCAGGCGAAAGAGAACACAGAGCAGCCAACGCTGATCTGCTGTAAAACAATTATCGGTTTTGGTTCTCCTAATAAAGAAGGTAAGGAAGATTGCCACGGTGCGCCACTGGGTGATGATGAAATCGCTCTGACACGTGAGCGTCTGGGCTGGACTCATCCTGCTTTTGAAGTGCCTGCTGAAATCGCTGAAGACTGGAATGCACAGGAAGCGGGTGTTCATGCCGAGAATGAGTGGAACGAACGTTTCGCTGCATACCGTGCTGAGTTCCCTGAACTGGCAGATGAGCTGCTGCGTCGTATCTCTGGAGAGCTGCCAGCTGATTTTGCTGAAAAAGCCGATGCTTACATTGCTGAAATTGCTGAGAAAGGCGAAACGATTGCGTCTCGTAAAGCGTCTCAAAATGCACTGAATGCATACGGCCCTATGCTGCCTGAACTGCTGGGCGGTTCTGCTGACTTGGCGGGTTCTAACCTGACACTGTGGTCTGGCTGCAAAGGTGTAGAGAAGAATGATGCATCCGGTAACTACCTTTTCTACGGTGTGCGTGAATTCGGTATGTCTGCGATCATGAACGGTATCGCTTTGCACGGTGGTTTCATCCCTTACGGTGCAACCTTCCTTGTATTTATGGAATACGCGCGTAATGCAGTACGTATGGCTGCACTGATGAAGCAACGTGCTATCCATGTTTATACACATGATTCTATTGGTCTGGGTGAAGATGGTCCGACTCACCAACCTGTTGAGCAAGTAGCTAACCTACGTCACACGCCAAACATGAGCACATGGCGTCCGTGTGATGCAGTTGAATCTGCAGTAGCTTGGAAAGCTGCGCTTGAGCGTGCAGATGGCCCAACGGCAATGATCTTCTCTCGTCAGGGACTACCGCACCAAGCTCGTTCAGAAGAGCAGATTGCAAACATCGCGAAAGGTGGTTACATCTTGCGTGATACAGATGGCCAGCCGGATGCAATCCTGATTGCTACAGGTTCTGAAGTAGGCTTGGCGATGGGCGCTGCTGAAGCACTTGCTTCTGAAGGTACGAATGTGCGCGTTGTTTCTATGCCAGAAACAGGTGTGTTCGATCAGCAGTCTGCTGAGTACCGTGAATCTGTTCTTCCTGCTGCTGTGACTGCGCGTGTTGCTGTCGAAGCGTTACAGGCAGACTTCTGGTACAAATATGTTGGTTTGAATGGTGCAATTGTTGGTATGCGTACCTTCGGTGAATCTGCACCTGCAGGTGAGCTGTTTAAGCACTTTGGTTTCACTACTGAAAACGTAGTAGAAACGGTTAAATCTGTTCTTTAATAGAACACGTAAAAAGACCCGGGGTTCCGGGTCTTTTTATTTTTAGGGTAGGGTTCTAGATTGAGTTATCGCGTTGCAATTAATGGCTATGGTCGTATCGGCCAATGCGTCCTGCGCGCGATTTATGAAAATGGATTGCAAGATCTGTTTAGGGTTGTTGCTATCAATGAGCTTTCCGATCTTGAAACGGTAACCTACCTGACCCGCTACGATACGACTCATGGTCGCTTTCCTGTATCTGTTGAACACAATGGCAAACAGCTTCTAGTCAATGGCGACACTATTCAGGTTCTGAATGAATCTGATGCTGAGGATCTGCCTTGGGCTTATTTGGGCATTGATCTTCTTTTTGAATGCTCTGGCTCGTTTAAAGCTCGTTCTCTAGCTCAGTTGCATCTGCATAGCGGTGCGCAACGCTTGTTGTTTTCTCAGCCGGCGACTGATGAAGTGGATGCAACCATAGTATTCGGCCTGAATGAAAAACAGCTGCACCCAGAACATACAGTTGTATCTGCTGCTTCCTGTACAACCAACTGTATTATTCCGGTATTAGATTTACTGGATAAGCAGTTGGGGATCGAAAGCGGTGTTACAACTACAATTCATTCTGCGATGAATGATCAGCCGGTTATCGATAGCTACCATCAGACCGATCTGCGTCTGACTCGAAGTGCTATGCATTCGATCGTACCTGTGGATACAGGCCTAGATAAAGGTATCGATCGCCTGTTGCCACATCTGGCAGGTAAATTTCAGTGCCTGCATGTTCGAGTTCCTACGATTAATGTGTCGATGATGGATCTTTCAATTAATGTATCGCAGTCGACCAGCGTAGATGAAGTGAATCAAATTCTTCAACGTGCCTCTAATGAAGGGCCGTTAAAGGGACTATTAGGTTATACAGAAGAACCGCATGCTTCTGTAGACTTCAATCGCGATTCCCGTTCCGCGGTGGTAGATGGTACCCAGACTAAAGTTTCTGAGGGGCGTCTAATCAAACTTGTATGCTGGTTTGATAATGAATGGGGCTTTGCTAACCGTATGTTAGATGTAGCAAAGTACTGGTTAGCTTTGGATGGCAGTGCCGAATCCGCTGCCGAAGAAACGAATTCTTGATTTAAATATTTCAAAACTTAAGTAGGGCACGTCAATGAGCGTACTGAAAATGAGCGAACTGGATCTGAGCGGCAAGCGCGTTCTGATCCGCGAAGACTTAAACGTACCAGTGAAAAATGGTGAAGTAACTTCTGATGCGCGTATTCGTGCATCACTGCCGACTATTGAGCTGGCGCTTAAAGCGGGTGCTAAGGTGATGGTAATGTCTCACCTAGGTCGACCAACGGAAGGTGAATATAACGAAGAGTTCTCTCTACAGCCTGTAGCTAACCATATTGGCGGCTTGTTGGGTCGTGAAGTTCCACTAATCAAAGATTGGTTGGATGGAGGCTTTGAAGTTGCTGAAGGCGATCTAGTGTTGCTGGAAAACGTTCGCTTCAACGTAGGCGAAAAGAAAGACAATGAAGAGCTATCTCAGAAGATGGCTGCATTGTGTGATGTTTATGTTATGGATGCATTCGGTACGGCACACCGTGCTCAAGCATCGACCCATGGCGTGGCAAAATTTGCTGAAGTAGCTTGCGCAGGTCCTCTGCTGGCGGGTGAACTAGATGCATTAGGTAAGGCGCTAGATAAGCCTGCTCGTTCTCTTGCAGCGATCGTTGGCGGATCTAAAGTATCGACGAAACTTGAAGTGTTAACAGCGCTGTCTGACCAAGTTGACCAGTTGATCGTTGGTGGTGGTATTGCGAATACTTTCCTTGCAGCCGCTGGTAAGCCAGTGGGTAAATCCTTGTGCGAACACGATCTGATTCCAGTAGCTCAAGACCTGATGGAGAAAGTAAACATCCCGATGCCAGTGGATGTTGTTGTAGCGAAAGAGTTTGCTGAAACGGCTGAAGCGACGGTTAAATCTGTTGATGATGTAGCTGAAGATGACATGATTCTGGATATCGGTCCACAGTCGTCACAGAACCTGGCTGCGCTGCTGAAAGATGCAGGTACGATCATCTGGAACGGCCCAGTCGGTGTCTTTGAATTTGACCAGTTCGGTGAAGGTACCAAGACACTGTCTTTGGCAATCGCTGAAAACCAGGGCTTCTCTATCGCCGGTGGAGGTGACACGCTGGCGGCTGTGGATAAATACGATATCGCAGATAAAGTATCCTACATCTCAACAGGTGGCGGTGCGTTCCTTGAGTTTGTTGAAGGTAAGAAATTACCTGCTGTAGCTGCTCTAGAAGCAAAGAATTCATAAGAAACTGATTTTAATGTCGGATGGGTGGTAAACTCTGCCCATCCCCGTCTTTCGACGAAGTTAACAAATATTTGAAGGTGACAAAATGGCTCTGATCTCCATGCGTCAGCTGCTGGATCATGCTGCTGAAAACGACTACGGTATTCCAGCATTCAACGTGAACAACCTGGAACAGATGCGCGCTATTATGGAAGCGGCAGACAAAACTAACTCTCCAGTGATTGTTCAAGCATCTGCCGGTGCACGTAAATACGCGGGTTCTAACTTCCTGCGTCACATGATCGAAGCGGCGATTGCTGAATTCCCGCATATCCCGGTATGTATGCACCAAGACCACGGTACGTCTCCTGCAGTTTGTCAGCGTACAATCGCGATGGGCTTCTCCTCAGTCATGATGGACGGTTCCCTGATGTCTGATGGTAAAACACCATCGAGCTACGAATACAACGTTGATGTTACTCGCCGTACAGTTGAGATGGCACATGCGTGTGGTGTTTCTGTAGAGGGTGAGCTGGGCTGCCTGGGTTCTTTGGAAACAGGTCAGGCGGGGGAAGAAGACGGCATTGGTGCTGAAGGTACACTGTCTCACGACCAGATGCTGACGGATCCTGATGAAGCAGCTGACTTTGTTAAGAAGACTGGTGTGGACGCGTTGGCAATTGCTTGCGGTACTTCTCACGGTGCTTACAAGTTTACCCGTCCACCAACAGGTGACATTCTGGCGATCGACCGCATTAAGGCGATCAACGAACGTATTCCAGGTACGCACCTAGTAATGCACGGTTCCTCTTCTGTACCTCAGGAGTGGTTGGCTGTGATCAACGAATTCGGTGGCGAAATTCCAGAAACTTACGGTGTTCCGGTTGAGCAGATTGTTGAAGGTATCAAGTACGGTGTACGTAAGGTAAACATCGATACTGACCTGCGTCTTGCATCTACTGGTGCGATTCGTCGTTTCTTAGCTGAAAATCCAGCTGAGTTTGATCCACGTAAATACCTGAAGAAGTCTATGGAAGCGATGACAGATATCTGTGTTAATCGTTATGAGGCATTTGGTACTGCTGGTAATGCATCTAAGATCACTGCAATCTCTCTGGAAAAAATGGCAGAGAAGTATGAGAGCGGTGAGTTAGATCCAAAAATCGCTTAAATCTTCTTGAGTTTAAGCAATAAAAAAACCGCCTAAAGGCGGTTTTTTTATTGCTGTAGAATAAGGCGCTTTAGAAAAGCTCTTCTTCAGCATTCTTAGTTCCTGAGTTGCTAGGAGTGGCATAACCTGTTGGAATATTTTCTTTACGGAAGTATTCGTAGATAGAATCATCCTGTCCAGGGTAAGCTAATTGTCCGCTACGGGGATCGATTTTGACGCTAACTATTCCTTCAGGTGGATTTGGAGCGTTCTCAGCCTTGTCTTTTAGGGCGTCGCGCATGAAGTCTATCCAGATAGGTAATGCGGCAGTCCCGCCAAATTCACGTCGGCCAAGTGTTTGGGGTTGGTCAAAACCTACCCACGTTGTAGCAACATAGTCTTGGTTGAATCCAGAGAACCAAGCATCTTTTTGGTCATTGGTTGTACCTGTTTTTCCTGCAATATCATCCCGATTTAATACTAAGGCTTTACGTGCAGTGCCTTTGCGGATGGAATCTTGCATTATATTGTATGTAAGGAATGTTACTTGCTCATTATAAATCTGAGGAGCTAGTTTTTGATTGTTACTTACTTTGCAATCTATTTTACAGGCAATTGTTGGCTCAGCTGTAAATAGATTTTCATCAAATTGATTATCTATACGCTGAATGAAGTAGGGCTCTATTTTGAAGCCTCCATTGGCGAAAGCGGCATAGCCAGTTACCAGCTGTAATGGTGTAACATCTGCGCTGCCAAGAGATAGAGATAGATTGTTTGGCAACTTGGTACGGTCAAAGCCTGCTAAATCTAAATAAGTCTGTGCTGTATCTATACCAATAGCTCTTAATAATCTTATAGATACGAGGTTTCTAGATTTGTAAAGGGCTTCGCGGAGTCTGGTTGGGCCGTAGAATTTTCTACTAGAATTCTCTGGTCGCCAGTTACCCTCAAGATTTTTATCATGAAATACAATTGGTGCATCGTTTATTAGTGAAGCGGCTGAGTAACCTTTATTCAAGGCTGCAGCATATATAAAGGGTTTGAAGTTAGAGCCTGGTTGGCGTATAGCTTGAGTGCTGCGATTGAATTTGTTGTGAGTGAAATTAAAACCGCCAACGAGTGATACGATTGAGCCATCTTTAGGGTTTAGTGCAACAAGAGAGCCTTGAACTTTAGGGGTTTGCGTAAGATGGAATTTGTCTCCTTTCTCTCTTATGCGAATTAAGTCACCTATCTGTAAGACGTCGCTAGCTTTCTGTGGTGCTTTTCCTGTGTGGTTAACTGACTTATAAGGTTTTGCCCAAGCTATGCCTTCCCATTCTAAGATCGCTTTTTGGCCATCTTTTAGGAGTAGTTCAGCAGATTTATCGTTGACTGATAGAACTACAGCAGGTCGGAGGGTGTAATAAGAGATTACCTTGTTTAATCTTTTCTGTAGCTCTTCAAATGAGATATTAGTGATATCCCACTTATCTTCAGCTCCTAAATAACCATGTCGCTCTGAGTATGCTACTAAGCCATTAGACACTGCGATGTTTGCTGATGATTGAAGTTTGCTATCAAGTGTTGTGTAAACTTTATAGCCATTAGTGTATAAGTTCTCACCGAATTGTTCGTATAGCTTTTTTCGAACCATCTCAGCAACATAGTAAGCACGTAATTCTATATCGCTAGTATGATATTTGGCTGTAACGGGAGCTGCAGTAGCTTCTTCAAATTGTTGATCGTTGATGAAACTAAGGGCATGCATGCGCTTTAGAATCCAGTTTCGGCGCTCTATAGCTCGGTTGGGGTTTGTAATTGGGTTAAATGCAGAAGGTGCCTTAGGTAGGCCTGCAATCATTGCGTGCTGAGCAAGACTTAAGTTTTCGATATTCTTGCCGTAATAGACATTAGCTGCTGCTTGTATGCCGTATGAGCGGTGGCCTAAGTAGATTTTGTTGATATAAAGCTCGAAGATTTCTTCTTTACTTAGTTCCTGTTCGATTCTAAGTGCGAGTAGAATTTCCATGAACTTCCGAGTAAATGTTCTTTCTCGGGTTAGAAAGAAATTCTTAGCTACCTGCATGGTAATGGTGGAGCCACCACTTTGGATATGGCCTGTTGATGCTAGTTGAAATGCTGCTCGGGTTAGACCTTTAATATCTATGCCTAAGTGATCAAAGAAACGGCTGTCTTCGGCAGCTGTTAATGCTTGAATAAACTGAGGTGGAATATCTTCAAAGTTGATTGGTGTGCGTCTTTTTTCACCGAACTCGGCGATGAGCTTTTCATCCTTAGAAAAAATTCTCAAAGGGGTTTGAAACTGTACTTCTTTAAGGGAATTTGTATTAGGTAGTTTTGGTGCGAAATGGTAATAGACGCCTGCAAGCGAAAGTGCACCTAGGAATGTGCAAAAAATACCTAGTTTAAACAAAAGTTTGAAAAGCGAAACCATAGCTGACATGCTACTCTGATACAATGAAAAGTTGATTTGGGTCTATTATATAGACAGGTGGTGTTGATCCTCTAGCAGATATTAAATATTAATTTGCTTTTTAATGTCGGTTAGAGTGGGCCAAGTGTACTAAATACACATTAACGCAGGGAAAAATTAGGGAATATATTTGTGTTAGGCTTTTTGGGGAACAAGTCAAGTAATTTAGTTGGGCTGGATGTGGGTTCATCATCCGTTAAATTAGTAGCCCTTTCGAAAAATAGTGGTAGTTATACTCTAGAGTCTTACGCTGTTGTTTCGTTACCTCCTACTGCAGTCATTGATGGCAATATTCAGGATGTTGGGGAAGTGGCTGAAACAATAGAAAAGGCTGTAAAGGTAGCTGGAGTTAAACTATCGTCAGCTATTGCTGCAGTACCGGCTTCTGCGGTAATTACTAAGCGCATTGAAATGAGTAATGTCTTCACGGAATTTGAGCTTGAGGAGCAAATTAAGGTCGAAGCTGATCAGTTTATTCCCTATCCATTAGATGAAGTGGCGCTAGATTTTGAAGTTTTGGGTCCTGTTAAAAATAATGAAAGCTTAAATACCGTTTTGCTCGTTGCTTGTAGAAAAACAGATGTTGAGCAGCGAGAAGATGCGATAAGTAGTACAGGGCTGAGCTGCTCTATTGTTGATGTTGATACCTTTGCTGTTGAGAGAGCTTTTCCATTGATATCATCTGAGCAAAGAGATGCATCTGATTTGGTTGGGGTTGTTGATATTGGAGCAGCAACGCTTACTTTAAATGTATTTAAAGGAACAGAGATTGTTTACAGTCGTGAACAAGCTTTTGGTGGAAATGATTTAACAAATACAATTCACCAGCAGTATGGAATTAGCATCGAAGAAGTTGAGCAGTCCTTAAGACTCAATGAATTGTCTTCTGAAATTCAAGAAATGGTGGTCATGCCGTTTAGGGGAACAGTTGCACAACAAGTTTCCCGATCCCTTCAGTTTTTTTATTCATCTGGTGCGCATAGTGAGCTTTCCGCATTGTTTCTATCAGGAGGAACTGCAACTATCGAAGGGCTTGCTGATCAGTTAGCTGAAGAGCTAGGTATAAACGCCGATATGGCTAACCCGTTCTTAAACATGCCAATTAGTTCGCGTGTAAATCGTGCACGATTAGAACGTGATGCACCTTCTTTGATAAAAGCATGTGGATTGGCAATGCGTGGGTTTGAGGGCAAGGTGTAGATTATGGCTAAAATCAATTTAAGACCTTGGCGTGAAGAAAAGTCCAAAGAACGCCAGAAACGTTTCTTAATGAATTTGTGTGGTGCAGCTTTATTTGCTGGGGTTATTGTTCTAGCAGTAGGGTATTATTTTGACGTTATGCATGAACGTCAGGTTGAAAGAAATGATTATCTGAAAACTGAAGCTACAAAATTAGATAAAAAACTAAAAGAAATTAAAGAATTAAATGAAAAGAAGAAACGGTTACTTGCGCGATTAGAGGCAATTCAGCAGTTGCAGGCATCTCGGCCAATTATAGTGAGAAATTTTGATGAGTTGGTGAAGGTTTTGCCGGATGGAGCCTATTATTCTAGTTTGAGTCGTAAAGCAGATACTATTGGTATTAATGGACTTGCTGAAGATAAATTAGATGTATCAAATCTTATGAGAAACCTTGACTCATCTATATGGTTTGGTGAACCAACCCTAAGAAAAGTTCAATTGTCGAATGAAGACGGTTTGAATGCTTTTTCTTTATCTTTGCCAGTAGTAACACCAAAAGAGAAAATAGGGAGTAAGTGATGGAGGTGCTTAAAAACGCATTTAAGGGTTTTGATCCAGGGAATATGGATTTCTCTAGTGCTGGTAACTGGCCAATAGGTATTAAAATTATTTCATATCTCTTGGTCGTAGCTATTATTTTGGTGGCGGGTACTCATTTTTATATTACTGAGAAGCAGGAAGATCTGAAGCGAGTTGTCGCTAAAGAAGAAGGCCTAAAAAAACAATATAAAAGTAAAGCTCTGCAAGTTGCTAACTTAGAAGCTCTAAGGCAACAGATGCAGGATGTTGAAGGGCGCTTTAAGCAATTGTTAAAGCAGTTGCCGACAGAAAAAGAAGTGCCTGGTTTGTTGGATGATATTACTAATTTAGGTACATCGGCGGGATTGAAAATAGGATCAATCGTATTGGCTTCTGAGAAAAGAGCGGACTTCTATAGAGAGTTGCCAATCAAGATTTCAGTATCCGGTTCTTATCACCAGTTAGGCCAGTTTGTGAGTGGGGTTGCCGGTTTATCTAGAATTGTTACTATGCATAATTATGTTATTAAACCTCTGGGTACAGGCGTTTCAATGAATATTGAAGCTAAAACCTATCGGTACGATGACACAAAACCAAAACCAAAGAAAAAGAAACGTAAAAAAGGGAGGAGAAAATGATGAAAACAGTAAGATTGTTTTTCTGCTCTTTTGTAGCATTTCTTATGGTGGGTTGCGTGGATTGGATTGATGATACCAGTGATTTGCAAAAATATGTGGCTGAAATGAACAAAATTAAAGGTGGGAATATAGAGCCTTTGCCAGAGTTTAAACCATATAATAGCTTTGTATATGAGGGGGCTTCATTAAGAGAGCCTTTTAGGGCAATTGAGCTTGCTACAGAAAATGAGAGTGTGCCTGAAGATGGTTTGTTTGGAGAGCTTAAGCCTGATTTAGAAAGGGAAAAAAGTTATTTAGAATCATTTGCGCTTGATGATCTCAGTATGGTGGGAACGATTAATCAAAGAGAAGGTGATCGCCTCTGGGCTTTGGTAGAGGATCAAAATGCAGAAATACATAGAGTCACAGTAGGTGACTATATGGGGTTAGATCACGGCGAAATCACCTCTTTAGATGAGTTGCAGATAAATATAATTGAAATAATTAAAAATGGTCGCGGTGGCTGGATGAAACGCACTCGTAGCCTTGCCTTGAATGAGCCAGAATAAGGGATATTATTGTGAAAATTCGGGTCCCCATGAATACTTTTTATGCAAACATGACGAATAAAAATATATTTCTATTGTTTGTAGTTGTTTTTAGTTTGCTCTTGTCGCAGTGGGCGGTAGCTGAAGTCCGAATGAAGCAGGCTAATTTTGTGGCATTACCAGGTGGTAAGGTGGAACTCAAGTTTGACTTTGATACCCCGCCCCCATCGCCACAAACTTATATGATAAATCAGCCTGCTAGACTCATTATGGATCTGTGGGGTGTGGAAAACGGCTTAGGAACGCGTTCCTTGGATGTAAAAACTGGTCAGGTGGATAGTGTTAACTTTGCGCAAACGGATGGTCGGTTGCGTGTAGTTACGAGTCTCATTGAGTCATCATCGTACAAAACTTTCACAGAAGGAAATAGTCTCTTCGTTATTATTCAATCTGGTGGTGATGTAGCGAATAAAGCTCCAGTAGCGTCTGCAAGTATGATTTCCAAATCTCAGGTTGGTTCAGAGAATGCCTCAGGCATAATTGCTGATCGCACAAGTGTTGTTGGCATGGACTTTGAGAGGGAAGAAGGAGGTATAGGACGGGTAACTATGACTCTTTCTGATGATAAGGCTGGGGTTGATATACAGGAAGAGGGTAATAATGTCGTAGTTAATTTACTTGGTGCGGATTTGTCTCGTGCACTAGAACAGAGAGTGGATGTTCAAGACTTTGCTACACCTGTTATGTTTATTGATGCTATGGCTAATGGTGGGAATGCAAGTATTCTTGTGAAGCCTAGCGCTGAACCGTATGAATATTTAGCTTACCAAACAGATAATAAGCTAGTGCTGGATTTCAAACCTTTAAGTGCTGCTGAAAAAGAGAAGCGTGCAAAAGATTTATTCCCATTCAGTGGTGAAACTATAGATTTGAATTTCCAAAATGTGGAACTTCGGTCCGTTTTGCAAATAATAGCTGAGGTAGCAGAATTAAATTTAGTTGTGAGTGATTCTGTTGGGGGGGACATCACCCTCAGATTAAAAAACGTACCTTGGGATCAGGCGTTAGATATTATTCTAAAAACTAAAGGTTTAGATCAGAGAACTGTAGGGAATGTCTTGCTAATCGCTCCTGCAGCAGAAATTGCAAAACGGGAACAAGAAGAGTTAGAAAGCTCTCAAAAAGTAGAGCAATTGGCGCCGCTACGTACTGAATATATTCAAGTTGAATATCGTAAAGCTTCAGTCATGCTTGATGCTATTGAAAAAGCGAAGTTAATCTCTGAACGCGGTTTTGTTATGTCAGACGATGAAACTAATATCTTGATGGTTAAGGGGACAGAGACGGATATTGAAGCTATACGGAATACACTTAGACGTTTTGATGTAGAAGTAGAACAAGTTCTGGTTGAGGCACGTTTGGTGAATGCAAGATCGAGTGTGACAAAGGATTTAGGTGTACGTTGGGGATTTGGTTATAACGATATAAATAACAATGGAGAAGGGTGGATTGTTAATGATACATATGACTCGATTGATTTTGGTTCGCCTCCTACTGCTGCTGGATTACAGGTAGACTTAGGAGCTACAGCAGCTAATGCAGGGTCTATTGCTATTGGGTTTAAGCCTGGGTCAAGTTCTCTGTTAGCTTTGGAATTAAGTGCGTTAGAAACTGATGGCAAGGCGGAAGTTATTTCTCAGCCTAAAGTTATGACGACAAACGGTACTCAAGCGTCAATTGAGTCAGGTTCTGAAATTCCTTACCAGACTGTTGAAGATGGTGAGGTTAGCATTCAATTCAAAGATGTAGTGTTAAAACTAGATGTTACGCCCCGTATTAACCCAGGTGATCGTATTGCCATGGATTTGGAGATCAAGCAGGATTCTATAGGATCTGTTTTACCAAATGGTGAGTTAAGCATAGATAATAACGAGTTGAAAACTTCAGTTGTTGTTCCTGATGGCCAGACAATAGTGCTTGGTGGGGTCTTCAAAAATGAGACTAGTGAAGCAATGGGTAAAATTCCGTTACTAGGAGATTTGCCTATAATGGGCGCGCTTTTCCGAAATAAAGAGAATAAGTCGGAAAAAACAGAGTTGTTGATCTTTATTACACCTAAGTTAGTAAGAAATTCATTAACTTCACAGTAATTGTAAGAATGGTTGTTTGAATTGAACATCTTTCTCGTTGGGCCTATGGGAGCTGGAAAAAGCACCATAGGCCGTTTGTTGTCTCAAGAATTAAAGTTGGAATTTGTTGATTCTGATCGTGAAATAGAGGACCGTGCTGGTGCCGATATTCCTTGGATCTTCGATGTTGAGGGTGAATCGGGCTTTAGGGATAGAGAGGAAAGCGTCATAAAGGATCTGGCGGAAGATCGCTCAATTGTCCTTTCTACAGGTGGAGGGGCTGTGTTGAGGGCTGCTAATCGATCTACGTTGCAATCGAATGGAACGGTAGTTTATTTAGAAACATCAGTGGATCAGCAATTAGATAGAACTTCTCGTGACAAAAATAGACCTTTGCTCCAAACAGAGAACCCTAGAGCTGTCCTAGAAACGCTTATGGCTGAGCGTCATCCCTTATATCTTGATTGTGCTGACATAATAGTCAAAACAGATCGTCGTCACCCCAAAACTGTCGCAAGTGACATCATTAAACAATTGAAGGCAAAGTCACCGCTTGATGCGGAGTAGTAATTCTCTATGCAAACATTAAAAGTGGATTTGGGTGATCGCAGTTACCCTATTTTTATTGGTCAAGGTTTACTTGATCAGGGGCTAATTTCTCCATTTATCAAAGGTAAGCAGGTTCTGATTGTGACGAATGACACAATCGCTCCTTTATATCTTGAACGCTTACAAAAAACACTTACAGGCCAGTTCCAAGTAGATACGGTCATTTTGCCGGATGGAGAGCAGTATAAAAATGTGGATCAGATCAATATGATCTTTGATGCATTATTAGAAAATCGCCATAACAGAACGACAACGCTTATCGCACTAGGTGGTGGGGTTATCGGTGATATGACAGGCTTTGCTGCTGCTTGTTATCAGCGTGGGGTGAACTTTGTTCAGGTGCCGACGACTTTGCTTTCACAGGTCGATTCTTCTGTTGGCGGTAAAACCGGCGTGAACCACCCGAAAGGCAAGAATATGATCGGGGCTTTTCATCAGCCTCAATGTGTTGTTATTGATACTGATGTTTTAAATACACTCCCAGAAAAAGAGCTATCTGCAGGTATGGCAGAGGTGATTAAGTATGGTTTGATCTACGATGAAGCTTTCCTATGTTATCTAGAAGATCATATTGATGGGCTGATGGGATTGCAGTCAGATCTTCTTGAGCAGGCAATCTACCGATCTTGCGCAGTAAAAGCTGAGGTTGTTGCACAAGACGAGAAAGAAGCTGGTATTCGTGCGTGGTTGAATCTAGGGCATACTTTTGGTCATGCGATTGAGGCTGATCAGGGCTATGGCGAATGGCTTCATGGCGAAGCTGTTGGCGCAGGAACAATGATGGCGGCAGATCTGTCTTGTCGATTAGGTTGGATTTCATCTTCAGATGTTGATCGAATCAGGAATATACTTGAAGCGGCTAATCTTCCAGTATTTCCTCCTGAATCTATGGGTGTTGATACTTTTAAAGATTTGATGCTTGTGGATAAAAAGGTTGTTGATGGCAGTATTCGTCTTGTATTGCTTCAAGAAGTAGGTAAAGCAATCGTCACTTCAGATTTCCCAGCGGAGTTATTGGACCAAACCTTATCTGCGGGTAAAAAGTTAGGTAGCTGCTGTTAGTTAATGCTTTAAGAGTTGATCCTGTCTGATGAAGTCAAATATATACTTTGAACCGCCAAGCCGTCTTCAACTGCTAGATAAATTAAAGCACTTAGTCAGATTTTCTGATTTTTTGCTGTTAGTGTCAGGCGATAGAGGTGCAGGGAAAAGTACTTTATTGGATCAGCTTCAGCCTGAGAATGCTGATACAACTCTTTGTAGTTGTTTTGTAAAACCAGAAGCTGAATTGTCACAACAAAAGTTACTAGAATCCCTTATTCGACAATTACCAAGTCATGATTCGACTGGCACAGGGTTTGCCGACCAATTCAAAGTATTTAATCTTCAATTAAAAGCGCTCAATTCCGCTGGCCAGAAATGCTTGATTCTAATTGATGATGCGGAATATCTATCTAATGAAGCATTTGAATTACTGATAAATCTGCATGTAGCAGGTGCGCAGTTAATTTTGATGTCTGAACCGTCTTATGCAGAAGCTGTTTTGGCTACAGACCTTGTCAAAGCAATGGAGGGACGTGTTCATCATGTGGCTATTGAGGGTATGTCTGATGATGAGGCTGCTGAGTACCTTCAGATCTGTCACCCAGCTCTTACTTCCCTACCCGAAAAGAAGAAATCAGATTTAATTTCCCTCTCTGGTGGTATGCCAGGGCGAATAGAAACGCTTCTTGCTGGTGGGAAAATTACTGTTCCATCTAGAAAGAAAACAGCATTCCCTCTGCCAGCGATTCATATGATGGGTATTGGAATTGTTCTGATCGGAATTGTTGGGGTTTCTTTGTGGAAGTTTATGCCAGAAGAGCCTGTTAGTGATCAGCAAGTGGCTGTGGATGAACGAGTATCTGTTCCTCTAGTCGTACCTGCAACCGCTGAGCAAGCTGAAGCAATCAAAATTGATAGCGGCAACACAGGTAAGGCTGTCCAGCCTGAAAAGGTTGTTGAAAAAATCGCCCCTGTTAGAGAAGATCTTTCTGCGCGATTAAAAGAGCAGGAGGATAAACTAAAAAGTACAGTTCAACCTAAATTGGTTGAAAATGTACAGCCAAGTATTGCGGAATTTCAGTCTAAGCAAGCTCAGGAAATTGACCGTATTTCTCAAGTCGAAAGTAGTTCAAAACCTCCAGCTACTACTAAGCTGAAAATCACTAAAGTCGACACGGTTCAGTTAGAGAAAGACCTTAGAGAAGTTGTGCAGACGAGTGGCGAAACTCAACCTCCTGTTACACCTCCGAGTTCAAAGGTTAAGCTTCAAGAGACAAGGCCTAATGTATTGGCAACAGAATTGAGTGAAAGTGAGCAAGCGTTGATGAGTTGGCCTGACAAAGGTTATACATTACAGATGCTGGGTGCTAGATCTGAAGAAAGTGCGCTAGGTTTTGTTAAATCTCAGAAGAAACCGAGTGATTTTTACCATTTCTCAACAATATATAAAGGGCTGCCGTGGCATGTTGTAGTGCATGGGAAGTTTGCTAATAGAGATATTGCGAATGCAGCCATTAGAAAATTGCCAAAAGAGCTGCAAAACGTGAAGCCTTGGGCCAGAAGTATTCAGGGCGTAAAAATAGATATTAAAAGTAAAAAATAGTTTCAAAACAAGTAGATAGCTTGTTTGGTTGATGGGCTATTACCTACCAAATATCCTCGGGCAACTGTTTGAAATTTGTCCCAAACCCACTTCGCGTGTAGAATAGCTGTCCCTTTTTGCTGAGTGGCGCATATATTGCAGCAGAAAGAATTATTAAGATATTGATTTTTAAGTATTTTTAAGTGGGAATGGCTTATGAGCAAAGGTCTTTATCGCCCCGGTGAATTCAAAGATAACTGCGGCTTTGGCCTTATGGCACACATGCAAGGCCAAGCGAGTCACGATCTGCTAGAAAAAGCGATCGAAGCACTAGCGTGCATGACACACCGTGGTGGCATTGCGGCAGATGGTAAAACAGGTGACGGTTGTGGCCTGTTGATGCAAAAACCTGATGGTTTTTTGCGTACCGTTGCGCAGGAAGAATTTAACACCGATCTAGGCGAATTTTATGCGGTTGGTATGGTATTTTTACCACGTGATGCAGCGAAAGCAGAAGCAGCACGTAGCGCAGTAAATGCTGCGATTACTGATCAGGGTCTTGAAGTTGCTGGATGGCGTGTAGTTCCAACCGATGAATCTTGTCTAGGGCCTATCGCAAAAGATACCCTGCCACTCATCGAACAGGTCTTTATTACAGCGGCAAGCAAATCTGAACGTGAACTAGCAATTAGCTTGTTTACAGCACGCCGTAAAGCTGAAATAGCAATGTCAGCTGATGAAGATTTCTATATTTGTAGTTTCTCAGACAAAGTTATTTCCTATAAAGGTTTAACGATGCCTGTTGATCTACCTGTTTTCTTTAAAGACTTGGCAGATCCGCGTCTTGAAACAGCTGTATGTACTTACCACCAGCGTTTCTCTACAAACACTGCACCACGCTGGCCTTTAGCTCAGCCTTTCCGCTTCTTGGCGCATAACGGTGAAATCAATACCGTTGAAGGTAACCGTAATTGGGCTAAAGCACGTGCAAGCAAATTTGCTACAGATCTGCTGCCTAACCTAGATGAGTTGCAGCCTATTGTTAATACAACAGGTTCTGACTCCTCAAGTATGGACAACATGCTTGAGTTCCTATTGGTTGGCGGCATGGATATCTACCGTGCAGTACGTATGATCGTACCGCCAGCATGGCAGAATGTTGAAACTATGGATGCTGATCTACGTGCATTCTATGATTTCAACTCTATGCACATGGAACCATGGGATGGTCCAGCGGGTATGGTTATGACCGATGGCCGTTTTGCTGTCTGTATGCTTGATCGTAACGGTTTGCGCCCATCTCGATGGGTAATGACTAAGCAAGGTTACATCTGTACTGCATCTGAAATCGGTGTATTCAGCTATCAGCCAGAAGATATTGTGGCTCAGGGTCGTGTAGGGCCGGGTCAGATTTTGGCGATCGATACGCAGACAGGTGATGTTCTGCATACACAAGATGTAGATAACCGCCTAAAAGCGGCTCAGCCATATAAGAAATGGCTTAAAGAGAATGCTCTACGTTTAGAGCAGACTATGGACTTGGAAGAAGAGTCTAAATCTTTCCCTGCGATGTCAGCGGACGAGATTAAGACTCATATGAAGATGTTCCAGGTTACTTTTGAAGAGCGTGACCAGATCCTACGTCCACTAGGTGAGAGTGGTATGGAAGCGATCGGTTCTATGGGTGATGACAAGCCAATGGCTGTCCTATCAGACCGTGTGCGTTCTTTATATGACTATTTCCGTCAGCAATTCGCTCAGGTTACTAACCCACCTATCGATCCTCTACGTGAAGCGATCGTAATGTCGTTAGAAACGTGTATCGGTTCTGAACAGAACGTGTTCGAAGAAACTCCTGAGCATGCTCGTCGTGTAATTCTGACTACGCCTGTACTATCCGCGAGCAAGTTTAACCGTTTGCGTGATAATCAGGAGCCGGGTTTTGAAGTTGCGCAAATTGATCTGAACTATAACCCTGAAGAGATTTCTCTAGAGGGTGCGATCAAGTCTATTGCCGACCAAGCTGAGCAAGCTGCTCGAGATGGTAAGGTAATTCTCGTGCTAAGCGATGCTAATATCGCTCGTGGTTGCCTCCCTGTTCACGCTGCTTTGGCAACAGGTGCAGTTCATCACCGTCTAGTTGATAAAGGCTTGCGTTGTGATGCCAACATCGTTGTAGAAAGTGGTACGGTTCGTGATCCTCATCACTTCGCGGTACTATTTGGTTTTGGTGCGACAGCTGTTTACCCATACCTTGCTTACCGTGTTCTTAACGATCTTTGTGCTGCAGGCGAAATTCAAATTGAGCCGCTTCAGTCTCATGAAAACTACCGTAAGGGTATTAACAAAGGCTTGATGAAGATCCTATCTAAGATGGGTATCTCCACTATTGCTTCTTACCGTGGTGCGCAGTTGTTTGAAGCTATCGGTCTAAGCTCTGAAATCGTTGATCTTTGTTTCAAAGGTGTTACTAGCCGTATTGAAGGTGCTCGTTTTGAGGACTTCCAATTTGAACAGGGCCTACTAGCGAAAGAAGCTTGGACTGCGCGTAAGCCAATTCAAGCCGGTGGTTTGCTTAAGTATAAGCACGGTGGTGAATACCACGCTTATAACCCAGACGTAGTTAAGACAATCCACGAAGCGGTAGAAACAGGTAATCCTGAAGCTTACCAACGCTATGCTGAGCTGGTGAATAACCGCGGTTACGCAACTCTGCGTGACATGCTGGGCTTACGCAAAGATGTTAAATCTATCTCAATTGATGAGGTAGAGCCAGCTGACAATATTTTCCCGCGTTTCGACTCTGCTGCAATGTCACTAGGTGCATTGTCTCCAGAAGCTCACGAAGCACTTGCTGTTGCGATG
Organism: Neptuniibacter sp. QD29_5; assembly: GCF_047778125.1. Classification (GTDB taxonomy): domain Bacteria; phylum Pseudomonadota; class Gammaproteobacteria; order Pseudomonadales; family Balneatricaceae; genus Neptuniibacter. The sequence continues at coordinate 348,751 of NZ_CP180556.1, forward strand.
AACGAACTTGGTGGTCGTTCTAACTCCGGTGAAGGTGGTGAAGATGCTGCTCGTCACGGCACGATGAAGCGTTCTAAAATCAAGCAGGTTGCTTCGGGTCGTTTCGGTGTAACACCAGAATACCTATCTAACGCTGAAGTTATGCAGATCAAAGTAGCTCAAGGTGCTAAGCCGGGTGAAGGTGGTCAGCTACCTGGTGGTAAGGTTAATAGCCTGATTGCACGTCTACGTTACTCTGTACCAGGCGTGACGCTAATTTCACCTCCGCCGCACCACGATATCTACTCTATCGAAGATTTGGCACAGCTAATCTTTGACCTGAAGCAGGTTAACCCGGAAGCGCTAGTTTCTGTGAAACTGGTATCTCGTCCAGGTGTAGGTACGATCGCATGTGGTGTTGCTAAAGCATACGCAGATTTGATCACTATCTCAGGTTACGATGGCGGTACAGCTGCATCACCAATGACCTCGATCCATTACGCAGGTTCTCCATGGGAGCTTGGTCTTGCCGATGCTCACCAGTCTCTACGTGGTAACCAACTACGTGGCTCTGTTCGTCTACAAACAGACGGCGGTCTGAAGACTGGCTTGGATGTTGTAAAAGGCGCGATCCTAGGTGCTGAGAGCTTTGGCTTCGGTACAATGCCAATGGTTGCGTTGGGTTGTAAGTACCTACGAATCTGTCACTTGAATAACTGTGCGACCGGTGTTGCGACTCAGAATGACAAACTGCGTGAAGATCATTTCCGCGGTACGGTAGAGATGGTCAAGAACTTCTTCCGCTTCGTTGCTGAAGAAACTCGCCAACTAATGGCGCAACTAGGTGTTCGTTCCATGGAAGAGCTAGTAGGTCGCGTAGATCTTCTAGAGATCCTAGACGGTGAAACACCACGTCAGAAGAATTTGGATCTATCTCCAATTCTGACATCTGCTGGTGAAGAGTTCCCTAACACTTGTCAGGTAGAGCGTAACGAGCCTTACGATCTAGCTGAACTGAATACTCAGATGCTAGAGCTTGCTGAGAAAGCGATTGCTGATAAGACTGGCGGTGAATACGAACTTGTTATCACTAACTGTGACCGTTCAGTAGGTGCCCGTACATCTGGAGCAATTGCTAAGCAGCACGGTAACCTGGGTATGAGCGATCAGCCTGTAACCTTCAAGTTTAAAGGTCATGCTGGTCAGTCATTCGGTGTTTGGAACGCTGGCGGTCAGAACCTATACCTAGAAGGCGATGCTAACGACTACGTTGGTAAAGGTATGGCTGGCGGTAAGATCGTTATCCGCCCATTTGATGAAGTAACATTCAAGTCAAATGAAACTGCCATCATGGGTAATACCTGCCTATACGGTGCAACTGGCGGTAAGCTATTTGCAGCGGGTCAAGCAGGCGAGCGTTTTGGTGTACGTAACTCTGGTGTACATGCTGTTGTTGAAGGTGCTGGCGATCACTGTTGTGAATACATGACAGGTGGTCTGGTTACTGTGTTGGGCTCTACGGGCTACAACTTCGGTGCTGGTATGACAGGTGGCTTTGCTTACGTTCTGGATATGGATAACAGCTTCGTGGATAAATATAACCACGAGCTAGTAGAGATTCAGCGTATCCACACTGAAAACATGGAAGCTTACAAAAATCATCTGCGCTCTGTGATCATTGAGTTCACTAAAGAGACAGGCAGTGCTTGGGGCCAAGAGATCATCGATAACCTAGATGATTACATAGGTCGCTTCTGGTTGGTTAAGCCAAAAGCTGCAAGCCTGAATGATTTGCTATCGAATATCCGTACACGTCCGGAATAAGCAGCAGATTTAAAAAGTAGATGAAGAATAATCCGCAGCCCTGCTGTTAAGGGCTGCTTTTAAGAGGTGAGGATTATGGCTGACCGTTTGAACAACGATTTTCAGTTCCTCGATGTGGGTCGTAAAGGACCACAGAAAATTGATGCAGATGTACGTAAAGAAGGCTTTGGTGAGATCTACGAGCCGTTTGCGAAAGAAGAAGCATCTGAGCAATCACACCGCTGTTTAGAGTGTGGTAACCCATATTGTTCATGGAAATGCCCTGTGCATAACCATATCCCGAATTGGCTGAAGCTAATTTCTGAAGGGAACATCATGGAAGCGGTTGAGTTAAGTCACCAGACTAACTCTTTACCAGAGGTTTGTGGTCGTGTTTGTCCGCAAGATCGTCTTTGTGAAGGTGCTTGTACACTGAACGACGGTTTTGGTGCGGTAACTATCGGTTCCGTAGAAAAATACATTACAGATACTGCATTCGCGATGGGTTGGAAGCCTGATATGTCTCAGGCGCCAAAGACTGATAAGAAAGTTGCAGTGATTGGTGCGGGCCCTGCAGGCTTGGCAGCTGCGGACGTTCTTGTACGTAATGGTGTTAAACCTGTTGTATTTGATCGTAACCCAGAGATCGGCGGTCTTCTAACGTTCGGTATTCCAGAATTTAAACTGGAAAAAGACGTAATGTCTCGTCGTCGTGAAATCTTTACTGAGATGGGTGTTGAGTTCCGTCTGAATACTGAAGTAGGTAAAGATGTACAGATGCAGGATCTGATCGATCAATACGATGCAGTATTCCTAGGCATGGGTACCTACACTTACATGAAAGGTGGCTTCCCAGGTGAAGATCTAGAGGGTGTGTATGATGCACTTCCGTTCTTGATCTCTAATGTGAATAACTGCCTTGGCTTCGAGCAAGATGAAAACGGTTTCATTGACCTGAAAGGCAAGAAAGTGGTTGTCCTTGGTGGTGGTGACACTGCGATGGACTGTAACCGAACATCTATCCGTCAGGGCGCTGAGTCAGTTATCTGTGCTTACCGTCGTGACGAAGCGAACATGCCTGGTTCTAAGAAAGAAGTGGAAAATGCGCGTGAAGAAGGCGTACAGTTCCAGTTCAACCGCCAGCCAGTTGAAGTTGTAGGTGAAAACGGCAAAGTAACAGGTATCAAAGTTGTAAGCACGCAGATGGGCGAGCCAGACGAAAATGGTCGTCGTCGTGCTGAAGTAGTTCCTGGTTCTGAAGAAGTTCTAGAAGCTGATGCAATTCTTGTGGCATTTGGTTTCCGTCCTAGCCCGGCGCCATGGTTTGCTGATTTTGGTATTGATCTGCATGAAGATGGCCGTGTTAAAGCGCCAGAACAGCATGCTTTCCCGTTCCAGACTACTAACGAAAAAGTTTTCGCTGGTGGTGATATGGTACGTGGTTCCGATCTAGTAGTTACTGCGATTGCAGAAGGTCGTAAAGCTGCTGAAGGTATTATGGATTATCTAGAAGTTTAACTTCTATATCGTCCGATTGAAAAATCCGGTACTTCTTAGAAGACCGGATTTTTTTGTGTCTAAAAATGCTGTTCAACGATTGATAATCGTACGGCGAATGCTGCTTAAGAAATCTTTGATAGCTAAGTGCTTCAGTTTTGCTTGCGCTGGAGGAGCCAATATCCAACCAAGCCATCTCCTTTTGAAATCCTACAAGTTTTGCAGGGGCGAGATTAATAGGTGTAGAGGACTGGGATTGGTAGCCAGTTAAAGCGATTGATAACAGTAATAGACAGAATTTTTTAAACTTAGATCACAAAGTTAGTTAATGAAGGATGGAATCACAGGTAATTCCTCTTAAAAATCGTTAAAATAGCGACCAATTCGAATTTACAAGATATAAGTGGCTGACACAAATGGCTGAATTGAAAAACGATCGTTTCCTACGTGCATTACTTCGTGAACCTGTAGATGCAACTCCAGTTTGGATGATGCGTCAGGCAGGTCGTTACCTTCCAGAGTACCGTGAAACTCGTGCGAAAGCAGGTGATTTTCTGAGCCTTTGCAAAAATAAAGAGTTGGCTTGCGAAGTTACAATTCAGCCTTTAGAGCGCTATGACCTAGATGCTGCGATTTTGTTTTCCGATATCCTTACAATTCCAGATGCGATGGGTCTTGGACTTTATTTTGAAGTAGGTGAAGGCCCGCGTTTCAAAAAGATCATCCGTACTGAAAAAGATGTAGCTGATCTACCTGTGCCAGATGCAGCAACTGATCTTGATTACGTAATGAATGCGGTAAAAGAGATCCGTCGAGAATTAAATGGTCGTGTACCACTCATTGGTTTCTCTGGTAGCCCTTGGACCCTTGCAACTTACATGGTTGAAGGTGGTTCTAGTAAAGACTTCCGTCATGTTAAGCAGATGATGTATGCAACGCCTGAGATTATGCATGCATTGCTAGATAAACTAGCTCAGTCTGTAACAACTTACTTGAACGAACAAATTCGCTCTGGTGCTCAAGCTGTACAGATTTTTGATACTTGGGGTGGCGCGCTAAGTGGTCCTTGCTACCAGGAGTTCTCTTTAAAGTACATGAAGCAGATCGTTGATGGTCTGATCCGCGAACATGATGGTCGTAAAGTGCCAGTAATCATGTTTACTAAGAATGGCGGTCAGTGGCTAGAAGCGATGGCTGAAGCAGGCTCTGACGCATTAGGTCTGGATTGGACAACAGATATCGGTAATGCGCGTGCGCGTGTAGGTGATAAAGTTGCTCTTCAAGGCAATATGGATCCAAGTGTTCTATATGCTCCAGCAAGCCGTATTGAACAAGAAGTAGAGTTCATTCTAGGCCAGTATGGCAACGGTTCTGGCCACGTATTTAACCTAGGCCATGGTATTCACCAATTTGTAGATCCTGCGCAGCCTAAGGCGTTTGTTGATGCTGTACACGAATTAAGTGCGAAGTATCACCAGTCTTAATTTGGGTTTTGATTTCAGAGGGGCATTTGCCCCTCTTTGTTTATAAGAGTGATTAATGAACAAGCTTACTCATCTTTTAGAAAGCAACCGCGAATGGGCGGAAAAGATAAATCAGGAAGACCCTCAGTTTTTTGAAACGCTAGCGCAACAGCAATCACCTGAATATCTATGGATTGGCTGTTCTGACAGTCGAGTGCCAGCCAACGAGATTGTTGGCATGATGCCGGGTGAACTGTTTGTTCACCGTAATGTTGCGAACGTGGTCGTACATACCGATATGAACTGTTTGTCAGTGGTTCAATACGCGGTAGAGGTACTTAAAGTTAAACACATCATGGTCGTTGGTCACTATGGCTGTGGTGGTGTGGCGGCTTCTATCGAAGATGAACCGCATGGGCTTATTGATAATTGGCTGCGTAATATTCGTCGTGTTTATGACAAACATAAAGACTTCCTGTCTACATGGGATGATTCGCACCAGCAGTTAGATCGTTTGTGTGAGCTTAATGTAATTGAGCAATCGATGAATCTTTGTGAAACCACAATTTTGCAGCAAGCTTGGGCTAATGATCAGGAGATAACCGTACATGGTTGGATCTATGGTTTACGAGATGGCTTGGTAAATGATCTTGAGTTCAATGCATCCAGTGCGGATGATGTTAGGCATCAGTACCAGCTTGCGATGAACAAAATGCATAAACTTCGTGAGTTAGCTCAGTCTTCTGAGCTACCACAAGAAAATGCGCGTACTATGTGGAATAAAGTTAAATCGATTTTTAATTGAATTCTGATTGGATTAGAAAAAAGGCCGCATATTTTGCGGCCTTTTTTATCAGCTTTTTATACCAAGAAATGTGTTATTTATTCACGGCAGCGAGCGCTTGTTCTAAATCTGCAATCAGATCATCAGCGTGTTCAATGCCTACCGATAAACGAACCATCTCTGGCGATACGCCAGCTGATGCCAGTTCCTCATCATTGAGCTGACGGTGTGTTGTTTCAGCTGGAATGGCCGCAAGAGATTTACAGTCACCAATGTTTACCAGTCGCGTGAAAATCTGCAGAGCATCATAGAACGGTGCTGTGGCTGCTCTGCCTGCTTTTAGACCGAAACTGATAATGCCGGATGCTTGCCCGTTCAGATATTTCTGAGCAAGATCGTAGTCTTTATGGCTTTCAAGGCCTGCATACTTCACCCAGCTAACCTGATCATGTTGCTCTAGGAAGTTAGCAATTTTTGCGCTGTTTTCATTGATGCGCTCCATACGTAGGGCCAGAGTTTCTAGGCCTTGTAGGATCATGAAGGCATTCATAGGAGAAATAGCGGCGCCGGTGTTGCGAAGTGGTACTACACGACAGCGACCAATATAAGCGGCTGGGCCAAGGGCTTCGGTATAGACAACACCATGATAAGACGCGTCAGGTGTATTTAGCAGAGGGAAACGTTCAGCATTGTCAGCCCACGGGAATTTACCCGAATCGATAACCACGCCACCAATAGAGTTCCCGTGTCCGCCAATATATTTTGTAACTGAGTGAACAACGATGTCGGCACCGTGCTCGATGGGGCGCCACATAGCTGGACTTGGTACTGTGTTATCCACAATCAGCGGGATGCCATTACGGTGTGCTACATCCGCTAGCTTTTCAATATCAGCGATGCCGCCTGATGGGTTACCCACAGATTCACAGAAAAGCGCTTTAGTGTTTGCATCGATTTTGCTCTCTATTGCGCTAACGTCATCTTTATTAGCAAAACGAACTTCGATCCCTTGGTGCGGTAGGGTGTGAGCAAACAGATTGTAGGTACCACCGTACAATTCACTGGTGGAGATAATATTGTCTCCAGTCGCTGCAATTGTTTGAATCGCGTAAGTGATTGCTGCCATACCTGACGCCACAGCAAGAGCAGCGATGCCGCCCTCCATTTCTGCAAGGCGCTTTTCAAGTACGTCAGTCGTTGGGTTCATGATGCGGGTATAAATATTACCTTCGACTTTAAGGTCGAAAAGGTCAGCACCATGCTGAGCATCATCAAAAGCATAAGATGTAGTTTGATAGATCGGAACCGCAACCGCTTTGGTTGTTGGGTCTGGGGAGTAGCCACCGTGAACGGCAATTGTTTCCAGCTTCATATACATCTCCTGTGATGTAGGGGTTTACCCTTGTTCTTATATAGGAGTCTGATTGTAGAGCAATCATAAAATAAGAAAAGATCTATAGGTTATAAGCAGAGTGTTGGGTAGAATTCTTACTTATAGATAAAGCTTTGGAGAGAGTGATGGCACGCCAAAAAACAGCCTACGTATGTAATGACTGTGGAGCCGATTACACTAAGTGGCAAGGGCAGTGTACCGCCTGTAATGCTTGGAATACCTTAACCGAGGTACGTTTAGCGACTGCGAAGACCGCTACGAACGAAGCGCGTAATGTGCGTTTTGATGGTTATGCTGGTGGTGCTGGTAAAGATAAGGTGGTTAATCTCTCTGAAGTAGCGTTAGAGGAGATGCCGCGCTTTACTTCCGGCGCAGGCGAGCTGGATCGAGTGCTTGGTGGTGGTTTGGTTCCTGGGTCTGCAGTTTTGATGGGTGGTCATCCAGGTGCCGGTAAAAGTACTTTGTTGTTACAGACGATGTGTTTTTTGGCTGAACAGATGCCTGCACTTTATGTCACGGGTGAGGAATCTTTGCAGCAGGTGGCGATGCGCGCTAGCCGTTTAGGTTTGCCAACCGCGCAATTAAAAATGCTCTCTGAAACTAGCGTTGAAGAAATCTGTAACACCGCTCAACAGCTAAAACCGAAAGTGATGGTTATTGATTCTATCCAAGTGATGCACATGGCTGATGTGCAATCAGCGCCGGGTTCTGTATCTCAGGTAAGGGAGTCAGCTGCGTACCTGACTCGGTATGCAAAACAAACGGGTACAGTTCTATTTCTTGTGGGTCATGTCACTAAAGATGGCTCTTTGGCAGGGCCCAAAGTTTTGGAACATATGATTGACTGTTCCCTTCAGCTTGAGGGGTCGTCTGATTCTCGTTTTAGAACCTTACGCTCGCATAAAAACCGTTTTGGTGCGGTGAATGAATTGGGTGTTTTCGCCATGCTCGAAAACGGCCTAAAGGAAGTTAAAAATCCAAGTTCAATATTTCTTAGCCGTGAAGAAGGTCCGAGCCCTGGTAGCGTTGTGATGGTGGTTTGGGAAGGGACTCGTCCGCTGTTGGTGGAAATTCAGGCGTTGGTCGATCAATCCCACATGAATAATCCGCGCCGTGTTGCCGTAGGTTTGGAGCAAAATCGCATGGCTATGCTGCTAGCTGTTTTGCATCGTCATGGCGGTATAATGACAGGCGATCAGGATGTCTTTGTTAACGTTGTTGGCGGGGTGAAGGTACTAGAGACTAGTGCTGATTTGGCTTTGCTATTGGCAGTTGTGTCCAGCTTCAGGGATCAATCTTTACCACATGATCTGATGGTGTTTGGTGAGGTGGGCTTATCGGGTGAAATTCGTCCTGTGCCGAACGGTCAGGAAAGGATCCGAGAAGCTGCTAAGCATGGCTTTAAACGTGCGATCGTTCCCAAAGGAAACGTCCCTAAAGAGCAGCTTCAAGGTATGGAGGTTGTAGCTGTTACTAAACTGACTGAGGCTTTAGAGGCGCTCTAGTTAGTCTTCAAAAAAATGATCTAATTCACGTTCTAGTAATGCTTCGTCGCCTAAGTTAAGTTCGACTAGGCGGCGTAATAGTGTCAATGAATCTAAATCCAAATTCTCGATGAGAAAACCGTACTCATTGTCACGTTGATGGGCTAATGTTGCTGGTGTACGGATTGCAATGTCATCACCGAGCAGATGAATGACAGCTTGAACCTCATCTCCTTTTTGGAGTGCTAGTGCTTGCTCACTTTTTACAAGAATACCATTGAAAGAAATATCGACTAGGGTAACGTCCCAAGTGTCGTTATTTTGCTTCAATTCAGTCTGAGCATCAAAGTTGATACGGGTAAAGCGACGGCGTTCAGTATCTGATGTGGTCACAGCATTTCTTCCTAAGAAAAAGTGTATTTAACTCATATAATTATAGACATTACTTCAAAAAAAAATGGGGTCAAGGATTTATCGTTTATATAACCCTTGAAAAGAAAAGGTCTTTCGCATAGGTTGGTATCTGAGCTGGAATGCAATGTTGAAGTTATCATTGTATATTCGGTTATATAACAAAAATAAAAACACAAGTTGTAAAATATATGTTGTTAGAAACGTTTCTAGATCTTTCTAGTGGTCGTCGCCATTCAAGGTATTTTAATCAGACGCGCAGTCACTTTCTGTTCCGTCGTATCCGAATTATTTCACTATTACTCGCTTTGATTCAGCCTGCTTGGTTACTGGTAGATTATCTTTTGCTGCCAAAAGATATGTTGCAGTCTATTGCCTATGCTAGGGCAGCTACTGCCTTGGCTTGTATCGCTTTGGCCTTGTGGGGTTTTAAACGCTATAGCATGAGACTCGCTAAACTAAGGCTAGCGTTACTTGTAATAATCTTATCAGCTTTCCAATGTGTATCTAGCTCGATGCTAATCGCCCATGGCTATGAATCTAATGTCGCGGGATACCACTTCTTTCCATTTATGATTATGACGATGATGGCTGTTTTTCCTTTGTCTATTTTAGAGGCGCTAGGGTATGCAGCGGTTTTGTTAGTGGTTGAATACAGCACTCAACTGGTTAGGGATATAGCGGGGAGCGTTGAAGGTATTAACAGTCTTTGGCTATTAGCTGTGCTTGGGTTGATTGCCTGTTGGGCCGCGGTAAATCAGCTTAATATGTTGCTTGGTTTGTATCGTCAAGCTACTCGAGATCCTCTAACAGGATTGGCTAATAGAAGGCAGGCTATGGAACAATTGGATGGCGATATTAAACTCATGCGTGAGCAAGGAAAGCCTCTCAGTGTTTTGTTGTTTGATCTTGATAAGTTCAAAAACTTTAATGACCAGTATGGGCATGCTGCAGGAGATATAGTTTTGAAGCGTTTCGCAAAAGTAATGCGAAAATCTGCTCGTAAAAGAATGGATCTTGTCTGCCGATATGGTGGTGAAGAGTTTTTAATGGTGCTGCCTGGTTTTGATACGGAGAGAGCTGTCGAAGTGGCTGAGCAGATCCGCGTGGGTTGCCACGATGAGCAGGTGAAAACTCCTTCTGGAGAACGAATTGGCTTTACCACTAGTATAGGTGTTGCCAGTTTGAAAGCTGAAGATGACGTGGATTCGCTATTGCAACGCTCCGACGATGCTCTTTACAGTGCTAAAGATACGGGCCGAGATAAGGTTAATATTGCTGACTAATTGTTTTGAAATAAAAAAGCCGGGCACTGCCCGGCTTTTTTATTGGTATAGGAATTATAGATCCGCAATACGCTTGTACTTGATACGTTCTGGCTGATGCTCTTTACCGTAGCGGCGTTTGTAATCAGCTTGGTACTCAGTGTAGTTGCCTTCGAAGAACTCTACGTGGGAGTCACCTTCGTAAGCCAGCATGTGAGTACAGATACGGTCAAGGAACCAACGGTCGTGGGAAATAACTACCGCACAACCTGGGAATGCTAAAAGAGCTTCCTCAAGGGCACGTAGTGTTTCGATATCAAGGTCGTTGGTTGGTTCGTCTAATAGTAGAACGTTGCCGCCTTCTTTAAGCAGTTTCGCCATATGTAGACGGTTACGCTCACCACCAGAAAGATCTTTAACGAACTTCTGCTGATCGCCGCCTTTGAAGTTAAAGCGTCCACAGTAAGAGCGAGAAGGCGTCGTGTAGTTACCTACTGTGATCATGTCCTGACCATCAGATAGTTCTTCAAATACTGTTTTGTCGCCGTTTAGATCGCGAGACTGGTTAACGTAAGCTAATTGAACAGTGGAACCGATTTCGATCTCACCAGAATCTGGCTGCTCTTCACCTGCGATCATACGGAACAGCGTAGATTTACCAGCGCCGTTACCACCGATGATACCAACGATAGCACCCTGTGGAATCGAGAAGCTTAGGTCTTCAAACAGGACTTTGTCGCCATAAGCTTTAGAAATACCATTCGCATCGATAACTTTATCGCCAAGACGTGGTCCTGGTGGAATGTAGATTTCCTGTGTTTCATTACGAGATTGGAACTCTTTAGAGTTCATCTCTTCGAACTGCTTAAGACGCGCTTTGGATTTAGATTGACGGCCTTTAGAACCTTGGCGTACCCATTCAAGTTCGGCAGAAACAGATTTACGGTGAGCCGCTTCCTGCTTCGCTTCTTGTTCTAAGCGAGCTTCTTTCTGTTCTAGCCAAGAAGAGTAGTTACCTTCGTATGGAATGCCGCGACCACGGTCTAGTTCCAAAATCCAGCCTGCAGCGTTATCTAGGAAGTAACGGTCGTGGGTAATCGCCACAACGGTACCTGGGTATTCCTGAAGGAAACGCTCGATCCAAGCAACAGATTCTGCATCCAAGTGGTTGGTCGGTTCGTCTAGAAGTAGCATGTCTGGTTTGTCTAATAGTAAGCGGCATAGCGCTACACGACGACGTTCACCACCGGATAGGTGCTTAACTTCTGCATCCCAAGCTGGAAGACGCATCGCATCAGCAGCACGTTCCAGTGCTGTTTCAAGATTGTGACCATCTTTCGCTTGGATCAAATTTTCGAATTCAGCTTGTTTCTTAGCTAATTCATCAAAGTCCGCATCTGGTTCTGCGTAAGCTGCATAAACAGCTTCTAGGCCATCTAGCGCTTCTTTTACATCAGCAACTGACTCTTCAACGATCTCGCGAACGGTTTTTGTTTCGTCTAGTTCTGGTTCCTGAGGTAGGTAACCAACGTTGATGCCAGGCATTGGGCGAGCTTCACCGATGATGTCGGTATCTAAGCCAGCCATGATTTTTAGCAGGGTAGATTTACCCGCACCGTTTAGACCCAATACACCGATTTTGGCACCTGGGAAAAAAGAAAGAGAGATATCTTTCAGGATTTCACGCTTTGGCGGAACGATTTTGCCAACGCGGTTCATTGAATAAACGTACTGAGCCATGAAGGGTTCAACTCTTATTTGTTAAATAATTAATGCTCCCGATTTTACCGGAAATTGGTAATTAATATCTATCTTGATCCTGATCAATTTTTGAACTGGCGAGAGTCGAAAGGCTTTCTAAACTGAGATTATGAATCTGCTGTATAGAAAGTAACCACACAATAGAGGAGAGTGATCATGGGTGAACTATCAAGATTTAACAGCCTTTTTGATGATGCTTTCTTGAATCGTTTCTTTGTTCCAGTGACTGCAAGCGGTGATGATAAAGTGCCTGCTATAGATATTCATGAATCTGATACCGGGTACTGTATAAAGGCAGATTTACCTGGAGTGAAAAAAGAGGATGTACAGGTAAGTTTGGAGCATGGTTTGTTAACGATTAAGGCTGAAACTAAAACAGAGGATAAGGAAGAAAAAGAAGGGAAAATAATTCGTCAGGAGCGTCATTTCGGACAATTTGTAAGACGGTTATCTGTTGGTGAAAGTGTTGATCCAGATAAAATTACAGCGAAATTTTATAATGGCGTGTTGGAAGTCAATTTGCCCAAGCCAGACCAGGGCGCTGCTAAAACGGCGAATGTAAAAGTCGAATGATCCTATTCCGATTGTAAAAAGAGCTTGGGGGAGCCCCTGAGCTCTTTTTATTGAATAAAATTGAAGCAGTTTTGCGGATGATTCAAGTGTATCCGCGGAAATGTTTCGCTATAATACGCGCTTTCCCAATTCCCAAATGGTTCTACGCTGGAATGTTCTGGCGGCTTTGCCGTTGTTATTGCAGCTGAACAGGGTTCACATTGTATTCAGGGGACAGAAACTCCAATGTTTAGCAAAGATATGACTATCGCTGATTTCGACGCGGATCTATGGTCTGCAATGCAGGCTGAAACTGTACGTCAGGAAGAGCACATCGAACTGATTGCGTCTGAAAACTACACTAGCCCTCGCGTTATGGAAGCTCAGGGTTCTGCGCTGACTAACAAATACGCTGAAGGTTACCCTAACAAGCGTTACTACGGTGGTTGTGAACACGTAGATGTTGTTGAGCAGCTAGCGATTGATCGTGCTAAAGAGTTGTTCGGTGCGACTTACGCAAACGTTCAGCCTCATTCTGGTTCTCAAGCTAACGCTGCTGTTTACATGGCGCTTTGTCAGCCAGGCGATACTGTTCTAGGTATGAGCCTTGCCCACGGCGGTCACTTGACTCACGGTGCTGCGGTTTCTTTCTCTGGTCGTATCTACAATGCGGTTCAGTATGGTCTAAACCCAGAAACGGGTGAGATCGATTACGCTGAAGTTGAGCGTCTAGCTGAAGAGCACAAGCCAAAAATGATCGTTGCAGGTTTCTCTGCATACTCACGTGTTGTTGATTGGCAGCGTTTCCGCGATATCGCAGACAAAGTAGGCGCGTTCCTATTTGTTGATATGGCGCACATCGCTGGTCTTGTTGCTGCAGGCGTTTACCCATCTCCAATCGGTGTTGCTGACGTTGTTACAACAACAACTCACAAAACACTTGGTGGTCCACGTGGTGGTTTGATCCTATCGGCAAATGCTGATGAAGATCTGCAGAAAAAACTTAACTTCGCTGTATTCCCAGAATCTCAGGGCGGCCCATTGATGCACGTAATCGCTGGTAAAGCGGTTTGCTTCAAAGAAGCGATGGACCCAGAGTGGAAAGAGTATCAAGCTCAGGTTGTTAAAAACGCTCAGGCGATGGCTGAAACTTTCATGAAACGCGGCATTAAGATCGTTTCTGAAGGTACTGATGATCACCTATTCCTTGTTGATATGATCGACAAAGAATTTACAGGTAAAGATGCTGATGCAGCGCTAGGTCGTGCCAACATCACTGTAAACAAAAACTCTGTTCCAAATGATCCACGTTCTCCGTTTGTAACATCTGGTCTACGTATCGGTACGCCAGCTGTAACGCGCCGTGGTTTCAAAGAAGCAGAAGTTACAGAGCTAACAAATTGGATCTGCGATATTCTAGATGACATCAACAATGATGATGTGATCGCACGTGTTAAATCTCAAGTTAAAGAGATCTGCGCACGTTTCCCTGTATACAAGTAAAACAGGGTTCCGGCTGTAAGTTATAGTCGGAAAAATGTACAATCCCCGGGCGACCCAAAAGGTCGCCCTTTTTTGTTCTCAGACTAAGCTCAGAGAAGATAGACGCTCTTTACACAGGAAAAGTTGATGCATTGTCCTTTTTGTCATGCCAATGAAACCAAAGTGGTTGATTCTCGACTGGTGGCCGAAGGTCAGCAGGTGCGACGCCGCCGCGAGTGTATTAACTGTAATGAGCGCTTTACCACCTACGAAGCTGCAGAACTGCTGATGCCTCGCCTAATTAAGGCTGATGGCTCTCGCCAACCGTTTGATGATGAAAAACTCCGTGCAGGTATTCATCGAGCGTTAGAAAAACGTCCCGTCTCTATCGAAGAGTTCGAAGCTTGTATTAACCGTATTAAACATCGTCTACGTGCGACAGGTGAGCGCGAGCTACCTTCACGCCAGATTGGTGAAGAGGTGATGGCCGAACTACGTAAACTTGATGAAGTTGCTTATGTGCGTTTTGCTTCTGTGTATCGTAGTTTTCAAGATATTAATGAGTTTAAAGCTGAGATCGAACGCTTATCGGAAGAGCATGATATCGAGGGTGCTGCTAAGTGAGTGCGACTTGGTCTGTCTCTGATCGCGAATATATGGCCCGCGCCATTCAGTTGGCGAAAGAGGGGCTATATACCACGCAACCTAATCCGCGTGTTGGCTGTGTGTTAGTCAAACAGGGCAATATCGTGGGTGAAGGGTTTCACTATCGCGCAGGTGAAGGCCATGCCGAGGTGAATGCACTTCGTGCTGCGGGTGAAGAAGCGAAAGGGGCGACAGCGTATGTAACCCTAGAGCCTTGTAGCCATTATGGTCGTACTCCGCCTTGTTCTGAGGCATTAATCAACGCTGGTGTGACGCGTGTTGTTGCCGCGATGGTTGATCCAAACCCTCAGGTTGCTGGTCGTGGTATGACTATGCTCCGTGAAGCGGGTATTGAAGCTACATCAGGTTTACTTGAAGAATCAGCTCGAGCGTTGAACCCTGGTTTTATCAAGCGTATGGAGACGGGTTTACCTTTTGTTAGGGTTAAATCTGCGATCAGCCTTGATGGCCGAACAGCGATGGCTTCAGGTGAATCCAAGTGGATTACTGGCCCAGCTGCACGTGGTGATGTACAGAAATTGCGCGCTCAATCGTCAGTGATTCTGACTGGTATAGGTTCCATTCTACAAGATGACTCAGCACTGACGGTTCGCGAAGCGCAGTTAAATCTGCCTAATGTTGCGGATGTCGTACAGAAACAGCCATTACGCGTTGTATTGGATAGTCATCTACAGATGCCTCTGACTGCTTCCACTCTTAAGCAGCCGGGGAGAACGCTTATTGTTACCTGTTCTGATGATACAATAGTGCAGAACAAACTTAAGGATGCAGGTGCAGAAGTTCTAGTGATGCCTGCTGAAAATGGCCGAGTGGCTTTATTGCCTTTGTTACGTTGGCTCGCGTCTGAAGAGCAGTGTAACGATCTGCTTGTTGAAACCGGTTCTGTGTTGGCCGGTGCGTTTGTAGAGCAGAAACTGGCTGACGAACTTCATGTTTATATGGCGATGAAGTTGTTAGGAAGTCAGGCTAAGCCATTATTTGAGCTACCCTTAACTAAAATGTCAGAGCAGGTAGAGCTGCAGATGTTAGATAGTCGCATGTTGGGTGATGATCTAAAACTGATCTTACAGCCTCAATATGGAGTAAATGCATAGATGTTCACCGGTATTATTGAAGCTGTAGGTACGATTGCAGCGATTGAAGAGCAAGCGGGTGATATGCGCTTATATGTTCGCACAGGTCAGTTGGATCTGGCGGACGTTAAACTGGGTGATAGCATCGCCACTAATGGTGTTTGCCTAACCGCAGTAGAATTGCCGGGTGATGGCTTTATTGCTGATGTTTCTCGAGAAACATTGGCTCATACGCGTTTTCATACTTTAGCGATTGGAGAGCGAGTGAATCTGGAAAAGGCATTGATGCCGACCAGCCGCTTAGGTGGTCATATTGTCACTGGCCATGTCGATGGTATTGGTGAAATAGTATCGCGTAGTGAAGATGCTCGTTCTATTCGCTTTAGTGTCAAAGCACCTGCTGCGATTCAACGTTATTTAGCAGCGAAAGGCTCAGTGACGGTTGATGGTATTAGTTTGACGGTAAATGCCCTTGACGGTGACTGCTTTGAATTGAATATTGTGCCTCACACGGCACAAGAAACGATCATGACTGAATATGTCACAGGACGACAGGTTCATTTGGAAGTGGATATCATCGCTCGCTATCTAGAGCGCTTAATTGGTCATGGTCAAACAACTGATAATAATGAACAGAGCGAACAGGGTCTGACAATGGATACCTTAATCGCTCACGGTTTTAACCGCTAACGACGGTACGAAGTTAATGAAATTAAATACCCCGCAAGAATTGATTGAAGATATTCGTCAGGGAAAAATGGTCATCCTGATGGATGATGAAGATCGCGAGAATGAAGGCGATCTTGTAATTGCTGCAGAGATGGTTCGCCCGGATGATATCAACTTTATGGCGACTCACGCTCGTGGCCTTATTTGCCTAACGTTGACGCGTGAGCGTTGTGAGCAGTTGAACTTACCTCTGATGGTACAGAGCAATGGTGCTCAGTTCTCAACTAACTTTACGATGTCTATTGAAGCGGCGGAAGGTGTAACGACAGGTATCTCTGCTGCTGACCGTGCTTTGACTGTACGTACAGCCGTAAAAGCAGATGCCAAGGCAGAAGATATTGTTCAGCCAGGTCATATCTTCCCACTTATGGCTCAGCCGGGTGGAGTTTTAAGCCGTGCTGGTCATACTGAAGCGGGTTGTGATCTAGCACGTTTAGCAGGTTTTACGCCAGCGGCTGCGATCGTTGAGATTATGAATGATGACGGCACTATGGCGCGTCGTCCTGATCTGGAAGAGTTTGCGGAAAAGCACAATCTTAAGATCGGTACAATTGCGGATCTAATTCACTACCGTACTGCTAATGAGCATACAGTTGCACGTGAATCCGAAGGTGTGATGTCTACTGAGTACGGTGATTTTAACTACATCACTTACCGTGACGAAATTCAAAATTGTACGCATCTTGCGATGACCTTAGGTGAACTGAAAGCTGATGAGCCAGCATATGTACGTGTCCACAGCCGTACAGAGGTGCTACGTGATGTAGTCGGTGCGGTAGCACCTGGCGATGAGCCGAAATGGACTATGCGTAAAGCATTGGAACGTGTTGCTAAAGAGGGACAAGGTGTTGTGCTTCTACTTGATACGGGCGACCGTATCGATCTAAGCGATGCGACGGATCTGATGATCAACGGTCGTCAGAAATCCAAAATTAATGTTAGTGCATCAGGTGCTTACCTAACGGTAGGTACTGGTTCACAAATCTTGCGAGACCTAGGCGTAGGTAAAATGAACCTACTTAGCTCTCCAATGAAGTTTAATGCGATCTCTGGTTTTGATCTGGAGATTGAAGAATATATTCCTTGTGAAGAATAACTGTAACGGTATTTAAATCATGACTGTTAAAACCTTTGAAGGTGATTTTGTAAACGCAGACGGCAACTATGCAATTGTTGTTGGCCGTTTTAATGCATTCGTTGTTGAGAGCTTGCTAGAGGGGGCAATCGACACTCTAAAGCGTCATGGCGTAGGCGAAGATAATATTCGTGTAATCCGTGTGCCTGGTGCTTTCGAAATTCCGTTGGCAGTTAAACGCGTTGCAGCGCAGAAGAAAGATGACGCGATCATCGCACTAGGTGCGGTTATCCGTGGCGGTACTCCACACTTTGAGTACGTATCGGGCGAGAGCTCTAAAGGTGTTGCTCAGGTATCTTTGGATTACGATCTTCCTATTGCGAACGGCATCCTTACAGTAAACAGCATCGAACAAGCTGTTGAGCGTTCAGGTACTAAAATGGGTAACAAAGGTGCAGAAGCAGCGCTTTCCGCTCTGGAAATGGTTAGCTTGCTTAAGCAGCTTGAGGTTTAAAGCCAGATGAGTGACAACGAAAAAAAATCTGCAGCTAAAAAGAAACCTTCGCTAACATCTCAGCGTCGTAATGCTCGTAGCTATGCGCTGCAGGCTTTGTATTCTTGGTCATTGGCTGGTCAGCCTCTGCATGAACTAGAAGCGCAATTCCGTGTAGATAACGACATGCGTGATACGGATGTACGTTTATTCTCTGAACTGTTGCAGAACGTTGCGGCAACTAAAACAGAGCTTGATGGTCTGTTTACTGACTTCCTTGATCGTCAGATCGAAGAGTTGGATCCTGTTGAATTGAATGTTCTACGTATCGGTGCTTATGAGCTTTCTAAACGCATGGAAGTGCCTTATCGTGTTGCGATCAATGAAAGTGTTGAATTGGCGAAGACGTTCGGTGCAACCGACAGTCATCGTTACGTGAACGGAGTGCTAGATAAACTAGCGCAACGTGTTCGTATGGCCGAAATTCGCGCTAAACGAGAAGGTAAAGCGTAAGCTATGCCGCTGGGTGAATTTGAGCTGATACAGCGCTACTTCGCACAGGTTTCAGAAGCATCTTCGGATGCTTCTGTTGCTTTAGGGGTAGGGGATGACTGCGCACTGCTTAATTTGCCCGAGGGTCAGCAACTGGCCGTTTCTATTGATACGCTGGTTGAAGGCACTCATTTTCTGCCTGATATACAACCAGAGCAACTTGCAGATCGCCTTATGGGTTCGACTGTTAGTGATCTAGCAGCTATGGGTGCAAAGCCAGCTTGGCTGACGCTTGCGCTTACGTTGCCGCAAACCGACGCAGGTTGGCTGCAACGCTTTAGTTCTCAATTAAGTATACGCTGCCAAGACTACAGTATTGCACTAATTGGCGGTGATACGACACGTGGTCCCCTTACGCTCTCTGCTCAAGTGCATGGCTTTGTTCCTCAAGGGAAAGGACTTTGTCGTCATGGGGCTAAACCGGGCGATATTATCTGCGTTAGCGGTAACTTAGGTGACAGCCGTGGGGGTCTTGAAGGGCTGCTTAATGGCTTTACTGATGAAACTCATGCCGAGTATTTACTCGAACGTTTCTATTCACCTGTACCGCGTATCGGCCTAGGTCAATCGTTAGTGGGTTATGCCAGCAGCTGTGTGGATATCTCTGATGGATTGTTATCTGATTTAGCACACATATTAAAAGCGAGTGGCAGTCTAGGTGCGCGATTGCAGATAGAAGCCTTGCCGGTCTCTTCTCAGCTGGTGGATACTTATGGAGAACAGCAGGCGCAGCAGTGGGCGTTGACCGGTGGTGAGGATTTTGAGCTATGTTTCACCCTACCGCCGGAGCATTTAGCGTTAATTCCTAGTTTGCCAACCTCAGTAGCCGTTATTGGTAAGGTCACAGCGGAGTCAGAACTCAGTTTGTTTCTTCGAGGAGAGGCTTGTGAAATTGCTGGCTCAGGTTATGATCACTTCCACCAATCCTGATGTTCAAGTAGGCTATTAGCGCGATTGTTAGATTAAGCCGTAAAGGAATAACCGTGAATAAAGTACCTAGTACTGTTTGGAAAAATCCGATCCATTTTCTAGCGTTTGGCCTAGGTAGTGGTGCTGCTCCATGGATGCCAGGAACGGTCGGCACTTTGGCTGCGATTATTCCCTATCTTTGGTTCCAACACCTGAGTTTGCCGTTTTATCTATTAATGTTGGTGGTTACGACTATCATCGGTATTTGGCTATGCGATCGCACTTCAAAAGATATTGGTGTGCATGATCATGGCGGCATTGTCTGGGATGAGTTTGTTGGTTTTTGGCTAACTATGACGCTTGCACCAAGTGGCTGGGAGTGGATCGCTCTTGGCTTCGTGCTATTCCGTATTTTTGATATATGGAAACCTTGGCCGATTAAATGGGCTGATCAGAAGGTTTCTGGTGGTGTGGGTATTATGCTGGATGACTTGCTGGCAGGTGTTTATGCCGCGGCCATTCTGCAGTTAGTCGCTTATTTTTGGCTTTAAACGATCGCTATTAGCCGCTCTTCGATTGCCTTAATCATACCTGCAGCATCAAGACCGCATTGTTGAAGTTGCTGTGCGCGAGATGCGTGGCCAATCCAACGATCAGGTATGCCTAACATCAGTAAAGGTGTGTTGATCTTTTCTTGATGTAGGTACTCACTCACAGATGAGCCTGCGCCACTAATGATGCTGTGATCTTCTATACTGACCAAAAGGTCATGACTTTCTGCTACATGTTGAAGGGCGTTTTGATCTAGAGGCTTAACAAAGCGCATATCGATTAGGGTATAACCTTGGTCGTTTGCAACCTCTTGAGCTGTTTCTAGCAAAGGTCCAAAATTTAGAAGCGCAACTTTACTGCCTTGATTGAGCGTTCGGCTTTGCCCTAACTCAATTGACTGCATAGGTGTATCTATTTGTGCTGGAACGCTGCCCCGTGGATAGCGAACCGCAGCTAAGCCTTGATATTGGTAACCGGTGAAGAGCATATCGCGTAGCTCTTCAGCACTTGATGGCGTCATCAATACAGCTTTTGGTAAGCCGCGCAGCATACCAATATCAAAGCAACCCGCATGGGTTGAACCATCTTCCCCAACTAAGCCTGCTCTATCGATGGCCAGCAATAGATCTAGGTCTTGAATGGCCACATCATGGATCAGTTGATCATAAGCGCGCTGTAGAAAAGTCGAGTAGATGGCCACTACCGGCTTAATATTTTGGCAGGCCATACCTGCTGCTAGGGTCAATGCGTGTTGTTCGGCGATAGCGACATCAAAATAACGATCAGGAAAGCGCTGAGAAAACTCCACTAAATCTGAGCCTTCACGCATAGCCGGGGTAATGGCTGTCAGGTGTGGGTCTTGTTCGGCTAGATCGCAGATCCAACGACCAAAGACATTGGAGTAACTAATTTTCTTTGTAGGTTTTTGGTGAATTGGATCGATCTTAGTAATTGCGTGATAACCAACCGGATCGTCTTCAGCAGGTTTGAACCCCTTACCTTTCTTTGTTACTAAATGGAGGAATTGTGGTCCCGGTCGGTTAAGAACGTCTTGTAATACCGGTACGAGTTTGGAAAAGTCATGACCATCAACAGGGCCTGTATATTCAAACTCCAGTGCTTCAAACAGAGCTGTGGTGGTCTCACCGTCATTTCTGTCTTTAAAGTTTTTTGCTAGATAAGTCGCCAGCCCACCTTCATTGTGGGAGATCGACATGTTGTTGTCGTTCAAGATTACAAGCAGGTTGGTGTTGGTATGTGCTGCATGGTTCAGCGCCTCAAACGCCATACCAGCAGTCATAGCACCGTCACCAATTACGGCTACAGATTTACTATCTATACCGCGTATCTTATCGGCAATTGCCATGCCTAGAGCGGCACTAATCGAGGTGCTGGAATGACCTACACCAAAATCATCGTATGGGCTCTCGTCCCGTTTAGGGAAGGGGGATGGTCCCTCTTGCTGGCGGATTTTGGGTAACTGTTCGCGACGGCCGGTTAAGATTTTGTGGGGGTAGCATTGGTGCCCTACATCCCACACTAAATGATCTTGCGGTGTGTTAAGAACATAATGCAGAGCCACTGTAAGTTCGACTACGCCGAGCCCCGCGCCGAAATGTCCACCACTTTGTCCGACGCTATAGAGCAGATAGGCTCTTAATTGCTCAGCTAGTTCTGGCAGTTGTTCGGGTGTGAGTAAACGCAGAGCGATTGGATTATCAATGCTATCCAACAGAGGTGTCCTAGGGCGTTTACTTGGGATTGTATGGAACATAAAGCTTGATCAGTTATTAGTGGTCACGATGCACAATAAAATCAGCGAGGGCTTTCAGTTCTGATGCGTCTGCGCCGAATACATCTAATGCCGATAGGGCCTGTTGATGAAGCTGCTGTAATTTCAGCTTAGCACCTTCCAACCCTAATAGAGCAGGATACGTCGGTTTATTCTGTTCTAGATCAGAGCCTTGAGGTTTTCCGATCACTGCAGAGTCGCCTTCTATATCGAGAATGTCATCTTGTACTTGGAAGGCTAGGCCGATGGCATAGGAATATTCTTCTAGCGCTGCTAGCTGTTTTTGATCTGTTAAGCTTGCACAGATGGCTCCCATTTGTACTGAGCAAGTCAGTAACGCACCTGTTTTATGTTGGTGCATAGCTTCAAGCTGCGCAAGTGAAAGAGATTTGCCTACATTGCGTAGATCAAACGATTGTCCTACAACCATACCTTGATGCCCAGACGCATGGCTCAGCTTCTGGATAAGGTTTAAACGAGTCTCTGACGAAAGACTGTCATCGGATGAGATTAATTCAAATGCTAAACATTGCAGAGCGTCACCCGCTAATATTGCGGTCGCTTCATCAAAAGCAATATGGCAGGTAGGTTTGCCTCGTCTTAGGTCGTCATCATCCATTGCCGGAAGATCATCATGAACCAAAGAGTAGCTATGTATGCACTCTATAGCGGCCGCTGCGCTGTCCGCTTGTTCATGACTGCTGTCTAGCATTGCATTGACCATATAGATCAAAGCCGGTCGAATGCGTTTTCCACCATTGAATAGTGAATATTGCATAGATTCTTGTAAGACCGGATCTATACTGTCTTTATTGATACATTTCTGAAGGTGGTGATCTACCCGCTCTTGGTAGCTCTTGAGTAGATTGCGGATCTCCAAGATCAGCTGTCCTCATCTGCAGTAAACGGTTTAGTTGAAAGTTCACCGTCGGATTCTATCAAAAGCTGAACTTTTTGCTCTGCTTGAGTAAGAATTCCTTGGCACTCTCGAGTTAGGCTGACACCCTCTTCAAAGGCTTGAAGTGACTCTTCCAAGGAAAGATCCCCTTGTTCCATTTTGGTCACTAGGGATTCAAGTGCTTGCAGGGATTGTTCAAAGTCAGTTGTTTTTTTCTTACGTGGCATAAGAGCGAATCTTAGATTGAAAGCGCTAAACTTACCGAAGCCAGCAGCTATAAGCAAATATACATACAAATTCATTAGTTAAACGATTGTATGATGGGTGAAACCCTGTACTTTTTTGCTATGATAGGCAGCTTAGATTTGAACGGTTTGCGCGCTTAATTAAGGAGTAATGAGTGGATATAGCAACGCTCGTCGGATTATTAGGCAGTTTTGGTATTGTAATAGCTGCGATCGTCACTGGTGGTGATGCCGGGGTGTTTATTAACCCTCCGTCTTTGTTGATCGTTGTCGGCGGTTCCATCTTTGTTGTATTAATGAAATTTACATTGCCCCAGTTCCTTGGGGCCGGCAAAGTTGCGGCTAAAGCATTTATGTTCAAGTCGATCAATCCAGAAGAGATTATTGCTGAAACTGTAGACCTCGCTGATGCTGCTCGTAAAGGTGGTCTACTTTCACTTGAAGATAAAACGGTAAGTAGCGACTTTATGCAGCGTGGTATCCAATTACTCGTGGATGGTCACGACCCTGAAGTCGTGAAAGGACTGCTGAATAAAGAAGCTAAGTTGACTCATGACCGCCATGAATTTGGTGCGACTGTATTCTCCGCGATGGGGGATGTAGGTCCTGCGATGGGTATGATCGGTACGCTGGTAGGTCTGGTACAGATGCTATCAAATATGAGTGACCCGAAATCGATCGGTCCAGCGATGGCGGTAGCACTTCTAACAACGCTTTATGGTGCAATGCTTGCGACCATGGTGACAATCCCGCTAGCAGATAAATTGAACGTCCGTAAAGATGAAGAAGCTTTGAATGCAGCTCTGATCATTGACGGCTTACTGGCTATTCAAGCAGGCCAAAACCCTCGTGTAATCGAACAAATGTTGCGTAACTATCTGCCAGAAGGCAAGCGTGCAGCGGCTGAAGGTTAATTCGGTAAAGGACTAGAGCGATGAGTGACGATACCGAAGAACAAGAATGCCCCCCCTGTCCCCCCGGGCTCCCCGCGTGGTTGGCGACCTTTGGCGACTTGATGTCGCTGCTGATGTGCTTCTTCGTACTTCTACTTTCCTTCTCGGAGATGGACGTACTGAAGTTTAAGCAGTTGGCAGGTTCAATGCGCGAAGCGTTTGGTGTTCAGAACCAGATTAAAGTAGAGGATATCCCTAAGGGTACTTCTATTATTGCGCAGGAATTTAGCCCAGGGCGACCTGAACCAACCCCTCTTAATGAAGTCCGTCAGATGACGGTTAACAACGATATGAATACCTTGGATATTCGATCGAAAGAGGGAGAAAGCGATTCGCCTGATAAAGAAGCAGGTGAAGAGCAAGAGTTACAGAAGCAGCAAGAGCAGGAAGCGAAAGAGGAAGCGGTTGAGTTCGCTGCTGCTTTGGCTCAAGAGATTGGTGAAGGTAGTGTCGAAGTAGAAACGGATGGTAAGAAAATTATCATTCGTATCAAGGAGAAAGGCTCTTTTGACTCTGGCTCTGCCGAACTGAAGTTTGAGTCAATTCCAGTGTTGGCTAAAATCCGTGATGTGCTTTTGAATGTTAAGGGGCGTGTCGCTATTGAAGGGCATAGTGATAATATCCCATATGCCGGTCGACGCTTTGAGTCTAACTGGGATCTATCGGTTGCTCGTGCATTAGCGGTAGCCCATGAGTTATTTGGTGACCCTCGAATCGATCAATCTCGCTTTAAGGTTTTAGGTTTGGCAGACACTAAACCATTAGTGCCAAATGATACTCGTGCTAACCGGGTGAAAAACCGTCGCGTAGAGATAATTGTCCAGAAGGGTAAGGATAAAGAGTCCATAGAAAAGATTCAGGCACGTCAAGATGGTGATTCTGATGGTGAATTGATTAACCTTACGCCAGATAATATTTTCTAAATATTTGCGGGCTTTTAGCCTCAGCAATAAAAAAACCGCCAAAAGGCGGTTTTTTTTATTGCTGAAACTCTAACTTACTTAGAGTTATCAACCATGTACTGGATCGCAGCTTTTAGTTCGCCGTCTGTGCAGTCCATGCAAAGACCACGTGGTGGCATTTGGCCTTTACCTTTGTCAGCTGTAGCGTAAAGTGCATCGATGCCTTGTGCTGAGCGTTCTGCCCACGCTGCAGCATCACCTACTTTAGGTGCATCAGCAACACCAGATGCGTGGCACATTGCACATTTAGTGTTGTAAACAGTAGCTCCGTCACGTTCTGCCATTGCTGCTGCTGGAATCATCATTGCTGCAGCTGCAGTCGCCATCAGTAGTTTTTTCATTGTAATTTTCCTGTAGGTGCTCATAAGTTTGTCATTGGGACTAATTCGACTTCGCCCTCACAACCAAGTCTGCTACCCCCTAGTAGCATCTATTAGTAACCCAAACAGAGTGAATTGTATCTGAACAAAGTCAATAGAAGAACGAAATAATGCTAAAGGATAGCTTGATACAGGAAAGATTGGTTTGGTTGGCGGGCTCAGTTACCTAAACGCATGGCAAAATTAGCCTGGTTATGTTGAATTTGAATGGTTTTTTCATGGATACGTTCTTCCGCATGAAACTCTGCGATGGCCTGATCTACGATGTTTTTAGGTGCCATTGCTAAGTTGCGAACATCCATTTCGGAATAGCCACGTTTCAGCAACTGCTTCAGCTGAGTTGTTAAAGTTGTTTCTGTCATTTTCTTTGCCTCTTTAAATTTAATACTCATCATGCATTAGATTTATTACAGAAATATGTCATTCAATTGATGATTTTGTTGAATGGGGGGGCGAGGCTTTAGTCTTCGGAATTTTTTAGTGCCATGCTGATGAGTGCACTGTAAAGCTGTACTAAGTTACCAATAAATAGATGGTGCTCTGGTGAATCTGTAGAAAGTATATGTAAATTCTGGATCGCTTTGTGGAGAGTCTCTAAAAACTCGAGGTCGTAGGATTCTGCTGCTTGGCCTGCTTGTAAACGGTCACGAAGTTCATAGGCGCGAGGAAGCAGACGTTTCTGAATATCCAGAATACTTATTTGAATGACGCTTTCTTTTCGAGAAGTATTCATGAGTGCTGCGTTTTGCTTGGTTCGATACTAACAGCATAGTAGGCATTCAGGATTTTGTTTCTGAAGCCTATCTATTCAGTCTTTAGCTTTGATGCCTAAAGAGGAGTAGGCGGCCGCAGTGACTTCAGGATCTAAAGGCGGCGGTGTTATATCAACTTCAGAGGATAGTTGTTTTACAACACATTTGAGTGCTTCTATCCGTGTGTACCATTTATGGTTGGCTGCAATGACATTCCACGCTGCAATTTCTGTATGTGTGTAGTGCAACATGTCATTGATCGCGTGAGTATAATCTTCCCAACGTTCACGATTACGAATATCTTCTGTGGTTAGCTTCCAGCGTTTCACTGGATTGTTTAGGCGCTCGGTAAAACGCCTCAGTTGTTCATCGGGGGTGATGTGCATAAAGATTTTTATTATGCGAGCACCATCATCAATCAAGCTACGTTCAAATTCGTTTATCTCTTGGTAGGCTCTCTGCCATTGCTGTGGTGAAGCAAACTCTTCAACCCGCTCAACTAATACACGGCCGTACCACGAACGATCAAATATCGCGATAGAACCTGCGGGCGGTAATTTTTCTTGGAAGCGCTGAAGGTAGTGTTTGCTTTGTTCGATTGATGTTGGCGCACTAATTGGGTGAACAGTGAAACCGCGAGGATCTAACTTTTCGGTGATACGTCTAATAGCGCCGCCTTTACCACTGGCATCCCAGCCTTCAAATACAATTATGGCCCGGCGGTTTTGATGATAATAAGCTTGTTGTACTTCAAGTATGCGCTTTTGCCATTTTTTCAATTTCTTTAGATAGTCATTTTTATCTGCGAGTACCGCATCTTCGAATGCTATTGAATCTAATTGAGGAGAGGGATATTTAAGTATAATCGGGCTGGGTGTATGCATTAAAAATTCTCCCTCATCGTGTTAAGTAATGGTTATAGTGGTTCCTAACTACTGCTTTTTAACCAGTCTCTAGCGGCTGTAGTGATCTTTTCCACAGCGGTATGCGAGATCTTTCGTTCGATAGAAATTGCGTAAAAGTTATTCACAATCTCATTGGTTTCACCTAGCGTCACCAAACCGAGCTGCGCAGATACTTCATCTCTAATCGGCGTAGGTACCACCATAATCCCTTTACCAGCATTGGCGAATGCTTTAATCAATGCGCTGTCATCAAATTCGCCTACCACTCGAGGATGGATACGGTTCTTACTAAACCACTGTAGCAGTTGTGAGCGGACAATGGTTGTTTCGCTTGGAAGCAGCATAGGGGAACCATTAAGATTGTGGGGGAACTCTCCACTTAGTTGCTCAACTACTGATGGGCTTGCCATAAAACTACTGCCACAGGTGCCTAAACTATGGCTAAAACCATTAATACTGACATCAGAAGGTATAGGTGATTCTGAAATCACCAGATCTAATCTATGCAGGGCAAGCTCTGCGAGTAGCTCGTTGATATCACCTTCATGGCAAATCATTCTGACATTGTTGATGTCATCCATAGCTGGGGAGAGTAGGTGATAAGCGATCGATTTCGGTACTACATCTACCACTCCTACCTTGAAAACTAAGGGACGGATCTTATCTAAATTACGGACCCGTTCTTCCAGTTCGCCACCCAACGAAAAGATATCACTGGCGTAGCTTAAAACCATATGACCCGTTTCGGTGAGTTCTAATTGCCTACCTACTTTTGTGAAGAGAGAGCAGCCAAGGTAGTCATCAAGCAAGCTCAGCTGAGCACTAATTGTGTGTGGTGTAACACTCAGACGCTCAGCAGCAGCAGCTATGCTCCCCTCTTTAGCGACCATCCAGAAATAGTGAAGGTGTTTGTAATTAATCATCAAAAACTCGGTAAAATCGATGCTTTTGTTAATAATAATCGAGTTTTATTGTTTTTGGTATGCGGTTAAATTTTGAACTGTTGATACCGGAAAGCCTTTTGGCTTTTGGTTAGTAAAAACCAGGAGGGGTGTATGAATACATCTATAAGATCTTCAGCAGCTCAGACGCAATCATCTGCGTTAGAGTCTAATAAAGTACTACGCAACACCTATGCATTGTTATCTATGACTTTGTTGTTCAGTGCGATCATTGCTGGTGGATCCATTGCACTCCAGTTACCTCACCCCGGTGTCATCATCTCTTTAGTCGGCTTTTTTGGTTTATATTTTCTGACCTACAAGCTGCGCAATAGTGTTTGGGCATTACCTTCAGTCTTTGCTCTGACTGGTTTTATGGGTTACACCCTAGGCCCTATTGTTGGTCATTATTTGTCAATGCCGGGTGGCGGTTCCATCGTAATGAATGCGATGGGTATGACAGGAATAATTTTCTTAGGCCTATCAGCTTATGTTTTAACCACACGTAAGAACTTTACCTTTATAGGTGGCTTCTTAATGGTCGGTGTTTTACTGGCGTTTGTTGCAGGCTTAGGGGCAATCTTTTTCCAGATTCCTGCTCTGTCTTTAGCTGTATCGGCAATGTTTGTACTGTTGATGTCTGGTTTTATTCTTTATGAGACAAGCAACATCCTGCACGGCGGTGAGACAAACTACATCATGGCAACAGTGTCCTTGTATGTGTCCATCTATAACTTGTTTACCAGTTTATTGCATATCCTAGGTTTCCTAGGTGGTGAAGATTAAGACATTAAACCCTTTATTAGCTATGCACTTGTGATAACCCCACTGGGGTATTCAGGCGACCTTTTAGGTCGCCTTTTTTTATTTCAGCCAATCGGCAGCAACTTGAATTGGTTGTTGATCTCGTTCTGAAACCCAAATGGCCAATGCGTGCTTTTGAGACGTTTGTAGATGGGGGAGTTCAAAGCTCCAGTTGTAATCCGATTGGGCTTTTTGTTGTTTATGTAAAACCACAAATTGATGTTGAAGTAAGCGGCCTGCATTTTCGCCTGAAGTGACTTGGCTACTGAGATTAAAACCGAGTACAGCAACATGAGCTATAAGCACCTTTCGGTCCCTCTTTGGGGTATAACTTACTTTGAGGGTTTGGCTGTTGAGGCTAGCTTTAAGCAGTCCCCCAGAGGAAGATTGATAGGGTAGGGCTTTGCCTTGGAAAAAACCTCGCCATTCTTTGCCAGAGCTAATCCAGCCCGGTGTATACACACTTCTGAAATTTCCTAAGCGGCGATGATTGTATTGGCGCTGTTTAAACTCAGGTTGGGCAAATCGATCTTCCCAGCCAATGTAATCCCAATAGTCCACATGAAAGGCTAATGGCACTACCTTTTTCCAAAGGTCTGCGGAGCCTACAAAACTGTTGATATAGTGTTCTGCTGGAGGGCAGCTGGAACAGCCTTCCGATGTATATAGCTCAACTAACTGAGGGACAGCTCCTTGATTTTCAAAGATCTGCTCAGCCGCTAAAGCTTGAGGTAAGAAATAAAGGCTGGCTGCAATTAACGAATTGGTGAACGATTTCATAACTCTGCCCTCTCATTTCCTATGAGACTTCAGGGCCTTGAGTGAGTTCAGTTATTCCACAGCGATCTTGCATGCTGGGCTTTTGCCAGGGAGTGTGTCAAAGGCATCTAATTGATTCACGGTTTGATACCAATCGGCTCGACTGCCCCAAAAAAGATTACGTTCAGGTGGTACCTCGGGGCCTGTATCCAGTGTGCCGGCTGGGATGATCATTGCTTTACCTGTTTGGGCTAGCCACGGTAGGTTAGATCCACATTTTTTACAGAAGCAGACAGCAAAATGTTTGGCATCGCTGGGTTCATAACGTCCAACGTATGCTTCTCCCGCCGTCCAGCGAAATTGCTCTGGTGGCATTATTATGTTGCTAGCATGTGCGCTGCCAGTTGTTTTGCGGCAGCGTGAACAGTGACAGTATTGAAAGGTAGAAAAGGGTGGTGATATTTCATACTGAACTTCACCACATAAACAACTTCCCCTGTAAACCTCTTCTCCGCTCATGAAATCATCCTAGCGATCAAACGCTGTCACCATTGAATCAAGTTGTTTTACTAGCTCATGTAACTCGCTGCTGGCAGAAGCTGTTTCGTCAGAGGCTTCACTGTTGCGACGGGCAAGGTCCCTGATCGCGACGATATTTTGTTGGATCTCTTCTACAACGGAGGACTGTTGTTCAGAACTGCTGGCGATCTGTAAACAGCGATCAGAAATATCATCAATAGAGCTCTGTACTGTTTGGAAAGCTTCATCAGCAATGTTCGCCACATCGACACTTTGCTTAGCATGATCGCGGCTTTGCTCCATGATGCTGACTGTTTTATCTACAGCAGACTGTACACTTTCAATTGAGGCTTCTATTTCTTGAGTAGAATTTTGCGTACGTGTTGCTAAGGTACGAACTTCATCTGCTACCACTGCGAAGCCACGTCCTGTTTCACCTGCGCGCGCGGCTTCGATAGCAGCGTTCAGTGCTAGTAGGTTGGTTTGTTCGGCAATATCATTAATCACCGTAACGACATTGCCGATCGCATCTGTATGTTGTTTTAGCTCCATGGTAGCTTCTGTTGCTTCCACTACTTCATTAGACAGATCTTTAATGTGATTTACCGTGTTGTATAGCGCACTTCGACCTTCTTCAGTTGTAGAGCGCGCATTTTGCGATGCATTCGACATATCGCTAGTGTTAGCTGCAATTTCTTGTGATGCACATGCCATTTCGTGAACAGCAGCGGCGACCATGTCACTTTCTTTATCTTGTTGGCTGATCCCTTCATTAGTTTGACGGATTGCGTTATCGGTGACATCAATGGCCTGATCAATGGTGTGGCTAACATCTCCTAATCGTGTAAGCACGGTAGTGTTTCTGGCTTCATTCATCTGTAAAGCGAGATCAATCTCACCAAATTCATCTTGCCGAGGGCAGTACATTAATTGGATAAGAGGATTACTGAAGCGCTCGCGTGCGCGACTAGCTAGCTCCTTAATAGGAGCTGTTAAGCGCAATAGACAGCTCCCTAAAAGAACTTCGGTAAGAGCCATAACCCCCAAAACAGGTAGAGTCGCGCCTACAAACCATGCTGCGATTAGACTAATCAAAGCGATGAAGGAGAAGATACCGAAGGTTTGGTTGCTGACGGACTTTAGTTTTAATGCTTTGCCGGCTTTACCTGCATTGGCAACTGCATAAATTACCTCTGCTTTCGAGATCTGTTCAGCAGTCGGTTTAAAACGTACCGATTGGTAGCCAACCTTTTGGCCTTTTTCGTATAAAGGAGTTACATAGGCATCGACCCAGTAATGATCGCCATTCTTACAACGGTTTTTAACAATGCCCCTCCATGCATGATTTTCTTTCAAAGAGGTCCAAAGGTTTTCAAACGCAGCAGGCGGTACATCTGGGTGGCGAACAATGTTGTGGGCTTTACCTAATAGTTCTTCTTCAGTGAATCCAGCTATATCACAAAAAACCTGATTAACGTAAGTGATCCGTCCTTTGAGGTCTGTTGTTGAAATAATGCGTTGACCTTCAGGCAGTACCACCTCGCGGTTGGTAACTGGCATTTTTTTCATGGTTCACCCTTCTTCACGTACAAAAAGTAAATACTAACGGTTCTAGATTATTAGGCGTGTACAATGTGTATGATCTGCATAGTCTAGTAATAGTTATAGCTGTATTTGAATGATATAGCTCAGAAGGCTGATTGATTTATTGATATTTTTGGACGTTTAGTCAGCCGTGAGTTCTGATAATAGAAAGGAATAAAGCATGATGTTTCGATTGGAATTTAAAGTGCGTGATTACGAATGTGATTTGCAAGGCATCGTAAACAATGGCGTTTACTTCAATTATTTAGAGCATGCGAGGCATGAATATCTTTTAGACAAGGGAATCGACTTTGCTAAGTTGACTGAAGATAAAATTCATCTGGTCGTTGTTCGTTCTGAAATGGACTATAAAAATTCCTTAACCAGTGGCGATCGCTTTGTCGTTGAAGTAAGCGTCGAGCGGGTGAGTAAAGTTAAGTTTGGTTTCCGCCAGCGTGTGGTTCGATTGTCCGATGAAAAGGTGGCCCTTGAAGCGTTAGTAATCGGAACGGCATTAAATGAAAGAGGGCGTCCATTTGTGTTACCAGAAATCGCCGCTTTGATGCCAGAAGAGTAAGATTAGGAAGAGAAAGTACCCAGTGAACTTTTCAGCTTGGTTGTTAGCGAATGAACCGATAGTGCGCTTAAGCTGTTTTTTCGGCGTGTTCACGGTGATGGCCTGCTGGGAGTTATATAGGCCTTTCCGACCTTTGCTGCAAAAAAAATGGTTTCGTTGGCGATCGAATCTCAGTTTGGTTGTGCTTAATAGTTTGCTGCTGAGGGTTATGTTTCCGGTAGCGGCTGTTGGCGTTGCTGGATATGCGCAGGCCAAAGGGTTTGGACTTTTTATATGGTTGGATTTGCCTATTTGGTTGGAGGTTTTATTAGCTGTAGTGCTTTTGGATTTTCTGATTTATGCACAGCATGTTCTCTTTCATAAAGTTCCTTTGCTATGGCGTTTTCACCGCATGCATCATGCGGATCCAGATATTGATGTGACCACGGGGGCTAGATTTCATCCAGTTGAAATTGTCCTGTCGATGCTGATTAAAATGTTGATGGTGTTTCTTCTGGGGCCAGCGGTGGTTGCGGTGATCTTATTTGAAGTGTTACTCAATGCATCAGCCATGTTTAATCACTCGAATATACAATTGCCTAAACTATTAGATAGGGTGATTCGTTGGCTATTTGTTACCCCTGATATGCATCGAGTGCATCATTCAAAAATTCCCAGTGAGACGGATAGTAATTATGGCTTTGCGTTATCCTGTTGGGATCGAATCTGTAAGACTTATATTGAGAAGCCCGCTAAAGGCCAAGTAGGTGTAGAGATCGGATTAAACGAGTTTAATGATCCAAACACCTCTTGCCGTTTGGGTGGTATGTTGATGTTACCGTTTAAAAAGTGATTATTTAGTTTGAGTTAGCTGGGACCAGAAGGCGTTGATCAGCGGGTTCTTAAGTTTTTTCTCTAAAGTCACTATCCCAACTTCATAGGGTTTGAGTTTAGGTGTGATGTCGAGTACTTCCACGCTGCTTGCTAGTGGACTGTTTTGCAGAACAATCTCAGGTACAACACCTATGCCAAACCCTAGACTTACCATGCTCACAATAGCTTCGTTACCCGATACTTGGGCATAGATGATCGGTTTTATATCTTGATCTTTAAACCAGCGATCGACTCTTTTACGAGCCAAACCCGCTTCGGATAGGATCATCGGTGTGGAGTTATCTGGCCGAACCGGTGGTTTATCTTGACCTTGTAGTCCCTGTATTGGCGCTATAAATAGGAGGGGAGAGATGGCAATCGTCTTAAATGCAATCCCTGCCGGTAACGCGTCAGGTTTTGCGCTGATAGCAAAGTCTTCATCTCCGGATAGTATGCGGGATATAGCGTGTTCATGATCCCCGGTGTGTAACTTGATCTCTATTTTGGGATAGTCGGTACGGAACTCACTCAAGATATCGAACAGGAAGCTGTAACTGGCGGTAACCGAGCAATACATACTTATTTCGCCCTGAAGTTCACCCGACCTTTCCATCAGTTGAGTGCGCACCATATCCCATTGACCTAGGGAATCGCGGGCATAGCCTAAGAATATTTTGCCTTCTGCCGTCAGGGCAACACTGCGGTTATCTCGTTCAAACAGATCTGTGCCGACTTCTTCTTCCAACTGCTTGATGCTTCTGCTTAGTGCCGAAGGACTTATGTAAGAAGCTTCGCTTGCTCGACCAAAATGTAAGGTTTCGGCTAAGTGAACGAATTGTTTGAGCTGTTTGATATCCATAATGTTGCGCTTTTTCGAATGTTTCTCTTATTTTATGCCAATTTTTAATCTAATAGGAGTGCCTCTGCTTATTTTTTGTTCAGTTTTGTCATATTTCTATGCTATTTTCTATGTTGTTATTGTGCAGTGCACAAAAGCAGCAGGAGGCACGTATGACAAAGTCATTGAATTTGGCATTACAGGGTGGTGGTGCTCATGGAGCATTTGCCTGGGGCGTTTTAGATCGTTTACTTGAAGAGGATATCAAGCCTCAAGCGATCAGCGGAACTAGTGCAGGTGCTATGAATGCGATTCTGCTTGCACATGGTTGGCAGTTGAATGGTGCTTCAGGAGCAAAGGATTTATTAGACCAATTTTGGCACAAGGTTTCTCTTAACTCTCCTTCGGAGTTGATAGGTTCTCAGTTGCCCGATTCCCAGATGACGGCGGTGACAGGGTTTATGCTCGATCTCTTGCGTTATCTATCGCCTTACGACCTTAACCCTCTCGATATTAATCCATTGCGTGGTTTGCTGGATGATATTGTCGACTTTGAAATGCTGAGAAATGATGGATCAATACAGTTATTCATAGCTGCTACCGATGTTACAACAGGCAAAATTCGTCTATTTAGAGAGAATGAGCTGACCACGGAGCATGCTTTGGCTTCGGCGTGTTTACCAACGTTGCACCAAGCTATTGAAATTGATGACTGTTACTACTGGGATGGAGGCTTCTCCGGCAATCCAGCGGTGTATCCGCTGATCTTTGATTGTCAGGAAGAGGATATCTTAATGGTTTTGCTTCAGCCTATGCAGGGACGTGATCTCCCGACGACCTCTCATGCGATTAACCAACGTGTTACTGAGTTGGGTTTTCAAAGTACTTTTTTACGAGAGATGAGAGCGATCAGCTATACCCGACAGCAGGCTAAAGATAAGTTTTTCAGTACCAGTAGTCTGGAGCGGCGGTTCAAAGCGCTACGTTTTCATCTGATTGAATCGGGTGAAGTGTTATCTAGTCTGGAACAAGCCAGCAAATATGATACCCGGCAGGAATTTCTTTTAGGTCTCAAGGAAAAGGGACGAAATGCCGCAGAACAGTGGATTGGATCAAACTTCAGTGCGATAGGGCAGAGGCCAAGTTGTGACATCGAGGCGATGTTTTTATAGTACTAAGATAAAGTATTGGTATGGATGGGAAGCATGGTGAAAAGTAGGGACCAACTGAAGTTATTGCTGCTTCAGATCCGAGATGAAGATCAAGTTCGAAGGGAAGAGCTAGAGAGTTTTGCTGAATACTGCGGGCTTAATATCGAGCAGTTTGATGTGCTTAATGTCTTTGATACACCGACATTTCCAGATACTGCCGCCGATAATTATGACGCTTTGCTAGTCGGTGGTGCCAGTGAGGCTAATGTACTTTTCCCAGACATTTACCCATTTGTAGATCAGTGTCAGCAGCTCATTTTACGTTGCGCAGAAACCGACAAGCCAGTGTTTGCCTCCTGCTTTGGTTTTCAGTTAGCGGTATTAGCGCTTGGTGGTGAGATCTTGCATCGAGAGAAAAATTTCGAGATGGGTACAATACCTATCTCGCTTGATCATAGCGTTTGGCAGGATCCAATATTTCGAGATACCCCCGACAATTTTTATGCAGTTTCAGTGCACAAGCAGTACGCAAATGAACTGCCGAAAAACTGTGTTTCTCTTGCTTACACAGATAAATGCATTCATGCATTTAGAGTAAAAGATAAGCCTTTCTGGGCTTTTCAATTTCATCCTGAGGTTGGTAAACGAATCTTGGTTGAGCGACTGACCTTTTACAAAGATAAATACACAGATGGAGATGATCACCTTGATCAGGTGCTAGCGACTGCACAAGAAACGCCTCAAT
This sequence comes from Neptuniibacter sp. QD29_5, assembly GCF_047778125.1. GTDB lineage: Bacteria > Pseudomonadota > Gammaproteobacteria > Pseudomonadales > Balneatricaceae > Neptuniibacter. The sequence continues at coordinate 384,331 of NZ_CP180556.1, forward strand.
CAAATGCGTTGCTAACTAAATTTGTGGATAGAATTCTATTAGATCAGGATCATCTAGATCTCTAGAAATGGCATCCTGACGCTGGTCACAGTAGAATGGGGTTTCTCTATATTATGGAATATAAAAAATCGCGATGAATGAGCCGCAAAATCAAGATAATCAAGAACCGATAAAGCCTCGTAGCCGCGGGATCTACCTGCTGCCTAATTTATTTACGACAGGGGCATTGTTTTCAGGGTTCTATGCAATTGTTGCGAGTATGAATGGGCACTTTGAAAATGCCGCAATAGCGATCTTTGTTTCGATGGTACTGGATGGGCTTGATGGTCGAGTAGCACGTATGACCAACACCTCCAGTGCATTTGGTGCGGAGTATGACTCACTAGCTGATATGGTTTCCTTTGGTGTAGCGCCTTCACTCGTGGTTTTCTCCTGGGTGTTGGATGATATTGGCAAACTAGGCTGGTTTGCTGCATTTATCTATGTAGCAGGGGCAGCTTTAAGACTTGCCCGCTTCAATACCCAAATTGGTTCGACAGATAAGCGTTACTTTATTGGATTGCCTAGCCCAGCAGCGGCGGCTGCAGTGGCTGGTTTAGTGTGGGCTGCGACCGAGTATGAAATAGATGGATCGGCTTATGTTTATTTGATTGCTGCGTTTGTTGCTTTGGTCGGTGTTTTGATGGTGAGTAATGTACTTTATTACAGCTTTAAAGATGTCAGCCTAAAAGAGAAAGTACCTTTCTTGATCTTAGCGGGTATTGTCTTAGCTGTAGGTATTATCTCAATTAGCCCGCCTGCATTCTTATGGATTTTATTCCTAGCTTATGCGGTGTCTGGGCCAGTATTGTGGTTGATGCGCAAAACTAAGCAGAAACCTGCGGCCTAAGCGTCAGGTAAAAGCATTTTAGATTTATTTTACGGCTCCTTTAAGGGGCCGTTTTTCTGCTATACCTCATAATAGCCCCTATAGAAGGAGATTATTATGAAACCCTTCCCCTGTAACTGCCGTCCCCTTAAAACTCTTGTTTATACGGTGATTTTTCTGCTCTTTATTATCGTGATGATGAGTGGCGCTTTCATGCTGGTGGATAAGGTCTAACGAGCATATTTGCTCATGACTTACTTGCAAAATTTTCATCGCTGCTATACTTGCAGTTAACAACCAAGTGGATTGGTCGGAAATGATAGGACGGAGTCCAGGCGGAAAGAGAGCCTGCCCGAACCCTGTCGCTACCGACGTTGAAAGAGAAGTACAACGCCCTTAGTGAGAGGTTTCTGACAGGCTCTTTTGCGTGTATAGCAAAGGGGGCTGCAATGATAAAAACAATATCGGGATTTGTTGCACTGTTATTGTTTGCTAATAATCTCCAGGCTGATTGGGAGGTAAATCTCACCCGAGGTGTTACCGAAATCAGTCGAGAGGTCTATGACCTGCACATGATTATTTTCTGGATCTGTGTGGCTATTGGTGTCGTTGTTTTTGGTGTGATGCTCTGGTCGGTGATCTATCATCGTAAGTCCAAAGGAGCAAAAGCGCACAACTTCCATGAAAGCCTTGTTGTCGAAATTGCTTGGACTTTAATTCCCTTCGTTATCTTGATTGCCATGGCTGTTCCTGCAACGGCAACCTTAATCAAAATGTACGATAACTCAGAATCTGAAGTTGATATTCAGATCACAGGTTATCAGTGGAAATGGCGATATCAATACCTAGCGGAAGATATCGATTTCTTCTCCAGTCTATCTACCTCGCGAGAGCAGATAAATAATAAAGCAGCTAAAGGTGAGCATTATCTGCTTGAAGTAGATAACCCTTTGGTGATTCCTGCAGGTAAAAAGGTACGCTTTTTACTGACCGCCAATGACGTTATTCATTCCTGGTGGGTGCCTGATCTTGCAGTGAAAAAGGATGCAATTCCCGGTTTTATAAATGAAGCATGGACTATTGTGGATAACCCCGGTGTTTATCGCGGGCAGTGTGCAGAACTGTGCGGTAAAGACCATGGGTTTATGCCAATTGTTGTCGAAGTAAAGACGCCAGAAGAATACGAAGCTTGGCTTGCTGAAGTTAGGCAAGCAGATCAAGAAAAAGCAGCTGAAGGGCAAAAAGATTGGTCGCTTGCAGAGCTTATGGAAACAGGAGAGGCGGTTTATAGCAAAGCTTGTTTGGCCTGTCATCAAGCTAATGGTGAGGGAATTTCGGGTGTTTTCCCCGCTTTAAAAAACAGTCCAATCGCTTTGGGTGAGCCGGGGCCTCATATCGATATTGTGCTTAATGGTAAAAAAGGCACGGCAATGCAGGCGTATAGAGATCAACTGTCGGCTGTGGAACTGGCTGCTGTAATTACTTATGAGCGAAATGCTTGGGGTAATAAGGTGGGCGATCTAGTTACACCGGCGCAGATTGCTGAGTTGAAAGAGTAGGAGGGGGCATGGATACGGTTGCAGCTTCTCATCATCATGGTCCGGCTACCGGTATAGGTCGTTGGTTATTCACAACCAATCATAAAGATATTGGAACTCTCTATCTCTGGTTTAGCTTCTTAATGTTCCTTACTGGCGGATGTATGGCATTGCTCATTCGAGCTGAGCTATTTCAGCCGGGGTTGCAGCTCATTCAGCCGGACTTCTTTAATCAGATGACCACCATGCATGGCTTAATCATGGTCTTTGGTGCGGTCATGCCGGCGTTTGTTGGCTTAGCCAACTGGATGATTCCTATCATGGTTGGTGCTCCAGATATGGCGCTGCCAAGAATGAATAACTGGAGCTTTTGGATTCTACCTTTCGCTTTCGCGATGATGCTGTCGACTCTATTCATGGATGGCGGTGCGCCAAATTTTGGTTGGACATTCTATGCGCCTTTATCAACTACCTATGCACCGCCTAGTGTGACTTTCTTTATCTTCGCCGTTCACATGATGGGGATTAGCTCGATTATGGGGGCGATCAATATCATTGCCACCATACTCAATATGCGTGCGCCGGGTATGACCATGATGAAGTTGCCACTCTTCGTTTGGACTTGGTTAATTACGGCATTTTTATTGATTGCTGTTATGCCGGTATTGGCAGGTGTGGTCACGATGATGTTGATGGATATTCACTTCGGAACCAGCTTTTTTGATGCTGCTGGGGGTGGAGATCCAGTGTTATTCCAGCATGTATTCTGGTTCTTTGGTCATCCTGAGGTATACATCATGATCTTGCCTGCTTTCGGTATTGTCAGTGAGATCATTCCGACTTTCGCAAGGAAGAAGCTATTTGGTTATACCTCGATGGTTTATGCCACAGCTTCTATAGCCATTCTATCCTTCATCGTTTGGGCGCATCACATGTTTACAGTCGGCCTACCTTTGGCTGGTGAATTGTTCTTTATGTTCACAACTATGCTGATTGCCGTGCCTACAGGGGTTAAAGTCTTTAATTGGGTCGCGACGATGTTTCGTGGCTCTATGACGTTCGAAACGCCGATGCTATTTGCACTCGCATTTGTGGTGCTTTTCACCATTGGTGGTTTTTCAGGCTTGATGTTGGCGATCGCTCCAGTCGATTTTCAATACCACGACACGTACTTTGTAGTTGCCCATTTCCACTATGTCTTAGTACCTGGTGCGGTCTTTGCCATTATGGCAGGAGCGTATTATTGGTTACCTAAGTGGTGCGGCAATTATTACAACGAAACCATGGGTAAAGTGCATTTCTGGTGTAGTTTTATCGGGGTGAATATCACCTTTTTTCCTATGCACTTTATCGGTTTAGCGGGTATGCCACGTCGTATACCTGACTATGCACTTCAGTTTGCCGATTTCAATGCGGTGGCTTCAGTAGGTGCGTTTATCTTTGGGCTATCGCAACTAATTTTCCTTTATAACATTGTGAGCTGTATTCGTAAGGGTAAGCAGGCCAGTGCGGAAGTTTGGGAAGGGTCTCACGGTTTAGAGTGGACCCTACCATCCCCTGCCCCTTATCACAGCTTTAGTACACCGCCAGAGGTGAAATAACAGCACTTTTGAGAGGTTGTTATGGCAGAGCAACGACATAAGAAAACAGTGCTATCACTGTTAAGTGGAACCCTGATTATGTTTGGGTTTGGCTTCGCGTTGGTACCTCTATATGACGTGTTTTGTGATATCACGGGGCTAAATGGAAAAGTGGATTTGGTTGCTGCGGAACCTAGTTTGGTTGTGGATAACAGTCGACAAGTAAAATTGCAGCTGGTGGCTATTAACAACGAATCTATGCCTTGGCGATTTAAACCAGAAAAGACTTCTATCATCTTGTCGCCTGGGGAAATGTATCAAACAGCCTATAAAGCGCGCAATTTGACCGATAATTTCATGATTGCGCAAGCAGTCCCTTCGGTTTCACCTTCAGAGGCTGCGCCTTATGTGCAAAAGATTAATTGTTTCTGTTTCGAACGGCAGCCGCTAAAGGCGAAAGAATTAAAGGCGATGCCGCTGGTTGTTTCTATCGCGCCAGAGCTTCCTAAGCACATAAAAACAGTAACACTCTCATACACCCTATTTGATATCACACCAGAAGCGGAAGTGAATTTGTCTGCGAGGAGGAACTCTCTATGAGTACTCAAACTTACTATGTGCCAGAACAAAGTCGTTGGCCTATTTTAGCATCGATCGCTTTGTTCTTTATGGCTTACGGTGCAGGCAGCTTAATCAATAGCTTTACCGCAGAAGAGGCTGGAGGAGTTGGTTTGATTCTTCTCTTAGTCGGTGCATTGGGGATGGGGCTTATTTTGTTGGGCTGGTTTAGCAACGTTATCCATGAAAGTGGTGAAGGCTTATACAGCCCACAAATGGATCGGTCATTCCGCTGGGGTATGAGCTGGTTTATCTTCTCCGAGGTAATGTTCTTTGCGGCATTTTTCGGCACTTTATTTTATGTCAGGACGTTAGCGGTGCCTTGGCTGGGTGGTGAAGGTGACAAAGGTGTTTCTAACATGCTGTGGGAAGGTTTTGAGGCGCAGTGGCCTTTGATGGTGACACCAGATCAAAATGCTTTTCCGGGCCCTAAAGAGGTAATAGACCCTTGGCATATACCACTTTTCAATACCATTTTACTGATCGCATCGAGTTTTACAGTCACCCTTGCGCATAAAGCACTTAAGTTGGATCAACGCTCTAGGGTGGTGTTTTGGTTAGCTGTGACTGTCTTACTGGGCAGTGTGTTTCTTTACTTTCAAGCTTATGAGTATGTACTTGCTTACAACGAATTAGGCTTAACGCTTAATGCCGGTATCTACGGGGCGACCTTTTTTATTCTCACTGGTTTTCATGGTCTGCATGTCACTTTAGGCACGCTGATGTTGATTATTATTTGGTTACGAGTACTCAAAGGGCATTTCAGTTCAGAAAAGCATTTTGGCTTTGAAGCGGTGGCTTGGTATTGGCACTTTGTCGATGTGGTATGGGTCGGCTTGTTTCTATTTGTTTATATCTTGTAGTCGATTAAAGCCCGTGAGGAACAATCTCACCGGTATAGAAGCCGTAAATAAGTACCGCGATGATCATGACGCTAAAGGTGACCCTAAAGAAAAGCGAGTTAACAGTTCGATGAGATTGGCCTTGATCTCTTACTAAGAAGTAGAGGCCGGAAAATAAACTGATTAGAACGGCAATAAAAAGAAGTAGTAAAAGCAACTTTAACGACATGCGGAGTACCTGATAGCTGTCCTTGGTGTAGGTAACTATGAGTAAAGTTCAGAGTGGTTCAGCCTTCAAGTGGATGTTGTGGATATCTGGGATTGTATTGCTGCCATTACTGATCGGATTGGGGCTTTGGCAGTTGGACCGAGCTGAGCAGAAGCAAGAGTTACTGGATAGCTGGCAACAAGCAATACCAAGTCAGGAATTGCCGTTGGAGCAAGAGATGATAAGAGGGAGTTATAAAGCGGTTATCTTGAAGGGAGTGTTCGATCGAGAACGGTACTTTCTTTTAGATAATCGTGTCCGCAAAGGGCGCGCTGGTTATGAGGTTGTTGCTCTATTTACTGCGGATAGCGGTCGAAGTGTATTGGTGAATCTTGGTTGGGTGTTAGCTTCGCTGGATCGAGGAATAATACCTGAATTTGTCTTGCCCGAAGGTCAGCAAACGATTAGTGGCAGTGTCAGGGTTATTGAGAAAGGTTTTGCTTTATCAGCTGATGATTTGGCGGAAGAACGGTGGCCTAAGGTCATTCAACAATTGGATGCGGAAAAAATTTCATCTCGGTTGGTTATAAGTATTGATGCGTTGGAATTAAGGCTAACGGAGCCGCTGGTTTCAGGTTTAGATCTAAATTGGCCAGTAGTGAATATGAAGCCTGAGAAACATTTAGGTTATGCATTTCAATGGTTCGCTATGGCATTTGCGTTGTTGTGTTTATTGATTTGGAGCGCTCTAAAAATAAGAAAGGAGGCCATATATGAACAGGTTTAGTTTTTGGCTTGTTTGGGCGGTTGGCTTTGTGCCTATGCTGATAGCTTCTTTTATGTTTTTCACGGGGGTGATGATTCCAGAGCAGCGTGTTCATTCAGGCACTTTGCTTTCTGATCAGCATATTAATGATCTGAACTTGGTTGGGAGTGAGCTGAAACAGCGTAAGTGGCAACTGTTATTAACTAAGCAAGATGATTGTGTCTCGCGTTGCGAGAAATGGTCAAAGGTGCTTAGCAATCTGCACACAGCATTAGGTAAGGAGCAAGATCGGGTCAAGCTGTTACAAGTGGATCTGAGTGCAACCACACTAGATAGGAATGAGTTTGGAAAGTTAGGAACGGCAATATGGGTCGTCGACCCATTAGGCAATATGGTGCTGCGATATACCTTATCAGATGAGCCGAGTCTGATTCTTAAAGATCTGCGCAAGCTGTTGAAAATGTCCCGGATTGGATAAGCCACGGGGGAATTAATGTTAAAGCTGATATGGCGGTTGAGTAATGTGGCATTAGTGCTTGCGCTCTGCGTTGTGTTGTTAGGAGCGTGGACTCGAATTAACCATGCGGGACTAAGCTGCCCTGACTGGCCTGGGTGTTATGGCTATATGTTGATGCCTACTGATCAAGCAGCTTTGACTGAAGCACAGTTTATTTACCCTGATACACCTATAGAGCTTGGTAAAACAGCACTAGAGATGGGGCATCGTTATTTAGCGGGAACTTTAGGCCTAGTCATAGCGGCTTTGGCTTTTTGTGCCTATAGATTAAGGCGCGTGCAAACATATCCGGTTTATTTAAGTTATGGCTTGCTCTTGTTAGTGACAGTGCAGGCTGTATTTGGAATGTGGACGGTCACATTAAAGCTTTACCCGCCAGTAGTGACTTTGCATCTTTTAGGGGGAGTGCTGACGTTAACAGGTGTATATGTCCTCAGAAGCAAAGTGAAAACATTGATGGCTGGAGTGAAAAAGCAAAGGACTAAATGCAGTAAGTGGATCAAGTATGCTTTGGCTGTTTTGTTGCTGCAGATAGTGTTGGGTGGCTGGACAAGCTCAAACTATGCAGGACCAGCTTGTGGTCATTGGCTAAGTTGCAGCATGGGCGAGAATGCCAGCAGCGATTTTACGAGAGGTTTTAATCTTACGGAAACTATTGGCCCAAATTATCAAGGTGGTTTGCTGCCACTAGATGCACGTGTAGCGATTCAGCAGGGGCATAGAATTGGTGCATTGGTGGTATTGATCGTGTGTGTTTGGCTAGTGGTTAAGTTACATCGACAGATATATATGCGAAGTTGGCTATATGGGTTGTTAGCCTTGTTATCGATCCAGATATTGCTGGGTGGATTAAACGCTATTTATGCAGTGCCTAATCTGTTGGCGATTGGGCACCATGCAGTGGCGGTTGGATTATTGTTGGTTCTGTTAAAAATTTATGAGCTGCGGCTACGGACTGTAGGGGTGAATCATGGATAACCAAGAATTAGTAAGCATTCGTACAGAAGGGGTTTCTTGGCGAGATTATCTGATTTTATGTAAGCCTAAGGTTGTGGTCGTTATGCTGGTAACTGCTGCTGTGGGTATGTTTCTAGCAGTGCAGGAAATTCCACCGATTAGTAACGTCTTATTAGGACTAGTTGGAATTGGCATGGCAGCTGGCTCTGCAGCAGCAGTAAATCACATCATGGATCGTAAGATCGATGAAAAAATGGCTCGGACGAAAAGGCGGCCTTTACCCCAAGGCAAATTAAGTCCGCTACAAGCACTGTTATTCGCAGCTGTGCTTGGTGTATCAGGAATTGCAATCTTGGTCTTCTGGGTTAATGCGCTGACAGCATGGTTAACAGTGGCGGCGTTAATGGGTTATGCGGTGGTCTATACTGTATGGCTGAAAAGAGCGACACCCCAGAATATTGTAATCGGCGGTATAGCCGGTGCAGCACCACCGCTATTAGGCTGGACAGCTATAACAGGCTCGATAGAACCGAACGCGTTGCTACTTGTGCTTATTATCTTTGCTTGGACACCTCCGCACTTTTGGGCTCTGTGTATAGCTCGCAAAGAGGACTATGCAAAAGCTGGTATTCCAATGCTGCCAGTTACACATGGTGTCGCATATACACGTTTGCAAATCATGCTTTATAGCATGTTAATGGTGGCAATAACGTTATTCCCTGTTATGACGGGAATGAGTGGGGCGATTTATCTGGGTTTGGTGTTAGCACTAAATGCTAAATTTCTATATAGGGTTGCTTGCTTGTGGACAGAGCCAAGTCAATCACCCATGTTACTTTTTAAATACAGTATCAATTACATCATGTTGCTGTTTGTCGCATTGCTTGTAGATCACTACATGATATGAAAAACAGCAACGGTTAAAACTTAAAGTTCCTGAAACCTGTGGAAATGGAGAGAAAATCAGTAATGAAACAAGAAGTTAATTGATGTAGCGCTAATGGATTGGTGCTGCACCTAAATTAAACGAGGGGATGCATCATGTTTATTCAGCATATGATGGGAATAATGTACCACCCAAAAGAGGAGTGGGGACAAATAAGAAAAGAGCACTACAGCGCGTCGCATATATATATGCAACAAATAAGTATTCTGGCTGCCATACCAGCAATCTCAATGTTCATCGGGACAACCCAAATAGGTTGGAGCATTGCGGGTTCTGAATATGTGAAGCTAGATGCAATGAGCGCCTTGCCTGCTGCAATCGCATTTTACTTTGCAATGTGGGTTGGAGTTGGGTTTATAACATGGGCCATTCATTGGATGGAGAAGAACTATGGCGGCAACGTTTCATTTGATGATTGCCTATCGCTAGCGACTTATACAGCGACGCCAATGTTCTTAGCAGGCTTGTCTGCGTTGTATCCATTGCTATGGTTTAATGTGACCGTTGGTTTATTCGCAATTTGTTACACGGTCTACCTACTATACATAGGTGTTCCAGTGATAATGAAAATACCAGAAGAAAGGGCCTTTCTATTTTCAACATCTATCTTGACAGTGGGACTCTGTACACTAGTGGGTATTATTGTTGCTTCTGTTATTCTATGGGGCACAGTGATTCCACTAAACTATATACCGGTGTAATGGCTAAATAAGCTATAAATTACTCGGAAACTGAAAGGCGCTTAAGCAATTTTGTAAGCGCCTTTCTTGTTTGTTGTATAAATAACAATCATGTCTGATCAATCCTTGATTGATTTGTGATGATTTGTAAGTTTTTTACAACTTTTTGCACTTTTTTTAAGATTGGGTGTTGACCCTTTTTTAGATGTCTGTAGAATTCGCCGTCCTTGCTTAGGGAGGCCGCTTTTTAAGGGGCTTCAGAGCTGAGTGAGGTGCTTAGTAAGTGGTTGAAAACATTGGTTTTTAAGATCGCTTACAGAGCAGGATTCAAAGTCCGGTTGCTGAGTAAAAACTTTTTACGAAATTGCAAAATAAACGGTTGACTTTGAATGAGCGCACAGTAGAATATGCGCCTCGCTTGAGACGAAACGCTGGTTCAGCGGAGAGTCAAGAAAGCAACGCTCTTTAACAATTTGATCAGATAATTCGTGTGGGCGCTTGTTGAGAAGAAGCAAACTTTTTCTAGACAAGCAACCAAGTGAATTCATTTAAAGCGATTTACAAAGGTTTAACGTTCTTAAGAATGTTATCCGGTTGTTTAGTACTAGAGCCCGTTACCACATTCCTGGTAACACAAATGATTTAAACTGAAGAGTTTGATCATGGCTCAGATTGAACGCTGGCGGCAGGCCTAACACATGCAAGTCGAACGGTAACATGACTAGCTTGCTAGTTGATGACGAGTGGCGGACGGGTGAGTAACGCGTAGGAATCTACCCAGTAGCGGGGGATAAGCCAGAGAAATTTGGTCTAATACCGCATACGCCCTACGGGGGAAAGCAGGGGATCTTCGGACCTTGCACTATTGGATGAGCCTGCGTGAGATTAGCTAGTTGGTGAGGTAATGGCTCACCAAGGCGACGATCTCTAGCTGGTCTGAGAGGATGATCAGCCACACTGGAACTGAGACACGGTCCAGACTCCTACGGGAGGCAGCAGTGGGGAATATTGCACAATGGGCGCAAGCCTGATGCAGCCATGCCGCGTGTGTGAAGAAGGCCCTAGGGTTGTAAAGCACTTTCAGCAGTGAGGAAAGGTTAGTAGTTAATACCTGCTAGCTGTGACGTTAACTGCAGAAGAAGCACCGGCTAACTCCGTGCCAGCAGCCGCGGTAATACGGAGGGTGCGAGCGTTAATCGGAATTACTGGGCGTAAAGCGCGCGTAGGTGGATTGGTCAGTCAGATGTGAAAGCCCAGGGCTCAACCTTGGAACTGCACCTGATACTGCCAATCTAGAATACGGTAGAGGGTAGTGGAATTTCCTGTGTAGCGGTGAAATGCGTAGATATAGGAAGGAACACCAGTGGCGAAGGCGACTACCTGGACCGATATTGACACTGAGGTGCGAAAGCGTGGGGAGCAAACAGGATTAGATACCCTGGTAGTCCACGCCGTAAACGATGTCTACTAGCCGTTGGGAGACTTGATCTTTTAGTGGCGCAGCTAACGCGATAAGTAGACCGCCTGGGGAGTACGGCCGCAAGGTTAAAACTCAAATGAATTGACGGGGGCCCGCACAAGCGGTGGAGCATGTGGTTTAATTCGACGCAACGCGAAGAACCTTACCAACTCTTGACATCCAGAGAAGTTACTAGAGATAGTTTCGTGCCTTCGGGAACTCTGAGACAGGTGCTGCATGGCTGTCGTCAGCTCGTGTTGTGAAATGTTGGGTTAAGTCCCGTAACGAGCGCAACCCTTGTCCTTATTTGCCAGCACTTCGGGTGGGAACTCTAAGGAGACTGCCGGTGACAAACCGGAGGAAGGTGGGGACGACGTCAAGTCATCATGGCCCTTACGAGTTGGGCTACACACGTGCTACAATGGCCGGTACAGAGGGCCGCGAACCTGCGAGGGTAAGCTAATCTCAGAAAACCGGTCGTAGTCCGGATTGGAGTCTGCAACTCGACTCCATGAAGTCGGAATCGCTAGTAATCGCGAATCAGAATGTCGCGGTGAATACGTTCCCGGGCCTTGTACACACCGCCCGTCACACCATGGGAGTGGATTGCACCAGAAGTAGCTAGCTTAACCTTCGGGAGGGCGGTTACCACGGTGTGGTTCATGACTGGGGTGAAGTCGTAACAAGGTAGCCCTAGGGGAACCTGGGGCTGGATCACCTCCTTAAACGAAAGCCGATTCTCGGCAAGCGTTCACACGAATTATCTGATCAGAGAAGTTAAGAGCAACGGTGTAGGCTTGTAGCTCAGCTGGTTAGAGCGCACCCCTGATAAGGGTGAGGTCGGTGGTTCAAGTCCACTCAGGCCTACCAATCAATAGCCTTACTGTTTTTCTTGGGGCTATAGCTCAGCTGGGAGAGCGCCTGCTTTGCACGCAGGAGGTCTGCGGTTCGATCCCGCATAGCTCCACCATCATCCTCTGGATGAGAAGGAAGAGTTTTAAAACATATTGTCGTTTAAGACATTATCTTTTAAAGCTTTTTTGCTTTAAACGCTCTTTAACAATTTGGATTTGATTCATTTGATTTAGATTTAAGACATGTAGTTTTACTGCATGCGCCAATTCGGCGAAATCTATCGTTACTAGCAATACAAGTTACTGTGATTCCAGACGCCTTCGGGTTATATGGTCAAGTGACTAAGCGTGCACGGTGGATGCCTTGGCAGTCAGAGGCGATGAAGGACGTTGTAACCTGCGATAAGGTTCGGGGAGGTGGTAAACAACCTTTGATCCGGACATTTCCGAATGGGGAAACCCACCTATTTATAGGTATCTTTTAACTGAATACATAGGTTATTAGAGGCGAACCTGGGGAACTGAAACATCTAAGTACCCAGAGGAAAAGAAATCAACCGAGATTCCCTAAGTAGCGGCGAGCGAACGGGGACTAGCCCTTAAGCTTTATTAGATTTAACAGAACACTCTGGAAAGTGTGGCCATAGTGGGTGATAGCCCCGTATGTGAAAGGTCTTTTAAAGTGAAATCGAGTAGGACGGCACACGTGAAACGCTGTCTGAATATGGGGGGACCATCCTCCAAGGCTAAATACTCCTGACTGACCGATAGTGAACCAGTACCGTGAGGGAAAGGCGAAAAGAACCCCTGTGAGGGGAGTGAAATAGACCCTGAAACCGTGTACGTACAAGCAGTGGGAGCCGTTTTCGGACGGTGACTGCGTACCTTTTGTATAATGGGTCAGCGACTTACTTTTAGTGGCAAGGTTAAGCATTTGCGGAGCCGTAGGGAAACCGAGTCTTAATAGGGCGTCCAGTCGCTAGGAGTAGACCCGAAACCGAGTGATCTATCCATGGGCAGGTTGAAGATGCAGTAACATGCATTGGAGGACCGAACCGACTGTCGTTGAAAAGCCAGCGGATGACTTGTGGATAGGAGTGAAAGGCTAATCAAACTCGGAGATAGCTGGTTCTCCTCGAAAACTATTTAGGTAGTGCCTCGTGTCTAACCATGGGGGGTAGAGCACTGTTTCGGCTAGGGGGTCATCCCGACTTACCAACCCGATGCAAACTCCGAATACCCATGAGTTCAATCACGGGAGACACACGGCGGGTGCTAACGTCCGTCGTGGAAAGGGAAACAACCCAGACCGTCAGCTAAGGTCCCAAAGTTTATGCTAAGTGGGAAACGATGTGGGAAGGCTTAGACAGCTAGGAGGTTGGCTTAGAAGCAGCCACCCTTTAAAGAAAGCGTAATAGCTCACTAGTCGAGTCGGCCCGCGCGGAAGATATAACGGGGCTAAGCATAACACCGAAGCTACGGATGCACTTTGTGCATGGTAGAGGAGCGTTCTGTAAGCTGTTGAAGCGGAAGCTGTAAGGCACCGTGGAGGTATCAGAAGTGCGAATGCTGACATGAGTAACGATAAGGGAGGTGAAAACCCTCCCCGCCGGAAGACCAAGGGTTCCTATCCAACGCTATTCGAGGTAGGGTGAGTCGGCCCCTAAGGAGAGGCTGAAGAGCGTATCCGATGGGAAACAGGTTAATATTCCTGTACTGCTCATAACTGCGATGGGGGGACGGAGAAGGCTAGGCTAGCGCGGCGTTGGTTGTCCGCGTTTAAGATAGTAGGTTTAGAGCTTAGGTAAATCCGGGCTCTTTTAAGACCGAGAATCGATGACGAGGTCCTTTATGGACTGAAGTAGTTGATGCCATGCTTCCAGGAAAATCCTCTAAGCTTCAGGTTATGACTAACCGTACCCTAAACCGACACAGGTGGTCAGGTAGAGAATACTAAGGCGTATGAGAAAACTCGGGTGAAGGAACTAGGCAAAATGGCACCGTAACTTCGGGAGAAGGTGCGCCGGTTTTGGTGATGGGACTTGCTCCCTAAGCTGAGGCCGGTCGAAGATACCAGGTGGCTGCGACTGTTTATTAAAAACATAGCACTCTGCAAACTCGAAAGAGGACGTATAGGGTGTGACGCCTGCCCGGTGCCGGAAGGTTAATTGATGGGGTTAGCGCTTGCGCGAAGCTCTTGATCGAAGCCCCGGTAAACGGCGGCCGTAACTATAACGGTCCTAAGGTAGCGAAATTCCTTGTCGGGTAAGTTCCGACCTGCACGAATGGCGTAACGATGGCCACACTGTCTCCACCCGAGACTCAGTGAAATTGAAATAGCTGTTAAGATGCAGTTTACCCGCGGCTAGACGGAAAGACCCCGTGAACCTTTACTACAGCTTCACAGTGGACTTTGACATTACTTGTGTAGAATAGCTGGGAGGCTTTGAAACCCTGTCGCCAGATAGGGTGGAGCCACCTTTGAAATACCAGCCTGGTAATGTTGAGGTTCTAACCCAGTTCCCTAAGCGGGATCGGGGACATTGTGTGGTGGGTAGTTTGACTGGGGCGGTCTCCTCCCAAAGAGTAACGGAGGAGCACGAAGGTACCCTCAGCATGGTCGGAAATCATGCAATGAGCGCAAGAGTAGAAGGGTGCTTGACTGCGAGACAGACACGTCGAGCAGGTACGAAAGTAGGTTCTAGTGATCCGGTGGTTCTGTATGGAAGGGCCATCGCTCAACGGATAAAAGGTACTCCGGGGATAACAGGCTGATACCGCCCAAGAGTTCACATCGACGGCGGTGTTTGGCACCTCGATGTCGGCTCATCACATCCTGGGGCTGAAGCCGGTCCCAAGGGTATGGCTGTTCGCCATTTAAAGTGGTACGCGAGCTGGGTTTAGAACGTCGTGAGACAGTTCGGTCCCTATCTGCCGTGGGCGTTTGAGATTTGAGAAGAGTTGCTCCTAGTACGAGAGGACCGGAGTGAACGAACCTCTGGTGTACCGGTTGTGATGCCAATTGCATTGCCGGGTAGCTACGTTCGGACGGGATAACCGCTGAAAGCATCTAAGCGGGAAGCCTCCTTCAAGATGAGATCTCACTGGGAACTTGATTCCCCTAAAGGGCCGTTGAAGACTACGACGTTGATAGGTTGGGTGTGGAAGCGCTGTGAGGCGTTGAGCTAACCAATACTAATTGCCCGTGAGGCTTGACCATATAACGCCCAAGGCGTTTGGCAAGTGACTTGTAAGATATGTAAGACGATAGAGAGTAACGAATTAGCGCGTAGTTAAGCTACAGTCGAAGAACTATCTAGATCAAATAAAAGAAGAATCAGATCTAAGTTGTAACAGTTTTGCTTGGCGACCATAGAGTTGTGGAACCACCTGAATCCATCCCGAACTCAGACGTGAAACGCAGCATCGCCGATGGTAGTGTGGGGCTTCCCCATGTGAGAGTAGGTCATCGCCAAGCATTTAATTAAGAGAAAACCCCGGTCACGCTGTGATCGGGGTTTTTTCGTGTTGGGCTAAAAATACGGTTAAGAGCAGATAGGACCGGCTTGAAGCGGATAAAACCAGGCAGCTTGGTAAGGATGAGTTGTCTTAATTAATCCTAATATTAAACTGAATGCTGTCCTTAGCTGTCCTTAGCTGTCCTTAGCTGTCCTTAGCTGTCCTTAGCTGTCCTTAGCTGTCCTTAGCTGTCCTTAGCTGTCCTTAGCTGTCCTTAGCTGTCCTTAGCTGTCCTTAGCTGTCCTTAGCTGTCCTTAGCTGTCCTTAGCTGTCCTTAGCTGTCCTTAGCAATCTAGATACCCACAACTCAATAAACTTGCTGCTTATTTGTCCTTGTATCTATACTGCTTCTGAGGATTCGGTCTTACAGAGGCGAAAGGTGCTGGTGATGAAGAGCGTTAAGTTCTACTTTAAGTTTTGTTTCATATCATTAATGGCGGTTATCTCTGCTTCTTTGCATGCAGAAGAGTGTAAGGTTTTAACAGCGACAGGGAATTCAGAATATCCACCTTATCTTTGGCGTGCTGATGATGGCACTACCGATCTGTTAGGTGCTAATCGTTTGATAATGGATGAGCTAGGTAAGCGCTTGGGTGTTGATATTCAACTTCAGGATGTCGGTTCATGGGCCAGAGCGCAGGATATGCTTCGCTCCGGAAGGATTGATTTGATGGCTGGGGCTTTTTATACGATCCCTCGGAACCAGTATATGGATTATGTTTATCCAGCTTTCCTCAATACAAAGAGTGTTGTTTGGAGGCGTAAAGGGTCTGGCCTTGTATACGATAAGCGAGAAGACCTTATTGGAAGGTCGGGTGTAACTGTAATAAACAATAGTTTTGGTCAAGAGTTTGATGAGTACGCCAAGGCTAATTTGAATTTGCAGTATGTTGCATCGCTAAAGCAGGCGTTTCTTATGATTAAGCGGTCAAGAGCTGACTACGCGTTGTATGAGCAGAACCCAGGATTGGCTTATGCTGACTTGCTTGGCTATAAATCAGATCTTGAAGTGCTAGACCCAGCTATTAGTAGTGAGGGTTTATATCTTACTGTATCACATAAATCCAAATGCAACACAGGTGCTTTAAGAGGGATGTTAGCTAAAGCAATAAGGGACATGGAGACAGATGGTTTTATGGTTAATGCTTTAACAGTAAGTCTTAAAAACTGGAATGAGTTTTCTGCAAAGTAGTTTGATTAATCGTAAAAAGCCCGGCATAAGCCGGGCTTTTTATTTGTTAATGTAGTTTTGAAATTACTGCGGTTAATTGTTCGCTTGCAAATGATAGCTGCTCAGCTTGTTGTTTGTTTGTTTCAGCTGCAGATTTTGTGTATTGGCTTAATGTATTGGTTGTCTCAATTGTATCTGCTATTTCTGAGGTCACAGAGGTTTGCTCTTCTGTTGACGATGCGATTAAAACACTCATATCGTTAATTTCACTGATTGAGTTTCTAATGATTTTAATTGCTTCTTGAGCGTCTTTTGCAAGATTTACAGTGTCGGTTGCAGCTCTTTGTTGGATACCCATCTTCTCAACAGTTTGCTCGGTCGTTTGATTTAAACGGGTTGTGATTCTTTGAATTTCATCTGCTGATTTTGCGGTGTTTGCTGCAAGGTTTCTCACTTCGTCTGCTACTACAGCAAACCCGCGACCTGTTTCCCCTGCTCGAGCTGCTTCGATTGCTGCGTTTAAGGCCAATAAGTTGGTTTGTTCTGCGAAGCCTTGTATTACACCGAGTACATTTTGTATAGCAATAGAATCTTCTTGTAACGCGTTCAGTGATTCTGATGTTGCTGCAATTTCATTGTTTAACTTATCTATATGATCACCCGTAGCTTTAATTTGTTCATAACCTTTATTTGCAAGTTGCGAGGCTTCTAGTGTTGCTGAGCTGCTTTGTGTTGCTCTCGCTGCTACTTCAGTAAATGAGCTGTTTAGCTGTGTAATTTGTACTACAGCATTTTCAGTGGCTGCTTGTTGCTGTTGCACTGTGTTTTCTAGCTGTGTTGCTTCTGTTATGGCGCTGTTTTGGAGTTGTCTTAAATTGTTGGTTTCCTGCTGGATATCCATAAGGAATTTTTTGAAGAAGCATTGCAGTCTGTCTATAGCGCTATTGAGTGTTTCGGCTTCGGTTAGTCTTGAATTTATTTGGATGTTGCTGCTAAATTTTCCATGTGACAGTTGATCTATATATTCCGTTGTTGCGATCAGGATGCTACCTAATTTACGCAGTAATATGTTCATGGATATGCCAGTTGCAATAATCAGAACGGTACATATTGTCATGATTAGATATACCGAAAACTGAATATCCTCATATCTATCTGCGATAGTGCTGGCGATGCTTGCCACTGAGTGCTCTAAATTAGCCACATTTTTTTGTGCAGCAGAGCTTGATTTATTTTTTTGTTGACTGAACTTTTTCGCATTTTGAAGTTCTTTGGGGTAGCGATTAACAAGATCTTTAATGTTTGCTATAGGTTCATCGCCAATCTCTTCTTTGTCGTTATCGCTCGCAATTTCAATTGCAAGGCCTAGTAAAGAGGAGAGGTCATCTTCATCTTCTGCTTCTTTGAATATGCCGAGTCGATCAAGCTTACTAATTGCTTCTGCGTCTTTCTTAAGTTCAGATAGGATAAATTGAATCTGTTGTAGGCTCTCGTTTTTGTTTTTTTCAAAGTAGCTTTGGCGGCTGTGGCTGAGTAGAGCAGTGTTTTTTTGCAGGCTAAATAGTAAATCTACATAACTATTCTTGATATGGTTTTGATCGTAACTTGCTTTGTCTGCATATTCTTTGACGGATTGTATGGCGTCGTTTAATTCTCTTTCATTATGTATGAGTAATACTTCTGGTTGTGCAAGTTTGCCGGCGGCGCGCATTTCGGTGAGAGTTTTATCCTTTATGTTCTTTAATTGACCTAGAATGCCAGCTTGTATCTCTTCTGGTAAGTTTCTTTGTGTGCTTTCTGAAAGGGCTTCAAGATTCTTTTCTAGTGTCGTTAGTAATGTCGCATCCCCTGTAATCAAATACTTTGAGACAGGCTGTTCTAGCTTTATGTAGATTTCATTAATGTAGCCATGATAGTTGTCTTTCATTTTGAAGGCGGAATCTAGGCGTTCTAAGGACCAAAAAATAGCGGTAGCCAATAAAATTACGATTAGGGCTAATGTTATGCTCGCAATGCGTGTAATTGTCGAAATCTTCATAAGAGGCCTTATGTTTATGAGAGCGGTGTTTGATACAGTTTCTTGCAGTGCTTTTTACTTCAATAATGTGACAGATGTGTTAATTGACCGTTTGTTACATAACTCTTTTTATTGAGTGTGATGGACAGATTGGCGAATTTGGCATAGAATGCAGTCGTTTTGCCTAAGGCAAAATTTACACACAGGTTTCTAAAACAAAAAAGCGAGGTTAACTTCAGGTTTTACCTCGCTTTTTTGCACGTATCGTTTCTGATTTTTGTTGTTGCGCATTTACGCGGGGAGGTTCAATTGGCGAGACCAGCCATTCTTGCTCTTGAAGACGGAAGCATTTTCAAGGGCGTAGCCATTGGCGCAGACGGTCTGTCTAGCGGCGAGGTTGTATTTAATACCTCTATGACGGGTTACCAGGAGATCCTAACGGATCCATCATACTGCCGTCAGATTGTTACCCTGACATATCCACATATTGGTAATACTGGCACCAATACGGAAGATGAAGAATCTTCTCGCACGTGGGCTGCTGGTTTAGTCATTCGTGACCTTCCATTGGTTGCGAGTAACTTCCGTAATGAAAAGAACCTTGATGATTATCTTAAGGATAACAATATCGTTGGTATCGCTGATATTGATACACGACGTTTAACACGCATTTTGCGTGAAAAGGGTTCTCTTAACGGTTGCATCATGGCCGGTGATATTGATGAAGCTAAAGCGCTAGCAGAAGCTAAATCGTTCCCAGGTCTAAAAGGTATGGATCTTGCTCAAGTTGTTACAACTGAAGAGACATACGAGTGGACTTCTTCTACTTGGAAGCTAGGCCAAGGCCATGAAGATAAAACTGCAGCAGATCAAGAGTTTCATGTTGTTGCATATGACTACGGTGTGAAACGCAATATTTTGCGCATGTTGGTTGAACGCGGTTGCCGCCTAACGGTTGTTCCTGCAAAAACACCAGCTGCAGAAGTGCTTGCGATGAATCCAGATGGCGTATTCCTATCTAATGGCCCTGGTGATCCAGAACCATGTGATTACGCAATTGCTGCAATTGAAGAGATCTGCAAAACAGATCTACCTGTATTTGGTATCTGCTTGGGCCATCAGCTACTAGCGTTGGCTTCTGGTGCTAAGACAGTAAAAATGAAGTTTGGTCACCACGGTGCTAACCACCCAGTTCAAGATTTGGATGGCAAGCAAGTGATGATTACCTCTCAAAACCACGGTTTTGCTGTTGACGAAGATGCGCTTCCAGAAAATGTGCGTGCTACGCATAAGTCTCTGTTTGATGGCTCTTTGCAGGGTATTGAGAGAACAGATCGTGCGGCATTTAGTTTCCAGGGCCACCCTGAAGCTAGCCCAGGCCCACACGATGTAGCGCCTCTATTTGATCGCTTCATCGAAGATATGAAGGCTGCGAAAGCTTAATCGCAGTTCGGCCTGAGTTTACAGGCTTTTGAAACGATACAAGGCAGGTGTGAATTAGCCGCCTGCCGCAGTTATTAACTGATACGACTGGTTTATTACCGATGCCAAAACGTACGGACTTAAAAAGTATTTTGATTCTTGGTGCTGGCCCGATTGTTATCGGTCAGGCATGTGAATTCGACTATTCTGGCGCACAAGCTTGTAAAGCTTTGCGTGAAGAAGGTTACCGCGTCATTCTGGTTAACTCTAATCCTGCAACCATTATGACTGATCCAGCGATGGCTGACTCAACTTACATTGAGCCAATCAACTGGAAGACAGTAGAAAAGATTATCGCCAAAGAAAAGCCTGATGCACTTCTACCTACAATGGGTGGTCAGACTGCATTAAACTGTGCTTTGGATCTTGAGCGTGAAGGCGTTCTTGAAAAACATGGCGTTGAGATGATCGGTGCCAACGCTGACACTATCGATAAAGCGGAAGACCGTGATCGTTTCGATAAGGCGATGAAAGCAATTGGCCTTGAATGCCCACGTGCTGCAATTGCTCACAGTATGGAAGAAGCGTTGCAGGTTCAAGCGCAGCTAGGCTTCCCATGTATCATTCGCCCTTCTTTCACTATGGGTGGTACCGGTGGTGGTATTGCGTATAACAAAGAAGAGTTTATCGAGATCTGTGAGCGTGGTCTGGATCTTTCTCCAACGACTGAGTTGTTGATCGACGAATCTTTGATCGGTTGGAAAGAGTACGAGATGGAAGTTGTTCGTGATAAAAACGACAACTGCATCATCGTTTGCGCGATCGAGAACTTCGATGCAATGGGTGTTCACACAGGTGATTCTATCACTGTTGCACCAGCGCAAACGCTTACAGATAAAGAATATCAAATCATGCGTAATGCCTCTTTGGCAGTACTGCGTGAAATCGGCGTAGAAACTGGCGGTTCTAACGTACAGTTTGGTGTAAACCCGAAAGATGGCCGTATGGTAGTAATCGAGATGAACCCTCGTGTATCTCGTTCATCCGCTTTGGCATCTAAAGCGACAGGCTTCCCAATTGCTAAAGTAGCTGCGAAGCTAGCAATTGGTTACACACTAGATGAGCTACAAAACGATATCACTGGCGGTGCTACGCCAGCGTCTTTCGAGCCATCTATTGACTACGTTGTTACTAAGATCCCTCGTTTTACTTTCGAGAAATTCCCGCAGGCAAATGATCGTCTAACAACTCAGATGAAGTCTGTTGGTGAGGTTATGGCGATTGGCCGTACTCAGCAGGAATCTCTTCAGAAAGCGCTTCGTGGTCTAGAGGTTGGTGCGACTGGTTTCGACCCAATCATCGACATTACTAGCGAAGATGCGCGTTCTACGATCGTACGTGAGATGAAAGAGCCGGGTGCTGAGCGTATCTGGTACCTAGGCGATGCATTTCGTATGGGTATGAGCGTTGAAGAACTATACGAGATCAGCGGTATTGATCCTTGGTTCTTGGTTCAAGTAGAAGACATTATCAAAGATGAGCAGCGCGTATCTGAGATGGCAATGTCCGATCTTGATAAAGATGCTGTGTTCCGTCTTAAGCGTAAAGGTTTCTCTGATGAGCGTTTAGCGACTCTTCTTGGTGTATCTGAGAAACAGTTCCGTAAGCATCGTCACAACCTAGATGTGCGTCCAGTTTATAAGCGCGTTGATACCTGTGCGGCAGAATTCGCATCTGATACAGCTTACATGTACTCTTCTTATGAAGAAGAGTGTGAAGCGAATCCTTCTGACCGTGACAAGATCATGGTTATTGGTGGTGGTCCAAACCGTATCGGTCAAGGTATTGAGTTTGACTACTGCTGTGTGCACGCCGCACTTGCAGCGCGTGATGACGGTTTCGAAACAATCATGGTTAACTGTAACCCTGAGACTGTTTCTACTGACTACGATACTTCTGATCGTCTGTTCTTCGAGCCAATCACACTTGAAGATGTGCTTGAAATCGTAAATGTTGAGAAGCCAAAAGGTGTTATTGTTCAGTACGGTGGTCAGACGCCACTGAAACTGGCTGTTGCACTTGAGCAAGCTGGCGTACCAATTATCGGTACTTCTCCAGAAGCGATTGACCGTGCAGAAGACCGTGAACAGTTCCAGCAAATGCTGAAGCGCCTTGGTCTTAAGCAGCCAGAAAACGCGACTGTACGTTCTCTAGAAGAAGCGATCATCGAAGCTGACAAGCTTGGTTACCCACTAGTTGTTCGTCCATCTTATGTACTAGGTGGTCGTGCAATGGAGATCGTTTACAAAGAGGAAGAGCTGCGCCGCTACATGAATACTGCGGTACAAGTATCTAACGACGCGCCAGTATTGTTGGATCACTTCCTAAATGCAGCGGTTGAAGTTGATATTGATGCAGTTTGCGACGGTAAGGATGTAGTTATTGGTGCAATCATGCAGCACATCGAGCAAGCGGGTGTTCACTCTGGTGACTCTGCATGTTCATTCCCTCCGTATAGTCTTGCTGATGATGTTCAAGATGAAATGCGTGAGATGGTACGTAAGATGGCGTTGGAGCTAGGTGTGGTTGGCCTAATGAATACCCAGCTTGCATATCAGGATGGTGAAATTTACGTGATCGAGGTTAACCCTCGTGCATCCCGTACTGTACCGTTTGTTTCTAAGTGTATCGGTGTTTCTCTAGCGAAAATCGGTGCGCAGGTAATGACTGGTAAGACTCTAGCTGAACTTGGCTTCACTAAAGAGATCGTGCCAACATTGTTCAACGTGAAAGAAGCTGTATTCCCGTTCAACAAGTTCCAAGGTGTTGACCCAATTCTATCCCCAGAGATGAAATCTACTGGTGAAGTAATGGGTGTTGGCGCTACCTTCGGTGAAGCGTTTATGAAAGCGCAGATCGGTGCGGGTGAAACTATGCCGCAAGCAGGTAAAGCGTTCATCTCTGTACGTGAAGTTGATAAAGATGCTTCCATGCAGATTGCTAAGGATCTGGTTGAGCTAGGCTTCTCTCTAGTGGCTACTCGTGGTACTGCTAAGCTAATGGCTGAGCAAGGCCTTGAGGTTGAAGTTGTAAACAAAGTGATGGAAGGTCGTCCAAACATTGTTGATATGATCAAGAATGATGAGATTGCTTACATTGTGAATACAACTGAAGGCCGTAAAGCGATCGAAGATTCAGCTGATATTCGTCGTAGTGCTCTACAGCATAAAGTGCCATATACCACTACGTTGGCAGGTGCTGAAGCGATTACTATGGCGCTACAGTACGGCGAAGAGAAAGACGTTCGTCGCGTTCAGGATATAGGAGCATAATTGTGAATCGTGTACCTATGACTGCAGCAGGTGAGAAAGCGCTTCGAGAAGAGCTTGATCAACTGAAAACTGTAGATCGTCCACGGGTAATTGCTGATATTGCAGAAGCGCGTGAACACGGTGACTTGAAGGAAAACGCTGAATACCATGCTGCTCGCGAGCAGCAGGGTTTCATCGAGGGTCGTATTCAGGAGCTGGAAGCTAAGCTGTCTAACTGTCAAGTAATTGATGTAACAGCTATTCCACACTCTGGTAAGGTTATCTTCGGTACTACAGTAACCATCATTAACTTAGATACAGATGAGTCTAAAACTTATCAGATCGTAGGTGATGATGAAGCTGATATCAAAGCGAACAAAATCTCAGTTAACTCGCCGATTGCTCGTGGCCTAGTAGGCAAAGAGGAAGGTGATATCGTAAATATTCAGACGCCGGGTGGCGCTACTGAATATGAGATTGATGAGGTTGCTCATATCTGAGCAGACTAAAAAAGGGTGCCTAGGCACCCTTTTTTGTATTTATGCTGTTTTAATAGCTTGCTCAGTAGATATTAACGTAACAAGTTAGATAGTTTTGGGTTTGGCTCAAGCGCTCTACGGTAAATTAGCGCAATGTGACCAATCTCTTGCACGATCTCAGCTTCAACGATTTCGCATAGTTCGCGAATCAGTTGTTTTTTAACGTCGCGATCACCAACAGCAAACTTTACCTTGATCAGTTCGTGATCTTCTAAAGCGCGATCGACTTCAAGTTGAATAGCTTCAGTTAGGCCTTTTCCTGCTACAGTTACTAGAGGATTAAGTTTGTGGCCTATAGTGCGGTAATGCTTCTTTTGCTCAGTGCTCAAGCTCATATTAAAATACGGTGCCTCAAAGTTTAGCTGGGCGTTTATTGCGAATATTATCTAATACCCTAGTCCAGCATATTTAATTAATTATATTTTACCTGAGTTATGCGGTTCTGAGTAGCGCATGGCTCATTCAATCAAGAGAGTGAAACGAAGTGGCGAAAGCATCAAGTAGTGAACGTTGGTTAAAAGAACACTTTGATGATCATTGGGTGAAAAAATCCAAAGAGCTCGGTTATAGATCGCGTGCTAGTTTTAAGCTGATTGAATTAGATGAAAAAGATAAGCTGCTTAAGCAGGGAATGACGGTTGTGGATTTAGGTGCGGCCCCTGGCGGTTGGTCTCAAGTGGCTGCGGAGCGCGTTGGTGATCATGGTCGAGTGGTGGCATCAGATATTCTGCCGATGGACAGTATGGCGGGTGTGGAGTTCGTTCAAGGTGACTTTACTGAGGAAGAAGTGCTGCATAAAATCCTAAATGCATTAGGAGATGAGCCAGCAGACCTTGTAATTTCAGATATGGCCCCCAATATGAGTGGTATGTCTGCTGTTGATCAGCCGGCAGCAATGTATTTGGTTGAGCTTGCTTTGGATATGGCGCGCGAGGTGTTGAAGCCTGGCGGTACGTTTGTCGCTAAAGTATTCCAAGGTGAGGGTTTTGATCAATATTTAAAAGATATGCGTACA
Organism: Neptuniibacter sp. QD29_5; assembly: GCF_047778125.1. Taxonomy (GTDB): domain Bacteria; phylum Pseudomonadota; class Gammaproteobacteria; order Pseudomonadales; family Balneatricaceae; genus Neptuniibacter. The sequence goes on from NZ_CP180556.1 coordinate 409,158, forward strand.
AGTTTTGACAAAGTGGTTACGCGTAAGCCTGATTCTTCTCGAGCTCGTTCCCGTGAAGTCTACCTTTTAGGTAAAGGTTTTAAAGGTTAATTAGTGTTTTAGTAGTCAATCGTGGCTGCATAGTATAGTGTTTAGCGTTTTCTATAACGCCTAACAAAATCAGCAAATTGAGGGTATTCCATTGAATGATATGGCGAAAAATCTAGTTCTATGGCTGGTGATCGCAGCGGTATTGCTGACTGTTTTTAATAATTTTAATGAAAAGGCCGAGTCTAACCGACTAAGTTACTCTGATTTTGTCAAAGAAGTTCAGGATGATCGTGTGACTAAAGTCATTATTGATGGCTATATTATTCAGGGCCAGCGCTCTAACGGTGATATGTTTGAAACCGTACGCCCAGCGCTTCAGGACCCTAAACTGGTTGATGATCTAATTAATCACAATGTTGTGATTGAAGGTAAGCAACCAGAGCAGCAGAGTATTTGGACTCAGTTGCTAGTCGCTTCTTTCCCTATCCTTGTCATTATTGCAGTGTTCATGTTCTTTATGCGTCAGATGCAAGGCGGTGGTGGCAAAGGCGGTCCAATGTCTTTCGGTAAGTCCAAAGCGCGTATGATGAGCGAAGATCAGATTAAAACGACCTTCGATGATGTTGCTGGCGTTGAAGAGGCTAAGGAAGATGTTCGTGAGCTAGTAGATTTTCTTCGTGATCCGGGTAAATTTCAGCGCCTAGGCGGCCATATTCCACGTGGTGTGTTGATGGCGGGTAATCCGGGTACTGGTAAAACCTTGTTGGCGAAAGCAATAGCCGGCGAAGCGAAAGTACCGTTCTTTAGTATTTCTGGTTCTGACTTCGTAGAGATGTTTGTAGGTGTGGGTGCATCCCGTGTTCGTGACATGTTTGATCAAGCGAAGAAAAATGCGCCATGTATTATCTTCATCGACGAGATCGACGCTGTAGGTCGTCACCGTGGTGTTGGCATGGGTGGTGGTAATGATGAGCGTGAACAGACATTGAACCAGTTATTGGTAGAGATGGATGGCTTTGAAGGCAGTGAAGGTATTATCGTAATCGCTGCAACTAACCGTCCAGATGTACTTGATCCTGCACTTCTGCGTCCAGGTCGTTTTGACCGTCAGGTACATGTAGGTCTTCCAGATATTCTTGGTCGTGAGAAAATTCTTAAAGTGCACATGCGTAAAGTGCCATTAGGTGAAGACGTTAAGCCTGATCTGATTGCGCGTGGTACGCCTGGTTTCTCTGGTGCTGATCTAGCGAACCTTGTAAACGAAGCAGCCCTATTTGCAGCACGCGCTAACAAACGTACTGTAAGTATGATTCAGTTTGAGCAAGCGAAAGACAAAATTATGATGGGCGCTGAGCGTAAATCTATGGTGATGTCTGAAAAAGAGCGCTTGAATACAGCATACCATGAAGCTGGCCACGCGATTGTTGGTCGCCTAATGCCAGAGCATGATCCTGTGTATAAAGTTTCTATTATTCCGCGCGGTCGTGCGTTAGGTGTGACTATGTTCTTGCCTGAAGAAGATCGTTATAGCCATAGCCGCCAATCTATCTTGTCTAACATTTGTTCACTTTACGGTGGCCGAATTGCGGAAGAGATGACACTGGGTAAAGAAGGTGTAACCACAGGTGCATCGAACGATATTCAGCGTGCGACTTCATTTGCTCGTAGCATGGTAGCGAAATGGGGTTTGAGTGAAGAGCTTGGGCCATTGCTATACGATGAGGAAGAGTCAGATCCATTTAACCGTGGCTATGGTCAAGGTGCTAAACCGCTAGCAGAAGAGACGCAGCGTCGTATTGACACTGAAACGCGCAAGATTATCGATGAGTGTTACCAGAAGGCAGAGCAAATTCTGGAAGATAATCGCGATATTCTAGAGACTATGTGTCAGGCTCTGATGAAGTATGAAACGATCGATAGTAAGCAGATTGATCAGCTAATGAATCGTGAAGAAGTATCTGCTCCAGAAGGTTGGGTGGAAGAAGACAAAAGCGGTTCAGATCATGGTGCCAGCGAAAACGTAAATGCTGATACTGATACTGAATCGAAGGCTGATGATCGATCAGATGATGATTCAGATCAGGACATTCCACGCTCACCAGATAATAATATTCACTAAACACAAGGTGAATATGAAAAGGCTGGCTTTGTAGAAAGTCAGCCTTTTTTCATTGTATAAAGTAATGAAGAACAGGATCTATGCGCCAGTTAGTCTGTGGTAATCGAACTCTAAACTTAGCTGATACCCATGTTATGGGGATTTTGAATGTTACGCCCGACTCGTTCTCAGATGGCGGAACGTTGTATTCCAATCAGCAAGTAAGATTGGATAATGTCATTCGACAAGCTGAAGGGATGGTGACCGACGGTGCGACTATCTTGGATGTGGGTGGTGAATCTACCCGACCAGGCGCTGCTCCAGTGACTCTAGACGAAGAGCTAGGTCGAGTGCTTCCAGTTGTAGAGAAAATAGCATCAGAGCTAGATGTGGTTATCTCCGTTGATACCAGTACTCCTGAAGTAATAACTGAGTCAGTTAAACTAGGTGCGGGTTTAATCAATGACGTTAGAGCTCTTGGACGCGAAGGTGCACTAGTGGCCGCCGCTAAAACCAATCTGCCTATCTGCTTGATGCATATGCAGGGGAGTCCGGCGACAATGCAGGATGCTCCTTCGTATGATGATGTTCTAGATGATGTTGAGTACTTCTTACTGCAGCGAGTGAAAGCGTGCGAAGCGGCGGGGATTACAAAAGATAGATTACTACTAGATCCAGGGTTCGGGTTTGGTAAGAGCGTAGAGCATAATCTACGTCTAATGAATAATTTAGATAGATTGAAGCAACATGACCTGCCCATATTAATAGGGACGTCTAGAAAATCGATGATAGGCGCTGTTCTCAATAGAGAAGTTGAGCAACGACTACCAGGTAGCTTAGCCACTGTTGCGCTTGCTGTAATGCAAGGTGCAGAAATAATTCGTGTACATGACGTTGCGGAAACGGTTGATGTAGTGAAGATGACCCGTGCGGTTATGGCTGAGACGGTATAAAAGGAATATAAGTTAATGAGTAAGCGTTATTTTGGTACTGATGGTATTCGTGGCAAAGTTGGCCAATTTCCAGTAACTCCTGATTTTGTTCTTAAGCTGGGTTGGGCTGCAGGTAAGGTATTCTCGAGAGAAGGCCACAGTAAAATACTGATTGGTAAAGATACTCGAATTTCAGGTTACATGTTTGAATCTGCTTTAGAAGCGGGCTTGTCTGCTGCTGGTGTGGATGTCTTACTCACCGGTCCTATGCCAACCCCTGCAGTGGCTTATCTAGCACGTACTTTCCGTGCTGACGCTGGTATCGTCATTAGTGCATCTCATAATGCTTACTACGATAACGGCATTAAATTCTTCTCTTCAGAAGGTACTAAGCTGCCTGACGAAATTGAGCAGGCGATTGAAGCGCAGATGGATATCGCAATGACGACGGTCGATTCTGCAGAGCTAGGTAAAGCGCGTCGTATCGATGATGCTGCAGGTCGTTACATTGAATTTTGTAAGGCTACTGCTGGTGGTATCAGTCTGAAAGGCTTAAAGATAATCTTAGACTGTGCCAATGGTGCGACCTATCACGTTGCGCCTGCTGTATTTTCAGAATTGGGTGCAGAAGTTGTTGAGATAGCATCGGCGCCAGATGGTCTAAATATCAATGAAAAATGCGGTGCTACTGCTACGCAGCGTTTGCAAACGGTCGTTACGGCAGAAAAAGCAGATTTAGGTATCGCTTTAGATGGTGATGGCGATCGCGTGATTATGGTTGATCACCTTGGTGAAGAAGTCGATGGCGATGAGCTTCTATACATGATTGCTGCGCAAATGCGTCGTGAAGAATCATTCCATGGTGGGGTTGTTGGGACGTTAATGACTAACTTCGGCCTAGAGCAAGCTTATGCGCGTGAAGGTATTCCATTTGTTCGTGTAAATGTTGGCGATCGTTATGTAATGGAACAGCTATACAAACATGATTGGTTACTCGGTGGCGAGAGCTCGGGTCATATCGTTTGCCGTCATCTAACAACTACAGGTGATGGTACGGTTGCAGCATTGCAAGTACTTAAGGCGATCGTTGAAACCGGTGAAACGTTGAATACTCTTCGTCACGGTATGACCAAATTACCGCAGAAAATGATCAATGTGCGTATGGCGCAAAAGTACAATATTGCTGAGGTTGAAGAGATCAGTGTTGCCGTTGCTAAAACTGAAGCGCAATTAGGTGATCGAGGCCGTGTTTTACTTCGTCCGTCAGGCACTGAACCTGTGGTTCGCGTTATGATCGAGGGTGAAAACGAAGAAGAAGTTAACAGCTTGTGTCAGCAGTTGGCGGATGAGGTTGAAAAAGCACTGCTTGCGCTTGAAAGTTCAGAGTAAGCCAGTTAATATTTGCGCCTCTTTAAATGGGGGTATAAATGCGTACAGCCTTAGTAGCCGGTAACTGGAAAATGAATGGTAATTCAGCATCTATCAATACGTTGATGGAAGGCCTGAATGCTGAGCTTAAATCCAATGCTGTTGATGTGCTGGTTTGTCCGCCGTCTATATACCTATCTCAAGTTCAAGCATTGACTGCTGATTCTGTTATTGCACTGGGTGCACAGAATGTAAGCGAGCAAAATAACGGTGCTTTTACGGGTGAGATCTCTTTAGAGATGTTGAAAGATTTAAGCTGCGAATACGTTATTCTTGGTCATTCCGAGCGTCGTAGTTTGTATGCTGAGTCAGACGAGCTGGTTGCTGATAAATTTAAAGCAACAGTTGCTGTTGGCTTGAAGCCAATCCTATGTGTTGGTGAAACGCTTGAAGAGCGTGAAGAAGGAAATACACTTGCGGTTGTTGAACGACAGATAAAAGCTGTTGTAAATGCTGCAGGTATCGAACAATTTAAAGATGCTGTAATCGCTTATGAGCCAGTATGGGCTATAGGTACAGGTAAAACTGCGACGCCGGAACAGGCGCAAGAAGTACATGCAGCTATTCGTAATATGATTGCTGAATGTGATGCTGAGCTAGCTAGCAAAATGCGTATCTTGTATGGTGGCAGTGTTAATGCTGCTAACGCAGCTGAATTGTTCGCGAATGAAGATGTTGATGGGGGGCTTGTTGGTGGAGCATCCCTTAAAGCAAACGACTTTATTGCCATCTGCCAAGCGGCAGGTGCATAACTGACGGTTCTGAGATGGAAACAGTAGTTTTAATTATTCATGTATTGTTAGCAGCCGCTGTAATTGGCTTAATTTTGCTGCAGCAAGGCAAGGGTGCTGAAGCTGGCGCTTCATTTGGTGCAGGTGCTTCGCAGACTGTTTTTGGTAGTACCGGTAGCGGTAACTTCCTTTCTCGCGTAACAGGCATTGTTGCTGCGGGCATTTTTGTTACAAGCTTTGTTTTAGCTGTATACGCTAAAGAAAAAGCTGATTCTGTTGGTGATGCAGGTATTCCTTCTGCTGAGCTTATCGAAAGCAAAGCAGCTGAGTCTGCTGTTGCTGAAGAGCCAGCGCTACCTGTTTTTGATGAATCTAAGCCAAAAGCGCCTGTAGATTCTGACATTCCTCAAAATAACTAACAGTTTCTAAAAGTTTGTTGCCCAAGTGGTGGAATTGGTAGACACGCTATCTTGAGGGGGTAGTGGCCGTCAGGCCGTGCCGGTTCAAGTCCGGCCTTGGGCACCATATTTCTTGATTAAGAGCCTCAGTACATATACAATTTGCACCAGTTTTTGGATAAGTGAATTGTTTATTCAGTAAGTCTCTTATTCTTTGAAGTCAAAAAGCTAAATTTCGGTTAGCTATCAAGACTTCAGGTCCACAGAAATGTTGGATCATTTAGGTTTTTGATGCGGGGTGGAGCAGCTTGGTAGCTCGTCGGGCTCATAACCCGAAGGTCGTTGGTTCAAATCCAGCCCCCGCTACCAACCTTATTTTTACGTAAGGCCCCTTTTAAGGGGCTTTTTCGTAGGTAAAATGCAGAGTCTTTAATCTAAGGGTTTGCATATCGGGAATGGGTCATTAGACCCATTTTTTGTTTTTGAAATTTACGATATTAAATCTAACTTATTGTTTTATAAGTGTTTAATATCTTAGTGTTAGAACGGGTGGGTTATTCGTGTCAGCGAAAATGAAACTATTACAAGAGTTGATTGAGCCTTCAGTTACAGCGCTGGGGTTTGAACTCTGGGGTATTGAGTTTCTCTCACAGGGAAAACACAGCACCCTACGGGTGTATATCGATTCTGATAACGGCATTAACGTAGATGATTGCGCTAAAGTCAGCCATCAGGTCAGCGGAATTATGGATGTAGAAGATCCGATTGCAGGTAACTACACCCTTGAGGTGTCCTCTCCAGGTATGGATCGTCCTCTATTTACACTTGAGCAGTTTGAAGCCTATGCAGGATCTGTTATTCAGGTTCGCTTACGAATTGCGTTTGAAGGCCGCCGTAAATTTAAGGGTGTGCTGAATGGTGTTGAAGGCGACGACATTCTGGTAGTGGTCGACAATGAAGAATATATGCTGCCGATTGAGTACATCGATCGTGCAAACATTATCCCTCAGTTCTAAACGTGGATTAGAGGTCTTAGGCGAGGCAGAAGCATGAATAAAGAGATTCTGTTGGTTGCGGAAGCAGTTTCTAACGAGAAAGATGTTCCGAAAGAAGTAATTTTCGAAGCGATTGAAGTTGCACTAGCAACGGCAACTAAGAAGCGTTACGACGAAGAAGCGGATATTCGCGTAGTTATTGATCGAGCTACAGGCGATTACGAAACTTTCCGCCGCTGGTTGGTTGTGAGCAACGAAGAAGTACCTGCACTAGGTACTGAACTGACGATGGAGGAAGCTGAAGAGATTGATGCTTCTCTAGAGCCAGGTAGCGTACATGAAGAACAGGTTGAATCTGTTAAGTTTGGTCGTATTGCGGCACAAACAGCTAAACAGGTTATCGTTCAGAAAGTTCGCGAAGCAGAGCGTGCGAAAGTTGTTGAATTGTACCGTGATCGTCAAGGTGAATTGATCTCGGGCAGTGTTAAAAAAGTAACGCGCGATAACATTATTGTAGATCTAGGTAACAATGCTGAAGCATTGCTGCCTCGCGATCAGCTAATCCAGCGTGAAGCATTCCGCATGGGTGATCGTGTACGTGCGGTTCTTCTTGAAGTTCGCTCTGAAGGCCGTGGTCCTCAGTTGATCTTGAGCCGTTCTTGCAACGAAATGTTGATTGAACTGTTCCGTATCGAAGTGCCAGAGATTTCTGAAGAAGTGATTGAAATTCGTGCGGCGTCTCGTGATCCAGGTTCACGTGCGAAGATCGCCGTTAAGACGAATGATGGCCGTATCGATCCAGTTGGTGCATGTGTAGGTATGCGTGGTTCTCGTGTACAGGCTGTATCTAACGAATTAGGTGGTGAGCGTGTTGATATCGTGCTTTGGGACGACAACCCAGCGCAGTTGGTTATCAACGCAATGGCACCTGCAGATGTTGCATCTATCGTAATGGACGAAGAGACACATTCGATGGATGTGGCAGTTGCTGAAGAAAACTTAGCGATGGCGATTGGTCGTAGTGGCCAGAACGTACGTTTGGCTTCTGAGCTTACATGCTGGGAACTAAACGTGATGACTGAAGAAGATGCACAAGAGAAGCATCAATCTGAAGTTGGTTCTGTGATCGATACATTCATCAACCACCTAGACGTTGATGAAGATGTTGCTGAAGTGTTGGTAGAAGAAGGTTTCACAACACTTGAAGAAGTTGCTTACGTTCCTGTTGATGAGATGTTAGAAATCGATGGTTTCGACGAAGCTATCGTAGAGGAACTACGTAAGCGTGCGAAAGATGCACTTCTAAACCTTGCTATCGCAAGTGAGGAAAAACTTGATAGTGCAGAACCAGCAGCAGACCTGTTGGAGATGGACGGTATGGACAAGCACCTAGCTTACCTACTGGCCGCGCAAGGTGTAATTACTATGGAAGATCTAGCAGAACAGTCTATCGATGACCTGCTAGGTATTGAAGGCCTGGATGAAGAACGAGCTGCAGCGTTAATCATGACTGCTCGTGCTCCATGGTTTGCTGAAGAGTAAAGATTAACGGAAGAGGAGCCTCCTAACATGGCAGAAGTAACAGTTAAGCAGCTTGCCGAAATGGTTGGTGTTTCCGTTGAGCGTTTGCTAGAGCAAATGCAGGAAGCAGGCATTTCAGGCAAGAATGAAAAAGCAGAAGTATCTGAAACTGAGCGTCAATCATTGCTAAATCATCTTAAGCGCAGCCACGGTGAAGATGCAGATGATGCAGAACCTAAGAAAATTACGCTTAAGCGTAAAACTACATCGACACTAAAAGTTTCTGGTGCTTCTGGGAAGAAGAAGACTGTGAACGTTGAAGTACGCAAGAAACGTACTTATGTGAAACGTTCAGAAGTGGAAGGTGTTGAAGGCGAAGCTGATCAGCAAGCTGAAGCACAGAATGCTGAAGAGTTGCGCTTAGAAGAAGAGCGCAAACAGCAGGAAGCGGAAGCTCAAGCCGCACGTGAAGCTGAAGAGAAAGCCGCTAAAGAGCGCGAAGCTGAAGCACAGCAGAAGCGTGAGCAAGAAGCTAAAGCTGCTGAACAGAAGAAGCAAGAAGCTCAAGCCGCTGAGAAAGCTAAGCAGAAGAAAGAAGAAGAAGCGAAGCGTCGTAAGGCTGAAACCGAACAGCGTTTCAAAGCTCAAGAGCAAGCTAAGAAGAACGAAGATAACCGTCGTGGTAAAGGCAAGAAAAAAGGCAACGACAACCGTGGTCAGCAGGATCGTCGTGGCGGCAAAATCAGCCGTAACCGTGGTAAGAACGGCAAGCCTCTTTCTAATAAGCCAAATGAACATGGCTTTAAAGAGCCAACAACTCAACAGGTAATGGAAGTCTCTATTCCTGAGAGTATTACGGTTGCAGATCTTGCTAAGAAGATGAACGTTAAGGCTGCTGAAGTGATCAAGGTAATGTTTGGTATGGGCGCTATGGCGACTATCAACCAAGTTATCGATCAGGATACAGCAACGCTTGTTGTAGAAGAGATGGGCCACACTCCTAAGCCAATGCAAGAAAACGCGGTAGAAGAAGCGTTGATGGAAAGCATTCAGGCGCAGCAGGGTGATGCTGAAGGTCGCGCACCGGTTGTGACTGTAATGGGTCACGTAGACCACGGTAAAACGTCTCTACTAGATTACATTCGTTCTTCACGAGTAGCGTCTGGTGAGTCTGGTGGTATTACCCAGCATATCGGTGCCTACCACGTAGATACTGATAACGGCATGGTTACATTCCTTGATACTCCGGGCCACGCTGCGTTTACCGCAATGCGTGCACGTGGTGCCTCTGTAACCGATATCGTAATCCTAGTAGTTGCAGCAGACGATGGCGTAATGCCACAGACTGAAGAAGCGGTTCAGCACGCCAAAGCGGCTGGCGTACCTCTAGTTGTTGCTGTTAACAAGATCGATAAAGAACAAGCTGATCCAGATCGTGTTAAAAACGAATTGGCAGCACTGGACGTTATCCCAGAAGAATGGGGTGGTGAGAACCAGTTCGTAAACGTATCTGCTAAATCAGGTCAAGGTATTGAAGAGCTTCTGGATGCAGTACTACTGCAGTCTGAAATCTTAGAACTTGAAGCTGTACCTAATGCTCCTGCTCAGGGTGTAGTAGTTGAATCACGCTTAGATAAAGGTCGTGGTCCAGTTGCTACTGTACTTGTACAGAACGGTACGCTACGTAAAGGTGATATCGTACTTGCAGGCCTTCACTACGGCCGTGTACGTGCAATGCTGGATGAGAACGGTAAGCCTATCGATTCCGCTGGTCCTGCGATCCCTGTAGAAATCCAAGGTCTGGATGGTACACCAAACGCAGGTGACGAATTCACTATGGTATCTAACGAGAAGAAAGCACGTGAAGTTGCTCTATTCCGTCAGGGTAAATACCGTGATGTTAAGTTGGCTCGTCAGCAGAAATCTAAACTTGAGAACTTGTTTGCAAACATGCAAGCGGGTGATGTTAAGACTTTCAACATCGTACTGAAGACAGACGTACGTGGTTCTTTGGAAGCGCTAACGCATGCTCTAGAAGATCTATCTACTGATGAAGTTAAAGTGAACATCGTATCTGGTGGTGTAGGTGGTATCGCAGAAACTGATGCTAACCTTGCGGTAACAGCAGATGCATTGATGGTTGGCTTTAACGTTCGTGCTGACGCTCAGGCGCGTCAGGTGCTAGAGCGTGAAGGTATTGAACTACGCTACTACAGCGTAATCTACGACATCATTGATGACGTTAAACAGGCGATGGGCGGTCTGCTATCTCCTGAATACCGTGAAGAGATCGTGGGCATTGCTGAAGTACGTGATGTATTTAAAGCGCCTAAGATCGGTGCGGTTGCCGGCTGTATGGTTACAGAAGGTACTGTCTTCCGTAACAAACGTATCCGTGTCCTACGTGAAAACGTTGTAATCTATGAAGGTGAACTAGAATCTCTACGTCGCTTCAAAGATAACGTTAACGAAGTACGTCAGGGTATGGAGTGTGGTATCGGCGTTAAGAACTACAACGACGTTAAAGTCGGAGACCAAATTGAGGTTTACGACACAGTTGAAATTCAGCGCACACTTTAACGTTGCAAATACAAGGTAATAAATAACCTTTATGGCACGCGATTATAGTCGTACATCTAGGATTGCTGACCAGCTCCAACGTGAGCTGGCGCAGCTGATCCAGTTTGAAATAAAAGATCCACGCTTAGGTATGGTTACAGTTAGCCATGTCAAAGTCAGTAAGGATCTAGGTTTTGCTGATGTCTACATCACTGTTTTACCACTTAATGGTAAAGATGAAGCAGAAGCAATTATTGATTCACTAAAAGTACTGAACAATGCTGCAGGTTTCCTTCGTGGAGAACTGTGTCGTAACGTTCAGCTACGTGTTATGCCGCAACTGCGTTTCCATTTCGATGAAACGATCGAGCGTGGTAGACATCTACATCATCTGATTGAGGCGGCTATCCGTCAGGAAAATCAGAGCGCTTCTAAAGACGCTGACGAGGAATAATCGTGGGCCGTCGTAGAAAATCCCGAGGCCGGGCGGTCGACGGTGTATTCTTGTTGAATAAACCGTCCGGTATCTCTTCTAATTCCGCTCTACAGCAAGTTCGACGCATTTATGATGCGGCCAAAGCCGGTCATACAGGTGCCTTGGATCCACTTGCCACTGGTATGCTACCGATTTGTTTAGGTGAAGCGACTAAGTTCTCTCAGCACCTGCTCGATTCTGATAAACGCTATATCACAACAGCTAAGCTTGGTATTCGTACAGATTCTAGTGATGCTGATGGCGCTGTCGTCGAAGAAAAACCTGTTCCAACAGATCTGACTGAAGACAAGATAGATACTATTTTGCAGTCAGAGTTTAGCGGTGAAATAGAACAAGTTCCTTCGATGTTTTCAGCGTTGAAACACCAAGGGCAGCCGCTTTATAAGTTGGCTCGAAAGGGTATTCAGGTCGAAGTAAAGCCGCGTAAAGTAACGATCCATGAGATCAAATTAACGGCTTTGCGAGATGATGAAATTGATCTAGAAGTCTTTTGTTCGAAAGGGACTTATATCCGTTCAATTGTCGAAGATCTCGGCCATATCCTGGGTTGTGGTGCGCATGTCAAAATGCTCCATAGACTGGATGTGGGTGCATTCACGGCTGACCGAATGATGAGTTTGGATGAGCTGCGCGATTTAGTGCCCGAAAACAGTGCTGAAGAAGAGCAAAAAGGCATACAAATCGAGCTGGATAAGCTATTATTGCCAGCCTGGGCTGCTGTAGATGATCTACCGGCAGTTCGATTAGATGATCAGCAAACCAGTTTGATTATGCATGGCCAATCAGTCCCTAATGCTGATTATGCAGAAGGTAGCTTGGTTCGTTTGTTTGGTACATCACTTGATAGCGATGCAGAGCGTTTCTTGGGCGTTGCCGAAGTAGTCGAGCAACAGCTAAAACCTAAACGCCTTATTTGCACTGAGGCTGATCAATAAAGATTTTATTTGGTTCTCGTAAGAGGGCCGATGTGGCGTTGTACTGAAAATATGCTCGGTGCATCGTTTCTTTTTAATCCGGCGATCTTAAGATCGTGTGCATATTTTTTAGGAGTATGAAAATGGCATTAACTGCTGAGAAAAAAGCGGCAATCGTTGCAGATTTCGCTCGCGCTGAAGGCGACACTGGTTCCCCAGAAGTTCAGGTAGCTCTACTATCTGCTAACATCGAAGGTCTACAAGGTCACTTCAAAGCGAACAAACACGACCACCACTCTCGCCGTGGTCTGATCCGCATGGTTAACCAGCGTCGTAAGCTGCTGGACTACCTAAAAGGTAAAGATGCTGATCGTTACCTTGAGCTGATCAAGCGTCTAGGTCTGCGTCGCTAAGTTAGTGTGAATTCTCTGGGGCCATACAATGTATGGCCCCGGTTTTATCTGGGGTAAGAAAAGGTAACTATTTCATCCCGCCCGTACTCAAATGCGCTTTCAGAACTATCGAGAGCTTATTTGAGTACTGGCAAGACAGAAGGCATGAAAGTTATCAGCATACTGCCCCGCCAAATTATTTAAAGGAAAATTATTGTGTTCCAAGTAGCTACTAAAACATTCCAGTTTGGTGGTCAGGAAGTAACTATCGAAACTGGCCGCGTTGCGCGTCAGGCGACAGGTTCTGTCCTGGTTAAAATGGGTGGTAACGAAGTACTTTGTACAGTTGTTGGCGCTAAAGAAGCAAAAGAAGGTCAGGGTTTCTTCCCTCTTTCTGTTCACTACCAAGAGAAATACTACGCTGTAGGCCGTATCCCTGGTGGTTTCTTTAAGCGTGAAGCACGTCCATCTGAAAAAGAGACGCTTACTTCTCGTCTTATCGACCGTCCAATTCGTCCACTGTTCCCGAAAGGTTACATGAACGAAGTTCAGGTTGTTTGTACTGTAATGTCTGCTGATAAAGTAAACGATCCAGATATCGCAGCGATGATCGGTACGTCTGCAGCACTAGCGATCTCTGGAATCCCATTCCAAGGCCCAATCGGTGCAGCACGTGTTGGCTTCACTGAAGAAGATGGTTACATCTTAAACCCATCTTATGAGCAGCTTGAAACATCTGAGCTGGACATGGTTGTTGCTGGTACATCTGATGCTGTACTAATGGTTGAATCTGAAGCGCAAGAGCTTTCAGAAGACGAAATGCTTGGTGCGGTTCTATTCGCTCACCAAGAGATGCAAGCAGTTGTTAACGCTGTTAACGAACTCAAAGCTGAAGCAGGTAAAGAAGCTTGGGTTTGGACTGCGCCTGAAAAAGATCAAGATCTAATCGCTAAAGTACGTGCTGAAGTAGGCGAAGGCATCACAGCTGCTTACCAAGTTGCTGATAAAATGCAGCGTCAAAACGCACTGGCTGAGCTTCGCGCTCAAGCGGTTGAAAATCTAGCGGGCGAAGAAGAAGGTCAGCCTTCTGCTGGTGATGTATCTGGCATCGTGAGCTCCCTAGAGAAAGAGATCGTTCGTGGCCGTATTGTTGCAGGTGAGCCTCGTATCGATGGCCGTGATAACAAGACTGTTCGTGGTATCGATGTTCAGATCGACGTACTACAGGGTACTCACGGTTCTGCGCTATTCACTCGTGGTGAAACGCAGTCTATCGCGACTTGTACACTAGGTACTGCACGTGATCAGCAGATCATCGATGCGATCGAAGGTGAACGTAAAGATCCATTCATGTTGCACTACAACTTCCCTCCATACTCTGTAGGTGAATGTGGTCGTATGATGGGTGCTGGTCGTCGTGAAATTGGTCACGGTCGTCTAGCGCGTCGTGGTGTTGCTGCAGTTCTTCCAACTCAAGAAGAGTTCCCATACACAATCCGTATCGTATCTGAGATCACTGAATCTAATGGTTCTAGCTCCATGGCTTCTGTATGTGGCGCGTCTCTATCTATGATGGATGCAGGTGTACCACTTAAAGCACCAGTTGCGGGTATCGCAATGGGTCTTGTTAAAGAAGAGAACGGCTTTGCTGTCCTAACTGACATCTTGGGTGACGAAGATCACCTAGGTGACATGGACTTTAAAGTAGCGGGTACTGAAACAGGTATCACTGCACTTCAGATGGATATCAAGATCACTGGTATCACTGAAGAGATCATGGACATTGCGCTTGAGCAAGCATACGAAGCACGTGTTCACATCTTGAAAGAGATGGCTAAAGTTATCGGTTACGCTCGTCCAGAGCTTCCAGATAACGCTCCTGCGTTGACTCAATTGAAGATCAACCCAGAGAAAATTCGTGACGTTATCGGTAAAGGTGGTGCAACTATTCGTGCACTTACTGAAGAGACTGGCGCATCTATCGACATCGAAGACGATGGTACAGTTCGTGTATATGCAGCAGACAAAGCAGCTGCTAAAGCGGCTACTGATAAGATCATCGAAATCACTGCTGAAGCAGAGATTGGTCAGGTTTACGAAGGTAAGGTTGTACGTATCGAAGACTTTGGTGCGTTCGTTAACATCCTACCGGGTAAAGATGGTCTAGTTCACATTTCTCAGATCGATAACAAGCGTGTTGAGAAAGTAACTGACTACATCCAGATGGATCAGATGGTTAAGGTTAAAGTACTGGACGTAGACCAGCGCGGCCGTATCAAACTGTCTATGAAAGACCTGCTTGCTGATGATGCAGTAAGCTAAGTTTCTTTAAGTAGATAGTGGCGAAAGTACTTCACTACTAGTCGCTATAGATTGAAAAAAACCGCCGATTTATCGGCGGTTTTTTTTATGTGTGTGATAAACCTTAAGCGTCAAACCGGTGTACAAGTTTCAGGTCATTTGTTGACCAAAGCGCTTGAGCTGTGGGAACTTTCTAGCAAGTGCTATAACAAAGATATACAGGTCTATTGCTAGCTTTTTAAATTGGAGGATATCTGAATGAGTGAACAACGCGCAGTTCTTGCTGGTGGATGCTTCTGGGGTATGCAGGATCTAATTCGTAAATTACCGGGCGTTATAGCGACTCGTGTAGGCTATACCGGTGGTGATGTGCTTAATGCTACTTACCGTAATCATGGTACTCATGCTGAGGGGATTGAGATCTTATTTAATTCAGAATTGATTTCTTACCGAACCTTATTGGAGTTTTTCTTCCAGATTCATGACCCTACAACACCTAATAGGCAGGGTAATGACCGTGGTACATCCTACCGCTCTGCGATCTACTTTCTAGATGATGCTCAAAAACAAACTGCGCTAGATACAATCGCTGATGTTGAAGCCAGCGGGTTGTGGCCAGGTAAGGTGGTAACTGAAGTCGAAGCTGCTAGCGATTTTTGGGTGGCAGAATCGGAGCATCAGGATTATCTTGAGCGCTATCCTGGTGGATATACCTGCCACTTTCCACGACCGGACTGGGTGTTGCCTAAGCGGTCGTAAGTTTTGAGTGGCTAGAGCGCTATCGCTTATAGAAGCTAGTAGTTAGTCGCTAGATTTTAGGAGCCTTAATTAGAATGAGGATTGTATAGATACTTTGCTAATAAGGTGAATGCTTGTGCGGCTTTATGCTCTAACGAAGACTTCTTTTTTCATTTTTGATTTAATGGGGTTAATTTTGAAATTTCAGATATTTTTGGAAAGCATTCATGAGTTACGAGCTAACGGGCAAAATTAAACTGATCCAAGATCCGCAAACTTTCAATAGTGGCTTCACGAAGCGAGAAATGGTCGTGACAGTTGATGACGGTAAATACCCTCAAGAGATCAACTTAGAGTTTGTGCAAGATAAGGTTAGTCTGCTTGAATCGTTGCAGATTGGACAGGAAGTTACAGTAAGCTTTGATATTCGTGGTCGAGAGTATAACGGTCGTTATTACAACAACCTTGTTGGCTGGAAGATTCAGTCAGCGTCATCCCCGGAAGCTTCTGAGCAAGAGTACTTTAACTCCAATGCAGCGCCCGCACCTCAGCCTGCTGACTTTGACGACGATATTCCTTTCTAAATAAATATAAGTGGCTTACAGGTCGATATAGAAAAGAGTAGGGTGATAGTGCTAGCTGTTGCCTGACACAGTTTTCTAGCCACTAGCTTCAGTTTCTAGTAAAAACAAAAAAGCCCCGATAATTCGGGGCTTTTTATTACTTACGTTATCTAGTGATTAGATACGTGCAGCTGGGATAGCCTTAGGTGCTACGCTCAAGTCTTCGCTTGGTGGAGCGAAAGACGTTAGGTGGATACCTTCAACGGCTTCTTTGTACTCTTCCAACGTTGGGAAACGACCCAAGATAGTAGAAAGAACAACCATTGGAGTAGAGCCTAGTAGAGATTCACCTTTCTTCTCAGCAGAGTCTTCTACAACACGGCCTTGGAATAGACGAGTAGAGGTTGCTAGTACAGTGTCACCAGCTTCTGCTTTCTCTTGGTTACCCATACATAGGTTACAGCCTGGGCGTTCTAGGTACAGAATGTTCTCGTACTTAGTACGCGCTTCTTCTTTCGGATGCTCATCATCGAAAGTGAAGCCAGCGTATTTAGATAGAATATCCCAATCGCCTTCAGCTTTTAGCTCGTCAACGATGTTGTAAGTTGGCGGAGCAACAACTAGAGGTGCGTTGAACGTGATAGGACCGTTCTTCTCTAGGTTGCGTAGCATTGCAGCGATGATCTGCATGTCGCCTTTGTGAACCATACAAGAACCAACGAAGCCTAGGTTAACTTCACGGCCTTCGTAGAAAGAAGTTGGACGGATAACATCGTGAGTGTAACGCTTAGAAACGTCTTCGTTGTTAACGTCTGGGTCAGCAATCATTGGCTCGTCGATCTGATCCAGATCTACAACTAGCTCAGCGAAGTACTTAGCATTGTCATCAGGAGCAAGTGCTGGTTCTTCACCAGACTTGATGCCTGCAATACGCTTGTCAGCTAGGTCGATAAGACCTTGTAGCATGCCCGCTTCGTTTTCCATACCTTTGTCGATCATGATCTGGATACGAGACTTAGCTAGCTCTAGAGACTGAATTAGCGTTTCGTCAGTAGAGATACAGATAGAAGCTTTCGCTTTCATTTCTGCAGTCCAGTCAGTGAACGTGAACGCTTGGTCAGCAAGTAGAGTACCGATCTGTACTTCGATTACGCGACCTTGGAAAACGTTTTCGCCAGCGAACTTCTTAAGCATCTGCTGCTGAGTAGCGTGTACGATGTCACGGAAGTCCATGTGAGGCTTCATAGCACCTTTGAAGGTAACTTTTACAGACTCAGGGATTGGCATTGCTGATTCACCAGTTGCCAATGCGATCGCAACAGTACCGGAGTCAGCACCGAATGCTACACCCTTAGACATACGTGTATGAGAGTCACCACCAATGATGATTGCACGATCATCAACAGTGATGTCGTTCAATACTTTGTGGATTACGTCAGTCATTGAGTGGTAAACGCCTTTCGGGTCACGTGCAGTGATTACGCCGAATGCGTTCATGAATGCCATTAGCTTAGGCGTGTTAGCCTTAGCTTTGTTATCCCATACAGATGCAGTGTGACAGCCAGATTGGAAAGCACCGTCAACGCTTGTAGAGATAGTAGAAGCAGCCATTGCTTCAAGTTCCTGACAAGTCATAGGACCAGTAGTGTCCTGAGAACCTACGATGTTCACTTTAACGCGAACGTCAGAACCAGTGTGTAGAGGAGTCTTAGAAGTCACGCCTACAGCATTGCGGTTGAAGATTTTTTCAACAGCAGTTAGGCCTTGGCCTTCGTGAGAGATCTCTTTAGATTGAGCGTAAACAGCAGGAGCTTCAACGCCAAGAGTTTCAGCAGCGAACGTTTGTAGTTTCTTACCGAAAGTTACCGCGTAAGAACCACCTGCTTTCATGAATTCCACTTTCTGTGGAGTGAAAGAGTCGGATACGTCTGCTAGCTCTTCGTTACCGTTGTAAAGCTTCTTAGCTTTAGTGTCGATTGTTAGCACTGTACCAGTAGCAACAGAGTATGCTTCTTCTAGTACTGGATCGCCGTTTGCGTCACGAACAACTTCGCCGTTTGCATCAGTTTTCTTAACCCAGTTCTTAAGGTCAAGACCGATACCACCGGTTACACCAACCGTAGTTAGGAAGATAGGTGCGATACCGTTAGTACCTGCAACTACTGGACGGTTGTTGATGAACGGAATGTATGGAGAAGTTTTCTCACCAGCCCATAGTGCAACGTTGTTAACACCAGACATACGAGAAGAACCAACACCCATGGTGCCTTTTTCAGCGATTAGCATCACTTTAGCATCTGGGTTTTGCTTAACCATGTCAGCGATTTCTTGCTGAGCTTCTGGAGTGATCATGCACTTACCGTGCAATTCACGGTCTGCACGTGAGTGAGACTGGTTACCAGGAGAAAGAAGGTCAGTAGAGATATCGCCTTCTGCAGCAATGTAAGTGATAACTTTGATTGTCTCAGGGATATCGTCAAGCTTAGTGAAGAACTCTGCTTTAGAGTAGCTTTCTAGGATATCTTTAGCGATTGCGTTGCCCGCTTTGAAAGCGTCCGCTAGACGAGCTGTGTCAGCGTCGTATAGGAATACTTGAGACTTAAGAACTTCGCCAGCTGCAGCAGCTTGTGCGTCGTCAGAAAGTGCGATGTCTAGTAGTGCTTCTACAGAAGGACCACCTTTCATGTGAGACAGTTGCTCAAGAGCGAACTCTGGAGAGATCTCAGCAACAGTTTCTTTACCTAGAGCGATGTCTTTTAGGAAAGCCGCTTTAACACCAGCCGCTGGCGTAGTACCAGGTAGCGTGTTATAGATGAAGAAGTTTAGAGAAGCTTCGCGCTCTGCATTACCAGTGTCTTTGATCTGGGCAATGATTTCAGATAGCAATTCAGCGCTATCGATTGGTTTTGGGTTTAGACCCAGGTCCTTTTTACGAACCTCAATTTCTTCTAGGTAGTCAGAATAGTAGCTCATGGCGTCCAACGTCTCACTTAAATCTAGTTATGATTTGTGCGCAGATTATAAAAAAAAACAGGCAAACAGCTCAATCAAAACTATTTAAATGAGGCTAATAGTCGCTATAAATTTAAAAAATAGTACTTAAATCAAGGCTTTTAAAGAGGGTATACATTGGTTGTAGGTATCTATTTTTATTATAAAAAATGGCAGATTTTGCCTTTATTGAAAATAGTAATCATTTAAATTAGGTCTAATTGTTTCTTAATTGGAAATAATAATCATTTTATAGGGAGCTGTTTGATTAGGCTTTATTTGATGTGCCCGTTTTTGGTGCAAAGCCCGTCAGTCCGTGGTTTCGTTAGTACAGTCATCTATGGGTGCTCAAACGGAATTAATCTGTTCCGCTTCTATATACGTAGTTTGATTACTGTCTTCATTATCTAATTTAGGTAACCATAAGTTGGGTTAACTATCCGCTTTTGCCTCAGGGGAGGATTTCTTCAGGGAAGTTTTTACCCGCTGTTGTATCCAAATTAACTAAAGACGTTGTTTATCTAAGCTAATTTTTAGTTTCTAAATTAAGGCTGTTGATAGTGTTAAGCGCTTCTAACACTCTCAGCGCATTATCGATCTATATTTTAGAAATAGCTTCTTTATTGATCCCATAATCCAGTTCCGAGCTCTACCTTTATACTGTGAGCTAGATTCAGATTTCTTCTGAACTGTTCAAAAAAAAACCGTTTTTACTAGCAAATAGTCTTAGATTGTATGTAATTTATGCAATTTGATGCCCGAATTACTTGCTTTGAGTCGGTTATTGTCTAATATTGTCGACAATCTTAATAAAGTAATAATTTGTGTTGCAGAAAATATCGGTACGACGGCCGATAAATCTAGGATGTTCTGCAATAGCGGTTCGTGTGACGTCTGAAAATGTAACCAACAAGGAAATCGAGCAGTTCTAGTGAACGATAACTCGTAAAAATAAAGGTTATGGTTTTCAGCCGCGTCCTATCTGCGTGAGGTATAAAAAATGACAAGCCCGACCCATTTCGATCCATCTAGCTCTGTGAGAACACTCTCAGGTACAGAGCACAGCTACCATAGTCTTCCAGATACCGCAGAACAGTTCGGTATCGACCTTGATGCATTACCATTTTCACTGCGTCCTATCTTGGAAGGCATTGCTCGAAATGTTGGCCACAATGGCGTAACCGCTGAGCAGGTTCAGGCGCTTGGAAGTTGGACAGAGCACCAAGGTACAAAGCCGATCGAAATTCCTTTCACCGCGGGTCGGGTCATCATGCACGATTTGAGTGGTACGCCAGCGATTGTTGATTTTGCTGCGATGCGCTCAGCGGTTCAGCGTATGGGCTTAGATCCGGCAATCATTGAGCCTCTTGTACGAGCAGATCTTGTTATCGACCATACGGTAACAATGGACAATACGGGCAGCCCGGCTTCACTAAAAATCAATGGTGAACTAGAAGCAGAGCGCAACAAAGAGCGTTATGCCTTCTTGAAATGGGGTGCGCAAGCATTCGACACGATCCGAATTATTCCACCACAAACCGGTATTGTGCATCAGGTTAATCTAGAGTATCTAGCTCAGGGTTATCTCGATATTAATGGGCTAATGGCACCAGATACCCTTATTGGTATGGATAGTCATACGCCAATGGCGAACGCGCTAGGTATTGTTGGCTGGGGTGTTGGTGGTATTGAAGCGGGTGCTTCTATGCTGGGGCAACCTATGCAGATGTTGGCACCTGAAGTAGTCGGCGTTGAGCTAACAGGCGCACTGCGTGAAGGTGTTACTGCAACAGACCTAGTACTAACCATCACCGAGATGCTGCGTAAATACCCAGCGGGTGTGGTGGGTAAGTTTGTTGAATACGTAGGTGATGGTTGTGCCAACCTTTCTTTGCCAGATCGTGCAACGATTGCAAACATGTCACCAGAATATGGCGCAACCATGGGCTTCTTCCCGTTTGATGAAGTATCTGCTGAGTATATGAGAGCAACAGGTAGGGATGGTGATCTACCACTTGCATACTACACAGCTCAGAATATGGCTTGGAAATCAGGTCAGGCATTGCCCCGTTATACCGACCTTCTGAAACTTGATCTATCTACCGTTGAGCCGTCTGTTGCGGGTCCAAAACGACCTCAAGATAGATTGCCGCTAGCTGAGATTGGTAAGGTGTTCCAAAAAGCCGCTGCTGAAGGGGACCGTAATCCTGAAGTTGTTAAAGTAACGCCGATGAAAGCAGACGAAGCGGGTATTTTTGCGCCGCTGCCTGAGCGTGAGTTAAAAGACGGCGATATTGTGATTGCTGCGATTACAGCCTGCACCAACACCTCTAACCCGGGTTTATTGATTGCAGCGGGTCTGCTCGCTAAGAAAGCCAATGAACTCGGTATGAAAGTACCTGATGGTGTTAAAACGTCTTTGGCTCCGGGGTCACCGGTTGCTACCGACTTCCTAACCAAAGCTGGACTACAACAACACTTGGATGCATTGGGTTTTAATACTGCGGGTTACGGCTGTACTACCTGTGTGGGTAACTCCGGTCCTCTAGCACCAAGCATCGAAGAAGCGCTGCAGAACCACGATATTATTGCTGCATCCGTTTTATCGGGTAACCGTAACTTTGAAGGTCGTGTGCACCCAGATGTTGATACCAACTTCCTAATGTCTCCTCCGCTGGTGGTTGCTATGGCGATGGCTGGCAATGTGAATATTGATGTTACGACACAGCCAATTAGTCAGGATGCCAATGGTAACGATGTTTACCTTAAGGATATCTGGCCGAGCAACGCTGAAATCAGCCAGACCATGCTTGAATGCATGGACCCGAAAGCGTTCCGCGAAACCTACGAAAACTCTTTGGATGGCCCTGCTACATGGCAGAACCTAGAATCTCCAACCGGTCCTGTGTATGACTGGGCTGCAGACTCTACGTATATCCAAGAGATATCTTTCTTTGATGGTTTTTCTCTGGAAACTCCTGAAGATGCACTAAACAATATTTCGGGTGCACGTATGTTGGTGATGTGTGATGACAACACAACCACCGATCATATTTCCCCAGTAAGCAGAATTCGTCCAGATTCACCTCCAGGTGAATACCTAAGCTCACAAGGCGTTGCAGACGAAGATATGACATCTTTGGGTGCGCGTCGTGGTAACCACCATGTCATGTTGCGTAGTATTTTTGGTAACGTAAAAGCACGAAACTTGTTGCTTCCAGGTACTACTGGCGCAGTAACGAACTATTACTCGTCTAATGCAGCTCCAGCACAAATGTCTATCTATGATGCGGCTGAGTGCTACCGTAATGAAGGTACATCTACAGTTGTATTTGGTGGCAAGCTTTATGGCACAGGCTCATCACGAGACTGGGCTGCAAAAGGTCCCGCACTGCTAGGTGTTAAAGCGATTATCGCTGAAAGCTTTGAGCGTATTCACAAATCCAATTTGGTGGGTATGGGTGTATTACCGCTGCAACTTCCTGAAGGTGTGACACGTGCATCACTAAACCTGGATGGCACAGAAACCTTCGACCTGAGTGGTATCGATACTCTGGAACCACGCGGTACAGTCGGCCTGACTATTAACCGAGCAGACGGCTCATCACAGCAGTTAGAGCTGACCTCTCGTGTTGATACGTCTTCTGAGCTGGATCAGATTCGCCACAAAGGTATTTTGCCGATGGTATTACGCGATATCATCGCTGCAAACGCATAACATCAACGTTCCTTTCTAGGAATTAAAAACCGCCGCTTATCGGCGGTTTTTTTATGTCAGTGAAAAGCTCGAACTGTCTTTTATCCAAGTTTTATGTGGATAACTACGTTAATAGGTTGAGAGTGGATGGCTGTAGGTCAATAAATACAGGGGGTATGGAGATTTGCTCACAATCTGACAGTTTGATTAATAATGATGAGCTGAAGTTTATTCACAGGACAATTTTTCATCTTAAACCACAATTTATCTGGTGGTATTAATGCCAAGGCGTAATGGTTTTCTGGCGTGTATTTATTATCATTACTCGAATAACGGCCTGTGCTTGCGCATTAAGGTAAATAGATAAGGCAGAGGATGTCTTGGGGCTGTGACTGACTTATCTTATTTATAGAGCGATTTGCGGTATGGCTGGTTTCGAGTGGAATCAGGGTTTAAGTGTAGGTGTGGAAGAAATTGATAATGACCATAAGCGGTTGTTGGCAATTATTTCTGACCTCGCTAACGCCATTGAAGAGAATCATGAAAAAGAGATCATAGGCCAAGTTTTCACGAAGTTGGAAGAATATGTCTCTTTGCATTTTCAACGAGAAGAAGCGCTGATTGCTCGCTGTGGTTATCCTGATCTAGATGAGCACATTCAAGGTCATCAATCCTTTATCGATAAAATCCCAGAGCTCAAAGAACAGTTGTTGCATGCTGATTCAGTTGAAGTTGCACGGGATGTCTATCTGTTTCTAGTCGATTGGTTACTGAATCATATTGCTGTAGATGATATGTCTTATCACCAATGTTTGAGTGATAAAGGGGAAACGGATAATAGAAAAAAGCGTAAATCATGGAACTCTAAGATCAGACGCTATATTAGTTCACGTCTTCCTTTGGGCTGGCGAATTTTATTGACTGCCTTGATTCCTGCTATTGGTATGGTTCTTCTAAGTGTAGTTCTGCTTAGTAATAGCATTAACCGCTATCAATCTATGGAGCAGTTATCCCAAGTTAGTTTAATAGCCCATGAAATTAACACACTAAGTCACAGCCTACAGGCGGAAAGAGGGTTAACAACGGGTCATATAGCTTCTGGCTATCAATCGTTTACCCAAGAGATAGAGACTAGTCGCCTAGCAACTGATCAGGCAATTCGTGATTTTATATCCCGTTCACAACAGTTATCAGGTTATGAACTTCCTGAGCAGATGAATACTTTTTTAGTTGCAGCTTCGAACTGGCTAGAAGTGATTGAGCAGCAAAGATTAAAAGTAGATCAACAAGAGCTCTCTATTATTGAGATGCAACATTACTATAGTTCCCTAATTGATTATCTATTGAAGATACCGACAGCCTTTACATTTATGGAAGTGGATGCGGAATTGGAATCACATATTTCAAGTTTTACTTCTGTTATGAACCTTAAAGAAGTGTCTGGGCAGGAACGGGCTTTAGGGGCTTTAGTACTCGCAAATGAACGTTTAGATCATACTGCTTTACATAATCTTATTGGGTTAATGGGTCGACAACAGGGGTTGATCGAGTACTTCAATCAGGTTGCTAGTGTGAGTCAGCAGCAGGCTTATCAAAGGATGGCAGCGAGTGATAGTTTTCAACAAGTTGAGCATTTAGAACAACAGCTTTATTTAGTCTTGCAGACTAAAAACACTGAACATATACAGCTGACAGAGGCTTTATGGTTTTATGCATTGTCCGAAAAAATCGATCTGCTCAAAGCGTTAGCCAATAAGTTGGTAATGGATATCACTGATCGAGCAGATGAGAATGCGGCAGATGCTCAGTTTGAGCTGTTACTGACATCTGCCGTTTTATTGATCGTGATTGCGTTAACTTTATTAGCTTGTTGGATGTTGAACCTCAGTATTATCAAGCCGGTACAGATGCTAAATCGCGCTATGGTTAGGCTTTCTCAAGGTGATCAAGGTTTTATCTTCTCAGATCGGTTCGCAGATGATGAGTTAGGCCGAACAGTATCTGCCTATGAAGGTTGTCGTAGAAGCCTATTACAAGCCGATATTCGCAATAAAGTTCATCAGCAGAAACAGTCAATGGACCTAAAGCACAAAACAATAGAGCATGAGCGATATAGAAGGTTAGCTTCCACTGATTCTCTGACTGGCGCGGTCAACCGTAGAAAATTTAATAAATTAGCAGAGCATGAATTAGAGCGTGTTCAGCGTTATCGAAGACCGCTCTCGTTGTTGATGTTAGATATCGATTACTTTAAACGGGTGAATGATAACTTTGGGCATGCGGCAGGGGATAAGGTTCTACAAGTGTTTTATCAAACCTGTGCTGATACTGCGCGTCAGACCGATATCGTGGCGCGTTTAGGTGGAGAAGAATTTGCCATATTAATGCCTGAGACAGATCAAAAGGCAGCGCGTACAGTGGCTGAGCGTATCCGTCATAATGTCGATTTGCTCAATATTGATGCCGAAGGCCAAAAGATTGAAATTACCGTTAGTATCGGCGTTTCTAGTTGGGAGCAAGGGCGGTTTGAAAAGGTTAATCCTATGCTTAGTGCGGCAGATGAAGCGTTGTATATAGCAAAAGCCCAAGGGCGAAATCAGGTTGTACTTTACTCTGATATTTAATGTCAGGGGGTTCCCCGCTATTGAGCAACAACGGGGCGGGCTATGCGTCTATCGTTTGATAACTCTTACCTTTTAATGAATTTCAGAGTCATACGGTCACTTTCACCGATAGCTTGGTAATGTTCTTTATTAACTTCTTTTAAGCGATAGCTCGGTGGTAAGGACCAGACACCAGCCTTATGATCCTTAGTATCTTTAGGATTGGCGTTGATCTCAGACGTCTCAACGAGTTCAAATCCTAAGCCTTCAATAAATGAAATTAGATAAGCTTCTGGAACGTAGCCATTTTCAGCGCTTTCTTTGTAATGACTGCCTTCTTTAGCACGGTGTTGAACTACGCCGAGAATACCGCCCTTTTTTAGCACGCGATGAAAGGCAGGATAGACCTCTTCTATGCCCCCAAAGCGTATCCAGTTATGGGTATTTCTGAACGTAACCACCATATCTTGAGAGTTATCCGGAACTTCAGATAAATAGGTATTACCTTTCTTAAACACCACGACATCGGCTTTGCCATAAACTGATGGATTGGCTTGTAGCTTAGTCACAAGTTTGTTGTGTAAGCCTTGTAAAAAGTTGTTTGGGTGATCGGCGCCGAAGCTCGCTAAGGTGAGATGACCGTTGTCTTTCAACATCGGCGCAAGGATCTCTGTGTACCAGCCGCCGCCAGGTAATATTTCAAGGATAGTCATATCGGGTTTGATGCCGAAAAAAGAGAGTGTCTCTACAGGGTGGCGATAAACATCACGCGCTATATTCTTTTCGCTGCGGTGTTCTGCAGCAACGGCTTGTTTTATAAATTCACTAGAGGCATGCACAGTATTAATGCTGGCGATGCAGAATATAAACAGTGACATTTTAATGAATTTCATCGTATTCAACCTTCTGTATTGTTTATGGCTGGCTTGAGTCTCTTATATCCCAATGTGCCTAATAATGGCTTTATCCTCAAGTCGTCTCGGTAATAACTTATCCCAATAATCTGTGGATAAGTTCGTTGATAGTCTGAGTGCTACTTGCCGAAAGCCTTAATTTACGTACGTTGGATAGAATTGTTCATCTTTGTAACACTTAGGGAATAGATTAGTACGAAGCGATTAATTTGCCTAACTGTGCAATAGCGTCGACTTGTTCTTTTTGTCGAGTGTAATGGGCAAAACATAAGCGGATATGGTGATTAAAACGCTGGTCTGCACAAAAGAGGTTACCGGGAGAAATACCTATACCTGCCTCAAGCGCTTGTTGAAATAGTTGGTCGCTATTGACCTGTTTAGGCAGTGTAAACCACTGCAAAATACCGCCGCTTGGTTTGATAAAGCAGGTGTTACTGGGCCAATGTTGACGGATATCTTCATCGAGCATCTCGACTCTCTCTTGGTAGCCACGGCTAACTTGTGAGAGATGACGGCGATAACGACGGCCTATCAGTAATTCACTGATGCCTTGTTGCGATATGGCAGAACAGGCGATGCTGGTAACAAATTTTTGGAAGTTAACTTGTTCGTAGTAGCGCCCGGGTAGTACCCAGCCCAGCCTTATATCAGCATCTACTGTCTTAGAAAAAGAGCCACAATGCAGTACTCGTTGATCGGTATCCATCGCTTTAAGCGCTGTCGGTCTTTGTTGATTGAAGCTGAGTTCTGCAAAGACATCATCTTCAATAACCGCTATATCCCACTTGTTGGCAATGGCCATTAAGCGCTGTCGACTTGCTAAATCTAGATTGAAACCCAGCGGGTTATTAAAGCTTGGGTTGGTCAGTACCGCTTTAATTGGCCATTGAGTTAGGGCGGTTTCTAGAGCATCTAAATTAGTCCCTAAAATTGGATCTGAAGGCAGTTCCAATACCTTAAGCCCCAAAGCTTCAATGCACTGTAAGGTGCCGTAGTAGCAGGGTGATTCAACGGCAATGGTATCCCCTATCTGGGCTACAGAACGTAAACAGAGCGATAAAGCTTCCTGAGCGCCATGGGTAATCACAATCTCTTCACTATTACAGCTAAATGCGGTGGCATTCAGGTGATCAGCTAATACGGACAGAAGTTTAGGATCGCCCGGCGGGGTGCTGTAATGGCTGCGGCGTTTTTCACTGGTGTGTGCCCAATGACGAGTATGTTTGGCTTGCTGCTGATAATACCAAGCGACCGTTGGCCATCTGGAATCGGGGTAAGCCGAACCGAGAGCTAAGTGCCCATGTTGATTCGCTGCGCCCAAAACACTGAACGCAGTCGAGCCCAACTTAACTTTTCGCGGTTTGATGGCAGGAACTGAGTTTTTCGGGGAGGAGACAAAGAACCCTAGTCGTGGTTTAGCGGAAATCAGTTGCGACTGCTCTAACTCAGTCAGGCCTTTGATGATGGTATTTTTACTTAACTGATATTGCAGGCTTAAGGCCCGGATAGAGGGCAAGCGGGTGCCGGGCGATAAATCACCGCTTTCGATTCTAGAGCTAAGCTGCTGTACCAACAGTAAATACTTTTTCATGGGTACAGTTTGTATAAATTTACAGACAAGTGCAATTTGAGGCTTTTCTGTACCCTTGAAACTGACCTGTCTGTGTCCCTTTTTTGTTTAGCCTGTTCTCTCTACAGTGGTGCAATCAATTTATACAGTTTGTAGAGAGTCAGTCATGCTGAATAAACAGCAGTGGATAACTTTAGTTCCTTGGGCGTTTGTGGGTATTTGGAGTACCGGTTTTATCGGTGCCAAGTATGCGGTGCCTTATATGGAGCCTTTCAGCGTCCTACTAGTACGTAGTTTGCTGACGATTGTTGTCTTTGCGGGTTTATTAGCATGGCGTAAACCGCAATGGTGTAGCTTGCCGCAAGCAGGTCACCAGCTGGTAGTAGGCTTTCTTGTTCATGCCTGTTACTTAGGCGGTGTTTTTGCAGCAATCGACTGGTCACTTCCAGCTGGGATTACCTCATTGGTGATGGGGTTACAGCCCATATTAACGGCCTTGTTGGCTGTCACCTGGTTACAAGAGCGGCTGTTGAAAACCCAATGGTTAGGTTTA
Organism: Neptuniibacter sp. QD29_5; assembly: GCF_047778125.1. Classification (GTDB taxonomy): domain Bacteria; phylum Pseudomonadota; class Gammaproteobacteria; order Pseudomonadales; family Balneatricaceae; genus Neptuniibacter. The sequence continues at coordinate 437,582 of NZ_CP180556.1, forward strand.
GTTCTGGGTTTAATCGGTGTTGTTATGGTGGTCAGCCAAGGTTATTCACAGGGGAGCTATTTGGCTGGTGGAGATGCATGGGCAGCTGCGGTGATTGCGTTAGTCGCTATATCATTAGGCACTTTGTACCAAAAACGTTTCGGTGTCGGTGTAGATCTGATGGTGGGGGCTTTTTATCAATACGTGGCGATGGCAATTGTGATGGCTATATTGGCCTATGCATTTGATAGCGGTGTGGTGGAATGGAACTGGACCTTAATTGGTGCACTGGCTTGGATGGTATTGGGCTTATCCGTCACTGCAATACTGTTGCTGCTAATTATGATTCGCGAAGGGGAGGCGAGTAAGGTCGCTAGCTATTTTTATCTGGTGCCCCCTTTAACCGCGATAGAGGCGTGGTTCTTGTTTGATGAATCGTTATCGATGCTGGCAATGATAGGGATTGTAGTTGCCGCTCTTGGTGTGTTTTGCGCAGCAAGAAAGATATAAATATAAATTTTTAGCTTCTTTTAGTTATAAGAAGTGTATTTTTTAGTCTTAATTATTAGGTGAACCGACTTGTCTACTTTTCTGTCATAAGGGCATATCAATTAATCGATATAACTCCCAGTGGTATAGGGAGCTCTTAAATTAGAAAGGTAAATAATATGTCTCTTAAAGTTAAATCTACACTACTTGCGTTAATGTTTGTTCCTACCCTAGGTATGGCTGCGGATACGGATCACGAACAAGCCATTAATTTTATTTATAGCAGTAATGGGATGGAACTCAGTGAATCGGCATCTATGAATAAAGTCGAAAAAGTGATGAAAAAGGAAGTTTCTACATCGGATAAAAAGCAGATGCAGAAAACTAATGGAATGGACTACAGCCGTATTTGGTCGGGGTATCCTAAAATTGAAGGGCATGAAGTGTATTAGTTGATCAAAAGAGAATGGGGCTTTTAGCCCCATTTTTATGTCTTGTGAGTAAGCCTGATCAGCTTAAAGTTGCCGTTAGAGGCAATACATTCAGCCTGATGGAAGAACTGCTTAGCTTTTCGCTCTAGTGGGATATGCATATTGGTAACAAAGCAGGCGACCCCACGGCCATTCAAACGGTCATGAGCCGCTTTTAGAAAACGGTCTGTCAGGTCGCCGTCGACGGAAAATCCTGCATGGAAAGGGGGGTTACAGAGGATTAGATCAAATTTCTCGGTAATACCCTCTGCACAACTCGCAGGTATGACTTTGCCGTTAATCGGATAACGGTTAAAGTTTCGCTCGCAGGCTTTTAAGGCGGCAGCGTTGTTATCTGTCGCTGTTACCGGGATATCTAAGTGGCTCAGATTCAAGGACAAGTAGCCATAACCGCAGCCTAGATCCAGAGCGCTTTTCGGCGGTTCTGGCAGGGTCATTAAGAAACTATCGAGATGCTCGATCAGGTAGGCGCTACCGCGATCAATTTTATCCCAACCGAACACACCAGGTTTGCTGTAATACTCAAATGTCTCGTCACTGGCAGTGACACGCAGCTGGTGGAAATCTTTAGCATCCAACTGGTCTTCACTCGAAGTGTTTAGTTTAGTGAGTGTAGCGGACCATGTGTTTTTATCGGCTTTGCTGGTTTCACCCTCTCCAAAAAGCTTTTTAGCCTTGCTGAAGTAGGTTTTGATCCCTTCTCCTTTCTCACCGGCAATATAGAGCTTTCCCTCAGGTTTTAAGCAGCGGAAAGCCTCATTGATTAGATGGTGGACCACCGGCTTTTCTTTGGATACTCGGTAGATCACAGAGTCCAAACTGTTATCTTCGATGATGCTTAGATCATAATCGGAGAAGAAAACCTTCCAACCTTGACGATACAGATGCTGTTCCAGATCAATTCGGTTGGTAATGGCGATAACGGCTTCATTGGCTGGGATATTAGCACTGAGCAAGTTTTCATCAGCGAGCCAAAGCGAACGACCGGAAGCGCGTTGGATATAAGGGGCGATTAGATTAAAGGCTGTATCACTCATTAGATGCTATTAATCTCTTCTTCTGTCAGAAAACGGTATTCGCCGGGTTCTAGGTATTCATCGAGCTCGATATTGCCGATACGTGCGCGGTGAAGCTCTTCTACTTTGTTGCCTATAGCCGCGAACATACGCTTAACTTGGTGATAGCGGCCTTCGGTAAGAATGACTTCGGCTTCATTACTGGCAATTAAGGTTAGCTCAGCGGGTTTAGTGCGCTCCTTATCATTGTGCAGCATTAAACCTTGCTTGAATTTCTCTACGGCATCTTCAGGAATTGGATCAGCCGTGGTTACTTGGTAGAGCTTGCCTGTTTTGTGCTTTGGCGAGGTGATTTTGTGAGCCCATTTACCATTACTGGTGATAAGCACTAAACCGGTTGTGTCCACATCCAGTCGGCCACAGATCGTTAGTTCCTCTGCCCGTGGTAGATCTATCAAGCTTAGAACCGTTGGGTGGGTACCGTCGTCATTGGAGCATACGCAGCCCAAAGGTTTATGCAGCATGATGTACTTATCACCTGGCGCATCTACAGGATAGCCACTTAGATAAACCTCATCGTCTTCACCCACATGCATGGATGGGTCGGTAACTTCAATATCGTTTACAACAACTTCACCCGCTTTCATAAAGCGGCGAACTTCTTTACGGGAAAAGCCGGAAGATTGTGCTAAGTATTTATCTAGGCGCATAAGGTAAGTCTATAACAAGCTTTAAAGTGCGTAGTATATCGGAACTGGCATTGTCCCTATAGCCTGCACCGTTTTTTAGTTGAAGGTTTTAAGCTACTATAGCGCCTTCAAATCAGGAGCCCTGCCGTGAAACTTTTTGTTGATAATCTGACCAATGTCGATTTTTCCTATTTACACCCTCAACGTGGGTTGATGGGGGAGTCGTGGCTTGTGCAGTTAGAGCTGGATGGCAGCCTAAATGACCAAGGCATGATCTGTGATTTTGGGATTGTGAAGAAGAAGGTTAAGCAGTGGTTTGATCTATGGGTAGATCATGCGCTGGTGGTTCCTACGGGCATGCCACGTCTTAGTCATTCTACTCAAGACGGCTACACTGAGGTCGAGTGGCTTTATGCGGATGGTGAAAGCTTTTATTGCCGTTCCCCTGAGCCTGCAATCTGCCTAGTAGGTATGCCTGAGATCACAGAGAAGACTTTGGCTGAGTGGTGTCGGGATAAGCTTTTAGAACTTTTCCCAAATGAAGTAAAAGGGCTAAAGATCTCCTTTGTTCCAGAGAAAATCGACGGCGCTTTCTATCACTACAGCCATGGTTTGCAGAAGCATGATGGCAACTGTCAGCGTATTGCGCATGGTCATCGTTCTAAGATCGAAATCTATATCAATGATCAGCGTGAACTCAATCTTGAACAAGAGTGGGCTGAACGTTTCACTGATATCTATATAGGTTCGGAATCTCACCTAATTGAACAGTGTGAGAGCCGTCATCATTACGCTTACACAGCGCCGCAGGGTGACTTTGCAATAAGCCTACCTACATCGGTTTGTTACTTAATCGATACGGACAGCACGGTTGAATTGATCGCAGATCATCTGGCTAAGCAGATCAAACAATCCTATCCAAATGATAAGGTGTTGGTGCGTGCTTATGAGGGTGTAGGTAAAGGCGCAATTGTTCAGTTGTAGCCGAGTATTAAGTACAGCGCAGAGCTGATCAATACTACGCAAAGTAAATTGAGGAACAGTCCTGTCCTCATCATCTTTTTTTGTGGCACATAACCAGTACCAAATACAATTGCATTTGGAGGTGTCGCTACAGGAAGCATAAATGCACAGGAAGCGCTGATAGCAATAGCGATGGCCAAGGTCTCTTCTGGAAAGCCTAATTCTGCAGCTATCGAGATGAAAATCGGCACCATTAAAGCTGTACTGGCAGTGTTACTTGCCATTTCGGTAAGAAAAATTATAAAGGTACAGATCAAAGCCAAAAAGGTGAAAAAGCTGTCTTGGCTTAGTAATAAGCTGAGTTGTTCAGCAAGAAAAGCACTAGCGCCACTACTTTTCAGAATAGCGCTTAGCGTTATACCGCCTCCAAATAATATCAATACCCCCCAATCGGTCGTCGTTTCTATATCTTTCCAGCTTACGAGCTTCAATCCCCCTAAAAGCAATACGGCAAGAATAGCTACCATACTATCGAAGTTTTTATTTATTCCGAGAAATGTTGAAAACTGTTTACTAAACAACCATAGAACCACGGTTAGTAAAAATACAGTAATGACTGCATAGCGTTCGGGGGTTAAGGAGAAGTGTTGTTGTTCTAAAACAAAATTTTGCTTTAATTCCGGTCTAAGAATCATGAAGAGTAACGCGATCATAGCGGGTAGTAGGATAATAACCATTGGCATTCCAATCTTGATCCAATCAGCAAAACCTAACCCAATCTCAGCAGCAGCAATCGCATTAGGTGGGCTTCCTACTAACGTGCCTATGCCTCCTATGTTTGCTGAATAAGCAATTCCTAGCAAAATAAAAAAATAGATCTTAGGATTCTCCTTAATATCGAAACGGGAAAGGATGCCTAGTGCAAGGGGAAGCATCATAGCGGTGGTCGCGGTATTGGATATCCACATGGAGATAAAGGCTGTAAGAATAAAAAGCGCCAAACTGGCATAAAGAACGTGCCCCTTCGTTAGATGCAAAACATAGTTGGCAAGAGCGCGATCGATATCGTGTTTATGGAGAGCAGCAGCTAGTGAAAAGCCTCCTAGAAAGAGAAAGATAATTGGATGTGCAAAGTTGGAGAGTGCTTGCTTAACATCTAGGAGGTTGAGTAAAACGGCAAGTAAAGGTACTAACAACGCAGTAATTGTTATAGGGAGCGTTTCGCTGATCCAAAGAGCACCGATAAAGAAGAGTATGGCTAAGCCTTGTGCTGTTTGCTGGTCACAAATAGAGAAGTTCGGAAGACCAAGAAGGATTATGAGGGATAGAATTAGAATATAAAAAAATCGCAATAGAGTATGGGGAGTTACCATTGATATTTTCCCAGTCAAAGAGCTAGCGATAAGAACTGTTTATCAGAATAACCCTCTTTGCTGAGAAGAAGTAGTCTGAGAATTTAACAGTTTGAACTACGACCGGAGGATTTTGTTCAGTTATCTCTTTTTATGATGGTTTCAGAAAGAAAAAAACCGCAGCCGGAGCTGCGGTTTAAAGAGTAGGACGGTGTAACTAGACTTAAGTCTAGCTTAGTCTCGCTCAACTGCCAGTGCAGTACCCATACCACCACCAATACATAGTGTCGCTAAGCCTTTCTTCGCGTCACGCTTGTTCATTTCGTGAACTAGGCTTACGAATACACGGCAACCAGAAGCGCCGATTGGGTGACCTAGAGCGATAGCACCACCGTTAACGTTAACGATGTCAGTGTTCCAGCCAAGATCTTTGTTTACAGACATTGCTTGAGCAGCGAATGCTTCGTTTGCTTCAACTAGTTCTAGATCATCTACAGACCAGCCAGCTTTTTCTAGTGCTTTCTGAGTCGCAGTGATTGGGCCTGTACCCATGATAGATGGATCAATACCAGAGTTAGCGTACGCCTTGATGCGTGCTAGTACTGGAAGACCTAGTTCTTTCGCTTTCTCTTCAGAACAAACGATTACTGCCGCAGCACCATCGTTGATAGTAGAAGCGTTACCTGCAGTTACAGAACCGTCTTTTTTGAATGCTGGGCGTAGTTTGCCTAGTGCTTCAGCCGTGCAACCGAAACGTGGCTGCTCGTCAGTGTCAAATACGATTGGATCGCCTTTGCGCTGAGGAATTGTTACTGGGATGATCTCATCTTTAAAGCGACCGCCAGTTACAGCTGCTTCTGCTTTGTTCTGAGATGCCGCAGCAAATGCGTCTTGTTCTTCACGTGTGAAACCGTATTTTTCAACGATGTTCTCAGTAGTGATACCCATGTGGTAATCGTTGAATGCGTCCCATAGACCGTCTTTGATCATTGTGTCGACCATTTTCCAGTCGCCCATGCGAGCACCGTTACGAGAGTTTGGAACAACGTGAGGAGAAGAGCTCATGTTTTCCTGGCCACCAGCGATGATGATGTCTGCATCGCCACAACGGATTGCTTGTGTAGCCATTTGAATAGCTTTAAGACCTGAACCACAAACTTTGTTGATAGTTAGTGCAGGAACTTGAATTGGTAGGCCACCATTTAGCGTCGCCTGGCGGGCAGGGTTCTGGCCACAGCCAGCCGTCAAAACCTGACCCATGATTACTTCGTCAACTTTTGCAGGGTCCAGATCGATCTTCTCGATCAGACCTTTGATAACTGTTGCACCTAGGTCAGATGCAGCAATTTTAGATAGGGAACCACCGAAAGTACCAACTGCGGTACGACCCGCAGCTACAATTACAACGTCACGCATTCGAAATGCCTCTTAGCTTAGCTATGTACAAAGTTCGTTCTTCACGATGATGGTATGGCCAAATTTTTGGCCGATAGTATTCAGTGAAAAGCGGCGTTTATTCAGTGACCGTTGTGCCCTCTCTACTCATTTAGGGGCGGCCAAAATCCGTTTTTCTGAGCACTTATACAACCTTTATTGTTTTTATTGCAGTGCAAGAACTCATCGTCCTAGCAGTCTGCGCGACCGAGCCCCCGGTTGTCAAGCCACGAAAGTAGCGGGTTGTATAAGACTTACGATTGAAATAGCAAGTATTGCGCTGCAGCAATAATTGAACGTTTAATTTAAAAATATGAGGGATATCAGGGGGTTCCGAGTAGGTGTAACCCTACTCGGAAGAGGGGTTACAAATTAACCTGTAAATTATCGATTAATCGGGCAGGGCCGAGGTAGGCTGCTGCCAGTACGACTAATTGGGAGTCTTCAGGTGTCGCAGGTTGTAGATTCTGGCTGCGACAGATCACCACATAATCGCGTTTGAAACCAGCGGTTTCTAAGCGCTGTTGAGCGCTTTCAATGAGCGAATCGAAGTCTTTATTACCTTCAACTAGTGCGGCTTCAATTTCGCGTAGAGAAGCGTTAAGAACGGTGGCTGTTTCCAGTTCTTGCTCTGATAGGTAACCATTGCGAGAGCTCAGGGCTAAGCCTTGCTCATTGCGGGCTATGGGCGCACCTTGGATCTCTACCGGCAGACTAAGATCTTCGGTCATTCGGCGAATAACCATCAACTGCTGGAAGTCTTTTTCGCCAAAGATCGCTACGTCTGGTTGAACCATGCCAAACAGTTTAGCTACGACCGTCGCAACACCACGGAAGTGGCCTGGGCGAGTCGCGCCGCAATAAAGGTCTGAAATCTCTGGTACTTCAACCTGTGTCTGAGATTCACGTCCGTTCGGGTAAACCTCCGAATCGGTCGGTGCAAACAAGTAGTTGCAGCCGCGAGAATTCAGTTTCTCTTGATCTGCAGCGAGAGTACGTGGGTAATTATCTAGATCTTCCCCTGCACCAAATTGCAGAGGGTTCACAAAGATCGATGAAACGACAACATCGCTATTAGCTTTTGCCTGATCGATCAGTTGTAGGTGACCTTCATGCAGGTTACCCATCGTTGGTACAAAGCTGATACGCTTGCCTGCTGCTCGCTCTTTATTGAGGGCTGCACGCAGTTCAGCAACGGTATGTAGAGTGATCATGTTTATTCAAACTCATGCTCGGAAGCAGGGAAAGTACCGCTTTTAACGTCGGTCACATATTGGCTGATCGCTTCTTCGATGCTATAGGCATCAGCCATAAAGTTTTTCACAAACTTAGGGCTGCGGCCTGGTGTTACGCCAAGCATGTCATGTAGAACCAGTACTTGAGCGTCTGTGTCAGAACCTGCGCCAATACCGATAACAGGCACATCCAGTGCTAGTGTGATCTCTTTGGCTAAGATAGATGGAACGCACTCAAGCAAAATCACGCTAGCGCCAGCATCTTGCAGCATAACGGCATCATTAATCATCTGTTGTGCTGTTTCTTTATCGCGACCTTGAACTCGATAACCGCCGAGCTTATTGACAGTTTGAGGTGTTAGGCCAAGGTGAACACAAACAGGGATACCACGCTCTGCTAGCATAGATACAGTTTCTGCAAGCCATGCACCACCTTCCAGTTTCACCATGTTTGCACCCGCCTGCATAAGCGCAGCGGAGTTACCCATAGCAAGTTCTGGAGTGGAATAGCTCATGAAAGGTAGGTCGGCCATGATAAGGCTTCCCTGATTACCTTTGGCGACAGCTTGAGTGTGGTAAGCCATCTCTTCAACAGTTACGGGTAGAGTACTGTCATTGCCTTGAAGCACCATGCCCAATGAATCGCCTACCAGAATTACTTCTGTGCCAGCAGAGCTAACAACATGCGAGAAACAAGCGTCGTAAGCGGTCAGTACCGCGAACTTTTCGCCCGCTTTCTTCATTGAGGACAACGTGTGCAGAGTAATATTGCTCATGGAATGATCTTCCTGTTATTACGCGTTGGCGCGATTATACCTATATCTTTGTCAGGCTGCCCATAGGGCATGCAACTAATAGGGAAGACAAAGTTACATCATTAGGCATGATTAAATCGGGTGCGATATCGGCCAGAGGGTATAGAACAAAGCTGCGCTCGTGCATAAATGCGTGTGGTACGCAGAGACGTTCGGTGTTGATTTGGCTATTACCGTATAGAAGCAGGTCGAGGTCGAGGGTTCTTGGTCCCCAGTGTCGCTCGCGGACTCTTTGGTGTTTCTGCTCAAGCCCCTGAAGCTGATCCAACAGCGCATGAGCTTCTAGAGTCGTTTCTATCTCTGCAACGGCATTGATAAAGTCTGGTTGATCTTGAGGGCCAACCGGTGCAGAACGGTATATGGGTGATGCTTTAACTAAGCGGCAGTTTTCCAGTTCTGCCAGCTCAGAAAATGCTTGTTCAACATGCTGAAGAGGGTTGTCGAGATTACTGCCCAACCCTATGTAACAACGAACCGCAGTGGTCATTGCGATGACTCTTGACGGGATTTGTTGGAATTAGAACGGCGACGACGTGGTTTACGAGGCTTATCACCTTTACCTAAGCTTTTCACCATGCTGTTTTTGCTTGGCTCATTGGCGTTCTGGAAGTCAGTCCACCACTGGCTTAGTCCACCTAGATCTTCACCGCTGTTTTCACGCAGTAGCAGTAGATCATACGCTGCTCTAAAGCGTGGCTGCTCCATCAAGCGTGCTGCACGGTTGCCTTGGCGGCGTGGTAGACGCAGTTGCATCTCCCAAATCTCACGGATTGGGGTAGAGAAACGACGCGGTATAGCGGTTGAACGAACCTGTTCTGCAAGTACCTGATTGGCTGCTTCATGTAGAGCCGGTACCGGTGGCATCTTGTTCTCTTTCATCAGCTGTTGCATACGTAGCTGAGTTGGGTACCACAAGATAGCTGCAAACAGGAACGCCGGTGTAACGCTCTTGCGCTGTGCCAGACGGCGATCAGTATTTTTAAGTGCGTTCTCGATCAAGCGCTCCAGCGGAACATTCAGATTGTCACTTTGTAACAGTTTCTGAACTTGCGGAAATAACGGCTCAAACAGATCTAAACGTTGTAGCTGTTTGTAAGATTCAATAGCGTGACCTGATTGCAGCAGTTTTAGCACTTCATCAAATAGACGTGCTGGCGCAATGCGTTTCAGCATTGGTGCTAAGGTGCGAATCGGCGCTTCTGATTGCTGTTCCATCGAGAAATCAAGCTTAGCGGCAAAACGAGCTGCACGTAGCATACGTACAGGGTCTTCTTTATAACGATCTTCTGGGTCGCCGATCATGCGCAGAATACCTTTCTGCAGATCGTCATAACCATTGGCAAAATCGTAGACGCAGTGATCTTTCGGGCAGTAGTACAGCGCGTTTACAGTGAAGTCGCGACGTAGCGCATCATCTTCTATTGTGCCGTAAACATTGTCGCGTAGGATCATGCCGCTATCGCATTGTTTTCCTTGTTCGCCTTCAGCATTCTCAGCTTGGTTGTCGTGGCTTGCGCGGAAGGTTGCGACTTCGATCAGATCGCGGCCAAAACGTACATGGACCAATTTAAAGCGGCGGCCGATCAGGCGGGCACGGCGAAACAGATCTGCAGCTTCTTCTGGATGTGCATCTGTCGCTACGTCAAAATCTTTTGGTCTCTTCTTAAGCAGTAGGTCGCGGATACATCCGCCAACTAAGTAGCCTTCGAAGCCTGCATCTTGGAGGCGGTAGGCAACTTTCAGGGCATTATCATCTAAATGACGGCGTGGAATTTTATGCTCATCTTCAGAGATCAACTTCTTTTCAACAGCAGTGATTAATTGCGTGTTTTTAGAAGAGTCGTTAACGGACTCTGTACTGCTGCCAAATACTTTGCTCAATGCGTTACTGATGGTTTTAAGCAAGGTTGTGCCTACCTATGCGATTTATCTAGCCGGAAAGGGTAGTAATTGTACGGGTGTTCAGGCTTATATCAAATCTAAACAGTGCTTACTGCCCGAATTAAATGGGTGCGCAATCATACCACTGTTACACAGTAGATTGGGAAATTTAAAAGATAGAAGAAAAAGGGAAGGAGATGGGTAGCTGATCGCATCTCAGGCAACAACGGCTATTTCTCAGCTTGTTGTTTTTGTTCTAAGAGCAATATTAAGATCGTTACAGCTTCGCTACGATCAGCTTTCTTAAGCCTCATTATTATTTTTATTCGAGACAGGTACTTCTTTAATCTATTCCAGTTTTTATTTTTATTGGCGGTCTAGTTTAAGAAGTGTGCTTCTTTTTGTTGTCGCGCAATATATTGCACGCCATGTGCCAGTTTTTATTAATCCTTATAAAACAACGGTTTATTTTTGCCTGTTTGTTTTTTGATCTACTTTTGTAGCGGTTTTGTTACTGGGTGTTACGCTTTGGTACTAGTTGCTGGGTAGTACGGTAACACCTGAATTGTTACCGTAATGTTACTTAAATGTTGCTCTTTAGACCTTGGTATAATCTATTTTTTCGACTTGCGAGGAATGCCAAGTTTTTGTCTGCGTTCCCATAAACACTTGCGGCTCACGCCGAGTTTCTTAGCCAGTTCTGTTTCGCTCAATTGGTCCTGATTTTCTAGAACGAATCTTTGGAAGTAGTCATCTAAAGATAGTTTAGATTGGTCTTCAGTCTGTACTGCTTGAGGAGTAGCCTGATTCATTGCAACAAACTGGCTTTCAATATCATCTAGTGAGCTTACTGGGATATCTAAGCCTAAAAGATCTGTGGTAATGAATGGGCCTTCTGCAAGAATGGTTGCACGCTCGATGGCATTTTCTAATTCACGAACATTGCCCGGCCAGCTGTATCTGCGCATTGTTTCAAGCGCATCATTGGCGAAACGTAAAGGTGCTGTTTCCATTCGCTGACAAACACGAGCCAGCATTTTTTCAGCTAACTCAATAATATCGTCGCCGCGTTCTCGTAATGGAGGAATGCGAAGCTCCATCACATAGAGTCTGTAATAGAGGTCTTCACGAAACTCGTTCTGTTTCGCTAACTCTTTTAGATTTCTGTGGGTTGCAGCGATCAGGCGAACATCAACTTTCTTTGATTGTACCGAGCCTACACGTCGGATCTCACCTTCTTGTAGGAAGCGTAACAAACGTGCTTGGGCTTCAAGAGGAAGCTCTCCAATCTCATCAAGAAATAGCGTGCCGCCGTCTGCAGCTTCAAGTAAGCCGCTGCGGCTGCTGCTAGCGCCGGTAAAAGCGCCTTTTTCGTGACCAAAGAGCTCTGACTCAATTAGGCTCTCTGGGATCGCCGCGCAGTTCACCGAAATCATTGGGATGTTGGCGCGATTGCTCTGTTCGTGAATCGCGCGAGCTGCAAGTTCTTTACCTGTGCCAGACTCGCCTTGAATCAAAACAGTCGCTTGGGTGCGAGCAACTTTCTTGATGCGCTTATCGAGTTCCTGCATTGGTTGGCAGGAGCCAATGATATTAGTGCGGTTCTCGGCAGCTGCGGCATCATGTTCGGTAACGGGGCTGTCAGATTCCGAACGAGAGGAAAGAATATGCTGTACCGAGCTGATCATCTCATCGTGATCAAAAGGCTTGGCAATATAGTCGACAGCACCGAGCTTCATCGCATCAACAGCAGAGCGTAAACTCGCATAACTGGTCATGATCAGTACAGGAACTGATTTTGCCAACGAGATCATGTCTGTGCCAGGTGCGCCCGGCAGACGAAGGTCGCTGATAATTAGGTTGAAGTCGCCAAGGTTGAAACGGCTGGTGGCTTCATCTACAGAAGCGGCGTCGTCGACTTGGAAATGGTTTTTCTCGAGTAGTCTGCGAAGTGCAGACCGGATTATTGTTTCATCTTCTACAATCAGAATGCGGCTCATCGGCTCTCTACCTCTCATCCCACTATCCTGCGCTGTCTGGATCTTCTGTCCACTTTAAGCGCGGGAGCGTTATTACCACTTGAGTGCCTTTGTTCTGCTTGTTGTTGGCTGGGCTTATAATTTCAATATTACCACAATGTTCTTCAATAATATTGTAAACCAAAGATAGGCCCAAACCTGTACCCTGACCAGGGTCTTTTGTGGTAAAGAACGGTTCAAACAGACGCTCTTGGGATTCTGCTGATATACCGCTGCCTTCATCGGTTACTCGAAGTTCTATGGTTTCAATATTCTCATTGGCATGCAGCCAGATACGCCCGCCTTCAGGTGAGGCATCGCTGGCATTTTGAATCAGGTTTACAAAGATTTGATGAAGTTGTTGTGGATCACCACTAACACGAAGCTCATCGGGTATCTGATTGATGTACTGTTGCTGCTTGCCATGGCTATCCAAAGACATTAGGTGAATAGCTTCTTCAGCACATTGCGCAAGGGATACCGGTACTTGCTCTCGTTCAGCTTCGGGGCGACCTGCATGGGCGAATCTGACAAGGGATTGCACTATACGGCTGATACGTTTGGTTTGATCGACGATATGATCGCCGGTTTCAAGAATATAGTCGTTATCTGTTTCTAGCTTCAGATTCTGTGCTAGACAAGCGATCCCTGTTACAGGGTTTCCAATCTCGTGGGCAACACCCGCAGCAAAGCGACCGATAGATGCAAGTCGTTCGTTATGGCCGAGCTTGTCCTGCATGATTTTAGTGTCGGTCTCGTCTTCTAGTAGCAATACCATGCCGATATCGCGACGCTCTTTAAGAATCGATTTGTGCAAACTGAACCAATGAGTTTGTTCATTTAAGATCAGTTTTTGGCTCAACTTGTGATCGCTATCCGCGTGGGCAAATTCTTCTAAAATAGTGCTCCAAGTATCGGTATGGCTTTGTAGAGGCGTACCAATAATCTCTTCCGCTTTAATTTGGGTCAGACGCTCCATCTCAATATTCCAGAATAGCACTTGTCCAGAGGTATCGAGGGTACATACACCGACGGGGAGTTTTTGCAGTGTAAGACGGTGGTAACGGCGCATTTCATCAAGTTCGGCAGCAAGACCGGTCAAACGTTCTTGATAGTTTTCCAGCTGGTTTTCAATCAGGTGCGTATTACTGGCTTTGAAGGTAATTGGATCGGAAGGTTGATCCAAAGGCTCAAGTAAAGCAGCGGCTTCTATAGGCCCAAGTAAGCCTGAAAGGTTAGTTTCAAGCGTTGTTCGAAGGCGTAACAGGTCGATCGGACGCACAGTCTGCGATTGTATATTCAGACTCTCTAGTGCTTTTTGGACTTCGCGCTCTGCGGTTTTTCGGCCCAATCGGCTAGACAGTAGATCGGTAAAGTCATCAATTCTGGAAACGCGCAGGTGATTGGAACTTGGTTTTTGCAACGCGTTCATCAAGCAGGATTGCGCAGCTCTGCGCTCATCTTCCGATTGAGGGAAGATCAGAGACACTACGGTCAGAAGTGCCGTGTTCAGCATCAGCGAAAGAATCGCAATATGATCCCAGTTATCTGTATCTAAATCGAATGGTACCAATTCGCTGGCGGAGCTATCTAGAAGCGGGACTAACATGGTTAGCAGCCAGATCCCCATGCCAGCGGATAAGCCTATGAGTAGACCCCAGCGGTTCGCTCTGGACCAGAACAGGGTGGATAGTAATCCCGGTAAGAACTGTAGGAAGGCGACTACAGCAACCACACCCATCTGATGCAGGGCAAAGTCCGTACCTATCTGGCGATAGAAAAGATAGCTGGCAAGCAGCATCGCCATAATCAAACTACGTCTAAGCCATAAAAGCCAGGCATAGAAACGAGGGGTTTTCGGTTTTGGGACTAACGGCAGGATAACGTGGTTCTGAATCATCGAAGCCATAGCCACTGTTGCCACAATCATAATGCCACTGGCTGCTGATAAACCACCGATAAATGCCAATACCGTTAGCCAAGTAGAGTCTAAGAAAACACCCATATTCAAAAGGATGAATTGCGCTTCACCGCCTACGCCAAGTGCTTCGCCTGCCCAAAGGATGGGTGGAACTGCAGCTGCAAGCAAAAACAGAAATAGCGGCATCGCCCATGTGGCTTTATAGAGTGTTTCGTCAGATGAATTTTCGGTAAACAGCATGTGAAACATATGCGGCATCACAATTGCTGCGGTGAAAAATGCCAGTAATAAGGTTCGCCAAGCGTCACTGTCTACAGGTGCTTCTAGCCGCTTGATCGATTCTGGGTGGCTGGTGATAAACTCGTTAACCCCTTCGACTCCACCTAAGACACCAAAGATTGCAAAGCCAGCAATCACTAGAAGTGCGATTAATTTAATCAGAGACTCAACTGCCATGGCCACCATGAGGCCTTGATGGGTCGTGCGTAAAGAGGCGTGACGTGCACCGAATAAAATTGAGAACAGGGCGATTACAAAGCAAAAGCCTAAGCCGATCTGGTCAACACTGAATTGATCATTTAGCAGATACAGGGCATCGGTCACCGCTTGTATCTGAATTGAGAGCATCGGGAGAGTGGCGATGACGGTGAGTATGGCTGTAATAGTACCAACCGCCCCGCTGCGAAAACGAAAGGCGAGGAGGTCGGGTAGCGAGCTAAGTTGGTATGTCCTCGATATCCTGAGGATAGGGATCAGCAGCACTGGGCCTAAGATAAAGGTGACGACAGCGCCTAGATATGAAGCTAAAAAGCTATATCCCGATTCTTGGGCTAGTCCAAAGGCACCATAGAACGTCCATACGCTGGCATATACCCCGATAGAAAGGATATGGGTAAATGGATGGTGAACCAACTGCTTTGGTAATAGTCCTCTCTCGGTAAGGTAGGCCGTACCAAAGAGAAAGAGTAGATAAGCAACTCCGATCAGGATGAGTAATGGAAGACTAAACATCTCTTGGTCTCCGCTCGATCAGAAATGCTAATAAGATAATAAGAAACCAAGCAACGTAAGGAAGATACCAAGGTGTTGTCAGGCTCTGCCAGCTATCAATAATGAGGGGTAATACCATGTATAAACCGGGTATCAATAAAAGTAGGACTCGGTGGAAATACATCTTACGACTCGTTTAGTAGCGGCTTACTGAGTGTTGGTTTTATTTTGCGTATATCCCAGTTTGCAATCGCCCACTCCAGTAGTTCATCTCTACTTGCGTATAGAAGTTCTCGTGGCGGTTCTTGATCTAAAAATTTCAAAGCTTTAAACAAAACTGGAATGGGATCGGTGGTTTCTAGTGCCGGTGCAAAGGTTTGCTTACTCAGCTTTTGACCTTCGGTGTTGGCCGCCACAGGAATGTGTGCATAAGCGGGTGTCGGATAACCTAACAGTTGCTGTAGATGAATCTGTTTGGCCGTTTCATCTAGTAGGTCTGAGCCGCGCACAATATGGGTAATGCCTTGCAGATAATCGTCGATAGTCACGGCGAGTTGGTAGGAGTATAAACCATCACGGCGGAATACAACAAAGTCGCCGGTACTACTTAAATTATAGGCATGGGGGCCTTGGATAATATCGCGAAAACTAATGAGCGTACCGTTGCTGTTGATACGAATGGCAACGTTGTCATCTTGCGCCGGAGGGTGCATCAAACAATGTTGGTCATACACCAAATTATCGCAGCGGCTTAGGATCTCTTTACGTGAACAGGAGCAGGGGTAAGCGTGATGAGCTTCGAGTAGTTCCTGCAGTACCGGCGCATAGAGTTCAAGACGTTCGCTTTGAAAGCTGAGTTCACCATCCCAATAAAGACCGTAACTTTCCAGTAACAGTGGAAATTGTTCTTTGACGTCTGGCTGTTCGCGAGGAGGATCTAAATCTTCGATGCGTAAAAGCCATTCACCCTCATGGGCACGTGCATCCAAAAAACTGGCGAGTGCAGCAAGGAGTGAACCAAAATGTAATGGCCCAGTAGGGGATGGGGCAAATCGGCCGATATAGGTCACGATAAATGCTTAAAGCTAAGCCAGTTATATTAACTGGCTTAGTTTAGATTTAGCCGCCGACTTGCTTTTCTTTGATCTCCGCCAGCGTTTTGCAATCGATACACAAAGACGCTGTAGGTCGAGCTTCGAGACGTCGAACGCCAATTTCGATACCGCAGGCATCGCAATAACCGTATTCATCTTCGTCGATCAGCTCAAGCGATTCATTGATCTTTTTGATCAATTTACGTTCGCGGTCACGAGTACGTAGCTCAAGGCTGAATTCTTCTTCCTGGCTAGCTCGATCGCTTGGATCTGCAAAATTTGAAGGCTCTTCGCGCAAGTGGTGGATAGTGCTATCCACTTCTTCCATCAGTTCTTGTTTCCAAGCACCTAGGATTGCACGGAAATGATCCTTCTGCTTCTCATTCATGTATTCCTCACCCTCAACTAGTGGGTAAGGATCAATATGTGTGAAAGATTCGCTCTTGTTTGGCATAAGCGCTGCCTCACTCTCTTTCTTTCGTAAGCCACCTTAAGGGTGACTTCACTTGCCTGTGTTTAGTTATGCAATAAATACATTGATTTAGCATAGAAGGCAGGCAAATTACCAGATGCCTCGCCGTTTCGCTAGCCCTAAATGTATTCTATTGATACTAAAAGACATCTCATTAGGTTTAGTTCACCTTGAAGCGCTTGTAAATAGGCGCTCTAGGCGGGATATTCGTAAATGGTCTGAGGTATACTGCCATTTTTAGTGTTTGATCAGGTATTCGCATGGTATTCCGTCCTTCCCAACGTGTTGCAGAAATTGAGTCTTTTAAAGTGATGGACTTGCTGAAACGGGCTAAGCAACTTGATGATGCTGGATGTGACGTTATCCATATGGAGGTGGGTGAGCCTGATTTTGCAACAGCACCATTGATTGCAGAAGCAGCCAAAGCGGCGATTGATAGCGGCCTGACTCAGTATACGCCTGCCGCGGGTATTCCTGAGTTACGCGAGGCGATCAGTCAGTGGTATGCCACGAAATATGGGCTAGATGTCTCCCCTGATCGGATCGTTGTAACCACCGGCGCTTCCAGCGCTTTGCTGATGGCGTTCTCTTTGCTCGCTGATGCTGGGCAGTCGTTTATGATGGCTGACCCGGGTTACCCATGTAATCGCCAATTCTTGCGCTTTTTAGAAGCTAAATCTCAGTTAGTGCCGACCAATGCAGAAGATAATTTCCAGTTAAACGCTGAGTTGATCGAACAGCATTGGCAAGCTAATACTGCGGGAGTGCTGTTAGCTTCTCCTGCTAATCCAACCGGTATGGTCGTCCATCGAGATGAGTTAACTGATATTGCTGCGACAGTTAAAAAACTAGGTGGTCATCTGGTTGTTGATGAGCTCTATCATGGGCTTACCTACGGAATAGATGCGCCAAGTGTATTGGAAATTGATCAAAATGCTTTTGTAATCAATAGTTTTTCTAAATATTTTGGTATGACTGGGTGGCGTTTAGGCTGGCTGGTGGCGCCTGAGGAGGCTGCCCCAGAATTAGAAAAATTAGCGCAGAATTTGATGATTTCGCCAAACACGGTTTCGCAATATGCAGCGCTGGCCGCATTTAAGCCTGAAACGATTTCTGAATTGGAGCGTAGACGTTTTGAGTTCCAAAAACGGCGTGATCTTTTGGTGTCTGGATTAAGAGATTTAGGCTTTGATTTGCCAGTTACCCCTGAGGGGGCATTCTATGTGTATGCAGGTGCTCAGCACCTTACCGATAACACCTTCGATTATTGTTGGTCATTGTTGGAAGAGGATCATATAGCGACTACGCCGGGGTTGGATTTTGGTCAGCACCTTAGTCAGGAATTTATTCGATTCTCCTACACCACAGGGTTGGATCGCATTCAGTTGATGCTGGAACGTTTATCTAAAAGGATTCAAAAATAATGCAGTTCGAAAATCTAATCGAAGGGCGTTTGATCAAGCGTTATAAGCGTTTCCTTGCTGATGTTGTTTTGTCGGATGGTCGCGAAGTTACGATCCATTGTCCTAATACGGGCTCCATGAAAAACTGCGCTGATCCAAATAGCCGTGTTTGGGTGCACGACAGTGGCAATCCTAAACGTAAATACCCATTGGGTTGGGAGCTGGTGGAAGTTGAAGGGCAGTATTTCGCCTGTATCAATACCGGTCGTGCCAATAAACTGATTCGCGAAGGGATTGAGCAAGGGGTGATTGCTCAGCTGCAAGGGTACTCTGATATTCGTCAAGAGGTTAAGTATGGTGAAAACAGCCGTATTGATCTCTTGTTGGAAGATGAAGAGAAAGGTCGAGCATGGGTTGAAGTTAAGAATGTGACTTTGCTTGAATCTGATAACTGGGGAAGCTTTCCAGATGCAGTGACTAAGCGTGGCGCTAAACACTTGCAGGAATTAATGGCAATGGTGGAGCAAGGTGACCGCGCTGTGATGCTGTTTTGTGTGCCTCACACAGGGATTCAACAGGTACGCCCTGCCGATCAGATCGATCCAGAATATGGCCGCTTACTGCGTGAGGCAATAGAGGCTGGGGTAGAAGTAATTGCTTATGCTGCAGATATCTCGCCTGAACAGATCAGTATTCAGCGCGAGATTCCGGTAATTACTTAGCCGAGGATCACTTGGCCGTCATCTAAGGTGAATGGGATGGCGGTCAGGCTATCTTCTACGCAGGGGCCTGAGATGCATTCGCCACTGTCAATTTTGAAAAGCGCGCCATGGGTAGCACACTGGATGAAGGTCTTGTCGTAATCTAGAAACTGATCAGGCTGCCATTCTAGGGGAATGCTGCGATGTGGGCAGCTATTCTCATAGACGTATAACTCACCACGGTATTTTACCGCGAAAAGCTTTTTGCCTTCACACTCAAACCCTTTAGCCTGACCTTCAGTAATCTCATCAGTGTGGCATAAGGCTGTCATTAGAAAATTACCTCTTGGATTCGCAGCTGCTCTAATAAACGTACGATTGCTTCATCATCGTCGGTATCGATTGAAAGCGTAAGTGCTCGCTCCTCTTCTGTTAGGGGCTGGGCAAGCTGTTGTTGTTCCAGCATAACTGCAATGTCAGCATCGGATGCATCAGAGCCTTCATTGGAGCGGCGCTTCAAACGGGCTTCAATTAGTTTTTGCTCGCATTCGCAGCTGATAATGCGAATAGGTATACCGAGTTTCTCTGCCAGTTCGATATAGTTCTGACGTGTTCTTTGGCGCAAACAAGTTGCATCTACAATCACTGAGTAGCCGTTTCGTAATAGCTCTGCGCTGGTATCAAAAAGATGATTGAAGGTATGGGCGTTCATTTGCGGCCCATATAGATCTATCTTTTCCCCTTTTAAGCTCAACTCGCGGAAAAGGCGTTTACGCTCAACATCAGAACGGATACGAATCGTATCGGTTTGATCAACGAGTTGTTGGCTTAAATGGCTCTTGCCACTGCCGGAAATGCCATGCATCAAAAACAGTGCTGGTTTTGGTGCGCGAGCATAGTAATCGGTTAGACGCAGATAGCGGCGCAGGGTTTGTAGGTCGTGATGCTCGCCTAGTACTGCAACCTTTGCGCGAACCATGGAACGGTATGCTTTGTAGAAATTAAGCAGTGGTAGAGCATTGTAATCTCCACTGATTTCTAAATAACGGTTTAAGCAGCGATTGGCCCAGCGGAACTCACCGTTGGCTTCCAGATCCATAAGGAGAAAAGCAAGATCACAAATACTATCTATCCAGCGGAACTGTAAGTTAAATTCGATACAGTCAAACAGCCTTAGCTCATCATGGAAAAGTGTGATGTTGGCTAAGTGAAGATCGCCATGGCATTCGCGAATATGACCGGATTGCTTACGTTGTTCAATCAGTGGGGTCAGTTTGCGGAACTGTTGCGCAGTATAATGGGATAGCTTTTGTACTTTGTGCCAGTCATCTAGTTCGTCGATAGCATCGGTGATATGGCTGAAGTTATCTGATACAACTTCCCAAATCGTTACCGCTTCACCCCAAGGGCTGTCTTGCGCCACAATCGGAATGCGCTGGTGAAAATCTGCGATTTGTTCGGCTAATGTATCGATCCAGCTAGCTTCAAAACGATGATTAGCTAAAAGGAGATCGAGGCGTTGAGAATGATCAAATTGCTGCATTTGAACAGCATATTCAATGATCTCTTCATTGTCTTCTGGATTGAAAATCGGATTCTCAGCACTACCGCCAATACTGATGACTTGCTGGTAGATATCAGGCGCTAATCGTTGATTTAGACGTAGCTCTTCCTCACAGAAGTGCTGACGCTTCTCTAGCGTGGTAAAATCCAGGAAACCGAAATCCACTGGCTTTTTAATCTTATAGGCATATTCGCCTGTTAAGATCAGCCAGGAAATGTGGGTTTCTATCACCTCAATCTGGTCGACTGGATGCGGATAGAACGAAGCTTGTTTTAGAGAGTCGATTAGGGTCATAAACGTACTGATATACCTGCTAAGGGAAGGCATTATACTGAGCCAATGGCAAAAAAGAGAGCACCAAAATCGTCAAGTCGTGGCAAAAGCACTAAAAAACCACGCAGTTTCCTGAAAAAGTTACTTATCTTTCTGTTCAAACTGTCCCTGTTGGGCATGGTGATTGGCGGAATTGGTTTGATCTATCTGGATGTCCAAGTCAAAAGTAAGTTTGAGGGTAAGCGCTGGGCATTGCCTGCCAAAGTGTATGCGCGGCCTCTCGAGTTGTATCCGGGGCAGGTATTAGATCGCCAAGCATTAAAGGATGAATTGAAAGGTCTGGGCTATCGATTTGTAAATCGTGCTGACAAACCGGGGATGGTGGAATGGGCTTCCAGCCGTGCTCGTGTGTATACCCGTGGATTTAGCTTCCCTGATGGTGATGAGAGCGCCCAGCGTTTATTGCTGAGCTTTAGTGGCAATCAATTAGTGTCGATTAAAGATAGTCGTGGTTCTATCGTTCCGTTAAGTCGTCTGGAGCCGATCCTTATCGGTGGTATTTATCCTCGAGACAATGAAGACCGTGACTTGATTCGTTTGGATCAAGCACCACAACTGCTTTTGGATTCATTGATTCAGATAGAGGATCGCGACTACTACAACCACTTTGGTGTATCTCCTAAAGGTATTGCTCGTGCCATGTGGGTTAACCTGAAGGCGCGCCGCTTTATTCAGGGCGGTAGTACCCTGACACAGCAATTGATCAAAAACTTCTATCTAACCTCCGATCGAACCCTGGCGCGTAAACTCATGGAGATCCCGATGGCGGTGCTATTGGATCTTCGCTACAGCAAGGATGAGATTTTAGAAGCTTATCTGAACGAAGTTTACTTGGGGCAATCGGGCTCCCGTGCGGTGCATGGTTTTGGCCTAGCGAGTCAGTATTACTTTGCCCAGCCTATTAATGAATTGAAACTTCATCAGGTCGCGCTATTGGCCGGTATGGTGAAAGGGCCATCATACTTCGACCCAAGGCGTCACCCGGAACGTGCTAAAGCGCGTCGTGATCTGGTGTTGAAAGTACTGCAAGAGCAGGGCGTGATCAGCATGAAAGATCGTCTAGATGCTGAGAAACGTGGCTTAGGTGTGGTTAAACAGCGTAGCCTTCATAAAGGTGCTTACCCTGCCTATCTAGACCTTGTGAAACGTCAGTTGCGTGAAGAGTATCCTGAAGATGTACTTAGCTCAGAAGGTTTGCGAGTATTCACTAGCTTAGATCCAATGGTTCAAGCGAATACTGCAGCAGCTCTGACCAAAACCATAGGCAATTTAAAGAAACGCTACGGCAAACCAGTTACTGCGCTGCAGGGTGGTATTGTAGTCACTGATCCGCAAACGGGTGAAGTGTTGGCGCTGGTAGGCGGTAAAAACGCGCGGTACCAAGGTTTTAACCGAGCTTTAGATGCGCGCCGTCCAATCGGTTCTTTGGTGAAGCCAGCAGTCTTTTTGGCAGGGTTAGAAGAGGGTTATACCTTGGCTTCCCTTTTGGATGATCAGCCGATTAGTGTGCCGCTTCCTGGTGGTAAGAGTTGGGTGCCGCAGAACTTTGATCGTCAAAGCCACGGTAAAGTGCCGCTTTATCTATCTTTAGCAAAATCCTATAACCATAGTACTGCTCAATTAGGTATGGATATAGGTTTGCCGAAAGTGATCTCTACTTTAGAACGTCTAGGTATCTCTCGGGATCCCAAGCCCTACCCCTCGCTTTTACTGGGCGCGGAGTCGATGAGCCCATTTGAGATTGCGACGGTTTATCAGACGATTGCTGCAAATGGTTTTAGAACGCCGATGCGTGCTATTCGTTTGGTTACGGACTCAGAAGGGCAGGAACTTTCTCGATATCCTTTTGAAGTGAAACAGGTGGTGACTGCGGAGAATATGCATCTGATTCAATATGCGTTGCAAGCGGTTACCCGCGAAGGCACAGGGCGTTATATCTATAGCCGCCTCCCGGGGTCAATCAATGTGGCGGGTAAGACAGGCACCAGTAATGGTCAGCGTGATAGTTGGTTTGCTGGTTTTGCAGGAGATCGTATGGCCGTGGTCTGGTTGGGGCTGGATGATAATGGAAAGCTGCCTTTTACCGGTTCGGGAGGTGCATTACGCGTTTGGACCGAGTTAATGGTAAAAGAACGACCTCAGTCATTTATGGCTGTTCAGCCTGAAGAGATTGAGTATCACTGGATTGAAGAAAAAACAGGTTTGATCTCTGCCGAACAGTGTCAGGGTGTGCGACAATTGCCGTTCATAAAAGGTACAGCTCCGCAAGATTACGCTGAATGTGCCGGAAATCAGCAACAAGAATCTATGGATTGGTTTGAACGATGGTTCAGATAATTAAGCGATATAAAACAGCTGGAGCACTTTTAACAGCATTGGCTTTGACTGGGTGCGTGAGTGGAACAGGAGTATACCGTCCCCCTGTAGAGGATCGATCAGGGCAAGATGGTGTTATTCAGTCAGCCGAATCTGCTACGGGAGTTCAAATCAAACCTACGGTTGTTCGAGAGTCGCGAACTGAGAAGCCTGTCGCCGTACCAGTTCCAACGCCTGTGACTGCTCGCGCTCAAAACCCTGCTGTCATTGCTTTGTTAAACAGCGCAAATCAGCAGAAAAATAGAGGGGCAATGCAGGCAGCTGAAAGTAGCCTTGAACGTGCGCAACGGATCGCCCCAAGGGATCCGGAAATCTATTATCAATGGGCTGATGTACGTCGCCTTGAAGGTCAGTGGGCTCAAGCCGAGCAAATGGCCCTCAAAGGTACAAATATGGCTATTGGTGATGTCGTTATGCTGCGAAGGTTGTGGTTGCTAATTGCGGATATTCGTCAAAGTTCAGGTGATCGTTCAGGTGCAAATGCAGCTCGAACTAAAGCGCTGAACTACTAATCGGATAAGCACTAAAAAGCAGCCTAAATGGCTGCTTTTTTATGCGTGAAATAGGCAGGTCGAGATCGTTTAAGGAAGCTTTTCTTTTCCAAGGGATATGCTTAAAAGTATCAGAGCAACAGCAAGCACTGAATGATACAGAGCTGGGTCGGCCAAATGAGGTATTAGAGAAGCTTGACTATAAACAAGGGTCGAAACTGCAATCGCAATTGCGGATGCGGTACCTGCCGCTTTAGTGATTAGCGGTTGCATTCTTAAACAGCTGATTAGTAAAGCGAGTGCTGATAGTCCTGCACATGCTTGGCTGTAGGTGACCCCTACCTCGCTTCGGCGACACAGCTCAAATAGAGCAAACAATACTAATAACCAACGCCCCCATGCTGCACGTGACCAATCCTTCTTCCAAGCATAATCAAACATGGCGCTTGCCATTAAAGGGATTGCAGCAAAGTACGCTAGGTTATCAAGCAGGCGCCTGAACGTGACTGAATCCTGATCTGTTCCTTGCAGCAGTAGTGCGCCTGCACCTGAGCAAGCGATAAAAGCAGCCGACAGGCTAATGACCATACTGGCAGTATGATCATATTTCTCGCCTACTCTATAACTGCGTCCTGCCAAAAATAGAGCGCTGGCAATAAGAAGCGCATTGCCAGCTATGATCGCTACGGTCATTTTAGATTCGCAAAAACGTGGTCAGCCGCTGCGAGTGTTTTCTCAATATCTTCCTGTGTGTGTGCCGCAGATACAAAGCCCGCTTCAAATGCTGAAGGTGCTAGATATACGCCTTGCTCAAGCATGCCGTGGAAGAATTTAGAGAAACGATCAGCGTCACATGCCATAGTTTCAGCGAAGCTAGTCACTTGCTCTTGTTCAGTGAAGAATAAGCCGAACATGCCACCGACACGGCTAGTAGTAAATGGAATGCCATTTGCCATCGCTACTGCTTCTAAGCCTTCCGTTAGTAGTTCTACTTTTGCACTTAGTTGCTCGTAGAAACCTGGTTTTGAAACAGCGTTCAGCATCGCTAAGCCTGCAGCCATTGCAAGTGGGTTACCAGAAAGCGTACCCGCTTGGTAAACAGCGCCTAGCGGAGCGATATGCTCCATGATCTCTTTCTTACCACCAAAAGCGCCTACTGGTAGACCACCGCCAATAACTTTACCAAGCGTCGTTAGATCGGGCGTTACGTTATAAACAGATTGTGCACCACCTAGGGCGACACGGAAGCCTGTCATTACTTCGTCAAAGATAAGAACCGTACCGTATTCATCACATACTTCACGTAGACCTTCTAAGAAGCCTGGAAGCGGAGGAATGCAGTTCATGTTGCCGGCTACAGGTTCAACAATGATGCACGCGATCTGATCACCGATCTCGGCGAATGCTTTACGAACGCTGTCGATATCGTTGTGAGTCAGAGTGATGGTGTGTTCAGCAAGAGAAGCTGGAACGCCAGGAGAGCTAGGCTCACCTAAAGTCAGCATGCCAGAGCCTGCTTTAACTAAAAGAGAGTCGGAGTGACCGTGGTAGCAGCCTTCAAACTTAACGATTTTATCGCGCTTAGTGTAACCACGTGCCAGACGGATCGCACTCATAGTAGCTTCTGTACCAGAGCTAACCATACGAACCATGTCTAGAGATGGCATGATCTCGCAAACCTTGTTTGCCATCTCTATTTCGATCTCCGTTGGCGCGCCGAAACCTAGACCGTTATCTAAAGAAGCGCGTACGGCATCGATTACTTCACTGTTGCAATGACCTAAGATCATCGGCCCCCAAGAGCCAACGTAGTCGATGTATTTGTTACCGTCTTCATCAAACAAGTAAGCGCCTTCGCCTTGTTTGAAGAAGATTGGGGTGCCGCCTACACCTTTAAATGCACGTACAGGAGAGTTAACTCCACCGGGAATGTGAACTTGAGCTGCTTGGAAAAGTTCTTCTGAACGGGACATCTTTATTCTCTCTGAAATCAATTAGTGAAGAGCTGGTGGAACTGTTTTGCTGCTGCAGTCACTTTTTTGCTCGCGTATAGCGCATGTATGACGGCAACCATATCGGCACCTGCTGTTACAATCTGGTCGGCATTATCCACGCTAATGCCTCCAATCGCCACTATTGGCAGGTTAACTTTGTCTTTTACATCTTTAACCAAGGACAGAGGGGCTGGCTTGGCATTGGGTTTAGTTTTCGATGGGAAGAACGCGCCGAACGCTAAATATGAAGCACCGGCTTGTTGTGCTTGTAAGGCTAGCTCCAATGAATCATGGCAGGTTACACCGATGATCGCGTCTTCGCCTAGCATTTCGCGAGCTTCCTCTATTGCGCCATCGCTTTGTCCCAAGTGAACACCTGCGGCACCAATACCTGCAGCTAAGCCTGCATCATCATTAATGATGAGCGGGATTTTGTTCTTTTTACAAATAAGGTTTAAAGCCGATGCTTGCTCAACGCGTTTTTTAAGATCGGATGATTTATCTCGATACTGAATGATCTTCGCGCCGCCCTGTATGCTTTGTTCAACTGTGCGCAGCATGGTTTCAGTGTCGGGCATTAGGTCGGAATCAGTAATGCCGTATAGGCCTTTTAAGTTAAATTTCATAGATCAACTTTTACGGTAAAAATCATTTATTTGATCACGTGTTAATAAACCCACGATCTGTTGTAAGGAGTTTGTGACACAAAGGGCATCTACGGTTTCACTGTCCATCAGTTCAAGTGCTTCTTGAAGTGTGGCTTTGCTATCAATGCTTAAACTATCTAAGCGTAGGGCTGCTATGTCCATCACATGGATGTCTGTCATCTCACCTTCATGTTGTTGTAGGTAAAGATGAAGGTCTCCTGGAGCTAGAAGGGTATGGCTGTCGCTTTGTGAAACAAGTATCCAGTCCGGTGATGCAGCAAGAATCGTTTCGGCGCTTTGTTTGGAAGTGATGGGGTTACATTTTACATAGTTAGTCAGCATCAGGCTTTGTACAGCAGAGCTATTTAAAATCTGAGAAAGTGGTTTATGGCGATAATCCAAACCTTGTAAGCGCATGTTGGTTACAAAAATTGATGGCATATTAAAGATGTAACGGGCGATCAGATTTGAGACAACAATCGAAATCATTGCTGGAAAGATAATGTTGGGATTGGCAGATAATTCCAATATCGCGACTAGTGCAGCCATGGGAGCGTTGACGACCGCACCCATCATACTACCCATGCCAAGCAGGGCGTAAAAGCCAGGTTGGGCAACCACTTGGTCGGCGATATTTGCACCAATGATGCCTAAGGCCCCCCCTGCTAAAGCGCCAATAAATAATGCAGGGCCAATGAGGCCAGCAGGTACGCCAAGGCCAAGTGCGATTGGAGTGGCGATGCATTTCGCTAACAATATGCCACCAATAAGAAGCAGGCTTAATTGCCCCTGCATTACTGCATCCAGCGTGTCATAGCCTAGCCCCATAATCTGAGGATAAAACACCGCTGCGGAGCCAGTTAGAATGCCTGCACTAAGTAATTTGGTCTTATAACTTAAATTTAACTGATTGGAACGAGTCATAGTGGCGCGCATCAGTGCGATAAACAGCACTGCGAATAACCCGATGATAACGCCTAGAAATGCGACGTAGGGTATCTCCTGTAGAGACTCTATATGTAATGGAGGTACAGTAAGAAGTAACTCTTTGCCAAACATTAGCTGTACAACCAATGTGGCTGTTGCAGCTGCAACGATAACCGGCATAAAGCCGATTACGGTGTATTCGAGAAGTACGACCTCCATTGCAAATACAACACCTGCTAATGGTGTGTTAAACGTGGCTGCTATGCCTGCTGCCGTTCCGCAGCCAGCTAAAATACGTAAGGTATTATTCGGTAGGTTAAGCTTCTGGCCTAACTGGCTGCCACAAGCTGCGCCCAAGTGAACAGCCGGCCCCTCTTTACCTGCTGAGTGCCCAAATACTAGTGCAATGGTTGCTGTTATTAGTTGTACCAACGCGTTACGAAAGGGTAGTTTGCTCTGATGGTACGCCATTCGCTCCAGTAAATGAGCTACACCTACTTTTCGCCTGACAGGATCGACCCGCGATAAAACAATGATGATCAGCAGACTGCCGATTATGGGTAGTGAGAAATGCAGCCAACTAGGTAGCTCTTCAAAATTTTCACTATCGTTTCCGGGAAGAAATGAAGTTAAAGGCAGTTCCAGCATGTAACGAAAAAGGCCTAAAACTAGGCCGCACAGCAATCCGCAGAGTAGTCCGAGAACAACCATCTGCGGTAAAGCTTCGTTATGGGCTAAGCGATAACGAAAATTCTCTAAGGAAAAGCTCTTTTTGGGCATAGACTCGATTATTTATTAATAGTCATAAGGGTCTTAGTTTCTGTATTATACGTTACCAGTTTTTCATCCCTTATGAGAGGTTCCTGTGATTAAGGTAGGTATTGTAGGTGGTACCGGTTATACCGGTGTAGAGTTACTTCGTTTGTTGGCAAATCATCCTCAGGCAAAAGTAGAGGTTATTACTTCTCGCTCAGAGGAAGGCGTCAGTGTGGCTGACATGTATCCCAACCTTCGAGGACACCACGATCTGCGCTTTACCGTACCAGATGTGGAAACCCTAAGTGGTTGTGATGTGGTTTTCTTTGCGACACCCCATGGAGTTGCAATGAATATGGCAGCAGAGCTTGTTGGTAAGGGTGTTAAAGTCATTGATCTAGGTGCCGACTTCAGAATCAAGGATCTCGAGCTTTGGTCTAAGTGGTATGGCATGGAGCATACACAACCAGAGATGGCTGAATTGGCTGTGTATGGTTTGCCAGAAGTAAATCGTGAGCAGATCAAAGATGCGCAGTTGATTGCTTGTCCAGGTTGTTACCCAACGGCGACGCAGCTTGCTTATCTGCCTCTATTGGAAAACAAACTGATTGATCACCGTCGTCTAATTGCTGACTGTAAATCGGGTGTAAGTGGTGCTGGTCGTGGTGCGAAGGTTGGTATGTTGTTGTGCGAAGCGAGTGAAAGCATGATGGCTTACGGCGTGCCGGGTCATCGTCATCTGCCTGAGATTAAGCAAGGTCTTGCCTTAGCAGCAGAGCGTCCAGTACATCTGACGTTT
This sequence comes from Neptuniibacter sp. QD29_5, assembly GCF_047778125.1. GTDB lineage: Bacteria > Pseudomonadota > Gammaproteobacteria > Pseudomonadales > Balneatricaceae > Neptuniibacter. The sequence goes on from NZ_CP180556.1 coordinate 466,412, forward strand.
GTTCCACACCTAACACCGATGATTCGTGGTATCCATTCTACCTGCTACGGCGTATTAAAAGATCCTGTTGATCACGATCTACAAGCGATCTTCGAAGAACGTTACGCTAATGAACCGTTTGTAGATGTTATGCCAGCAGGTAGTCATCCACAAACGAGAAGTGTTAAAGGTGCGAATGTTTGCCGTATCAGCGTACATCGCCCTCAAGGTGAAGATACTGTGGTTGTGTTATCTGTGATTGATAATCTTGTTAAAGGTGCTGCAGGTCAGGCGGTTCAGAACATGAACATTATGTTTGGTTTTGAAGAAACTGCTGGTCTGAATGTTGTTGGCTTAATGCCTTAATACTTGACTGAAATAGTCGGTTAAGGCGATAATTATGCTCAGCTTAATTGAGTATGGTCGTTATGATAGAAACAGTTGATCCAATTGCAGAGCCAGAGATGGTATTTACTACTTCTGCTGCTGCTAAAGTAAAATCTCTTATGGAAGAGGAAGAGAATAATAGCCTGAAGTTACGTGTATTTATTACGGGTGGCGGCTGTGCCGGTTTCTCTTACGGCTTCACTTTTGATGAAAATGCTGCAGATGATGACACTGTGATTGAACGTGATGGTGTGTTCATGGTGGTAGATCCGATGAGCTTCCAATATTTAGTTGGTTCTGAAGTAGACTTCAAAGAAGGTCTGCAAGGTTCTCAGTTTGTGATTAACAACCCGAACGCGACAACAACTTGTGGTTGTGGTTCATCCTTCTCTATCTAGCTGTTTCTGTTCAGCTTAGTCTAAGCTTACATACGTTAGTAATAGGTTATCCCTTGTTATGAGGGGGCCTATTACTATATCTTCTACTCTGTCGTAGGTTATTAATTTAAGTCCTCTAGGGGAATAATATGCGTCAGTTGGTCTTTTCTGTTTTTTGTATGCTTTTTTCTGGCTTGCTGATGGCCCAGCCACTGCAGTCGCCTATATCTCCAGATATCGCTAATGATCGCTATTTGGCGTTGATCAAAAAACACACGCCTAGTGAAGTTGAAATGCTTTTTCAAAGAGCGAGTATGCTCGTTGATGAGGTGGAGAATCTTTCATCCTACGAACCGATCGTGTTTGTTTTGCATGGTGATGAAGCGCATGCCTTTCGGCATCAGAATATGAATCAGTACAAAAGCTTGTTAGAGCTTGCTGAACGATTAGATTCCAATAATGTGATTGATATCCGTGTATGTGAAACATGGATGCGAGCGAATGGTGTAGAGCGCTCAGAACTGCCTGCGTTTATCGATACGATTCCACTAGGTCCGGCAGAGCAGGTTAGGTTACGCCAGCAAGGCTATCTATACTTTTAGGCTTGATAGATAGCGCCTAGAATTCGATCGCCTTTTGCGCCGGTAACATTTGGATTGTTGCCGGTTTTCCCATCTAAGCAGCGCATCGCTAACCAGGCAAAGGCTGCGGCTTCCATCCAATCCGCATCAATCCCAATATCGCCACTGTTGCTGACGTTAATGGTTGGTAGTAGATCAGATATTCGTTGCGTAAGTGCCTGATTGAAACTACCGCCGCCACAGATGTATAGCTCAAATGTCTGACTAGGGATATGGGCTTTAATAGCATCTGTAATGCTGGTAGCGGTTAATTCAAGCAGAGTACGTTGTACATCTTCTGCTTTAATCTCTGGAAACGTGGCTAGTGTTTGTTTTAACCAGGCTAAATTGAACTGTTCCCTGCCAGTGCTTTTAGGTGGAGGATCGGAAAAATATTCATTAGAGCTTAAATGCGCTAAAAGGTCCTGATTAATGGAGCCGGATAGCGCCCATTCGCCACTTTGATCGAAGGGGAGGTCCCGACAGTGCTTGATCCATGCATCTAATAAAACGTTACCCGGGCCGGTATCAAAGCCTAGGATGTTTTGCTCTTTAGATTTTGGAAGGAAAGTAAGGTTAGCCATCCCGCCAATATTCAGCAGAATGCGGTTGCTGTCATGTGAATACAGCATTGCATGATGAAACGCTGGAACCAAAGGTGCGCCTTGACCATTAGCGGCCATATCCCGACGTCGAAAATCTGCCACGGTGGTGATGCCGGTTAATTCAGCAATTTGGTTTGCGTCACCTATTTGCAAAGTGAAACCAAATTCTGGACGATGGCGGATGGTTTGGCCGTGGCTGCCGATTGCTGAAACTTGCTCAGCAGATAAGCCGTTTTTACTTAAAAGATCATTTACGGTTTTGGCGAAGAGCTTGCCTAAAGATCTATCTACTTTGCCCATTAAATCAATTTCATGATCGCCGGGCTGGGTCAGTGTCAAAATATCGTTCTTTAACGTTGCTGGGATTTCTTCAGCGTGCGTAGCTACGATTTCAAAATTTGGTGTAAATCTAACGGCTACTGCGTCGATACCATCCAGGCTGGTACCTGACATTAACCCAATAAATAGATCCTTCTGGCTCATACTTAACGATTGCTCTGTGCAAGTGTGGTGGCTTGGTGAGTTTCAAGCTGAGCTAATAAGCTACTCGCCGTTTCCGTGAAGTTACTTCGCTCAGCTTTGGCTATAGGAGAAGCTTGTGGCAATTTAACCGTAAGAGGGTTCTTGTGAACGCCATTGACGCGAAACTCGTAATGAAGGTGAGGGCCGCTGGCAAGGCCTGTTTGACCAACAAAGCCAATCACTTGGCCTTGCTTAACGCGAGTGCCTACACGTTGTCCGCGTTTAAAATTACTCATGTGGGCATAAAGGGTGGTGATATTGCTACCGTGTTGTACGATTACAACATTGCCAAATCCGCCTTTTCTACCTCGGAATGTAATTTTGCCTTCACCAGCGGCTTGAATTGGTGTGCCTGTTCGGGCTGCATAATCCACACCCTTGTGAGCGCGAATGCGATTGAGTACAGGGTGCTTACGGCTGAGGCTGAAGCGAGAACTGATGCGGGCGAAATCTACCGGCGAGCGAAGGAAGGCTTTGCGCATACTATAGCCTTCAGGCGTGTAGTAGCTGCTATCGCCTTCGGTATTTGTATAACGAAGAGCTGTGAATTTATTGCCTCTGTTAGTAAATTGAGCCGCAATAATAGGGCCTTCGCCAATTTTCTCACCATCTAGATAATGTTCTTCATAAATAAGACTGAAATCGTCGTTTTTACGAATATCTAGGACGAAGTCTACGTCCCAGCCAAAGATGCTGGCGAGCTCCATTATCTTCTTGCTGGAAAGTCCAGCTTCTTCGCCTGCTAAAAAAAGCGAGTCTTTGATTGTACCGGCTGTGAATTGCTGTCTGACTTCGGGCGTTCTGATAACAGAATTAATCTGGAAGGAGCCGTTAGCATCGGTATATAGCAGGGTATATTTCAGCTTGGATTCGATGTGTTTGAGTTTACTTAATTTACCGTTCTCAATCACGAAGCTTAATGTCTGACCAGGGAATAGACGGGTGAATGCTTTGGTTTCTTTACCTGCAGCAGCTACATGGTAAACATCACGTGGTGTCAGTCCTGCCTTTTTAAACATGGACGTTAAATTGTCACCATTGCCAACAGTGTATTCGACCCAATTATCTTCAGGTATGGAAGGAGTTACAGCAGCTGCTTGAGCTGGATTAGTTTCGATAACTGTTTCGGTTGATGTTGTTTCTGCGCTAGAAGTTGTTGATTCAGTAGATATCAGTGGCGCAGTATGTGGAGCGGTTGGTAGATCACCGCGAGTCGCTTCAACTTCTTGTGATGGAAGCAGTAAAAGAGTCAGGCCTAAAATAAGTACGCAGGCACTGACGGCCACTAAGTGAACCGTGGGGAAGTATCCACGGAGCTGTTTAACGCGATTTAGCACCCTATACCCCTTCATTATTATATTGGGTTGCTGAAAATTAAGCGTTGCATTATGCCACTGTCATTAAAGAAAGTCGGCTTAGTTGAATAAAACTTAAGGATTGCTTAGCGATAACTCACAAAAATTGCTGAGAACTTATTTGTTTGCAGGCTTAGCAAGGGCTAAAATAGCCGCTTCGAATTTTTAGCCGTAATTTAAAGGGCAAGCAAAAGCAATGAGTGAAGCACTATTAAACGACCTACAAGCGCGCGGGCTAGTTGCGCAGATGACAAGCGAAGAAGATTTGGCAAAGCATCTTGCTGAAGGCAGTGTGACTCTTTATTGCGGCTTCGACCCTACAGCAGATAGTTTGCATATTGGTAGTCTTGTACCACTACTAACACTAAAGCGTTTTCAGGAGTTTGGTCACAAGCCGCTTGCACTTGTGGGTGGGGCGACTGGTCTGATTGGTGATCCAAGCTTCAAAGCGCAAGAACGTAAGTTAAATGATGATTCAACAGTAGCAGGTTGGGTTGAGAAGCTTAAAGCGCAGGTTAGTGCATTTGTTGATTTCGACTGCGGCGCTAATAGTGCTGAGGTTGTGAATAACCTGGATTGGACGCAAAACGTAAATGTTCTAACTTTCTTGCGTGATATCGGTAAACACTTCTCTGTTAACCAGATGATTGCTAAAGAGTCAGTAAAGCAGCGTATTGATCGTGAAGGTGAGGGTATCTCTTTCACTGAATTTACTTACATGATTTTGCAATCGTATGACTTCCAGCAGTTAAATGCTTCTCATGGTTGTACTCTACAGATCGGTGGTTCTGATCAGTGGGGCAATATTACGGGTGGTACTGAACTAACTCGTCGTATGAATGGCAATCAAGCATTTGGTTTGACGTTACCGCTTATTACTAAGTCAGATGGTACCAAATTTGGTAAAACTGAGTCGGGCACTATCTGGCTAGATGCAAACAAAACATCTCCATATGCTTTCTATCAGTTCTGGCTACAAACAGCAGATGCGGATGTATACCGATTCCTTAAATACTTCACGTTCTTGCCTGTAGCAGATATCGAAGCGCTAGAGAAAGAAGATGCAGAGCGTCAAGGTCGTCCAGAAGGTCAGCGCGTTTTAGCAGAAGAGGTAACGCGCCTTGTTCATGGTGAAGAAGGTCTAGCTGCGGCTAAGCGTATTACAGAAGCGTTGTTCTCGGGTGAGACATCTGAACTAAGCGAACAGGATTATGCGCAGCTAGCTCAAGACGGTTTGCCATCATCTGCAATTAACCCAGAAGAAGTGGCTGAAACACCTTTAACGACTATCTTGTCAGAAGCGGGTATGGCGCCTGGAGGTAAGCAAGTTAAAGATGCGCTGCAGCGGAATGCGGTGATTGTTAACGGTAACGCGCATGGCTTTGAAGATAATATGAAAGCGACAGAGGTGTTCGCTGAAGCAAATGCGCGCTTTGGTAAGTACTTCTTAGTTAAGCTAGGTAAAAAGAAGCACCATCTATTCTCTCTTTAAGTCATAAGAAAGAAAGTAGAGAAGGCGTTGAGGTAAAACTCAGCGCCTTTTTTGTATCTATTGACTAGCATTTGTATGCTGCTGATCAGTCCTTAATCGATTGGTGGCGTTTTGTAAGTTTTTTACAACTTTTTTCAGTTTTTTGAAGATTAGCTGTTGACCCTTTTTCAGATGTCTGTAGAATTCGCCGTCCTTGCTTAGGGAGGCCGCTTTTTAAGGGGCTTCAGAGCTGAGTGAGGTGCTTAGTAAGTGATTGAAAACATTGGTTTTTAAGATCGCTTACAGAGCAGGATTCAAAGTCCGGTTGCTGAGTAAAAACTTTTTACGAAATTGCAAAATAAACGGTTGACTTTGAATGAGCGCAAAGTAGAATATGCGCCTCGCTTGAGACGAAACGCTGGTTCAGCGGAGAGTCAAGAAAGCAACGCTCTTTAACAATTTGATCAGATAATTCGTGTGGGCGCTTGTTGAGAAGAAGCAAACTTTTTCTAGACAAGCAACCAAGTGAATTCATTTAAAGCGATTTACAAAGGTTTAACGTTCTTAAGAATGTTATCCGGTTGTTTAGTACTAGAGCCCGTTACCACATTCCTGGTAACACAAATGATTTAAACTGAAGAGTTTGATCATGGCTCAGATTGAACGCTGGCGGCAGGCCTAACACATGCAAGTCGAACGGTAACATGACTAGCTTGCTAGTTGATGACGAGTGGCGGACGGGTGAGTAACGCGTAGGAATCTACCCAGTAGCGGGGGATAAGCCAGAGAAATTTGGTCTAATACCGCATACGCCCTACGGGGGAAAGCAGGGGATCTTCGGACCTTGCACTATTGGATGAGCCTGCGTGAGATTAGCTAGTTGGTGAGGTAATGGCTCACCAAGGCGACGATCTCTAGCTGGTCTGAGAGGATGATCAGCCACACTGGAACTGAGACACGGTCCAGACTCCTACGGGAGGCAGCAGTGGGGAATATTGCACAATGGGCGCAAGCCTGATGCAGCCATGCCGCGTGTGTGAAGAAGGCCCTAGGGTTGTAAAGCACTTTCAGCAGTGAGGAAAGGTTAGTAGTTAATACCTGCTAGCTGTGACGTTAACTGCAGAAGAAGCACCGGCTAACTCCGTGCCAGCAGCCGCGGTAATACGGAGGGTGCGAGCGTTAATCGGAATTACTGGGCGTAAAGCGCGCGTAGGTGGATTGGTCAGTCAGATGTGAAAGCCCAGGGCTCAACCTTGGAACTGCACCTGATACTGCCAATCTAGAATACGGTAGAGGGTAGTGGAATTTCCTGTGTAGCGGTGAAATGCGTAGATATAGGAAGGAACACCAGTGGCGAAGGCGACTACCTGGACCGATATTGACACTGAGGTGCGAAAGCGTGGGGAGCAAACAGGATTAGATACCCTGGTAGTCCACGCCGTAAACGATGTCTACTAGCCGTTGGGAGACTTGATCTTTTAGTGGCGCAGCTAACGCGATAAGTAGACCGCCTGGGGAGTACGGCCGCAAGGTTAAAACTCAAATGAATTGACGGGGGCCCGCACAAGCGGTGGAGCATGTGGTTTAATTCGACGCAACGCGAAGAACCTTACCAACTCTTGACATCCAGAGAAGTTACTAGAGATAGTTTCGTGCCTTCGGGAACTCTGAGACAGGTGCTGCATGGCTGTCGTCAGCTCGTGTTGTGAAATGTTGGGTTAAGTCCCGTAACGAGCGCAACCCTTGTCCTTATTTGCCAGCACTTCGGGTGGGAACTCTAAGGAGACTGCCGGTGACAAACCGGAGGAAGGTGGGGACGACGTCAAGTCATCATGGCCCTTACGAGTTGGGCTACACACGTGCTACAATGGCCGGTACAGAGGGCCGCGAACCTGCGAGGGTAAGCTAATCTCAGAAAACCGGTCGTAGTCCGGATTGGAGTCTGCAACTCGACTCCATGAAGTCGGAATCGCTAGTAATCGCGAATCAGAATGTCGCGGTGAATACGTTCCCGGGCCTTGTACACACCGCCCGTCACACCATGGGAGTGGATTGCACCAGAAGTAGCTAGCTTAACCTTCGGGAGGGCGGTTACCACGGTGTGGTTCATGACTGGGGTGAAGTCGTAACAAGGTAGCCCTAGGGGAACCTGGGGCTGGATCACCTCCTTAAACGAAAGCCGATTCTCGGCAAGCGTTCACACGAATTATCTGATCAGAGAAGTTAAGAGCAACGGTGTAGGCTTGTAGCTCAGCTGGTTAGAGCGCACCCCTGATAAGGGTGAGGTCGGTGGTTCAAGTCCACTCAGGCCTACCAATCAATAGCCTTACTGTTTTTCTTGGGGCTATAGCTCAGCTGGGAGAGCGCCTGCTTTGCACGCAGGAGGTCTGCGGTTCGATCCCGCATAGCTCCACCATCATCCTCTGGATGAGAAGGAAGAGTTTTAAAACATATTGTCGTTTAAGACATTATCTTTTAAAGCTTTTTTGCTTTAAACGCTCTTTAACAATTTGGATTTGATTCATTTGATTTAGATTTAAGACATGTAGTTTTACTGCATGCGCCAATTCGGCGAAATCTATCGTTACTAGCAATACAAGTTACTGTGATTCCAGACGCCTTCGGGTTATATGGTCAAGTGACTAAGCGTGCACGGTGGATGCCTTGGCAGTCAGAGGCGATGAAGGACGTTGTAACCTGCGATAAGGTTCGGGGAGGTGGTAAACAACCTTTGATCCGGACATTTCCGAATGGGGAAACCCACCTATTTATAGGTATCTTTTAACTGAATACATAGGTTATTAGAGGCGAACCTGGGGAACTGAAACATCTAAGTACCCAGAGGAAAAGAAATCAACCGAGATTCCCTAAGTAGCGGCGAGCGAACGGGGACTAGCCCTTAAGCTTTATTAGATTTAACAGAACACTCTGGAAAGTGTGGCCATAGTGGGTGATAGCCCCGTATGTGAAAGGTCTTTTAAAGTGAAATCGAGTAGGACGGCACACGTGAAACGCTGTCTGAATATGGGGGGACCATCCTCCAAGGCTAAATACTCCTGACTGACCGATAGTGAACCAGTACCGTGAGGGAAAGGCGAAAAGAACCCCTGTGAGGGGAGTGAAATAGACCCTGAAACCGTGTACGTACAAGCAGTGGGAGCCGTTTTCGGACGGTGACTGCGTACCTTTTGTATAATGGGTCAGCGACTTACTTTTAGTGGCAAGGTTAAGCATTTGCGGAGCCGTAGGGAAACCGAGTCTTAATAGGGCGTCCAGTCGCTAGGAGTAGACCCGAAACCGAGTGATCTATCCATGGGCAGGTTGAAGATGCAGTAACATGCATTGGAGGACCGAACCGACTGTCGTTGAAAAGCCAGCGGATGACTTGTGGATAGGAGTGAAAGGCTAATCAAACTCGGAGATAGCTGGTTCTCCTCGAAAACTATTTAGGTAGTGCCTCGTGTCTAACCATGGGGGGTAGAGCACTGTTTCGGCTAGGGGGTCATCCCGACTTACCAACCCGATGCAAACTCCGAATACCCATGAGTTCAATCACGGGAGACACACGGCGGGTGCTAACGTCCGTCGTGGAAAGGGAAACAACCCAGACCGTCAGCTAAGGTCCCAAAGTTTATGCTAAGTGGGAAACGATGTGGGAAGGCTTAGACAGCTAGGAGGTTGGCTTAGAAGCAGCCACCCTTTAAAGAAAGCGTAATAGCTCACTAGTCGAGTCGGCCCGCGCGGAAGATATAACGGGGCTAAGCATAACACCGAAGCTACGGATGCACTTTGTGCATGGTAGAGGAGCGTTCTGTAAGCTGTTGAAGCGGAAGCTGTAAGGCACCGTGGAGGTATCAGAAGTGCGAATGCTGACATGAGTAACGATAAGGGAGGTGAAAACCCTCCCCGCCGGAAGACCAAGGGTTCCTATCCAACGCTATTCGAGGTAGGGTGAGTCGGCCCCTAAGGAGAGGCTGAAGAGCGTATCCGATGGGAAACAGGTTAATATTCCTGTACTGCTCATAACTGCGATGGGGGGACGGAGAAGGCTAGGCTAGCGCGGCGTTGGTTGTCCGCGTTTAAGATAGTAGGTTTAGAGCTTAGGTAAATCCGGGCTCTTTTAAGACCGAGAATCGATGACGAGGTCCTTTATGGACTGAAGTAGTTGATGCCATGCTTCCAGGAAAATCCTCTAAGCTTCAGGTTATGACTAACCGTACCCTAAACCGACACAGGTGGTCAGGTAGAGAATACTAAGGCGTATGAGAAAACTCGGGTGAAGGAACTAGGCAAAATGGCACCGTAACTTCGGGAGAAGGTGCGCCGGTTTTGGTGATGGGACTTGCTCCCTAAGCTGAGGCCGGTCGAAGATACCAGGTGGCTGCGACTGTTTATTAAAAACATAGCACTCTGCAAACTCGAAAGAGGACGTATAGGGTGTGACGCCTGCCCGGTGCCGGAAGGTTAATTGATGGGGTTAGCGCTTGCGCGAAGCTCTTGATCGAAGCCCCGGTAAACGGCGGCCGTAACTATAACGGTCCTAAGGTAGCGAAATTCCTTGTCGGGTAAGTTCCGACCTGCACGAATGGCGTAACGATGGCCACACTGTCTCCACCCGAGACTCAGTGAAATTGAAATAGCTGTTAAGATGCAGTTTACCCGCGGCTAGACGGAAAGACCCCGTGAACCTTTACTACAGCTTCACAGTGGACTTTGACATTACTTGTGTAGAATAGCTGGGAGGCTTTGAAACCCTGTCGCCAGATAGGGTGGAGCCACCTTTGAAATACCAGCCTGGTAATGTTGAGGTTCTAACCCAGTTCCCTAAGCGGGATCGGGGACATTGTGTGGTGGGTAGTTTGACTGGGGCGGTCTCCTCCCAAAGAGTAACGGAGGAGCACGAAGGTACCCTCAGCATGGTCGGAAATCATGCAATGAGCGCAAGAGTAGAAGGGTGCTTGACTGCGAGACAGACACGTCGAGCAGGTACGAAAGTAGGTTCTAGTGATCCGGTGGTTCTGTATGGAAGGGCCATCGCTCAACGGATAAAAGGTACTCCGGGGATAACAGGCTGATACCGCCCAAGAGTTCACATCGACGGCGGTGTTTGGCACCTCGATGTCGGCTCATCACATCCTGGGGCTGAAGCCGGTCCCAAGGGTATGGCTGTTCGCCATTTAAAGTGGTACGCGAGCTGGGTTTAGAACGTCGTGAGACAGTTCGGTCCCTATCTGCCGTGGGCGTTTGAGATTTGAGAAGAGTTGCTCCTAGTACGAGAGGACCGGAGTGAACGAACCTCTGGTGTACCGGTTGTGATGCCAATTGCATTGCCGGGTAGCTACGTTCGGACGGGATAACCGCTGAAAGCATCTAAGCGGGAAGCCTCCTTCAAGATGAGATCTCACTGGGAACTTGATTCCCCTAAAGGGCCGTTGAAGACTACGACGTTGATAGGTTGGGTGTGGAAGCGCTGTGAGGCGTTGAGCTAACCAATACTAATTGCCCGTGAGGCTTGACCATATAACGCCCAAGGCGTTTGGCAAGTGACTTGTAAGATACGTAAGACGATAGAGAGTAACGAATTAGCGCGTAGTTAAGCTACAGTCGAAGAACTATCTAGATCAAATAAAAGAAGAATCAGATCTAAGTTGTAACAGTTTTGCTTGGCGACCATAGAGTTGTGGAACCACCTGAATCCATCCCGAACTCAGACGTGAAACGCAACATCGCCGATGGTAGTGTGGGGCTTCCCCATGTGAGAGTAGGTCATCGCCAAGCATTTAATTAAGAGAAAACCCCGGTCACGCTGTGATCGGGGTTTTTTCGTGTTGGGCTAAAGAAAGCAAAACAATACTGAGCGAAGCAGTTACACTATGCTTGATCTGCATACCCTCTCTAGCAACTAGCAACTAGCAACTAGCAACTAGCAACTAGTTAATCCTTTTTATATGATTTTGCGTACATTTCCCCTAAACTTCGCATTCGTATTTTTTGGTTTAATAGCGTCCAATAGTTATTGGTTCTAAGGTTGTTTGTATGTCTGACTCTCTAATTTATACATTAATTGCTATCTGCTTAGTTGTCTGTGCTGTAGCCATTTACTTCATTAAGCGTCATTACACACAGATTAAACAAGTTAAGGCTGAGCAAGTATTACAGGCTGAAAAAATCAGTAAACGCTATAATGAACGCAGGGCTTATTTAATTGAAAGTGTACAGGTTATCTCTAGAGCGGTAGGTAATGATGAGAAGTTAACTACGACAGAAGCGTGTATCCGCTTGTCTACTTTACTTGAATCTCTAGCGCCTCAGTTATTACAACACGCGGATTACTCAGTAATCTATGAGGTTTATAAACGCACGGAACATATTCCAATTAAGGAGCAGTGGAAAGCCCTATCTAAGCAAGCTAAGTGGTCATTTCAAAAGGAGATGTCGCAGATCGACTCTGAGTTGGGTGACAAAGTAAAACAAGCTGCAGCTAAATTGGCTCAGTATGATTTTGATGAGAGCCTCCATTAATGTATGGAATTTATACTCGTATTTGTCATTAGTTTTATTGTTCTGGTCGGTGTTGCCCTAGCATTTGCCTTAGGCAAACCTCCTACTTATCGTCCTTCAAGAGCTGAAGTGATGGCTATATTAGTCGACCTCATGGAAAAGCGTTTAGAGGTTGCTCGTTGGGAAATGTTTTTATCATTACCAATTCTGCACGACCCTGAATTGGAAGGTATTAGAAAAGATTGTCTGATAGTCGCTTTTGGTGATAATGATAATCCGCCTGCAGGGGAAGGGTTGAATGGTGCTATTTATGACCGTGATGGGCTTCAGCGTATCAGAGTGTTAGCCGTTAAATTAGATCATTTGATTAAATCTGAGCCTAATTCAAAGTTCTTCTGACAGATCGTACTGTTCGTTTTCAATTATTCTCTTCAGCTGCCAAAGCTCTTTCCATATAGTTTTGTATTCTTGCTTTATCAGAGCGTCATGTAATTTATTGCCACTGACTTCTAATTCTGGAATTTGGAATAACCCGGCTAGCCCTAAGAGTTGATGGCTATGGTTTCTCATCATTGCTATATCTTTACTTTCGAAGCCGTTCATCATTCCTAGCAGTTGCTTTCTAACTTCTTCCGAAAGCTCTTGTTTTCCTAAGTCATATTTCTCTATATCGGTGACTTGATTTTGTTGAGCAGGCTTTAACGGTTCATCATTTTTGGCGAACGATAGGAACTGGTTTATCGAGTGGCAAAGGTCACCATCATTGATCGGTTTCAAAAGAACATGGCTGATACCTGACTCGATCAACTTTTGATGTTCGCTGGCGATCACGTTAGCAGTTAGGGCTATTATCGGTAAGGTGGGTTGTGTAAGCCTAATCTGTTTTGTAGCCTCAATGCCATCCATTTCTGGCATGTGCACATCCATCAATACCAAATCAGGTTGATGTTTTAGTGTTTGCTGTAGCGCTTCGCTACCAGTCCGTGCCTCTAGTACTTTTGCGCCTGCTTGGACAAGGATCTTCCTAACCAATAAACGGTTAAAGTCATTATCTTCCGCTATTAGTATGGTTGGTGTATTAAAAATCAGTAATGCATTTGCAGTTTCGTATTCAGGAAGTTTATACGAATCAGGTGATAGTGCATTAAGAAGTAGTTGAGTCCGTGCAGGTTTACGTAGCTGTACAACTCGGTAGTTGTTAATAATCGATACGGGCGTACTGCTTAAGAGAATTAATCTACCATTAGATCTTTCTATGATCTGGTTAATCTGCTCTATAGTGTTCTTTTGTGTAAATTTTGGAGGTAAGCCCCATACGATGGTGCTCTCAGGTAATTCAGTGCTGAAAGTTAAGAGCTCAGAATAGGAGGATGCCTCAATGATTTTTGTTTGTATACTATCAAACTGATGTTTTAAGCCTGCACGACATAATGGGTTTGCATCAAACAAAATAATGTTTCTGCTTTCGTAAGTATGCTGAACTCTTTGGCTTTGTCTGGCAGAAAATGGAATTTTAAGTGTTACTTCTGTGCCTTGATTTTCTTCACTGGCTAATGAGATTGAGCCGCCCATAAGTTCAGTGAGGCGCTTAGCTATCACCAGCCCTAGGCCTGAACCGCCAAATTTTCGTGTTATGGATGTATCAGCCTGACTAAAGGCTTGGAATAAATTTGTAATTCTTTCTTTTGGTATGCCGACCCCAGTATCTCTAATCACAATTTCAAGCTCTGTCTCTACGAGGCCTTTTCTTCTAGTTGAGACGTGTAAGCAAACATAACCTGCAGATGTGAATTTCACTGCATTGCTGATTAAATTAGATAAAATTTGTCGTAATCTTGTAGGGTCACCAATAATGAATTTAGGTGTTTCGGCTTCGATTATTGGGATGAGTTCGATGCCTTTTTCATTCGCCGAAGCCGCCTGCATTTCCATAACATCAATGACACAGCTTTCAAATTCGAAAGAGATTTCTTCTAGTTCAATAGCGTTTGATTCAAGCTTTGAATAATCAAGAATATCATCGATGATAGAAAGCAATAGGTCAGAGGTCAGGTTTATGATTCTTGTGTACTCTTGCTGCTCTACTTGTAGTTCAGTCTGGTCTAAAAGTCGGGCAAAGCCTGAAACAGATGTTAATGGTGTCCGTAGTTCATGACTCATACGAGCAAGAAACTCGTCCTTTGCTACGTTTGCTTTATCGGCCCGCTTACGAGCTTTATCTAAAGCTTGGTTCTGTTTCTCTAGGTGAACCAGTGTAGATCTTAAGCGTTTGGTTGCTTTATCGACTCGGCTTTCAAGGGTTTGGTTTGATTCTTGTACACGTTGAGCCAGCCGGTTGATTCCTTGTGCAAGAGATCGGAGTTCGCCTGTACTCGAGAGGCTGGCACGTGTTTCAAGCTGACCATGTTGTAGCATCTCAATCACGTGTGTTAGGCCCAGTATTGGGTTGGTAATCCGCTGTCCAAATCGTGATGCGATCAATAAAGTGGTCAGTAACCCTATAATCGCCAGAATGACCCCTTTAGTTAATATCTCAAACTGTCGTACCTGTGTTGGTCTTTCTGATAGTACTATTACTACCCAACCAATAAATTCCGGCTCAGCTTCTTTTCCACTAGTGTCATCAGAGTCTAAAAAGTCTACACCTGTCGCCACTACTGGGTTAAGGAAGTAAACCTGATTGTTCTTGTATAGCGGGTAACCAGCATCTTTATCTACTGGGTGTGCATTCGGCTTACCTTGAACAATTACATCAAAGGCAGGAGAAAGGAATATTACATCATCCACTTCTTCTGCTTTTGTTGCAGATCGGATTAGCCCTTGAAGAATCTCTTTGTTACCAATCAGTAGACCAAACTCTGCAGAAGTTGACATCATGCGTGTCATTGTTTGCCCTTTTTCAATAAGGGAGTCTCGGGCATCATCCAGGCGGGTATTAATGAAGTAGCCGCCTAATATCAAAGTAATCATGCATAATGGAAGCAAGGTGATGATTAAAACGCGCTGCCTGATACCTAATGTTAACTTGCGTTTCATCGCTCCTGCTCCATTAATTGTTGGGTGAGGGCGTCTTCTGTAGGTATTTTGATGTTCAGGGATCTGGCTGCTTTTTCATTAGTAATTACGGTAAAGTATCTAGGGTGCTGCGCTTCCGGTAATCGAGACCCCGAAATGGCTTGCTGGACGATTTCTGCGGTTTGTTGACCTATCTGTTCAGGTGATGAAAACACCGCTGCTAAGGCTCCAGCTTCTACATACTTTTGTGAAAAGCCAATTAAAGGGATGCGCTGACGAAATGAGATATACAAGATCCATTTTGCAGTTGTGCGGTTAAAAACAGATTTGTCTGGTAGCGACAAAAATAGATCAGCATTTCGGATGAGCGGTTGCAGTTTATGAATTGGGTTGTCGCTTTCCTTCAGAATGGTTGAATTCAGTTGAAGTTGCTGCTGTTGAGCTGCAGTTTCTAATAGTGGTAGATCATGCTTTGAGTTAGGCCCAAGTGCTGTGGCGATTGTGTTTGCATTTGGAGCGATTAAGCGAGCTAATCGAAGTTGTCGCGCATAGGGCTGATCTAAATATACCGCTGTAATGGTGCCATTTTTTGTTCGTGCTTGATCCTTTTTGCTGACTAGCAGCGCTTGATAAGTTAGGCGCGGTAGAAAGCTAGCATATAACTTTTGTGACGGCGATATGCGATTGTAAAGCCGATCAGCTGCTCGTGAACCTATAGCGATGATATGTTCAAAGCCGGTAGTGTTAAAGTTGTTATGTTCTAGTTTCTGTAAGGTAACAATTTTGGTATTTGAGGAAAGATTAGCTTGAATGCTATCCGCCACTTTTTGGTATGTGTCTGATTGTCGACTTAAAACAATCAAACTTTCGGCATAAACAGGAGATGTGGATAAGATTAGAGCAAACAATGCACTAAGCAGCGGAATAAACCGCCACTTTATTTTATGCAGTGTAACAGAGCTCTTAATTAACACATCTACAATCCATTGCAGCCTATTTAGGTTAGAACGCCAGCCCCATTTGTAGGTATGTCCGACGTCCAAAAATATTGTTTGAATAGAATTCTGCATACTCTTTATCGAACAGATTCTGAACGATGAGGGATACTTCCAGTTTACTATTCATATCTAGCTGGAAACTATTCGATATTTTCATGTCTGTACGTGTGTAGTTCGTACGGCCACTGTTTTTGTCACTAAAGCCCTCAATCCACTCTGCGTGATCCATATAGTACTGAGATAATGATAGTAAACTGCTATTTGTAGGCTTAGTAGATAGTAATACTGATGCGGTATGCAGAGGGGATACAGGATTAAGTGGTACGATCCTTGGGTCGGCTTCTGGGTATGCACCGCGGTTCCAAATACCTCGTGTTTGGTTGTAGCTATAATTTAGCAGTACAGTATTTTTATGAGGTGAAGGGGATGTATATTTGAATTGGACCTCTGCGCCTTGATTGGTCCATTCTGAGTTGTTCATCCCGATATCGTATTTCCCATCTACTGTATCTATAGGGTCTGGATCTATTCTTGTACTGCGTATTGTCGCACTATTTATATCTTCATGGAAAACTCTGAGATCAAAATGGCTGTTATGTTCTGGCCAGAGGTGAAAGAAACCTATTTCAAATGAATTGATTTCTTCCGAATCAAGATGTCTAGGTAAATTAAGCAAATCTATTGTATTAGGGATTAATACGCTGTAATCAATAAGTGCGCGTCGATTAGTCTCTAGCAGGGATGGCATTCGATGAGCATGGGAGAATGCTGTTCTTAATGTTGATGCCTCTGTTAAAGCATAATTGACTGCTGCTCTATAAGATGTTGCACCACCTACGAAGGTACTCTCCTCAAACATAGCGCCAGCATTCAATGTTATTTTGTCTGTTGCTTTGTATTGCACATTACCAAAAAGCTGCAAACGGTTACCATGGATCCAATCTTTATCAGGATACTGAAGCAACACGTTACTTTTAACTCGTTCGTGTATCAGGTTGCTGCCAATGACCGCACTAATATTATCCGACGGATTTGTTGTATATAAAAAGCCTAATTCATGGGTTTGTACAGTGCCACGTTCAGTATCTTTTGGAGCAATACTTCCATAATTAGCTGCAAGAATTGCTTCTACTTGAGCTACATTGAAGGGGCCAGCATCGCCATTGGCCACTAGCTCTTCAGCTGTGAAATTTACAGTATCAAGTTTTAAGTAGTTATGGCTATAGCGTAATTGGAGTTCGGACTGATCGTCTAGCACACGGCTCCAACGTATATCTTGAAAGCTAGATAGATGATCTCTGGGAGTAAAGCCTGCTTTTTGAAGGTCAGTTTTATCTGAATCTCCACGGTAGGCATAACCTTTGGTTGCGCCAATATCGAAATGGATAGTGTCGGAGAGGTTAGGGGTTATTGATCCAGATAGAGTGATAAATTTGTTATAGGCACCATCATCATAATAGTCGCTACCATCATTTTTCTCGCTTCCGGCAGAGAGGGTATAACTGATATTTGAAAGGGTATTTGAATGGCGAGCGGTAATATTCTTTGTACCAAGTGCGCCGGTTGTTGTTTTAACAGCCGTTCCTGATTCTGCTACAGGAGATTTAGTAATGATATTTATTGCGCCTAGAAAGGCATTCGAACCATGGGTAGGTACGTTAGAGCCTCGAACGACTTCGATATGGTCAATATCAGCTACCGTTATCCCAACGGTTTCCCAGACTACAGTAGATAGCAAAGGGATATATATTGAGCGGCCGTTGATCATTACCTCCATACGTGAAGGGAAGTCATCGGTCATACCGTGGTAAGTAACTCCCATTTTATTGGTGTTTACGTGAAACACTTGCATACCAGGTACTAAACGAAACAGGTCTGGAATATTTACTGCACCAGAAGCTTCGATCATGTCCTGATCGATAATTGTGATAGCAGCAGGCGCTTCTGTTAGTTTTTGTGAAAGATGTGTCGCAGAAATTACTTGTGGAATATCAATAAAGATATCTTCTTCGGTGAAGTCAGGTAATTCGGATTGATCTTGTGCGAAAGCATTTAAAGCGGTGGCAAATACAACTGGGGTAATTAAATATTTTGATTGTTTCGTTACTTTGCCATAAATCATGCGAGTACATCCTATAAAAGCGTATGAGCTTAGGTTTTCGAAACTAACGAGGGGTATCGGTTATTGGAATTAGATTTTAAGCCCAACATACACAATAATTATTCCCATAATGATAGCTTCAATAATGAAGCCATTGTTCTCTAGTATCCAACTCATTGTTAACTAATGCAGTCAAACTTATTGGGTTATCTATGATAACTTTATGTGTAGAGCAATTAAACTAGAGGGTTGAGAGTTGAAATCCGTTTTTAGATCCTTTGCTTATATAATTTCCCTTACACTAGTGTCGGTGTTAGCGATTGCAGGAGAGCAAGCTGATAAAGCGATTGAAGGTGTAAAAACGCTGGTAGCTCAAGGAAGTATAGCATCTGACTCGGTCATACGATTGGTGGCAAAGCAGGGGAATATCGCTAATTTTTTAGGTCAGAATCACGATTTAAAAAATAGGTGGGAAGTAGAGACAGGTATACTAATTGATGCGAAAACAATGCCTCAACAAGCTTCAATTGAATATATAAAGAATCATACAGATATAGATTTAACTGTCGCGCGAAATAGAGAATATGCCGATCTATATCACAATAATTTGATTGTTGACTTGTCGGCTCTGATTGATAGGTTTGGTTTTGAATTAGTCGGAGCCTCAAAAAGCCCCTTTTTAATGCCGCAAAAACAAGCTTTATATGCGGGTACTCCTGTTGCTATCCCCGCAGATGGCGACATCGCTTTGTTATATCTTCGTCAAGATTTACTGGAAAACCCAGAGAATCAACAGTCTTACCAACATCAGTTTAATGAACCATTGAAAGTACCGGTTACATGGTCAGAGTACCAAAGGCATATTGAGTTCTTCCATCAGCCGGATAAAGGTTTTTATGGTTCTGTAGAACAGAGGGATGAGGCTTCTGCGTGGATGTTTTGGATGCCTCGGTATGTATCTCAAGGTTATCCTAATCAATTCCTATTTGATGACAATATGAAGCCATTGATAGAAAGTGATGCGGGTGTCGCCGCAACTGAGAGTTACTTAGCTACGTTACCTTATTCTCCCCCTGATATTCTTAATCAAACTAGTAACTATACCTATACGTTACCTATTTTCATGAGTGGTAAAGGTTATTCGACCATCATTACGCTTGCTGGGGCGAAAATATTTAATTCTCCTCATTCTAAAGTTCGTGGGAAGTATATTGTTGTACCAATGCCTGGAACAAAAATTGGTAATAAAGTTAATCACCGTACTACGCTTATCTATGGTAATAACCTTGTTATACCGAGTACTGCTCAGAATAAGGAGTTAGCTTTTCTATTTGCTATGTGGCTAACCGACCCAGATATATCCGAGATAGCTTTATCTGAAAAAGGAGGTTTTGCAGACCCTTACAGAATGAATCACTTTGAATCGAAGGCGATTCAGGCTACGTACGGTATGAATGTATTAGAGGTAGCTCTCAAAGATATGCCTGTAACTGTTCCTGCAGGGACTGGGCTGCCAGGTGATAGAGAGTATATTGCTGCTCTGAATAAACAACTATTCCTTGCCTCACAGGGCAAGAAGTCTGCAACAGAGGCAATGCGTGCTACTGCTCAAGAATGGGAGCGAATAACAGAGCAATATGGTCGAGAGCAGCAGATTAAATATTGGCTTAAAATGAAAGCGTTATTTCCAACTGTCCAGTAAGGATTATTTTGGCTCTTATCGATAGTAAAAAGCATCAGCTAACTATTCAGCGTAAATTACTATTTGGTGTCGTTTTAATGGCGCTATTTGTTGGAATTTTATTGTCAGTTGCTAATCAGATCGTACAGCGCTCTACTAAGCAACAGACGGAAATTAAGACGCAAGCGGTAAAGCCCTTAGTTCAAGTCAATTCTCTTCAATCATTAATCTATCGTATTCGGGTTACCGAAGTTAATTTACATGTAGAGAGTGATTTTTTTGCCCTTACGGCGGCATCAGAAAAATTAGCGGCTGATATTCAGTTGTTTGAACTTAATTGGCGTACCTTTGTTGAAGAATTTGGGTATGGAAATGATAGGCAGATTAAGTCCATCGATGATAATTGGCAGCGCCTACAATCTACTCTTAATCACGTTATCCAATCTGCGGTAGATGGACAGATTGCAGAGGCTTTCAGGCTGTCTCAGTACGAATCTCAACCTCGATTTAATGTTATTGCTAGGGATTTAGAGGTCCTTGTAACCCAGATTGAGGTTACAACGGATGGCTTTATTAATAGCGCAGTTACAGAGTTGGAAACTCAACAGCAACGTTTTTTGATGATTTCAGTGTTGGGGATGCTGATTGCTATCATCTTAATGATCATATTTTCACGCTATCTGGCTTTGCGTTTGAGTCGAATGCGTGAGGCGTTTTCTAGAATCGCTAGTGGTGATCTTGAACACGAAGTCGATGTGGTGGGGCATGATGAATTAACAGCCTTGGCACGATCCTTCAATGCGATGCAGCAGAAGCTTGCAGATCGACAAGCGGCCCTAACTCAAGCTCGCTTATTATTGGAGGAGCGAGTTAGAGAGCGAACAAAAGAATTAAATGAATCAAATCTGAAGCTTCGTGAAGAAGTCATAGAGCGGGCTAAAATTCAGCAAGAATTAAAAATTCTTTCCCTTGCGGTATCTCAAACTCCTGTGAGTATCATCATCACTAATGCCAAAGGGATAATTGAGTATGTGAATGACGCTGTTGTGCAAGCATCTGGTTTTTTAGAAGAAGAGTTGCTTGATCAAAGTGCAGTGTCTTTTATTAATAAAAAGCATACCACTAAAACTTCATTTAATGATTTTTCACAAGCTCTTAATAGCGATAAAGAATGGGCTGGTGAGTTGTGCTCTCTGAAACAGTCGGGCGAAAACTGCTGGGAATTTGTTCATCTATCCCCAGTGATGACCAGTGCTTTGGGTGTCACTCATTATTTGATTATTAAGGAAGATATTACCGAGCGTCGTGAGCAGGAGCAGAGGTTATTATATCAAGCTAGTTATGATGCATTGACTGAGTTGCCAAACAGAACGCTTGGAATGGATCGATTAGCACAAGGGGTAAGTAATGCCCGTCGACTGCAGCATAAATTAGCTGTGATGTTTATCGACCTTGATGGTTTTAAAAATGTGAATGACTCTCTAGGGCATGATATTGGTGACCAGTTATTAATCATGGCTGCTTCAAGGCTATTAAATACAGTTAGAGAGTCAGATGTTGTTGCGCGCTTGGGAGGTGATGAATTCTTAATTGTTATGCCCGTAATATCGGAACAGGCTGATTGTTTTCCTGTGTTAGAAAAAATTAGACATGCTTTTTCCGAAACGTTTGAACTTGCAGGCCATAGTTTAGCTGTTACCCCTAGCATTGGTTTATCCATTTATCCTGAAGACGGTGAGGATGGAGCTATCCTCTTACGTAATGCAGACCTAGCGATGTATGAAGCTAAGGAAGCTGGGCGTAATACGTATAAGTTCTTTAATCATCAGATACATGAAAACCTTACGATGCGACTGCAGGTGGAAAATCAGTTGAAGTCTGCACTCGCTAAACAAGAATTGTCTTTGTTTTATCAGCCTATTGTAGAAGCTAAAACTAAAAATTTAGTAGGGGTGGAGGCTCTGCTGCGTTGGAATAATGAGGTACTAGGTTCGGTCTCACCAGATCAATTTATAGGAATAGCTGAGCAAACAGGGCTGATTGTTTCGATCGGTAATTGGGTGTTAGAAACGGCATGTATGCAGATTTCTGCATGGCGTGAGCAAGGATTGAATGATCTGACGTTAGCAATCAATGTATCCCCTCGGCAGTTACATGGAGAGGGCTTAGGTGCAGTGATTGAGCAAGCGTTAGATAATGCGGATCTTAACCCTGAGCACTTGATCTTAGAAGTGACGGAAGGATTATTGATCAGGAATCCTACGGAAGCAAAGCGAACGTTAGAAGCGCTTAAACTGCTTGGCATTGGTATCGCTATGGATGATTTTGGTACAGGTTATTCGTCTCTTAGTAATTTAAAAAATTACCCATTTGATATCTTGAAGGTAGATAGAACCTTTGTACGTGATATTGCATCAGATCCTGAAGACTGTGCGCTGGTCTCCGCAGCAATTAGTATGAGTAGTGGTTTGGGCTTACCAGTTGTTGCAGAGGGTGTAGAGACTGAACAGCAATTGAATATATTAGCGGATATGAACTGCGATCGAGTGCAAGGGTACTTCTTCAGCAAGCCGTTAGCCCCAGACGATTTCTTGCTTTGGGTCAAAGAATATCGACGTTCAGATATTTGCTCGACTAATGAATGACATCTTTTACTACTTAGTTCCGTTGGTTCTGTGCCTGCCTTGACGTATATTGCGTAGCGAACGTTAATTAATTTTAGGAAATTTTATATGTGGTCTATAGACGGGCGCCAGATTGTGCATCAGTCGGGTCTTTCTATTGAAGTTCTGGATGGTAGTTTCAGTAATCCGCTTGATCTATCTATTAAAGGAGATAAGGACTTCTCGGCGCCAGAACTGGCTTTGATGATTCGGGAAGGGATGGAGTATGCAGCTAAAAATAGTGCTAAAGCTGCTGTCAGAGCAATCAGACCAAAAAGTACACCTGATAAGCCGAAACGTCCTATCCTAAAGCTTAAAAAGTAGTCATTGTTGGCTTATCAATATAGTCAATTCTTTTTGTGATAAAGGTTTGCTGTAAAAGTACCCCTGAATGAAGTTGCACGCTTTTGCCGCTAAGTAGTCTCGCTGAGACTGTGTTTCCACTCCTTCCGCAATGACTTTTACCCCTAAAGCATGTGCCATCGCTATAGTTGCATCTATTAGTGCTGGGGCAGTTTCGTCATTTTCAAAATTTTGCATGAAACTACGATCAATTTTTAGGGTGTTGAATTTGTATTGACGAAGATAATTTAGGGAGGAATAGCCTGTGCCGAAGTCATCCATAGAGATTTGAATGCCTAATTGAGCAAACTCCTTAAACGCTTTTTTAATATAGGTTTGATTGCCCAATAGAACCCCTTCAGTGATCTCTAAATGCAAGCAGTCGCCTGATAGTTGATGAGTATTAAGGTATTTCTTGATCTTGTTGAGTAGCGTAGGTGCTTTAAATTGAAGCGGCGATAAGTTAACTGCAATTTTGAAATTGGAATCGAGCTGTTCTGTCCAGGCCTTCGTGGTATTCAATGTTTCTTTTAACACAAAGTAACCAATTGGAATGATCAAACCTGTTTGTTCAGCAATCGGGATGAACTCGTCGGGAGATACTTGCCCTAATACTGGGTTTTTCCATCGTAGTAAGGCTTCTGCGCCTACAATGCGTTCTGATTGGGTGTCAATTACGGGTTGGTAGTTTAAATAGAACTCTTTGCGAGCTAATGCTCCATGCATTTGCTCTTCGATCAGTAAACGACGCTCTATCCCAGCATTCATGTCTTCTGTAAAAAAATGATAGGCATTACGGCCTTCATTTTTAGAATGGTACATAGCGGAATCTGCATTTCGCAGCAGTTGATCTGGCTGGGTACCATCATCAGGATAAATAGAGATACCAATACTAGTAGTTAGGAGCAGTTCTCGATTTTTAACTTTAAAAACATCACGGAAACTTTTAAGCAAGTTTTCTGCAATTGGGCGTACCTCAAGTGTATCTTCAAGGTTGTTGATAAGGACGATGAATTCATCGCCCCCTAAACGTCCGATCGTATCACTGGCACGAATCATTGAGCGTAATTTATTCGCTGCTTGAATAAGTAGTTCATCTCCAAGTGCATGTCCAAGCGTGTCATTCACTTTTTTAAAATCGTCGAGATCGATAAAAAGAACTGCGAGCTTTTTATTGTTACGCTCAGCTTCTTGGATCAATAGGTTTAATCGGTCGAGTGCTAAGAATCGATTGGGTAAGCCTGTTAAATTATCGAAATGTGCCTGATGAATTATTTTTTCTTCTTGGGCTTTTTGGCTTGTTATATCTTGCAGGGTTTCTATTGCGCCGATGGTCTGACCATCTTCGTCTTGCAGTGGGGCTGCCGTGAAATATAACCAGCGGCCATCATGCATTTGGGGAAAGTAATCTTGAGCCTCAACCGCACCCGGAATCAGTTTTGATGGCTGGAATTTATGCCCGTAGTGTTTTTCTATATCTTTAGCTATAGCACCATTGAGTACTAAATTGGCCATTACCGGACGTGGGTGATCATAAAAACCACGCCACGAATCTTTAGTGCCAATAACTGACGAAGCAGGTATGCCCGTCAATATTTCACAGGCTTTGTTCCAGTGAGTAATAATGTGATCTTCATTGATGACAAAGCTTGCAATAGGATTGCCAACAATCATTTGAGACAGTTGCTGTTGGGTCTTTTTAAAGGCTTTTCGTGCTTGATAGAGATCGGTAATGTTGGAGGCTATGCCTCGATAACCTGAAAAATTACCATCAATATCAAACGTCGGTGCTCCACTGACGGTATAGCGTTGTAGTTGCCCTTCGTCATTAAAAATATCGTACTGAAAATCATAGAAAGGCTCATGTTGTTTACATAGAGCCTTATGTTCCTGCATTGCAGAATATGAATCGGGACTAATCGGCATTTCCCAGCGGCAGCGACCAATAAAGTCGATTTGATTACGGCTCATTCGGCTGATGCCAATGCCAGAAAAGCTGATAAATCTAAACTCTTTGTCTTGTTCCCAAAACCAATCAGACGATAGCGCTGCAAAATCATTAAGGCGCTCTATCTCCTGCTGCAATTGTGCAACTAGAACTTCGTAATCGTTGTCTTTGATGGCTTTGGTGCTCATGAGGATAGCTACTACAGTCTGCTGTTCAAGAGTTTATGAATTATCTTAAAAGTATAGATGTTGAATTATATTTCAATAAAAACGATTTCATAATAGTCAGATCAATCTATTGTGGGTTAGGTTCTTATGTTATTGATTGAGTTATATCCAATTTGAATGATGTGTAGGCCCTGCAACCTGGCTTTGTTATAATCGCCAGCAACTAAAGATCCCTTTGGAACCCTTTCAATGAAAGAGATTATTTTGCTTAATATTTCCGGTGAAGATAAGCCGGGAGTGACTTCGGCAATCACAAATATTTTGGCGCAGTTTGAGATTAATATATTAGATATTGGTCAGGCAGTGATCCACGATACTTTGTCTTTAGGTATCTTAATTGAGGTACCTAAATCTGCTGAGTCATCACCACTGTTAAGAGATATTCTTTTTAAAGCGCATGAGCTTAATATGAATATCCGTTTTCAGCCTGTGGAAGAAGATAACTATGAGCACTGGGTTGAAGGGCAGGGTAAATCTCGTCACATCATTACGTTACTCTCTCGCAAATTAAGTTCGAGACATATTGCTCGAGTAACAGAAATTGCAGCGAGCCATGGGCTGAATATTGATAATATTAATCGCTTGTCGGGGCGTATCAGTTTAGATGAAACCTCTGACCAGACCAAAGCGTGTGTGGAATTTTCTGTACGAGGTGCACCCGCTGATGCAGAAAAACTTAAAGCGGAATTCCTGAATACAGCAAGTGATCTTGATGTAGATATCGCCTTTCAGGAGGATAACATCTACCGACGTAATCGCCGTTTAGTTGTATTTGATATGGATTCCACTTTGATTGAAGCGGAAGTTATCGATGAGCTAGCTAAAGAAGCTGGTGTTGGTGATCAGGTATCTGAGATAACCGAAGCGGCTATGCGTGGCGAGATTGATTTCAACGAGAGTTTCAAGCGTAGAATGGCTCTATTGAAAGGCTTAGATGTATCGGTGTTGGATCAAATTGCGGAACGTCTACCTATGACTGAAGGTGCGGAAGAGCTGGTATCAAACTTGAAGGCGCTTGGTTTTAAAACGGCTATCTTATCTGGCGGTTTTAACTACTTTGCTTCCCATCTGCAAAAGAAGCTTGGTTTTGATTACGTTTATGCTAATGAGCTTGATATAGATGCTGATGGTAAAGTTACAGGTGAAGTTAAAGGCACAGTTGTTAATGGCGAACGTAAAGCGGAACTTTTACGTGAAATAGCTGAAAAAGAAGGTGTTAGCTTAGAACAGACAATTGCGGTTGGCGATGGTGCGAACGATCTACCAATGCTGTCCATCGCTGGATTAGGCATCGCATTTCGCGCTAAACCTTTAGTTCGCGAAAGTGCAAAACAAGCCATCTCAACTTTAGGTCTTGATGGTATTTTGTATCTAATTGGTTTCAGAGACCGCGACACCGTTAAAAAGTAAAAGCATTAAAAAAGCCGCTTGTTAGCGGCTTTTTTATTATTCGGGAAAGAAGTCGTAATCCATATTTTCCCTTGGGGGCTGGAGGTAGTAGCCCTGGACATAGTCGATACCTGCTTTCCACAGGTTAGCCATTGTCTTTGTGTTTTCCACAAGCGGAGCTATAGATGTCTTTCCTAGACTGTTTAGTTGTTGCACCATGCTATAGAACTCTTCATCTTGCTCTGGGTCAGATCCTAATTCAGGGATATATGCTCCATCCAATTTAATAAAGTCTGAATGAATAGTTGAGAGCATATTTTGCGAGTTTGGTACGCTGCCAAAATGTTTTATGCAAATACGACTGTGAATACTGACTAACTTTTCTACGAAGCTATGGGCCTGTTTTGGTGCAATGGATATATCGGATTCACTGATCTGGAAGACGAGCCTTTCTGCAGGGATATTATTTTTTCGTAGGATACTAGATAACCAGGTTAAGAGCTTTTGATCACCTAAAGTATGAGCTGATAAATTGATGAAAATGACATTCTTATGCTCTTGATTTAATGTTTTCTTAAGCTGTTTAATACTTTTCTCAATCACCCAACGATCAACTTTAAACGCTGTTTCTGGATCGCTTATAGCACTCATGAAATCATTAGGAGATAGCTCGTCTTCTTCATCATTCACTAAGCGAAGTAAAGCTTCATAGTGATGGTGAGTTTGATCTTCCGCTGTTAAGTTAACAATTGGTTGGAAGAGGAGCTTAAACTGATTGTTCTCTACTGCTTTACGTAATTGGTCAAATTCATCTTCTGCTTGTTCCGATAACGCTGCTTCAGGAATATGAACCCGCACACCATCACCATGCGGAGTATCTTTGCGTAAGGCATAGATTGTAGCTTTGGCTCTGTTAAGTAGTTCGATAGGTGGAGGTGTGCTATCGGTAATCGCAACTAAGCCAATAGAGCAGGTTGATTGCACATCCACGCCTGAGACACTGGAATGAATGTTGGCAATTTTTGTGCGTAGTTGCTCAGCAAAATTCTCTGCCGTTTTTATATTTGGATCATTAAATATAATGGCAAACGCATTATCTGCTGGGTGTGTTAATAGGTGCGCTTTATTTACCTTTTTACTTAATAGAGAAGATATGTCTCGAATAAGTTGATCGCTACCTTCATGGCTAAACTTGTTCTTAATAGCTTCAATTTGATCAAGTTCTATATATATTAGGCATTGATCATTACCGCCTCGAAGAGCTCTTTGTGTGGTTTGTTCAAGTTGTCTGTCCAGATAATCTTTATTGAACAAACCGGATACAAAATCTAAGTCTTTACTAAGTAAATGGTGGTTGCTGCTTTCATCGATATGGAACAGAACACGTGTAATAACAGAGCCGTTATAGTCTGAGCGTGAAAGCTCCATATTGGCGGTAAATTCTGAATGATCACTACGTTGCGCTACGAACTGCAGGAGTAGGTCCCCGGCATTAGTTTCTTCGAGGGAATTCAGTTGTTCGGCAAGCTCTGCGCGATCATCAAGCACAAAGAAATCTATTAGGGATTTGTGAATAGCTTTTTTCTTAGAGTCCAAACCAAACTGTTCTAAAAAACTATCATTGCAATAGACTATTTTTTGGTAGTCGCAGCAAATAATCGGGTGTCGTGAGCTATCCATTAACTGCTGTGAACGCTTTTCGGCTTCAGCCAAAGCAGCTTCTGCTTTACGTAAACGTCTACGGTAATCGAGCTGATCCAATTCTCTGCGTACATTGATTAAGACGAGCTCTTTCTCATCTAAGGGAACCACTGCTTGAATATGGTTTTTAAGCCCTTGTAACAACAACTGGCTGTCCGAGCTCGGGATGATTTGGATAACAGGGATGTCTTTGTCTAAACGCTTTAAATGGCTTATAGCAAGCTTTGAAGTAAAGTCCCCTCTATCGATAGTGCAAAGAATAAGATCCCATGAGCGCTCACCTAGAGCATCTAAGAACTCTTGTTCAGTATTAACCTGTTTACCGCGAGGGGAAATACGTGAAGTTCGTAGAAGCGTTATTAGTGGAGCAGTTTCTTCAGCGCTAAGGCCAAGGAATAGAAGCTGAACATTTTTTCTCAGGCGTTGTTTACGAGTCTGTTGGCCAGTACCGTATTTCTCTAATAGCGCGTTACCGTCAATATCAATAACTTCAGACATGCCTGAACTATCTCCTGCTCGCTAAATCCTTATAGACAGAGAATATATGAATTCAATTGAATATATAACTTAAAAAATTGCATTAATTAGGTGTTGCTTGATATCCAAGCAATGTTCGTTAATGTTGAATATTAATTATAGAGGATAAAAGTGATCAGAATGAAGATAGCCAAATTTTGAGCTTAGCTAAAATGAATACTCAGTTTTAAGCAAGGAAATAGAAAAAGCTATGGATAATGTTTTGAAATGGATGTGAGTAAGGATAATCCGCTCAATACCCACAAAAGTATTGTTTGTACTATGAGGTAAGAAGAAAGTGGCTGGGGTAGGAGGATTCGAACCTCCGCATGACGAGATCAAAACCCGTTGCCTTACCGCTTGGCGATACCCCAACTAAGATTTGAGCACACTTTCTTTTATAGAGCATGGTGGCAATAGCGGGACTCGAACCTGCGACCCTCGCATTATGAATGCGATGCTCTAACCAACTGAGCTATATTGCCACTCAGATTAACTCGGAGAGTTAAGCTCAATAGTGGCTGGGGTAGGAGGATTCGAACCTCCGCATGACGAGATCAAAACCCGTTGCCTTACCGCTTGGCGATACCCCAGCATAGACTGAAACATGGTGGCAATAGCGGGACTCGAACCTGCGACCCTCGCATTATGAATGCGATGCTCTAACCAACTGAGCTATATTGCCACGTCTCAGAGGCGCGCATTATTCTACTTTCGGGCGGGGGTGTCAATAGATTACTGCATGAAATTTCAGGAATTTTTGAATAAAAAAAACCGGCTATAAAAGCCGGTTTTTTTTTGTACAGTTGTCTGTTTAAACGTTGAAGCGGAAATGCACTACATCGCCGTCTTGAACGATGTAATCTTTACCTTCAAGTCTCCAGCGACCAGCGTCTTTCGCGCCATTTTCACCATTATGCTCGACAAAGTCATCGTAGCTTACTACTTCGGCACGGATGAAACCTTTTTCAAAGTCTGTGTGGATAACACCCGCTGCTTGTGGGGCTGTTGCGCCGACTTTAACTGTCCATGCGCGCACTTCCTGCACACCCGCAGTAAAGTAGGTTTGTAGACCAAGCAATTCGTAACCAGCGCGAATTACGCGGTCTAAGCCAGGCTCTTCCATACCTAAGTCCGCTAGGAACTCATCACGTTCTTCATCATCTAATTCAGAGATCTCAGCTTCCAGCTTGTTGCATACCACTACTACGCCGGCATTTTCTGATGCCGCTAGCTCTTTAACTGTATCTAGGTGAGCGTTGTCTTCAAAACCATCTTCATCAACATTCGCAATGTACATTGTTGGTTTTACGGTAAGAAGGTGGAAGCCTTTAACGATTTTCATCTCATCTTCATCAAGACCTAAACCTCGAACGGGCTTGCCTTCTTCTAGATGAGGAATTACTCGTTCAAGCATCGCTTTTTGAGCCACCGCTTCTTTATCGCCGCCTTTTGCTAGCTTCTGGATGCGTTGAAGCTGTTTTTCACAGGATTCTAAATCAGCAAGTGCTAGCTCAAGGTTGATTGTTTCGATATCAGACAGTGGATCAATCTTGTTGGCAACGTGGATGACGTTTTCATCTTCGAAACAACGTACAACGTGAGCAATTGCGTCTGTTTCGCGGATGTTTGCCAAGAATTTATTACCAAGGCCTTCACCTTTAGAAGCGCCTGCGACAAGGCCAGCAATATCTACGAATTCCATCGCTGTTGGAATTGTGCGTTCTGGATTCACAATCGCTGTAAGTTTGTCTAAACGCGGGTCAGGCATAGATACTGTGCCTGCATTCGGCTCAATGGTGCAGAATGGAAAGTTTTCTGCCGCAATGCCGTTTTTTGTTAGCGCATTGAAAAGAGTCGATTTACCTACGTTAGGTAGGCCTACAATACCGCATTTAAAACCCATGATTGAATCCTGTGAGTAATCTAGCTGGCTGAAAAACTGTGTAACTGGTTCATCGCTTTGTTCCAGTCACCGGCGATAGCAAGCTCCAAATAACGTTCAGCTTCATCGATAGCTGCCATTGTGGCATCACGTTCTTTAGCTGGAGCTTTTTTCAGAACAAAACCGCTTACTTGGCTGCTGTGACCAGGGTGGCCAATGCCAAGACGTAAACGGTAGAAATTTTTGTTGTTACCTAGTTTGCTAATGATGTCGCGCAAACCATTATGACCACCATGACCGCCACCTTGCTTAAATTTCGCAATGCCTGGTGGAATATCGAGTTCATCATGAGCGACTAAAATCGCTTCGGGTGGTATTTTGTAGAAGCTTGCCAATGCTGCAACAGCTTGGCCACTCAGATTCATAAACGTGGTAGGAACCAAAAGGTGAATCACTTGGTTTCCAATCTGAGCTTTAGAGTAGAGCCCGTGGTACTTCTTTTCGGGCTTTAGGGGAGCGAGATGTCGAGCAGCAAGCTGCTCGACAAACTCAGCACCAGCATTGTGACGGGTTTGCGCATACTTATCGCCTGGATTACCCAAGCCAACGATGAGCTGGATCTTGTCTTTCATGCTGGATGCTTGTACCGATTACTTGCTGCCGCGAGGCGCGTATACGTAACCGATACCCTGATCGTGGTCACCGCCACGACGTAGAGAAACAATCTCAACGCCTTCAGGAAGAGTGATGTCAGACAGGTGAAGAACCTGGTCAGAATCACAAGCAGCTAGATCAACAGTTAGGCTTTCTGGCAGGTTAGCTGGTAGGCAAAGAACTTCAACAGTGTTCTTTTCTGCAGCGAACTTGCAAGCAGCTTTAGATGCTGGAGACTTCTCGAAGTTAGCAAATACAACAGGAACAGTGATTTTGATCTTGTTGGATTTAGTAATACGCTGGAAGTCAGCGTGCAGTACAACAGGCTTAGCTGGGTGACGTTGTAGATCTTTGATGATCACTTGCTCTTCTTTACCGTCCAAAGACAAAGTAAGGATAGAAGAGAAGAAAGCATCGTCTTCGATCATTTTAACTAGTTCGTTGTTTGGAACAGAGATAGAAGCAGGCTTCTTACGCTTGTCACCACCGAAAACGATACCAGGAACTAGACCTTCGCGACGTAGGCGGCGGCTCGCACCTTTCCCTTCGTCAGCACGCGCTACTGCATTAACTACAAAGTTAGACATTTTTAATACCTTTAAATAAATAAGCTGCAAAACCTTGCGACCAGGCTTTGCAGCAATCACCCGAGGGTGGAAAAACTTACTCGTAATTGAGTAAGTTGCTATATCAGTACGTTGTCCTTAACGGAACATCGCGCTGATGGATTCTTCATTGCAAACACGGCGTACAGCTTCAGCTAGAAGCGGAGCCAGTGTTAGCTGACGAATTTTGTCGCACTTAGATGCAGATTCAGACAGTGGAATCGTATCTGTTACAACAAATTCATCTAGATCAGAATTAGTGATGTTGCTTACTGCTGGACCAGAAAGAACGGCGTGAGTCGCGTAAGCTACAACGCGTGCAGCACCGTTATCTTTAAGTGCCTTAGCTGCTTTACAAAGCGTGCCGGCAGTATCACACATGTCATCAACCAGTACGCAAGTACGGCCTTCAACATCACCAATGATATTCATAACTTGAGATTCGTTAGCACGCTCACGACGCTTGTCGATGATTGCTAGGTCGCAATCAAGTTGCTTAGCTACTGCGCGGGCACGAACTACACCACCAACGTCCGGAGAAACAACTAGGATGTTGTCGTATTCCTGATCAACGATGTCGTCGAGTAGGACAGGTGAGCCGTAAACGTTATCTACAGGTACAGAGAAGAAGCCCTGAATCTGGTCAGCGTGTAGGTCAACTGTCAGTACGCGGTCAATGCCGATAGCATCCATCATATCTGCAACAACTTTTGCAGTGATAGGTACACGAGCAGAGCGTGGACGTCGATCCTGACGTGCATAGCCGAAGTAAGGTACAACAGCTGTGATACGTGAAGCAGAAGCTCGACGAAGAGCGTCGGCTAGTACAATAAGCTCCATCAAGTTGTCGTTAGTTGGCGCGCAAGTAGACTGGATAATAAATACGTCTTTACCACGTACGTTTTCCTGAATCTCAACGCTTACTTCGCCATCACTAAAACGACCAACATTCGCTTTACCCATAGGAATATCTAGGCGATCAACTACTTTTCTCGCCAGATCAGGGTTAGCGTTGCCGGTGAAGACCATCATCTTGGACACGGCGTGCACCTTTTCGATTGTAATTTGTTCGGAATCTGTAGATCGGGAACCGTTCATAGGCATTTGGCTGGGGTAGGAGGATTCGAACCTCCGCATACTGGAATCAGAATCCAGTGCCTTACCGCTTGGCGATACCCCAACATTATTCCTCTTGGAGGACCGGCCTCCCGTTGAAAGAGGCGCAGATTATCCAAGACTCGTGGTTAAAAGTCAAACTAAAGCAGGGGGAGGCGCTACTAGAATTTAGACTGTAATAGCAGGCTTTTTGTGATGGCTATGAGAGATTGAAATTAATGTTTGGGTATTTCCTGCTGACTACAGTTTTATCCAAGTTTTAATCACAATGGTGACTTTCAAATCACGGTACTGCAAATGCATTTTAGTAGGCAGCGCAGGTGTTTGTTGGTTATAGCGAAGATACTCAATTTTCCAATCTTGTTGGGTTAATTGTGCAAGTCTCTCATCTACGATTGTTTGGTCGTATTGTGAGTGAGGCGAAGGTAGCCCCCTGATCCACCAAAAAATATCACTGACAGGCAGTGCCCAGCCCCATTGTTGATGGAGGATTTGTTCCGGATTTGTACCGGTAAACGTTCCTTCGCCGGCAATATCAACAATAACTTCTTGTGGGTTTCCAACAATAGATGCGCCGCCTTGTCCCCAAGGTCCGCGTATATCTATCTGATAATCAGAGCCTTCTTGTAGCCATTTTAAACTGGCTGATTGGCTGTCCTCGGGTGTGCGAATGCCTATCTTGCCGCTAGCTTCCCAATCAGATATATCTTTAAGCAGACTTTGACGAGTTTCCCAAGAAATATCGCTGGTTGTAGGTATCTGCGTTTTTTGTAAGCTACAGCCCGCTAAGAATAGACACAGCATAGGCGCAAGGTACTTTTTTAACATCTACTTTTACTACTCTGCGTTAATTAGCTGTGCTGCTTCTTCTAGGAAAGGATCGCCAGGATTGTCTTTTTGGCTTCTTTGGAGCAGTGAACGAGCTTTCTCTTTTTGATCTATTGCCCAATACACCTGAATTAGGTGGCTAGATACTTCAGGGTCGGAATATAAAGCATGAGCTTTTTCTAAATAAGTCACAGCTTCATGGTTTCTGCCCAATTTAAATAAAGCCCACCCCATTGAATCCAAAATAGCAGGATCTTCAGGTTCTGTAGTTAATGCGGCTTGGATCAATTTGTAAGCTTCTTCATAACGCTCAGTATGTAGAAGTAAGGTGTAGCCCAATGCATTCTGCACTGTAGCGTTGCCGGGTTCTAATTCTAATACTCGGCGTAGATCTTTTTCCGCCTGTGGGAAATCAGTGGATTCCACCATCATTGCGCGGGTGTATAGCAGAGAGGTGTTATCAATAAAGAGTACTAGCGCATCTTCTAATACAGCTAAGGCTTCCTCTTTTAGATTATGGAGGTTTAGCCATTCTGCTTCTAATGTGTAAATTGATGCGGCCTGGTTGGGCATGCTAGCTCTGGCATCAGATAAAATCTGCTGTAGACGAGGTTTGTCTTCCATATCTTTCAGAAGTGAGCTGACTCGAGATAGGGATTGCAGAACGTTAGAGCCATTTTTTACAGAGCTGTAATGTTCAATCGCTTGATCACGCTTTTCTTCTGACTGAGCAATGTGGCCCAAATAAAAATGTGGTGAAGTGTCTTCAGGTTTCAGTTCCAGTAATCGTAATAAGGCTGCTTTAGCATCCTGAGGTGCTTCATTTTCGAGCATCAGCAGGGCTAAGTAGTAGGTCAGTTGATGATCTTTTAAATTGTTTTTTAGCAGCTCTTTGGCTTGAGAGACCGCTTGTTTAGATTGCTTGTTTTGGAATAAAAGCTGTGTGTAAAGGATATGCAGCTGACGGTTATTCGGCTGCTGTTCAAAAGCAGTGCGGATAAGCTTAAGTGCATCGTAAACTTTGTTTTGAGAACGCAGCAGTTCAGCTTTTTGTATCAACGCTTCTGGATTCTCGGGGTCAATCGTAAGGGCGCGATTAAAAGAGGTGAGTGACGCCTGTTCGTTGTTATTAGCTCGATGTAACAATGCTAGAGTCAGTTCGAGATCGGAGCGTGGATCGGCTGATTGACGATGCTTATTTAGCATCGTGATATAGCCGGGTAAAACTTTGGGATCTATACGTTCTACTTGCCCGCGAATCAAAGCTAATGTGCGAAGCGGGTCAAATTCAAGGGCTTTTTCAACCAAAGGCAGTGCTTCGGTGTATTTACCTTTATGCAGAAGCATATTCGCTTCTATTTGGTACGGCTCGGGATTAGACGGAGCAATTTCGCGCCAAAGTCGAGCAGCCTGAATGACTTTGTCAGGGTTTCTCAGGTATTGAGCAATTCGTGTGGCGCGTTCAGCGACACCCGAGTCCTGGCTTTTTTTCGCTTGTTTGAGGTAGTTTTCAAGGGCTATTGGAAATAACCTACGTTGACCAGCAATCTCGGCAAGTAATAAATCGTAAAGAGATTCTTGGTTGAACTCGCCATCTACGTAATTAACTGGCTCGGAGGTAACTTCTTGTGTCTGTTTCGTTGGGGTGCTTTGACAGCCTTGTAATAAGGTTAAGGCACAAGTTAAAACGATAAGTGATTTCTTCATGTATACAGCCGTAATAGCCCCGACATCCCTGAATGATTTGGTCACTATAGTTGAATAACCAGTGGCTTGTCAGCTACCGACCAAAGGTTTTAAAGAGAATAAGTTAACGATGTTTAGATTGTTACTCATACATGCTGATTTTGACCTTAATTTAAAGAGTTAGACCTAAGGTTCTTTATTTTTGTTCGATTTATGTGGATTTTGTCCAAAGATTTGTAATTAATCCGCTGTTTTTTGATCGAAGTTGCCTAAATTGTGGTGCTGCCTTTTAACCTTTGTCGCAAAGCGTTGTATCATAGCGCGCTGATTTAGATCAGCTTCAGTTGATTTGTAGTGCCGTCTATACGACGGTAGATTTTTTGGTATGGCGGATCGCATGGCGTTACTTGCATTAGGCATCAATCACAAAACGGCTTCGGTAGAGGTTCGCGAACGCGTGGCGTTTGCCCCCGAGCTGCTTGCTGAAGCGATGAATGGTGCTGCCGAATTTGCTGATCTGAAAGAGATTGCCATCCTATCGACCTGTAACCGTACAGAGCTGTATTGCTCTTCTGCCATAGAAGGGTCGAGAGCCCTGTTGGAATGGCTAGGCAAATACCACGATTTAGATCCTGATGAACTGCAGCAATGTTCCTATGCATTCTGGGGTGAAGATGCCGCGCGTCATATGATGCGTGTGGCAAGTGGATTGGACTCCCTAGTATTGGGAGAGCCGCAGATACTTGGTCAACTGAAGTCGGCATATAGCCTTTCTCAAGAAAATGGCCATGTAGGTGCCGAGCTGGGGCGCTTATTCCAGCAGACGTTTTCTGTGGCTAAGCAGGTGCGTACTGATACGGCGATTGGTGAAAACCCAGTATCAGTTGCTTATGCAGCAGTAAGCCTTGCCCAACATATCTTCTCGGATATGCGCGAAAGCAAAGCGTTACTGATTGGCGCAGGTGAAACGATCGAATTGGTAGCGCGCCATTTAGTTAATGCTGGCGTTAAAGATATAACGGTGGCTAACCGTACCCTTAATCGTGCTTTGGCATTGGCTGATGAATTTGATGGTAAAGCGATCTTGTTGGGTGATATTCCAAATGCGCTTGCCGAAGCCGATATAGTGATTGCCTCTACTGCCAGTCAGTTACCTATTCTAGGTAAAGGTGCAGTGGAGTCAGCACTTAAGCAGCGTAAGCATCGACCTATCTTTATGGTTGATATAGCTGTTCCGCGTGACATAGAAGCGCAAGTTGCGGAACTGGATGATGTTTACCTGTATACGGTTGATGACCTTAAAGAGGTTATCGAAGAGAACCAACGTAGCCGTGAAGATGCTGCTAGACAGGCAGAAGAAATTATAGAAACCGGCGCGCATGAATTTATGCGTCAGTTGCGTTCACTGGAAGCGGTCGATGTATTAACTGCTTTCCGTGGTCAGGCAGAAAGTTTACGTGATCAAGAATTAGGCCGAGCGTTAAAGCAGCTGGAAAATGGTAAGCCAGCTGAAGAAGTGTTAACCATGTTAGCGCGTAGTCTGACGAATAAAATGCTACACCATCCAACGATTCAAATGCGTAAAGCAAGTGCTGAAGGGCGCAGTGAATTACTGGATTTGGTGCAAGAGCTTCACCAGTTAGGTGAACATGCTAAGAATGAGAAATAATGAAAGAATCTATTCTAAGTAAGCTAGAAAAGCTTAGCGATCGATACGAAGAGCTTGCTGCTCTGATGTCTGATCCAGAAATTATCTCTGATCAGGATAAGTTTCGTGATTATTCCAAGGAATATTCCGAATTAGAACCTGTGGTACAGGCGTTTGCTGCTTTTAATCAAGCGCAGGATGATCTTGAAGAAGCCGAGATGATGATGGCTGACAGTGATCCTGATATGCGAGAGATGGCAAAAGAGGAATATCCTGCCGTTAAAGAGCGTATCGAAAATCTTGAAGCTGAACTGCAGATTCTTTTATTACCTAAAGATCCCAACGATTCTCGCAACGTCTTCTTGGAAGTACGTGCCGGAACTGGTGGTGATGAAGCGGCTATTTTCGCCGGTGACCTTTTCCGTATGTACTCTCGTTTTGCGGAAGTACAGGGTTGGCGTGTAGAAGTGATCAGCGTTAATGAAGGTGATCATGGCGGTTATAAAGAGGTTATCTCCCGTATCGTTGGCACCGATGTTTATTCGAAGCTGAAATTCGAATCCGGTGCGCACCGTGTACAACGTGTTCCGGAAACCGAGTCTCAAGGCCGTGTTCATACGTCTGCTTGTACCGTTGCAATTATGGCAGAGATGGATGAGTCAGCTGAGATAGAAATCAATAAAGCTGATCTACGTGTAGATACTTTCCGTGCATCAGGTGCCGGTGGTCAGCACGTCAACAAAACTGATTCGGCTATTCGTTTAACCCATATTCCAACGGGTGTGGTAGTTGAGTGTCAGGAAGAGCGTTCACAGCATAAGAACCGTGCTAAGGCGATGTCACTTCTAGCTTCTAGACTGCAAGCTGCAGAAGATGAACGTCAGGCTGCCGAAATGGCAAGTACGCGTAAAAGTCTAGTAGGTAGTGGTGATCGTTCGGAACGTATTCGTACCTATAATTATCCACAAGGTCGTGTAACTGATCACCGTATCAACCTAACGCTATATAAGCTGCAGGAGATTATTGGTGGTGAGTTGCAACACGTTGTTGAGCCGCTCTTAAATGAGCACCAGGCGGAACAGCTTGGGGCGCTCTCCGAAGAAAGTTAATCAAAGGGCCGGTATGGCCCTTTTTGATATGTATTAAATCTCTATGCAGATTAAGCAAGCGGTAAAACTAAGTATTCAACTCAATGGTGTCAGTGAGTCAGCTCAATTGGATGTTGAGTTGATGCTATGTCATCTGCTCGATAAGCCGGGAAGCTATCTGTTTACTTGGCCAGAAAAAGAGTTAGATCCAAAAATTGTCGATCAATTAAACGTGATGATTGATCGGCGCTTAAACGGTGAGCCTGTAGCGCATATTATCGGTATGCGAGGGTTTTGGGATTTTGACTTGGAAGTTTCTCCCTATACCTTGATTCCTCGTCCCGATACTGAAGTGCTGGTCGAAAAGGCTTTGCAGTTGTGTTCTGAGAAGCGCGCGCGTATTACTGATCTAGGCACGGGAACCGGAGCGATAGCTTTAGCCTTGGCTTATGAAAATTCAGAATGGACTGTGGTTGCATCAGACTTTGTGCCGGAGGCAGCGCAGTTAGCCGAGCGAAATCGAGCCCGGTTGCAGCTTGAAAACGTAGAAGTCATACAGGGAAGTTGGTTTGAGCCTCACCATGGCCATTACGATATGATCGTCAGTAATCCTCCTTATATTGATCCGAAAGACCCGCATCTAGCACAAGGTGATGTGAGATTTGAGCCGCTTTCGGCGCTTACGGCTGAAGATCATGGTATGGCAGATATAAAACATATATGTGAAGAGGCTCGAAGTTACCTTGTTCCTGGTGGTCATCTGTTATTTGAACATGGTTATGACCAAGGTCCAGTTTGCCGCGCCTTGCTGGAGAGTTTAGGGTATACAGAAATAGGTACTCAGCGTGATTATGGCGATAATGAGCGAGTAACCTTTGCATTATGGCCAGGTGACACCTGCGCTAAAGGAGAAGTCAATGCTGAGTGATGAGCAGCTATTACGCTACAGCCGCCAAATTATGTTGCCTGATGTCGATATCAATGGGCAGGAAATCTGGTTAAATTCGACAGTTTTGATCATCGGTCTAGGTGGTTTGGGTAGTCCTGTTGCTATGTACCTAGCTGCGGCAGGTATAGGCGAGCTAATCCTAGTGGATGATGACGAAGTAGAGCTTTCCAATCTACAGCGTCAGATTGCTCATAACACTAAGCGCATTGGTGCGCCTAAAGTGGATTCAGCTCGAAATACCATTGCTGGTTTAAATCCTGATACTCGAGTTAAAGCGTTGTATGAGCGTTTAGACGATGAAGCTTTGCAGCGTTTAGTTGCAACCGTTGACCTTGTGGTTGATTGTACTGATAACTTTAGTACTCGATTTTCGATTAACCGTGCCTGCTTTATGCACAAGAAACCATTGGTCTCAGGTGCTGCTATACGTATGGAAGGCCAGGTGGCAGTTTATGATCCTCTAAACCCAGAATCACCTTGCTACCAATGCCTCTATAAAGAGGGAAGTGATGAAGCGCTTACTTGCTCTGAATCTGGTGTACTGTCGCCTCTAGTCGGTATCATCGGATCAGTTCAAGCATTAGAAGCTTTAAAAGTTTTGGCTTCGGTTGGCGAGAGTTTAGCAGGTCGTTTACTGCTTTTAGATGCCAAAACGATGGATTGGCGCACACTTAAATTGCGTAAAGACCCAGAGTGTAGTGTTTGTAAAGGCATGCATGCCGAAGGTGATAGTCATGACTGGTGATCAGTTATCTATCGATGTTTTAGAAAATGTTCGTACTATCGCGCTAGTAGGTGCGAGTGACAAGCCTGAGCGTGCTAGTTTTCGTGTGATGGCTTTCTTGAAGACTTGCGGTTATGACGTGATCCCCGTTAATCCTGTACTAGCAGGTGAAACACTGCACGGCGAGCAGGTTGTTGCCTCTTTAGCTGATATCGATAAGGCGGTTGATATGGTCGATGTGTTTCGTCGCAGCGATCAGGCTGGAGTGGTCATAGACGAGGCTGTTCAGATCGGAGCTAAGGCTGTTTGGTTACAGTTAGGAGTATATAGTCCAGAAGCGCAGGAACGTGCTGAAGCAGCAGGCTTGAAGGTTGTGGTTAACCGTTGCCCCAAAATAGACATACCTGAATTAGCGATTAATACGCCTTCTAGTTCTTAGTATTCATCAAAAAGAGCGCTTTCTGTAGAGCGTTTGAGCACGAATACAACCCTCGAAGATCAATTACCTATCAGCAAGAAACATCGCTCTAATTATCTGATCGTCCCAACATTTTTTAGCATAGTTTAGTGTCTCTTCTGAGTAATTATGTTGGTCGATATCGTCTGGACAAGATGCGCCAGAATTTATAATAAAGTGGATAAGCGGCAACTGATCGCTAGCTAAGGCTTTATGAACAAGTTCATCATCAAGCTGTCCGCCATACTGGAGCAAGACGGATAGATGCAGCATGAGTTCTTGTTCGGAACAGTGGTCAAAGCATTGTTGAAGCAGTGGTGTTGGATCGGTTTTGGCACCAGCAGTATAAAGCGCTGTCAGTAATAGTAGGCTTTTTTCTTGTCTAAGTGACAGCTCTGTAAGTGTTAGAGGTGAATCTGTGTGGCTAGTTTGGTCTGGATTAGCACCGAAGTTTAGCACCAGCTTTAATGCTTTTGGGGCTTGTTTAAGAATACAGACTTCAGCTAAAGGCGCAGTATCATCAGAGACTGGTTTATTGATTTCTTCCGGTTCGAGTTTTTGCAGATGTTTTTGGAGCTTGGTCAGATCATCGGCATCGATCGCTTTAAAAGCTTTTGCCAATCGATCGCTTTTGAATAACTTAAACATCTTTATCCCCATTTAATAAAACTCTACTGACACTACGCTGTCAGTAGGGCTAGTTTAGCATCCCTGTTGTCATATTTAAGAATTGGATTAAGGAGAATAACAATGACAACAACCGTCGTAGAAATGGTAACTTACAATCTGAAATCAGGCGTGAATAAAGCTGACTTTGCATCGACTCATGACAAGGTTAATGAGTGGTTAAAAAAGCAGGAAGGCTTTCTGTATCGTTCAGTGAGCGAAGATGAAAATGGCTTACTGCACGATTTGGCTTATTGGCAGGATATGCCGACAGCTAAAGCGGCGGGGGATGCATTTATGCAATCTGACGAAGGCCAGTCGCTGTGTGGTCTTATTGATATGGAGAGTTGTCATATGCGTCATATGGAAGTACAAACAGAGGCGATGATTTGCGAAGGGGCTTAGGGAGCTAAATTACCGATGAGGAAAGCGGAACGCTTGTTTCAATTATTAACGCTTTTGCGCGGCCGCCGAACCGCTTTAACGGCCAGCGCCTTGGCTGAGGTGTTGGAAGTCTCTGAGAGAACTATTTACCGAGATATACAGGCGCTTTCGCTTTCTGGTGTGCCTATTGAAGGTGAAGCGGGTGTAGGCTATCGCCTACGCCCGGA
This sequence comes from Neptuniibacter sp. QD29_5, assembly GCF_047778125.1. Taxonomy (GTDB): domain Bacteria; phylum Pseudomonadota; class Gammaproteobacteria; order Pseudomonadales; family Balneatricaceae; genus Neptuniibacter. Next base: position 507,727 of record NZ_CP180556.1, read on the forward strand.
ATTTAATCTGCCGCCTCTGATGTTTGATGAAGAGGAACTAGAAGCTCTGTTGCTGGGTGTGCGCTTAGTGCAGGGCTGTAGTGATCAGCACCTGGGTCAGTCTGCTTCCAGAGTGCTAGATAAAGTCAAAGCGGTTTTGCCGACTGAACTTTACGATCAATATATTGAAGGCCCCGAATGGTTTGTTGTCCCTGGATTGCATCGACAATGGACAACCCAATATAGCGACCAGATCAGAGTCGCGATCAAGAATCGGTTTGTGATCTCAATCGGTTATCAACGAGAAGATAAACAACAATCCGAGCGTGAAGTTTGGCCTTTAGGTTTAGTGTACTGGGGTGCTGTTTGGACCTTGGTCGCGTGGTGTGAGCTGCGCGATGATTTTCGTATGTTCAGATTGGATCGTATCCAGTCGCTTACGCAATTGTCCCGTCATTTTGAAACTACAGATCAAATTAGCTTGCAGACCTACCTTAAGCGTACAGAATGTACTGAAGCTTAAATTACACCTGTGACGCGCATGATATAGATACCTGCCGATAGGCTAAGAATAGAGCCTATGGTCGTCATCAAGATGATATTCGCCGCGAGTTTCTCATTTCCTCCCATCGCTTTAGCCATTACAAAGCTTGCTGCAGCTGTTGGACAACCAAACAGAACCATTAGCATAGTTAAGTCTTGCCCTTTGAAGCCATAAGCCCATGCGGCGAGAGTTAATATCAAAGGGATAAAAAGCAGCTTTGATAAGGTCGCCCAAGTGGCTTGAGAAGAAGTGCTGCGTAAGCTCTTCATGTTCAATGAGCCGCCTATAGCCAGTAGGGCTAAAGGTAGGGTCAGATTGGCAAAATAACGCCCTGTTTTCTGCGCAATTTCGGGAAGCTGGAAACCGAAGTACGAGAAGGGAAGTGCGAGCAATACTGCAATGATCAGTGGGTTTTTTACGATCTCTAAAACAGTGCTGCCGATACTCGCGCCGCCTTGGTGTTTTGCTGGCAGTGTTAATGCGATGATTGAAAGGACGTTAAACAGAGGGATAACGAGCGCTAGTAGTAGGGATGCTTGCGCCAAGCCGGAATCTGAAAACAGGTTATAGCTCACAGCTAAACCAATAATGCCGTAATTACTCCGAAACGCACCTTGTATAAAAACACCTAAGTCTTCTGGTTGTTTGATCCAGCGCTTAGCGAGAAACCAAAGCGCTATAAAGCTGATCAGAGTGCCAATTAAGACAAATCCTAGTTGTTCTGGATTAAAGACTGCGTGAAAGTCTGTCCGTGAGATGGACATAAAAACCAAGGCTGGCAGGGTGATCATAAATACGAGCTTTGATGCTGTATTTATGAAGGCATCATCAATCAGCCCTACGCGTTTCAGTAGATAGCCTAGAAAGCCAATAAAAAAGATTGGGGCGGTAATACTCGCAGTAAAACTGAGCGATGAAAGGTAAAGTTCCACAGGCACTCACTCTGGAATAAAGAGTACAGTTTATCATAGTTGCTTAGGCGGCGGTTGAAGCGTGCTTTTTCGGGTAATCAAACAAAATGCTGGTGGCGCAGCCCGCTGCTAATTCATGCCACTGGGTAATGCTTAGATGCATGTGAAGAACCGCTGCCGTTGGAAACTTTTCTAAGTGGCTTTGAGTCAGCATATCAGCTAGTTGATGTAGCGCTGGATTATGGCCGACCAGCATAATACTGTTCAGATGATCTGATTGGTTTTGCAAAAGGTACATCAGTGTTTCGGTACAAGATGCATACAGTTCTGGATGGGTTTGCAATTGTTCCGGTTTTAAATTGAGGTGCCGGTGGATTTCGGAGGCAGTTGTTAATGCTCTGTTTGCGTTGCTTGCTAAGATGAGTTCTGGTTCGATGCCATATTCACCTAAACGCGTAGCCATCTTAGGAAGATCTCTCTGACCGCGCTTATTGAGAGGGCGCTCAAAGTCATCAAGAGTGGGGTCTTTCCAACTGGATTTTGCGTGGCGGATTAAGGTCAGTCTTTTCATGGCAGACGCCTTTATTGTGACTGTTTAGAGTGTCCTAGGCAGTATTAGGGGGAATAACAAAAAATGCGAATTTTTCTGAATAAAAACTACATCCTTGTAATTTAGCTATGTAGTTAAGCTACTTTTAGATAATCTCCGCCAACTACAATGCCGTCCACAACCTCAGGAACAAAGCATTGCTGCTCGTTAAGAATCAACTTTTCTAATTCTTCTTGTAAAATGATTTTCACGTCGATGCTATCTAACATTGTCTTAAACTGATCTAATGTCATGCCGCTGTGGATAAGATCTAACGCATCATATTGCATGTCGTACATTGCTATTCCTATATTTATTAAGTTTGTTGGAATAAAAAACATCCGAAGAGCAGGGGAGCTAGCGAGTTCGCTGCTTAGGAACACAGTCAAAGGCAATTGCAGTGTGCCTATTAAATAGCAACGGTCTAAAGCGCCTGAACTACTCTTCTCTGCCTCGCTACCTCGACGCTGCACAATGACGTTGCACAAACGACATATACGCCGATACCGGTAGTTAGCAGTGGATGGAAAAAATAGGCTTTCCTTAACCTAAGGGGGGTGTTACCAGTCTCGACGGAGAGCTCGGTAATTCTGTGCCTTGTAGAACCTTGCGCATCAAACTTCGCATCTGTTGCATCGGTCTGCTGCCAGGTTGGTTTAAGCGCATTGGGCTTTCACGGAATAAGCGCTCATCCATCGGAGTTAAGTGATCATCAATTAACGGCATAAACTCCATCTGATCCAGTACATCCTTTTGCAGATCGATACCCGGTGCGATTTCTGTCAGTAAAAGCCCTTTCGGCGTGAGCTTGAATACCGCGCGTTCAGTAATAAAGGTTACTCGCTGCTGGCATTGCATGGCGTAACTGCCATTAAATGTGATTTGCTGAACAGACTTTTTAAATTTCTTAAGAGGTCCGTTCTCAATAACTTTTAAGCCGTGCTCGTGCACCTCTAAATGTTGTTTGCCAGAGGTGAAAGTGCCGAGAAAATAAACATCTTGAGTGTTTTGAGTAATGTTAATAAATCCGCCTGCACCAGCGAGCTTAGGGCCGAATTTACTTACGTTAACGTGGCCTTCTGGGCAGGTTTCAGCTAAGCCTAAAAAGGCTTGATCTAAACCGCCGCCGTCATAGAAGTCAAATTGAGCAGGCTGGTCTACAACGGCTTCTGCATTGCTTGTTGCGCCAAAGCTTAGTCCGCTAGCCGGTTGACCGCCGATGCCGCCAGGCTCAACGGTTAGAGTAAAGTCTTCTATTTTTCCTTCTTCAGCTGCAACGGCTGCTACCGTTTCTGGCATGCCAATACCAAGATTGACGACAGCATTATTTTTTAACTCCATCAGTGCACGACGTGCGATGACTTTTCTTGCGTCTAAAGGAACAGGTTTGCTTGCTTGAGCCGGGAGCGTAATCTCGCCGCTGTAGGCTGGGTTATAGGATTCGGCAAATGTCTGAGGGTGGTCTTCAGCTGGGGCTTGAATGATATGATCAACCAAAATACCCGGGATGCGGATTCTATCAGGTGTCAGGTTATGCTGCGCAGTAATACGTTCAACTTGCACTAGCACTTTGCCACCACTGTTTTTAACGGCTTGGGCAATCGCTAAAGCATCTAAAGGCAGTGCTTCGCGTTCCATGGATATATTGCCTTTACTATCTGCTGTGGTACCGCGTAGTAGGGCAATGTTGGGTTGGCAGTGTTTATATAGAAGAGCTTCTTCACCGTTAAGATCAAGTAGTTGTACCAGTTGCTCTTCTGTGCGGCTATTTACTTTACCACCTTCAAAACGAGGGTCTACAAAAGTGTGTAAGCCTACGCGTGTGAGCGTGCCTGGTTTACCTGCTGCAATATCGCGGAACATATGGCAGATCACCCCTTGAGGAAGGTTGTATGCCTCAATTTTATTATCGATCGCCATTTTTCCGAGCGCGGGTGCTAATCCCCAATGTCCACCGATGACGCGTTTTATCATCCCTTCATGGGCAAAGTGATTTAAACCGCGGGTTTGGGCATCGCCTTGTCCAGCTGCATAAAGCAGGCTGAGATTGTTGGGAGTGCCCTGATCTAGAAATCGTTTTTCGATCGCTTTTGCGAGAGTTTCAGCAAAGCCGATACCGATAAAGCCGCCTGTAACTATGGTGTCATTTGATTGAATTAATGCAGCCGCTTGATCGGCCGAGATCAGCTTATTCTGAGACATTCTGAATACCATTCTTGTTATTTTTAATTCAGTTGTTTAGAGCAAAGTAGGGGCCATGTTTTAAATGTTCTTTAAAAACAGTGGGTTATGGGTATTGGTGGCAAGGTGAACGTAGTTAGGTGTCTATTATATTGGACTGTGTGCTTTCATTGTCTGTTTTTCTAGACACTTTTGTCGTTTTTTAGACGTTGATAAAGGCTTGCTCTAGATATGCCTAGCAGTTTGGCTGCCGCTGTTTTATTACCATTGCATTGCTGTATTGCTTCTTCAATGGCTGAGCGCTCATGCTCTTTACGATAGCTTTTTAAATTCGTTAAAGGGTTTATTTGATGGGGTTGTTCTTCATTTGCGCCTAAATCAGGCGCTTCAATTGAAGAACCTTCAGCCATAACGCAGCCTCGTTCTAGGCGATTTCGGAGTTCACGGATATTACCAGGCCAGCTGTAGCTTTGTAGCCATTTAAGGGCTGGCTGCGACAAAGGCAGTTCCGGTAGTTGAGACTGTCGCTGAATTTCACTCAACATGTGTTCGGATAGTAGAGGGATGTCTTGGATTCTCTCCCTTAGAGGCGGTAGGTTGATCGGCAAGACGTTTAAACGATAGTAAAGGTCTTCACGAAATAAGCCTTGCTCTACTTGGCTGCGTAGATCTTTTGCGGTAGCTGCGATGATGCGTACATCTACTTTTTCAAGGCGATTAGAGCCCAGTGCTTCGACCTCTCTTTCTTGAAGTACTCGAAGTAGTTTTGCCTGCATGGCGAGAGGCATCTCTGCAATTTCATCAAGAAAGAGAGTGCCGCCTTCAGCTAGCTGGACTTTGCCTTTACGTGCCTTTCTATCTGCGCCGGTATAGGCACCGGGAGCGGTGCCAAATAGTTCTGCTTCGGCAAGCGATTCGGGTAGCGCGCCCATGTTAATGCCTACAAAAGGTCCGCTGCGACGCGTGGAAGCATGGTGGATGCCTTGTGCTAATAACTCTTTTCCTGTCCCAGTTTCGCCTAATAAAAGCAAGGTGGTGTCTAGTTGCGATGCTCTTAGTGCTTGGCGACGAAGCTGTTGTGTTTTGGGCGCATTACCGATCATGTCGTCCAAAGCGTACCGGCTTGGACGGATAATTTTCTCATCTTCAAATTTACGCTGTAGGCGAGCAAATTTGTCGAACAGTGGTTGAAGGCTGTCTAAGTCATCGTAAAAAATAAAGCCAATAGCGCCGATAATGTTATTGTCTGAATTTTTGATCGGGAGACGAGTAACAACACACCAGCGGTTGTTAATCTGCATAAGATCGACAAAGGAGGGCTTTCCACTTTTAATGACTCGGGGAAGTTGAGTCGTGGGGATTAGGTCTTCTACATTGCAGCCAATTGGATCGATCTCTTCTGGAATGGCGACAAGTTTGCGATATGCATCGCTCATCCACAGAATAGATGCTGTTTCATCGACGGCAATAGAGCCTTGGCAAAGACTGGAGAGTAGATCGAATAAGTTGTGATTATTATCTTGTTCAATCAGCTGGCGAAGTGAATGCATAGGAACCAATCGTGTTTAAGTTTCTATGACAAAACTACGCGTAACTATCTAGGCTGCCAAGTAAAATTTAGTTTGGGGTGCTGCTAAGCAACCTTTTCTTTGGCCTCTTTAGCGCGTTTTTCGTGATGTCGAACAACTGAGCCCTTGATCACGATCTCCCAATTATCTGCTGTGCTCATTAACATGGCACCGCAGTTGCCGCATTTGCAGATCTGAGAGTTACCTAAATCACTAACCGTTTTTAGCTGCGGGTGTTCCTTCCCGTTTTTAACTAACTCAAAGCAATACTTGCAATCAGTGTTCACGCTATATCTCCTTGCTAGGCATGAGAGGCTACTTTCGGTTAAATATCGGGCAATAAATTATATTCTTTAGTAAAAAAATATAAAAAACATGAGTTTTTCCGTCTATTTATTGCCCGTTTTCAAGATTTTTATATAACTTTTTGAAATATAAAGATTAGATGGCTTCTTCTGTGCTGGCCATAATACTGCCGCCATCACCGTTTTTAGCTAGTTCACCGATCTCCTTATCGATAAAGAATAAGCCTTTGCCATCTTCGCCAATGATTTTGATTTTATCTAGGATGCCATTAAACAACTTCTCTTCTTCATGCTGTTCAGCAACATACCACTGCAGAAAGCTAAAAGTTGAGTAGTCTTGGTTTGTGAAAGCTGTGTGCGCTAACTCGTTTATTTTGCGGGTAACTAGGCATTCGTGTTCGTAAACTTTTTCGAATAGGTCACGGATTGATTCGAACTTTGCTTCTGGAGCTTCGATAGTACCGATCAGCGCCATCGCACCGGTTTCATTCACATAAGTGAAAAGGCGCTTCATATGAGACATCTCTTCGTCAGCGTGCTTATAAAGAAATTCAGCGCACCCTTCGTACCCTTTAGACTCGGCCCAAGCGCCCATTTGTAGATAAAGGTTGGATGAAAAGAATTCTAGATTGATCTGTTCGTTTAGCTTTTCAAGCATTGCTGGGCTGAGCATAGGTAAATCCTTACTTATTAGTTACGTCACATAGCAACAGGCTTACATAGCCACTTTTTGCAATTTGCGGAGCGAGCACATTTACGACAGAGGTAAGTGCTTGAGCGGGTATGTTTTGCAATCTCTTTGAAGTGATGCTCTATATCGCTCTTACTAAACTTACATAAGGTTTTAGATTTGCTCATTCCTAGTGGGCTGTTGTAATTTTGCTAATGATAATCAATATTAAATGTGAAATGGCTACGAGTCTATACAACTTGTCATTATATCTGATCGTGTTAATAGGGGAACAAATCTGTAGATAGGTCATAGACCCTAGAGAAATAGGGTCTATGTGTTTTTTCGAGATGCTGATTTAAACCGTAAAGGTCTTCATCATAGAGCGTAGGTCAGTTACCAATTTATGCAGATTATTGCTGGCATTATTGGTTTGCTCTGCGGCGGTCATATTGCTGCTCGCAATATCACGAATGTTTAGAATGTTGTTGTTGATCTCGTCAGATACTGAGCTTTGTTGCTCGGATGCGCTGGCAACTTGAATACAGCGATCAGATACTTCAACCATTGCTTCAGATACAGAGTCAAATGATTGGCTTGCATCGTTAGCTAAATGTATTCCTTTTTGAGCTTGTTCGGAACAACGTTGCATAGTATCGGCAGTGACAGCAACTTGCTTTTGAATTGCTTCAATCGTGTTACGGATTTCGCTGGTGGAGGTTTGAGTACGTTGTGCGAGGGTGCGTACTTCATCAGCAACTACAGCAAATCCTCGGCCTTGATCTCCGGCACGTGCAGCTTCAATGGCAGCATTGAGTGCCAGTAGATTGGTCTGTTCTGCGATATCGTTAATGATATTAACAATTTGCTCAATTGAAGAGGCCTGATGTTTGAGTTCATCTGATGACTCAGAGGCTTTTTCTACATCTCTTACAAGCTCTGATATGCTATCTAGCATGACATCGATGTTTTCTTTACCGTTGTTAGCAAGGTCTGATGCTTTTTGAGTCGCTTGTGAGGTTTGCGCGGTATTTTGAGCGATTTCATGAGCAGTAGCGGACATTTGGGTTGCTGCGCTGGCAAGCATATCGCTTTCGCTGTTTTGCTGCTGAATACCCGCGGTTGTTTGATTTATAGCGGCATCTGTTTCGCTCATTACCTCACCAAGGGTTTCTATACTGTCCTCGACTCGACCAATAACTGTTCTTAAACGCGCACGCATCATGCGTGTAGCTAGATCGACAGAGCCTTGCTCATGCATATTCTCAGTCATTACTAATTGCGCTAATGGGTTGTTATAGATCTGGTCAGTGGTGGATGAGATCTTTCTTAGGCCGCGAGTGCTAGCAAACAGAGCAAAAAGCCCAGCAGCAACAACTGATAGCATCCCGATAGACTGGTATAGCTCTGAGATCGGTGCGAAGTTTAAAGCGAGGGCTCCTGCCCCCATTAAACCGGCAATGCCCATAATACGAGCAGCTAAGCTGGTTGTTTTAACTGATTTCGGCGGCGATTTACGGATCTTGCCATAGACTTGTTCAGCACGTTGGATCTGCTCTTGGGTTGGGCGAGTGCGGACTGATTGATAGCCTGTTTTTGTACCGTTGTTGTCATAAATCGGCATTACATAAGCTTGAACCCAGTAATAGTCACCATTTTTACAACGGTTTTTCACCATTCCCATCCAAGGCTGGTCATCTTTAATATGGTTCCACAGATCTTCAAATGCAGCTGCAGGCATATCAGGATGCCTAACTAGGCAGTGAGGTTTTCCTATAAGCTCTTCTTGAGAGTATCCAGCAACTTGGCAGAATTCTGGGTTAGCATAGGTAATGATTCCGCGGGTATCGGTTGTAGAAATAAGGCGGACATTGTCAGGATAAACGTGTTCCCGGTCTGTTGTATGAAAAGAGGTCATATCTGTCTCCAGTTTAATTCCGGTTTATTCTGGATAGGGGGTGATTATCATCCCGTAGTAGTACTTATTCTTCCTTGCAGAACCACTGCAGATGTCTCTACATAGTTACTAGTATATTCACGAAAATGACATTTGCATGAATAAACACATATAAATTGTAAGTTTATTGGGTTCCGACTTGGCGGTCGGTATTCTTCCACGGCTTGATTCTACCTGCAAACGATTTCATGAAAAAAGCTATGGTTTCTTGTAGAAGGGGCTTTAAGATTACTAATCTACAATCTAATCAGTAGCTTAGGATGTTTTTGCGTAATCCAAAAGGGGAGTGCTATTACCAGGCCGCCCTAGTAAAAAGCCTTGAATTTCATCGCAGTTATGAGTTTTTAAAAACTCAAGTTGCTCTTCGGTTTCGACGCCTTCTGCGACAACTTTTAATTGTAATGAGTGGGACATGGAAATGATCGCAGCAATGATATTTTCATCATCAGTATCGCCCGGAACGCCAGTGACAAAAGAACGATCAATCTTAACTGTGCTCACAGGTAAACGTTTTAGATAGATTAGAGATGAGTAACCGGTGCCAAAGTCATCTACGGATAAGCTGACACCGAGATCGCATATCTGTTGGAGCTTGTTGATAACTTTGTCTAGGTCATCAATAGCCAGTGTTTCGGTAATCTCAAGCTCTAGAAGATGCGGTGCAAGGTCGCTATCAATTAGGGCACCTTTGATATCATCGATTAAATTTGGGTCGTAAATTTGCCTTGCAGAAAGGTTGACCGATACCGGCATAGGCTTTTCTGGATTGATATTCCAAGCTTTCGCTGCGTGGCAAGCTTGATTCAAAATCTCTCTTCCTAGTTCGACAATAAGACCTGTTTGCTCAGCGAGTTCGATAAATTGCCCTGGTGGGATCATTCCTTTTTCTGGGTGATTCCAGCGCGCTAGTGCTTCAGCACTCAGGATATCTTCTCCGTTAATATGGAAGCGTGGTTGGTAAACTACAAAGATATCTTGGTTGTGCAGGGCAAGCCTGAGGTCTTCTTCCAAACGGGTTTGTGCCTCGGCTTGTTTGTTTATTTCTTGGTCATAAAAAAGAATGCCATTTCTACCTTTTTCTTTCATGTGATACATCGCTGTATCTGCATTTATAAGCAGTTCTTTCGCGTCCTTACCATCATCTGGGTATAGGGAAATGCCGATACTAACCGGTGCATTACTTATGAAGTTCTCGAGCTGGAACGGTGTTCTTAATGATTCGATAATTCTATGGGAGATATGGCTAACCGTGTCGATGTTATCAATGCTTTGTAATATGACACCAAATTCGTCACCGCCTAAGCGTGATACGGTGTCGTCAGGTCTTATGAAACCGGAAATACGGTTGGCTGTAGCCTTAAGTAATTCGTCACCTGCTGCATGACCGTATGTGTCATTGATGTTTTTAAAGCGATCAATATTGATAAACAGTAAGCCGATTTGGCTCTTCTCTCGATTTGAGCGGGCAATGGCAGAATTTAAACGATCGAAAAACAGGCTGCGATTAGGTAATCCAGTCAGGCCATCATAGTGAGATAGTTTCTCAAGTTGGGTCTCTGCTTCTTTTTTAGCGCTGATATCAGAGAAGATCAGTACAAAACGTTCTTCATTATCTTCTGTATATAAATTACTAACTGATAACCATGCAGGGAAGGCTTGGCCGTTAGGTTTGCGTATCTGGGTTTCGCCTTGCCAGCGCTTATCCTGTTTTAGGCTATGGCGGATTTCCGGATGCTCAGCAAAAAATCTACGACTAAATTGGTTTATAGTCAGCTCGTCAGAACCGCATAGTTGATGACAAGCGCTGTTACTGGTAACCATTTTGAGGTGGGTATCGATAACTAAAATAGCTTCATCAGCTTGGTCGAAAATTTGTCCAGCAAGTTGAATATGGCTTTGCGCTTCCTTGAGATCGGTTACATCAGTTACGATGCCGCCAATAGCATAGACACTTCCTGATTCATCAAACAGAGGAAACTTAGTGCTTAGGTAATTGCGTCGGCCGAGCTCGTTGGCTCCAGTGTATTCGATTTGTATTGGTTTGTTTTTCAGGATGACTTCTAAATCACTGTTTCTGAGCGTATCTGCATGCTGAGAGCTATAAAGTTCATGATCTGTTTTGCCAATGACTTCTACCGAGGAGTCATTAATTAGGTCATAGTAATTTGGGCTGATCATTTGATAGCGCAGATCAGCCCCTTTTATAAAGATAATGTTGGGTGTATTGGTGATGATGCCGTTGAGCTGTTGCTCATGCTCACTGATCTGGCCAACCATATGTTCTAAGGTTTTTCCTAGCAAATTAAATTCAGGGAAGTGGCCAGGTTTAAAAGGTTCGCCATCTCGATTGATTGCCATGTCCTCAGCATATCGAACTAAGCGTATGAGCGATGTTTTAGTCAGGCGAGAAATTGCTAGTACAGTTAAAAGTCCGATTATTAGTGCTGCTGTTATCGCTATGCCCAAATCTTTTGTATACGCGAGTTCTAAAGCTAAGATCGATGAGTTAGGAAGTGTAGTAACAACTTTTAAATGTTGTTGTGTGCTCAGAAAGAGTTGGTAGTGGTGGATGATTCTATCGTCTTCGAATATCTCAAATTGAGTTTCTGGTTTAGATTGTAGGATAGCAGTTTGTAGCTTAGGTGTTAGTGCTAAACTCGATGTAACTTGTTGATTAAAGTATAAGGCAACTGATTCTGCTCCAGTTAAGCTTTGAATTTCACTGAGTAGTTTGAAATGATCGTTTAGTAAGATAAATGCGTGCAACGTTCCAACGACTTCACCCAAATCATCACTAATGATAGGGAAAGTAATCCGCATGAGCTGTTGGGGCGGAGCTGAGTTCTGAGGCGATGTTTGTACCTTCCAGCTACGATAGGGGATGAACTCTTTGGTTAATTTGCTAAGGTTGAGTTGCATGCCTAATAGAGAGGTACTAATAAACTCGAGGTGATTGCCTTCTTGGGTTTCTAGCACAAATGCATGAATACTTTCGCCGGTCTGGCTTGCAAGTTGCTGCTGTAAAAACTGGTTAATGTGTTTGTGGTTTTGTGTTTCAATTCCGTTCGTTAGGATATTGCGTTGGCTAATTTGTTCGGCATTAAGTGCAGTCGCTTTTAGATATTTATCAAAGAACTGCTGGAGAACTTTTTGGTTACGGGAATGGGAAAGATTGATCTCTTCTAGCAATGCTCGTTGAGATCCTTGATAAGCAGGTATTAGCAGCACTAAGGCAATGACCGTGAGTGCACAAAGTACAATGGATAGTATGGCGGTTGAAAACTTAACTTTTTTCACTGATTACTGCCCGTTACTGCTGCTGTAGCGAAAAGCCCTTCTCTTTAGTTGCTCAATTTCATCCTTGTCTGTGCTTTTACTTAATAAAACAATATCGCCTGAATAGATGTGAGGCACACTACTACTTTGGCCTGAAATATCCATCTTTATTGCTTCAGCCATAGCGACACTACTATCGTCGTTCATTCGCATAACAGTTAGGTCTAATTTCCCCTCAAGAAGTGCCTCGATCTCCCTATCGCCACCGCCCCAGCCATTCAGTAGTACTTGATCGTTTAGATTGTTTTCATCTAAGGCTTTGAGTGCACCTAAAGCAATATCGGTTGAACAAGCAAAAATCATATTTAAATCAGGTGTTTTTTGGAGGGTGGCTAAAGTCGCTTTATAGGCTATGTCACTATTACCTTTTGTGTAGTAACTGCTTACTAACTTTAAGTCAGTAATAACAGCTGCTTGCTTTGTGAATGTATCTCCCCGCATGTGGCTTACATAGCCTCGAGAGAAATACAGCATGGAATATTTGCCTTGGGGGTGTTGATTTAACATCTGGTCGGCAAGTAACTGAGTGCCTTTTTCATGGTCGAAACCGGTATAGAGAAAAGGCTTAAGTTGCTGCCATTGCTGTAGGGGCGTTGTGATGTTCTGCAAAATTAATTTAGGTTTCCCACGCAGTAAAATTCTTTCGATCATCGCTTGATGGCGAAGAGCGTCAAGTGTGTAAACTAAATAATCAGGTTCCCAAGCAATTGCGCTATTGAGTTGTTCGCTCTGCAGTGAAATATCGACAGTGGGCCGGGAAAAGTAACTGTTAATCTCATATGAGACATTAAGTTCAGATAAGCGTTTCTCTAACGTAGTGACGCTTCTTCGCCAATAGTCAGAAGATTGTTCTGCAGGGTAGATAATGGCAATTTTTATAGATTTTTCATTTCTATTTTGTAGGGGAGAAGCTGATTCGCGCACAATCTCAGAGAATTTCTGCATTTTCTGGCGTTGTTCTGGGTGGTCTAGCAAGTAGTCAGAGACGCGAATGTATTGGTCGCTGTCATTGGCAGTGGCGCCTACGAAAAGGCCGCTGGCAAAGAGAAACGTGGCTAGGTGCACGAAGAAGTTACGAAAAGGTTTAAGCATGTTTATTTTTAACCCTACAACAAGCGTAGACTAAACCTAGCATGTCAGTTGTCGTTTGAACATGTGTTATGTCATAAAAGTGCAATAATTTGTATTGGTAACTACCTGTTTCTTATAAGAATTTTTTATATCAGAAAAAGCCTAAATTATCAGTTTTTAATGTTTTTGGTTGTTTTTAGATGGTGGCCCCATCTTGCGTTTATGACTCTGTATTATGAAATTACTGACTATTATTGTTAGTAAATATGCGTATGGATGTTATTGAGTGAAAGCTAGCTTTGTATCAAGCTGCCAACATCTTCCCCACAAAAATAATAATTGGGTTTTGCATGCTGAAACGATTGCCAATAGCGCTACTGAGTCTAGCGTTCTTGTTAAATATAGGTTTGGTAAAAGCTGATAGATTGCAGCTTTCTGCTTTAGAGCAAGGCAGCTTGGATAGTAGCTTGCTACTTGATATCGATGTTGCCGGTCAAAGATTGGTTGCTGTGGGCGAGCAAGGTGCCATTATCTTCTCGGATGATGAAGGTGAGAAATGGCGACAAGCTAAAGTACCTGTCAGTGCTATGCTGACAGCGGTTAACTTCTTAAATCATACCGCCGGTTGGGCAGTAGGGCATGATGGTGTACTGCTTTCTAGTAAAGATTCAGGTGCGCAATGGCAGTTAATATTGGATGGCAACCAGCTCAATCAATTGCGAGTAAAAGCGATAGAAAAATCGATCTCTCAACTTTCTGTGCAAAGTGAATATGATCCGGTCGAGTTAGAACATCTTGAATACCAACTAGATGATGCAATGTTCGCAGTTGATGAGGGGGCAAGCTCTCCATTATTAGATATCGCATTTATCGATTCCCAGAAAGGGTTTGCTGTAGGTGCATACGGCCTTTTTATTCAAACAGAAGATGCGGGTTCTAATTGGCATTACACTGGCCATAAATTACCTAATCCTGAAGGCCTTCATTTTAATCGACTGTTCTACTCCAAACAGGGTGAATTGTTTGTGCTAGGTGAAGCTGGTTTGTTACTAAAAAGCAATGATAAAGGCTTGAGCTGGGAAAGCCTTTCTTTACCGTATCAGGGCTCTTTCTTTTCTATGGTGGAAGGTGATGAGCTATATCTGATGGGGTTAAGAGGCAATGCGTTGAAAAGAGTTGAATCGGGAGTTTGGGAGCAAATAGAACTACCTGTTAAATCGACAATTAATGACGCAGTGGAAGTGGATGGAAAACTATATCTAGTAGGGCAAGGTGGGGCGCTTTTACAAAAGGCCGCGAGCGGGTTTGAAGCTTTTTCTAAGCGAGGATTGTTGAGTTATTCCGCTGTGACCCATCTCGAGCATCAGCTTATAGCGGTAGGTGAGTCTGGTGTCACAAAGATCGCTTTAGAGGAGGATGCTGAGAATGAATAAGCTATCCGCTCTTCTGTTATGGCCGATCAATACCAGTGAACAATTAGCTGAAACACTCCTTTTTAGCTATCGAAAAGTATTACTGTTCATTTTTATATTGATAACAGCACTGCTAGCTTGGCAAGCATCTCAGGTTCGCCCTGATGCTAGTTTTGTGAAAATGATCCCTGCATCGCACCCGTATGTGGAAAACTATATTGAATATCGTGATGACCTAGCGGGCCTTGGTAATAGTATCCGTGTAGTTGTAGCTGCAAAAGAGGGTGATATTTTTACACCTGAATTTCAGACAACTTTAAAGCAGGTAACGGATGAGCTGTTTTTTATTCCAGGGGTGGACCGGTCTGCACTTAAGTCTATCTGGACGCCAAATGTTCGTTGGACAGAGGTCACTGAGGATGGGTTTGTAGGCGGACCAGTTATCCCTGCCAAATATGATGGTTCTAGTGAAAGTTTGGAGCAGGTAAGAACCAATATCTTACGTTCTGGACAAGTTGGTATTCTGGTAGGTAACGATTTTAAATCGGCGATGGTGCAGGTTCCGCTATTTGATTTGCATCCTGAAACTGGTGAGAAACTAGATTATCAAGCTTTTTCCGAGCAGTTAGAGACTCTAGTACGAGATAAATACAGCTCCGATCAAATCGATATTCATATGACAGGGTTTGCCAAAATCGTCGGTGACCTTATCGATGGTGCGACTGAAGTTGCCTTGTTCTTTGCTGTGGCAATAGTGGTTACGTTACTACTGTTGTATCTCTATTCTGGCAGCGTGATGGGGACCATCGTTCCTCTGGTTTGCTCTCTCGCAGCGGTTATTTGGCAGTTAGGTCTACTCAATCTTCTTGGGTATGGTATCGACCCCTATTCGATGCTGGTGCCGTTTTTAGTCTTTGCTATAGCGGTCAGCCACGGTGTCCAGATTGTAAATACGATCACGTTGGAATCGGCGACCAAAGGCTCGAGTAAGCTGGTTGCTGCACGACATGCATTTAAAGCGATCTATATTCCAGGAATTACTGCGCTAATTTCCGACGGTATTGGGTTTATCACTTTAATGGTGATAGAGATCGAAGTGATCCAAGATCTGGCGGTCGCTGCTTCTTTGGGCGTTGCAGTAATAGTTCTAACTAACTTGATGTTGTTACCGTTGCTGATGAGTTACGTTGGGGTTGGCAAACGAGCAATAGCTAAAGCTAAGCGCAGTATTGAGTCGGAAAGTTCTTACTGGCATTACCTGAGCTTCTTCTCTCGGCCTATAGGTGCAACGATTGCGGTAACAGCTGCATGTATCATGTTGGTGCTTGGTCTTTATGGCAGTAAAAATCTGCAGATAGGCGATCTTGATGCCGGTGCTCCTGAGCTTCGAGCTGACTCGCGTTACAACTTAGATAATCAGTTTGTAACCTCTAACTATTCAACATCCAGTGATGTTTTTGTAGTGATGGTAACGACCCAAGAGGAACAATGTAGTCATTATAAAACCTTAGAGGTTGTGGATAGATTTCAGTTCTATCTGCGCTCTGTTAAAGGTGTCCAATCTAGCATCTCCTTAGTTGATGTATCTGAGCGAGTTACGGCAGGACTTAATGAGGGCAGTCTAAAATGGCGAACAGTGCTGCGTAACCAATACGTGATTAATGCCTCACTCTCCCATGTGCCCTCAGGTTTGATGAACTCGAACTGTTCTTTGCTACCTGTGATTGTGTTTTTGGATGACCATAAAGCCCAGACGCTTAAGGATATAACGGCAGCAGTCGATAGCTTTGCTTCTGAGTACGGCACGGAAGATATCCAATTCAAAATGGCTGCTGGTAAGGCGGGGTTTGAGGCCGCTACCAATGAAGTTATTGAAACGGCGCAATATGAGATGCTGGTTTGGGTTTATTCTGTTGTGAGCTTACTCTGCTTGCTGACGTTTAGATCGATAAGAACGGTAATCTGTATTATCGCGCCTCTGGCACTAACTTCCGTACTGTGTCAGGCGCTAATGGCTCAGTTAGGTGTTGGCGTTAAGGTGGCAACCCTGCCGGTAATTGCTTTAGGTGTGGGTATAGGTGTGGATTATGGTATCTATATCTATTCCAAACTGCAGACATTCCTCAAGCAAGGTCATTCTTTATCCAAGGCTTATTTGGAAACTTTGCAGAGTACAGGTAAGTCCGTTGCCTTTACGGGACTCACTCTGGCGATTGGTGTAGTGCTCTGGACATTGTCGCCAATCAAATTCCAAGCGGATATGGGAATCCTTCTAACCTTTATGTTTATCTGGAACATGCTTGGCGCGTTGATTCTTCTGCCTGCGTTAGCTTGTTTGCTTCATCCTGAAAGGGATAGAGCGCCAGCTTAATTTCATTTTAATAGTCGCTGTATTTTTGCTTTTTGCTATTCAATGTTTTTTGTATGGTTTTTGCCGCGACAGCGGCAAAAAGCGGATTCTTATTGCCGTTTATACGGGTTTTTGTTTCAAGTTTATTCCATAACATATTGTTATTAAAGGGTTATATTGTTCTGGTATGTATATTGCTTTTTATGAGGTACTAACTGCTTTTGCCAGTTGATAATGAGCGAGAAAAGTCAGCTAAGAAGCCTAGCGTGTGCATTATGGCGCTGCGTGAAGGGTTGACCTTTGACTTTGAGGTGGTTTGAAAAGGCTTCCTTTCTCACTGGCGAATTTAAATTAATGAAGTGTATTCCTGCGGGGCAGACTCGGCTGGATATGGGGAGAATCTCTCATGGCAATGGTAATTAACTCGAACATAATGTCGCTCAACGCGCAGCGAAACTTGACGATATCCCAAGGCGATCAAAACCAGGCCATGGAAAGGTTAACAAGTGGTAAGCGAATTAACTCCGCTGCGGATGACGCGGCAGGTTTGGCTATCTCTAACCGTATGACTTCTCAGATTAGAGGCTTGGATCAGGCGGTGCGTAACGCTAACGACGGTATCTCTCTGATCCAGACCGCAGAGGGTGCTCTAGATGAGACAACCAATATCCTACAGCGTATGCGTGAGCTATCTATTCAATCTGCCAACGGAACTTATACAGATGGTAACCGTGCAACGATTGATGCAGAGGTTCAGCAGCTAATCAAAGAGCTTGATCGTATATCGGAAACTACGACATTCAATGGTTTGAATATTCTTGATGGTACGCTTGGTAAGGTTGATCTGCAGGTGGGTGCAGAAGCTAATGAAACGATTCGATTCGAAGTTGGCGCTCTCGATGCTGATAGTCTGGGGTTTGGTTCTGTAACAGCTGATATTGCAGGTGCTGATGTCACCTCTGCAAATTTTGGTGATATCAACGATGGTGATGTGATTATCAATGGGCAGAATTTAGGTGATATTGCATCCGGTGCAACGATGGAAGATGTGCTTAATCAGATCAACGAAAACATTACAGGGGTGTCAGCGGAAGGATTCAATGATGTTGAATCTACAGAGGTAGGTAGTGGTGTCATCAGTGGAGCGAACAAATTAACAATCACCGTTACTGAGGTAAGTGGCGCTACAACGACTTATGAGATTCAAGACACTAATAATTTAAATGACCTTGTTGACACAATTAACACTGTGACTACTGGGGCTGTTCAGGCTTCATTGAATGATGATGGTGAAATGGTTCTGCAGAATTCTACAGGCGGATCTATTAAAGTCGCTGGAACGGGTATCTCTACTCAGTCTGTTGTTGGTATTGCTAGCGGGACCTATGAAGGCCAAATAGCCTTAACCGCTGATGATGGTGGTGAGATAACGATTGATACGGGTGTTACAGGCTTGCCATCAGATTTAGAAACGTTGGGTTTGCAGATTAATCGTGAAGGAGGAATTGTTGTTGGCGAAGCTATGACTTCTGGCGACGCAGATAATACGTACAGCTTTGGTGACCTTAAAATAAATGGAACGGTTGTAGCTCATCAGAACTCTGATGGTACTAGTATTGATACATTACAAGATAAAGTTAGTGCAATAAATGATGTAACGTCTGATACTGGAGTGGTTGCTTCGCTTAAGGCTGAGCAAAGCTATACAATGGAGAACGATACACAAAAAGCGGAACTTACACTGAATGCTTACACTAAGGTATCCGTAGCTGCCAATCTTGTGGTTAATGGTACAATTGTGGCTGTAGCGGCTAGTGCGGATGGTAATGCGTTTGTTAAGGCTATCAATGATGCGCAGAGTGCACATGGTGTCACGGCGTACATTGATGAGAATGACAAGGTGCACTTATCTAGTGATTCTGCAATGTCATTTGCTGTATCGGCTGCGGGTGTGCTTTCTACTCAGTGGGGCTTCACAGAATCTACTAACATCGGTGTGGAGTTCTCTGCAGCGGAAGTTACAGAGGCCTCAAGTTACAGTGCTTTCACAGGTTCTATCGAACTGAATGGTCAGGAAGTTGCGTTAGCTACCGGTGATTACCGTGATACTTCAGCATTTGTAACGGCGATTAATAAAGAAACTGCCAATACAGGTGTGTACGCTTCTGTTAACGATAATGGGCAATTAGTACTGCAATCTAATGCCGCTTTCTCGGTAGGTTTGGGTGATACTAACGGTGCTAAAACGTTGGAGGCGATGGGCCTTTCTGTTCTGGATAATTATGTAGGAGCAACTACTGGTCAGATGGAGTCACAGCAAACTAACGCGCGTATCGAGCTCGATTCCCAGAATGATTCTGCGATCTCAATTGAGGTAACTGCTGCAGGTACAGCGGCATTCAAACTACGAGATCAGAATGAGGAAGGAACGGGTGCGGCTACAGGTTCAGCTATTAGTACAATCAGTGTAGGTACAGCAGCGGGCGCACAGAAAGCGATAGGGGTTATTGATAATGCACTTGAACAAGTGAATGATGTGCGAAGTGAATTAGGTGCGGTGAATAACCGTCTTGATTTCACGATCAATAACCTGTCCAACGTATCTGAAAATGCTTCAGCAGCAAGATCACGGATTATGGATGCGGATTTTGCGGCTGAATCAGCAGCTCTATCCCGTGCTCAGGTTCTCCAGCAAGCTGGTACGGCTATGCTTGCGCAGGCGAATGCTGCGCCAGAGCAAGTATTGTCCCTTCTACAATAATTAGAATAATAGCCACCTTCAATTAGGTTGAAGGTGGCTATGCCTTGATTTAGTCAATTTTTAAATCATTAAGTGCTTTTTGCATCTTTACGACTCTTTTGTGGGTCTTCTGAGCTTCAACTAACTCATCTTGAAAAAGGCCTGCCAGTTCACTTGTTGAATAATTTAGCTCTTGGACCTGAATTAGCATATCCCTAATTGTTGCTTGATTGTCTGTTGGGATCTCTGCGGTATTAATTTTTTGGATTAATGCTGAATGCTGGGTTTGTAGCAGTTCTAGTTTGTCCCATTCCTTTTGTTCAGCGAGTTTATTCATCGCTATTGCCTGTTCAAGGGCTTGAGTTGCAAGTTCCTGAAGTGTGCTCATCTGTGTTATCCCCAAAAAAATATTAATGCTTAGTCTGCGCCTGCCGATATTGAAAATCAACGAAGGATTTATTGGCAAAAAAATTCTAAAGAGAATTTTCCCTTGGTCGATAACTTACTCAAGCTGGATCCTCCTAGTCGCAAATAACAAGGAGGGTTTTATAAGCAAAAATTCTTGATAGCCGGTCAGACTCGGCTGAATATGAGGAGTAAATCTCATGGCAATGGTAATTAACTCAAACATTATGTCGCTGAATGCGCAGCGTAACCTGACTATCTCCCAAGGTGATCAGAACCAGGCTATGGAACGTCTGACCAGCGGTAAGCGAATCAATTCTGCTGCTGACGATGCTGCAGGTCTTGCGATTTCTAACCGAATGACTTCCCAGATTCGTGGTCTTGATCAGGCTGTGCGTAACGCCAACGACGGTATCTCTTTGATCCAGACTGCAGAAGGTGCATTGGACGAAACTACTAACATCCTGCAGCGTATGCGTGAGCTATCTATTCAGTCTGCCAACGGCACATACACAGATGGTAACCGTGCAACTATCGATGCAGAGGTTCAGCAGCTAATCAAAGAATTGGATCGTATTTCTGAAACAACAACGTTTAACGGTCTAAATATTCTTGACGGTACTTTAGGTAAAGTTGACCTTCAGGTCGGTTCTGAAGCTAATGAAACAATTGGCTTTGAAGTTGGTCAGCTAGATGCAGATAGTCTGGGTTTCGGTTCCGTGACAGCAGATATTGCTGGTTCAGATGTAACATCAGCTAACTTCGGAAACATCGATGATGGTGATGTAATCATTAATGGTCAGAACCTGGGTGATATCGCTTCCGGTGCGACTATGGATGATGTTATCAACCAGATTAATGAAAATATTAATGGTGTTAGCGCAGCTGCATTCAATGATATTGAGTCAACTGAAGTGGGTAGCGGTGTAATCAATGGGGCGAATAAGCTGACCCTGACCGTTACAGAAACTGATGGTTCGACGACTACTTACGAAATCCAAGACACAAATAATCTAGATGAGCTTGTAGATGCCATTAACACTTCGACTTCTGGGGCTATTCAGGCTTCTTTGAATGATGATGGTGAAATGGTGCTGCAAAACTCAACGGGTGGTGCAATTAAAGTTGCGGGTACAGGTATTTCTGCTCAGTCTGTTGTCGGTATCGCAAGTGCTACATATGAAGGCCAAATTGCGCTGACATCAGATGACGGTGGTGAAATTACGATTGATACTGGTGCGACAGGGATTGCATCGGATCTGGAAACTCTGGGCTTACAGATTAATCGCTCTGGTGGTGTTGTTTTAGGTGAGGCTCTGACTTCAGGTGATGCTGATAATACTTACAGCTACGGTGACTTGACAATTAATGGAACAATTATTGCGCATCAAGACTCCGATGGTACTGATATTGATACTTTGCAGGGTAAGGTCGCGGCTATTAATGATGTTTCATCTGATACTGGTGTGGTTGCATCTCTGAGTGCAGAGCAAAGCTACACAATGGAAAATGATACTTCTAAAGCAGAGCTTACACTGAATGCTTACACTAAGGTATCTGTAGCTGCCAATCTTGTGGTTAATGGTACAGTTGTGGCTGTAGCGGCTAGTGCGGATGGTAATGCGTTTGTTAAGGCTATCAATGATGCGCAGAGTGCACATGGTGTCACGGCGTACATTGATGAGGATGACAAGGTGCACTTATCTAGTGATTCTGCAATGTCATTTGCTGTATCGGCTGCGGCTGTACTTTCTACTCAGTGGGGCTTCACAGAATCTACTAACATCGGTGTAGAGTTCTCTGCAGCGGAAGTTACAGAGGCCTCAAGTTACAGTGCTTTCACAGGTTCTATCGAACTGAATGGTCAGGAAGTTGCGTTGGCTGCGGGTGACTACCGTGATACTTCAGCATTTGTAACTGCGATCAATAAAGAAACAGCCAATACAGGTGTATACGCCTCTGTTAACGATAATGGCCAGTTAGTACTGCAGTCTAATGCTGCTTTCTCTGTAGGTTTAGGTGATACCAACGGTGCGAAGACGTTGGAGGCGATGGGACTTTCTGTTCTGGATAATTATGTAGCAGCCGCTGACGGCAAGATGCAGTCACAACAGACTAACGCGCGTATCGAACTCGATTCACAGAATGATTCTGCGATCTCAATTGAGGTAACTGCTGCAGGTACAGCGGCATTCAAACTACGAGATCAGAATGAGGAAGGAACGGGGGCTGCTACTGGCTCAGCTATTAGTACAATCAGTGTAGGTACAGCAGCAGGCGCACAGAAAGCGATTGGTGTAATTGATAATGCACTTGAGCAGGTAAACGATGTTCGAAGTGAGTTGGGTGCGGTAAATAACCGTCTTGATTTCACAATCAATAACCTATCGAACGTATCTGAAAATGCATCGGCTGCACGTTCTCGAATCCAGGACGCTGACTTTGCTGCTGAATCTGCTGCGCTATCTCGTGCACAGGTCCTACAGCAAGCAGGTACTGCTATGTTGGCTCAGGCTAACGCTGCACCACAGCAAGTATTGTCACTACTTCAGTAAGCTAGGAGCTATACTGATAGATAAATCGCTAACCCTTCTATACAGTTAAATGTGTAGAGGGGTTATACAGATTTTAAAAAAGAGAGGATTGGGTTATGGCTATTGAATCAATGGGCGCAGCAACGTCATCGGTTGTTCAGCCTTCTCAGCAGCCTCAGCAGGCAGAGCAAGCGAAATCTCGAGCGGTTCAAGCGCAGAGTAACGAAAGCTTTCAAGCGCAAGCAAAAGAGACACAGGAAATGTCTGTTGAAAAGCTGGAAGCTGCTATTGATCGTTTAAACGAGATGATGAAAGACGGTCAGCGTTCTTTGAATTTCTCTGTTGATACGGCGTCTGAAAAAGTGGTAGTACAGGTTAAGGATGTTTCCACGAATCAGGTGATTCGTCAAATTCCTAATGAAGAAGCTTTAAGATTTGCAGAGTCCTTTGATCGCATGATGGGCTTGATCTTCAATCAGGAAGCCTGAGACAATCATGGCTTCCTGATTTCACATTACTCAACCAGAGGTATGGGCGATGAGTGATAGTATCATTAAATCACTGGGAGCCGGATCTGGTATTGATACTGCCAACCTAGTTTCCAGCCTTGTAGAAGTAGAAAGAGCTCCACTCCAAAATCGTTTAGATACAAAAGAAGCGAAGCTAGAGGCGCAGATTTCTGCTTATGGGACCCTGAAAAGTAGCTTGTCAGAGCTTCAAGGAGCGTTGGCTCCGCTCGCCGATAACGATACGTTTAACGGCCGTTCAGTTTCTTTCCCCGAAACAGATGTCATAACCCCAAATTCAGTTGATCCCGGTGCCCAAACAGGCACATATCAGATCGAAGTTGTTGATGTTGCTAGAGCGCAGTCATTAGCCTCTAGTGCTTATGCAGATAAAGATGCTGCGATCGGTGCTTCGGGTACTATGACGATTTCCTTCGGTAAGTGGACATACAATGGATCAAATGAGCCGACGTCATTTGCTACAAATGATGAAAAAGCAGCGCTAAATATTACCGTTGAAGCAGGCGATTCGCTGCAAGATATTGCAGATGAGATTAATGACGCTGAAGATGCCGATATACAGGCGTCAGTACTTCTGGTTGATGGGCAATACCAACTCTTGCTCACCGCACCATCAGGGGTTAGTAATGCCATGCAGATTACTACCTCTGCCGATGGTAGTGACAATGGCTCGCTTGTTGATTTTGAATTTAATTCTACGAATTTTTCTACGACAACCGAAACTCAACAAGGCACAGATGCTGAGCTTAAAGTTAATGGCCTCACTGTCTATCGCGATACAAATGATATCAGTGATGTGATCCAAGGCTTTGATTTCACCCTCAATAAAGCAGACCCAGGACAAAGTTATACATTTGCTGTTAATGAAGACAAAGGTGTTGCAGAGCAAGCTATAAGGGACTTTGTAGAAGCTTACAATCTGTTTTATGAAACAGCTGAGAATCTAACAAAGTACACAACGGATGAGGAAGGTAATACCGTTCGAGCAGATTTAGCAACTGATGGTGCAGCGAAAACCATAGTCAACCGTGTGCGAGCCATGATTGGGGCAACTGTTCCAGGTGTGGATGATGCATTTACAGCGTTAACCAATGTTGGTGTTCGTACTGAGTTGGATGGTTCTTTAACTATCAATGAAGATGATTTGCAATTGGCTCTTAATGATAACTTTGAGTTAATTGAATCTTTATTCGCTTCAGACACGTCATCTTCAAGTGACAAGGTAAAAGTTTCTGTCGGTAGTTACGCTCAGGATACGGTACCAGGTGATTATAATGTTGTTATCACGCAGGATCCTGTTAAAGGGGCGATAGAGGCAAATGCTATTAGCAACGCCGCATTTGACGCCGCTGCAGATGACTTTTCGTTATTAGGTGGTACGCTGGATACTTCACTTGGTGATTATCGCTTTGTTGTAAATGTAGATGGTACTGATTCTAATGAAATAACCCTAAGTGGTAATTACTCTACCGTTGAAGAGTTGAGAGCAGAATTACAGTCTTTGATTAACGGTGATTCTAATCTTAAAGGGGCAGGAGCGGCGGTTGATATAACCTATGATGCTACTACAGACAAACTCCTTTTCACTTCTAGGCAATTTGGTGACAGTTCTGCGGTTTCTTTTAGCGGTACAACCGCAGATGCCCAAACACTTGGCTTAGCTGATTCAGGGTTAACTGTCACTGCTGGTAAAGATGCCGCAGGTACAATAGATGGTACTGCTGCTTTTGGTTCAGGTAATGTATTGCTACCTGAATTAGGCTCAGATCCTTACGGCTTAAATTTCATTATTGAAGAGGGGGCGACAGCAGCAACTGCTGCCGCTGGTGGTTCTCTTTCAATTAATTTCTCTCGTGGTTTTGCTGGAGAGCTATCAAATTTAATTGATGATTTTTTAGCGAATACCGGAACAATTAAAGCGCGAGAAGACAGTATTAATAGTCAGTTGAGTGGTATAGAGGAAGATCGAGAAAACCTTGATCGAAAAATGGAGAAACTCGAAACGAGATTGTACTCTCAATATTTGGCTATGGAGCGCATAGTTAGTAGTTTCCAAAATACAGGTAACCAGCTTGATGGGATTCTGGAAAGATTACCATTTACTGCGAGTAAAGGTTAAATGAATATAGGGCCTTAGGGCCCTTTTAGGTGCTTTAATGAATGATTTAGAAAGTCTCAAGAAAAAACTTGAACGATTGGAAAAGAATAAAAATATTGACGCTCTCTTTACTAAAAATCTAAATTTATTCAAGGAAAAGTTACCTCCTCTTTACGAGGAATATAAGTCTTACAGCGTTTCAGAATTAACTATTGCGTTTGATGAAGATGATAATATAAATATTCGTAATGTTAATGGTAGTTTTGTATATTCTGAAAACCCTTATGAATTTGCAAATAAGCAATATGAACTTTTTTTAAAGAATGCTAGGCCTACAATTATTCAATATGGTGATACAGGGTCTGCTGTTTTCGATGACTACTTGCATCAACATATGACAACAGAATTGTTGGATCTGTACGGTAGTGGGTCGCGTTATATTTCAAAAGGTATAAAAGAAGATTACCTGCAGACTGTAATAGTTCTTGGAATTGGGGCTGGCTTTCATATATCAAGGCTTGCGCTAGAGAAAGATATAAAGAACTTGATAATATATGATTTACATTTGGACTCTATATACCTGTCCATGCATATGATTGATTGGGAGCCTATAGTTAATAAGTATTGTCGGCCTGGATATAATATAGAGTTTTGTGCGGGAAAAACTGAGGATGAATCATTTATTCAGCTGACTAAGCTCTTCAAAAGGATTGGTAATTTTAATCTGTCTAAATTCTATGTATATGATCACTACAAAAGCAAAAAACTAGATGGCCTGATTGCTCGTGTAAAAAATAATGCGCATGATATCGTATTTGGTATGGGTTTTTATGATGACGAAAGGGTTGGTCTGGCTCATACGGTGGAATCAGTCAGTCAACGCTACCCAGTATCAAGAATTTGTCTGATGCAACGGAAACGTTTTTGTGATGTACCTGTTATTCTTGTCGGTAATGGACCATCGTTGGACGAAAATGAAGACTTTATTAAAAAGAATATTGGTAAAGCCATAATAATATCTTGCGGCACTACTTTAGGGACTTTAGAGAAAAAGGGTATTAAGCCTGATATTCATGTAGAACAGGAACGGCCTTATAATACATATGTTTGGTTGAATAATAGTACGACTGCAGAGTTTAGGAAGGGAATCAGTTTCTTTGCATTGAATACGGTACACCCGAAAGTTTATACGCTTTTTGATAAAGATAAGAGACATATTTGTGTTAAACCGAATGATCTTGGAGCTATGTATTTATTTCATTGCCTTTCGAAAGTTCCGGGAAATGGCTTTTCTTTGGCTGAGATGTGTAATCCGACGGTTACGAATTTCGGTTTATCACTTTGTACTTTATTAGGCTTGAGAAGGGTTATCATGATAGGCGTTGATTTAGGCGTCGCTGACCCTGAAGATCACCATTCTAAAGATAGTCCTTATTATGGGAATACAGGCCTTGATTTCGCTGAGTATATTCGTAAGCAGGGATTTTTTAAAGCTGAAGGGAATTTGGGTGGTGATGTTTGGACGACACACATATATTCAATGTCAAAAATAACAATTGAAAGGTTGATTGCTAAACATAAAATGACTGTTTTGAATCTCGGGCAAGGTGTAAAGATTGATGGTGCTATACCTGTTAATAATGGAGAGCTTGAATTTGATGGTTCTAACGTAGATAAGGAAAAAATTATTTCTGAGATCTTACCTGAGGTATTTAGTTTTAAAAATATTGAGCCACTTGCTAGAGAAAATCTTCAGAGAAAAGTTTCTGATAACGTTCATTTAGTTAATGATAAAGTTATTCAGTTGTTTATTCCTGATTTGAGTGAAGAAGAAGATATTAATTTGCTTTTGCGTAATATTCATTATGTATGTAAAGATCCTGAGCTTGGCCCTTTTGTGCTGGGTTTGATAGAGGGTAGTGTTAATTATTTTTGCTCGATAATGTCCTCCTTAATTGCTTTGTCTGATAAAGATGATCGCTTGGTTATATATAATAAAGCTCGTAGGGTAATAATTGATTTCTTGGAGAAGCAAAAGGCAGATGTTGATAATAGGCTTTTTGAATTGGATGGTTTTTCGAATTACTAGTATGATTTGCTTTGAATTATGATGTGGTAAGGTTTCTGTAGTTTTACTTTATTTCAAGGTCTTGTGGTACAGCGTTAACAACGCTTAAATAAAGGTATTAAACCTGAGATCCATGCCCATAAAGAGCGTCCCCAAGATGTGTATGATTGGCTAATTAGCTCAATTTCATAAGAATATCGGAACGGTATTCGAGTTGTTGGGCTGAATGCTGTTTACCCTGATGTATTTGATAATGAATACTAAATAGTTGCTAAGCCGAATGATTTGGGGAGAGCTTTCATTCTTGAGCTATTGTATCGTAAGCTTGGTAACTCTGCAGTTCTGGCTGCATTTGCAAATCCAACGGTCACTAGCTTTGGAGCTTCCTTGTCTGTCATGCTGTGCTTTAAGAGTATAACTCTGGTGCAGGTGATTTAGATATGGTTACTTTGGGTGCGCACCACTCCAAAGATAGCTCCTATGATAAGAAAACAGAAGCACATCAGAATGCTCTGAAAACTGCAGGGTTTTTTGAAAGGCCGGGTAATTTCAGGGATAAAATTTATACAACAAATGCTTTAGATAAGTCTCGGATATCTTTTGAGGTGCTCTTGGATCGTTTCAAGCATGTAAATTGTGTGAATATAAACGATGGCGCCAGTATTCAAGGAGCGCATAGTTGTCGTGCTGAAATCGAAGTGGTTGGTGAGCACCCTATCTCATTTGCAGATGAGTTATCAAATCGTTTTACAACTGTATTTAGCCTCAACGGTTTTCATGATTTCTCTGAAGATGCTATTCAGAAGCATCTAGCTCATCTGTCTATAGTGTTGGATCGATATAGAGGTATGTTACAGACCAAGTTAACTCTTTGGATGATGTATATATGGTTCTTAGAGAAGGACATTATGCATTACGTAAAACCAAAGGGTTTAGCTTTATAGCTCGAGGGCTACTTAAAGGTACGTTGGAATATGTACCTTGTACCTATATCAGTATTCTCACAATGGCAAAAGAGAGAGATGTACCAGAGTATTTTGCTAAGTTAAGTGGCGTTGTTCTACCATATTTGGATCAAATAGAAATTGATGCCAAAGAAAAGATCTTTAAGAAAGATGAATTTTCAAATTATGATATTTATCATGATTAAGAGTGTAAGTTTTTGTTTTATAGGTTGTAATTTAAATTGTCTGCATAGGTTGGTGGGGTAGATAAATTATTTGGTTGACTATATTTATTGATACGTTTCCATTGTAAATATACATAATGTTTGCAGACAGCTAGTTTTTAACTGGATTTCAACTTGCTGTCTTAGTCAACCTCACCACTTTGTCGATTAGTGATAAATTCGGAGAGATTATTAATCCGTTTATTTTTTCAACCTTCTGTTCAAAACAAACTCTTTTACCATTTATGTCATAAAGATAATAATTTAGCTCATTGGCAATTGCTGCTACAGGAGCTAGATCCCAGTCTCGCACAACAACATCTTTTACGAAAAGGTCTACTTCACCATTACATACAAGCACAGATTTTAATCCGAGGCTGCCGCACTCAACATAACGTTCAAGACCGAGAGCATCGTAGAGATACTTTGCAACACCATGAGGTTCTGGCGTGTTATCAATAATCGAACGAATAGGTTTATCTTTTCTGGCAGGCTTCACAGGCTGACCATTATAAGTCGCCCCCTTGCCTCGTTGTCCAACCCAAAGGTCGTTTCGCTCCGGCGCATAGATAACACCAAAAGTTGGCTGCCCATTATCAATCAGTGCAACCTGACAGACATATCCAGAAAAGCCATGATACCAACTAGCAGTTCCATCAATAGGATCTATAAGCCAATAGCGTTCACCTCGTTGCCTAACCTTATCTTCCTCAGAAACGACCGAAATATCTTTGGTTATATCTGCTAAACCCTCAATAATTAGGTCATGGGCCATACTATCAGCGTGGGTTTTAAATTTATGTTTATCAGTAATGTCTGAAAATTCATCAGACTTACGCCATCTCTTTATCTCATTGCCAGTATTAACAACTAGAGAAACAACCCTTTCAAACTCTATCATTCAAAGCCTCTAACGATTGCGTAAAGCTACTATTTAACACAACACCAAATTCAGCCATTTTCTCTAAAATAAACTCAAAGTCCTTATGTGTTACTTCATAACTAATATTGGTCGCGTACATATCAGCAGTCAGATTAACTAGACGATTAACTGACATTTTCTCCGCATAACCAACATTAACCGGTAAAAAGCTTTCGTCGTACTTCAACATAACAAACTGTTCAATAACATTTGCTGCATCAATGACATCCATCGCGGCCCACATAACAGGCTTATCCGGCAGGGAAAACTCTCTCTGATGCTTTAGAGCATATAACAAATTGTGTACCAAGCCGGCTTTACGCTCGCTTCCGTACAAACCTGGTAAGCGGAGAGCCACACCCGAGACTCCAGCCTCAGTGAGTAATGCTTCACACTGGAGCTTACTGGTGCCATAAGCGCTTAAATTCCCACCTGCCTGATTTTCAGAACATGGCATACTCAAAGCATCGTCATAAACAGCCATAGACGAGATAAAAATGACTGGACAGTTTGCTGCATTGATTAACACCTTAACCATTGAGGTATTACGATCAATCACGGTTGCACTGAGGTAGTCGGCCTCACGCTTAGGTACTTCAGCCGCACAGTGAACAACAATGTCTGGGGTAACTTGTTTAAACACTAGATTTACTGCATCCTGATCGAGTAAATCACAATAAACCCGTCCACCAGAGCTGTGAGTCATCGGATACAGATCTACCGAAGAGTTTGTCGCCAAGCGTCGGCTTAATTCCGCACCGAGAAAACCAGCAGCTCCGGTTACCAGAACCCGCATCACAGTTTATCCCAAGTGACCCACTGATCAGCTCTAATATCTTCCTTCGCAATACGCCCTACCACGTGCTTACGCATTGCAGGAGCAATGCCCAGACCTGGGCGTTTGATAACAAGCATCTCTTCAGTAATCACTTCACCAGCAGCAATATTTATTCTGGCATGTAGGCTGCGTTGTCCCTTTTCAGCCATTTCCATTTCTTCTTCTCTGGGGCCAGCTTTAATTCCATCACCCATACCTGATTCGACAGCTCTGATTTTTCTAACCATCTCAGAAAAGCCTTTAGGCTCAATTGCAAATGCATGATCAGGCCCTGGCAAAGAGCGATCCAGAGTAAAATGCTTCTCGATAACTTTCGCTCCCAGTGCGACAGCGGCAATACAAATATGATCCCCTTCAGTATGATCTGAATAGCCTGCATGCAAGCCAAAAGTATTCTTTAGAGTTGCTATTGCTTGTAAATTACTCAATGCGTCGGGCGCAGGATACAGCGAGGTACACTGCAATAGAATAATATCGTCATTGCCTGCTGCTTTTGCAGCATCCACAGCAATCTGGATATCCATCCACGTTGCCATCCCAGTCGACAGGATGATCGGCTTTCCGACAGCAGCCATTTCAGTAATTAATCGATCATCTGTCAGATCAAAGGAAGCAACTTTGTAAGCTGGTACATCTAATTCAGCCAATTCAGCAATGGCTTCGCTATCACAAGGAGAGGAAAAAAAATCAACACCGCAACTTTCTGCATACGCTTTTAGTTGTTTCTGCCAACTTCGATCCAGCTCTAGCGACGCAATCAATTCATGTGTAT
The DNA here is from genome assembly GCF_047778125.1 of Neptuniibacter sp. QD29_5. Classification (GTDB taxonomy): domain Bacteria; phylum Pseudomonadota; class Gammaproteobacteria; order Pseudomonadales; family Balneatricaceae; genus Neptuniibacter. Next base: position 538,672 of record NZ_CP180556.1, read on the forward strand.
CTTGGCCGTCCAGATAACTGAACCCTGGCGCAAACTTAGAATAATGTTCTTTTGCTTTAAACGTCTGAAACTTAACAGCATCAGCGCCTGCATCCGCTGCGGCCTTAATTAATTCACAAGCCATGTCATAACTATGGTTATGATTAGATCCAATTTCAGCAATAATGTAGCAAGGCTCACCATCACCAATAAGCCGACTGCCTATTTCTATATTGTTCAGCATTGTAAGCACCTACTGCTATTAATGTGTAATCGAATTAACCCAGTGCCGCTCCAAGCGACATCTCGATCTTTCTGAAGCGCGGCCTATAAAGCTAGCACTATGATTCTCAAACAACTCAAATGGATCTACGCCCGATGCCAATACTAAGCCAAAGGTTGTTGATATTCTTGGATTAATTTCAAATGGGAAAACAGTACCATTAGAACTGAGAATAAGTTGAATATTATAAGTTCCACTCCCACCACCTAGCATATGTAAGCACTGACAGGCAGCAATCACATTCTGATCGTACTCAGTCTCAGCTGAAATGGTGATACCCTTTTTAGAGAAAACTTTGACTGGAATAATTTCATGTAAAGCCCCCTGAGATGAAGAAACAACTTGTACAGTATATTCAACTCCTTCAGCCTTCTCCTGAACAATAAAGTCGTCTAACCGCCCAGTGAACTTCCTCGAGAAGTAATCAAGGTCATCATCATTATCTAAAACAAAAACATCTCTGGATCCGCGACCTGTACGAGGTTTTAAAATACTCGGAAAGGGAATATCAACCGAATGATCTGATAGCAATTTAGTTATCGGCATCAAAGCATTAGCCTTAAAATGCTCAACCATTTGAAACTTATCCAACATCATGCGGATGAAACCAGCTTCAGGCATAAACATCCGAGTACTGCCAAATAAGCCAGCGTTTTCTGCCAGAATAGGTAATTCTTCGTCAACAGCCGATACCAGCAGGTCAATATCTAACTTTTCGCAGACACTCACCATCTCTTGCAGAAAGTCATCATCATCGGCAAAAGGAATTTTTACACAGCATGCATTTGGAATATCTGGACTAATGCGCGCTAAATTGGCATCGGCAAAGAATAAAGAGTACTTATTCGAAAACAGCTTCCATATTAATTCAGCCCCAGCCCCCCCAGCACCTGTTATAAGAATCGACTTCATATCAATCATCCTTAGAACGAAGACTTATGCTTAGCTGGTATTCCTTGCCAAGATGCCGAAAAAAAACTGGATATCGTTCATTATCAGCAACTCTAAAAGCATTAAACAATTCAAGGAGAGTCCGTTCGGGGTCAACTTCACTATCATCAGCAGAACGTCTTGGATAATAGCTGGGCTCCCCTATCTGAGGCTCTCCATTCTCCTGCAAAGTTTCAAAGTTGAGTAAAAACGTCTCAACAAGTTTCAACGTTTCTTTAGCCTGTTTTTGTCGTAACTCATCAACCAACTCCGTGCCCTCAAGTGAAATAAATGAACGCAGATAAACAATACCCGAATCAACCTTTTCACCTGCCTCAAGCAAGCAAATTGGAATATTACGTTTACCTTCTAAGACCTGCCAAGTCATTGGCGACCACCCGCGCCCTCTCGGGAGATCACTCTCATGCACTACAACACAATGATTAAACCCTGCCCGTTTATGCTCAGGCACCATCTGCCCGCACCCCAACAGGAAACATATATCACCGCATCCTAGCTCAGCCACCTTATGAACCCAATGAACATCATGTCCATCATTAACAGAAGACTGACACAAATCTTCAAGATAATGGTTTATCCAGCTACTTTCATCACTCAGTATCCAAATATTCATCTACACACAAACCTCCATCAGCACGTCCGCAACTCTATCGCATCCCAAACCATCAACTACTCTCTGACCTTCAGCAGACATGTTGAATAACTTATCCGGCTGGAGTGCAAATTCAGATACGGCAGCAAAGAAATCTTGCTCGACTACTTGATTACTAACCCCTAAATGAATAGCAAGGCCTAACTCATCTAGAGATTTGCTGATGAACTCTTGATTCTCTGCCACAGAAACGATTACAGAAGGCACTCCCAGGCACAACCTCTCCCAAGACGTAGCCCCACCTGCACCAATCATTAAATCCGTGTCAAACATCAAGTTAGATAAACTCTTCTGAGGTTCAAGTACGACTGTATTAGGTCTCAATTGAGCCTGTCGAAGTAATTCCTGCTTATGGGGTGGATCATTAGCACCAACTACTATACAGACCTCTATATCTTCAAATTTAGCATCTGATAAAGCCTTCAAAGCCATACTAGATAAATTATCTGGATCAACTCCGCCAAAATAAACTAGCACCTTGTTAAGCTTAGAAGAATACTTAGTTTCCTGCTGTCGTAGCTGTATGTACTCATCAGCTAATAATGCATAACTAGGTCCCAAAAAACACTGGCATTGAGAGGGAATCAGAGAATTATAACGTTCTTTACTAGCAGAGAGATTCTGATCAAGTAAAAAATCGCAATCATGAGGTCGATTATTCAGATCATCGATAACCATAATGCGACCTACATGAGGCCTAAGCTGCGTCTCCCACGAAGCGCTTAGAGAATAATGATCAACAATTAAAAGGGCTGGTCTAAAATCAAATAAAGTCTGAATAGTCTCTTGTGCGTCCTTCTCCTGGCTTACTCCAAGCCATGCATCATAAGAATCGGCAGTAGAAGCCACAACAGAAGGACAAGCTAAGTGACGCACTTCAAAGCCATCATTCTCTAAAAGGGCAATTAAATTGCCATGATGCTCCCGGCATATAAAAAGCACCTTAACGCCTCTCTGCTTAAGTTTTGCAGCTAACGTTCGGCACCTAATAAGATGTCCGCTCCCCATAGCGCTCGAAGCATCAACCCTAACTGCTACTTTCATGCAAGCATTCGTCCAAGAATATATGCCTCGGCCGCGTCAACACCTATAGTTGCACCTCGCCAATGACACAAAGCATCAATTGCTTTGGCAGAACGAGGGTGGGGCCACTCTCTCATTTCAAGTGTATATGCCAGCAACGCCTCCTGCTTTTTCTTAAGAAAGCAGCCAGAGATGTCTACAAAATAATTGGGCACAAATGCATGGCCATCCCCAGGAGAGCGCCATTCTGTGCTAGAAGCTACTTCAAAGAAGAGTAAATTCTTAACACTGTGGCCAGGTGTAGGCCTGCAAGCAGTTACCACTGCCTCATGCGCCAATCGATGATCGATATTCAAATCACCTGAGTGATGTGTAATTACTGTATGAGGTCGTAGCTGACTTATATAGCGCTCTATTAACTGTACAATTTCTAACAGGGGGACAGTGTCTAACCTGTTGTCAGGGAACTGTCCGGTAAAAACTACTTCATATCCCAAAATTGCAGAAGCCGCCTCTAAAGCCTCTAACCTTGCTGGCAGCGCGCTGTTAGCTGCACTGTCAGACCTCGAAGACACTCCATCAGCAATAAACATAACTTTGACTGGCACGCCTTCACTAACATACTTTGCTATAGTCCCTCCACAGCCCAAAACTTCATCATCAGGATGTGCTGCAACAACCAAAACAGTCATTCTTTGGTCTCCAACGCTTCCAAACCAACGAACATTAACTCAGCCCTACGCCAGTCATCATTCGTATCAATATCCTGAACGCGCCAAGCGGGTATTCTCAACGCATAGGTATCTCGGGTAAAAAACGGCTTTAGCTCTAGCCAAGCTGCCGCTTTACCCCAGTAAAACTGCCCTGCATCATGCAGCGCTTCAGGCAAGTCCTGTGTGCGACAAGTAAACTTATCAGGATAGAACATCTCTATACTGCCGTCAGTATTCTGCTGAAAAGACCGAAAGATCGGTGCATTGAATTCGCAAGCTGGGATTACATAGGACCAACCATTATTTAATTCTTGATAAGCTTGCTGAACATCCTTAGATCGGATGAAAGGAGCGGTTGCATAAATACAACAAACATCCTCTACTTGGTCACCTTCGCTCTGTATATATTGAATAGCATGCTTGACGACTTCAGCGGTGCCTGTGAAGTCATCGGCAATATCTGCTGGGCGTGTAAAAGGAACTTCTGCGCCATATTCTGACGCGATTTCAGCAATCTCTTCATCATCTGTAGATACAACAATTCGGTCAAATATACATGCCTGTTGAGCGGCTTCAATCGACCATGCGATCATTGGTTTTCCCACGAAGGGCTTAATATTCTTTCTAGGTATACGTTTGCTGCCGCCTCGAGCAGGAATAATGGCTAGTTTCATAGAGTGCCTTTATAGCGATAACTCAATAACAAGAATACTACGGTTTCAGGTGCTTATGTAACGAATCATTGATGTATGCGATCTCTTTATTAGATAGCTTAGGGTGAAGTGGGATAGTGATCGCTCTTTCGTAATATCTTTCGGCATTTGGGTAATCACCTTTAGCAAAACCAAAGTGTTGGTAGTAAGGCTGAAGATGAATGGGAATATAGTGAACGTTAACGCCAATGCCGTCTTCACGTAACTGATTAAAAAGTGTTAAACGGTCAATGGGGGCGTTATCTTGGAGTTGTATAGGGTACAGGTGAAGAGATGAGTAGCTTGTTTTTCGCCTTGAAGGGAGTTGTATAGGTAGGTCGGATAAAAGTTCTTCGTAACGATCAGCTATAGCATGTCGCGTTTTAATGTATTGGTCTATGCGTTTTAGTTGCTCTAGGCCTAGGGTGGCATGGATATCTGTCATTCTGTAATTAAAACCGAGGTCTTGTTGCTCATAGTACCAAGGTCCATCGTTGTTCTTGAGTAACTGAGAGTCTCTGGTAATTCCATGGCTCATGAGTGAACGCATTTTCTTAGCTAAGGCCTGATCGTTAGTTACAGCACATCCACCTTCACCAGATGTAATAATTTTGACTGGGTGAAAGCTGAAAATAGTAATGTCGCTATACACACCCGAGCCAGTTTTTATAGTTTGGTACCTTGAACCAATGGCGTGAGATGCATCTTCAATGACTTTAATATTATATTGCTTTGCTAAATCACTAATGGCCTTCATATCGCTAGGCTCGCCAGCAAAGTCGACAACGACCAAAATTTTAGGAAGCTGATTGAGTTTTTCGGCCTCGATCAATTTTTGTTTGAGTGCGTTCGGGCATAAATTGAAATGAATAAGCTCAATGTCTACAAAATCGATTGTGGCACCGCAATAGAGGCCGCAGTTCGCACTGGCAACAAAGGAGTTGGGAGAGGTCCATAGGCGATCTCCGTCAGATAGACCCAATGCAAGGCAAGCAATATGTAGTGCTGAGGTGGCGCTATTAGTCGCTACAGCATGTGAACTACCGCAATAATTCGCTATTGAACTTTCAAATTCAGAGACTTTTGGGCCTTGAGTTAAAAACGTTGATCTGAGAGTTTTGGTGACGGCTCTAATATCTTCTTCTGTAATATCTTGTGTGCCATAAGGGATCATTGATTAGAAACCCAACTTTTTATTGAGTTTTTGGATTTCTTTTATGCTCAGGAATTGTTCATTAGTACCTGAATTGTATTCAAAGCCTTGAGATACAGGGGTGCCTATCTCTCCGAGGTTATTGGTCGTGAAATCATTGTCGATATCGTTAAGAATAATTGAAGGGCGAAGAACGAAATGGTCGCCAAATTGAAGTGTGAGATGCGAGTCATCAGAAGGGCACATGATTTCATGGACTTTTTCGCCAGGGCGAATGCCAATGATCTCTTGTTTAAGGCTAGGTGCCATAGCTTTGGCTAGGTCGGTAATACGTACGGACGGTATTTTAGGTACAAAAATTTCACCGCCACTCATTCTTGCAAAGTTTGTTAGAACAAAATCTACGCCTTCTTGTAGAGTGATCCAGAAGCGCGTCATCTTTGTATCGGTAATAGGCAGTGTTTTGTTGTCATCTTCAATAAGTTTTTTGAAGAAGGGTACGACAGATCCCCGTGAACCTACTACATTGCCATAGCGCACAACACTGAATCGAGTAGGATGCCCGCCGGCCATATTGTTTGCTGCTACAAATAGCTTGTCAGAAGCTAGTTTTGTTGCCCCGTAAAGATTGATGGGGTTTGCGGCCTTATCAGTGGATAAGGCAATAACTTTTTTAACGTCATTTTCTAAAGCAGCTCGAATAACATTTTCTGCGCCGTGGATGTTGGTTCTGATACACTCAGTTGGATTGTATTCAGCGGCTGGCACTTGTTTTAAAGCAGCTGCGTGAATGACATAGTCTACATTCTGCATTGCTTGCCTTAATCTTTCCTTGTCGCGAACGTCACCTATAAAATAACGCATGCACGGAGCATTGAACTCTTGCTGCATTTCAAATTGTTTAAGCTCGTCCCTTGAATAGATAATGATTTTTTTTGGCTTGAATCGGCTCAGAAGAGTTTCTGTGTATTTTCTGCCGAATGAGCCTGTCCCACCAGTAATGAGTATTGATTGATCATCGAACATTATGTTTTCTATCCAAATGAATGCTTAATATTTATATCGACCAAATTTCTGCATTAATGAATATTTTAGCCTTGATTTGAAAGGCTTACGGAATAAAAGGTCTAATGAATTGTAGCTTAGCAGACGCAAGATCATTAAAGGAAGCTCTCTTTGTGCCGACTATTCAGTATAATAATGTGTACTTGAACTAATTTTTAAGGTGTTTGCATGGCTGTTAATTTAAATGCCCTTAAGCAGTATCAAAGTGTTGATCTGCGCGCGACTATAGAAACGGCAAGTCCTCACAAGCTTATTTCTATGTTGTTCGATGGTGCCATGGGGGCGCTCGCAAAGGCAAAAGGAGCAATAGAGCGAGATAGTATTGAAGACAGAACTCTGCACCTAAATAAGGCTTCAGAGATTATCGTAGGTCTCCGTGGAAGTCTTGACCTTGAAGGGGGCGGAGAGGTCGCTGCAAATTTAGATGGTCTTTATGACTATATGTTGCGCTCTGTTATGCAAGCTAATCGGGAGAATGATGCTGAAAAGGTTCAGGAAGTGATGAATCTAATGCTGGAAATCAGACAGGGTTGGTCTGAGATGCCGAATGATATTCAAATAGGTGAAAATTAAGTAGTAATGCAGTTAGTAATTGCAAAAAAAGGCCGCAGATATGCGGCCTTTTTTGTTGGTAGGTATCTTTTGTGTCAAAAAAATAACTAAAGCGTTATGTTTTTTTCTTTGTGACATTTTATTGACATTTTTGCGTCAGGGGTTAATTATTACCACTATTAACAAGTATCTTTGGATAATGGTAAGGCATGTCTTCGGTTTTAGTCATAGATGATGATTTAAGTCGGCGGGAGCTTTTAAGTTCCGCTTTTTCTTTTCTCGATCAGCCGTGTGAATTTTGCGGCTTTGTGGATTGGTTTCAATCCAACGCTGATATCGATGTAGCTCAGATCAACTTGGTATTGCTTGGGCAAAGCCAGTTACCTATATCATTAGAAAAACTTGTTAAAGATCTTCAAGATAAGTTTGCTACGATTGCAGTAGTAACCTTGGATGAATGGTCTGAGGTTAAAGAGCTTCCTGATTCCTTAGCTCAGTGTGTGGTTGGACAGCTTTCCGTACCGTTTAAATATCAACAATTATTAGATTGTTTGCATCGAGCTCAGTTATTTAGATTAAGAGTAGATGATACCTCTCTTTCTCAGATGGCCATTTTTTCTGGTTTGGTAGGTATAAGTCAGCCGATGCTGAATGTAAGGCGGTCGATGTCTCAAGTTGCAGGCCGGGATGTAAATGTATTGATTACCGGTGAGTCGGGCACAGGTAAAGAAGTGGTTGCTCGCAGCTTGCATGAGCACTCTGTACGCAAAGATGGCCCGTTTGTTCCGATTAACTGTGGAGCGATTCCTGCAGATCTTCTTGAAAGTGAGCTCTTTGGTCACGAAAAAGGCGCATTTACTGGGGCTGTATCAAGTCGTCCAGGGCGTTTTGAATTGGCTCAAGGAGGAACGCTATTTTTAGACGAAATAGGAGATATGCCGCTGCCTATGCAGGTGAAGCTCCTACGAGTACTGCAGGAGCGTAAATTCGAGCGCATTGGTGGGACTAAGACTTTAGATGCTGATATTCGAGTGATTGCAGCTACACATAAAAACTTGGACGAGATGATCGAAACGGGCGAGTTTCGGGAAGATTTATATTACCGTCTAAATGTCTTCCCTATAGATATGCCGCCATTAAGAGAGCGTGTAGGTGACCTGCCTTTATTGTTGGATGAGCTATCACGTCGTCTTCCAGAGCAAGGTTTAGATGCCGTTCGTTTTCAAAATAGTGCGATCGCGTCCCTACAATTGCATCCTTGGCCAGGGAATGTACGCGAGCTCTCCAACTTAATTGAGCGTCTGGCGATTCTTTATCCGAATGGAGTCGTCGGCGTTTCTGAACTGCCTTCTAAGTTTCAGAATGTTCCCGAACCTAATCCTGAGCTATATGAAGTGGCTGGTGATACTGACGCCATTGAAGCTACATTTTCATCACATTCTATAGGGCTAGATCAGTTGCCAGATGATGGGATCGACCTTAAAAAACATTTGGAAACGATCGAGCAGCGGTTATTGGAACAAGCGCTTGCTGTAAATGACAATGTAGTTGCGCGAGCTGCGGAGACGTTAAATATCCGACGGACTACTTTGGTAGAGAAAATGCGTAAATATGGGATGCAGCGTAAGTAATATGTCTAGTGAACAACAGTACCTACAGCGCATAGAGCAATTAGAGAGTGAGCTGTCTGCTAGTAAAGCAAAATTGGCTCAACTTGAAGCAACTCAAAGCCAGAATAGTCAGCAGCTTAATGATCGCTTTCAACATCTGTTATCCGTGATGCCTGTTGGTGTCGTTATTATTGATGGTTCTGGGGTGATTTCAGAAGTTAATTCGGTAGCCGAGAACTTGTTGGGTTCTCCTATCAAAGGACAGCCGTGGTTTAAGATAATTGAACGTAGCTTTGCTCCTCAAAATGATGATGGTCATGAAGTTTCATTAAAAGATGGGCGTAAAGTCAGTTTGATGACACGAGCAATGGACAATGAACCAGGGCAATTGGTGGTATTAACGGATCAGACTGAAACCCGCCTTCTTCAAGGGCGTTTGTCTCATTATCAGCGTCTGTCTGAAATGGGACGGATGATGGCGTCACTTGCCCATCAAATCAGAACGCCTCTTTCGGCGGCCTTACTTTATGTTGATCATCTTAATCGCCCAGATCTATTACAAGAGCAGCGTCAGAAATTTGCCAGTAAGGCTAAGTCACGCCTAACCAATTTAGAACAGCAAGTTCGGGATATGCTGATTTTTGCCCGTGGTGAGATGCGCTTGGATGAGCAGGTCAGCTCTAAAATGCTAATGGCTGAGCTGGAAGATATGCTTGATGTGCCTTTGGTTAACTTTGATGCCGACTGTGATTGTGTGAATTCTGTCCCTGAATATAGTTTGCAATGCAATAAAGAGGCGCTCTTAGGTGTTTGTAGTAACTTGATCGAGAATGCTTTACAGGCATGTGGTAAAGGGGCTGAGTTAATGGTTCGATTTGCTGATCAAGAAGGAAAACTCCGTATAGATGTGATTGATCAAGGCCCAGGTATGGACGCTGAAGAATTAAAAAAGGCGCTTGAGCCATTCTATACCACTAAATCCCATGGCACAGGGTTGGGTTTAGCTGTAGCTCAAGTTGTAGCGCACGCTCACCATGGTCAATTTTTACTTAATTCTCTGCCGGGTCAGGGAACAGTCGCAAGTCTAGTCTTGCCGGCAACAATGTCTGCTTCGGAAGAGGGTTAAAAGGATCTGCAATGGCTAATCGTATATTAATAGTTGAAGATGATAACGAGTTACGCGAAGCGCTTTGCGATACGTTGGAATTGGCAGGTTTTGAATACCTGGAAGCTGAAGATGCTGAAACGGCTTTGGAAATATTGACCCGTCAGCAGGTGGCGATGGTGGTAACCGATGTCAATATGCCGGGAATGGATGGGCATCAGTTACTCGACAGAATTCACGAAACTTACCCAGCGCTACCGGTTATGCTTATCACTGCATTTGGGCAGGTAAGCAAAGCTGTAGAAGCCATCAAGGCCGGCGCGGTTGATTACTTGATGAAACCGTTTGATTCTGATGCCTTGATATCATCGGTACGCCGCTTTGCGGTAGGTGAAACGGTAGCAAGTGAAATGGAGCAGCCGATTGCGGAAGAGCCTAGTAGTCAGCAACTGCTGCAGTTGGCTCGTCGCGTAGCAGCGTCAGATTCTACAGTGTTGATCTCTGGAGAGTCAGGTACAGGTAAAGAGGTTTTGGCTCAATATATCCACAATCACTCTTCGCGGGCTAAAAAACCATTTATTGCGATTAACTGTGCTGCAATCCCTGAGAATATGCTTGAAGCTACCTTGTTTGGTCACGAAAAAGGGGCTTTTACAGGTGCCTATGCAAGTGCGCCCGGTAAGTTTGAACAGGCTGATGGCGGTACTTTATTACTTGATGAGATCTCAGAGATGGATCTTGGGTTGCAGGCAAAGTTGCTTCGAGTCTTACAGGAACAAGAAGTAGAGCGAATTGGTGGGCGTAAAGTTATCAAGCTAAATGTCCGTGTATTAGCTACAACAAACCGTAAATTAGATACCTACGTTACTGAGGGTAAATTCCGAGAAGATCTCTTTTATCGCCTTAATGTATTTCCGTTGCAATGGAAACCTTTACGCGAGCGCTCGGCTGATATAGTGCCTTTGGCAGAGCGCTTATTTGGTAAGTATTGCCAGAAAATGCAGCGCATATCTGTAGCGCTGTCTGATGATGTTAAGCGTTTGATGACCGATTATTCTTGGCCGGGTAATGTTCGAGAATTAGATAATGTTGTACAGCGAGCTCTGATACTTCAGTCGGGCACAGAGATCGGTATTGCTGATCTTATGCTCAACCCTGAAGACATATCGCAGACAGCTGTATCTGATGTGAATCAAGAAACTGCTCAAGATGAAGATCTTTCAGGGCAGTTGGGAGAGGGAGTTCGTCAGCGAGAGTTTCAGTTGATTATTGATGCCCTAAAAGCGACTCATGGAAGTCGAAAAGAAGCGGCAGAGAATCTGGGGATAAGCCCGCGTACTCTGCGATACAAGCTAGCTAAGATGCGTGAGCAAGGCTTAGATTTAGATAAACTTCTTGGTCGTTAATAAGGTTGAAAAGATCTCATTTGCGAGCTTAGAAAAAAAACTTGTAGAGACTAAGGTCTTACGCCGGATATACCAATGTCTAATTCAGAGCCCTGCTACCCCTTCTGTATAAATCTAGGTACTGATATAAAGCCTCAAACTGACTCGTAGAATAATAATATTGAAGTAGAGCGATCTGGGGTTATTTTAGAACTAAAACAATCAAGCTAAGGGCATCACGATGAGTGAAAAGGTATATCCAGTAAGTCCGGAGATTGCGGCAAACGCGCACATCGACAACGAAAAATATGAAGCGATGTATGAGCAATCAGTTAACGATCCGGATACATTCTGGGGTGAAGCAGGTAAGCGCCTGGATTGGTTTAAACCATACACTAAAGTTAAAAACACCACTTTTGATCCGCATAACGTAGATATCCGTTGGTACGAAGATGGTACGTTGAACGCTTCTCACAACTGTCTTGATCGTCACCTAGAAACTCGTGGTGATCAGGTTGCTATCATCTGGGAAGGTGATGATCCAAGCGAATCTGAAAATATCACTTACCGTGATCTTCATGAGCGCGTTTGTAAGTTTTCTAACGCTCTTAAAGCTCGTGGCGTAGAGAAAGGCGATGTTGTAACTCTTTACATGCCTATGATTCCAGAAGCTGCTGTAGCTATGTTGGCATGTACTCGTATTGGTGCTGTCCACTCTATCGTATTTGGTGGTTTCTCTCCTGAAGCACTAGCAGCTCGTATCGAAGGTGCGAAGTCTAAAGTTGTTGTAACGTCTAACTACTCTTTGCGTGCAGGCAAATCTGTTCCGCTTAAAGCTAACGTAGACAAAGCGTTAGAGCATGATGCAGCTAAAGCGCATGTTGAAAGCGTAATCGTTGTTAAGCGCGTTGAGCAAGATGTTGCTTGGGATAGCAATGTTGATGTTTGGTACGAAGATCTAGTAGCTGAAGCATCTGCTGATTGCCCTGCTGAAGAGATGAACGCTGAAGATCCAATGTTCATTCTTTACACGTCTGGTTCTACTGGTGCGCCAAAAGGTCTGAAGCACACTACTGGTGGTTACATGGTTTACGCTTCCATGACTCACGAGTACGCGTTCGACTACAAAGAAGGTGATATCTACTGGTGTACTGCTGACGTAGGTTGGGTTACTGGTCACTCTTACATCGTATACGGACCACTAGCTAACGGTGCAACTTCACTAATGTTTGAAGGTGTTCCAAGCTACCCAGATAACAGCCGTTTCGGCCGTGTTATCGAAAAACACAAAGTTAACCAGTTCTACACTGCACCAACGGCTATTCGTGCATTGATGCAGCAAGGTGAAGATGTACTAGGTGATTCTGACCTATCTACACTACGTATCCTTGGTTCTGTAGGTGAGCCAATCAACCCAGAAGCTTGGGAATGGTACCACCGCATTATCGGTCAGGGTCGTTGCCCAATCGTTGATACTTGGTGGCAGACTGAAACTGGCGGCATGATGATTCTTCCTCTGCCAGGTGCTACTGCAGCTAAGCCAGGTGCAGCATCTCGTCCATTCTTCGGTATTCAGCCAGCACTTCTAGATGCTGATGGTAACGAGTTGGAAGGTGCCACTGACGGTAACCTAGTAATTAAAGATTCTTGGCCATCTCAGGCTCGTTCTATCTGGGGTGATCACGAGCGCTTTATCCAAACTTACTTCTCTACATACAAGGGTGTATACACTACTGGTGATGGTTGTCGTCGTGATGAAGACGGTTACTACTGGATCACAGGTCGTGTAGATGACGTAATCAACGTATCTGGCCACCGTATGGGTACTGCGGAAGTTGAGTCTGCACTAGTAGCTCACGAAGCAGTTGCTGAAGCAGCAGTAGTTGGCTACCCGCACGAAGTTAAGGGTCAAGGTATCTACGTTTATGTAACTCTACAGTCTGGTTTCGAGCAGTCTGACGAGCTACTTAAAGAGCTACGTATGCATGTACGTTCTGAGATCGGTCCAATCGCATCTCCAGACTTGATTCAATTCGCGCCAGGCATGCCTAAGACACGTTCTGGTAAGATCATGCGTCGTATCCTTCGTAAGATCGCTGAAGACGATTTCGGTGCTTTGGGTGATACTTCTACACTTGCAGATCCATCTGTAGTAGATGACCTAATCGAAAACCGTATGAACCGTCAGGACTAATTTTTCTTATAAATTAGTCTGAAAAAACTCCTGTAAGTCGCGGATTACCCGAGACTTGCGGGAGTTTTTTGTTTTATAGTGGTATTCTCTTCACTGGATTAACCGTTCATTAACGGTTGGCGTTCGTCACAGGGTTCTTAAGGGGGAAGTGAACGCATGCAGTTAGCACAAAAAATTATTATTGCAGATGACCATCCGTTGTTCCGTGCAGCTTTAAAACAGGCTGTTACTCAGGCGATGCCTGGTGTAGAAACAATCGAAGCGGATTCGTTGACAGCAGTTCAAGAAGCCGTTGATCAGCACTCTGATGCAGATCTGGTGTTATTAGATATCCACATGCCAGGTACAAATGGCTTTTCTGGTCTAGTGTTCTTGCGTGGTCAAAACCCGGGAATCCCTGTTGTAGTTGTATCAGGCAGTGAACAGCCAAACGTAATGAAACGTGCCATCGATTATGGTGCGTCAGGTTTTATTCCTAAATCTGCACCTTTAGAAACGATTGGTGAAGCCATTGTTGCTGTACTTGAAGGTGAGGAATGGTTGCCACAAGAAGTAGCTGATAATTTAGGTGATGTAAGCGAAGATGATCAGAAATTCGCTGCAGCATTGTCTGCATTAACGCCTCAACAGTTCCGTGTATTGACGATGCTGACTGAAGGGTTGTTAAACAAGCAGATCGCTTACGAGTTAAATGTTTCTGAGGCGACGATCAAAGCTCACGTGACAGCTATTTTGCGTAAGCTTGGTGTTCATAGTCGTACGCAAGCGGTAATTGCTGCTCAACGCCTTGGCGTCGAGCCGCCTAAGACTGATCTTGAGTAATAACTAAAAATGAAAATTTCAAAAAAGGCGCCTATGGCGCCTTTTTTATTGGTTATGCTTGGTTCAGAGTTATTCGTTTTCAGCTTCGCTAGCTCGTGCTGTGGCAATGGTTTTATTAATCATCGCTCGTAATGCCGCAGGGCGAATAGGCTTAGTTAATAGTTGTGATCCATAATCTTGGATTTCGTTCTTTACTTCTTCAGTGCGGTCAGCAGTGATAACGATGCTTGGTACTGGTTTCTCCAGCAGTGGTGCAAGGTCATCTAGAGCCATAATGCCTGTTAGCGTTTCAGATAGGTGGTAATCAGCTAGAATGATCTCTGGCTGGAATTCCTCTGATTGAATTAGGTCGGTTGCTTCTTTAGAGGAAAGGGCGACTTTCACATCGCAGCCCCAGCCGTTAAGCAGTGCGGACATGCCTTCTAGGATCTTAGGTTCGTTGTCGATCACTATAGCTCTGATTCCGTTAAGGCCTTTACTGCGGATCCAACCGCGTTTTTCGGGCTTTGGTTTAACCGCTTTAGTGCTGTCGCCAAGCGGGATCTCTACGCTGAATACAGTGCCTTTAGTTGGCCAAGAGCGAACATTAAGCTTGTGACCCAGCATACGAGCAATTCGTTCTGTAATCGCAAGCCCGAGGCCTAGACCTTGTACTTGAGAGTGCTTGGGGTTGTCGATACGTCTGAACTCTTCAAAGACCTCTTTGATTTTGTCTTCAGCTATACCTACACCTGTATCCCAGACTTCGATTCTAAGCATGTTTTTACGTCTACGACAGCCAAGCAGAATCTTGCCCTCTTGTGTATAGCGCATAGCGTTCGATAGGAAGTTTTGGATGATTCGTCTTAGGAGCTGTTGGTCCGAGCGTACAACCTTGTTGCATTGTACAGTTCGGAACTTAAGTGACTTTTTATCGGCAACTGCGGTAAATTCAGTATTTAATGCACTGAACATATCATCCAGTGAAAAATCCGTAATGGATGGCGCAAGTGCGCCTGCATCCAGTTTGGATATATCTAGAATCGCGGTGATAAGCTCTTCAGCGGCAGTCAGTGAGCCATTAAGGTTTTCAACGAGTTGGCTGGTCTCTTCGCTATGGCTTTGCTGAGCTAAGGCTGATGTGAATAAGCGCGCAGCATTAAGTGGCTGTAATAAATCGTGGCTTGCAGAGGCAAGGAATCGAGTTTTACCGAGGTTTGCATCATCAGCATCGGACTTGGCTTGACGGAGTTCGTCTTCCATTAAAGAGCGAATCGTATTTTCTTTTCGTAGCTCTTTGTTAACAACAGAGAGTGCGTGAGTACGTTCACGTACCCGTTGTTCTAGCGTCTCATTGGTCTCTTTAAGTGCTAACTCAGCTTTACGGCGCTCAGTAATATCTTGGTACAAAGTGAAGTAACCCAGTACATCGCCGTATTCGCCAATGTGTGGAATGTATTTTACTTCAGCGTAGCGAGGTTGATCGTTTTCACTTGGAAGTGTGGTTTCAAAGCGCTGACGTTTGCCTGCTAAGGCTGCGGTAATGTATGGGCTTCGTAGCTCATACTCGTCTTCGCTCATGGTCTTATAGCAAGGTTGACCTGAAATAGTATTACGATCAAGACCAAATGTTTCCGCATAGGCTTTGTTGATAAATAGATAGCGCCTTTCTGGGTCAAGATAAGCAATCAGGACCGGTACATTATCGGTATAGATCCTAATGTTTTGTTCGCTTTCTCTTAACGCCTCTTCTACATGTTTATGATCGGTGATATCCATGTAGGTGTTTACGTAGCCGCCATTTGGCATTGGGTTACCACGTACTTCAAGTACGGTGCCATCTGGGCGAAAGCGTTCGTAGCTATGTCGCTTGCCGGATTTTAGGACTTTTAAACGCTTGGTCACTTGTTCATCGTTGTTGCCTGGGCCGTATTCGCCTTTCATGGCGTTATAACGGAATACTTCCTCTATAGGTCGACCAACGCAGATGAGGCCTTCAGGGTAATCGAACATCTCTACGTAAACGCGGTTCCAAGCAACAAGTCGCATCTGTTGGTCCACTACGCTGATACCTAGGCTGATATTTTCAATGGTCGATTGCAGGAGTGAGCGGTTAAAGCGCAGTGCTTGTGAAGCTTCATCAACAATAGTTACGACATCGCCGATATGCATGTCTTTACCACGTAAAGTAGAGGCTAGGACGATACGCGCAGAGGATGCGCCGATGACACCGGCTAAAAGGCGTTCGGTAAATTGTACTAATTCTGGGGTCGCTTTATCGCCTGATAAAGGTGGTTCTTCTCCATGTTGCAGTGCGAAGCCAGTAAAGGAATGTTGAGTTCTGCTAATGCCAAGGAAGCGCTCTGTAAGCATTTGTAGATCGCCAACGGTTACCTGCCCATATTGACGTGTAGCTTCAGTTAAGTCCTTGTTGTAAACATCAACAAAGGCACTAGCTTGAATACGGTCAACAAGGCGCAAGCTCGTATATTTGGAAACTAAGAAATACAGCGAGGTATTAAAGAATAGAGACCAGAAAACACCGTGTGTAAGCGGTTCTAAGCCTTCTATTCCGAATAGCTGAGTTGGCTTTAACCACTCAATTCCAAAAATACTATTGTTTAAATATTCAGGGCCGAGTAAGCCTGCTTCACTGAATGATGGTAGTACTAATGTGTATAGCCATAGAAGGAAGCCGCCTGTTAAGCCAGCAAGCACTCCGTGCCGAGATCCTGCCTTCCAATATATACCGCCAATGATCGCTGGAAGGAATTGTGCGGCCGCAACAAAAGCAAGTAGACCGAATGAGGCGAGAGGGGATTGCTCACCTAAAATTCGATAGTAGAAGTACGCCAGAATCATTAAGCACATGATGGTAATTCGACGGACTTTGAGTAGCAGAGCACCGACATCGTTAGTGTCGGATAGGCGTAGCCAAGAGATGCGGAAAAGAAGTGGCATCACGATGTCGTTACAGACCATTGTGGATAAAGTGATACTGGCAACAATAACCATGCTAGTAGAAGCTGACAGCCCACCAATGAAAGCAAAGGTGGCGAGCTCTTTATAGTCTGCAGCTAATGGCAACATCAAAACGTAAGTGTCTGCGTCGACGCTGGTATTCTCGAAATACAGCATGCCTGCAGTCGAGATAGGTAGTACAAAGATAGCTAGAAGGATTAGGTAGATCGGAAACAACCAGCGAGCTAGCTTTAAATGGCCTGTATTAGTGTTTTCAACAATCGTTACGTGGAACTGACGTGGCAAACAGATTACTGCTGCGCAGGCGAGTAATATCTCTGTCAAAAAACTGTCGTCTAGAAATGATGAGTAATTGGAATTGTTATTGAGCTGAGTGGCTATGTTGTAGGCGAGGTCTTCGAAACCATCAAATACCTCTAGCATGACAAAAATGCCGACAGCAATGAATGCTGTAAGTTTGACGATAGATTCAAAAGCAACTGCTAATACCAAGCCTTCGTGGTGCTCTGTTGCATCAATCTGCCGAGTACCAAATAGTATGGCGAAGATCGCCATGACAATCGCAACGAAAAGGGCGGTATCACTACCCTTGCTGATAACTTCTTCTGTTCCAGGTGTAAGCGCGTTATAGCTGATTGCCACCGCTTTAAGCTGCATGGCGATGTAAGGCATGGTGCCTGTAACCGCAATGATGGTGACGAGTACTGCTAAAGCTTGGCTCTTACCGTATCTGGAAGAGATAAAGTCTGAAATTGTAGTGATGTTCTGCTGCTTACTGATGAGAATCATCTTCTCAATAAGGCGCCAGCCAAATACGAAGACGATGACAGGTCCTAGGTAGGTCGCTAAAAACTCCCAGCCGCTGGTGGTTGCCCGTCCTACAGCACCGTAAAAAGTCCATGAGGAGCAGTAAACTGCAAGAGACAGGGAGTAGATAATTGGTCGGCTGATAATGCGATCATTCTTTTGCGCACTTTTGTCACCATAATGTGCAATGGCAAATAGAAGGCCAAGGTAGGTGAAAGAGATAAGAATTATCGACCAGCCAGAAAGCATCATGAATTCCTTAATGAATAGTAAAAACAGATGTGTTGCTAGTTTACTTAATTTTGACAGGAACCCAACAATTGTCTGAATGGAGTAGTTGTGGATTTTCTAAATTAGGGTCGGCAGTGTTAATACCTTTGTCTAGAGTTTTTTGTGGTCTTTTACTACTCAATATCGAGGAAATGCCGTAATACGGCGCTTTGAAGCGACTTTTCAATAGCTTAGAGGAAAGTTGAGTCGACTAAAGTTTAGCTTTGTTTGGCTGCGCTGTTTGTTAGTCTCTTACAGTCTTAAATTTTCACCAATTTTTAAATAACAAAAATAAGGATGGTGTTATGTCAATCAGTAATGAGCAGGCGCAAGCCTACTGGCGTGAAAACTTGCGCATCATTATGACTCACCTCGCGATTTGGTTCGTAGTTTCCTACGGCTGCGCGATCTTGTTTGTCGAACAGCTTAATGCGATTCCGTTCTTCGGCTTCCCACTAGGTTTCTGGTTCGGCCAGCAAGGGTCAATCTTCGTATTCGTCATCTTGATCTGGACATACGTGTTCAGCATGAACAAGCTTGACGAGAAGTATGACGTTCACGAATAACAATAATAATTTCTATTAGGACGGCATTGCTATGAGTCTCGACGTTTTAACATTTCTCTTTGTAGGCGGCTCCTTTGCGCTATATATCGGTATTGCGATATGGGCGCGTGCAGGATCGACTAAAGAATTTTACGTTGCGGGCGGTGGTGTACCACCGGTTGCTAACGGTATGGCGACTGCTGCTGACTGGATGTCTGCTGCATCGTTTATCTCCCTGGCTGGCTTAGTTTCCTTCGTTGGCCGTGACGGTTCTGCCTATCTAATGGGCTGGACTGGTGGTTACGTACTACTAGCACTATTGCTAGCACCTTACCTACGTAAGTTCGGTAAGTTCACAGTACCTGACTTCATCGGTGACCGTTACTACTCTTCTACTGCACGTACAATCGCAGTAGTTTGTACTATCGTAATCTCTTTCACTTACGTGGCTGGTCAGATGCGTGGTGTTGGTATCGTATTCTCTCGTTACCTACACGTTGACATCAACACTGGTGTAGTTATCGGTATGGCGATCGTATTCTTCTACGCTGTACTAGGTGGCATGAAAGGTATTACTTATACTCAGGTTGCTCAGTATGTTGTATTGATTCTTGCGTTCACAGTACCAGCATTCTTCCTATCTGCTCAGGTAACTGGTCACTTCCTACCACAAATTGGTTTGGGTGCGACTCTGGACAGCGGTATGTCTGTATTGGCTACTCTTGACCAATTATCAGTGGATCTTGGCTTCCATCAGTACACTGACGGTAAGAAATCGACTATCGATCTATTCTTCCTAACAGTTGCTCTGATGTGTGGTACTGCTGGTCTTCCACACGTAATTGTACGTTTCTTCACAGTGCCTCGCGTAAAAGATGCTCGTCTATCTGCTGGTTGGGCGCTAATCTTCATCGCGCTACTTTACACTGCGGTTCCTGGTGTAGCTGGTTTCGGTCGTGTAAACCTTATCCAGACTATCAACGGTGCTGACGGTACAGGTACTGCTTACTCTGAAATGCCTGCATGGTTCAAAAACTGGGAGAACACTGGTCTTCTAGGTTGGACTGACCGTAACGGTGACGGCAAAGTACAGTACGCTGCTGGCGCTGCGTTCGATGCGAAGAAAGGTAAGCCTGCATTTACAGAAGAGCGTGGCGAATACGGTCAGCGTATTGCTACCAATGCTAAAGCAGGTGCAGAGTTTGATGCGGCTAAACAGCCATTTGCAAACGAAGTATACGTAGACCGTGACATCATGGTACTAGCTAACCCAGATATCGCTCAGCTTCCAAACTGGGTAATCGCTCTGGTAGCTGCTGGTGCGGTAGCTGCCGCACTATCAACTGCAGCAGGTCTGTTGTTGGTAATCTCTACAGCGATCTCGCATGACTTGATGAAGAAAACCATCAATCCAAATATCTCTGATAAGCAAGAGCTTATGTACGCTCGTCTGGCTGCTATCGTGGCAATCTGTATCGCAGGTTACTTCGGTATCAACCCTCCAGGCTTCGTGGCACAGGTTGTAGCCCTAGCCTTCGGTCTGGCATGTGCGTCCGTATTCCCAGCTATCATCATGGGTATCTTCTGGAAGCGTCACACTTCTCAAGGTGCGATTGCAGGTATGCTAGTAGGTCTTATCACTACTATGTGCTACATGTACTACTTCGCATTCGGTGGCGGTACTCCATCTGAATACATCATGGGTATCTCTCCAGGTGGCTTCGGTACTGTAGGTGCAATCCTTCACATCATCGTTGGTTTCGTAGTATCCAACATGACTGAAGAACCACCACAGGAAATCCAGGATATCGTAGAAGATCTACGTATCCCACGTGGTGCTGGTGCTGCTCACGATCACTAAGATCGATTAGATAAATCTAAAAAAAGGGCGCCCAGCGTAGGTTGGAGCGCCCTTTTCTTTTTCCTACAAAGAGGATGTTGGAAATGCCTGATTCTTTCAAAATGACAAATTTGCCATTCAGTTTACTGGATGAGAAAGAGCAAGATTTACTCCGTTCAAGCCTAGATATTGGTTACTACCAAAAAGGCGAGTACATCATGACGGCGGGTGAAGAGCCCGAAGGCGTCTTTGTTATTTTTAAAGGAAAGGTAGGGGAAAGCGAAGTTCAGGAAGAGGGTAGTGATACACCTGAACATGTCTTTGTTCACTATACCAATGAGGATTACTTTGGCGGTTGGTCTGCTATTCGGGGTAAAGCAATTCACAATTTTATTGCCGAAGAAGAGACTATCTGTCATATCTTACCGACTAAGATTCTATTGGATCTTATGTCTACAAACGGCTTATTTGCTGATTATTTTCAGCAAAACCTGTCAGCTAAAACAGAGATCGTTCAGCAGCACGGCAAAGAGCAGGACATGGCCGAATTCATGTTGGCTAAAGTGTCTGACGGTCTAGTGCGAGAGCCGTTGGTTATCCTTGAAGGAACATCTATTCGCGAAGCAACTCTGCTTATGCGCGAGAAAAAGGCAGATTGTATTCTTGTAAAGCGTGGTAATCGTTACGGTATGGTTACCGGCACGGATCTATTAGATGCTGTGGTGGTTAATGAGCTGGCTATGGATACTGATTTGGCAGAAATCGCTAGCTATCGCTTAATCACCGTTAGGCCAGATGATTACCTGTTTAACGCTTTGATCATAATGACTCAACAGCATATTGAGCGTGTTGTTGTGATGAAGGATGGAGAAATGTCAGGCATTGTTGAGCTGACAGATGTATTAAGTTATTTCTCCAGTCATTCCCATGTGATTGGTTTACGAATTGAGCGCGCACAAACGGTTGAAGATTTAAAAGAAGCTGAAAAAGGCTTAGATGATTTGATTAAGGCGCTAGTGTCGCAAGGCGTTAAAACTCGATTCGTGATGGATCTATTGGCTGCGATGAATGGGCGCATTATTGCCAAGTTATTCAATATTATGATCCCAAGCGATATGCAGCCACATGTCTGTTTATTGGTGATGGGTTCGGAAGGGCGTGGTGAGCAGATCATGAAAACTGATCAGGATAACGCCATTATTCATAGGGATGGTTTGGTTTGGCCTGAAATGACGGAAACGCTGAATCGCTTCAGTCAGACTTTGATCGAATTTGGCTTTCCTCCTTGCCCGGGTAACATCATGGTATCTAATCCAGACTGGGTTAAATCTTTGGGCGGCTGGACGCAGATGTTAGGTGATTGGGCTGATCGATGTGATGGCGACTCTCAGATGAATCTCGCTATTGCTGTTGATGCTAAGCCTGTCGCAGGTAACCCGGCTATCTTTAAGGCTAGCCGAAACTGGTTTATGAGGCATCTACGTAATAATGATGTTTTCTTCTCGCATTTTGCTAAAGCTTCCCTTGAGTTTGATACACCTCTGACCTTCTTTGGTAACTTGAAAGACAAAGGTCAGCTAGATATTAAGAAAGGCGGGATTTTCCCAATTGTGCATGGGATTCGCACGATAGCTCTAGAGCATCGGATCAAAGTAACAAATACCTTTGAACGTATAGAGGCTTTGACAGAGCTTGGTCAACTTAAAGAGAAGCATGGTAGAGAGATAGCTGAGGCTTTGAGTCTATTTATTAGTCTTCGATTAAGACAGCAAGTTAAGCGTATGGAAAGCAGTGAAACGGGGCACGACCAAACCCCAAATATTATTGATTTGCAGTCCTTAGATAAGCTTGAAAGAGAGCTGCTACGTGATGCGTTACATATTGTTAAAGGCTTTAAAAAGCATCTGGAGCTTAGGTATCACCTTGGAGGGTAAGTTTTAATGATCATACCCAGAGCGGTAAGAAGAATAAAAGAGAAGTATGACCATAAATCTGGTCCTTATGCGCACCTGTTCGATGCTTATGATGGTGATGAGGTTGTTTCTTTAGATTGTGAAACGACTAGTCTTGATGTGAAGCAAGGTGAAATTGTCTCGATTGGTGCGGTTAAGATTAAAGGTAAAAAGGTTCTTACGAGTGATCGTTTGGATATTAAACTTAAGCCACCCAAGTCACTGACCGGTGAGTCTATTAAGATTCATAAAATACGTGAAAGTGATTTAGCTGAAGGTATCGATATTGAAGATGCCTTGGAGCAGGTTTTAGAGTTTGTCGGAAATCGTCCAATTCTGGGTTACTACGTTAACTATGATATTCGTATGTTGGATAAATTCATTCGGCCGCAATTTGGTTTTGGTTTGCCGAATAAGGCGATTGAGTTATCCCATGTTTATCACGATATTATTAAATGGAAGTCTGTTGGCGGAAATGTCGATCTACGATTTGATACGATTTCCAAAAAATTAGATATACCAATGCTCGAGAGGCATACGGCTATTGGTGATGCTTTGACCGTAGCGCTGATGTATGTGAGGCTAAAATACGGTGATCCACCAGAAGCGCATTATTAATTAAACGTCAAAAGAATAACGGGCCATTGGCCCGTTTTTTGCTTTAATCTACATATAAAAGTAAATCTAGGTATATGTAGACAAAAAAATGTCGTCTTGTTCTTAGTTTATACCTTGATGAAGTAAATTGACTGGTTATAATGTCAATAAATTGCCGTTGGGTGTGGTTATGGTAGATAGAGCTGACATAAATAGTGTGCTAATGCAGATGAGGACGATTAAGACTCAAGTGCAGAGTGCATCTCCAGAAATGATGTCGGGAGTGGTCTCAGAGCCAGGCGCTATTAAACCCTCTGATCGTACCGGGTTCGGTGATATTTTAAAAAATGCGGTAGATGCTGTGAGTGAGACTCAAGCGGATGCCAAAAAAATGGCAGTAGCATATGAAAAGGGGGATCCTACTATCGATCTCCCACAAGTTATGATTGCTGCAGAAAAAGCTTCAGTCTCGTTTCAAGCGATGACACAGGTTCGAAATCGATTAGTTTCAGCCTATGAAGACGTAATGAAAATGCCAATTTAACAATAAATAGAATTAACGGGATAAGTGGCAGTGGCAAATAGCGCAGAAACATTAAGCGGAAGCCCAATGCTTGGCTTTAATAAGCTGAGCATTGTTAGGCAGATTGGTTTGATGGTTGGTCTAGCGGCAAGTGTCGCTATTGGTTTTGCTGTTGTTTTGTGGTCGCAAAAACCCGATCAGCGTGTTCTGTTTAGTAATCTCAGTTTCTCTGATGCTAACCAGATTATAGAGCAGTTACGTCTCTATAATGTTCCTTATAAGTTTGATGCTGAAGGTCGAGCTATTTTAGTGCCAGATGAATACGTTCATCAGGCTAGGCTTAAGCTAGCCTCGGAAGGTTTTACTGCTGATAAAACTGTGGGCTTTGAAATTTTGGATCGAGAGCAAAGCCTTGGTACCAGTCAATTTATGGAAACGACAAAATATCGTCGTGGTCTTGAAGGTGAGCTGGCTAGGACGATCTCTAATATGACGGCTGTACGTAATGCGCGTGTGCATCTTGCAATTCCTAAAGATACTGTGTTTATTCGCGATACTCGCAAGCCAACTGCATCTGTTTTTCTTGAGCTGTTCTCTGGTCGTCAGTTAGAAAGGGATCAGGTTGCTTCGATTGCTAATTTAGTGGCTTCTAGTATACCCGCTTTGAGCGTCAAAGATGTGACAGTGGTTGATCAGCGTGGCCGTTTGCTAAACATGCGTGATAAAGACGTTAATGTGGTATTGGCAGCTAAGCAATTGGAATATACGCGTAACCTAGAAGAAACCATGCTTAATCGCGTTAACAGTATTTTACAACCTGTAGTGGGTATGGGACGTTTTCGTGCTGAAGTATCGGCCGATGTTGATTTTACTGCTGTAGAACAAACCGATGAATTATATAACCCTGATCTCCCTGCTCTTCGTAGTGAACAAACAATGGACGAGTCACGGGTTGGTGGTGTTGCACCTATTGGTGTTCCTGGGGCTCTATCTAATCAGCCTCCAGGTCCAAGTAGTGTGCCGGAAGAGGCTTCTGGTGAAGGTGTATTAGCTAAAAATGGTGGGCAAGGTTCTTCTCGTAAGCAGGCTACGCGTAACTTTGAATTAGACCGCACAATTAGTTATACCAAACATCAGCAAGGGCGTGTGCGTCGTTTAACTGTTGCGGTTGTGGTTGATGATCTATCGAGTGTCGACCCTGCCTCCGGCGATGCTAAGCGTACACCTTGGCAACAAAATGAGTTGGAGCGTCTTCGTATTTTGGTTCAAAATGCCGTTGGTTACTCTGCGCTACGTGGCGATAGTGTAAATGTTGTTAATACTCCGTTTGTGCCTGAACAGCCGATTGTTACTGAAGATTTGCCTATTTGGGAGCAGGAATGGATTTGGGATATCGTTAAACAAGTGATGGCTGCGGTATTCGTTCTTGTTCTTGTTTTCGGTATCTTGCGCCCTATCCTTAAGAATCTTGCTTCAGCAGGTACTGCTGGTAATGTTGCAGGCCTTGGTGCTGCGGGTGAAGTATCTGCTGAGTTAGAAGGCCTTGATGGTGGTGAATTTTCTTCTGATTCGGTTACTTTTGGCAGTGATGATGGCCTTTTGCCAACGCCAAATGAAAGCTTTGATTATCAGTTGAACGCGATTCGTAGTATGGTTGCGGAAGATCCTGCGCGTGTTGCGCAGGCTGTGAAGCAATGGGTAGGTGACGATGAGTGATGAGGCAAATCAGGGTGAATTCAGTGAGATTGATAAAGCTGCAATTCTTCTGATTAGCTTAGGTGAGGCTGATGCTGCTGAAATCCTGAAACATATGGGCCCAAAAGAGGTTCAGATGATTGGGGAAGCAATGGCTAAACTGAACAATATTCCCCAAACAAAGGTGGAATCTGTAGTTGGGGACTTTATGGGTTTGGTGAGTGACCAAACCGGTATTGGCATTAACAATGATATCTATATCCGTTCAATGCTTAATCAAGCATTGGGTGAAGAAAAAGCAAAAACCCTCCTTGATCGTATTTTGATGAGCACTAATACATCCGGTCTTGATACATTGCGCTGGATGGAGCCTCGTCAAATTGCTGAAATTATCCGTTATGAACATCCACAGATTCAGGCAGTTGTTTGTGCTTATCTTGAGTCTGATGCTGCTGCTGGTGTGTTGGCTTTCTTTGACGATAAGCAGCGTCTAGATATCCTAATGCGCGTTGCAGCTTTAGATCGTATTCAACCGCAAGCTCTTCAGGAATTGAATGATATCCTTGAACGTCAATTTGCTGGCGCAAGCGGTGCAAGCTCTGCGACTTTAGGTGGCATTAAAAGCGCTGCTGATATTATGAACTTTATCGATTCAAGCATTGAGGCTGAATTGATGGAGGGTATAAAAGAAAGTGATGAAAATCTTGCTATGACTATCTCTGACCTGATGTTTGTCTTTGAAAATCTGCAAGATGTCGAGGATCAGGGGATTCAAGCCATATTGCGTGAAGTTTCTACGGATGTTTTGGTTGTTGCTTTGAAAGGGGCAGATGTTTCTCTGCAAGAGAAAGTGTTTCGTAATATGTCCAAACGAGCATCTGAATTGTTACGCGATGATCTTGAGGCGAAAGGCCCTGTGCGTGTTTCTGAGGTTGAAGAAGCACAGAAAGAGATTCTGTCTGTGGCGCGTCGTCTTGCTGATGAGGGTGAAATCATCCTTGGTGGCGGTGGCGAAGAGATGCTGTAGGCTTAATGTGTATGACTGAAAATAAAGGTTTTAAACGCATAAAAGCTGATGAGGTAGCAGAACTCATTGGTTGGGAGCTTCCCCAGGTCGCGGGTCAGCATGTTGTTGGCTTACAGCAAAAAGATCCTGTTGAAGTAACGGTCGTAGAAGAAGTTATGGCCGCAGAAAAAATTACCCTTGCTGAACTGGAAGAGATTCGTGAAACAGCGCGAATAGAAGGTCTGGCTGCTGGTCTTGAAGAGGGACGCCTTAAAGGGCAAGAAGAAGGGCGCACTCAAGGCGAAGCAGCAGGGCGGGAACAAGGCTATCAAGAGGGGTTTAAGCAAGGGGAGGCAGAAGTTCAACGTCTACAGGCTCTGTTTAGTAATATGATGACTGAATTTCAGTTACCCCTGAAACAACAAACGGTGGCTATAGAGCAAGAACTTATTAAGATGGTTGTATCTTTGGCCGAAGCGACAATCGGTGCGGAGTTGTCTAATCGGAAAGAGTTGCTTTTAGCTTCTATTCAGAATTCCTTGCGAAGCGTGCCAGAACCTTTAGGTACAGTAACAGTAAAAGTGCATAAAGATGACTTGCCTTATCTAGAAAAAATGCTTTTAGTGTCTGGTGTAGTTCTCGAATATATAGTTGATGAGAATATCTCCCAAGGTAGTTATGAGCTTCAAGCTGCGAGTACCTTAGTGGAATATAATTTAGACCAGCATTTTAGTTCGGTAGTTAAACAGTTCCTTTCAAGCGTTGAAACTGATTCGGCACAATCTCATGAGTGAGCTACTTGGGCGCTTATCTCAATATCAAAAAGATCATCTAGATAAACCTCAGCCTCGAATTGAAGGTCGTATTACTCGAATGATCGGGTTAACGATAGAGGCCGTTGGTATAAAGTGTGCTGTCGGTGAGTGTTGTTATATAGAGATTTCACAAGATCAGCAGATCGAAGCTGAAGTGGTTGGTTTTTCTGGTGATCGTATTTACTTAATGCCTTTATATCCCATTGAGGGTCTCCAGTCAGGTACTAAGGTAATTGCTGTCAGTGCTTCAGGTAAAGTGCCTGTTGGTATGAATTTGCTGGGTAGGGTCTTGAATGGCGTTGGTCAACCTATAGATGGTAAAGGTCCTCTTCAACCAGAAGCCGAAACTGGTTTGGCTGGCGAGATTATTAACCCCTTACTCAGAGACCCTATTAAGCAGACGCTTGATGTTGGTATACGTACCATTAACGGTTTGCTTACTGTTGGCCGTGGGCAAAGAATGGGATTGTTTGCTGGTAGTGGTGTAGGTAAATCTGTGCTTCTTGGCATGATGACCCGTTTTACTGAAGCCGAAATAATTGTTGTTGGGCTGATCGGTGAGCGAGGCCGTGAAGTTAAAGAATTTATTGAGCACAGTTTAGGTGATGAGGGCTTAAAAAGGTCCGTAGTTGTAGCCTCGCCAGCAGATGATTCGCCTCTAATGAGGTTGCGTGCATCGCAGCTGTCTACTCGAATTGCTGAATACTTCCGTGATCAAGGGAAGAATGTTCTTTTGTTGATGGATTCACTGACTCGGTATGCGCAGGCGCAGCGTGAGATAGCGTTAGCAGTAGGTGAGCCGCCAGCAACTAAAGGTTATCCTCCTTCTGTTTTTGCTAAAATTCCAAAATTGGTTGAACGTGCCGGTAATGGCGAGGCTGGCAGTGGCTCTATAACTGCGTTTTATACAGTGTTGACGGAAGGTGATGATCAGCAGGATCCAGTGGCTGATTCTGCAAGGGCTATTTTGGATGGGCATGTTGTTTTGTCTCGTCGCTTAGCTGAGCAAGGACATTATCCTGCAATTGATATTGAAGCTTCTATCAGTCGAGCTATGCCTCAAATAGTCGAGCCTGATCACTTGCAAATGGCAATGCGCTTTAAGCAGCTATACTCAAAGTATAGGCAAAATGAGGATCTTATTAATGTTGGCGCCTATGTGAAGGGGAGTGATCCTGATACTGATTTCGTTATGGAAAATTTGCCTTCAATGAATGCCTTCTTAAGGCAGGGGATTAACGAGGCATTGCCGCTGTTGCAGTCAATGCAACAGATGATTATGGTTCTTACTACGCCACCAACACCTAACGCAGAGCCGGAGAAGCAGCAGTTACGCCGGCCTGCTGTCACTAACGGGCTGCAGAAATGAGCAAACGTTCTAAGCGCTTGAAGCTGGTTCTTGATTTAGCTGAAAAAAAGAAGCAACAAGCAGATCAATTTTTGGCTGCAAGTCGCCAGCGTGTAGATAATGATCAGAAAACGATGGCTCAACTTGATCAGTATGTTTCTGATTACCAGCAGAGTTATTTGGGCGCGCATTCAGAAGGTTGTACGGGTGCTCAGTTACATACTCAGCAAGCTTTTTTACAAAAAATTCAAGATGCTAAGGCAGCTCAAATCAAAGCGATGGAGCAAAACCGAAGGGAGCTTGATGTCGTCGAGCAGCATTGGAAGGCGGCTTATGCCCGAGTCAAAGGGTTACAGAAACTCGCAGATAAGGCTGTTGAGAATGAGTTGCTTGAAGAAGAGAAGGCTTTGCAAAAACAGCTAGATGAGCGCTCTCAAGCTATAAAGGCTCCATTTATATAAGTTGGCCTTTATTTTGCTTTATTCAGTTCAGGCAATACTAATAGGAGCCTGAAATGAGTGAGCAAGTATCCCCGTCTGCTGGAGGCGGGTTATTATCTCTTAATTTATCTATAACCCCTCAAAGTTCGATGTCTTCTGCGCCTGGAACGGTTCCTTTATTGGGTGGTTTCGGGGCAGTTCTTAATCAGCAGAGTGATTCTGGAATACCTGCTGCTGAATTTAATGGCGGCGGAATGTTGCCGCATGATGGGAAGGCTTTGCCGCAGAATTTAGAGCATTTCTTGCCTGAAGATCGTATGCAGGATCAGCTCCGTCAAATAGCACAGTTATTAGAGCAGCAATCAACTAAAGAATCTCAACTGCCGCCAGAGCTTAGCGCTGAACTGGCAAAAGCGTTGCGCGAATACACCGAGCAGCAGCCGATATTGCCTACCAAGAGTGATGGGGAACGGGAGTTGGGTGCTATACCCTCAGATACCAGTTCGGATGAAACTGTTTCGGCTTCAATTGATCAGGATGTGACGGTAGCTCGTGAAAATGATCCGGTTGTGGCGAGTCCTTCATCTAACGTTGCTGCGTTGGATTCAGATCCAATTGCTAAGCTAACCCCAACGCATGAAGAATCTAAAGCTGATCGTGCAGATGCTAATGCAGGTCAAATCTCTTCTACAGGTTCAGTTGATTCCCTAGCACAACCACCTGTAGCGGCTACGAATGTTGAGTCTGCGCGGCCTAACCCTCAGGGTTCAGTGTCATCAGCTGTATTAAATGAAACTGCTCAGAATTCAGCTCAGAATTCAGCTCAGAATTCAGCTCAGGATGGAGTTGGTAAAGGTAATATCGGCGTAGATGGCACTTCCGAAGAGCTTTTAATTAACGCACAGTCACAAAGTCAGCAAGCTGCCCCCCAACCTCAGGCAGTAGCTAATACTGTGACGGATGAAGCGAAGGTAAAGCAGGTAGGCGTCAGTAATCAGTCGTCGAAGGGTGGTGAAGTATTAGTTAACGCTCAGGTAGATCCAAAATCTGCACCAGTAAGGGCTGAAAATGCAGTGTCTACTGCTGATGTTGCTGCTGAAACTAAGCCTGTTGATTCTAATGCTAGGAAAAATGAAATAGACGCGGCTAAGGTTTCAAATCGTGCTCTGACAGAATCGTCTGTTCCTGCGCAGGGAATGAAATCAGATTTAGTTCTGAAGCCTCAGCTTGATAACAGTAGTATTCGGAAAATTGAATCTGCTTTGGATATGACTCAGCAGCTATTGCAAAAAGTGGCGGCGAGTGAAAAAGGTGACATGACTGCTACACAGGTAGTGGAGCGTTTAGCTTCAAATACCATAGGGCAGGTGAACTCCGCTTCGCCTACAGCGGCCCAGAAGGTTGTGACCGAGGGGCAAAATCTTATGATGCCTCAAAATGTTAAGGTAAATACTCCTGCTTGGAATAATGCATTGGGCGAGCGAGCAATTATGATTGCTGCCCAAAATACGCGAGTGGCTGAGATTAAATTAGATCCGCCAGAGCTGGGTTCTCTTAATATCCGCGTTAATATAAATCAGGATCAGGTGAGTCTTAACTTTACTTCGCCACATGCCCATGTCAGGGATGCGGTTGAACAAAGTTTGCCTAGATTACGAGAGATGTTTGCAGAGCAAGGTTTAGCGCTTCAGGACTCTTCGGTTTCTGATCAATCTGCTGAGCAGCAAAGGCGAGAGCAATTAGCAGAAGGGAATGATTCTGGTCAGTATTTGGGAGGTGCTGGTATGGAAGGAGAAGACGGTATTCAGCCAGAAAATGCTAAGTCAGTTTCTTTGGTGGATTACTACGCATAATTGACAAGTTGATGAGTTTTTTGCTGCTGAACGCGATGCTTTTACAAAGCTCTTTAGTCTAAATAGTATTTTTGTGTGCTCTTGATCTTCAGCCTTAAAATCAGTGTGTTATATTAGGCGCAATACTGTTTTAGCGATATGTGGTTCATACTGTAGAGTATCGCGTTTTGTGTTGGAGAATAAGAGATGGCTGAAGAGCAGGAAACAGGCGCTGAAAGCGGTGAGAAGAAATCATCTAAACTCAAGTTGATTATTATAGCGGTGCTGGCGCTTGTAGTTGTAGGTGGTGGTGGTGCTGCGGCTGCTTTGTTTTTCTTAGGCGGAGATGAGGAGCCAGCTGAAGAGGCTGCTTCTGCTGAACCAGTCCGAGCTGAGGCGATCTATACCAAGGTAAGAACTATGGGTGGTAAGCCGATGTTTGTTGTGACTCTGCAGTCAAATGACAACAGGCCTCACTATATGCAATTGTATGTTGAGGCCAAGAGCCGTGATCAAGCTGTTGCTGATGCTTTAACCTTGCATATGCCTTTGATTGTTTCGCGTCTAAATAATTTATACAGCACCCAAGAGTTTCGTGTCTTGCAAACAGTTGAAGGTAAAGAAGCTTTATTAGAGAGCTCAACCGATTTAGTGCGTGAAATCATGCAGGAAAAAATTGGTAAGCCGGGCGTAGAAACTATCTTGTTTACCAATATGGTTATGCAGTAATGCTGTTTGGGCTGATAGGAGATTGTTCCTAAATGTCGGTCAAAGACTTACTTTCGCAAGATGAAATCGATGCCCTTTTGCATGGTGTCGATGATGGGGATGTTGAAACCTCTGACGAGGCGGAAGTAGAAGAAGGTGAAGTCCGAGGTTACGATCTTGCCAGTCATGAACGAATTGTTCGTGGCCGTATGCCTACGCTTGAAATGGTCAATGAGCGTTTTGCTCGTTATACCAGAATAAGTCTGTTTAATCTGTTAAGGCGCGCAGCTGATGTGACAGTTGGTGGTGTTCAGGTGATGAAGTACGGCGACTATATTCACACTTTGTATGTTCCTACCAGTATGAACTTAATCAGAGTCAACCCGCTACGTGGTACTGCTCTGTTTATTATGGATGCTAAGCTGGTTTTTAAACTGGTGGATAACTTCTTTGGTGGCGATGGACGTCATGCCAAGATCGAAGGTCGAGAGTTTACACCGACTGAAACACGTCTTATCCATAAAGCGTTAGAGCAATTCTTTTTGGATTTGGAAGAAGCATGGGCTCCGGTTAAAGAGCTTACTTTTGAACACTTGGGTCATGAGATGAATCCTGCGATGGCCAACGTGATTAACCCAACCGAAGTTGTAGTGGTAAGCTCTTTCCAAGTCGACTTAGAAGGTGGTTCGGGTGAATTTCATGTTGCGATGCCCTATTCAATGTTGGAACCAATTCGAGATGTACTCGTATCTGGTTTTCAAAATAGCGAAGATGAAAAAGATGAGCGTTGGCAGATCGCTTTGCAGCGAGATATTTTAATGGCAGGTTTGCCATTAGAGATGACGTTAGCCCAGCAAGATATGACTTTACGGGATGTTTTGGAATTGGAGGTGGGTGATGTTATACCTATTGAGCTACCTGAAACATTTGAGCTAAAAGCTAACAAAGTCCCTGTTTATAATTGCACTATGGGTGTTTCTCGAGGGAATTTGGCCGTTAAGATTGTTGATCAAATTCAACGCCCTAAATAATTGTGCACGCGATAGTACTATAGAGAGCAAAAGCGATGAGTAATGAAAACGAAGACCAGCAAGCGTTAGCTGATGAATGGGCAGCGGCGATGGAAGAGCAGGTCAGTGAAGAGGGCGGCGAAGTTGTCGATCCTGATGCTTTGCTTGCAGAAACAGGTGTGACAGGTGATTCAGTTGAGTTGGATGAATTGACTGATGAAGGTACACCTGTCACAGATCCTAAGCTGGACGTTATCTTAGATATCCCTGTTACTCTCTCTATGGAAGTAGGTCAAACTGATATCCCTATTAGCAACCTATTGCAGCTAAATCAGGGTTCTGTAATTGAGCTTGATCGTGTAGCTGGTGAACCCTTGGATGTTATGGTCAACGGAACGCTAATCGCACATGGTGAAGTGGTTGTTGTGAATGATCGATACGGTATTCGACTGACCGACGTGATCAGCCCTCAAGAACGAATCAAGCGCCTTAAGTAATTTATGCGTTCTTGGTTGTTATGCCTGTTTGTTAGTCTTTCGCCTACAGCTTTTGCGTTGGGTATTGAAGCTGCTTCGGGTGCAAAGCCTTCAGTTGTGCCTGCTACAACTTACCAAGAGCCGTTTTCTACGGCTGCTCTAACACAGTTGTTACTTGGCTTGCTGTTTGTCATTGGTCTCATTTTTCTCCTTTCCTGGTGTTTTAAGCGGTTCAGTGGTGTTACGCCAATGGCTCGCCATATGAAAGTTTTAAGTGTGTTGCCTTTGAGTACGCGTGAAAAAGCGGTGTTAGTCCAGGTTGGGGATAAACAGCTATTACTGGGCGTAGCGCCTGGTCGAGTTTCTCATCTTTACTCTTTTGAAGAATCTATTGTGGATGATCAGCCGAATGAGAGCTTTGCTGCGCGTCTAGGCGAGGCGATATCAAAGCGACGGAGCGTCGATGAAGCTGATTAAATTAGTTTCAATTATTTTTCTTGCTTTTATTTTTCCGCATCTAGCAAGCGCTGCTGATGTGGGGATTCCGGCTGTAACGCTAACAACCGGAGAGAATGGTGAAAGCAACTATAGTGTGACGCTACAGGTGCTTGCACTCATGACTATGCTGACATTCCTGCCAGCAATGCTCATGATGATGACCTCTTTTGCTCGAATTATTATTGTCTTTGCGATTCTTCGACAGGCTTTGGGGCTGCAGCAGACGCCATCGAATCAAATCATGGTGGGTATGGCGATGTTCTTGACGCTGTTTATTATGACTCCGGTGCTAGATAAGGTATATGTACAAGCTGTGCAGCCTTACGTTAATGAAGAGTTAGGCGTATTAGAGGCGCTTCAAACGGCAAGTGGTCCGTTTCGTGATTTTATGATGCTTCAGACTCGTGAAAGTGATCTTGAACTCTTTATGAGAATTTCAGGCACGCCGGCCGTAGAAACAGCTGAACAGATTCCTTTTACTGTATTGGTCCCTGCATTCGTAACGAGTGAATTAAAAACAGCCTTTCAAATTGGTTTTATGCTGTTTATTCCATTTTTGGTTCTCGATTTGGTTGTTGCCAGTGTATTGATGGCTATGGGTATGATGATGCTGTCACCGGTAATTATTTCGTTACCGTTTAAAATTATGCTATTTGTATTAGTGGATGGTTGGGCGCTGGTGATTGGAACATTAGCTGCCAGTTTTGGAATATAGCTAAGGAGGAAATATGACACCCGAAGTCGTACTTAGTCTCTTTGGTGAGGCCTTTTGGCTAATAGTAGTAATTGTTACTGTCATTATTGTACCGAGCTTAATTGTGGGTTTGGCTGTGTCGACCTTTCAGGCTGCTACACAGATTAACGAACAGACGTTGAGCTTCTTGCCTCGACTTATTATCACTATTCTTGTGATTATGTGGGCAGGACCTTGGCTTCTGAACAAGTTGACTGAGCATTTCACTAATTTAGTGAAAAATATCCCATACCTTATAGGTTGAGCCCTTGTTTGAGCTGAGTGTTCTTCAGATTGAGCAGTGGGTGGCGGCCTTTCTGTGGCCCTTCTTTCGTATTGCTTCATTTTTCATGGCTGTACCTTTGCTAGGTAGTCAACTTGTCAATGCTCGTGTGCGTATGTTTTTGGCCCTGGCAGTGACGGTGGTTGTGGCTCCATTGCTACCTGCTATGCCAGACTTTGATGGCCTGCATCTTAATACTTATTTGATTATTGCTCAGCAGATACTGGTTGGTGCAATGTTGGGTTTTTTATTTCAGGTGTTTTATCAGATCTTTGTATTAGGTGGTCAGATGATCGCGATGCAGATGGGTCTTGGTTTTGCGTCAATGACGGACCCTGCAAACGGTATTTCGGTCGTTATGTTGGGTCAGTTTTATCTAACATTGATTATGATGATCTTTGTGGCACTCAATGGCCATTTAGTGATGATTGAGATTGTCGTAAGAAGTTTTGATGTTGTGCCTATAAGCTTGGAAGCGGTAGATCGAAATAGCTATTGGCGTATTTTGATGGCCGGGAGTTGGATGTTTTCAGCTGCTATGCTGATGGCGTTGCCTGCTGTAACGGCTCTGCTGGTTGTAAACATGGCGTTTGGTATCATGTCGCGTGCAGCCCCGCAATTAAATATTCTAGCGGTTGGTTTTCCGTTTACCATGGTGCTGGGCCTGTTTATTAACTGGGTGAACTTAGGTGGTTTCTTAGATCAATATATGCGGATCTCTGCCTTTGTTTTGGATTATATCGAGAATTTGTTTCTGTGATGCGCGATTATGGCTGAAGATTCTGGTCAGGAAAAAACAGAAGACCCCACACCCAAGCGAATAAAGGAAGCTCGGGAAAAGGGGGATGTTCCGCGGTCGAAAGAACTGGCAACAACGCTGGTACTTATGGCAGCTGTTTTTTCTGTAATTATTTTTGGGGCTCAGTTAGCAAATAGCATGTTAGGCGTCATGGAGAGTAATTTTATTCTCGATCGCGCTGCTGTATTTGATACTAACAAAATGTTGGCGCACTTTGGGGCTTCTGCTAAGGAGTCATTAATGGGGTTGGCTGGGGTTTTTGGGGTCTTGTTGATTGCTGCGCTAGTAGGGCCTATCGCTTTGGGTGGCTGGAATTTCAGTGGTCAATCTATTGTCCCAAAAGGTAGTCGAATTGATCCTCTTGCGGGCCTTAAAAGAATGTTTTCGTTAAAATCCCTTATCGAACTTTTCAAGGCGATTGCGAAGTTTTCGCTGGTTGGTGGTTTTGCGATACTCATCTTATGGACAATCCGAGGAGATCTGTTAGCTCTTGCTACATTTGAGCCAAGACCTGCAATCGATGCAGCGTTAGATATCATTATATGGGTGTTTATGGCGCTCAGTGCGGTTCTTATTCTTGTGGCGGTTGTGGATGTGCCTTATCAGCTCTATGACTACACTGAAAAAATGAAGATGACCTTGCAAGAGGTTAAGGATGAGCTGAAAAACACTGAAGGTAAGCCTGAGGTCAAAGGGCGCATTAGGCAGCTTCAGCGTGAAATTGCTCAAAGGCAAATGATGCAATCAGTGCCAGAAGCTGATGTGGTTATTACCAACCCTACTCACTATTCTGTAGCTCTGAAGTACGAGAGTGAAGGGCGCGGTGCGCCTATTCTTGTTGCTAAAGGTGCGGATTTTGTGGCATTGAAAATCCGAGAAATCGCTGAAGAGCATGATATTCCTATTCTTTCTGCCCCGCCTTTAGCACGAGCTATTTATAACTCTACCGAAATCGATGATGAGATCCCATCTGGCTTGTATATGGCTGTGGCCCAAGTGCTTGCTTATGTCTTCCAGTTGAAGCGCTATAAAGAGCGTGAGGCAGAGCGTCCAAGTAACTTGCAAGTTGATAATTTACCTATCCCTGATGAATTTAAAGATGACCTTTAATTGGCGCAAAATTTGCATTATTTAGAGGCGGTATAACTATTCGTCAAAAAAACATCAGATTGTATCGCTTAATCTATGTCTGTTTGTTAGATGGATAGAGTGTTTTGTTTGGTTTGATGTTTTTTTGACGTTTTGGGGTCTGAGTGGATAAAGCAGCTGTAATTGATAATGTTAAAAGTTTAGGGCGCGGTAATATCGGCGTGCCTTTACTGCTGCTTGTTATTTTGGCAATGGTAACGCTGCCTGTGCCTCCTTTTCTATTGGATGTGCTTTTTACCTTTAATATTGCGCTTTCAATTGTTGTTCTTTTGGTTTGTGTCTACTCAAACCGTCCTTTAGATTTTGCAATTTTTCCTACCATTATTCTTGTGGCGACC
This sequence comes from Neptuniibacter sp. QD29_5, assembly GCF_047778125.1. Classification (GTDB taxonomy): domain Bacteria; phylum Pseudomonadota; class Gammaproteobacteria; order Pseudomonadales; family Balneatricaceae; genus Neptuniibacter. The sequence continues at coordinate 575,476 of NZ_CP180556.1, forward strand.
TTAATGCGCCTTGCCCTTAATGTGGCATCTACTCGTGTGGTTTTGCTTTATGGTCATGAGGGTGGGGATGCTGCTGGTAAGGTTATTGAGGCTTTTGGTGAAGTCGTTATCGGCGGCAATTATGTTGTTGGTTTTGTGGTATTCCTTATTCTCATAATTATCAACTTTGTGGTAGTGACAAAAGGTGCAGGTCGTATATCTGAAGTAAGTGCTCGTTTTACCTTGGATGCTATGCCAGGTAAGCAAATGGCAATCGATGCTGACTTAAATGCAGGCCTGATTGGGCAGGAAGAGGCAAAGGCAAGGCGAGAGGATGTAACGCAAGAAGCTGACTTCTATGGATCTATGGATGGTGCTTCAAAATTCGTTCGTGGTGATGCGGTTGCAGGGATTTTGATTCTTGTGATCAACCTACTGGGTGGTCTCGGTATTGGAATGTTGCAGCATGATCTAGATTTTGAGACTGCCATGCGTTTCTATTCCCTATTAACTATTGGTGATGGTCTGGTTGCTCAAGTTCCATCATTGCTGCTTTCAACTGCTGCGGCGATTATGGTGACGCGTCAGAACGTTTCCCATGATATGGGTGGTCAGGTTGTATCGCAGATGTTTGCATCGCCAAAGGCCTTGGCAGTGGCTGCGGGTATTCTTACAGTCATGGGTATTATCCCCGGGATGCCGCATTTTGCCTTCTTGTCTTTAGCTGGCATTGCTGGTGGTGGTGCTTGGTTGATCTATAAGAAGCAGGCTGAAAAAGATGCTGCACAAGAAGAGCAAGCTCAACAAGAGGCTGAAATGCCTGAAGAGGATGAGTCAGAGAAGCGAGAGCTAGATTGGGATGATGTGATGCCTGTTGATATGGTCGGTCTAGAGGTGGGTTATCGCTTGATTCCAATGGTTGACAAGATGCAGGGTGGTCAGTTGTTGAGCCGTATCAAAGGGGTGAGGAAAAAACTGTCGCAGGATTTAGGTTTTCTGGTGCCGTCAGTGCATATTCGAGACAATTTAGATCTCTTGCCTGGCGCTTATCGCATTACTTTAATGGGTGTGGTTGTAGGTGAGTCGGAAGTATATCCGGACCGCGAACTGGCTATTAATCCAGGCCAAGTGTTTGGTAAGTTGCAGGGTGTAGAGGTAAAAGATCCAGCGTTTGGTTTGGATGCTATTTGGATTGAGCAATCTCAGAAAGAGCATGCGCAATCTCTTGGCTATACCGTTGTGGACGCTTCTACAGTAGTGGCGACGCATATGAATCAGCTATTGCAATCACATGCCCATGAGTTGTTGGGCCATGAAGAGGTGCAGCAGTTATTGGATATGCTCACTAAGAGCTCTCCTAAACTGGTGGATGAATTAGTGCCGGCTAAATTGTCGTTCAGCATCCTCCTTAAAGTACTGCAGAATCTGTTGATGGAGCAGGTGCCGTTGAAAGATTTTCGTACGATTGCTGAGTCATTAGCTGATGCGGTTAATAGGACCCAGGATCCATTGGCTTTGACTGCGGCGGTGAGGGTTTCTTTATCCCGTTTAATAGTGCAGAACATCAACGGATCTGAGGCTGAGCTTCCGGTAATTACCTTGGCTCCGCAATTAGAGCAGCTTTTATTAAACTCTGTTCAGCAGGGGCAGGATAATGGATTGGTGTTGGAGCCGGGTATGGCTGAGAGACTGCAATCGTCTCTGTCAGAGGCTGCGACACAGCAAGAAATGATGGGGCGCCCATCCGTTCTTTTGGTTGCGGCACCAGTGCGACCGCTTATGGCTAAATTTGTTAGGTATGGCGAGCATCAGATTAATGTGCTCTCCTATCAGGAAATTCCTGAAAATAAAAAGGTCACAATTGTCTCGACAGTAGGAGGGGAAAATGCGGCATAAACGCACTTTAGCCCAGCTTGTGGTGGCCGATAAGGAATTGATATGAAAGTAAAACGCTTTTTTGCGCCAGATATGCGCCAGGCAATGCAGCGGGTTAGGGATGAGATTGGTCCCGATGCTGTTATCGTTTCTAATCATCGCGTTGCTGGTGGGGTTGAAGTTGTAGCTGCTCATGAAAATGACTATGAAGCGGCCCAGCAGGAGTTTTCCCGCAAGCAAAAGAAAACGCAAAATCGACAATCGCAGATTGATGTCCTAACAGGCGGTGGTGCTTCTAAACGAGACTTGGAAGGTGAGCTGCAAAAGGCGCGAATGCAGATTGCGGAAGCGCAAGGTAAGCAGGGTAGTCAAAATTATGACGTTCCTGGGCAGGTGAATAAACAGATCGAACAGGATGATGATCTTAGAGAAATTTTGAACTCTCTTAAGCAAAGGCAAAGACAGAAAGCCAAGGTTGCGCATCAGAATTTTATCCAGCAGCCTGCTGCTGATGAACTTGGCTTAGGGCTAGATCTTCAAAATGAGCTTTCCATTTCTTCTGCTCCGCCTAATGAAGGGGCTGATCATCTTATTCAATCTATGCAGGATGAAATTGCGCAGCTTAAAAATTTACTAAGTCAGCAAGTTTTAGCTCAAGGAAATATGCAGACGTCTGAGCCAGTGAAATCGCCGTTGCAGAAAAAATTCGAGCTATTGGGCGTGAGTGAAAAATTATCGTCTCATCTTCTTTCTCATGTTGAGTCGGGTTTGGCACCGGATAAGGCGTGGAAAAATGCTTTGACTCGTTTGTCAGATGCTATTCCTGTGATGGGAGAGGATTTCATTGAGCGTGGTGGAATGATTGCTTTTGTTGGTCCAACTGGAGTGGGCAAAACAACAACTATAGGTAAGCTTGCTGCGCGACATGTCTTGAAATATGGCAGTTCGAGTATGGCGTTAGTAACGACAGATACATATCGAATTGCGGCGCATGAGCAATTGCGGACTTTTGGTCGAATTCTCGATGTTCCGGTCCGGGTGGTTGATGAAAATAACAGTCTGGATGATGTTCTTCATTCTCTTCGAAATAAACGATTAGTACTGATTGATACGGCAGGACTTAATGCTAATGAACCGCATAGTGAAGCTCAGTTAGCCATGCTAGAAGGTGTGAGTTTGCGCCTTAAAAAATTGTTGGTGGTTTCATGTAGTAGTCAGCGCAGAGTTGTTGAGCAAGCGTTTAATGCATATCAAGGTTTGGGTTTAAGCGGATGTGTGCTGAGTAAGATGGATGAGTCTGGTAGCTTAGGTGAGGCTATCTCATTGATTGTTGAAAAGCGCCTACCTGTTTCCTACGTCACTGATGGTCAGCGTATCCCGGATGATATTGATATTGCTAAAAAGCATGAATTAGTTAGTCGTGCTGTCATTACAGCTCAGCGGGCAATTGAGGCAGAAAAGAAAATGTCTGCACTCGATTCTATCTATAAAACGGGTTAATGGTGGAAAATATAATGAATCAACATAAGCCCGTTAAGGTTATTGCGGTTACCGGAGGTAAAGGCGGGGTTGGTAAAACTAACGTCTCGGTGAATTTAGCGCTTGCTTTAGGTGATCTAGGTCATAAATCTATCCTGATGGATGCAGATTTGGGTTTAGCAAACGTCGATGTGATGTTAGGTTTGCGCCCTAAAAAGAATATTGCTGATGTTCTGAACGGTGAGTGTGGCCTAAGAGATATTATGTTAGAGGTGGGGGAGCACCTTAAAATTGTTCCGGCTTCATCTGGCACGCAAGAGATGACAGCATTGTCCCCGCATGAGCATGCAGAATTGATACATGCTTTTAACGAAGTGGCGGATGATACTGATGTTCTTATCATTGATACGGCAGCAGGTATTTCTGATTCGGTGGTTAGCTTTGTTAAAGCTGCACAAGAGGTTTTAGTTGTTGTTTGTGATGAGCCCACCTCAATTACCGATGCTTATGCTTTAATTAAACTGTTAAATCGGGATTATAAGATGACCCGCTTCCGTGTTCTGGCCAATATGGTACGAAGTGAGCAGGAAGGGCGGAATATGTTCGGGAAGTTATTAACAGTTACTGATAGGTTTCTTGATGTGACGCTTCAATATGTAGGATCAATCCCTTATGATGAAAATGTTCGTAAGGCGGTTCAGCGTCAAGTGGCTGTTTTAAAAGCGTTTCCAAAGAGCAAAGTATCCTTGGCATATCGTCAATTAGCGAATAAAGTAAATGGGTGGCCGGTTCAAACTGTGCCCCGAGGTCATTTAGAGTTTTTTGTTGAGCGGCTCGTTCAGGGAGTTCGCACTTCGGATTAGCAAAGAGGCGGTATGTACAACCAGCTGCAATTACAAACGAGTGAAGAGCTAATTGAGCAGTATGCGCCGCTAGTTAAACGTATTGCACATCATTTGCTTGCCCGCTTGCCTGCGACTGTAATGCTGGATGACCTTATACAAGCAGGCATGATTGGATTGCTCGAAGCTGCAAGCAAATACGATGCTTCAAAAGGAGCAAGCTTTGAAACTTATGCAGGGATCCGCATTCGTGGCTCCATCATCGATGAGGTACGCCGTGGCGATTGGACGCCGCGATCGGTACATCGAAATAGTCGTCGCGTAACAGAAGCTATACAGCAGATAGAAGCTAGAACCGGGCGCGATGCAACAGATTCAGAAGTGGCTAAAGAGATGGGTATCAGTGTTGCTGAATACCATAATTTGCTTAAAGATAGTTTAGATAGCAGGCTCTTTAGTTTTGAGGAGATGATCAACCCTCAACATGAAGGTCCAGGAGAGTCTTTTGCCAATGATGATCCAGGCCCAAATCAAAATTTTGAGCGAGAAGCATTTTTAAAAGCGCTAAGTGCAGCTATAAATAACTTACCAGAACGGGAAAAAATGGTGCTAGCGCTCTATTATGATGAAGAGCTCAATTTAAAAGAAATTGGTCAAGTATTAGGTGTAAGTGAGTCTCGAGTTAGTCAGATCCACAGTCAAGCAGCGTTAAGGTTGCGTTCGCGACTAAGTGATTGGCAATAAAAGGGTTGACCAGACTCAACGTAATTGCGGTAATTAAGTGTAGACTCAATGAGTTGCGTAGTTCTAACAGGAGGCCGTCTTGAATAAAGACATGAAAATTCTTGTAGTGGATGATTTCTCCACAATGAGACGAATTATTAAAAACCTATTGCGTGATCTGGGCATGACAAATGTTCAGGAAGCGGATGATGGTCAGACTGCACTACCAATCCTCAAGCAAGGGGGAATTGATTTTCTGGTCACTGATTGGAATATGCCAGGAATGACTGGTATCGATCTTTTAAAAGAAGTCCGTTCTGATCCCAATTTAGCTCACATGCCTGTACTTATGGTTACGGCTGAAGCTAAGAAAGAGCAGATTATTGCGGCGGCGCAGGCAGGCGTAAACGGCTACGTTGTTAAGCCATTTACTGCGGCAGTGCTGAAAGAAAAGATTGACAAGATCTTTGAACGACTAGGTTAAGAAATAAGGTCCGTTTTAATGATTGCAGGAACAGATAAAGGTGTAGGACGCTTCGAAATGGAATTGCAGTTGAAGGCACAGGAGTTAGTTTCCGTCCTCAATGAGGGAAACCTCTCTGAAGCCATGGATCTGATTCAAGAACTTCATGAGTTCAGACATAAGACCTTCTTTAGTGAAGTAGGTCATCTAACTCGTGGCCTGCATGAAGCAATTAAAGCCTTTTCTTCTGAGCTTGGAACTAGCTTGGAATTAGATGATGATGCGGCACCTAAAGATGCAGATGCGGCTGATCGCCTAAATTATGTGATTGAAGTCACAGAAAAAAATGCACATGAAACCATGGATCGCGTGGATAAAGCGTTGGGTTTGGTTGATCGTTTAGATTCACAGAGTGAGCGGTTTAAAGATCTATTGTCGCTTGTAGGCCAATTAGAAAAAGAACACGACAATTTGAATGGCGTCTATGACCGTACATGTGCAGTAAAAGAAGAATCTGAAAAGACAATCGCAACTTTGCGGTCAGAGTTGACCGATATCGTGGTGTCTCAGAGCTATCAGGACATTACAGGGCAGTTGATACGTCGAGTTATTAACTTGGTGACAAATGTAGAAACACACCTAGTTGGTTTGATGGAAATGGCTGCGCAGGTTGAAAAATTGTCGGGCATCGAGGTGCAAATAGCGCCAGAAGATGATAAGCAGGATAATAAAAAGAATCCTATTCAGGCTGAAGGGCCGCAGGTCAACAAAGGTAGTGCTGATGTTGTCAGCAATCAAGATGAAGTTGATGACCTGCTATCTAGTCTGGGTTTTTAAGAGGAGCACCTTATGAGTTTGGAAGTGGATCAGGAGATTCTCGAGGATTTTCTTGTCGAAGCAGGTGAGATCCTTGAGCAATTATCTGAACAGTTAGTCGATCTGGAACAGCGTCCAGATGATAGTGATCTGCTCAACGCAATATTTCGTGGCTTTCATACCGTAAAAGGTGGTGCAGGTTTCTTACAACTTGAGCCTATGGTTGATTGTTGCCATAACGCAGAAAATCTCTTTGATATGTTGAGAAATGGTGAAATCAAGGTTTCGCCAGAGCTGATGGATGTAGTACTGCAGGCACTAGATACTGTAAATGTGATGTTTGATGCCGTAAGAGGCGGTCAAGAGCCAGAAAATGCTGATCCACAACTAATCCAGGCGCTAATTGCCTTTGCGAGCGGTGGAGCTCCTGCGCCTGCTGAGGCGGCACCTGCGCCAGCTCCAGTAGCACCTGAACCTGTGCCTGCACCAGCACCTGAGCCTGTTGTTAATAATGCTGATCAAAGTTCAGATGAATTTGATATGCTCTTGGATGATTTAGGTGGGCCTACACCTGCTGAAGAAAGTGCAGCTGATGATGGGCTTATCACAGAAGATGAGTTCGAATCTTTGCTGGATGAACTTCATGGGCAAGGTAAAGGGCCTGGTTCAGAAGGCTCTTCCAAAGCACCTGCGGTAGAAGCCGCACCTTCTGGCGGTGATGATTTGATTACCGAAGATGAATTTGAAGCTTTACTTGATGAGCTGCAATCTCAAGGCAAAGGCGCTTTTGCTGAAAAAACAGCACCTGTAGCTCCAGCACCTGTTCCTGCACCTGCTCCTGCACCTGCTCCTGCACCTGCTGCACCAGCGCCTGTTGCTGCACCAGCGCCTGTTGCTGCTCCAGAGCCTGAAAAGCGTGAAAGTGCTGCTGCAGCAGCAGTTAAAGCTGCGCACCAGCAAGCTAAACCGCAGCCCGAAAGCAATGTTCGTGTAGATACGCGCTTGTTAGACAAAATCATGAACATGGTGGGTGAGCTGGTATTAGTTCGAAACCGTTTGGTTCGTCTAGGCGTGACACGTGAAGACGAAGAGATGGCGAAAGCGTTGGGTACGCTTGATATGGTGACGGCTGACTTGCAAATGTCAGTTATGAAAACGCGAATGCAGCCTGTGAAGAAGGTTTTTGGCCGATTCCCGCGTTTGATTCGCGACCTGTCCCGTAACTTGAAAAAAGAGATTCGCCTAGAGCTTCGTGGTGAAGATACCGATTTAGATAAAAACTTAGTTGAGGCACTTGCAGATCCGTTGATTCACTTGGTTCGAAATGCCGTAGACCACGGTATCGAATCACCTGACGTTCGTGAAGCAGCAGGCAAGCCAAGAGAAGGTCATGTTTTACTTTCTGCTGAGCAGGAAGGTGATCACATCTTATTGGTTATTCAAGATGATGGTGCCGGTATGGACGCAGAAAAACTGCGTAATCTGGCAATCGAGCGAGGCATGATGGATGCTGAAGCGGCTCGTCGTCTTACTGAACAAGAGTGCTTTAACCTAATTTTTGCTGCTGGCTTTTCTACTAAGAAAGAGATTTCTGATGTTTCCGGACGTGGCGTGGGTATGGATGTTGTTAAGACAAAAATTACCCAGCTTAACGGTACATTGAATATTGATTCCGTTATTGGGCAAGGCTCTCGTATTGCTATTCAGGTGCCTCTCACATTGGCAATCATGCCTACGTTGATGGTCATCTTGGAAGATCAAGCGTTTGCATTACCATTGGTTAATGTTAATGAAATATTTAACCTAGATTTGACTAAAACAAATATTGTTGATGGTCAGCAGGTTATTATTGTACGTGATCAAGCATTGCCATTGTTCCACCTCAAACGCTGGCTGATCGATGGTCAGCAAGGTGCAGACCTGCCAGAACAAGGGCATGTAGTTATTGTGACGGTTGGGACCCAGCGAGTTGGATTCGTAGTTGATCAGCTAGTAGGTCAAGAAGAGGTTGTAATTAAGCCTCTAGGTACGATCCTACATGGTACACCAGGTTTGTCTGGTGCAACTATCACAGGTGATGGTCGTATCGCGTTGATTATTGATATACCTAACTTGTTAAAATATCACGCTTCTTAATGTGCCTGAGTGAGAGCAACTAAAGATGTCTATTAAGGTACTGGTGGTAGATGATTCTGGTTTCTTTAGGCACCGCATTACTGATTTGCTCTCAGGGGACAGTCGGATAAAGGTAGTTGGGTCTGCACAGAATGGCAAGGAAGCTGTAGAGCAGGCCAAAAATCTAAAACCTGATTTAATTACAATGGATGTGGAGATGCCGCAAATGAACGGCATCGAAGCAGTCCGAGTGATTATGCGTGAATGCCCGACTAATATATTGATGCTCTCTTCACTGACACATGAAGGAGCCCAAGTTACTTTACAAGCTCTAGAAGCAGGAGCTTTAGATTATTTATCTAAAGATATGCGTGCTTGGATGGAGCATTCTGCTTCACTAGAAAAGCAGTTAAGGGATAAAGTTGTAGAGCTAGGCCGTTCTCGCCATTCAAAGCTTCGTAGTACGTTTATCTCTCCAAGTAATGCTGGAGATGGTAAAAGTAAATCGATGGTTTTTAGGCCTGAAACGGAAAGTAAAACGACTAGACCGTCGTCTTCTGCTAGACCTATGAGGCAAACTGAAAGATCGCGTTCCCCTGCCAGTATGACTCTAAGGGATCGGACGGCTGCCTCGCAACTTAAAGCGAAACCTGCACAGTCAGAATCAAAGAAACCAGCCGCTTATAAAACTGCATCAAAGGCTTCTGTTCCTTCTGGGTGTAAGATTGTAGTAATTGGTTCTTCAACTGGTGGACCAGCAGCGCTTCAACAGATATTAACTCAATTACCCGCTAATTTTCCTCATCCAATTTTGCTGGTTCAGCACATGCCTAAAACGTTTACGTCGGTATTTGCTACGCGCCTTGATCAGCAATGCAAAATTTCAGTCAAAGAAGCTGAAGATGGTGATCGATTATTGCCGGGGCGTGCTCTATTAGCTCCAGGTGGTCATCAGATGATTATTGATCCGCGGGGCTTAGATAAGATTCGAATTATGCCGGGTGATGAGCGCTTAACATATAAGCCTAGTGTAGATGTTACTTATGCATCAGCAGCTAAAAGTTACGGCAATAAAGTGCTGGGAATTATTTTGACTGGCATGGGAGCCGATGGTCGAGATGGTGCTAAAATGTTGCGACAGCAAGGAGCGACAATTTGGGCACAAAATGAAGCAAGCTGTACTATTTATGGTATGCCGCAAGCTGTAGTTAATGCTGGATTAGCTAACGAAATTCTCGATTTAACTGAGTTTGGGCCCATTTTGAGTAATAGAAGGTAGCTGCCATGGATTTAACAGCTGTAATAGGTGTATTACTAGCTTTTGCAGCCGTTCTTGGCGGTAACTATCTCGAGGGCGGTCATGCTCAAGAACTCTTAAACCTACCTGCTGCAGCAATTGTTATTTGCGGCACTTTAGCAGCGGCGATTATTCAGTCGCCAAAACAAGATTTTGCTCGTGCAATCAAATTGATTGGCTGGGCTTTTGGGAATAATCAGCAAGACCTTAAAGGCAAGAGTGATGAGATTGTGCAATGGTGTGTCATTGCACGTCGTAAAGGACTTTTAGCTTTAGAGGGAGAAGCTGATAAGCATAAGGATAACTTTGTTAAAACTGGTCTTCTATTATTGGCTGATGGTAAAGGTCCTGATGTTATCAGAAGTACTTTAGAAGTTGATCTTATTACTCTTGAACAAAGAGACCTTCAAGGCGCCAAAGTTATTGAAAGTATGGGTGGGTATGCGCCAACGTTAGGGATCATTGGGGCTGTCTTGGGTTTGATTCACGTAATGAGCAATCTATCTGACCCTGAAGGTCTAGGTGCTGGTATTGCGACGGCGTTTGTGGCAACTATCTACGGGATAGGTATCGCGAACTTATTCTTGATTCCGGTAGCGAATAAGATAAAGAGTTTAATCTCTATGAGGTATCAGGCTCAAGAGATGGTGCTAGAGGGATTGATGTTCATTGCAGAGGGACAAAATCCTAAGGCGATTCAGCAACGCCTCCAAGGTTATTTGAGATAGTTATGCCTCGTCGACAGGTAGTAGATGATAGCATTCGGAATGACCGTTGGGTTATTTCCTATGCGGACTTTATTACTCTACTTTTTGCATTTTTTGTCGTTATGTATGCGATATCTTCGGTTAACGAAGACAAATATAAACATTTAACTGAGGCGCTAGCAGGTGTCTTTGTTGGTGTGGATCAGGCTATTGATGTTAATCCTGCTCCAGGCGAAGGAAAAAGTGAAAGCGGCTTTTCTATTTTTATAGGCGGCAAAACAGATGTGGATGTGCCGGAGGTTACAATTTCTCTGCCAGACCAGAAAGAAACTGATGCTTTAAAATCGCTGCAGCAGGAGTTGGCTGTAGCTTTTGCTAAGCTGATTGATGAAGGTCAATTAAGAATTACAGGTAATGACCTTTGGCTTTCTATAGAGCTACGATCTAACGATCTTTTTGATTCAGGTGGTGCGTTACCCAATATTCTTGCAGATCAATTGCTGGAACAGATTGCAATTATGTTGAAAGAGCGACCAAACCCTATTCATGTGGAAGGGTTTACCGATAATCAGAGAATATCGACAGATGCTTATCCTTCCAACTGGGAACTGTCGGCTGCTAGGGCTGCTGCTGTTGTAAGGTTGCTCGCTCGATTTGGTGTAGAGCCAGAGCGTATGGCCGCAGTGGGTTATGGTGAATTTCAGCCTGCTTATAGCAATCGTACTGCGGAAGGGCAGAAATTAAATCGCCGAGTGTTGATTGTTGTATCACGTGACGCAAAGGTCCGTAGAACCGTATCTTCATTTGGTAGTCAGCAAGTTAGTGCTGATGCTGTATCAACGGTGTTTTCAACACCGCAAGAAGAAACAGTACCCGTAATTGAACAGGTAGAAACCGGAGATGGTGATGTTTTATTCAGGAGAGCTGAATTGAAGTCACCAGAACAGGAAGACAATTAAATGCATGTATGGTCAGTTGCCAACCAGAAGGGTGGCGTCGGCAAAACAACAACAGTAGTGACAATAGCTGGGTTATTGGCTGAAGTCGGCTATCGTGTCTTGTTGATTGATTTAGATCCGCATGGATCTTTGACCAGTTATTTTGGTTATGACCCAGATGAATTAGAAGACAGTGTTTATGATCTGTTTACTGGGAGTAGTCAGGTTAAGAAGGATGATGTGACACGTCTACTTTTGAAAAGTAGCCATGAGCGAATAGAGCTGATTCCTGCATCAACTGCAATGGCAACTTTGGAGCGAAAAGCTGTCGGTGCCGAAGGTATGGGATTGCAGGTGGCCAAAGCTCTATCACATGTTCGTGATCAGTATGATTATGTATTGATTGATAGTCCTCCAGTACTTGGTGTGTTGATGGTGAATGCCCTAGCTGCATGTGAACATTTATTGGTTCCTGTTCAGACAGAGTTTCTAGCCCTGAAAGGTCTAGAGCGTATGGTTAGAACAATTAATATGATCAACCGTGCGCGTAGTAAAAAACTCAGTTTTACGATTATTCCGACCTTCTATGATCGTAGAACCCAAGCTTCAGTTAGTAGCTTGCGAGAGCTTCATCACAATTACCCAAATGAAATCTCTAACGCGGTTATTCCAGTAGATACCAAATTTAGGAATGCAAGTATCCAAGGACTTGTACCTTCGGTTATGGACTCCAGTAGTCGAGGGGTTCATTCCTATGCACGTTTATTACGCACTTTACTTGAACGTCAAAAGCAGGAGGCCCTATGAGTCAGTCAGATAAAAAGCCTCTTGAACAGGGTGATGTGGAAGTTCATGGCGTTCAAAAGCTTGTTTTCGATTATTTGGAATCGCTGCTGTCAGATCCTGATGCTGGTGATATTGATACAGAAACTGAAATTGCTGCAATTGAAGAACAAATTGCTGCTGAGGAAAGTCTAGAGCATCAAGGTTTAGGCATCGAAAGCGAAGAAAATGCTTTGCTTGTAGATTCTGCAGATCAAAATACTGAAGAGCCAGAGCCAGAGCCAGAGCCAGAGCCAGAGCCAGAGCCAGAGCCAGAGCCAGAGCCAGAGCCAGAGCCAGAGCCAGAGCCAGAGCCAGAGCCAGAGCCAGAGCCAGAGCCAGAGCCAGAGCCAGAGCCAGAGCCAGAGCCAGAGCCAGAGCCAGAGCCAGAGCCAGAGCCAGAGCCAGAGCCAGAGCCAGAGCCAGAGCCAGAGCCAGAGCCAGAGCCAGAGCCAGAGCCAGAGCCAGAGCCAGAGCCAGAGCCAGAGCCAGAGCCAGAGCCAGAGCCAGAGCCAGAGCCAGAGCCAGAGCCAGAGCCAGAGCCAGAGCCAGAGCCAGAGCCAGAGCCAGAGCCAGAGCCAGAGCCAGAGCCAGAGCCAGAGCCAGAGCCAGAGCCAGAGCCAGAGCCAGAGCCAGAGCCAGAGCCAGAGCCAGAGCCAGAGCCAGAGCCAGAGCCAGCACCGGCGACAGCTCCAGATCAGGCGCAATTAGCAGCTGCGGGTTCAGGGGCAACAAGTCGTGAAATTAACTGTGTATTGATAAAAATGCATGGCTTAAATTTGGCGATTCCTTTCGATTACATTGAAGGTGCGGTTCATTTAAGTTCCGTCTCTCTAACGCTGGATGCAGCGCATGATTGGTGTCTAGGTCGCTTCGGTGGAAGCAGTGCAGATACCAATGTTATTGATACGGCTTTGTGGTTGATTCCTGAGCGTTATCAACCGGAAATGGCTAAATACGATGAATTAATTATTCTTCGTGGTCGTCATTGGGCGCTTGCTTGTGATGAGTTGGTAAAATCGGTTCGAATCCCTGTGGATAAAGTATCTTGGGCAGGCAGTGATAATCCACGTAAGTGGCTATGGGGTACTTATATGGAAGAGCGTTGTGCCATTTTAGATATTCCTGAATTGATGAATCAGTTTGATAAGGCCTTCTAACGGATAGAGGCTTTGGAGAGATAATGCCGTCATTGTTTGAAATTATTCTACTTATTATTGTGTTAGGTACGGCTTGTACAAGCTATGTGCTGTTCAAGCGCTTACAGAAAAATGAGCGTCAGCATCAGGCGCTTATCAATGTCTTACGCAATGAAATTCAAGCAATGACTAATGGCTCTATCGGCATGGGACGTCGTCTCATCGAGGTAGAGCAAAAACTGAATCTAACCGCTGATAAACAGTTGGAATTAGAAAATCGAGATCCGTCTGCTTTGGCTTATAACCAAGCGACCCGTTTGATGGAGATGGGAGCGGATGTCGATGATCTGGTTAAAAATTGCGGGTTAGGTCGACCCGAAGCGGAATTGATGGCGCTGTTACATAAAGAGTTACAAGCACCCCATGAAGCACTGGGTTCAGATCGTTAGCTCTTTTGCTCTGTTGCTTTAATAGTTTCAGCTGGATCATGTTTTAGGCTGTAAGCAAAGGCGATAACTTCCGCAATCGCTCTGTAGAGCGATTCAGGGATCTCGTCACCCAGTTCAAGTCTGATTAACACCTCCACAAGTTCAGGGCTTTCGTGGATGTGGATGTTGTTTTCTTCTGCGAGAGCTATGATCTGTTCAGCAATTTCCCCCATACCTTTAGCTACTATGAGCGGGGCCTTACCCATCTCTTGATCGTATTTTAGGGCAATCGCTTTTTGTCGCGGAGCATCTAAATCAGGTTTGGTAAATTTCATGTATGCAGATCGACTAGCTGTTTATGAACCACCTGATCCTGTCGAGGGGCTTGGCCCTCGTGCCAAGTGATTTCTGAATTATTAAAACCACACATTTTTAATTTTTCTGCAAACTCTTCGGAGCGTTCTCTCAATTTTTCTGCGGTCTCTTTTTGTTCACACCAGAATAGCGTACTGATTTCATGTCCATCTGTTAACCTGATTTCAGCATCGACGCCGCCTTGTTCCTCAAGATCAAAGTGTAGTCGAACCCGCCAAACCGAAACCATCTCGCCTGCAGCATTAGTCCCGCCTTCTCGGCTAAGTCTAAGTTCTAAATTCTCCCAGCTTTCACCTTGTTTAATCGGCAGATCTAGTTGTAATACACGCTCAAATCCGCCATCAGGCAGCTCTCGCCATTGATGAAGAGAGTTGATCTGTTGGCTGGTAACCCTAGATTGTAAGCCTTTAATGATCTGATCAAAACGTTCTTGCTGTTCAGCAGGAAGTTTATCGCTGAGCTGTTGCAATTGCTGCAACTGGGCTTTCATGTCTAAAGGGCTTGCACTTCGTCCTTGGCTTAATTGGCGCTCAGTACTTAACCCGCCTAATTCAACGTTATGACGTATCTGAGAGGGCGCTTCGCTACTCCCCGGGCGTACGCCAAATAGGTTTAGCATGCTACGAACAACACTACCTATCTGAGAGGTTTGGCCAGCCTCAGTTGTTGTAGCTTGTGCTAATTGATTGAAAGCCGTAGCCGTCGGTTGCTGTATAGGCAGTGTGTTACGCAGTATTTCCTGTATAGCAGGTTTGTCTAACGCAGAATTTAACGTCAAAGGTGGTTCTTGTATGCGCAGCACTTGAACGTTTTGATTGCCGTTAGATACCAATTGCAGTTGTGCGCCTTGCGGAATAGGTCGAGGCGATTGAACTTCTACTTTTGAACCGTCAGGTAGCGCTAAGCTTACAAGGTGATGTATTGGTGGACCTGTTCTAACAGGTGCAGGGTTTTGCTGGGTTTGCAGTGCTGTAGGGTTAGTTTTATCTGAAATATTTTGTTGTTGTGCTTGTGCAGAAGGCACTGGGTTTGCTGAGGTTGCTGAGGTTGTAGTGGTCTTAGCTCCTTGGGTAGCAGGGGGTGATTGTGTTTGAGATACGTTGTTATTAACTGGCGTTGTAGGTGGCGGTTGAGTTCCTATGGTATTTGTAGCTTTACCAGTATTACTCTGAACGCTAGTTGGGGAAGATGTAATTGCTAGTTGGCCTTGAGCTGGCGTGCTTGCTGGAGAGGTGCTTGCCTGTGTTGTTTGGACTGGTACTTGGTGAGCCGTTAAGCCGGGATTATTTGGCTGATTAGCGGCCGTTGTGACTTGCTGCTGCGTAGTTGTTGTTTGTTGAGGTGTTGCTGTCGTTTGCTGCTGCACCGTTGTTGTTTGTTGGGGTGTTGCTGTCGTTTGCTGCTGCGTCGTTGTTATTTGTTGAGGTGTGGCTGATGTTTGTGGCGGTGTTGTTGTGTTGCTCGCTACGTTAGATGGTACTGGCTGGCCGCTTGGTGCCGCAGTTGGATAGACAGGGCGACTGCTGATAACTGCAGCCGTAACGCGAGTATCTGCAGGAAGTTTTAGAGTGTCACCTGTTTGGGTTAGTTTTAGCTGTATGCCAGGATCAGGTCTAGCAGCTGTATTGTTAGCACTTTGCTGTGCTTGTTGCGGTTGGTTTTGCGTATTGCTTATCTGGGTATTACCTGTCTGTGCAGGTTGCGGCGTTATTTGGATTTGGCCATCACTTTGGCGATTAACATTAATCTTCTGCCCTACAGGCAGGGCTTGAAAGACACCCATCTGGATCAAGCGATTGTTAACTTCCAGTTTGAGCTTAAAAACTTCCGGTTGGATCTGATCCCTACTTACAGCTACTACGGTCGCGCTCACGTTCTGTCCGACTGGGAACAGTCGATTTACATTTTGAGCAGAGTCGCTACTACTGCTGGTCGTTTGCAGTGGAATAGCAGGCAGTTGTGGTAGCAAGTTTAGTAACCTCAAATCTTAGGGTGTGAGTATGGAAAAGTGCGGGCGTTATCTTATGAAAAATATATGCTGCTAAATGAGGATAAGAATCCAACTTTTAGAAAGCAATACAACAGTGCCGTGCAATCAGATATTCGTATATAATCCCTCGGTTAATAATCGGCAGATATTGTAAAAAGTATAGTGTATTGCCGTAAATTACATTTCTTAAGCGATTCCAAGTTTAAGAAATAGGTTGGAAGACTCGATTGGGTTTGGGGATTGATTTGGATACAGCGTTAATACAAGTTGAAAACCTGTTTTGTGAGCGTGACGAACGTATTTTGTTCGAAGATCTAAATTTTTCTGTATCACAAGGCGAAGTTATCCAGATTGAAGGCCAGAACGGTAGCGGTAAAACTACGTTACTTCGAATCCTCAGTGGTCTATCTAATCATTATGAAGGCGATATCTACTGGGAAGGTGAGCCTATCTCAGAGGTCCGTGAAGAATTCCGTCGAGAGCTCCTATATTTTGGTCATCACCCTGGGGTGAAGGCTGTGCTCACGCCTGAAGAAAACCTCCAATGGTATGCGGCTATGCATCCGGGGATAAATATCGCTGATATCCCTATGGCGTTGGAAAAAGTGGGATTAACTGGTTTTGAAGATTCTCCCTGCCATACGCTTTCTGCAGGTCAGAATCGTCGAGTGAGCCTTGCGCGTTTGTATTTAAGTAGCGCTAAGTTGTGGATTCTCGATGAGCCTTTCACTGCCATTGATAAAAAAGGTGTCGCTGAAAAAGAACAGCTTATTCTTGATCATGCGAAGCAAGGTGGTTGTGTGATTTTAACCACTCACCATGAGCTGGGTGTGGGCGAGCAAGTTCGTCGATTAAATCTTGATGAATTGGCGGGAACTTAATGGACCAGACAGTGACAAAAGATGAGTTAGGTCAGGGCGATACGTCTGTATCAAGTTTATTCTATGCCGTATTAAAGCGGGATTTAATGTTGGCTTATCGCAAAAAAAGCGATTTGTTTAATCCGCTCATTTTCTTTTTAATGGTCGCGACATTATTTCCACTGGGTGTGAGTCCTGAACCGACGTTCTTGGCTGAGGTGGCTCCCGGTGTTGTTTGGGTAGCAGCATTGCTCGCTACCTTATTGTCTATGGATAGCCTATTTCGATCGGATTTCGAAGATGGAACATTAGAGCAGACGCTG
This sequence comes from Neptuniibacter sp. QD29_5, assembly GCF_047778125.1. Lineage (GTDB taxonomy): Bacteria > Pseudomonadota > Gammaproteobacteria > Pseudomonadales > Balneatricaceae > Neptuniibacter. Next base: position 592,647 of record NZ_CP180556.1, read on the forward strand.
TTAAGTCCGCAGCCACTGTTTGTGGTTGTGCTGGCTAAAGTGATTGCTCACTGGATGATGAGCGGTCTGCCGTTAACGCTATTGGCGCCCTTACTCGGGGTTATGCTGTTTTTACCAGCAGAAGGAATGAGTGGCTTGATGTTGAGTCTGTTGTTAGGGACGCCAACATTAAGTTTGATCGGTGCCATAGGTGCGGCACTGACCGTGGGGTTACGAAAGGGTGGTGTGCTGATATCTCTACTGGTGTTGCCACTGTATATCCCTGTGCTTATTTTTGGTACCAGCGCAGTTCAGGCGGCAGTGACAGGATTGCCGCTTGCTGGGTATTTTGCGTTGTTAGGCGCTATTTTGGCTTTGGGTGTTGTGATGGCGCCTCTTGCTATTGGTGCTGCATTACGAATTTCCGTGAGCGGATAAGTTTAGGTAGTTATGAGCGAAAAGAAGAAGTGGATGCCCCGTTGGTTTTATCAATTGGCTTCGCCACGCTGGTCTTATGAAATTATGGGTAAGTTGCTGCCCGGATTTGCAATCGCAGCAGCTATTGCACTTATTGCAGGTGTTGTTTGGGCGCTAGGTTTTGCTCCAGAGGATTACCAGCAGGGTAACAGCTTTAGAATTATCTATATCCATGTTCCTTCCGCTATCTTGGCTCAATCCTGCTACATGATGATGGCAATCGCAGGTGCAATCGGACTTATCTGGAAAATGAAAGTGGCCGATATGGTCGCTAAGTCTTGTGCGCCTATTGGTGCTTCCATTGCGATCTTAGCTTTAGCTACAGGTGCAATTTGGGGTAAACCTACGTGGGGTTCTTGGTGGGTTTGGGATGCGCGCTTAACGTCTATGCTAATCCTGCTTTTCCTTTACTTGGGCGTTATTGCTTTGAACTCAGCAATAGAGAGTGAAGCGACGGCGGCTCAAGCTTCTGCAGTTTTATCTTTGGTTGGTTTAGTGAATATCCCGATCATCAAATATTCAGTTGACTGGTGGAATACTCTACACCAGCCAGCAACATTTACCTTGACTGAGAAACCGGCGATGCCCGCGGAAATGTGGGTGCCACTCCTTGTCATGGTCATAGGGTTTTATTGTTTCTTCGCGGTCTCTTTGATGATGCGTACTCGAAATGAAATTTTATATCGAGAACGTCGCTCCAGTTGGGTGCGGGAATTGATAGAAAAACAGAGAGGCTAATTCAGTGAGTTTTGATAGTTTTTCAGATTTTATCGCGATGGGCGGACATGGTTTATATGTCTGGTTGAGTTATGCCATCGCTCTATTCGTTATTGTTATTAATATTGTGAATCCGGCACTGCAAAAGAAGAAGGTTATCTCTGATCTTGCACGTCGCCTGCGCAGGGAGAAAAAATCTTCATGAACCCTAAACGCAAACAACGTTTAATTATCGTTTTATTTATTGTTTTTGGTGTCGGAGCGGCTGTTGGCCTAACTATGTTTGCTCTTAGCCAAAATATTAACCTTTTTTATTCTCCAACTGAGATTGCTAAGGGCGAAGCGCCTAAGGATACGCGAATTAGAGCGGGTGGCATGGTTGTAGAGGGCAGTGTTAAGCGTGATCCTCAAAGTCTGAAAGTAACATTCCAACTTACAGATTACGAAAGCGTAATGACGGTTAATTATGAAGGTATCTTGCCTGACTTATTCCGTGAAGGTCAGGGTATTGTTTCCCAAGGTAAATTAAATAGTTCTAATGAGCTTGAGGCGACTGAAGTGTTAGCTAAGCATGATGAAAACTATATGCCACCAGAAGTTGCTGAAGCACTAGAAAAGAGTGGTCATATGCCTAAACCAGAGGGAGAGGTGTTTAACAAATGATCCCTGAGTTAGGTCAGTACGCACTAATTTTATCTTTATGTTTGGCTGCGTTATTAGCGGTTGTTCCGTTAGCAGGTACTTATAGTAAGAATGCTTTGTGGATGGGCTTTGCTCGTCCATTAGCGACAGGCATGTTTGCCTTCTTGATGGTCAGCCTTGTATGTCTTGGCTATGCCTTTGTTGTAGATGATTTCTCGGTTGCCTATGTAGCAACAAACTCAAATACAGCACTACCTATCTACTACAAGATCAGTGCAATCTGGGGCGGACATGAAGGTTCGTTACTGCTGTGGGTTGTTATTTTAGGTGGCTGGACTTGGGCTGTAGCGATTAAAAGCGACAACTTACCGCAAGATATTGTGGCCCGCGTATTAGGTGTTATGGGTATTATCAGTGTTGGTTTTATCCTGTTTACGCTGATGACATCGAGTCCATTTGAGCGTCATCTGCCTCGTTTCCCGCAAGAAGGTGGTGACCTTAATCCACTGCTGCAAGATATTGGTCTGATTCTACATCCGCCAATGCTTTACATGGGATATGTTGGTTTCTCTGTTGCGTTCGCCTTTGCTATCGCAGCTTTGCTAAGCGGTCGTTTAGATGCGGCTTGGGCGCGTTGGTCTCGTCCTTGGACAATTGTTGCGTGGGCATTCCTAACTCTAGGTATCGCATTAGGAAGCTGGTGGGCATATTACGAGTTAGGCTGGGGTGGCTGGTGGTTCTGGGATCCAGTAGAAAACGCTTCATTCATGCCATGGCTGGTAGGTACTGCACTGGTTCACAGTTTAGCCGTCACTGAAAAGCGTGGTGTGTTTAAAAGCTGGACGGTATTGCTAGCGATCTTTACCTTCTCTTTGAGCCTACTAGGCGCCTTTTTGGTTCGTTCGGGTGTACTTACATCGGTACATGCCTTTGCGACAGACCCAGAGCGAGGTTACTTTCTACTTGCGCTGTTGGCGATCACGATTGGTGGATCTTTGTTGATCTATGCATTGAAAGCTGCGCATGTAAAAAGTGAATCAAGTTTTGAATTGGTTTCGCGCGAGACCTTCTTGCTAGGTAACAATGTTCTACTAGTGGTGGTAGCAATGATGGTTCTATTAGGAACATTGTATCCGCTGCTTATTGATGCCTTAGGTATGGGTAAGATTTCGGTAGGTCCTCCATACTTTAACGCACTCTTTATCCCTCTAATGGCTGTAATGGTTGGCTTTATGGGCTTTGGTATTCTTTCTCGTTGGAGAAGTACTAAGAGTTCATATCTTACCGCTCAATTAGTCATTCCATTTGTATTGAGCATCGTCTGTGCTGCTGTGTTCCCTATGCTGTATGGCGATGGCTTTGATTGGTACGTATTCCTAGGCATGGCACTTGTATTCTGGATTACGTTCGTATCGATTAAAGATATTTGGAACAAAGTTTCTCACCGTAAGGCACCTTTTAAGGCATTAACGACCTTGTCTCGTAGTTATTACGCGATGGTATTAGCCCATATCGGTGTTGCGGTTACGATTGTTGGTATGACCCTCGTTTCCATCTATAACGAAGAGCGCGATCTTAGAATGGTGCCGGGTGATAAATTGAGCTTTAAACAATACGAGTTTATTTTTGATGGCACTCGAGATGTTGTAGGCCCTAACTATGTTTCAGATAAAGCACGTTTACGTGTACTGAAAGATGGTGAAGCTTATGGCGAACTTTTCCCAGAAAAACGCATGTATAACGCCAGCGGTACGGTTATGACCGAAGCAGCAATAGATCCAGGTCTAACACGAGATCTGTATGTTGCGTTGGGTGAACCTCTTGAAGGCGGTGCATGGGCGGTTCGTGTTCAGCATAAACCATTTGTACGTTGGTTATGGTTGGGCGGCTTGCTAATGACCGTTGGTGGTTTGTTGGCTGCGATGGACAAGCGTTATAGAAAACAAAATAAGCGTGCTGTAGCAAACGCTTAAGTATTAAGGGTAAATAATCATGCGTCGCTTTGTTTTGTTTATTCCATTGGCTATTTTCTTAGGAATAGGTGTTTTTCTTTGGCGTGGTCTGCAACTGGATCCGACGGAATTGCCTTCAGCGTTGTTGAATAAGCCTTTTCCTCAGTTTGAGCTACCGTCATTGTATGACGAAGGGAAGATGCTGAACGCTGATGATCTTAAGGGTGAAGCTGCTTTAGTTAACGTTTGGGCAACTTGGTGTCCGTCCTGTAAAGAAGAGCATGCACAGCTGAATAGTATTAAGGCCGAAGGCTATAAAGTTATCGGTATTAACTATAAAGATGAGCGCCAGAAAGCAAAAATTTGGTTGAATAAATACTTAGATCCCTACGCAACAAATGTTTATGACGATAAAGGAAGTTTAGGCCTAGATTTGGGTGTTTATGGAGCACCTGAAACTTATGTGATCGATGCACAAGGCGTGATCCGCTATAAGCATGTCGGTGTTGTCGATCAACAAGTTTGGACCAAGCTTAAAGGGATAATTGATCAGATCAACAGTTCTGAGAAGGTCGCTGCACAATGAGAAAAATTCTAGCGTTATTGCTGTTTTCTCTGCCTATGTCGCTATGGGCAGCTATTGATACTTACGAATTTAAGGATGAGGAAACGCGCGAACGCTTTCGTCAATTAACGTTCGAACTACGTTGTCCAAAATGCCAAAACCAAAACTTACAGGATTCTAACTCGCCTATCGCTTCTGATTTGCGTAACGAAGTCTACAAGATGTTGCAAGAAGGCAACGATAACGACGAAATTGTCGATTTTATGGTGGCAAGGTACGGTGATTTTGTTTTATATCGCCCGCCGGTTAATAAAGCGACCTATGTATTGTGGTATGGCCCGTTTGTGTTGGCTGTTATCGGTATTATCGTGATGGTTTTTCTTTCTCGAAAGCGCAAGAAGAAAGTGGACGACAAAGGGCAAGATTTAGATTCATCCCTTAGCGGTGATGAAGCCCAGCGCCTGAAAGATATTTTAGATAAGGGTAAAGATAAATGATTGAACTATGGGTAGGCATAGCACTGTTAACGGTACTGGCTATTGCTTTTGTATTTTTACCCTTTGTACGTGCTAGACGCCTAATTCAAAATGAGGTTGCTGAAGATCGCGAACAACAAAACATCGAGATCTTTCAGGAACGCTTATCCGAATTAGAAGAAGAGAAAGCTGCAGGCAACCTAGATGATACGGATTTTGCGACGTTAAAAACTGAGCTTGAGCGAAATCTGCTTTCAGATGTAAACGAGCAAAAACAATCTAAGAATAAAATAGCGTTAACTTCGCAAACACTAGTGACGGTAACGTTGTTGGCGTTAATGATTCCTGTTGCTGCAATTGGTTTGTACTCCGTTTACGGACGTTCTGCAGATCTAGAGTTATCAATGCAACAGCCGAAAGATCCTTTCAACGGTAAACAACCGACACTGGAAGAGGCCGTTGCTCAGCTTGAAAAAGAGCTCGAGCTGAATCCAGAAAACCCTGAAGGTTGGTACTTACTATCAACGACCTATATGAATCAAGGGCGCTTTAAAGAGGGGGCTGCTGGTTTTGAAAAGGTTGTGTCTTTGTTACCTGAAGATTCACCGCAGTATGCGGATGTTTTAGGTCAGTACGCGCAGGCTCTATTTTTTGCTAATGAAAGTAAAATGAGCCCAGAGATCAAAACGGTTATTGATAAGACGCTAGCGATTAAACCTCTAGAAATTACCGTTTTAGGTTTGTTAGGTATTGATCGCTATGAGCATAAAGATTATCAAGGTGCGCTAGATTATTGGTTGAAAGCGCTTCGTAACTCTGACGGTAAGACGGCTGAATCTCTTCGCTCAGGTGTACGTAATGCCCGTGATGCTTTGATCGCTGAAGGTGTGGATGTGCCAGAAATTCCTGAGTTAATGCCAGCATCAATCAGCTTGAAAGTGAATATTGATGACCAGCTGAAACAGCAAGTTGCTGCTGATGCCACTGTCTTTGTATTTGCTCGTGAATTAGGCGGTCGTATCCCGTTAGCAGCTGTTAAACTTCAAGTGTCTGACCTACCGATTGATGTCGTTCTTGATGATTCTAAAGCGATGAATCCTCAGTCCGGTTTGTCTACGGTATCAACTGTTGAAGTATCTGCGAGAGTCTCAAAAACGGGTGAGCCCAAAGAGCAGCCAGGTGATCTATATGGTTTGATCTCCCCTGTTCAGGTTCGCGGTACAACTTTACCTATGATTCTTACGATTGATAGAGTTGTCGAATAAATCTGGCTCTTTTATAGTGGGTACTTATTACCGTTTTTTTAAGATAAGGTCGCGACTAAGCACATGGAAATCACTCTGCGTGAATGGTTAATAATCGGTGGGGTTGTTTTAATCCTACTGATTGTTTTGGATGGTTGGCGTCGTATGCAAATTGGGCGTAATCGCCTAAAGATGAACATCGACAAAAACTTTGTTGATCTTCCTGAGGGAGATGACTCATTTAATCCAGAGTTACCGTCAGGTGGTGCCCGCAAGGTCGCGTTAGATGATGACCCACTTTTCTCCAATCACCGTCCTAATTTAGACGGTGATCCCCTCTCTGCTGAGATTCAAAGCTCTTCTGCTACAAGTGCAATTGATGCACAAGAAATGCAGCCGCTAGCAGAAGAAAAATCTGTAAAAAAAGAAGAGCCTATAGCACCGGTTTGGGATGACAATCTCGATATTGATGACGGTATTGTTGGTAGTGCGCGTAGGGTTGAAGTAGAGCCGACGCTAACTGTTGATGACATCCCTGTAATGGATGAACCACTTCCAAAAGAAGCAGAAGAAACAAAACCTGAAGTATCCGATTATGCTATGGATGAAGGAGTGTTGGGTCCTGCTCGCGTAGTAGAACAAACTGTTCCAGAACCAGAACCAGAACCAGAACCAGAACCAGAACCAGAACCAGAACCAGAACCAGAACCAGAACCAGAACCAGAACCAGAACCAGAACTTCAGTCTTGCCAGGACGTTACTGATGAAGAAGTTCCTGTGGTTACTGCGGATGACGATTTTGAGCAGAAAACTGTTGAAATCGAAGACGCTACTGCTCCATATGATAAAGTTCTGCAAGAGCAGTCGATAGTCGAGTTAGAACCTGAAGCAGTCGAAGAGACTGTGCAGCCAGAACCTGAAGTCGAAATGGCTCAGGAATTAGAACAAGAGTCTCAGTCCGATGCTGAGCTTTCTGATGAAATAGCAGAAGTTCGAAGTGATGATGCTGAAGTGCATACTGCAGTTGAAATGGAAGCAACGACTACTCAAATCAATGAGTATCAAGCGCTTCAGAAAGAGTCTGAAACTGAACTTCAGTTAACAGAAGTTGTTGACAAAGAGCTGAAACCAGAACCGCGTTTTGAAATAGAACAGCCTGTTGAAAATCTTGTAGAGCCAGAGCCAGAGCCAGAGCCAGTAATTGCAGCAGTCGTTGAACCCGTTCAAGAGATCGACTTCGAAAAGCCGGTTACGCTTCTTATGGATGAGCTTGATGAAAAAGAGCATATCCATGAAAGCGAACAGGAACCTGAAGCTTTCCCTCAGTTGGACCTTAAGGGTGTTGAGAACAGCACTCCTTCAGTCGTTGAAGATGATCCACAAACCGGCTTTGATTTTGGTCATGCAGAAGAGGACCCATATGCCAACCTAACCCTAGGTTCGGCGTTAGATAATGATTGCTCCGAACTTTCAGTTACAGAGACTATTTCAAAAGCCCCAACAGCTGAGGCTCAAGAGGTTCAAGTTGAAGAGGCTGTAACTACCGATGTCAGTTTTGAAAAAACAATGGAACCTGAATATCTGCGTGAAGAGGTAGAATATTCACCGGAACCAGATGCTATGGTTGAGCAAGTTGAAGTTATTTCCGATGTTCAGCCAGAGCCAGAGCCAGTTGTAGCGCCTGCAGGTGTGCAGCGGAAGCCTCTAGAGAAAGATCCAGATCCTGAAAATGTCTTGGTGATCTCTGTAATTGCAAAAGAGCAGCCACAGTTTAACGGTCCTGTATTGCAAAAAATAGTTGATGCCTGCGGTATGAACTTTGGCGAAATGGATATTTACCACCGTTTCGAAAAAGCTTCGGGTATTAGCCCTGTACAGTTCAGCATGGCAAATGCACTTCCACCAGGTACCTTCGTTCAAGGGAACCCTGAATCACTTACGACAAAAGCGGTGATGTTCTTTATGTCTATGGAAGAACCGCAAGATGTCATGGATGCCTTTGAGTGTATGTTGGCTACTGCGGAAACTGTAGCGAAGCATCTTGGTGGCGAAATGCTCGATGAAAACCGATCGGTGCTAAGAAGCCAGACGATGGAACACTACCGACAGCGTGTTCGCGATTTTGAAATGAAAACTCTTAAAAAGCGTGGCCGTTAAGCCACGCTTTCTTCTCTCTATACCCCTGATTGAGTCTTACCGTGTCTATACAAGAACAGATCGAATCTCTGCGTGAGCAACTAAACCATCATAACTATCGTTACTATGTTTTGGATGATCCAGAGGTTCCGGACGCTGAGTATGATCGACTTTTCCATGAGTTGAAAAAGTTAGAGAGAGAAAAACCTGAGCTAATAACATCTGATTCACCGACTCAAAGGGTTGGTGGACAGCCTCTATCGGCCTTTAGCCAAATTGCTCACGAACTGCCGATGCTATCTTTGGATAACGCTTTCAATGAAGAGGATATGCAAGAGTTCAACCGTAGAGTGGTAGAGCGGTTAGATCAGCAAGGTGGTGGATCTATACAATATGCTTGTGAGCCAAAATTAGACGGTATCGCCGTAAGTTTACTCTATGAAAATGGTTTACTTGTTCGTGGCGCAACGCGCGGTGATGGCACCACAGGTGAAGATATCACTCTCAATGTACGTACCATTCCTACGATTCCTTTAAAGCTAACAGGTAGTGGTTATCCAGAGCGGATAGAGGTCCGTGGTGAAATCTACATGCCGAAAGCAGGTTTCGAACAGTTAAATCAACGAGCAGCTGCAACGGGACAAAAGCCATTTGTAAATCCACGTAATGCTGCAGCGGGGAGTCTTCGTCAGTTGGACCCCAAGATTACAGCATCTCGACCTCTAGAGATGTGTAGTTATAGTGTTGGTATCGTTTCTGGCGGTGAGTTAGCTTCTGAGCATGCGGCCATACTGACCCAGCTAAAAGAGTGGGGCTTTAAACTCAATCCATTGTTAGATGTTGTCGATGGTGTTGATGGTTGTATGACGTACTATCAAAAAGTCTCTGAGCTGCGTGATTCGCTTCCTTACGAGATCGATGGTGTCGTTTTTAAGGTGAATAACCTTGAGCAGCAAAAACAGTTGGGCTTTGTATCACGAGCGCCGCGCTGGGCAATAGCGCATAAATTCCCTGCTCAAGAAGAGATGACAACAATTCGTGCAATTGAATTCCAAGTTGGTCGTACAGGTGCGGTTACTCCAGTGGCTCGTCTAGAGCCTGTTTTCGTGGGTGGTGTGACGGTTTCTAACGCCACTTTACACAATATGGATGAGATTGAACGTCTTGATGTACGGGCAGGTGATACGGTGATCATTCGTCGTGCTGGCGATGTGATTCCTCAAGTTGTTCGAGTGTTACATGATAGAAGGTTACCCGAAGCGGAAGCGGTAGAGTTTCCTAAATGTTGTCCCGTATGCGATTCGGCTGTAGAGCGGCAAGAGGGGGAAGCAGTTGTTCGTTGTACGGGTGGTTTGTATTGTGCGGCACAACGAAAAGAGGCACTAAAGCACTTTGTATCCCGCAAGGCGATGGATATCGATGGCCTAGGTGATAAGTTAATCGAAATGCTAGTCGATCTGGATATGTTACATAATCCGGCGGACTTATTTACATTGGATCAAGCGGAGATCGCTAAGCTTGAGCGTATGGGGCCTAAGTCTGCCGAGAATTTGATTAATGCGATTAACAACAGCCGTAATACACAATTGCCACGTTTCCTATACGCTTTGGGTATTCGTGAGGTAGGTGAGGCAACTGCTCGGGCGTTAGCACATCATTTTGGCAAGCTAGATTCTTTGATGTCAGCATCTGAAGACGAGCTTATCGATGTACCTGATGTAGGGCCGATTGTTGCGAAGCATATTACTCAGTTTTTTGCACAGGAACATAACCGAGAAGTTATCGATGCCTTGATTAATGAGGCTGGTATTTCTTGGGAAACGATAGAAAAACCGTCTGAAGATGAGTTAGTCTTGCAGGGTAAAACATGGGTTCTGACAGGCAAGTTAGAGCGTATGGGACGGAGTGATGCGAAAAATCACTTGTTGGCTTTAGGCGCCAAAGTGGCTGGCAGTGTCTCCGCTAAAACTGATTGTGTAGTGGCTGGGCCGGGTGCAGGCTCAAAACTTAAAAAGGCAAACGATTTGAACATCTCCACAATGGATGAAGATGAGTTTGTTAACTTTCTAGCTGAGCATGGAGTGAATCTGTAATGCTAACTCGGTTCAATCATAAAGCTTATAGTGTGCTTATAATTTCATTGCTTCTTGCAGGTTGCTTTGGTGGGGCTGTCACTAAGCCAGCTCTGATGATCTGTGATGAGTTAGATGACACTGATGATTGGATTGAGCCGGCTGTTAATGTTCAGCAAAAATACGGTACTCCTCTGGCTTTAACTCTAGCAATGCTTGAGCTGCCATTAACTGAGCTAGATAAAAAACACGTTCGCCCTCGTGCTGCAGATTGGGATGAGTTCCGTATTCGTAGTGAACGTTGGGATGCTGAGCCTACAGAGGTTGAAGACGCCGTTCATTTTGTTGGTTGGTTTACACAGCAGAGCGTGAGCCGTAATGGTCTTGCTTGGGATAATGCGGCAGCTCACTACTTAGCACTTCGTTTAGGTCATGGTGGTTATCACCGTTTTGATTCAACTAACTATCCAGAACTTACTCAGCAAGCGCGTGGTATTCAGCAAAGATATGATCGTTGGCAGCGTGAACTGCACGGATGTAAAGACCGTTGGCAGGGCGAAAGCTGGTTTAGTAAGTTAAAGATCTGGTAATCCCGCCTTTATGATCATCCCCTATCAAGAACTTGAGCCAGATACACTCACGGCATTGATCGAAGAGTTTGTCAGCCGTGATGGTACTGACTATGGTGAATATGAGTTCTCTCTCTCCAATAAAGTCGCCCAAGTGAAATCTCTTTTGCAATCAGGGCAGGTCGTTATCTTGTTCAGCGAGAGTACAGGGCTTTGTAATATAGTATCTAAAGACACATTGTAGCGCTGGGCCTTTCTATTCGATCTGTAAGGCCTTGGATAATCAGCGAGGTACTTATATGGATCAGTTAGAACAAATTGTCAGTTTGGTAGCACTGACGATGGGAGTTGGTTGGGCAAGTGGTATTAACTTATACGCTACTGTCCTAATGTTGGGTATGCTCAATAATATGGGGCATATCGCCTTACCAGAAGAGTTACAGATTGTTAGTGATCCGCTAGTGTTGATGGCTGCTGGGGCTATGTATTTTGTCGAATTTTTTGCCGATAAAGTACCTGGGGTCGACACAGGCTGGGATACGTTACACACCTTTATTCGAATCCCCGCAGGCGCAGCTTTAGCTGCCAGTGCAGTAGGCGACGTAACGCCAGCAGTAGAGCTGGCAGCAGCTTTGGCTGGTGGCACATTAGCTGCCGGAAGCCATGCGGCGAAAGCGGGTGGGCGCGTATTGATTAATACTTCCCCCGAGCCTGTGACCAATTGGACGGCTTCAATTAGTGAAGACCTGCTGGTGTTAGGTGGCCTGTGGGCTGCACTTAACCACCCTATTTGGTTCTTAGCTGGCTTGGTGGTTTTTATATTGCTGCTGGTATGGCTGCTTCCAAAAATCTGGCGCGGTGTGAAAAAGGTATTTAGGTTTATTGCTGGGCTGTTTGGTGGCAATAAAGAGGAGCCTAAGGAGCTATCATCGCATCCACCGCAACGCCCTAAACCCATCTCTCCAAATGAGGGCCACTGACCAGTAAGCGTAAAAGGTCAGTTCTACAGACGATGCCAACAACTTGGTCTTGATCATCAACCACTGGAACGGCATTGATATCATTCTCAATAAAATTCATCGCGACATCTTGAACCATCGTTTCAGGTGTCGCTGCCGTTAGCTTTTTGGTGCATAGAGATCGGACAGGAGAGATAGAATCTGTTCCTGCTGCAATCAGATCTGTTTTGTGAATAAGTCCTAATGGACGTTGATCCTCTTCCATCACCACCAAGTGATTGATTTCCAGAGAATCCATTCGTTTCCAAGTACTGCTGATAGGAGTGCTTGGCGTCACACTATGTACAGGAGAAACCATAATCCTGGAGACCGTCAACTGCGGGCTGTCAGGTTCGGTATGGCTATCGGCTGTATTAGAGGCGTAGGCACGGCTGGCGTTGTCATTATTTTCTGGGCCTTTATGAGGCCCAGAGATGACAAATTTTTCACCATCGGCATGAAGGCGATCTTCCATATCTGCGCTACGGTGGCTGTGGCGGCTGTGTTTTAGAGAATCAACACCTTTCTCCCTAAAGAGAGACTCTTTAGGTGTTTGTATTCGATAGCCTTGATCGTATACGTAAAGTGCCATAGCTACTCCAGCGAAACAGGGATAAACCAAATATAAAACTGAAGCTATATGTTATGCAACTTCAGCTATAACCTATTATATCGTCTGTTTTATCAACTTCTTAATGATAAAGCGGGCAGGATTAATGGCATCAATGACATCTTTGGGTAGAGGAAGTGGCTCATCGCATATCATCGAGGCTAATAGTTCTGCTGAAATAGGGCAGGTAATTAACCCTTTGGAGCCATGACCTGTATTGACGTAGAGATTAGGGTGATGCTCTGCTTTTGCATTCTCAAAGCGCCATTTTCGATCTTTCCTTAGTTGCGCGAAGGTCTCAATAAGCTGATCTTGCACCGGTGCAGGACCCACAATAGGCATGTAATCTGGCGTGCTGCAGCGGAAAGCAGTACGTCCTTGCAGATCATTAGATTCTGAAGCTACATCAGCATGAATTTCGGGTAGAACCTTACCTAACTTTTCTAGATTGGATTCATGGTCTTCTTGCGTGACATTGCGCTCTTTACCTTGAAGATCATAAGTCGCGCCAAAGCAATACTGTTGGTTTTGAGCTGGTGAGATATAACCATCGCCACAAACCACACTGTTTAACTTGTTGTTTGCAGGTTTAGCTTGAGTAATTGATACCTGGCCTCGGATGGTTTTAAGAGGAAGGTGATCTGTTTGGTTAAACTGGTTCGCCATCTCAGCATTACAGATAACAACATGGCTAGCTGATAAGAGCTCTCCGCTTTGTGTTGCTAACTGCCAAAGCCCTTCAGCAAAAGATAAATCATTTACCTGCTGTTGCACTACCGAGATATTCGGATGATCGACAAAATGATCGCACAGTGCTCGTGGTGAAACCCAACCTGCAGTGGGGAAAAACAAACCATTAAAATTAACGGCGGTGTTAGCGATCTCGGATAATTCCTCAGCGCTTTTAAGAGAAACAAGCTCTTGTGGATAAGTTTCTTGATCTATTAGGTTGTTTTGACGAGCGAGTTCTTTGTCGCTCGTTGCAAGCTGCATAACCCCGCATTGAGACCAAAATGACTCTGCTGGGTCTATGCGTTTGAGCATATTAACACTGTACAGGAAGCCGCTCAGGTGTAGTTCGCCTTGAATTGTTTGCTTGACTGGAAGTTTGGCGTATAAAGCACCTTGAGGGTTACCAGATCCGCCAGTCGCTAACTGGCTTTCTTGTTCAATCAACGTGACTTTTACGCCTCGCTCGGCTAAGGCTAGTGCAGTCGAACAACCTGAAAGGCCGCCACCAATAATAGTGACCTCTTTAGGCTTTTCAGATGCTGGCAATTCAAACCAAGGTTTTTCAATCGGCGTAGGAGTTGTGTTCTCAACAAAGGTACCGACTAACATTTCGCGCTTACGACCAAATCCCTTCTGCTTTCTTACATCAAAACCAACGTCCCTTAAGCCGCGTTTCACAATACCTGCCGATGTAAAGGTAGAAAAGGTTGTACCTGGCTTGCTCAAGCGAGCGATCTCACGGAACAGCTCCGGTGACCACATGTCCGGGTTTTTAGAGGGAGCGAAACCGTCTAGGTACCATGCATCTACTTTGGCGTTTAGGCGAGAGTACGACTCGGCGGCATCTCCAAACATAAGTGTTAGTTTGATGCGATTGTTATCGAAATATAGGTGATGAAAGCCCGAGGTATTTAAAGGGTATTGAGGGACGAGTTGATCAGTTAGATCTGTTAGCTCAGGCCAATTCGATAATGCTTTTTTTAAGTCACTTCGGTTTAGGGGGTACTTTTCAGTACTAATGAAATGAAGGCTGCGGCTCTCATTAGTCTCACGAATGCGTTTCCACAGACATATGAAGTTTAACCCAGTTCCAAAGCCAGTTTCGCCGATATGCAAGTGAAGGGGGCGTTTATTTTGAATCAAGGGTTCTAAGTTGTTGCCAGAATAAAATACATAATCACTTTCCAAATGGCCTTTATCGGGATTGTAGTATATGTCCTGATGTTGCTCAGAGAATGGAGTGTCTTCTGTCCAGCAGATGTGTGCATGTATTAGACGCATAGGGGGATTTCTGAGATATAAACTATTCGAAAGAAAAGTGTTGATTATAATAATGAAGGGGGAGGAGGGCCAGTCCTGCAGTCCTTTATTGATTGCAAGGTATGGGATTATTCCCCTTATTGTTATAAATGAAGTTTCTTATTTTCCATAGTCCTATAGTGCTATGCATTTATTCGATGTGATAAGAACACGGTGTTTCTGCCTTTCTTTCAGTGTTTATAGTAAAATGTGGGGCGCTCCAATTTGGATCTGTTTTATAGTACTTGTTGGATGATGCATAGTAATTATTAGTACTATTAATAAATTATATTGTTCAGGTCAATATTCTGTTGGAGCGGGGATTTTAGTGGTTCATAGGTTATTGAATTGCTGTTGCACGCCTTACAATATATTTAATGTTTTGTTTGTTTAGTTCTATGGAATAGTGAGTAAATGGGATGGAGAAATCAAATATGAAAACCATAATTATTGCAGGGGGCACAGGATCTAGATTGTGGCCCCTTTCTAGGTCTCTATACCCAAAGCAGTTTTTGACGCTTGTAGGGGAGCAGTCCATGCTGCAAGCGACAGTTACTAGAGTTTCGGAAATTGCTGATGGCGAACCAATTGTTATTTGCAATGAAGATCACCGGTTTATTGTGGCTGAACAGATGCGTGAAATAGGTACTAAAGCTGATGTCATTCTCGAGCCTATTGGTCGTAATACTGCCCCAGCAATCGCTCTCGCTGCGCTACATGCTTTAAGTACAGGTGAAGATCCGTTGTTGCTGGTTTTAGCTGCGGATCACGTCATTGAAGATCCTGCAGCTTTTAGGGAAAAGGTTTTAACTGCCCAGGCTTTAGCTGAAAATGGATCTTTGGTGACTTTTGGTATTATTGCTACTACTCCTGAAACTGGGTATGGGTACATACGTCGTGGTGAAGTAGAAGGAAATGGATTTAAGGTTGATCGGTTTGTTGAAAAACCCGATTTAGATCGAGCTAAAGAATATGTTAGTTCTGGTAACTATTATTGGAACAGCGGTATGTTCCTCTTTAGAGCTTCTCGGTATATAGAAGAGCTTGAGAAACATCGTCCAGATATTCTTGAAAAGTGTGAGCAGTCTTTTAAAACCCTAACATCCGATTTAGATTTTATTCGTGTTGCTAGTGAGGTCTTTAAAAATTGTCCAGATGAATCTATTGATTATGCGGTTATGGAAAAAGCAGACTCTGTGGCCGTTGTTCCTTTGGACGTAGGGTGGAATGATGTAGGGGCTTGGTCTTCCTTGTGGGACGTAACAGAAAAAGATACTGATGGGAATGCAGTTATTGGTGATGTTGTTTGTCACGAAACTCAGGATTCTTTGCTTATGTCCACTAGTAAATTGGTTGCTGCTGTAGGGGTTTCAAATCTTGTGCTTGTTGAAACAAAAGACGCCATTATGGTTGCCGAAAAAGGTAAAGTGCAAGATGTAAAAAAAATAGTGGAACATCTAAAGAAAGAAGGACGTCCGGAGTATGAATTGCACCGCGAGGTATATCGGCCTTGGGGTAAGTATGATTCTATTGATACGGGAGCGCGTTATAAGGTTAAGCGTATCACAGTAAAACCGGGGAACAAACTCTCTGTGCAAATGCACCATCATCGTGCTGAGCATTGGATAATTGTCTCTGGAACAGCGAAAGTAGGAAGAGATGATGAGGAATTTTTGCTTACAGAAAATGACTCTGTGTATCTTCCTATAGGATGTACACATTGGTTGGAAAATCCTGGGAAAATTCCTTTGGAATTAATAGAAGTTCAATCAGGTTCTTATTTGAGCGAGGATGATATTGTTAGGTTCGAAGATAGGTATGGTCGAGCCTAGGATATATCGGGTATTCAAATGGTAGATAATAAGTAGTTTTTAGATTTTAAGTTTTCATATAGAGCTAAAATAATATTAAGGGTTATTTACATTTGAGTAGTTTGAAAAAGGGAGTTTCAATATATTTGTTTTCAAATATATTGAATTCCTTGATTCCATTTCTTTTACTACCGGTCTTAACAAGATATCTATCGCCTGCTCAATACGGTGAGATTGCTATTTTTCTAACTTTAATTGCAGCTTATGGGGCTTTTGCGGGCTCTACTTTTGTCGGTGCTATTAATCGAAAGTTTTTTGATGGATTGGCTGGTAATGAATATGCTAACTATGTTGGTGCTGGCTTACAGATAATAGCTGCTTTCTCATTATTGACTGCGTTCTTTACTTTTGTATTTGCAGATGAGCTTTCGAACTTTCTAGGTATTAGCAATGTATGGTTGAACGTTGCAATGCTCGTTGCTTTTCTAAAGGTGATCATAGAGATACGTCTAGGTCAGTGGCAAGTACGGAAAAGATCTGGAGCTTACGGAAGTTTGCAGGTTTCATTAAGTTTAATTAATGCTCTTTTGTCAATTGGCGCTATTGTGTGGTTAGGGTTTGGCCCAGAAGGCAGAATGGGTGCTATTTTCTTTGCAACCTTTATTGGGGCCTTGGTTTCTATTTTTTTATTATTACATAGTGACCTGTTGAGTATACATTCAAAGTGCTTACCCTATTGGCGAGAAATTTTATTTTTCGGTTTGCCTTTAATTCCTCATGTAGCTGGCGGTTTTTTATTGAACTCAGTAGATCGATTTGTAATTGCTTCTCAAATTGATCTAGCTACTGCAGGGTTGTATATGGCTGGGTTACAGCTTGTTATGATTGCTAGTGTCATTTTTGATGCCGTTAATAAAGCCTACGCCCCTTGGTTATTTGAAAAATTAAATGCTAATGATAGTCAAGAAAAAGTCAGAATAGTAATTGGTAGTTACGTATGGTTTTGTGTGATTTGGATAGGGGTTCTAACAGCGTTTTATATTGGCCCCGCCCTCATAGAACTTTTGCTCGGGAGTGAATTTTCAGGGGCTGCTGAATTTATTGGCTGGCTAGCTATTGGGCAGGCATTTAAGGGAATGTATCTAATGGTAACAAATTATTGCTTTTATGCTAAAAAAACGGGGTATTTGTCAATGTTTTCAATATTGACAGGGTGTCTGAACCTCTTTCTTTTGTTTTTTCTTGTGAATTCTTATGGCGCTATTGGTGCTGCATATGCGTATGCTATCGCTATGGCAGTACGTTTCTTTTTGGTTTGGTGGCATGCAAATAAATGCCATCCTATGCCATGGTTTAAGTTTATGAGTATTAGATAAATCGGAGATATGAAATAATATGGTAAAGAAAGCGCTTATTACTGGTATCACCGGTCAAGATGGGTCATACCTTGCTGAGCTTTTGTTGGAAAAAGGCTATGAAGTGCATGGTTTTAGACGTAGAGCTTCCGGTGAAAATACGGAGCGGATTTCTCACCTTATAGGTGATGAACATGATAGAAAGAATCGGATTCACCTACACTACGGTGATATGACAGATTCGACAAGCATTATAAGGGTTATAGAGCGTGTCCAGCCTGATGAAATTTATAACCTAGCAGCTCAGAGTCATGTACATGTGTCGTTTGATTCTCCGGAGTACACGGCTAATGCGGATGCTATCGGTACACTGCGAATTCTAGAAGCAATTAAAATGCTTGGGCTGAGTAATCAAACTCGATTTTATCAGGCATCCACTTCAGAACTGTATGGTTTGATTCAGGAGCCAGTGCAGTCAGAAACAACACCTTTCTACCCGAGGTCCCCTTATGCAGTAGCTAAAATGTATGCTTATTGGATTACGGTTAACTATCGGGAGGCTTATGGTATCTATGCATGTAATGGTATTTTGTTTAATCACGAATCAGAGCGTCGTGGTAAAAGCTTTGTGACCCGTAAGGTAACAACAGGATTATCACGGATTTTAGCTGGTGATCAGGAATGTCTGTATATGGGTAACATCGATGCGGAACGTGACTGGGGCCATGCTCGTGATTATGTCTACATGCAGTGGTTGATGCTGCAGGCTGAAAGTCCTGAAGATTTTGTAATTGCTACTGGCCAAAAATATAGTGTCCGAGAATTTATTGAAGCGTCTCTAGCCGTGGTAGGTATTCAACTAGAATGGGAGGGTGCTGGTGTTGATGAAATTGGAGTCGTAAAGTCTGTGGCTTCGTCCGAAATTGCGTGTGAACTAAATATCAATCTTAGCAACTTAATTGGTCAGACAATTATTCGTATTGATCCATACTATTTCCGCCCTACAGAAGTTGATGTGTTGCTCGGTGATGCTACCAAGGCAAAACAAAAACTGAATTGGGAACCATCTATTTCTTTTGAACAATTAGTCCATGAAATGATGACCTCAGATCTAAAAACCGTTTTATGATGCTCTGTTGTTTACCTATTTATATTGAGGAGTCGTGATGTTGAGAGATAAGCAGGACAGAGTCTATCTTATTGCTGAGATAGGTGTTAACCATGACGGTTCATTTGAAAGGGCTAAGTCATTAATTGATCTTGCTCAAGCATCAGGTGCCAATGCTGTTAAATTTCAGAGCTTCAGTGCAAAAGATCTTGCTCGGCATGATACTCCAAAAGTGGAGTATCAAATTGAAACGACGGGGGCTGAAACTTCACATTATGAAATGTTGACATCCCTTGAGTTAAATGCCGAAGAAGAATTAGGGCTGTTGGAGTACTGTAACCGGATAGGTATTGACTTTATTTCTACACCGTACTCAGTTGCTGCTGTAGAATCGCTGGATAATATGGGCGTGAAGCAGTTTAAAGTTGCATCAGCCGATATTATTGATATTCCGCTACTTGAAGCAATTTCGGTCACCGGAAAGCCAGTTATTTTAGCTTTAGGTATGGCAAGCCTTGGCGAGATTGAAAATGCATTGGCCTGTTTTAGCAACTATCATCCTTCGGATGTTGTTTTGTTGCACTGTGTATCTAATTACCCATGTAGTGATGAGAGTTTAAACTTGCAGGTGATTAGAACTTTGCAGGCGACATTCCCCCACCCTGTAGGTTTCTCGGATCATAGCCTTGGTACCTTGGCAGGCTGTGTTTCTGTGTCACTAGGGGCCAAAGTGATTGAAAAGCATTTTACTTCAGATAGCACATTGCCAGGGCCTGACCATCGGGCTTCCAGTGAGCCTGATGAATTCAGAGAGCTGGTAAACAATGTCCGACGAGTGGAGTTGCAGCTCGGCTCTCCTTGGAAACAATCGCAGCCAGAAGAAGCCGGTATGGCAAAAACCTCAAGGAAATCTTTAGTTTATGTTAGAGATATTAAGGCGGGCGAGGAGTTTTGCCGGGAAGACTTTACAATGAAACGCCCAGGGAACGGACTTGGTTGGGATTCTGTTCGATATTTTATCGGTCAGCGTGCAGCAAAAAATTGTGAATCCAACGTGAACTGCATGTTTAGTGACATAGAATGAAAAAGTTGTTTTTGCTCGGCAGTGGTGGGCATTCACGTTCAGTTGCAGAGGTTTCCACCGACAGATACAGTGCTGGGCAAGTAAAAATCTTGTCACTAGAAGAGTTTGCGTTATTGCCTGAAGATAGTTGTCTGGAAAGTGTCGAATTCTTAGTAGCTTTAGGCGATGTAAAAAAGCGCAATGCATACTATAAATTGCTTTTACAAAGAAGTTGGCGGGTAACTAACTTGGTATCCAGCAAAGCTTTTCTGGCTGATGATGTCACTTTGGGGCAAGGCTCTGTAATTATGCCTGGTGCAGTTATCCGCACGGCAGCTCAGATTTACCCGAATACGATTATTAATACGTCTGTTATTGTAGAGCATGATTGTGTAATAGGTGAAAGCTCAAATTTATCCCCAGGCACTGTAGTTTGTGGTTCCTGTAATATAGGTAATCAGGTTTTTGTTGGTGCAGGTGCAGTGCTGATTGATGGTATTTCTGTTTGCGATGGCGCAGTGATTGGTGCTGGTGCAGTGGTTATTGAAAATATATGTTTGCCGGGTTTATATGTCGGTAACCCAGCAAGGAGAGTTAAGTAACCGTATTTGACGGTACTTTACGAGTTTATGAAGGTGCTGAGGTATTCACAGTCGAATTTCTAAGCTGGTTGTTCGGGATCGGAATCTTTTTCTACCGTCCCCTAAATTAGCCATTCAGCCTGACTAGTAGTACGGATTATAAAAATGAACGTATTTATTTCTAATGGGTTTCTAGGTGGCTCCGTTGTCGATTCGGTGGCTCTACTGCACAATGCTGGTATTGATAATGTTGAGTTATCCAGTGGTCATTGTGACAGTGATAGCTTGGTTGCATTAAAAAAACTACACAATCAGGGAAAAAACTTTCGCCTGCATAACTATTTTCCTAATATAGGTAGTCCATTTGTACTGAATCTTTCGTCAGCAGACTCTGAAGTCAGAGCTCGGTCTCGTGAATTAGTGTGCAGGGCGCTGGAATGGTCGGCTGAGCTTGAATCTGATTATTATGCATTTCATGCTGGTTTTAGGCTCTCTCCAGCTGTTAGTGAGTTGGGTGGAAATCTGACCAGTCAGCAGATGATAAGTGTTGAGGATGCCAAACAGTATTTTTCCGATGAACTTACAAGCATAGCTGAGCGTGCCCAAAGGCTTGGTGTTGATATAGCCATTGAAAATAATGTTTATGATGCGCGAAATTATGGCCGTTATGGCGCTGATAATCCATTTCTACTTTGTGGTGATCAGGCAACCGATATGATACTGCCTCAAGGTGTCGGAATTTTGCTAGATGTTGGTCATCTAAAGGTGGCTGCCCAGAGTCTTGGTTTTGATCCATTAATGTCTGTTAACCGTTGGAAAGATAATATCAGTGGTTATCATATCAGCGATAATGATGGCCTCACGGACTCTAATTCTCACATAAGTGAGGTTTCATGGTTTTGGGCTGCACTTAATCAAGATATCAAAAGAGTAACCTTAGAAGTTTACGATCGAAATTTGGAGTCATTAAAACATGACGCTAGTTTATTGGAGAGTGCTTTTAGATGATTAACATCTTGATGCCCGATTTATCAGGTAATGAGCGTCAGTATCTGAATGAGTGTATTGACGAAGGGTGGGTCTCTTCACAAGGGCGTTTTGTTAAGAAATTCGAAGAACTAGTACTACGCAATGTTAACAATGGTTATTGTTTATCTACTTCAAATGGAACGGTTGCCCTGCATTTAGCGTTAGTAGCGTTAGGAATTGGCGAAGGAGACGAAGTCATTGTTCCAGATATAACATTCGGAGCAACGCTAAATGCAATTTCATATGTCGGTGCAGTCCCAGTAATTGTGGATATTGATCTATCTGATTGGAACCTAAGCCGGGAATTGTTAGATTCTGCGATGACGGAGCGCACTAGGGCTATCATGCCGGTTGCTCTGTTTGGTAGTCCCGCAGGGATTGATGAAATTGTTGGCTGGGCTGCGGACATAGGCATTGTTTCAATTGTTGATGCAGCTGAGGCCGTTGGTGCTACTATTGATGATGTTGATATTGGCTCTTTTGGGGATGCAGTAATCTATAGTTATTTTGGTAATAAAACCATTACAACTGGTGAAGGCGGTGCAGTTATATTTCGAAATGAAATAATTGCAGAAAAGGCTCAAGTTTTACGTGATCATGGAATGAGCCCTGGTCGCCGGTATCACCATGAAGTTATAGGGTTTAATTATAGAATGACGAATATTCAAGCAGCTCTGGGCGTTGCTCAGTATGAGCGTTTGAATGAAATACTGTCCATTCGTAAGAATATTGCCTTAAGATATTGTAAAAACTTAGCAAAGCTGCATGTAATTACACAGTATGTTAATACAAACTATAGTTCGTCCAATTGGGTTTTTGCGCTTAGAATTCCTCGTGAAAAAATGGGTGCTCTTTGTAAAGATTTAGAATTGAATGAAATTGAATATCGTCGTTGCTTTGAACCTATGAGTTTGCAGCCTGCTTTTGATAAAGCAATAATTTCATCGAGTTTAACTAACTCAGAGACTTTGTTTAACTCGTTGATTTTATTACCCACGCATTCGAAGTTGTCTGAG
The DNA here is from genome assembly GCF_047778125.1 of Neptuniibacter sp. QD29_5. Lineage (GTDB taxonomy): Bacteria > Pseudomonadota > Gammaproteobacteria > Pseudomonadales > Balneatricaceae > Neptuniibacter. The sequence goes on from NZ_CP180556.1 coordinate 615,078, forward strand.
GCTGACGTGGATAAAATTAGTGATATTGTAATTAAGAGTTTGTCCTGCTGATGCGAAATGTTTGTATTATACCTGCTAGATCAGGCAGCAAGAGAATAAAGAATAAAAATATTCGCAAGTTGGCAGGTAAACCATTAGTTTCTTGGACTATTGAAGCTGCCCAAGCGACAGATATATTTGATGAAATAATAGTATCGACTGATAGTAATGACGTTGCAGATATTGCAAGGCATTACGGCATAAATGTACCCAGTCTTCGACCAGTTGAATTATCAGGTGACTATACAACGGCAGCAGAGGTCATTGCATATCATACAGCTAATGTAAGTGAGTGCAATATCTGCTATTTACAGCCTACTTCGCCTTTAAGAAGTGTCGATGATATTGTGAACTCATACAATTTATTAATAAAGGAACAGGTAGGTGCGGTAGTGTCTGTATCTGATTTTACCGTACCTTTAAATTGGATTTATGATGATAGTATCGATTTCGGTAGCTTTATTTCTGGGGTAGGAGCTAAACGAAGTCAGGACTATGATAAAAAATATGTACTAAATGGGGCTATATATTGGGTTAGAAATTCATTATTTAAAGAATTTGGTACCCATTTACTGACCGAAAACATTATTCCATACGTTATGCCACAGGATAGAAGCGTAGATATTGATGAAGAAATAGATTTCAAAATAGCAGAGTCGATCCTTGGGAATTAAACGTTATGACTGTTTGCTATATTTGTGATAACGAAACGACTGCCAATGGTGCAGTTGTTCATGCTTCTTATGATAGAGAAGATTGCACTGCAATATTTGTTTCTTTGAGTGAAAGCGTCACTTCTTTTTTGCAGAGTAAAGGTATTGATGCCTATGAGCTGGGTGTTAATACATCAGGAATAAATGGAAATGGCAAAAAAATAAACAGAAGATTGAGTGGGCTAATCAAATTTATTTTTGGGATCCTGAGCTTCTCAAGGAAAAAAAGCTTATGTTGCAAAATGATCTCAGAATTTAAGGTGAAAAAATTAATTGTTCCTTCAGATAGAAGTCATGGTAATGGGTTTATTATGCCATTTATTTCTGCTGCAAAAAATGAAAGTATACCTGTATGTATTATTGAGTATGCTGACTTTGCTGATGAAGAACGCCTTTATCAGGTTCGGAAATTATCTCTAAATCGATATAAGCCTGATTTTCTTACACGGAATTTTTTTCCTAATTGGATTATAAGATCTCATTCTGAAAAAGATATACAATTGTATCCAACATATTTATTAATTATATGGAAAATTTTCGGATGTTTGTCTGATGATCCTAAAGTTGTAGGAATGCTTCATGGTGTTTCTGTATTTGTAAGAAATGAAAATACAGAGCAAAAGTTAATAGAAGCAGGCTGCAAGCATGTCGTGAAAATTGATAATTTTTTTGTGTCAGAAATAAATAATTTAGTTGATATGGAAAGTGATTATGATTTAGCAATTGGATTGCCTCAATTGGCTGAGCATGGACTTTGCGATAGTGAAACTGCTAGAAATATACATATTAATTTATTAAAAGCTTTAGATGACTCAAATCTTTCTTATCTTGTTCTACTGCACCCTAAAATGAATAGAAAGGAATATGAGAATTTAACAAATAACTACAAAGGTGATGTTTTTGATGGTTCAAGCCATGAAGGGTTACTCCTTGCAGATTGTTTTATTAATACTTTCTCGAGCCTGACACATGAAGCAATTCAAGCAGGTAAAAACATTCATATCTTTGATCCAGTAGATTTAGGCTACACAATGTTTGATGCCTATCGTGATATAACCTATTCAAAAAATATCAAAGAATTTGAAGATTTTCTAAAAGATTATAAGAGTCACCTAAATGTTAAAAGTTAAGATTATAGCTGAATTAGGTAATACGCATGAAGGTTCAGTGGGTTTAGCCAAGTGCATGATTAAAGCGGCTTCAGATGCTGGAGCTGATGTAGCTAAATTACAAACGCATATATTTGAAGCTGAAAGTTTAGAAAGTGCACCAAATCCTCCATATTTTTCATCTGAAACCCGAAAAGAGTACTTTGACAGGACCTCATTCAATAGAGAACAATACTTAGAATTGATTTCTTATGCAGATTCTATTGGTATTGAGCTAATATCATCACCATTTTCTGTTGAGGCATTAGATTTTTTAATTTCTTTAGGAATGACTATTGTAAAGATACCAAGTGGAGAAGTTTCTAATCATCTCCTTTTAAATGCTATTGCAAAAAATGACGGGCTTGATGTTATTTTATCATCTGGAATGAGTTCGATAGATGAGCTGGATGAAGCGGTAGATATTTTAAAAAGTAATCCTTCTAATACGCTTCAACTACTACAGTGTACATCTGAATATCCTTGCCCTCCACAAAATGTCGGTTTAGAAAAAATCAAAGAGTTTGGTGATCGTTATAATGTATCAGTAGGTTTTTCTGATCATACATTAAGTGAAGCAATTCCAGCTTTGGCTGTATATGCTGGTGCAATTATCGTAGAAAAGCACTTTACATTGTCTAAGCAAGCATACGGGAGTGATGCAAAGCACTCTCTAGAGCCTGAAGAATTCTCTAGGATGGTTAAATATATCAGAGAAGCAGAAACGGTATTACAATCAAGAGTGGATAAGGCAACAGATACTGTATACATAGCAAATATGAAGCAAACATTTGAGAAAAGTTTGGTTTATAAGGCGTCATTAGATCGTGATCATGTTCTTTGCTATGACGATTTTGCAGCGAAAAAACCAGGTGACGGTATTGCTACGAAAAGTTACACAGACTTTATCGGTAAAAAATTAAAGAAAAGTGTTGTGAAAGATCAACCAGTATCATTTACGGATATATAAAAATGTTAGCGATAATACCAGCGCGAGCCGGGTCAAAGGGCGTTCCTGGTAAGAATAAGAGGGACTTTTGTGGCAGGCCATTGATCGAATGGACTATCGATGCTGCATGTTCAGCGAAATGCGTATCTAAAGTATTAGTGACTACCGATGATATAGATATCATAGAAAATAAAAATATAGCAGACAAAGTTGATATATTGCTTAAACGGCCTGCAAATATATCTGGAGATGACGCTCCTGCTACACAATATATAGAACATGCACTTAATCATGTATCGAGCATAGAAACCTTTGAATATTTTTGTATATTACAACCAACATCGCCACTAAGGGTTGGCGAGGATATAGAGGTATTATATAAGAAAGTTTTAAATCAAAAATTGAATTCAGGTGTGACTGTAGTTAATGTGCCCCATTGTTATGCACCTAAATCTCTCATGGAAATGAGAGAAGAAATAGTAATTCCTACAGAATATAACTTAAAAGAATCTAATTTAAGGCAAGAACAAAAATCATATGTAGCTAGAAATGGTGCTGCAGTATATGTATGTAAAGTTAAGCATTTCGTAAATCGAAAATCTTTATTTGCGGAGAGAATGGCTTATCATCTCATGCCAAATATAAGGTCTATTGATATTGATACTGAAGAAGATTTCGAAATGGCAGAAATTATAATGAAGGATAAATTGAAATGCGTGTAGGGGTATTTACAGGTAGTCGTGCGAATTATTCGAGCACTAAAACAATTATCCGTGGACTGGAAACTGATCCAAATATTGATTTGATTTCAATTGTCGGTGGTGCCGCTACATTATCCAGATATGGAGCGATACACGAATTAATGGTGGACGATGGATTACCAAAGCCAGACTATATTTTCAATATGTATATCGATGGTGAAAGTCATGGTGATATGGCTAAAAGCTGTGGCTTAGGAATTATGGAAATGAGTACGATCCTTACAAATGCAAATTTGGATGCGATAGTGGTTGTAGGAGATCGATATGATGTCATGGCGCCTGTAATAGCCGCTGCATATATGAATATTGCTATTGTGCATACTATGGGCGGGGAAGTAACAGGGACAATAGATGAGTCTATTCGGCACGCAATAACTAAATTCGCACATCTACATCTTGTTGCAAACGAAGATGCTAAAGAAAGAATAATAAAAATGGGAGAGCCTGAGGAAACGGTTCAGACTGTAGGCTGTCCTAGAATGGATTTAGTTAAAGAGGCTATTGAAAACGATACGTTAAGAGATAAGGATTTCTTCGAGAAGTATAAAGGAGTTGGAGGAAATGTAAGTATAGAGGGTGATTTTTTACTTGTATCTTTCCATCCAGTGACTACTGAGGCTGATGATTTAAGAGAACAAGTAGACAGTCTAATGCTAGCACTTAATGAAATAAAAATGCCAACAATTATGATTTGGCCAAATTTTGATGCAGGTAGTAGTGCAATCGCTAAATCAATAAGAACATTTAGGGAAAAAGAGAATCCGCAATGGTTACATTTACAGACGAATTTCTCTGTTGAGGATTATAGCCGGCTAATGTCAAGGGCTCTTTGCTTAGTAGGTAATTCATCTTCTGGATTAAGAGAGGGTGCATTCATAGGAACACCTGTAGTAAATATTGGTTCCAGACAAAATTCTCGCTTATCTGCTCATAATGTAATCCATTGTGAGCCTAAAACTACTGAAATTGTTGATTCAATTAAGGTGCAATTACAGCATGGGAAATATAAGAGTAGTTTTCTTTATGGTGATGGCAAAGCAGGTCAAAAGATCGTAAGTTTGATAAAAAATTTAGACCCTAAAAAAGTACAAAAGCGGATTAATTATTAATGCGGTTAATGATTACATGCCCTTATTCATACAACTATAGGAATGTCATTGCGTCGGGTTTGGTCGAAGAGTTGCTCAAGAATGACGCTTTTGTATTAATTGCGGTTCCTTATGATCATCTGGGTTCATCTGAATTAAAGGCTTTGCAGGATGAATATGATGGTAAGCTTGATATAATTGAATTTAAAAATGAGTTTGGTTTTTTAAATAAATTACTTCTCATATTGTTCAGGCTTTGGTGTTATAAGCTTCAGAGCACTAAAACGTATAATGAAAAGTCAAAATATCTATTCCTTACAGATAAGATCGAGTGGATTAAATATAAAGGTTTTTCGAAATTTTTTCCTAAAAAAAGAGCTTTTTATGATTTTCTTCTAAGAAAGCTAAGTGGCTATATTTTTAAATCTGAATCAGCTGTGCAGATTATAAAAAAGTACAGTCCTGAAATAGTCATAAGTACGATGTCGAATAAGTATGATGAAGGTCAGTATCTATGGCAGGCAAGGAGGCAAGGGATTGAAATTATTGGTTTAGTACATAGTTGGGATGTGATTACTACTAAGGGTTTCTTTCCTATAAAGCCAGATAGTGCTTATTTTTGGTCATTGTCTAATCTTATGGAATATGAAAAATATGTAGATAGAAATCATTATACTAAAAAAAAGAAGATATGTGGTCCGGTGCAATTTGATATATATCGTGAAGACTTAGATGTTGTTTTTGAAAAAAAAACAAGGGGGATACCATTAAATAAAAAAGTTATTTTATATAGTACAAGTGTTTCACGACTGGTTCCAAATGAGAATTCTTTTATTGAATCTTTAATTTCTTTAGTCAATGAAAGAAATGATCTGTATCTTTATGTGCGAGTACATCCGCAAGCCAAGGTATCAGAATTTAAGGAACAAGAGACTGAGAATGTCAAAATTGTTAAACCTGAAAAGAATAGCAATCTAAATCTTGATGGTGTCAAATTTTCCGATAATTCATTAAATAAGCTACATGGTGATTTAGCTGTTTCAGATGTTGTAGTTAATTTTGCATCATCAATGGCTTTAGATGCACTGGCAATGGGTAAGCCTGCAATATGGTTGAATGATGGTTCAGCTAACGTTAACTGTTTTTATCGATATGAGCATATAGTACAAGCAATAAAAGATCTAAATATACCTATTGCAAATACACCTGAGGAGGTAATTAATCTCGTTTGTAAACTGAAGGGTGATGGGGAGTCCTACAAAGCATTGTTTGAGAAATCATATTCAGTTGTAGGTGATTCCAAAAAAAATATCATTAGCAATATATTTGATAAACAATGATATATATACTTATTTTTTCATTTTTATCTAATGATTTTTTAAGGGAGTTTTTTAAACACTACTTCGATTTTGATGGTTATCGCTCTATTTATCTGTGTTTTCCTGTTCTGATATATTGTTTGTTTACTTGCAAAGAAAGATTTGTTTTACCAAGTCATATTATTAAATTTACAGTTTTCGTAGGATTAGCTTTTCTACCAAGTATGTTTTATTTGGGTGGATTGAAAGGTCTCTACTCAAGTATCAATTTAGTACTGCACCTAATATTATATATTTTATTATGTATATGGTTTTTGAAGTCAGAAAATAATGTATTTTTATTTCAAAAAGCCATGGTTGATATTGGTGTTTTTGTGGGGATTGTATATGTTCTCATCGTTTTTTTGGCTAATTATGGTTTTGAGCTTAATTTATTATCCTCTAAATTCTATTATCAGCATGGCCTTGTTCGTATAGCTTTTTTTTGGAATGAGCCGCTATTAATGGGCTTCTATTTTGCGGCAATTTCTAGAGTGGCTTGGTTTAATGAAAGAGAAGTAGTATCAAATTTTTTGCTCGTGGCTTCGATTGCGTCTTTGTCCTTTTCCGGTCTAATATTTGCGTTAGTGTCATATGTTAGCAGGTATAGGTTTTATGAATATTTATCTGACTGTAAACGCTTAGCGTCCATCTTATTTATTATATGTACAGTTTGTTTGGTCTTTTATTCAGTGTTGGGTGAAAGAGTTAGCGATATTGTTAACTTGCAAGATAGTTCGCTTAGAATAAGGCTTGCTATGATTGTCGCTAGCCTGAATGTATTCATGGAATATCCAATATTCGGAATCGGCTGGGGAGAATCTGGGAAAATAATTCATCAATATATAACTGTTTTTTCTAGTGCGTTTGGAAATAGTAGCCCAAAACCGCAATCAGTGTGGTTGCTTATGCTTAGTGAGATTGGCTTATATGGTGTTATTATGTTTCTTATAGGCCTATTTTATCTTATCGAAAATAAGCGCTCATCTAGCTTTTTTCTTTTGATGCCCGCTGTTTTATTCACTGTCTCGGGGATAGCAATTTTACCCATGATATTTGTTTTATTGGCACTGTCGAGTGTAGTAGATATATATAAAGAGAGTCAAAGTGTATAACGAGGATATAAAAAACAAGGAATCTATATCTGTCTGCTTTGTTGATCCGCAATCATACTCTAATCTAGAGAAATATGATTGTGGGGTTTTATCATCATTAAAGCCTAAGGCTGGTCGAATAAAACTTGATTTTTATGCTAATGAAAAGCTTGAGTCAAATATCGATGGTGCAGAAATTATAAAAATATTTAATTATAGTGATAAAAAATACTTAAAACTTTTGAGTTTATTTAGGTCATTGTTTTTGTTGTATTTTTATATTTATAAAAAGAAATATGACGTTGTTCATTTTCAGTGGTTGAAATTGCCAATTTTAGAATGGTTTGTGCTATGTTGTTTTAAGCTTTTGCCTGGTTTTAATAGTAAGCTTGTATTTACGGCGCATAATTTATATCCACATAACTCAGGCAGATTATACAAATCAATTTATCGGTTAATATATTGCGTATTCGATGTGATTGTTTGTCATGCATCAGCTACAGCAAAGTCAATAGAAAAATTAACTAGTAACCCAAAGGTCATGGTAATTCCTCATGGGATAATCTATTTTGATAAAAATCAATCTGTGAATGTACAAATTAAAGATTTTATACAAAAGAATTCTAATCGATACATATTGTCCTTTGGACGAATGGGTTACTATAAAGGAACTGATCTACTTGTTGCTGCTTGGGCTAAATCTCAGCTATACCGTCAGGGATATTCGTTAGTTCTCGCTGGCGCAGGTGCTTCAAGGTTTTCAGGTAACACAAGAGGTTTGGTTATATACGACTCCTTTTTAACTGAAACTGAACTTCACGAACTTTCAGTTCACTGCCTTGGACAAGTGCTTCCTTACCGTGAAATTAGTCAAAGTGGTGTTCTGTTAAGTATTATTGCCTACAAAAAACCAATATTACTTAGTAATGTGGGAGGTTTTGCAGATTTTTGCGAACAATTTGGACTGCCGTTGGTCATTGATAAATTAACAGTTGATGATGTATCAACTAAGTTAAATGAGTTTGTTGATTTTTCATCAGATATTTATGAGAGTAGATTACATGAAGCAACTGTTTTCTTTCGGTGGGAAAATATTTCAAAAAAAACTTTGAGTCTCTATGAGAATCTTGCCGTATGAAAGCTTTTAAAGATCAACTTGTTTCGGCTTTGTACCGGAACAGTTTAGTTAAAAAAATTATTCTTTTGTTGTTTATAGGTTTTGCCTCATACATTGTGTCGGATGTGTTGTTTAGTAGAACGATATATAAAGTCCTTCACCCTTTAAGTTTTGTTGACATTTTCTTGCTGGTTTTAGTTTGTTGGAAGTTGCGTGATAGCCATTTGAAACTTAAAAAGTTTTATGCTTTTTCTTTTGTTTTTGGTTTTTGTTCAATATTATTTTTAGCTTCTGGTTACCGTTACTTCTATGGCATTCCTCTGGATTTTTCGATTTTTTCTGGTGTATATGATCTTTTTATTTATGATCCTCTCTTAAGTTGTGTCTTGGTATTATGGGCTTTAGTAAGTGTTTTTTTTGTTGCCTTTGGTTTGGTTGTTGCTTTAAATAAGCGTTATCTATCACTATTGTTCTTGCTCTTTGTTAGTAGTCCTTTTATGTGGGAGGACCCTGACTGGAATCCATCTGAGCAATATTATAAAAGGGGATTCTTCTATACGTTTTCAGGAGAGGTTCTTTATAAAACTTATCTTCTTTATAGTAATTCCAACACTAAAGGTGATTCATACCTTGCTGATGTTAATAGTACGCAGGAGCTGAAGAAAGGAAATAAGGTAATAATAGGTGTCTTAGAATCTCTATTTATTGATGATACAGTTATGAGCTTTGTTCCGAATGCCAAGGATTATACATTTTTCATGAAAAGCCCTACTTTTGCTGGAGAAAGTGCCAGAAGTGAATTTGAAATTCTATGCGGAATACCATCATATAAATTTTATGGAGTAGAGTTTAATTTTATAAACAGAAAGATATCGTGTCTGCCTAGTGTTTTTTTAGGAAAATCCTTAGTCGTTAATGCTAATAGTAAATTTATGTTTAATGCTAACCGTGTTTATGATTTTTTGGGTTTTGATGATAAGTTTTGGCCCAAATATACTGCCGGTTTTAAAGATAGGCCGGGAGGATATATTTATGATGGGCAAGTACTGTCTGCAATTAATGATGCTTACGACAAAGGTGATTACGATTTTATTTATTTTGTTGGTGCATATGGCCATCATCCATATTATAGAAATAAATCCTTGAGACCTGATCTTTTTAAAGATAATAATGTCGAATATGAAAAGGTCGTAAATCAATCTATTTACAGATTACATGATGTATTGAATTTTATTAAAAAATATGAAGCCGAAGATTCGTTCGTGTTGATCTGTGCTGACCATAATCCATATATCAAAGGTCATGAATATGGAGAAGGTAAATACAAAGTATCTTGTTTATCAAATAAGCAGCAAATTAATTATAAAAATCTATATGAAATACCAAAAAGTGTATTGAGTTACCTTGGTGTTTATATAGATGATGTTGACTATGAAATGTATTACAAACAGGTGGTGCCTTGAAAAAGTATGTCTTTATATTTCTAGTATTTGTGTCACTGAATGCACACGCAGAGATTGGGCTGCATATGGGGCAAGTCTTTTTAATTCGTGATTATGCTAATATAAAACAGAACATTACTGATACAAAAGTGATGGGAAAGCTTTCTTTGCTTACTAATGTTGATATTGTTCGAGATCTAGATCTGAAAGGCATATCCGTACTGGAAGTTGATGTTACCTTCAGCGAAGAAAAGAATATGTTTGTTGTTTCATATGGGATTCATAGAAATGACAAATTATTAAGAATTCAGACGTTCAGTGGTGGTTTGTTGTCATTAGACCTGTTCCTAAAAAAAGTGTTGCATCATTATGATTTTAAGGGTATTTGGTTAGATGCAAAAAATTTAACTGTTTCTAATGCTAGTAAGGTTTCTAAAAGTGTGGAATTCTTATCCGTTTCTTACCCACAGCTATTTTTTTTACTTGAATCTAGTGATCGCAAAGCCCTTCATGAAGTTTTCGATTCAACTAAAATAGATTCCGTACATCCTCTGTTTTGGCTTAATGGCTCTGATTGCCCTACCGTGTCGAGTAATTATAGTCAACACTTTGAATATTTTTACAAAAACGACTGTGATGTCGAAGATAAAAATATTTATATCTGGACGAATGGAATTCAAAAGCAAGACAGTAAAGCTTCTTATGCAAAAAAAGCTTTAGAGCTTCATCCGAAAGTAATTTTAGTAGATCTTGATTATTTAGATTATTTTAGGTGATTTTTTTATTTTATGTTTTTGGTCTTCTGTTTATGGCATTAGTATCTATTATTACACCTGTTTATAATTCTAGCGATTTTATACTTGATTCTATTAAATCTGTTGTAAATCAAACAGTTGAAGATTGGGAGTTAATTTTAGTTGATGATTGCTCTAGCGATTCTACTGCTCAGATCATAAAGAATTATGCTCTGACAGACAGTAGAGTTAAATTTTTTCAGTTAGAAAAAAACTCAGGTGCAGCTGTAGCAAGAAATTTTGCAATTAATGAAGCAAGAGGAAGGTATATTGCTTTCCTTGATAGTGATGACTTATGGCATGAAGAAAAGTTGTCTAAACAGCTATCATTTATGCAGGACAATCAAGTTGCTTTTACATATTCCTCTTATCAACAGATAGATGAAGAAGGGAATTCACTATCTGAAATTTCCGTACCGAGTAAAGTTGGGTATAAGCAACTACTAAAAACAAATGTAATCGGATGCCTTACGGTTATTTATGATACCGAGATGATAGGTAAACATGAAATGCCTCTTATCAGAAAAAGGCAAGACTTTGGCTTGTGGCTTAAGCTTTTAAAAACTGTTGATTATGCATATGGAATAAAAGAGCCATTAGCTTTCTATCGGGTAAGGAAGGGGTCTATCTCATCTAATAAACTCAGTGCTGCCAAATTTACTTGGGATTTATACCGTAAAATCGAATGTCTTCCACTGCACAAGGCGTTATATTATTTCAGTTGTTATGCCATTGGCGGTATTGCTAAATCTTGTTTCTTAAAAACATAAGTCTAAGAGCCGTTCTAGATGGACAAGAAAAATATCCTTATAACCGGGGCATCGGGGTTTGTTGGCTCTAGGCTGTTTAGAGCGATACAAAATCATCGGTCATTTTCTTCTTTTGCTGTTTATCGAAATAAAGCAAAGTGCGATAGTGTACCGCACAGTATCCATATAACTGATATCAATGCTGAAACTGACTGGCTAAATAATCTCCCATCTAAAATTGACTGTGTAGTTCATACGGCAGGGGTTGCTCATGTTTTAAATGGGAAAACCTTTGAGGGTGATCTGAATAACGCATTTCTTGAAGTAAATGTGAAAGGTACGTTAAATCTTGCGAAGCAATTAGCCAAACAAGGTTTAAAAAGATTTATCTTTATCAGTTCAATAGGGGTTCATGGTAATGCAACCACAGGGGACCCAATAACAGAATTTAGCCCTTTAGAACCCCATAATGAATATGCCAAATCCAAATTGGATGCAGAGCAGGGATTAAAAGAACTCTCTAGAGAGTTGGGCTTTGAGTTAGTTATCATAAGGCCAGTATTAATTTATGCTTTGTCTGCTCCAGGAAATTGCGGGAAATTAGTCAAACTCATTGGTAGATTCCCAGTGCTTCCTTTTGGCTCGTGTAATAATGCTAGAAGCATGATTTCGGTTAATAACTTAATAGATTTTATAATTCTGTGTTGTTACCGGCCTGAAGCGGCTAATGAGGATTTTGTTATAGCGGATGATCTTGGTGTATCTACCAAGCAGATTTGTGACGCGATAGCTAAAGGACTCGGAAAGAAAGTTTATGAATTACCTATCCCTATGGCTTTATTTAGGATGATCGGTATATTAGCTAAAAAAGAGCAAAAAATAAATCAACTTATTGGTGATTTACAAGTGGACGCATCTAAAGCAAAGAAACTACTTGGATGGTCCCCTAACGAAAAATTACATGAAGGTATGCTTGAATAGCAATGATCATTTATAGATTTTTGGATGTTACGATTTCCGTAGTTGCATTGATTGTTTTTGCCCCTGTGCTCTTTGTTGTTTTAATTCTGGGGCACTTTGACACGGGGTCTCCTGTGTTCATTCAAGAGAGGGTAGGAAAAAAGTTGAAGCCTTTCAAGTTGATTAAATTTAGAACAATGCATCTGGAAACAGAGTCTGTAGCCACCCATCTAGCGAATGCTTCATCAGTGACAAAACTTGGCAGTTTTTTACGTAAAACAAAATTAGATGAGTTACCCCAACTTATAAACGTTATTCGCGGAGAAATGAGCTTGGTAGGACCTAGACCTTGTTTATTCAACCAAACAGAGTTGATAAAAGAGAGATCTGAAAAAGGGGTTTTTGAAGTTCTGCCTGGAGTTACGGGTTTAGCTCAGATTAATCATATTGATATGTCCACTCCTAAATTACTCTCTGAGTGGGACGAAAAAATGATTAAAACTCTTTCGGTTGGTTCATATTTTTCTTATCTAATAAAAACCGCGATAGGCTCAGGCTCTGGCGACAAAATACGCTAAATTGGAATTGAGGTCATTAATTGGTTACTTTTATTCTTGGCGTTTCTCGTCAATCTAAAAAAGCTATATTTCTTGCTCTAGACGCATTTTTATTACCTATCTGTTGTTGGTTAAGTTTTGCCCTACGCTACGATGATTGGACTGCTCGTGATTTTGCACACTGGCCGGCTTATTTATTGGCTCCTGTGATAGCAATTCCAATCTTTATAAAGCTTGGCTTGTACAGGGCCATTATTCGCTATATTGGATATCGTGCTCAGTGGACAATTGTTAAAGCAGTGTCTTTAACAATCTTGGTATGGGCGCTGTGCACTTATCTCATGGGGCTCGAGCAGAGTACGCCAAGGTCAGTGTTTTTTATATTCTGGTTTATTGCAATCCTGACTATCGGTGCAAGCCGAATGGTTGCGCGCTGGATTGTTCTGCATCAATTTCCAGGTGGAGAGCAGAAAGCTAAAAAAGAATCTGAGCGAGTACTTATTTATGGTGCAGGTTCTGCGGGTCGGCAGCTGGCAACAGCTCTTTATCACTCCAAGGAATTTAGTGCGCTTGCATACATTGATGATGATTCAAAATTATCGGGTCTAGATGTAAATGGGGTCCGTGTATATCCAACATCTGAGATAGAAGTATTAATTGAACGCTACGATATCGATTCTGTTCTTTTAGCTATCCCTTCTGCTTCGCGGCACGCAAAAAAGAAAATTGTTGATAGTCTTAGCCCTTATCATGTCAAGGTTCTTACGCTACCAGGTTTGTCAGATATTGCAGGTGGTAAGGTAAGTATCAGTGATGTTCGTGAAGTTGATATTGCTGACTTGCTAGGTAGGGATGAAGTGGAGCCTAATCAATCTTTGCTTGATGCCTGTATTAAGCAAAAGGTTGTTATGGTTACCGGTGCTGGGGGCTCTATTGGGTCCGAACTTTGTCGCCAAATTTTAAAGCAGTCACCGAAGAGGCTCGTTTTGTTTGAGCAATCTGAATTTGCTCTTTATTCAATTGAGCGTGAAATCAAATCTTCTTTTGATTCTATTGAAGTAGTGGCTGTTTTGGGTTCTGTTACCGATCAGGAGCACCTAGAGAAAGTGATGATGCAGTTTGATGTTTATACTTTATATCACGCTGCAGCATACAAGCATGTGCCTTTGGTTGAAGTAAATAATATTGCTGGACTGCGCAATAATGTTTTGGGTACTTGGCGTTGTGCAGAAGCCGCAATTGCTTCTAATGTTGAAAATTTTGTTCTAATTTCAACCGATAAGGCTGTGAGGCCTACCAACGTTATGGGTGCGAGTAAGCGCTTAGCTGAGCTTGTTCTTCAGGGGCTGGGTGAACGAGAAGGGGATTCAATTCGTTTTACCATGGTTCGATTTGGGAATGTTCTTGGTTCTTCTGGCTCTGTAATTCCGCTATTTAAAGAACAAATAAAGCAAGGTGGTCCTGTTACAGTAACTGATCCAGCTATTACGCGGTATTTTATGACGATCCCTGAAGCCGCTTCATTAGTTATACAGGCGGGTTCAATGGGGGATTCTGGTGAAGTGTTTGTGCTTGATATGGGGGAGCCAGTTAAGATTTATAATCTAGCGAAGCAGATGATAAATCTTACGGGTTTGTCTGTGCGAAGCGCTCAAAATCCGTCAGGTGATATTGAAATTGTGTTTACAGGTCTTCGAGATGGCGAAAAACTCTATGAGGAGTTACTGATCGGGGATGATGTAGATCGTACTGATCATTCAATGATTATGCGTGCTCAAGAGGTGAAGTTGCCTTGGAGCAAGTTGGTCGAGGTGCTTAATTGCCTATCCTCAGCCATTGATAGTTATGATCATGTTGTAATCAGGGATATATTGTTGGCTAATGTGAATGGATATAATCCGCAGCATGAGATCCGCGACCTTATGTTTATTGAGTCAGTCAAATCAGCTTAATAAATGATGGAACCTGCGAACCAGTCTAGTTTCCTAAATCACCTCATTGCTTATACCGCAATCACGACCTGAACCGCCCATTTTAAGGGCGCTTTCGGTCGACTGTATGTCGCTTTCTCAACATACACGCGGATTAATACTGCGCTCGAAGTATCTGATCCACACGTACGATATTAGCTAGAGCAAACAGTATTGAGAGCTTGCCATCGTTTTTCTGCTGACCACGATAGCGAGCTTTGGTAAAGCCGAATTAACACTTTATAGTTCTAAACGGGCGTTCCACCTTGGCTCGGATGCTGGCTTCTAAGTGCTCCTTTTTAAACTGGCCTTGTTGACTAGCGGATGCTTTTCAGCTCTTTAACTTTGCTGGGGATTTCTGCAATATATCAATCAGCCTGCACAGGCTGGAGCGCATCTCGCTGATTGTCACCATGATAACCACTATCAACGAAGATAAAATTGTCTTTCCCATGCAGAAGGTGAGAAGTTTGTTTCAGCTTATGTTCATTAGTTGTAGTTGTGGTGACTCTGTGCCTGAGACTTTTTTGATGGGCCTTCATGCCAAAATGCCATTTATTCTCTTTCTTTGTCTGGTGTATTTCTGATAGGGATCACCGTCTTTTTTTGCTTGAGCTTGGCGCTTCGATAAAAGTGGCATTCATAAAAGTTCCTTTTTTACCAAGATGTTTGCTTCAGCAAGCAATTTCTAGCTTCCTGAAATGCCTTACGTGCGAAGCCATAATGCTCCAATAGATGGCGAAAATTTATGATTGTTGTGTGATGTGTAATGGCTCTATCGAGTGACAGGCCTGTGAATAAGCGCAGCGCAACTATTATGTCGGGACCACTCATACTGTACCACTGTTACATGCAATGGATACGTGACATTGTTGTTAGAGGTAAGGTCGACGGCCATTTCCTGCCTTAGGGTAATCAGGTTCATTGCAATACTATTGAAACAGAGATTTCATCCGACCTAAGAAAATCACTTTATGAGTCTGGCGATGCTTACTTTGGTATTCGCTTTGAGAACAGGTAAGCTGATTATCCATAGATAATTCCTCAAATTATCTGTATGAAAATTGTTTGGTGCTGTGGGATTATTTGCAGGTCCCTAGCCGAATGTGTAGAGATTGCATTGAAACAAAGTTTATATATCCATGGTGGAAATGCACTAATCGAGTGGGTGAGATTGTTTAATTAGGGAAATGCCTTCATATCTGACAATGGTAATAACAGCATTTCCTTTGAGCAACTTGGTACCCTGAAGATATGACCTTTAACTGTAAACTATATCTTTATGGTATTTCAGTAGGCCGATTTGGGAAAGTGGCGGCTCATGGTTTGTGGCTGAATTACATGCAGAGGGTTTTATAGATACAAGGTTTCCTCGTGGGGGGGGTAAGAAAAGTCTTCCAATTTTAGCTGGATCAGCTTCAAGGCTAACTAACGATTTTCATCACAAAGTTCACTCGTACTAGATTTGTGACGAGGTCAGAGCTGCTGACAATGGTGGCGCTTAAATGGAGAGAAAAACTGGTATGATGAAATGGTTCCAAGCTTTAAAGGTTTGGGTGTATGTGTAAATTAGTAAGAATTTAAGTAAGGCTGAAAGCCGCGTGAACTGTGGAGTGGTGGGCCTAGCAGGACTCGAACCCTTATGTGGTATTAAAAAAGTGGCGAAGTATAACTGTCCGTCCGTTTTTTGATTCCTTACCCCTTAATATATGGGGCCTCTGTCTTTAGCGTTTACTTATATGAATAGAACCTACAAATGCAACACCAATGTTGTATTTGTAGAGTGATATTAATTTGGTGGTTGTTTTATCAGTAAATATGGGTAGGGAATGTGGTGTTCAGTTTAGATGCATTAGCTCAGACATGATTTGTTCTTACCCATTACCTTTTAAGTCGTTTAGCAGTTTCTCAACATCATGGCTTCCATACACATGGTTTGTGCATCGCTCGTATGCAGATTCACCTCCCAGCTCTTTCTGGGGCTTTTGAAACCAAGCTATTGTCGCGTCTGTGGAGCCGAAATAATCGACCGCATCTAACCACAACTCACCTTCTACTAGGAATTCTCCATCTCTCAGTCGCTTTTTGCCTTTTTCATGACATTCCTCTGTTTTCTCCTTAATGTCTTTTAATACTAGTGCTACTCGGCGGTGGCCATACGGTTCGAAGGAGCAATATTCCCCAGGGGGTGTTCCATTTAATTCCTTTAAAGGGTGTCTAAACCACTCCATGGCTCTTTCCTGAGTGCCGAAGTGTTGGATAGCTTCTATCCAGAGGTGGACTTCGATAGTTAGATCTTCGAACGTTTTGAATTCCAGTTCTTCTCCCCCCTCATCACGGAAAAAGCTGTCCCAGCCTATTTTTCTTAATCGCCTGTTTAGCAGTTCCAGATCTTTAATATCATCGCAAGCTTCCAAAACTTCTCGAATAAAGCGTTCTGGCAAGTCGGGATTATCTTTAATCGCTCGCTGAATTTTTTCGTCTAAGCTGCTCTTCATAAATATCTCTCACATAAAGTTTACTAAGCCGCTCACATTCAGTGTCGGGGATATTGCTGATATCTATATCAAGCAGCTCATATGCTTCTAACACTGATATCTCGTCGGCTGTAAACTTGTCCAAAACCTCAATGTGCTTTGTTGTGATTTTAAAGCCTGCCAGTCGAGCATTTGCCTGCGCATTGTTATAAGCAATACTCAGCCTTTCGATAGCGGCATATTCCCGTTTGCGAGCTTCCTCTAGGTAAATTTCTAGTTCGATGTCTGAAGCTCCCGCTGCTGGTCGCGCATCAGGCTCTTGGTATTTCTGACGCCAGCTCTCATAAGACTTTAAAAGAGCTTCGTTTTCTTTTTTCAAGAGTGAGCAGGTCTCCTGCTTTCTCGATGGGGTAAGCAATTGTCTTATAGGGATTATTGCCATTCCTAGCGGCTCTTCGTGCAGCATAGGCAAAAATCTTTTCTGTTTTTCTGCTTGGGATAGATGCTTGTAGAGAGTTACGGATAGTACCAGCTAACCAAGAATTACGATTAATTGCGGATATTTCAGCCTTGGTTCGGAATTCAGGAGCCTTTGAAAGCAGCTTGCTAAAGATGGGATCTACGTAATCTTTATCTGGATGACTGGCACAAACCTCCAAAAACCATTTAACGGCATTCTCATCATTCTGTGAGAGGGTTTCTCTTGAAATAGTACTATTTCTATCAAGGGTGTCAGCGAGAGTTTTTGCTAAATCATCTCCTGCATCTTTTCCGAAAAGCAGATAGTCCTGATAGCTATGAAGAATCTGCGATAAATCGTGATTAATATCTATGGCGTGCTTAGTTTTAGAGGCTTCAAATACAAAGTTTAAGAACAAGGCTGCTCGGTCAGCGTATGATTTAAGGGTATGATATGAATAACCCTTAGTTTCGGACATCCATCGAGTGAATCTGGAAAACTGTTCTACTTCACGATTAGTATCCGCAATACCTGGGCTTAAATGAATTAAGAGAAAGGGTTCTCTCCTGGATGCGGGGGCTTCAACCAATAT
The DNA here is from genome assembly GCF_047778125.1 of Neptuniibacter sp. QD29_5. Classification (GTDB taxonomy): domain Bacteria; phylum Pseudomonadota; class Gammaproteobacteria; order Pseudomonadales; family Balneatricaceae; genus Neptuniibacter. The sequence goes on from NZ_CP180556.1 coordinate 633,346, forward strand.
GAAATTCTTCATTCATAATCTCCTTAGCTATTTCTCCCAATTTAGAACGGGTTTTTCGAAACGGCCACATTGATTGTAAAAAATGATTAGAAAGTAAAATTCATACTTTTCAATTGGTTAGGCGCAGAAAGGGTTGGTGATTTTAAGGTTCGTGAGTGAGTTTTTGTCTGATGGGGTTTTAGGCTTTGCGGTGTTATAAACATAACACTGAATGAAGATATGTCTCTGATATTGGATAGAGCAGGGGAAGGGTTTAAAAAGAGGTATAAAGGTTGAGTTAAACGTGATTAAGAAAATAATTAGGGAAGGCTTTTTCTTTATAAGGTGTTGATTTTAAAGGAAATGGTGCCTCTTTCAGGACTTGAACCTGAGACCTACCGATTATGAGTAGGTAGCTTTCTTGTAAGTTGTTGATTTTAAAGGCTTTTCTTGTTATCAAAACCAGGTTTATAAAAACTTTAGATCGTCTATACTTCTAAACAGTAGCAGAAGGAATATAGGCAATGGCTAAAGTAGTTGAACGCCACCATGTAAACGACGACATTGTACTCTACAAGCAGGATAACTCAAAGCGTTGGTATGCTCGCTTTAAGGTAGAAGGCGCATGGTACGTTAAGGCAACGAAAGCTAAGGAAATCAAACAGGCAATCGTCAAAGCTATCCAATTGCAGACTGAGTTTATGATAATGCTCAGTAACAATATTCCTGTCCACAAATCCCGTAAAGTTAAAAAGTATACGTTTAATGTTGTAAGTAAGTTAGCTATCGAGCGAATGGAGAGCGCTTTAGTAGATGGTACAGGTAGAGAAGTTTATATCACGTATATAAATGCACTAAAGAAATACCACTTACCTTACTTTGGCGAGATGAGCGTTAAGGATATAGATGCTGCGATTCTGCTAGAGTTTGATGATTGGCGCGCTAATCAACTTGGTCGTGTTCCTTCTAAGTCAACAGTACAAGATCACAACTCAGCTATGCAGCGTGTGTTAGATGAGGCGGTGATACAACGTATTATCACTCAGTCCGAAATGCCAATACTTAAAAATACAGGAAAGACGGGTACTGATTTACGGGCTGCTTTTACTAGGGAGGAATATGATTACTTAGTTAAAGCTACGTTAAAGTGGGTAGATCAGAAAGGGCTTAAAGAACAAAGTAAGAAGATTAGAAAGCTACTTCATTTCTATATACAGGTTGCTACGTTAACAGGCATGCGACCAGGTAAAGAAGTTGAGCATATTACTTGGAGTGATGTCCATAAGCGTACAATCAACGGAAAAGAATATACGACCATCACAGTTCGGAAAGGAAAAACAACACGGTTTACAGGTACACGTGAAATAGTATGTAACGAAGAGGTGCTTCCAGTACTAGAAGCGCTGAAAGACTTTCAAACTAACACTGCTGATACCGATACTTTATTTTACATCGACGCTGCTCATAGTAGTGATGTGTTCAGTAAGAACTTCACTAAGTTATTACGAAAAGAAAAAATGGTTACCAATGAGCGTGGTAAGCGCACATTATACTCTTGCCGTCACACTTTCATTACGTGGAAGTTACAGGAAGGTGTTGATATCAATGTCATCGCTGCGCAGTGCGGTAACTCTGCTGAAGTGATACAGACAAACTATAATCATGTTGTACCAACAATGTTTGCACATGAGCTGTCAGGTGACAAAGCGAGAGAGCAGAAGCGTTTAGAGGAACTTAGTAAAGAGCTCACAAGTACTGTAGGTATGACAGTTGATCCAAATGTTAAGATAAAAATTGATTAGGGGAACGTACCCTTAGCAATATTGGCAAACATGTCTTTGCAACGTTTTCGATCTCTAGCAATTCGCCTAAACGCTGATTCTATAATTGTTCCATACTCCTCATTATTTTCTAAATCCCGTACTTCTCCACGCTTGCCTGTTATTGCTTTCTTCCATTCGTAAACGTCTTTGCCTTTGTGCTTGAGGTTGCCGTTATTATCTTTGTAATCCAAATATCCCATAGCAAAAGCAATGTCTAAATTGCTCATTCCTTGCTGTGTCATTTCATATATTTTACGTGGGTGTGCTAAGCGCATGTCCATATCGCTTTTTTTAGTTTTGCGCACATCGTCTATATACAGTCGCATGTGTTTAGCTGACTTACTGGGAACAAACTGTGCCTGTGATTTTTCTGGTGCTTTTGGCTTTTTCTTTTTTAGTTCTCGTTTAACGAGCTGCAGTAAGTGATCAATATCATCATTTAAGTACACTTCAAGCAGTACGTGGCGTTGTTTGTCTTCTGCTTCAGAAGCTTTGATTGTTTTTGCGTAATCCTCTGTATAGGGTTCGCAAAATAGATCAAATCCGAGTCCTTTAGTTTTCCACCATTCTTCAAACTCACAGTTGTCCAAATTGCCAAACTGCTTAGGGTATTTGCCTGATAGCTTTGCGTAATTAAACCACTCTCTATACAAGTCCTTACGCCACCACAAAGCACGCCTAATTCCGTGCATAGGAAACGTTCTTTCTCGCTGCTTAATCCACTTGCCCATATCTCACCGACATTTTTACTTGTCTTAAATATGCCAATTATTCGTCATTGGCTTAGTTGAGATAATAACACTGCACTTTTAAGGGGCAAGCAAAAGAAGCTCCTAACAAATTTAATAAAGTGAGGAATACTATGAGTATGAACATTATTAGACGGCGCGATTACGACAACTGTTTAGATAGAACGAGACAAGCACTGAGTGACAAGTACTACGTAGAGCATGACGATGCGTTTATTGAGCTTAAACTCGATTTTGCTAGCAGAGCTGAGTTTGAAAAAGCAGTAAATTCTGGCTACTTCGATGAGGCTGATAGTGTGCTTAGGGCATTACTACAAAACGAACAGAAGTGATCTAACTAATCTCATTGAGAAAAGTAATTCTAGTTACTTAATGATTCGGTCGTAAGTTAAGTAACTAGAAAATACACTATTACTAAACATATACGATAAGTGATGGTGTATGAGATGGCAGTAGTTGGATGGGCGCGAGTAAGCAGTGAAGCGCAATGCTTAGAAGGACAGTTGGAACTGCTTAATGAGCATAACTGCGATAGAGTTTTTGCATCGAAACATTCAGGCAAAGCTAAAGGCAAGAATATAGATAAGCTTAATGAAATGATTAGCTATGTGCGTGATGGTGACATTGTTGTGTGTACTAAGTTAGATAGATTAGGCCGTAGCTTGAAAGAGGTGCTACAGACAGTAGATGCACTTAAAGAAAAAAACGTTTATCTGAAAGTGCTACAGCAACCAATCGACACATCAAACAATGATGCTTTCAGTAACGCAATGTTACAGCTGATGGGTGTTTTTGCAGAAATGGAAAGATGCTTTATCAAAGAACGAACACAAGCTGGTAAGGAGCGCACTGGTAATTACGGTGGGCGCAAAAAGCTTATTAGCACGGAAGACAGAAATAAAATTAAAGAACAAGTTAAACTTGGTGCTACACAGTACAAGCTAGCGAAACAGTACGGAGTAACTGCTACAACCATACATCGAATTATTAATGAGTAGGGCTTAAGCAGCATGCAGATGTGTATCTGCTCCTCTCTCAGCTCCACTATTTCAGCCCCTCTTCTATAAATCTCACCCCCCTAAATTCCATACCTTAAATCACATATCTAATTTCCTCGTTCTAGTTCTCATAGCACTAGTTGAAAACCGCTAATTTTCTAGCGTTTTTTGGCCGGTAATTTTTTTTGAGCATAAATAAAACTAGTTAGCGGGAATTTATATATGAAGAAAAGCATATCGAACGCTGGCTGTGGTTCTGTTGTTCAGAAACTCAAAGGCATTAAAGCGAAGATCGACAATGAGCAGGTAACTAAAGGTTACGGGGCTACTTTGGGAGTTGGGCTAAACGCTATTTCGAATGCTGACATCGGTAAGTGGGAAAGCGATAGGCATGTAATTGATGATTACATTGAAGCTATGCGGCGCAATGAGCAGCTACAAAACAAAGAAGACGCGAACAGAAAGAAACACAGTGAGCTAGAGCGATTGGCTGTATTGGCAGGGATAGAAAAAGCTGCTGAGAAAGAAGCTAGAGCGAAGGTAAAGAAAATGGCTGTTAGCAGATTAAATAGAGTGAATAAAAACAAGTGAACAAGTTAGAGACATTACGGGAGAAATTAGGTGCAAGTAGCTATGGGCTGAGTAAGTACGATGAGACGGGTGCCTGGTATGATTTTGCGAGAAAGAAAGTCGAAGAGTATGAGAAACGCGGCTATATCGCACTAAAAGCTTCTTTATGCTTTGTCGGGTGGGGTGGTGGTGTAAAGCACTATGTGAGTAAAGAGCAAGCACACACAGTAGCTAAGACGTTTTTTAGAGAGTTTGAAAAGCTTACTGGATGCAGGAATAGATACACGATAGATCGGGTTGTTTTCGAGCATGCAGGTGGAAGTGAGGAAAACATACATTTCCACATTGTGATTTTTATACCTGAACACTGGGATGTTGAAAGTGTTATAGGGAAGTACAACAGAGCAATTATTAAGACTAAAACCAAAGCATCTAAAGCTGATGCTGAATATAAAGGAATGCTTGGTGCACGAGATGTGCATAGCAAGTTAGATGCTAAAGCGAGCATGTGTGAGGTAGCTGCTGATAGAAATGGCACGGCTGCTACTTTGTATGCTGCACATGAAGTAAGACAGAGATCGGATAGCTTTAGTACGGAGTTTACTCGGCTACTAAACAATAAGTGATAGATACAGTACTAGCATGATGTGAGGCACACGGTTAGGAAGCTAAAGCTTACACAATTAGATAACAACAGATACACGCACACACGGAGTTGGTAAGTGCTGTCTGTAAAGTATTGTCTAAAGAAAGTTCACATTAGGAATAGAAAATATGAATAAAGAAGAATTAACAACATTAGAAATATACGAAACAGTACAAAGAATCGAATATGTAAACATGGAAGAGTTTAGTAAGGAATACTGCAATAAATCAGCAAGTTACATTAGAACAATGAGAGCAAAGGGGTATGAATTGCCTACTGCTGTTCTAGTTAGTATCACAAATAAGCTATTAGAAAAGGAATTAACGCTAACTTGGTTAGCGGCACAAGATAAGGCTTTGTTAGCTGAGCTGATTGAAAAGCTAGCGACAATGATAGCAAAGCGTCAAACGCTGCATGAGCATGTAAAGCTTAGGAAGATGCTGATGAGGATTGTGAATGAGCTTAATGAGGAAAAGAAGAAGTACGATATCCCACCGATATTTGTAATGTAACTAAAGCGACTGTGTGTCGCTTTTTTATGGCTTAGATATATCTAGTTATATAAGGGAGAGTGTGTTGTAGGTGCGATACAAGCTGTTAAGTACACCATGCAAACTATCTCAGTGAACTACATATATTAATGCCTGCATCTTGCAAGAAAGTGGGTGACATTTTTAATTGGGGTTAAGCTGTCTATCTTATGTCGTGCTCTTTGTTGAGATAATACAACTGTACTAAGGGGCTGAGATGCCTAAACAAATATCTAACAAAGAGAGCAAATATAATGAAATTTCCACTGTCAATTGATGTACTGAAAAGCCTATATGGCCATATCCATCTTAACGCTGAGAACTGCGATCCTGTTTGCATGTTTGCTATTGATAAAGAAATTTACAGCGAGTTGAGTGTTGAGCAACAACAGCTACTCAAAATAAGCAGCGATCATAAAGTAATGCTTATTAATGATAATGAGAGACACTACGGCACTATTGTTAAGACCGATGATGCTGAAAAGCTTGCAAGTTCTGTTTTTAGGAATAGTGATAATAGCTGCCTGCTAATGATAGACGAATACGGAAGAGCAACCTTTTGCGGCAATGAAGATGTTTTTCACATAGAAGCCTACATTAACGTTACGCTCAATATTAACGGAATGGTAGTTGATGTTAGCTGCTATTAAGGCAACAAATAAGAGGTAATAAGCTATGAAATTTACAAATGAAGACCTACAAATAATTGCGACTATTAAAGAGAAATCAGAGCAGCTTATGGATGCTTTGCAGCATATACCTTACGAAATGGCTGTTGAGCTGTTTAGTGAAGAGAGCATAGAAGTAATAGGTGATATTAGAAGTATTGCTGAAGATGTAGAGGAGGGTGAATACTGCTAAGAGGATACTAACTAATCAATACGGAATAACAGTTATTGAGCAAAAAATAGTACTGCGCAGTACGCTACATAGCCCTGTATCGAATGACCTTATGCTAATACCGTCAAAGCACTCAAAAGTGCGCTGTACGATGCTTGTGTTGCGCCTTAAGCACCATAGAACTAATGGTAGGTATTATATGGTACAGATTGAAGTATTGGATAAGTAAGCAAAGTACCGGGTTACAGTACTTTGCTTAAAGGCGATGTTAATCTATATCAAGCTGAGGGAGGCTTTCAACTATGTCTAGTGTCTCCAAGCTTACAGTTATTACACGTTGTAATAACTCGAGTGGGTAAGCTGGATTGGCCATAACTTCGTTAGCAAAGTTATTTGGGTCATTTAGTATTCCTGTTTTTGGATCGGTTTTTATAGCTTGCCTTTCCATAACCCATTCAATGGCGCTTTTTCCGTTGACGTAATAGTCATAAGCTCGAAGTGGAATATTAGTCAGCGTAATTTGATTGTTGTAGTGTATGGTTGTTTTATCTTCATTTGGCTTTTTGCCGCCAAATTTCATTTTGTTAACTCTAAAGTATTCAGCTTCATCTTCAATTACTGCAAGGTTAAGATCACCTTCAGCAATAGTTACAGGGTACTTTTCTACATCATCATAACCTGTGTGTATTGCGGCTAGTTCATAACCTGCTTTAACAAAAAACCAGAAATCTCGTTCATTGTTTACTGCAGGTATACGTGGCATTTCTTTTGTTAAGTTCTCTTTATAACGACTGCGATAATCTTTGCTATGAAGAATTGCATAGGTGTAATGGAATATATCAGTTTCAGTAATATCATCTCTTCCATATTTTGTTTGGAAAGTATGAAGTCCGAAATCAGTTATGCCGCTGCTTCTAACGAATTCATTATTGCCATCGCTTTCGCTGAACAGGCCTGCTGCCGTAGTCTTTTGATAGATGTACAGAGGCAAATTTTGACCTTTCTCCATACTGTCTAAGCATGGGATATTGTCAAACATTAAGGCTGAAAACTCTTTGGAGCCAGCGCCTGTGACTGCAATGGTTTTATTCTCTATATCATCTGCAGGGTAAATCTTTCCGGTCTGGTAAGTTCTTTCGTTTAGCTTCTTGCTATAGAAGAGTGCTTGTTTGGTAAATGGTCTATATGTAGAAACTCTAATTACACCATCATTGATTGCTAGCTTCTCACCTTTTGAGTAAAGCTTTTTCGTATTATCGGTCCACGCGCACTGTTTGGGGTTAATAACCAAACTACCTTCATCTACGCAATTGTTGTGATGAGAGATCAGTCTGTCTAAGTTTTTAACTAGTTCAGTTGGACTGTAGTTGTAGCACCAAGCGTCCCTCTGTGTTTTGACACCGCTTGTATAATCAGAAAAGAGGCAGGAGCTAGCATCTTTTTTATTGCCACTGAGTATATGCTCATAGAAGCTGTCGTCCCGTTGGTTTATCCAATCATTATATTTATCAGGTGTGAGCTGCACCCATTCATCAGCTTGATGTATTCCATCAATACTGCTGAAATCGTCTATGATTTGAAGCTTCTGCTCCCTAGTTAAGTAGTCACCAATATCTTTGTAGAAAACCTTTCCTTGTTCTTGTGCGGAGGGGTTTTTAACAAGGATAGAAATCACAACAGGAGCTCGACTGCCTTGTCCGAAAATTTTTCCGCCTTCTTGCCTGCTAAGCTCGCCTTTTGTTCGCTGATTTCCCCTTAGGTTGAAAATATAAAGACTAGAAAAATCATCAATCATGCACTTTCGCATGCCATCCATCGCTTTTCCATCTATCCAGCCGCCATTAGTTACGAACGCTACTACACCACAATCTTTAACCCTGTCGCTTGCCCATCGAAGAGCCAGAATATAGCTGTCGTAAAGAGAATTTTTATTAGTAGCATTAGTGTGAGCAGCATAAGTATCAGCGATGCGCTGATTTAAGTTTTTGTACTCAACACCAGTATTTGCAACGTTGTATGGAGGATTGCCAATGATGACGCGAATATCTAATTCTTTTTGACGATTCCTTCTTTCACTGTTGTCGACCATTAATTCCGCAACTAAATCGTCACTTTCATACATTTCAAATGTATCGGTCAGACAAATACCATTGAATGGTGTGTATTCACTTTGATTGATTGAATGGAAAGTAGATTCGATGTTAATAGCAGCTATGTAGTAAGCAAGAAGAACAATTTCGTTAGCATGAATCTCATTTTTATATTTGTGTTCAATCTCTTCTTTGCTTATTAATCCACTCTGTAGCAAGCGTGTTATGAAGGTACCTGTACCTGTAAAGGGGTCTAAAATGTGGACGCCTTTGCTACCTAGTGTCTGATTAAATTCATTACGTAATACATCATTTACGCTATGTATTATGAAATCTACAACAGGTGTTGGCGTATAGACGATACCTAGCTTTTCACTTAGGTCGGAGAAGGCATTTTTGAAGAACTTTTCATAGAGTTCTACTATTATTTTTTGTTTGCCTTCATCATTATCAATTCCTTCTGCTCGTTTTTTTACACTTGCATAAAAGCCTTCTAAGCTTTCAGATTCTTTTTGAATGTTTTGTTCTTCAAGTGTTTCAACAACCTTTTGCATTGCCGAAGAAACTGGGTTCATAGAAGTGAAATCGTAATCGCCAAATAAGGCTTCGAAGACAGGTTTGGTAATTAAATGCTGAGCTAGCATTTCAATAGCTTCATTTTCGGTAACTGAGCTATTAAGATCATCTCTGATTTCGGTTAAAAATTCGTCAAATACTTGCCGACCATTACTATCGGTTTCAAGTATTGCTTCAATTCTTTCTATATGTTGTTGGGCTATCTTCCCTACATCTTTTGCCCAGTCTTCCCAATAGGTTCTGGTTCCGCATTTTTCAACTATTTTAGCTTTAATGGCTGCTGGAAATTCGTCAAAGATGAAACTTGTCTGTTGCTCAGTGGAGCTGGAATCATCTCCCTCTTCTCCATCATTTTTACTACCACTGCCAATATCAATGCCATTACTATCTGATTTATTTTTAGTAGGAAGAGTTTCGCTAACAGCAACTACTTCGATTTGACCACCACTGTCTTTATTGATGTCTAACTTATTGATTGTTGCGTCAAATCTATCGTCATGTGCTCGAAGTGCGTTAAGAATCTGCCACACTACTTTGTAGCGTTCGTTGTCATTTAATGCTTGTTCGGGTGCGACGCCAGCCGGAACAACGACGGGGAGGATAACGTATCCGAGCTTTTTATCTTCCGCTCGCCTCATAACCCTTCCGACGCTTTGTACTACATCAATTTGAGATTTGCGTGGATGTAAAAAAAGAATTGCATCAAGTGCTGCTACATCAACACCTTCGCTAAGGCATCGTGCGTTACTTAATATTTTGCACTCATCTTCAGCTACATCATCTGAAATCCAGTGTAGAAGCTCTCCTCTTGTCTTTGCATTAAAGCTTCCATCTACGTGTTGTACAGAGCAATTTAAAGGGTTATCAAATCCCATTGCCTGGTTATATTCTTCAGCTACAGCGCTGAATTCACTTTCTATTAGTTTGCTGGATTTGATATCTCTACAAAATGCGATTGCACGTTGCATAGGGTTAGGATCGGTTCCAAATTCATCACCGTCACTATATTTCTGAAGAGCTTTATAGCAGCCGATTATCTTTGTAGCGTCATCAAGTAACAGCTCATTATCCGCAGCTAATCGTCCTTGCACTGTTCTACTTACAACAGACTCATCCATTGCTAAAACAATGACCTTGTAATCTGTAAGCATTCCATTTTCGACGGCCCAGCTAAATCCTCTTGTAAAGAACGTAGGTCCATATAGTGATTCGTCATCCATATCACAAAGTTCGATGCTGGCATCGCTAGCTTTTGCTCTTACTGCGTCCCCAAATATCTTAGGGGTTGCTGTCATATATAGACGCTTACTACCTTTTATAAAGTTGTTGTCATGTATTCTGACAAAATTACTGCTTTCTTCACCATCAAGTGTGGCTCCGGTAGTTCTATGAGCTTCATCACAGATTATGAGATCAAATTCTTGTAGTCCTATTTCTTGCGCTGCATTGATAACGGGTATTGATTGATATGTACTGAAGATGACGGTCATTTTATTAGCGTCTTCAGTGCCTGCTTTTTCTAATAGCTTTTCAGGTTTGGTAGTAGCTGGAAACTCTAGTTCATGTATTGCTACTTCAGCTATGTCTGTTCTGCTTTTTCGCTTTTGACCTACTTGTGAATCGCTACATACAGCGAAGCTTCGTAGTTCAGTCTCTGTATCACTAGTCCATTCACGTACTGTCTGAGAAATTAATGCAAGTGAAGGCACTAGAAATAAAACACGCTTGCCTTTACCAGCAAGGTGCTCTGCGATTTTGAGAGATGTATATGTTTTGCCTGTGCCGCAAGCCATTATTAGCTTGCCCCTATCATTGCCATTAAATCCGTTTTCTACCGCTTCTAGTGCTTGCTGTTGGTGGAGGCGGAGTGATTTTTTAGGCTTTAGTGTGATAGTTGTTTGATGTTCTGCATCAAACTGGCTCCAATCTACAGAGCTTTCTCTTAAGGCTTGTAAGCCAATTCTTATGACTGGAATGCTTTGGTTTGTAATCGTATTTTCGGCATTGCTGTTCCAGTCAGCTTCTGTGGTATCAATAAATACTCTTAAGACAAATGGGGATTTTGAGGATGCAGATAAAAAGCTGTCTATATCCTTCTTAGCTATTTTTTTATGAGGGGCGTAAAACTTACACTGTATAGCCGCAAAGCCACTTCCATCTGCCATTTCAGCAACGAGGTCGATTCCAATATCTTTTCCGTCTTCGCCATTTACGTGGGCCCATTCGGTATGTGTCCAAGCGTTACTGTATAACTGTTTTTGTATAGGATCGTTTTTTAGATAGGCAAGAGTTAAGCGCTCAAAATAAGTGCCTTTTTCTCTCTCTGTAACAGCTGCTTCCCTGTATTGTTCTAATAGTTTATCTAGTGCATCCATCTGCTCTAACCTTCTGTTAACTAAGAGTCTTTGAATTAAATCAGAGGTTACAGTAGCCCTCAGAATTATGAAAGGTCGTAAATCCTATTCTTTAAGCAAGCATAATAGCTTGAGTACTTATAAAGTTCGGAGGTTTAGATATATCTTGTTGGACTACAAACGCTGTACTTGTGCGTCATGCTTAAACAAAAAAAGCCCCACAAGTGTAGGGCTTTTTTGAAAAGGGTGGTGGGCCTTACAGGACTCGAACCTGTGACCAAACGATTATGAGTCGTTTGCTCTAACCAACTGAGCTAAAGGCCCTCAAAACTTTAGAAAACTTTACAAGGGTTTTTGAGGATTTATTCCTTGTAAATCAATAATTTGCTTCTAGTGCGACCCTTTATGAGTCGAGCGCTCTAACCAACTGAGCTATAGGCCCCCACGGACCAACTTTTTCTTTTACGGACCTTGGACTCACTTATTATGAGTCGAGCGCTCTAACCAACTGAGCTATAGGCCCTAAGAGGGGTGCCCATAATACCGATATGGTTTCATGGGCACAAGAGTTTGATTTAAAAGAATTTACTATTCGTCTAGGAAGCCGCGTAGGTGATCTGAGCGGCTTGGGTGACGCAACTTACGTAGCGCTTTAGCTTCGATCTGACGGATACGTTCACGCGTTACATCGAACTGTTTGCCTACTTCTTCAAGTGTATGGTCAGTATTCATCTCAATGCCAAAACGCATACGTAGAACTTTTGATTCACGTACGGTTAGGCCTGCTAGAACTTCACGAGTTGCTTCTCGTAGACCTTCGCCTGTTGCAGAATCAACAGGAGAAGAAATCGTCACATCTTCAATGAAATCGCCAAGGCTTGAGTCTTCATCGTCACCGATTGGTGTTTCCATGGAGATTGGTTCTTTAGCAATTTTAAGTACTTTGCGAACTTTATCTTCAGGCATTTCCATGCGTTCGGCAAGTTCTTCCGGAGTCGCTTCGCGGCCCATTTCTTGAAGCATCTGGCGAGAGATGCGGTTCAGCTTGTTGATCGTTTCGATCATGTGTACTGGGATACGAATTGTACGTGCCTGGTCGGCAATTGATCGTGTGATTGCCTGACGAATCCACCATGTCGCATAAGTAGAGAACTTATAGCCGCGGCGGTATTCAAACTTATCAACAGCTTTCATCAAGCCGATGTTCCCTTCCTGGATAAGGTCTAGGAACTGTAGGCCTCGGTTGGTATATTTCTTGGCAATAGAGATTACAAGACGAAGGTTGGCTTCAACCATCTCTTTCTTAGCGCGACGTGCACGAGCTTCACCGATCGACATGCGACGGTTCACTTCTTTGATCTCAGCTAGGCTGATGCCAGTAGTAATCTCTGCTTGGATAAGTTTCTTTTGAGCACGTTTAAGCTCAATAAGATTGGTTTTGATTGCACGAGAGTAATCAGAACCGGAATCGATAACTTCTTTAAACCAATCAGGGTTTGTTTCGTTACCAGGGAATTCTTTGATAAACGTCTTACGTGGCATTTTTGCACGTTGTGTGCAGATACGCATAATAGTACGTTCTTGCTTGCGAATGTCGTCGATAGTATCGCGAACTTGTCCGACAATTGCTTCGTAATAACGTGGAGATAATTTAATCGGAGCAAAAGCTTCGCTGAGTAGTTCTTGAGCTGAACCAAACTCCTTGCTGTCACGACCTTGTTTTTCTAGAGCTAGGTTAAGGGCGTCGAAGTGCTCTTTAATTAAGCCAAAGCGGCGAGCGGCTTCTTCTGGATCTGGACCTTTCTCTTTTTCTTCGTCCTCGTCGTCCTCGTCGTCATCTATTTCGGCATCTGGATCCGTAATAGTTGCAGTCGGGATTTCTTCATCATCGTCTGCATCTATATAACCACTAAAAATGTCGCTTAAGCGACCTTCCTCTTCAATGGTTAATTTGTATGCTTCAAGGATGGCATCAACTGTGCCAGGGAAGCAGGCTACGGCAGACATTACTTCACGTAGGCCTTCTTCAATGCGTTTTGCAATGCTGATCTCGCCTTCACGAGTTAGCAGCTCAACAGTACCCATTTCACGCATATACATGCGCACTGGATCGGTTGTACGGCCAGCATCTGACTCTACTGCTGCTAGCGCTGCAACGGCTTCTTCGTCGGCATCATCAGCTGAATCACCTTCGGTCATCAGTAGTGTTTCAGCATCGGGTGCTTCTTCAGACACGGAAATACCCATGTCATTGATCATGCGGATGATATCTTCAACCTGATCTGGATCGGCAATATCCTGCGGTAGGTGGTCATTTACCTCAGAGTAGGTTAGGTAACCCTGCTCTTTGCCGCGGGCGATCAATTCCTTAAGGCGAGACTGCTGTTGCTGAGAAGTATCGGACATAGGACCCTGACTAGAAAAAGTGGATGAAAATCGAGCAGGCCATTATAGCGATGTAGTTAGCAACATGCTAGGGAAAAGGCTGTGCAAGCTAGAGACTGTCATCTGTTAAAAATAGACTGTTTTTCAGCGACTTGCCGAAAATTCAGTGGTTTATGATGCTATATATGGTGATTGGTGGTTTGTTTTTCAAGGGGAGAGATGTTGAAACTGTTATAAGGTTTGCTAAGAGCGGTAATTGGTAGCTTAGGTCTTGCTGGTTGTCTTTAGTTGATTAAGTTGTTGCATAGATTCAACTAGTTTTATTTTCTCTTCTTTGGAAAGGGTGTGCTTCTTCTGCAGAAGGGAGATCTCTTGTTCTAATGCCTTTAGTGTTAGACCATGCTGAGCATCTTTAAGGTAGGCTCGGGCGATCTCTTCGGAAGTAATTTCTAAAGAGGTAGATATTTCGTAAAGTTCAACGATCGTTTGCGAAAGGGTTTCATCTTCACGCCAATCGACAACCAATTGTCCAAGTGATGCGGTTGGGTTTTGTTTGTAATAGGTCACTAACTGAGCCAGAAGCTGAGAATTTACGTCTGTGTTGCTCTTGAGTGCTTCAGGAAATTGGTGCTCTGACGCCAGTTGCGGATAGTGAAGCAATAGGGCGATCAGTTTCTGTTCGAAAGACAGTTCGCTGCTATTATTGCGAGGGCTGCGAAATTGTTTCTTCCTTGGTTGGTATTGGGTGCTTTCATGGCTATGGGCTTCGTAGCTATGACCTTCGTAGCTATGACCTTCGTTGCTATAATCGGCATAGTCGTAGGGTTGCGAATCTTCATAGTTTGATGATTCAGAGTAGTCGTACTCTGAAACTGCAGCGGGGGCTGGTGTATGTGTTTGTACTGACTCGTGAAAGTTAACCGTAGTTTGTATCTGTTCAAGCGAAAGGTTGGTTAATTCACAAATTCGGTCGAGCATCATCTGCTGCAATAAACTCGGTTTCATTGAATTTATTGCAGGTAATACCTCGGTGCTGAACCTGGCGCGTCCATCCATGCTGTTTAGATCAGCTTGTTCGGAGTGACTGTTAAAGAAAAACTCGGAAAGCGGCAAAGCGCTATCTAGTCGCTCCGTGAAGGCGAGTGTTCCTTCTTGGCGTACTAGACTGTCCGGATCTTCGCCGTCAGGTAAAAACAGAAAGCGGGCTTCTTTTCCATCTTCGATAACCGGGAGTGTTGTTTTTAGTGCACGCATCGCGGCTTCTCGCCCGGCATTATCACCATCGAAGCAGAATATAACTTCAGGAACGAGCTTGAATAGTCTTTCTAAGTGCTGCGCAGTGGTTGCTGTACCTAGCGTTGCAACAGCATAGTGAATGCCAAACTGTGCGAGGCCGACAACATCCATATAGCCTTCAACTATGATTAAGCGTTCAAGTTTGTTGCTGTGCTTGCGCGCTTCATAAAGCCCGTAGAGTTCTCTGCTCTTATGGAAAGTCGGGGTTTCGGGGGAGTTTAAGTATTTTGGTTTGTCATCGCCCAGTACTCGCCCGCCAAAACCTATAGTGCGGCCCCTTTGGTCCCGTATCGGGAACATGATTCGATTGCGGAAGCGGTCATAATGACTATCGCGATCTTCGTTGTGTATAAGTAGCCCTGCTTCTTCTAATAGCTTTTGATCTGCACCGCTTTTGCCTAGGTGCCTAAGAATGTTATCCCAGCCAGAAGGGGCGAAGCCGATGGAAAATGCTTTGGCTGCATGGCCTGTCAATCCTCTGGTTTGTAGATAGTTGACGGCATCTTGTCGCGTATTGTGGCTTTTAAGCTGGTCTTCATAGAATTGAGCTGCTTCAGCTAATAAATCGTATAGCTTTTTAAGTTGCTGCTCTTTTTCGCGCTGTTGGGGATTGTCATCTTTAGGGACTTCCATGCCCGCGGTTTTGGCGAGTTCTTCAACAGCTTCAGGGAAATTAAGATTTTCGTATTCCATTAAAAAGCTAATGGCATTTCCGCCAGCGCCGCAGCCGAAGCAGTAATAAAACTGTTTTTCTTGGTTTGCGCTAAAAGAAGGTGTTTTTTCTTTATGGAATGGGCAGAGACCTGAGTAGTTTTTTCCAGCCCGCTTTAGTTTTTGGACACGACCATCTAGCACATCAATAATATTGATGCGGGCAAGCAGGTCGTCAATAAAGCTTTGGGGTATACGTCCGGCCATTATCGTTGCAGCTGAAAGGGTCTCAGCGGCAGTTTAACTGGATAATTGAGACTTGACGAGTTTGGATACTGTTCCCATGTCGGCGCGACCTTGAATTTGAGGTTTAAGGATTCCCATAACCTTGCCCATGTCTTGCATGGATTGTGCGCCGGATTGCTCTGCAGCTTGTTTAACGAGGTCTGCAATTTCCTCATCAGTTAGCGGTTGCGGCAGGAAAGTTTTAATCACCTCCAGCTCCTGTCGCTCAGCATCTGCAAGATCCATGCGTGCCGCTTCTTCAAATTGCGAAATCGAGTCACGGCGCTGCTTAGACATTTTGTCTAGCACCGCCAGTACTCTAGTGTCATCCAGTTCAATGCGTTCATCTACTTCGATGCGCTTTAGTTCGGCTAGCATCATGCGAATAGTTTTTAGGCGCTCTTTTTCTTTAGCGCGCATTGCAGCTTTCATCTCATTAGTGATTTGCTGCTTCAACTCTGACATGACTAACCTTCCTCTGGATGGGATCTAAATCGCGTGGATTAGTATAGGCGAACGCGACGAGCGTTTTCGCGAGATACTTTTTTAGCGTGACGTTTTACAGCTGCTGCTGCTTTACGCTTACGAACAGATGTTGGCTTCTCGTAAAATTCGCGACGACGAACTTCAGCTAGAATACCTGCTTTTTCGCAAGAACGTTTGAAACGACGCAGAGCTACATCAAATGGCTCGTTTTCTTTAACTTTTACAGCTGGCATGTTTGAACAAACCTTAAATTGTTTAGTTAATCCACAAAATTATCTCGCCAAAAAACAGACGGTTTTATGGCAAGGCGCAAAATTCTATTCGTTTCACATAGTGAAGTAAAGCAGATAATCGGTTTGTTGGGTATTTTCGGTGCAGGTTTTAAGGGGGGCAGGTATAATAGCCGTCATCATGTTAGTGAAGTGAGTATACGATGCGCGTACTGGGGATTGAAACCTCTTGTGATGAAACAGGAGTAGCAATTTATGACAGTGAAAAGGGTCTGCTTGGTGATGCTTTATATAGTCAGGTGAAAATGCACGCTGAGTACGGTGGTGTAGTACCGGAATTGGCTTCCCGTGACCATGTACGTAAGTTGTTGCCTTTATTGGACGAGACTTTTGCCAAAGCAGGCCTTCAAAAAGGGGATGTAGATGCTGTTGCTTATACATCCGGACCAGGTCTTATCGGAGCGTTAATGGTTGGCGCTTCAACAGGCCGAGCTATTGCATTGGCATGGGGTAAGCCGGCAATTGGCGTGCATCATATGGAAGGTCATTTACTCGCGCCAATGCTGGAAGAGAATCCACCCGAGTTTCCGTTTGTAGCGTTGCTGGTTTCCGGTGGGCATACCCAACTCGTTCGTGTTGATGGTATTGGTCAATACGAGTTATTAGGGGAGTCTTTAGATGATGCCGCGGGTGAGGCTTTTGATAAAGCAGCAAAAATGCTCGGTTTGGATTACCCGGGTGGGCCGCTAATTGCTAAGCACGCACAGCAGGGTGATCGTCAACGTTTTCGTTTTCCACGTCCAATGACAGACAGGCCGGGCATGGATTTTAGTTTCTCTGGTTTAAAGACCTTTACATTAAATACAGCTAACGATCATCGAGACGCTGACGGCAATATTGATTCTCAAACAGTATGTGATATCGCTGCTGCATTTGAAGAAGCTGTGGTTGATACTTTGGCAATTAAGTGTCGCCGTGCTTTGCAGGCTACCGGGTTTAAGCAGCTGGTGATTGCGGGCGGTGTAAGTGCTAACCAGCGTTTGCGCGAGCGCTTAGAAGTCATGGTTGAGAAAGAAAGGTCGGAGTTGTTTTATGCCCGTCCTGAGTTTTGTACAGATAATGGCGCGATGATTGCGTTTGCTGGTTGTCAGCGTTTGCTGGCTGGACAGCAAAGTGATCTGGTTATTACTACTAAGCCTCGTTGGCCTTTAGACACACTCGATTCTATTTAAAGTCTAGGTTCTTCACCGTTTAGTAACTTTTTAATATTTTTGCGGTGGCTATAAAGGAGTAATAGGCAAAGGATGGTGAGAGGAAGCGAGTAGCTTGGAGCGATTATCCATGTGAAAACTGGAGTTATTAGTGCCGCGGCAATTGAGGCTAGTGAGGAGATCTTGCTAAGCGATACCGTAATCACCCAGATGGTTAACTGTATAATTGCGATGGGCCAATAAAGGGCGATACAAGCACCAAATGCTGTTGCAACGCCTTTACCGCCTTTCAATGGCGAAAAAATAGGAAAAATATGTCCGGCTACAGCGGCAAGTAAACAGAATGATAGTTCTGTTTGCGAAATCTGCAAAAGTAGCCCAAGGCATAATGCAGCTAAGCCTTTGCTGATATCCCCTAGTAGTGTAAAAAAGGCCGCTTTTCTAGAACCAATTCTGAGCACATTGGTTGCCCCGGGATTACCAGAGCCTCGTTGGCGAGGGTCTGGAAGGTTGAGTGCACGACAAACTAGCACTGCTGTGGGTATAGAGCCCAGCAGGTACGCTAGAAAAATTAGCCCGAAGGCCATTGTTGCCGATTCGGTCATTCGATATCCAAAGGTTGAGTATGGATTTAGTTTACATTCGAGAGTTAGAAGTTGAAACGATTATAGGTATCTATGATTGGGAAAGAGAGATTCGTCAACGCATAAATCTTGATTTGGATATGGGTACTGATATCCGTCAGGCAGCCAATACTGAAGATGTTGATAATACGCTTAACTATAAAACGGTATCAGATCGATTGATTGAATTTATCGAGCAGAGTGAATTTCAGTTGGTCGAAACCATGGCTGAGCAGATTGCTGAGATCGTGATGACTGAATTCGGTGTGAAATGGCTGCGCTTACGTTTAGGTAAGCCAGGAGCTGTACCGCAGGCAAAAGATGTTGGTGTTATCATCGAGCGCGGAGTTCGTAGTTAAGATGGCTCAAGTCTATGTTAGTATTGGTAGTAATATCGATAGAGAGCATTATATCTCGCAAGCGCTGGATGCCTTGTATAATCATTTTGGCGAGCTGAGTATATCTAGTGTGTATGAGAGTGAAGCGGTAGGGTTTGTTGGGGATAATTTCTATAACCTAGTTGCCGGTTTCGTTACTGATTTGCCATTAGCTAAACTATCTCCGTTACTGAAAAAGATAGAAGATGATAATGGTCGTTGCCGCAAGGGGCCGAAATTTAGCGGTCGTACCCTCGATATCGATATTCTTACTTATGATGATTTAGTCGGTATACATTATGGGGTGCAATTACCTCGAGATGAAATTACTAAGAATGCTTTTGTCTTGTGGCCCTTGGCTGAGATAGCAGCAGAGGTGCCTCACCCTGAGATGGGTGTGACATATTTAGAAATGTGGTCTGATTATGATAAGGATCGGCAGAAGTTGTGGCCGATCGACTTTCTATGGCAAGGCCGGTCATTACCTTGTGTGTTTTAAGCTTTAAAAAAGTTAGTGGCTGAATAAGGATTTTCCGCCATCTACCGCGAGCACTTGGCCGGTAATATATTCTGCAGAAGCAAGAAATACTATTGCTTGTGCTATATCTTCCGGTGAGCCTATGCGATTCAGTAGCGTCTTATCCAAAATACTTTGCTTATGATCTTCTTCTAGTTCTTGTTCTGGCCATAAAATTGCGCCGGGTGAAACGCCGTTAACTCTTACCTCGGGTGCTAATTCTTTAGCCAGAGACTTAGTCATCATCTCTAAACCCGCTTTTGCAATTGAATAAATTGGATAGCCGGGTAGCCCACGTTGTGAGTGAATATCGATCATATTGATAATGCAGCCATGGTTTTGACGAAGCAATTTGCTTAGTGAGGCTGTTAGGAAGTAGGGGGCACGAAGATTGGAATTTATTAAGTCGTCCCATTGCTTCTGAGTGCTTTGCTCGATCGGCGTTGGGTAGAAGGATGAGGCATTATTAACCAGTAAATCGAGTTTGCCGAACTTAGCCTTTAAATCTTCAGCTAATTGTTCAACTTGTTCCATGCTGTTCAGGTCTGCAGAAAAGATAAAAGCACTGTTCGGGCGTAAATGGTTTAGCTTTTCTTGTAACGCTTTAGCTGCTTTAGTTGAGTCTCGGTAGTGAATGGCTACCGTATATCCTGCTGCATGAAGTGTTGAGGCTGTTGTTGCACCAACTCTACGTGCACCGCCAGTTATTAGTGCCACTTTTATTGCAGTAGTGTTGGTGTTCATTTGATGCCCTTCAGTGATCTTGGTTGCATATATCAAGGCGTAGACGCTGTATCTCTTTGCCCAATTCAGGCCCTTTAAAGCCTTGCTTGATTAGGTTGGCAGGCTGAATTTGGTTTATAGAATCTAATATTCCAGCTAGTGATTTATAGTCAGGTTCGGAGTGCAGAGCATCTACACAAATCAATAGTTTTTCTAAGCGCTGTGGTCGGCGAATCAGGTCAAGGGCTTGGATAGTCTGCAGTCTGTCTTCTGCGGATAACTTATCGAATTGACTAAGGTTCTGGTGCTGTTGTTGGCACTGTGAAGCCAGCTCTTTTACCGATTTTTGCGTTCTTAATCGATCGCAAAAAGCGGTCAGCACTATCTCATTATCCAGAGCGGTCAAGCAGGCAAACCGGCAATCAGCATCCTTAGCTGTTTGTGTTGAGCGAATAAAGTTTGTAGCCCAGTCTGGTTTCGATATTGTATTTTTTAGCTCAGGAAGAACTTTTTGTATCGCTTCTGTTTTTTGGAGTAGTTCTAAAAATACCCATGGAGAAGGTTCGGTTAATGCGCGTTCGAACTCTTTCCATACCCTTTCAGGGGTCAGGTGTTCTAACTCATCGCCTTTAGCTAACTCCCTCATTAATGCTAAGGTTTCATCAGCTACGCTAAACCCTAGATGATGGTAGCGCGCGGCAAAACGTGCCACACGCAAAACACGCAGAGGGTCCTCTGAAAATGCCGGGGATACATGACGTAAGATCTTTTGCTTTAAATCTTCCTGGCCCTTGTAGGGGTCATGGATTGTGCCTTGATCGTCCATTGCCATGGCATTAATGGTTAGATCTCGGCGTAGAAGGTCTTCTTCCAAAGAGATTGCTTTATCGGCGTTATATTCAAAGCCGGTATAGCCTTTGCCTGATTTTCTTTCTGTTCGCGCTAGTGCATATTCTTCACCCGATTGGGGGTGAATAAACACGGGGAAATCTCGACCTACAGGTTGAAAGCCTTGTTCGATCATCTCTTGAGGGCTGGAGCCTACAACCACCCAGTCTTTATCGTAAACAGGGAAATCTAATAGCTTATCTCTAACTGCGCCGCCCACTAAATAGATCTTCATTAAGCTATTTCACACAGGTCTGGTTGTTCTACGCGCCATGCCTCAAAACCACCATTGATGCTATAGACTTCATCAAAGCCTTGTTCAACTAAGAATTGAGCAGCTTGTTGACTGCTTATGCCGTGATAGCAGCATACAAGCAGAGGTTTATCCATGTCAGCCGCAGATATGTAGTCATGTAGATTTTCATTACTAAGATTGTAAGACCCACTAATGTGGCCTTGCGCAAAACTGTTGGGATCTCGAATGTCGGCAACCTGGGCACCGTCTTTGATCAACGCTGCTGCTTTTGGAGAATCTATACACTCAAAATGACTCATAAAAGTTACCTGTTGCTTAAATAAGTGGATGTCGGAGGTGGCTTTGGTTTTTTGCCTTGTGCGGGAACACTAAAAAGTTGATGGTCTTCTATGCGAAGGGCGGTTAATCTGTTGCCCCAAACACAGCCTGTATCAAGCGCAAAGACATGCTCAGCATCGGCATTCCCCTCCAACGCTGCCCAGTGGCCAAATAGGATACGAATTTCGATTTCTGCCGGATCTTTTCGTGGAGCTTTAAACCAAGGCTGGTAGCCTTCGGGTTGTGATGCGAGTGAGCCTTTGGCTGAGAAATCTAATTGCCCTTCAGGGCTACAAAAGCGCATGCGTGTTAGATAGTTCGTAATAAGGCGTAAGCGTTCCCAACCACTTAAGTCAGAACTCCATAGATCGGGTTTGTTGCCATACATGTGGTTGAAAAAAGTTTTTGCTTGGTCGCTTTGCAGAACTTTTTCTACTTCTTTTGCGCGTTTGCGGGCTTTACGAATAGTCCAACAAGGCGGAATACCTGCGTGAACCATTACCACGTTAAGTGATTTGTCATGCGCGATTAGCTTTTGCTTACTTAGCCAATCCATTAGCTCAATACGGTCTGGTGCTTCTAATATTTCATCCAGAGTATCGCTGCGTTTGCAGGTTGTTGCTCCATAGTGGACGGCGAGAAGGTGTAAATCATGATTTCCCAGAACGCAGGTTGCTCGGTCACCTAAATCGCGAAGAAACCTTAAGGTTTCTAGTGACTTAGGGCCGCGATTAACGAGGTCTCCAGCGATCCATAAATGGTCGCTGTTAGTAAAGTTAATAGTTTTAAGTAGGGCTTGTAATTCGTCGTAGCACCCTTGGATGTCGCCAATCGCATAGGTCGCCATACTGGTTGCCTGTGTTTAGTGCAATGCGTTAGGTCTTGCTAGAGTGAATGCTGCAATAGGTGCTTTAAATTGAGTGCCTTCATCGGTGCTCATCTCATAGTGGCCTTGCATGCTGCCGACGCTGGTGGCTAATACTGCACCGCTTGTATAGGTGTAACTCGATTCTGGATCAATCACAGGTTGTTCGCCAACAACGCCTTCACCCTGAACTTCTTGGATGTGCTGGTTACCATCGGTAATTAGCCAATGACGGTTAAGAAGCTGGACCGGCATATCATTATGATTGGTGATCGTAATTTTGTATGAAAAAACAAAGCGTTTGCTGTCTGGATCAGATTGTTGGGCCAGATAGTTGGTTTCTACGTCGATATTGACGTTGTTACCTAGGTCTATAGTTTCCATAAATGCCTTATTTAACCTTTCTGATCTGTAAGGTAGTTACTAATGCGAACAAAGTCTGAGATAGGAAGCTTTTCAGGTCGTAAGCCAGGATCGATGCCGATCTCTTCTAGCGCATCTGCAGATAGTAAAGGTTTTAAATTATTACGTAGCGTTTTACGGCGCATATTGAATGCCGTGCGAACAACGGTTTCAAATTGTGAAACATCTTTGGCTACGTGAGGTAACTCACGGTAAGGCGTAAGCCTAATGATCGCTGAGTCTACTTTAGGAGCGGGGTTAAATGCGCCTGGAGGTACGACAAACAGTGACTCAACTTTGCAGTAGTACTGCGCCATAATGCCTAATCGACCGTAATTGTTTTCCCCAGGTCCAGCAGACATTCGATCAACTACTTCTTTTTGCAACATGAAGTGCATATCTTCTACTTGCTCAGCATGACTCAGTAGATGGAATATTAGCTGAGTGGATATGTTGTATGGAAGGTTGCCTACAATACGCAGCCTCTTTTCTCCTTTTTGTAGCTGGGAGAAATCAAATTTCATAGCATCCGCTTCATGAATGCGGAATTTGTCACCGTAGTTAAAGAACTTGGTGCGTAAGATCGGAGGAAGGTCTCTATCTAGCTCAATTGCATCAAGTTCACCTGCTTCGCTCAGCAGCTCTTCTGTCAGGGCTCCTAACCCCGGGCCAATCTCTACTAGTTGATCTGATTCATGAGGTGCAATAGATCGAATAATGCGACGAATCACGCCGTGATCGTGCAAAAAGTTTTGCCCGAAACGCTTGCGGGCTTTGTGTGCTACTGGTTTTTTAGTCATGAATTAGTTCGTAGTTTGATTGCGGTGGGTAGCCATGATGCCTGCATATTCAATAGCAGTCATTAGGCTGCCAGAGTCGGCAGTTCCAGTTCCGGCAAGATCCAATGCAGTACCATGATCTACCGAGGTGCGAATAATAGGCATGCCGAGCGTAATATTCACAGCTTTGCCAAAGCCTTTGTATTTTAGCACTGGAAGGCCTTGGTCGTGGTACATGGCTAGTACGGCATCTGCTGTAGCAAGGTACTTATCTGTGAATAGTGTATCAGCTGGCCAAGGGCCACTGAGAGTTATGTCTTTTGCTCTGAGTTTATCTAGTGTAGGTTCAATGACTTCAATTTCTTCGCGACCTAAATGGCCACCTTCGCCAGCATGCGGGTTGAGACCGGTGACTAGGATGTTGGGCTCTTTGATGCCAAAGCTGTTTACTAGATCGTGATGTAATACCTCAATTACTTCAGTGAGTAATTTGGGTGTAATCGCATCGGCAATGTCCCGAAGGGGAAGGTGGGTTGTTGCTAATGCAACTTTTAACCCTTCGGTTGCTAACATCATGACGACTTTATTGCTTTCTGTAAGTGCTTCAAGAAACTCGGTGTGGCCGCTAAAAGGAATACCAGCATCGTTAATAATGCCTTTATGCACAGGAGCTGTTATCAAAGCGTCGCAAGTTCCATTGAGGCAGGCTTGTGTCGCTAGTGTTAGCGTTTCTAGCACATAAGGTGCGTTATCACTATTAAGCTCACCAGGAATCGCTTCAGCTTTTAGTGATATAGGAACGACCTTTAGAGTTCTTGCGGGCGTAGGAGAAGGCGGAAGCTCTGGGTCGAACTGTTCAATCGATATCGGCAGTTGCAGTTGTTCCGCGCGTTTGCGCAGTAGTTCAGGATCTGCAAATGCGATCAATTCATGGTCATGGCCCAGTTGCGCAATTTGAATGCACAGGTCGGGGCCAATGCCAGAGGGCTCACCAGGGGTGATTGCTAATCTATTGATACCCAAGCAATCACTCCTTAATGTCGACGTAGGCCTGAGAGCGAATCTCGCGTAACCAGTTAGTTAATTCTTCATTGTACTTGCGTTTGCGGATAGCTGCGCGAGCCTGATTTTCTTGCATCTGAGCGCCGAGGTCTTCTGTGCGCGTATCTAAGACCGTCAAAATATGCCAGCCAAAGCGTGATTCAAAAGGAACTGATACTTGCCCAATACCAGTATTGTTCATCACTTGTTCGAATTCTGGCACCATTTGGCCGTCCTGCGTCCAGCCTAAAGAGCCTCCTTCAGAGCCACTTGCTGGGTCGTCGCTATACTCTTTGGCTAATGTGGCAAAATCTTCGCCAGATTGAATGCGTTGGTATAACTGGGTTATTTGGCGTTTAGCCTGCTCAGATGTGCGAATCTCACTTGGCTTAAGCAAAATGTGACTAACTAAACGCTGAGGCACTAGTTGTACGGCACCGCCGCGCTTATCCTTCGCCAAAAGAATATGGAAACCACTTGGAGATCGTACTGGTTTGCTGAAATCGCCAGGAGATAGTTTACGAATCGCATTACCTAGTACTTCTGGTAGTTCGTTTACCTTTCTCCAGCCTAAATCACCGCCTTTAAGAGCATTAGGGGCATCGGAAAACTCTACAGCCATTTCAGCGAAATCGGCGCCGGACTTTAGCTTTTTGAAGACATCATTGGCTTCTCGTTCCGCTTTCTGAATTGCCTCAGGGGATGCTTGGGATGGCGTAGCTAGAAGAATGTGTCCGAGGAGATACTCTGCTGAAGTTTGTTCCTGACCGCTAGCTGAGTTTAGGAAGTTTTCTAGTTCCTGCTCGGATACGCGGATTCTTCGGTTAACAAGGTTTTGCTGTACATTGGAGATCAGCATCTCGTTGCGGATCTGCTCTCGAGCTTGATTATAATCTCGACCTTCGGCAATTAGAGCATCGCGGAATTGATCTAAAGTAAGGCTGTTCTGAGCAGCGATCCGTGCAATGGCTGCATCAAGCTGCCCTTCTGTTACTCGAATGCCTTGTCTGGCAGCCAATTGCTTTTGTATGCTGTCGATAATTAGGCGGTTTAAAACCTGTTTATGTAAAATGTGCTCCGGTGGTAGTTTGGTATTCCGGGCGCTTAGTTGCTCTTTGACTATAGCAGTGCGCTGTGCCAATTCACTTTGCATAATTATGCCGTCATTGACAACTGCAGCAACGCGATCCAGTGGGATTTCCGCAGCCAAAGTTGCTTGCGATGTTGGAATCAGTAGTCCGAAAACAGCTGCAGAAAATAGTATCTTGCGAAGCTTATTTGTCATTGTGCTCTTCACGCTCTTCATAACCAATAATGTCATTTAGGAAGCCATTGCTGCCGCTACCAAATGATCCAAGCCCTTTTAGGGTGAAATTCAGGAACATGCCTGTATCGTAATTGTCTTTATCGTCTAGCCAGCGGCGCCCGGCAAAGCTGACTTTCCAGCAGCAGCTTTCGTATTCGAGGCCTAGTGCTGATTCTAGGTTATCGTTATCTTCAATATCATGTAACCAGCGACCCATTGCAGTCCAGCTGCCACTTAAAGGCCAAATGAATGATAAGTCTGTCTGCTTACGAGTGTCTTCTTCATAACGGTAGCTGAAGTCAAACCGATGATCTAGGTCGCTGTTATAACGTAAGCGTAGGTTTGATTCAGTATTGCTGAAATCATTGTTATCTAAGATCGCATCGAAGCTAGCGCGGAAGTTTTGGTTTAGATACCAAACTGCTTCAGTCGCAATATCGCTCTGACCTTCAGTTGAATCTGGTGATGCAGGATCTAACTGTACTTTTCGGTCGGCAAAATAGTAGGCTTGACCAATGCTCAGGCTGCCTTTCTCGTTGCCATCTTTTCCATAAAAGCGGCTGGCGAGTCCAAGTGAGATCTGTTTGGCATCTCCGACTCTATCCTTACCGCTAAAGCGGTTGTGGCGGAATAGGGCGTTATAGTTAAAGTCAGGCTCTGATGTATCGAAGTCAGGGATTTCATCCTGATCTTCTTCTGGCACGTATAAACCGTAAATTCGTGGTTCTAATGTTTGTGTGCCGCCGCTACTAAGTGCTCTTTCGAAAATTACAGTGCTATCTAGGCTGAGGATGGGTACGTTGACGCTTGGGCTCTCGCCTAGGCCTGATAGCTGATTATCTAAACTGTAACTGCTGCTCCATAGTGATAGTTCCGGTTTGATGTAACCCCAAGGAGCTTGCCATAGATAATTGATGGTCGGCATTAAGAAACGGCGGTCACCAATAATTCGATCACGACCGGTTAATCCTGATAAGTCTCTATCGAATTGAGTATATTCGGCAATGTACTTAAATTCGCCGGCATCTCCGAACGTGTTCTCGCCCTTCAGAGTCAGTTGCGGCAGGCGTTTGTAAGGTGATTTACTATTGTTATCGATGGTTTGATAATCATGAACGCGTGCTCTAAAACTCCAGTTGTTCTGGCTGTAAGTGATGTCCGCACGTTGGTCTAAGTGATCTTGACGGCTTACTTCTAGGTTAGTATCCAAATCTTCGAAATAATCATCATCACTTACTGCACTGAAATCAATGTTTGTGCGCCACCTTTCTGCAGGGCTGCCTTTGTGATCTATACCAAGTAACCATCTGTCATCGTTAAATGATTTGTCGCTAGATAAGTAAGCGGTATTTAATGTGTTGCTAGACCACTTGTTCATATGGCGGAATTCGTTTTCTAGCAATAGCCCCCGATCTGACATGTAACGAGCAGTCAGTGTGTCGTCCATATTCGGTGCGATATTGAAGTAGTATGGCACTGCTAGATCTAAACCGCCGTCAGTACTGTAACCAATACTTGGATAAAGGAAGCCTGATTTTCGTCGATTATCGATTGGGAATGTGAAGTACGGTGCGTAGAAAATAGGTACACCACCGACACGGATTACAGTATCTTCAGCTTCACCAATGCCTTTGTTTTTATTCAGAACGATACTGTCGGCTTCTAGCTTCCAAGCATCACTGAATGGTGGGCAATAGGTATAATCACCGTTTTCAATACGGAGGCGTTCATCCTCTAAACGTATGATTCGATCAGCAGATCCGCGTAAGCCGTCTTCATGAATTACGTATTGGGCATTGCTGAAAATTGCTTCTGAGTTGCTTGTGTCGATCTGCGCGCTATCGCTTAGCATTAGCAACCCAGTTTCACGGAACTTAACATTACCTTTAAGACGGGCCTTGTTGGTTACTTGGTCTAATTCTGCAGAGCTAGCGCTTAGTCGGCGCCCACCTTGACGCATGGTCACGCCACCCTGTAAACGGCTTAGCCCACCGATAATTGTAGATGACTGGTCAGCCTCGAGGTATAGCGGAGGATTTTCTAGGTGTTCATCGCCTGCAGTTGGGTAGCTAGGTTCTAAATAGCGTCCGGCACATTGTTGACCTTGAGGGTTTCTGTAATAAGCCCAATCTAAATGCGAGTATGGGTTTTCGGTATTATACAGTGGTTCAGATGAGCCACTACGTTGCTGTGATTGAGGAAGACTAAGCGCGTGTATGTTGACTTTGTGACAATCCCAATCGCCGCTTGGGCTCGTGCCACACTGCCATTCGCTTCCAATCACTTCGGCTGTTTGTATAGGCTGGTGAGTAACGACAGCTGGAACGGTGGTTTGTACGTTCGTTTGCGTAGGTGTTTCAAACGCTAGCTGAGGTTGCTGCTGTGCTTGTTCGATCTCATCGTTACAGAGCCATTCACCATTTGTCCCAGCAATACAGTCCCAAACTCCGTTGTTTGTGGCTTTTGCCTTTACGCTTGGGCGGCTTTGGGTTGTAGCTGGGACCGAAACTACGGCTTCTTGCCTAACTCTAGGAATGGGCGCTGCTTGGGCGGGTGTTGTTGCTTTAATTTCAACCGGCGTAGCTTGAGGATTAGGTGTTGTTGAAGCAGGTTGTTGAACAACTGATTCCTGAGGCGTTTGTTTGGTCACTTCGGTTTCGGTCTGATTAACCAGCTCTTCATTCACAGAGCAATCCCATTCGCCATCTTTGGTCATGCTGCAACTCCAAGCCATCTCTTGTTCAGATGGTTTGTTTTCTGCAGTCGCATAGCTAGAGACTAATGCAGCACTAATGGCTAACGTTAGTGAATATGTCGATCGTTTGGCGAAGGGCATCAAATACTAAATCCGTTTCAGCGGTTCCGAAGAATTCGGTTGTGGCCGAACCTCAGTGAAATTAAGCATAAGGGGCAGAATGATAAATCATTCTAGGCAGTGAGTGTAGAGTTCTGCCGGGTTTTTGTTGAGAGTTAAGCATTAATGATTAACGAATGAATTACTGAACGCTTCTACCTTTTTGGGTTATCTGAGTGTCATAATAGCTCGTTTAAGCATGTAGTTGGTTTATGGGGCGTATTTAGATGGATCTGAGGTATACAGATTTAAAAGAGTGGTTGTTGGAAATTTTGCCAGGATTTTCGGGGTTTGATAGTCAAAATTGGCAGCTCGAAACTGTATCAGGTGATGCCAGCTTTCGGCGTTATTTTCGAGCAATATCCGGTGAAAATACTTGGATAGCTGTGGATGCCCCGCCAGAAAAAGAAGACAGTCGTCCATTTATAGAGGTGGCGACTGCATTGGAACGAACAGGTGTTCCTGTGCCGCATATTCACAATCATGATCTGTCTAAAGGCTTTATGCTTCTTGGTGATTTTGGTGATGATCTTTATCTAGATCAGCTTTCAGATGAAAGTGTTGATGGTTTGTATGACGAAGCTTTAAAGACCTTGTTGTTGATGCAGGGCTGCCAGCCTGCTCGGGGTAAAGAGTTACCTTTGTATGATGAAGCGCTACTTTGTCGAGAAGTTGAGTTGTTTCGAGAATGGTTTGTGGAAAAATTACTGGGCGTAAAGTTGAATGATGAGGCGCAGCGCTTAGTCTCTTTTCTATTTGACTATCTGATCGATTCCGCCTTAGAACAGCCGAAAGTTTTCGTTCATCGAGATTATCATTCGCGAAATATTATGTATCGCAAGGATTTGGCACCAGGGATTATCGATTTTCAGGATGCAGTTGAGGGGCCTGTTACATACGATTTAGTGTCTTTGTTACGAGACTGCTATATCGATTGGCCGGATGAAAAGGTCTATGGCTGGGTCGAGGGATACAGGCAGGATTTGATCGCTAACGGTCAAAATATGCCTGATAGTGTTTATTTTAAGCGTTGGTTTGATCTGATGGGTGCTCAGCGTCACCTTAAAGCTATGGGGATTTTTGCGCGTTTACACATACGTGATGGCAAGTCTGGTTATTTAGCTGATATACCTAGAACCTTGAATTATCTTATTGCCGTGGCCGCTAAAGTTGAGGAGTTAAAGCCGGTTGCCGGATGGATGGTATCGGAATTGCTGCCAGCGATGCGTAACAGTGAACATTTTTCTGACACGGTTTTGGATAATTGGATTGTGTCATGAAGGCGATGATCTTAGCCGCCGGCTTAGGCACCAGAATGCGTCCTTTAACGCTGAAAACGCCTAAGCCGCTCTTAAAAGTCGCCGACCGAGCTTTGATTGAATATCACATTGATCGTTTGATGCGTGCCGGTATTAAAGAAATAGTAATTAATCATGCTTGGCTTGGTGCTCAAATAGAAGAGTATTTAGGGGATGGCTCTAAATACGGCGTTTCAATCCAATATTCTGCTGAGTCGGAGCCTCTAGAGACGGCGGGAGGTATTCGTAAGGCGTTGTCATTGTTAGCTTATGGTGGCGAAAAACAGTTTTTGCTAGTAAATGGTGATGTCTTTACAAACTACCCATTTGAAAAGTTGTTGATTGAATCTGATGATTCTTACCTGGTATTAGTGCCTAATCCAGAGCATAACCCTAATGGTGATTTTGGGTTGCAGCAGGGATGTGTGAATAATGATGATGAAATAGGTTATACCTTTAGTGGAATTAGTCGCTTATCTATTGAGATGTTTGAAGGTATCGCGTTAGATGAGAAGGCTCCATTGGCACCGTTGCTTAGAGAGCAGATGGCTGAAGGTAAGGTTTCAGGTGAGTTGTTCGAGGGTTTTTGGGCAGATATCGGAACACCTGAAAGATTGGATGAGATCAATAGATTAGTGTTGGAGAATCAGATTAATGGCCTTTGATGCACAAGAGGCGGGCGCGCAATTAGGATCAGGCGTTAAGCGGTATTCTACTTCTATATTACTGGGTGCGGCGGTAGGTTTGTTCTCCGGTGGCTTCTGGGGGCTGATATTTGGTGGGTTTGTCGGTTACTTGATTAGTAGAGCGCTTACCAAAGCAGTGGCTGCTGTAAATCCTCAAGAAGCTTTTTTCAAAGCTACATTTTCCGTTATGGGGCGTATTGCGAAAGCGGATGGGCGTGTAACAGAAGATGAGATTCAATTTGCTCGAAATGTAATGACCCAAATGCGCTTAACAGATGAGCGTAAGCGCGAGGCGATTGATCTTTTTACTCGGGGGAAAAGTGAAGACTTTGAATTTAGTAAAACAGTAAAGCCGCTTGCGATCCTTTTGCGTCACCGACCTACGGTCAAATTGATGTTTATTGAAATTCAATTGCAGGCGGCGATGGCGGATGGTGAAGTAAGCGCGCCTGAACTAAAAATTATCGAAGAGCTCTGTCATCTACTGGAATTTGGCGCGGATAGTGTTGAAGAAGTGATCGCTCGCGTCAAAGCGCAGCGAGATTTTTATCAACACGGTCAGGCTGGTGTTGATGCGGCAGTGCTGTTGAAAGATGCTTATGCGGTTTTAGGTGTGGATGAAAGCGCGTCTGATGCTGAAGTGAAAAAAGCTTATCGCCGCCAGATGAGTCAACATCATCCTGATAAGTTAGTTTCTAAAGGCTTGCCAGAAGAGATGATTGAGCTCGCCAAAGAAAAATCCCAGGAAATCCAGGCTGCCTATGAGCGAATAAAGGCGGCACGGAAATAAGCACGTCTTAGCCTGGTGCTTGTTCTTTGTTGCTTTGCTCTTTCGATGGAATATCTATGCTTCGGCTTTGTTGTTCGGCTTTGATAATGTAGGTATTGATCATGCCGCGAACGTGTTTGAACAACCAAGAGTTATCTTTCTTCCAGTTGTCATTGGTCTGCGGCAGGCGGCTTTGGTGAAAGTTGTTCATGCGCTTATGTCGCGCTAATCGCAATCTTCGTTCTGGCGAGTTTTCGCTGTAATTTGTATTTGTCGATTTGCGAGCAGAGTGGTGTAGATCGATAATGGTAGTTTTTATCTCAGGTAGGATTTCTAACAGTCGCGGGGCGTTCTCTGTTTTAGAGTCTCGTGCGTCTAAGAGAACTAAGCGAAGGTTTTGCTGTTCTTGGTGCTTCTGGACGTATTGTGCCGCCCATGTGGCACCTGTACCGGCCCCTAAAACTACGACTCTATCGACGCCTTTCTCTTTTTTGAGGTGCTCAAATGCGGTGTTGCCTAGGCGGGCTACGATCTCTTGGTAATTCTCTTTTTCTTCCTGCTCCTGCTCTGCCTCTGCTGGTGCGTTAGCGGCATTTTTCTTTTGGTTCGTTGCTGCGTCAGTAGGCGTTTCGGTGTTTTCTGAAGTGGTTTCTTTTTGTGCTGCTGCAGGTTCGGTTGAGCTGTCTTGAGGGTCGTCTGAACTCTGAGTTGGTTTTATAGCTGATAAAACCGGTAGCGTACGTTTCGGCAGAGGGGCTTGAGTCGGTTGGGGTAAAAATACCGCTAATGTATACCAGCCATGATTGGCTAGGCCTGTGCGGATTTGGTTTAGATTTTCTGGCCAGTCCATATGGGTGAGCTCATCAGGGAAAATGATGACGCCACCCTGCGGCATTCCGCTGCCTTCAGTTAAATAGTAACCAAGTAATTGTTCCCCATCTTTTCCTGTGTCGAGCTGCAGTACCTGGGTGCTGGGGTCAGGATGTGATGAGAGAGCTTGGCGCAGATTCTTTTCTCTACTGGGTTCAGTTCTTTCGATAGTAGGCGCTGATGGTTGAGCTGCACTGGCTGTTTTTTCAGTACCTGCGTTAGCTTCCTCTTCGGCGGAAAAGGTGGCAGAAGAAATCAAACTAAGACTAAGGAGAAGAGAATAAAATTTCATTTGAACGATTATGAGTAAGAAGCAGGCTGACAGCAAGATGTCTGCTCCGCTAAAATATGCCTAAATTATTTGTAACTGGAAAATATCCATGTCTGATTTCAAAATTGCACCATCGATTCTATCTGCCGACTTTGCGCGTTTAGGCGAAGAAGTTGAAAATGTTTTGGCAGCAGGCGCAGATTATGTGCACTTTGATGTGATGGATAATCACTATGTGCCAAATTTAACGATTGGCCCAATGGTGTGTAGTGCGCTGAGAAAACATGGTATTGAGGCACCAATTGATGTGCATCTGATGGTCAAGCCTGTTGATCGTATTATCGGCGATTTTATTGAAGCCGGTGCCAGCTACATCACTTTCCATCCAGAAGGTTCTGAACATATCGATCGTTCTTTGCAGATGATTAAAGACGGCGGTTGTAAATCCGGTTTGGTTTTCAATCCTGCAACGCCATTAAGCCACTTGGAATATGTAATGGATAAAGTGGATATGGTGCTATTGATGTCTGTGAATCCAGGTTTTGGTGGTCAGAAATTCATTCCAGGTACTTTGGATAAACTGCGTCAGGCTCGCGAGATGATTAATCAAAGCGGGCGTGATATCCGCTTGGAGATCGATGGTGGTGTAGGTATTGGTAATATTCGTGAAATTGCAGAAGCGGGTGCTGATACGTTTGTGGCTGGTTCTGCCATCTTCAATACAGATGACTACGCTGCGACTATTGCTCAGATGAGAGCGGAATTGGCTAAAGCGAAGATTGCTTAATGCAAGAGCTGTTTGAGGGGCAAAACCCGAAACTCGTTTTGTTTGATCTAGATGGTACGTTGGTTCATAGCGTGCCTGATCTGGCTCAGGCAATTGATCGAATGCTTGTTGCCATAGAGAGAGTGCCTGCAGGTATCGACAAAGTTGGGCAGTGGGTAGGTAATGGTGCAGCGGTTTTAGTGCGTCGTTCCTTAGCTGGTGATATGGCGGGCGAAGGCGTGGACGAGTCTCTGTTTGATAAGGCTTATGAGCTTTTTCTTGCGTTTTATGCTGAATCTACTTCTGATCTGAGTGAGTTGTACCCTGGTGTGCTTGAATGCCTAGAGCGGATGCGTGACCGCGGTGTTAAGCTCGGCGTAGTCACTAACAAGCCCATCTCATTTACTCATAGTATGTTGGAAGGCTTTGGGATAAGTGATTTCTTTGAGGTGGTTTTGGGTGGAGATAGTCTGTCTGAGCGAAAGCCTCACCCAATGCCTTTACAAGAAGCGATGAAACGTTGCGATGCCGAACCCCAAAATACCTTAATGGTAGGGGATTCAGTGAATGATGTAGCGGCGGCGCGAGCAGCTGGTTGTCCAGTGGTGTGTGTGCCATACGGATACAATCATGGTGAAGATATTGCTCTCTCAAATCCCGATAAAATTGTCGGGCGTTTAGATCATCTATTCTAAGAATCTTGAGCTTGCGAAATTTAATCTTCGTAAAAAACGATCTTTTATTTAAATAAAATCGATTTTTTATATTTTAGGGTTGAATTTACTCTTGTAGAAGCTCACAGGTCATTCCCCATTTATCAATGGCTTGTACCGCCAAGTCGCTTTTCTGGCTTGGCTGATTCTTATCACAGCACTTGTATACCCCGCTTGTCGGGGTTTTTTTTGCCTATCACTTCTGCTAACGAAGGTTTATACCTTTTGTGGTTCTTCTATTTGATTGCATTTTGCGTTGTTCTTTGGGATTAAAAACAGCAAAAGTCCTCAATTAATGTATGAATAGTAGGCGGTGGTAGTTGATTCAAATAGGGTGCTGCTATATCTTTTGGCTATTCATAAATTTAATTAAACCTGCCGTGATGCTATTTGCTACAGCGACCGTGAAAAATAATGCTGAAAAAGATCGTCTCCCGTACGTGGGTGAACGATGGCGATGGCGTGCCTGATTTTTTAATCAGCAGGCACTGTTAGGGTTGGTTTTTGGCGCATAGATAGATCTCGCTGCTTTTCCTTCTAATGCGTTGGTTCATAAAGTTTGTCCCTTCATAAATATAGTGTCTGCTCAGATCGCCCTTAATATCGTTTTTGGCATTATGAGATAGAGACATGACTCCTGAATTATTTGCGGAACTAGCCGCGCAGAATTACAACCGCATTCCCGTTACACGTGAAGTCTTAGCTGATCTGGATACGCCCTTATCTACTTACAAAAAACTGGCTAATACGGCGTATAGCTACCTTTTAGAATCTGTTGAAGGTGGTGAAAAATGGGGGCGTTACTCCATTATCGGTTTGCCTTGTCGGACGATTCTGAAAGTGCATGGCGAAAAAATCTCAATTACAGAAGACGGTAAACTTATAGAAGAACTGGAGATGTCTGATCCTTTGGATTTTGTAGAGATATTTCAAGCTCGCTACCGTGTGCCGCAGTTAGAGGGGATGCCGCGTTTTAATGGCGGTCTTGTCGGCTACTTTGGTTATGATTGCGTACGTTATGTTGAGAAGCGCTTAAAAGATAGCTGCCCTGAAGACCTGTTGGGTACACCTGATATTTTATTGATGGTGTCTGATGAAGTTGTTGTGTTTGATAACCTAGCAGGCAAGTTGATCTTAATCTCACATGCAGATCCAGCTGAAGATCAAGCTTATGAGAAAGCGCAGGCGCGTCTTGATCAGTTGGTAGAGAAACTTCATACAGCTACGCCTTATGAAGCAACTCCGGCAGAACAGCAGCGTGAAGTATCTGAAACAGAATTTAAGTCGAGCTATGGTGAACAGGCCTTTAAAGATTCTGTGGATAAAATCAAAGAGTACGTGCTTGATGGCGATATCATGCAATGCGTTATCTCCCAGCGTATGTCGATTCCTTTTAAAAGCAAGCCGTTAGATCTATACCGAGCGCTACGCTGCCTTAACCCTTCCCCTTACATGTATGTTCTCAATCTTGATGATTTTCATGTGGTTGGTTCCTCTCCTGAAATATTGGCGCGTGTGGAAGATAAGCAGGTAAGCGTTCGCCCAATTGCTGGCACGCGTAAGCGCGGCCTTACTCCAGAAGAAGATCTGGCTATGGAACAAGAATTGCTTGCTGATCCAAAGGAGATCGCAGAGCACTTGATGTTGATAGATCTTGGGCGCAACGATGTTGGTCGTGTGGCTGAAATAGGTGGTGTTGAACTCACCGATAAGATGGTTATAGAGCGCTATTCGCATGTAATGCACATTGTGTCGAATGTGAACGGCAAGCTGAAACCTGATGTTTCTGCTATGGATGTGCTGCGTGCAACTTTACCGGCCGGTACTTTAAGTGGTGCACCGAAAGTGCGCGCGATGGAGATTATTGACGAGATGGAGCCTGTGAAACGCGGTGTTTATGGTGGCGCGGTAGGTTACCTATCTTGGAATGGTAATATGGACACGGCGATCGCAATTCGCACAGCTGTTATTAAAGATGAAGTGCTGCATATTCAAGCGGGTGCAGGTGTTGTGGCTGACTCCGTGCCGCGTTTGGAGTGGAAAGAAACCATGAATAAAGGCCGTGCAGTATTCAGTGCGGTTGCTATGGTTGAGCGAGGCTTGGATAATCTATGATATTGCAAAATCAATCAGCTAATTTCATCTTATTAGGGGCTGAATAATGTTATTAATGATCGATAACTACGATTCGTTTACATACAACGTAGTTCAGTATCTGGGTGAGCTTGGCGCTGATGTGCGTGTTTATCGTAATGATGAAATTACGATTGAAGAGATCGAAGCGCTCAATCCGGATCATCTTGTTATCTCTCCAGGCCCATGCACCCCAAATGAAGCGGGTGTCTCTGTAGCCGCGATTGAACACTTTGCAGGTAAGTTGCCAATTCTTGGCATCTGTTTAGGTCATCAGAGTATTGGTCAGGCTTTTGGTGGTGATATAGTGCGAGCAAAGCAGGTAATGCACGGTAAAACTTCTCCTGTTCATCATATAGACGCAGGCGTATTTGAAGGGCTAGCACAGCCTGTGGAAGTGACTCGTTACCACTCTCTTGTAATTGATCAAAATACGCTTCCGGATTGCTTGGAGGTTACCTCTTGGACTCAAGATGAACAGGGTAATATTGACGAGATTATGGGTGTTAGACATAAGACTCTAGATATTGAGGGAGTCCAGTTTCACCCTGAATCTATTTTGACGGAGCAAGGCCATGATTTATTGGCCAATTTCTTGAAACGCGGCAAGCCTGCAGCCTGAAATTACTAAGGATAATCAATGGATATTAAACAAGCATTAACTTTGGTTGTGGATCGTCAGGACCTTTGCCAAGAAGATATGCGTGCTGTGATGAATCAGATCATGACAGGGCAAGCGACCGATGCACAAATCGGTGGTTTATTGATCGCTTTGCGTATGAAAGGCGAAACAGTAAATGAAATAACCGGTGCTGCTGATGCGATGCGATCTCTAGCAACGCCTGTGGATATTAATGTCCCTAACGCCGTTGATATCGTAGGCACCGGTGGTGATGGTGCGAATCTATTTAACGTTTCTAGCGCTTGTTCTTTTGTTGTTGCTGCGGCTGGTGGTCATGTCGCTAAACATGGTAATCGCTCTGTCTCTTCCAGCTCGGGTTCTGCTGACTTGTTAGAAACAGCGGGCATTAATTTAGAGCTTAAACCTGAAGAAATTGCGCAATGCATCGAGAAGGTGGGTTTGGGTTTTATGTTTGCACCTCAGCACCACAGTGCAATGAAGCATGCCATTGGTCCTCGTAAAGAGATGTCCTTAAGAACCTTATTTAATATCTTGGGGCCTTTAACTAACCCAGCAGGTGTTAAACATTACCTATTGGGTGTGTTTGATAAAGCACTTTGCCGCCCTCTAGCTGAGGCTTTGCAGGCATTAGGTGCGGTTCATGCGATGGTTGTTCACGCGGCAGAAGGTTTGGATGAAATTAGTTTGGCCGGTGATACCTATGTGGCTGAGCTAAAAGGTGGTGAAGTGAGTGAGTATACTTTGACCGCTGAAGATGCAGGCCTTAGCAAGCAAACGCTAGAGGGTTTACAAGTAAATAGCTCTGCTGAAAGTTTGGAAATGATTCAAGCGGCGTTTGCCGGTGAGCATGCTAAAGCGGTTGATATGATTGCTATCAATGCTGGCGCAGCTCTCTATGTTTCGGATCAGGCTGTAAGTCTTAAAGAGGGTGTGGCGTTGGCTAAAGAGACGATTTTAAGTGGTGCGGCAGCATCTAAAGTTAAAGAATTGGCTGACTTTAGTCAGGCGTTTAAGGGTTAAGAGATGTCAGATACACCAACGATTTTAAAGAAAATTCTTGCCCGTAAAGCTCAAGAGGTTTCGGAGCGACAGCCAAAAGTTTCTATTGCTGATCTTAAAGCACGTATTGCGGACCAAAAGGGAAGTGATTTTGATCCTCGTGGTTTTGTTGCAAATATGGAGAGAGCGATTGCTGAAGGACGTTCTGCGGTTATTGCTGAAGCTAAAAAGCATAGTCCATCTAAAG
Source organism: Neptuniibacter sp. QD29_5 (assembly GCF_047778125.1). Taxonomy (GTDB): domain Bacteria; phylum Pseudomonadota; class Gammaproteobacteria; order Pseudomonadales; family Balneatricaceae; genus Neptuniibacter. Next base: position 671,389 of record NZ_CP180556.1, read on the forward strand.
GATTGCTGAGAGATCCGTTTGTACCAGCTGATATTGCTAAATCTTATGAATTGGGTGGCGCAAGTTGTTTGTCAGTTTTGACGGATAAAGATTATTTTCACGGTAGCGAAGAGTATCTGATGCAGGCGCGTGCAGCCTGTTCTTTGCCGATTATCCGTAAAGACTTTATTGTTGATCCATACCAGGTGTATGAAGCACGTGCTATTGGTGCTGACTGCATCCTATTGATTGTATCTGCCTTAGAAGATCAGCAAATGGCTGATCTGAATGGTCTGGCGCTTGAGTTGGGAATGGATGTCTTAATTGAAGTTCATGGTGCTGATGAATTAGAGCGTTCTCTTCCGCTAAATAATAAGTTGGTTGGTATTAATAACCGAAATCTACATACCTTTGAGGTGACGTTAAATAATACCTATGATTTGCTGAACTCTATTTCAGATGATCGAATTGTCGTTACTGAAAGTGGTATCCATAGTCGCGAAGATGTGCAGGCAATGCGCGATCATAACGTTCATAGCTTCTTGGTAGGTGAAGCGTTTATGCGTGCTGAAAATCCAGGCCAAAAATTAAAAGAATTGTTTGAGTAAGGTTGTAGCTTTATGAGTATGAGTGCCAAGGTTAAATGGGATGGTGATGTGCGTTTTCAAGGCACAACCGGTTCTGGTTTTGATCTAATGATCGATGGCGAGCTGAAGCAGGGGCCGCGCCCTATGGAGCTTATGCTTCTGGGTCTAGGTGGCTGTACTAGCTACGATGTTGTGGGTATTTTGAAAAAAACGCGTCAAGATGTAGTTGATTGTGTTGCAGAAATTGAGTCTGAGCGTGCTGACGAAGTGCCAGCAGTCTTTACTAAGATCCACATAAAATTTGTAGTTAGTGGTCGGGGCTTGAGTGAGAAGAAAGTGGAGCGTGCTGTAAAGTTGTCGGCTGAACAATACTGCTCTGCATCCTTGATGCTTGAACGAGGTGGTGTTGAAATTACCCACAGCTATGAGATTGTTGAAGTAGAATAATCTCATTTTTGAGTGATTTTCCTGATACAGGGCTGCTTTTTAGTGGCCCTTTTTTATTTTTTACTGGTGTCTCACTATTTATCCGCTATATTAGTTGCAATGTTATTTAGTTAGTTGCTTGTTTTTTAAGGTTATTGTTGCCCCTTTTTGATGGATGTAGGGTTTGATTTTTATCTCCTAAAAGGGCTTGTATAGGTAAGGTTTAGGGGATTTAGTGGGGCGATGCGCTTATCGATATCTAAAACACTAGCTATAGGTATAGTGACGCTGCAGATCGTAACGGTATGTGTGATCCTGGCCTCGTCCTACATCACCACTGAGCAGGTCCTAATAGGTCATGCTCAAAAATTAATGCGCAATCTATCCCGCGAAGTTATCCAGCACTCAGAAGAATTTCTTTCTCCTGCGCGTTCTGCTGTTAGTCTGACCCAGAGCTTAGCCCGGAATGAGGTTGTAAGCGAAGAGCGTCCCGATGAGATGGAGCAGTATTTCTTCGAACAGCTTATGTTGTTCCCTCATATTGCAGGTATCTATTACGGTAATCTTGATGGGGATTTCTATTTTGTACGTAGAAGCTCCGAAATAAGCCCATACCAAATTAAGCGTATAAATGAAGAGGCTGGGGAAAGAACAGTCGTTAATCGTTGGTTTGGCCAGGATCAAGAACTGGTGAAAACAGCTGAGGATCCGTTCGACTCTTATGATCCAAGAACACGGCCGTGGTTTACAAAGGCGTTAGGTGAAAGGCAGCAAACCTGGACGGACCCTTATCTATTTTTTACCTCTCAAACGCCGGGAATTACTGTTGCTAGCCCAGTATTTACAAAAAATGGAGAGCTTATCGGCGTTGTCGGGGTAGATATCGACCTCTCTGCACTATCAGATTTTTTGGGTTACCTTGAATTAAGTGAGCATGCTTCCGCGTTGATTATGAATAATAACGGTGATGTGATTGCTCACCGTAACCTTCAGGGGGCCTATGCTCAGAATGAAGAGGTTAAGCGCCTGTTGAAAGTTGGTGAGCTGAGTAATAAGGCAACTCGCGCAGCGGTTGATTCACTCGAACGTGCTCCGGGCTGGTATGTGTTGAACACGGCGGTGAATACTAGCTATACGCATGATGGGAAAAAGTACCACGCAGTCTTCACTCCGTTTTCAGATAACTGGCCTTGGCTATTAGGTCTGTATGTACCTGAAGATGACTTCCTTACAGAAATTAAAGCAAATCAGAAATTTAACTTTATTGTTGCTGGAGGGATAACCCTGGTCAGTTTGATTGTTGGTATCTGGTTTGCGCGCTCGTTATCACGTCCAATTATTAGATTGCAGAAGAGTGTTGAGTCGGTGAAAAAGGGGCAGCTAGAAGTCAATATCGATGCAGGTAGCAGTATTTTTCATGATATCTCTGATACGACGCATGCGTTTAAGGATTTGGTTAGTTTCCTAAAAGATAATCAGCAAAAAAGTGAAGCCTTGAGAAAACGTCTAACTCAGCAGGCGCACTTTATGGAAGCGGTTTTGGCCAATATTGACAGCGGTGTTGTGGTTTGTGATGTTGAAGGACGTTTTGTCTATTCGAATCGTGTGGTAAATCAGCTTAGGGGCTTGGCTGACGGTGCTCACCTTGATCGCTTTGAAGATGCTCCCTTTAAGCTGTTTGAGGCGGATGGTGTAACTCAGCTGGATAAATCGCAATGGCCAATATTTAGAGCGTTGAATGGCGAGCATATCTCAAACCTAGAGATCGTTATTGTTTCAAATACGAGCGAGCCTAAACGTGTTTGTGTCAGTGGTCAGCCACTATTTGATACCTCCGGTGAGAAGCTGGGTGCTTATGTATCGATGCATCAAGTGAGTTGATGTTTCTAAATACCTCTATTGCTAGTCTTTTTCTTGCATAGCTCTTGTTAGGCGCGTAGAATTACGCGTCCTTTGGAGAACTATTTCCAATCTCCTTGCTGCCTACCACATGGTGTGGTCAGGGGGCTATTAACCCGAAAGGAGCTAAAATGCGTCATTATGAAATCGTATTTCTGGTTCACCCGAACCAGAGTGAGCAGGTTTCTGCGATGGTTGAGCGTTACACCTCTCTAATTGAAGGTGCAGAAGGCACAATTCATCGTCTAGAAGACTGGGGCCGCCGTCAGTTGGCTTACCCAATCAACAATGCTCATAAAGCACACTATGTCCTGATGAACATCGAATGTGGTCAGGAAACTCTAGACGAGCTAGAAAACCTATTCCGTTACAACGATGCTGTTCTGCGTAACATGGTTATCCGTCGTAAAGAAGCGATCACTGAGATCTCTCCAATCAAAGCTGCTGAATCTCGCGAAGAGCGCAAGCCTCGCCGTGAAGAAAAGCCTGCTGAAAAGCCAGCTGAAGAAGCAGCACCTGCTGCGGAAGCTTCTGAAGAAGCTGCTGAGTAATTTAATTTCTGAGGAGAGATACAATGGCTCGTTTTTTCCGCCGTCGTAAGTTCTGCCGTTTTACGGCTGAAGGTGTTCAAGAGATCGATTACAAAGATCTGGACACACTAAAAGGTTACATCACCGAAACTGGCAAAATCGTACCTAGCCGTATTACAGGTACTAAAGCGCGTTACCAGCGTCAGCTGGCTACTGCTATCAAGCGTGCTCGTTTCGTAGCGCTACTACCTTACACTGATAGCCATCAGTAATTAGGTAGGAGAGTCGCTATGCGTGCCTTGGCCGAATTGGTCATGAAAGGCCGTAAACAAGCGGCTTTTGTGGCGGTTGTCGCCGCCTTGCTGCCATTACTTTATTGGGTAAGTGCAGCTGCCGTAGCTTTGGTTACTTTACGTAAAGGCCGAAGTGAAGGCACCGGACTACTGATTTGGGCATTATTGCCTGCTGGAGTCTGGGCATACAGTGTGTCTGACCCGACACCACTGGCTGTAATTCTAGGAACTTATGTCCTTGCAATTACTTTAAGAGAAACGGTTTCTTGGGCAAAAGTGCTAATGATTGCACTGCCTATAGGAGCTATAGCGAGCGTAGGCATGGATATGATGCTTAGCAGCTATCTTGATGAAGTAATTAAGCAGTTAGATAAGTTTTTAGTGCAGTCGGCTAGTCAAGCTAACCAAGAGGTCAAGCTTGATAAAGAGCAGCTAAGGCAGCTCATGTTGGGTGGTTTAACATCAGTGCATACGGTAATGATGCTTGTCAGTGTAATGCTGGCACGCTCTTGGCAAGCTGGGTTGTACAACCCGAGCGGTTTTCAGCGAGAGTTTCATGTTTTGAGACTGCCTCAGCTGTATACAGGAGTGTTAATTGCAGCATCGTTCATTTGCTACCAGTTAGAGCTGGAGTCGTTACGCTGGTTACCACTGTTGCTGTTACCTTGGATCATTGCGGGTATCGCATTGATACATGGCAGTTTGGCTAAACGTGATTTAGGAAGGTCTTGGTTGGTTGCATTTTATTTTGCAGCCTTCTTTATGGGACCGTATGTGATTACGCTGCTGGTATTTGCGGCTGCTATTGATAGTTTTGTTGATATCAGATCGCGAATTCCAGTTAAGAATTAGGACTGCAATTCTTTGCAGAACAAAAGAGGTTTACGAGATGGAAGTTATTCTACTCGAGAAAATTGGTAAGCTAGGTAACCTCGGTGACAAAGTTTCCGTAAAAAGCGGTTTCGGTCGTAACTACCTAGTACCGCAGGGCAAAGCTGTTCCTGCAACTGAAGCTAACGTTGCTAAATTTGAAGAGCGTCGTGCTGAGCTAGAAGCTGCAGCTGCAGAAAAACTAGCTGCTGCTACTGCACGTGCTGAAGCACTGAACGAGAAAGAAGTTACTATCACTGCTAAGTGTGGTGACGAAGGTAAACTGTTCGGTTCTATCGGTACTCGTGACATCGCTGACGCTGTAACTGCTGCTGGTGCAGACGTTGATAAGAGTGAAGTTCGTCTACCTGAAGGTGCTCTACGCGCTATCGGTGAATTCGACATCGCTATTCAACTACACCCAGAAGTTACTGCTACAGTTAAGCTAGCTGTTGTAGGCGAGTAATCGTCTTTAGCTAAGCTGTACTGTACTGTACTATAAAGCACTGCGTGGATTTTCCATGCGGTGCTTTTTTGTTTTTAGGCTGTTGTGAATGATGGAAAAAAGTGAAATAACAGATGAAGATCTAGCAAGGATCAAGGTGCCTCCCCATTCGATGGAAGCTGAGCAATCAGTTCTGGGTGGTTTGATGCTGGATAACAATGCTTGGGATACAGTTTCTGAGGTGGTCCTAGATGATAACTTCTATCGTCAGGAGCATCGAAAAATCTATCGTACGATGCGTAAGCTCGTTAACGATGGTAATCCGATTGACGTTGTTACTTTATCTGAAGAATTGGATCGAACCAGTGATCTAGAAGGTGCGGGCGGGCTAGATTATCTGATCGAGCTTGCTAAGAACACGCCAAGTGCGTCTAACATCCGTGCTTATTCCGAAATTGTTCGCGACCGTTCGCTTTTACGCCAAATGATCTCTGCAGCGAATGAAATTGCAGATGATGCCTTTCATCCTGATGGTAAAACCTCCGAAGAGATACTTAACTCAGCGGAGCAAAAAATCTTCCAAATTGCGGAGGATCGTCCTAACCAAGGCGGACCTGAAGGTGTAAATGAGCTGCTTAAAAAAGCAGTAGATCGAATAGATACCCTATTTAACAGTGATGGGGATATGACCGGTGTGACCACCGGATTTGATGATCTTGATGCCAAAACAGCGGGCCTTCAGCCTTCCGATCTAATTATTGTTGCTGCGCGTCCATCGATGGGTAAAACGACTTTCGCCATGAACTTGGTGGAAAATGCGTTAATGTCCAATAATAAGCCAGTTTTAGTATTTAGTTTGGAGATGCCTGCGGAACAATTGATGACGCGTATGTTGTCTTCGTTGGGTCGTATCGATCAGACGCGAGTGCGGACCGGTTCCTTGGAAGAAGAGGATTGGCCAAAACTGACAACGGCCGTCAATATGATGCGTGATAAGCCATTGTTTATCGATGATCAGGCAGGTATCAGTCCTAACGAATTGCGTACCCGTGCTCGACGAATCGTGCGTGAGCATGGTCCATTATCGCTGATCATGATTGACTATCTGCAGCTAATGCAGATGAAAACCCCGGGTATTGAGAGTCGTACCCAAGAAATTTCTGAAATATCTCGTTCTTTGAAGGCGATTGCGAAGGAGCTTGAATGTCCTGTTGTCGCCTTGTCTCAGCTTAACCGTACGCTTGAGCAGCGTCCGAATAAGCGTCCTGTAAACTCAGATTTGCGTGAATCGGGTGCGATTGAGCAGGATGCTGATGTGATTATGTTTATCTACCGTGATGAAGTATATAACGAAGACTCAGAGCATAAGGGTGTGGCTGAAATCATCATCGGTAAGCAGCGTAACGGTCCAATAGGTACTAGTCGTCTGGCCTTTATTGGTAAGTACACTAAGTTCGAAAACCTTGCTCCTGATGTATATGCGCAATATGCGGGTATGGATGATTAAAAGTATTTGGGGTTGATATAGTGTCTGAAATTGATACTCTGAACTTGGCTTTTTAATTAATTATCATAGAGTTATTCTGGTAGCTGCTAAGCTAATAATGATTCATTGTTGTTAGTGTTTGGTAGTATCGCTACGTCTAGATAATCTGGATTAAGGGTGTTTTTGCACTAGATTAGAGCTGAGGTTTGCCCAACTATAGTGCCTTTTTAATGTGCGAAATGGCTCGGAAATATTAATAAATTCATATGTAAATAAATACCCACTTTGTTAGTGAATATTGCGGGTTAGGAAGGCGAGTTTCCATGGACAGTGTGAATAAAAACATAGAAAATTGGGATGTTTTCATGTCCTTAAGTTAGGGCGGTTATATAGTAATGAAAACACATTTCTATCCATTCTTGGTAATGGGATTAACCGGAAAAAGACACGTATGAAATTGTTTGCGGTATTGTTATTACCCTTATTGGGCAGCCTTGTGCCATTGTATGCTGCTCGTTTTAGTCGAACCGTCTGTACTATTTTAACTGCGATTGCACCTGCTGTTGCTTTGGGAATAGTTCTCTCTATCAGTCCTCAGTTACTCCAAGGCGAGGTATTTGCTTACGCTGTCGATTGGGTGCCTGCGGCTGGTTTGGAGCTATCTGTTAGGCTCGATGGTTTAAGCTTCCTTTTCTTATTATTGATATTGGGCATTGGTCTTTTGATCATTTTGTATGCTCGGTATTACTTATCCCAGAAAGACTCTATAGGTAAGTTCTTTGCCTATTTGATGCTGTTCATGACCGCTATGGTGGGGATCGTTGCTTCAGGTAACTTGATCCAAATGTGGTTCTTCTGGGAATTGACCAGTATTAGTTCCTTCCTACTTATTAGTTTTTGGTCTGATAAAACAGAAGCACGAAAAGGCGCGCGTATGGCGCTTACTGTGACCGGCGCAGGTGGTTTGGCGCTGTTAGCAGGCGTGATTCTAATTGGCCAAGTGGTTGGTAGTTACGATCTTCAGGCAGTGCTCGACAGTGGTAACTTAATTCGAGAATCTGCTCAATATCCATTTATTTTGGTATTGGTGCTTTTGGGGGCTTTTACAAAGTCTGCTCAGTTCCCATTCCATTTCTGGCTGCCAAATGCGATGGCAGCTCCAACACCTGTAAGCGCATACCTTCACTCAGCGACAATGGTAAAAGCGGGTATCTTCCTGATGGCACGTTTCTACCCAGTGCTGTCTGGAACAGATATGTGGTTCCTGATTGTGAGCATCACAGGTCTATGTACACTGTTAGTCGGTGCTTACATGGCGCTCTTTAAGCATGATTTGAAAGGTCTTCTTGCTTACTCGACTATCAGTCACCTTGGCTTGATTACGCTGTTATTAGGTATGGATACACGGATGGCTGCAGTCGCTGCAATCTTCCATATTATCAACCATGCTACCTTTAAAGCATCGCTCTTTATGGCGGCGGGTATTATTGATCACGAGGCTGGCTCACGCGATATGCGCCAGCTAAATGGTCTGTGGAAATATATGCCGTATACCGCAACTTTGGCGATTATTGCTGCGGCGTCTATGGCGGGTGTACCGTTACTGAATGGCTTCCTATCTAAAGAGATGTTTTTTACGGAAGCATTGGATCAAGCAACTTTAGGTTCCCTCTCTTGGGTAATCCCTGTATTGGCGACAGTGGGTGCGGCTTTCTCGGTGGCGTATTCATTACGTTTTATCCACGATGTTTTCTTTAATGGCGAGCCGGTTAATTTGCCGAAAACTCCGCATGAGCCGCCTCGCTACATGAAAGTGCCGGTAGAAATCTTGGTCGCTATTTGTATTGTTGTGGGCTTGGTTCCAGGTATCGTTGTCATTGATCTGCTGAGCGCAGCTTCAATCGCTACCTTACAAGGTCCAATGCCAGAATTTAGCTTAGCAATTTGGCACGGTTTTAACGTACCGTTGTTGATGAGTGTACTAGCCATGCTGGGTGGCTTTATCATCTACTACAACCGTAAAAAACTCTTTCAATTCCAAGGGCAATTCCCGGAACCAGATTCTAAGTTGGTTTTTGAGGGTTGGGTACAAAGACTGGTTAACTCAACTCGCGCAGTTATTGAGTGGATTGAAAACGGTTCGTTACAACGTTATTTGTCCATCTTCTTGTTTATGATCTTTGCTGTTTCTGTGATGCCTCTGGTGAATCTACAGGAGACGGCTGGGCTTAGATCACAAATACCGCTTGATTATGCCTCGGGTATGGCTGCTTTGCTATTGATCCTTGCTGCGATTGCGACCATGGTTTGGCACAGAAAACGTTTGACCTCTCTACTCATGCTTTCTGTCGTAGGTCTAATCGTGTCGGTAGCCTTCACTCGCTTCTCTGCGCCAGACCTTGCACTGACACAGCTGGCTGTAGAGGTAGTAACCGTGATTTTGCTGATGCTTGCATTGTTCTTCTTGCCGAAGAATACGCCGAAAGAATCGTCTCCTCGACGCCTAGTTCGTGACCTCAGTATCTCGGCTTTGATTGGTGGCATCATTGGTACGGTTAACTACGCGATGATGACGCGTCCGCTTGAATCAATCTCTGATTTCTTTGTTGCGAATAGTAAAACAGGTGGTGGCGGTACTAACGTAGTTAACGTGATTTTGGTGGACTTCCGTGGTTTTGATACCTTTGGTGAAATTACGGTACTGGGTATCGCAGCGTTAGGTATCTATAAACTGATTGTTCGTATGCGCCTTTATATGCCTTCTGGCGATGAGCATGGACGTCATTGGAGCACTGATTCACATCCAATGGTTCTGTCGACTATTTCGCAAATGCTACTGCCATTGGCGTTACTGGTATCAGTCTACATCTTCTTACGTGGCCATAATGAGCCAGGTGGTGGTTTCATTGCGGGCCTTATTACGGCCGTTGCAATAATCCAGCAATACATTGCTAATGGTGTTGAATGGATGAAAGAGAATATACGTCTTAAATATCAGGCGCTGATCGGTTCTGGTCTGTTGATCGCATTTATGACCGGGGTCGGTAGTTTCATATTCGACCGTCCATTCCTAACTTCATGGTTCGATTACTTCAAATGGCCGTGGGTCGGTAAATTTGAACTGGCGAGCGCCATGTTGTTCGACCTTGGTGTTTATCTCACGGTTGTTGGTGCAACCATGATGATTTTGGCGAACCTAGGTAAATTGACAACTTCAGAACGAGTGGACGCTCGTGAGTTGGAGAATCTGTAATGGAACTAATGTATGCGCTCTGCGTGGGTGTGTTAACTACCTGCGGTATTTTTCTGACACTTCGAGGTCGAACGTTCCCTGTAGTTATGGGACTGACAATGCTGTCCTATGCTGTAAACCTTTTCCTATTCTCCAGTGGTCGACTGATCGTTAATGGGGCTGCTATTTTAGGTTCGTCTGAACAATATGCAGATCCTCTGCCGCAAGCATTGGTGTTGACTGCCATCGTGATTGGCTTCGCGATGACGGCGTACGCGGTCATCTTAGCGATGAGGGCTCGTGCGGATCTGGGTAATGATCATGTTGATGGGCGTGAGAAAGCTTTAGATATTGAGAAGAAGGATAAGTCGAAATGATGCAACATCTTCCGATCTTACCTGTTTTGCTGCCAATGCTAACGGCAGTACTTATGATGCTGCCGCCTTTCTCTACGACGCTAAACCGTCAGAGGTTCATCACGTTTGTTGGTGCAGCAGTTACTTTAATTGTCGCAATTCAGTTACTGATTACGGCAGGTAGCGGTGAAATTACCATTTATCAGTTAGGTAACTGGCAAGCGCCATTCGGTATTGTTCTTGTTGCTGATCGCTTATCTAGTTTGATGATCTTGCTAACCATGGTTCTGGCCTTTGGTGCTTTGCTCTATGGTGCCGCAGGGGATGATCGAGGAGGTATGTTTTTCTACCCGCTGTTCATGTTCCAGTTGATGGGGATTAACGGCGCATTCCTAACAGGCGATATATTTAACCTGTTCGTATTCTTCGAGGTGCTATTACTTGCTTCTTATGCGTTGGTTGTTCACGGTGGTGGTAAGCAGAAGACTTTGGCGAGCGTACATTATGTAACGTTAAATTTAGTGGGTTCAGCTCTATTCCTGTTCGCTCTAGGGATTATGTACGGGGTGTTGGGAACTCTAAATATTGCCGATATGGCAGTGAAAATTCGTACCTTGTCTGGCGAGGATAAATTGCTCGCACAAATCGGCGGTATGATGCTTTTACTTGTGTTTGGTTTGAAGTCTGCGATGTTCCCGCTGCATTTCTGGCTATCGAGAACCTACTCGAGTGTGAGTGCCCCTGTAGCCGCGTTATTCGCGATTATGACCAAGGTAGGTATATACAGTATTTTGCGTATCTTTACGGTTGTTTTTGGCGACTATGCTGGCGAGTTGGCTAACTTGGCAGGTGCTTGGTTATGGCCGATCGCGGTTCTCACGCTCGTTATGGGTGCTATAGGCGCTCTAGCAAGCCAGACATTACGTATGTTGGTTTCCAATCTAGTGATTGTTTCTGTCGGTACGCTACTGTGTGCTTTGGCAATCAATACACCTGAGTCTGCATCCGCTGCACTTTATTATCTGATCCATTCAACGCTTATTACTGGCGCGATGTTCCTTCTTGCTGACGCAATTTCTGAACAGAGGGGTAAAGTATCAGATCGTTTTGCTCGCTCTCGTAGGATGTGTCAGTCGCTTCCGCTTGGAATTGCGTTTGCGTTAGCCGCTATATCAATGATCGGTTTGCCTCCTTTCTCAGGCTTCTTGGGTAAAGTGATGATACTGCAAACGGCTGTGGAACCTGCAGAGATGGCTTGGGCGTGGTCTGCTATTTTACTGGCTAGCTTAATGGGCGTTGTAGCCATGTCCCGAGGTGGGTCTACTTTGTTTTGGCGAGTTAGTGGTGATGCAAACCACTGTGAAAAGTTGCCAAAAGTGAAGTTTGTAGCTGTCTTCTTCCTGCTTGTGATGTCGCCACTATTGGTGATTTTTGGTGGTCCCGTGACTGAGTTTACTCAGGAAACTGCGAACCAAATTTATCAGCAAGCAGAAAACCCTTATATCCTGCTGCCAGCGTCAAATGAGAATGGAGGTTAAGGTATGCGTATGATCTTTCCAATGCCTTGGCAAAGCTTAATTTTATTTGTTGTTTGGCTGTTGCTGAATGAATCAATAGCACCGGGTCATCTGGTATTAGCTTCTATCTTAGCGATTGGAATTCCTTTGCTGTTAAGAGGAACTCAGGTGCATCGTTTAAATATAAACAAGCCATTTCAAGTGGTTTTGTATGCTCTGAAAGTGTTAGGAGATATTGTCTCTGCAAACTTTGAAGTAGCTGTTCAAGTGCTTGGACCTGCCAAGCGTTTGAAGCCTGGTTTTCTCGCTATTCCTTTGGATATAGAAGGCGACTTTCCGATAACTGTATTGGCCAGTACGATCTCTTTAACACCTGGAACTGTGAGTGCTGAAGTATCCATAGACCAAAAATGGTTATACGTGCATGCGCTTAACCTTGTGGATGAGGCTGGAACTATAAAAGAGATAAAAGAGCGCTACGAACAGCCACTGAAGGAGATTTTCGGATGTTAATGTTCAGTCTTATTGCTGCTACAGCCATGGTTGTGATTGCGATGACGCTCAACCTTGTAACCTTGTTTAATGGTCCGGATCAACCAGATCGCATTTTGGCGTTGGATACTATGTATATTAATAGTATTGCTTTGATCCTTTTGTTTGGCTTGATTATGGGCACGTCGCTCTATTTTGAAGCTGCTCTTTTGATTGCAATGTTAGGTTTCGTAAGTACAGCGGCATTGTGTAAATATCTGTTACGTGGCGACATCATTGAGTAGGAATTAAGCATGGGTTTTTATATTGAGCTAATTGGCTCGGCATTGCTGCTAATGGGTGGAGCTTTTGTTCTTTTAGGCTCGATCGGGTTAATGAAAATGCCTGATTTTTATATGCGTTTGCATACACCGACGAAAGCTACAACCTTAGGCATGGGGGCTATTCTGATTGCTTCGATGTTGATCACTTCGTACCGTAATGGTGGCGTGAGTGCTCACGAACTTTTGATTACGATCTTCCTTTTCATTACAGCGCCTGTAAGTGCAATGATGTTGGCTAAAACAGCATTACACCTGCAGGTAAAAATTAATAAAGGCAGCGTAAATGAAGAGTTAGCTGAACCCGCAAAACATCGAGAACCGCTGGGGCAAAGCGAAAAGTCTGAAGGTTAAATTGAATCTGAAAAAGGGGCATTAAGTGCCCCTTTTTTGTGTTTAGAAAATTGATTTAAGCATCTCTAATGACTTTGTTTATAAAGGCTTCTGGCACAGCAGTAACGCTACGTTTATCGTAATCGAAAAAAACGACGCCAGTCTTTGCATGAGCCACTTCAACAGCGGTTTTCTTGTTGGTTATCAGATAGAAAAAGTCGAAGCCATACTTATTAATATCAGCTAAGGCGATATCGATCTGAAGTTGGTCACCATGGAATCCTTCTGCTTTGTATACGATGGCTGAGTCAGTCATGATAATACCGAGCCCTTCAATATCTAACTCTCCATAATGATAATGGCTGAGGAAGCGAATGCGCGCTTCATGCACGATAGAGAGCATGGCATCGTTACTTAGATGGCCACCGTAATTAATATCACTGATTCGCACAGGTAATTCTGTGGAAAAAATATAGTTGTCAGGCATGTCTAGCTTAATGCGGGCCATATCTAATCCTTAAGTTTTGTAAACTGAGACAGCATCTACCATTCCAGAGGTGAGCTTTTCTAATTCATCGTTTGCCATAATGTAAGGTGGCATCACGTACACTAGTTTGCCGAAGGGTCTTATCCACAAGTCACGCTCTATAAATAACTTTTGAATCTTGGCAGTATTAACAGCTTCTTTCATCTCGATAACGCCAATAGCACCTAAGCTGCGTACCTCATGTACATTATCTAATTCCGCTGCTGGTGCTAAGCCTGCTTTTAATCCGGCTTCGATTCGAGTGACGTTTGTCTGCCAATCGTTTTTAACCAATAGCTCCAAGCTTTTATTAGCAATAGCGCATGCTAGAGGATTGCCCATAAATGTGGGGCCATGCATAAAGCAGCCAGCACCACCTGCGGAGATGGTTTCACCGATATGCTTTGTTGTAAGTGTGGCTGCTAATGACATGTATCCACCGGTGATCGCCTTACCTAGACAAAGAATATCAGGCTCGATTCCTGCATGTTCGCACGCGAACAGCTTACCGCTTCGACCAAAACCGGTTGCAATCTCGTCGGCAATGAGCAATACATCAAATTCAGTGCACAGTGCGCGAGCTTCTTTCAAATACTGCGGTGAGTAAAAGCGCATACCGCCTGCGCCCTGAACAACGGGCTCTAAGATCAGTGCTGCTATTTCTGAATGATGTTGTTCAAGTAATTGGCGTAAAGGAGCGATATCGCTTTCATCCCAGCCCTGTTCAAATTTTGTTTGAGGAGCTGGCGCAAAGAAATGTTGTGGTAGTACCCCAGTAAAAATTTCATGCATGCCCGTAACCGGATCACATACGGCCATCGCACCAAAGGTATCACCGTGATAGCCATTTTTAATGGTAAGTAGCTTATGTTTTTCTGGCTTACCGCGGGCGTGTTGATATTGAATAGCCATTTTAAGAGCGACTTCAACGGCAACAGAGCCTGAGTCGGCGATAAACACTTTATCGAGATTAGCAGGCGTCATCTCTACCAGCTTTTGGCATAGATTGATTACAGGTTCATGCGTAAGGCCGCCAAACATGACATGCGCCAGCTTATCGATCTGCTCATGGGCTGCTTGGTTTAATTCTGGATTGTTATAGCCGTGAATAACCGACCACCACGATGCCATACCATCGATAAGTTCTTTGCCGTTACTTAGCTTTAATTTAACGCCACTAGCCGATTCGACAGGGTAAACCGCGGGAGGGTTGATCATGGACGAGTAGGGGTGCCAGATGTGTTGCTGGTCAAAAGAAACCTGCTCAGAAGTGATCATGCTTAGGAGTGCCCTTAATCGAAATTTTAATTAGGAGTATTAGAGCCTGCTTAAAATTTTTGATCAAGGCAAGTTCTGATTTAATCACTGAGTGATTGTTATGTAAAAAAGCCCTAAAATATTAAATTTTTGTAACATATTAATAAATAAGCGAAAAAATTTTAGAAAATGAGTGATTATGAAAAAAAATTCACTTAATTTAGAGCTTGGTGAAACTTTATTCACAAGCTGTAGTCTCAAACGCAAGAGCTCGTGACAGGCTCTGAGTTTTACAAAACAAGCAAGATAATAATTTTTTTCAATTTTGGGGTGAATTAAGAATGGCTAATAACAATACATCTGTAAAACCTATGGTTGCCGCTGTTGGTGCAGCATTTATGACGGGTATGGTAGCGGCGCCTGTTGCGACAGCTGCTGAAAACCCATTTGCTACAACTGATCTATCTTCTGGTTATAGCCAGCAAGTTGCTATGAATGAAGGCAAATGCGGTGAAGGTAAATGCGGCGGTAAAAAAGCTGAGAAGTCTGAAGGCAAATGTGGCGAAGGTAAGTGCGGTGGTGATAAAGCTGCTAAGTCTGAAGGCAAGTGCGGTGAAGGTAAATGTGGCGGTGACAAGGCTGCTAAGTCGGAAGGCAAGTGTGGCGAAGGTAAATGTGGCGGTTCTAAATAAGCTCAAATACCCTTTGTAATACTTAATAGAGACCCTGAACCCTCAGGGTCTTTTGACTTTAAGGCTAGGTATTTGATGAATAAAGACCGCTATCCCGTCACCGGGGCAGGCTTCGGCTTTCGCCGTTGTATGTCCGAGACGCTAAAAGAGATTGATCCTAATGGATTTGATTTTCTAGAGATTGCTCCGGAAAACTGGATGGGGCTTGGTGGGCGTTTTGGTAAAGCGTTTAAACAATATACCGAACGACACCCTTTTATGGCTCATGGTCTATCTCTATCTATCGGTAGCCCTTCGCCTTTAGATATGGAATTTTTGACTCTCCTTAAAGTCTTTCTGAAAGAGCACAATATTCGCGGTTACTCCGAACATCTCAGCTACTGTTCTGATGATGGTCATCTTTATGATTTGATGCCTATTCCTTTTACTGCTGAAGCGGTGAAATACGTAGCAGAGAGGATCCGTCGAGTTCAAGATGTGCTTGAGCAAAGAATTGCGATGGAAAATGTCTCATACTACGCAGCGCCTGGTGCTGAGATGACTGAGCAAGAGTTCTTGTTAGCTGTTTTGGCAGAAGCGGACTGCGATCTGTTACTCGATGTTAATAACATCTATGTGAACAGTATCAACCATGGTTATGATGCTGAGACGTTCTTAAGGGCAATGCCTGCAGAACGGATTATGTATCTTCATATCGCAGGTCATTACAACGAGGCTGAAGACCTTATCGTTGATACGCATGGAGCACCTGTCGTTGATCCAGTTTGGTCTTTGTTGGAATCTACATATGATCAATTTGGTTTAGTGCCGACGTTATTAGAGCGTGACTTTAATATTCCGCCGCTGCCTGAACTATTAGCAGAGGTAGATCAGGTTCGTTCCTATCAAAATCAATGGAAGATGCGTCATGCACAAACCGTTGCCTGAAATGCCTAAGTTCCAGCAGCTGCAATACGAGTTTGCTGCACATATTCGTAATCCCGATGAGAATGATGGCCCCGATGGTATCGAAGACCGTCGCATGGGTATTTACCGAGACCTCTTCTTCAATAATGTTGAAGGCTTTTTGTCTGGAAATTTCCCGGTTTTAAAACAGATTAGTTCGAAAGAGTATTGGAATAAGTTGGCGCGCGGTTTTTTTGATAAACATCGTTGCCAGACACCTTACTTTCTTGAAATTGGTCAGGAATTTATTGCTTACGTTCAAAACGAGCGAGAACCGCAAGCAGATGATCCTGCATTTCTATTAGAGCTGATTCATTATGAATGGGTTGAACTCGCATTAGATGCGTCAGAGATAGAGCTACCTATGCAACATATTGATGTAAATGGAGATCTATTAACACAGCATCCCGTGCAATCGCCTTTGGCTTGGCTTCTTTCCTATCAGTATCCGGTACATTGCGTGCGTCCGGATTATCAGCCGACAGAACCTTCGGATACACCAACGTTCTTGATTGCTTACCGTAATCGAGAAGATGAAGTGCAGTTTATGGAAGTTAATTCTGTCACGGGACGGTTGCTGTACCTGTTATCTGAAGATGAATCGCTCACGGGTGAGCAGGCGTTACAGCAAATAGCGAATGAGATGCAACATCCTGATCCATCCCAAGTGGTTTCAGGCGGTTTAAGTACATTGGAGCATCTGCGTTCTAAGGGCATAGTGTTAGGTACAAGAGTTTAGTTACCACTCATTGGATAACGGGTGAGGTTATGTCGAATCCTATGGTTAGTTTTGTTAGTCGTTTACAAGATATCTTAGATAATACGAAGTGTGCAGATGGTCTAGCGCCTTTGTTGTTGAGATTGTATCTGGCGCCTGTGTTTTTGCAGGCGGGCTGGAATAAATATACTGGTTTCGAAAACACCGTTGAGTGGTTTGGAAACAAAGAGTTGGGTCTCGGTCTACCCTTACCAGAACTAATGGCTGCTTTGGCGACCGGCACTGAATTAATCGGTGGCGCACTTCTGTTGGTCGGTTTTGCTGTTCGCTGGATTAGCATTCCGTTAATGATAACTATGCTAGTGGCTGCATTTGCCGTGCATTGGGAAAACGGTTGGTTGGCTATCTCTGATGGGAGTAGTTGGTTGGCTAATGACAGAGTCATGGAGGCTCAAGAGCGTCTGGCTGCGGCTAAGAGTCTGCTGCAGGAGCATGGACACTATAATTGGCTAACAGGGCGTGGGTCTGTTGTTATTTTAAATAACGGTATTGAGTTTGCTATCACCTATTTCGTGATGTTGTTTAGTTTGTTCTTTACTGGTGCTGGACGATTCGTGAGTGTAGATTATTGGATCCGCCGCTGCTGTAAGTAAGATTAGAATTTAGATATAAAAAAGGCCTCGATTTAGAGGCCTTTTTTATTAGGGGATACAGATCGATTAACGCGGTTGTGTCGGATTAACGATCAGAGATACAAAAGCGTCGTTATACCAATGAGATGCACTAATGAGATCGGTAAAAGATTCAGACTCAAAAACGCGCTCTAAATAACATTCAAACAGTGCGCTGGATTCTTCGATCATTTGTTCAGCTTGTGCAAAAGTAAAGTTCATATACACCTCAATAGTTAACCTGACTCCTTCAGACTTCTATCCCAAATAAAAACCCGAGCATTTTAATCGGGTTTTATACTTTAGTCAAAATTTTGTTTAATTATTGATCAGGTGTTTGGTTATAAGCTTTTGTTAGTTTGGTTATCGGATGAAGGCGTTTGCGACCCTACGGAATCTTTTATTTCATCTAGCATATCGTTTAGCAAAGGCGCGCATTCATTACTCGCGTCTAAAGCATTGTCGATAACCTGGCCGACTGTGGGAGATTCCTTCTGATTCAGCGCTTGTTGATCATCCATACATTGCATGTAGTTCTTCAGATAGATAGAACTCGTCTTTCCCGTGCTTTCAAGCTGCTCGATACTCTCGGGCAATGTGAGTAACCAATCAGGAATCTTTTCTAAATGTTCATTTGCTTGTGCTGATGCCGAAAAAGTCACTAGTGCAGTGCAGATCAATGCGCGTAAATACAGCATATAAGCCTCCAAAAGCTATAGGCGTATATTAATTAGTTTAGCCTGAAGAAGAGCTGAATCAGTCTCGCTATCGTTGAGGCGGATGCTATTCGACCGTGATTGAATCAACCGTTATTTCTTTATCTGTGATTCTAAAGCGAACGTTAAGATCGTGTAACTTTATTCCGTAGCTTTTTTCGGTATCGTTCTTTTTATAGGCCGGACGCGGATCACATTTCAGAAGTTCGCTAAGTTGCTGCTTTAACGGTTGTTGTAACCGGGTTTCACTGGCTGAAATTTCTTGTTGGGCTTGATCCGAGAATACAACTGGTTGAGCTAGAAGGGTGATTTCATCTGCCATTGGGTATTCAGCATCAGAGATAATGTCTGAGTATGGAAGGTATGGCTTTATATCGATGACAGGAGTGCCATCTAATAGGTCTGCACCACTAATCACTAATTCAATTCCGCTAGAGGTTTTTTCTATGCTGACTAAGCGTACAGGAGATAACCCGATAGGATTGGGGCGAAAAGGTGAGCGTGTGGCGAATACCCCAAGCCTTTTATTTCCGCCTAAGCGAGGAGGACGGACTGTAGGTTTCCAGCCTTTATCAATGCACTCACTAAATAGGAAAACGAGCCAAATATGGCTGCAGTTTTCCAAGCCCCTAACAATCTCATCACTGGAAAACTCTTCTAAGATCTCAACACGAGCTGTTACGCTTTTCGCTAAATTTGGCTGCCTAGGGATGCCAAATTTCTCTTTATAAGGGCTTCGGATGACGGCGATTGGAACTATAGAATAGGTATTTGGCATAAGTGATGTCGCAAATTAGTTGTCACTAGTCTTAACCTCAGGTTTGTACTCTTTATTTTCCTTTAATGCCACTACTCTTCTTTTTATTCTTTAGCACACTATTTATCTGTTCGAGCTAAAGCTAATCCATAGACCTGTTCAGCACCGGCATTGAGTAACGCGAGGCTCGCTGCTTCTAAAGTCGCGCCTGTAGTCATTACATCATCAATTAACAATATTCGTTTATGTAATATCGGCTTGCATTTGAAAGCGCCTTTTTGATTCTTGAGTCGTTCTTTACGGGATAGGGAGCGCTGTTGTGGTGTGCTCTTTATTTTGATCAGTGATTTATGGTCTGAGGGTATATTGCTGTATTGGCTAATCTTCTCGCAGAGGAGCGCTGCTTGATTAAAGCCTCGTTTCATAAGGCTATATCTATGCATGGGGATAGGCATCAAGCAATCGATGGGTTGGTGAGTTGTCAAATGGTCAGCCATCAGTCGTGCTATATGGCTTATAAACTGAGTATTACGATTGAATTTAATGCCGCTAATGAGTTGGTTAATAGGAAATTGATAGTGGAAAAGTGCTTGAGCTTGCTTAAAGGCCGGTTGTTTCTTTTGGCATTGACCACAAATTAAGTTGTCTTGATCGCTAGGGAGGGGAAGAGCGCAGACTTTGCAGCAGTACTCTAGCCAAGGCAGGTCTTGTAAACAGCTAGAGCAGATATTGCTTTTAGAGGGCTTATCAAGCTTGAGCTGGCATAGAATGCATAGGTTAAAAAACAAGCTGTAGTCTACTGGTGGTTTTTTCATTGGTTGACAGTTCCTTCTGTCAGGATAAAATTGTCGCTTTATTTTGGTACGTTTTATCGTGGTGCTAGGCTTCCTGCCTGTATCGCTATTTTCTCGGGAGAAGAAGCAAGATGCAACAACTAGGTGCAATTCGTCATGACTGGACAGAAGCAGAGGTAAAAGCTCTGTTTGAACTGCCTTTTAATGATCTGATGTTTAAAGCGCAAATAGTGCATCGCGAAAACTTCGACCCGAATGAAGTTCAGGTTAGTACGCTGCTTTCTATTAAAACAGGTGCGTGCCCAGAAGATTGTAAATACTGCCCGCAGAGTGGTCATTACAATACTGGTCTGGAAAAAGAGCGCTTGATGCAAGTTGAAAAAGTATTGGAGAAGGCTCGTAAAGCCAAAGAAACAGGTTCAACCCGTTTCTGCATGGGCGCGGCGTGGAAGCACCCAGCAGATAAAGACATGCCTTATGTAATCGAAATGGTTCAAAAGGTCAAAGAGATGGGTTTAGAAACCTGCATGACTTTGGGTATGTTGGATGAAGGCAAGGCTCAACAGCTTGCGGATGCGGGTTTGGACTATTACAACCATAACTTGGATACCTCTCCTGAGTTTTACGACAAAATTATCACTACCCGTACTTACCAGGATCGTTTAGACACGCTACAGAATGTTCGTGATTCCGGTATGAAGATTTGTAGTGGTGGTATTTTGGGTATGGGCGAAACGGCCAAGGATCGCTACGGTTTATTGATGCAACTAGCGAATATGCCAGTGCAGCCTGAAAGTGTACCAATCAATATGCTGGTTAAAGTATCGGGTACACCGCTAGAAAATGTTGAAGATTTAGATCATATTGATTTCATTCGTATGATTGCGGTGGCACGTATCATGATGCCTAAATCTCATGTTCGTTTGTCTGCTGGTCGTGAAAAAATGAGCGATGAAATGCAGGCGATGACATTCTTTGCTGGTGCTAACTCTGTTTTCTACGGAGAGTGTCTGTTAACCACACCAAATCCAGAAACACATCGCGATGTTCAATTATTTAAGAAATTGGGTATCAACATGGAGCAACGTATCTCTGATACGGATGAAACCCAAGAAGCAGCATTAATGAGCAACCTGCAGAAGCAGCAGGACAGTTCTCACTTCTACGAAGCTTAATAGCTTATAGGAGGTAGCGAAGACTACCTCCTACTCTATACCTCTTAGAGAGTTACTATGTCTTTTGACTCCTTATCTGAAGAGCTGCAGCAGCGAAAGCAGCAATCTCTTTATCGTCAACGCCGTACGTTAGAAACACCGCAGCAACCTATGGTGAGCGTGGATGGGCGCGAGTATCTTGCCTTCTGCTCAAATGACTATTTGGGATTGGCTAATCATCCTGATGTTATCCAAAGCTTTCAAAAAGCGGCAGATAAGTATGGTGTTGGTGGTGGTGCTTCACATTTAGTGAATGGGCATAGCCAGGCTCACCATGAACTAGAAGAGGCGCTTGCTGAATTTACAGGCAGACCAAGAGCGCTACTTTTCTCAACCGGGTATATGGCGAATATAGGTGCCGTAAATGCTTTATTGGATAAACAAGATGCGGTATTTCAGGACCGCTTAAATCATGCTTCTTTATTGGATGCCGGTTTACTTTGTGGCGCACGTTTTCAGCGTTACTTGCATAATGACCCAGAGAGCTTAAATACACGCCTGAGTAAATCAGAAACACGACGTAAGTTAGTGGTTACTGATGGCGTATTTAGTATGGACGGTGATGTGGCTGATCTGCCTGCACTCGCTTCAGTGTGTCGTGATCATAATGCTTGGTTAATGGTAGATGATGCGCATGGCTTTGGTTGTTTAGGTGAGCAAGGTGGTGGCTGTGCGGAATATTTTGCTATGGGGCCGAATTCACCGGAAGTGCTGGTGGGCACCTTGGGCAAAGGCTTTGGTACTGCGGGTGCATTTGTAGCCGGTTCTGAAGAGCTTATAGAGACCTTAATTCAACACGCTAGAACCTATATCTACACTACAAGCATGCCGCCAGCAGTGGCTGCTGCTACCTTAACGAGTTTGCGTATATTGCGTGAAGAAAACTGGCGTAGAGAAAAGCTCGAAGCGTTGATCCAGCAATTTCGAAAAGGTTGTGATGATTTGGGTTTGGACCTAATGGACTCTCCAACGCCGATTCAGCCAATTGTAATTGGCGAATCAGATAAAGCGATCCAAATTAGTCAGGGGCTTGAGCGAGAAGGCATATTCATCAGTGCGATTCGTCCGCCAACCGTTCCTCAAGGCAGCGCACGATTAAGAGTGACCTTAAGTGCCGCGCATACAGAAGCGCAAGTTGAGCGCTTATTAGGCACTTTAGAAAAAGTTATTAAAGAGCAGGCGTAGATGAGCCAAGTAAAGCTTTATAAAGAGTACCGCGAGAACCAAGGTAAGCCTGAACTAGTTCTATTACACGGCTGGGGGATGACAGGGCAGGTATGGGGCCCATTTGCTGATCAATTAGCAGAGCATTTTAGCCTAACGATTATCGATCTACCGGGTTTGGGCCGTTCACAAGAGTTTCCTACCCCTTATACGCTTGATGCAGTATTGGATCTGCTAGTGGAGCAGGTGCCTGAATCGGCAATCTGGTTAGGTTGGTCGATGGGTGGACAGATCGCCGTTGCTTTTGCGGATCGTTTCCCTTCGCGTGTGGATAAGTTGATTACTATTGCTTCTAATCCTTGTTTTGTTCAGCGCGATGATTGGCCATCGGCTATGGATGAAGCAACGCACCAAGCTTTCGAAACATCGCTTGCTCAGAATCAGAAAAAGACCTTAACCCGTTTTGTCATGCTGCAAACGCAAGGAGCTGAAGCAGGTCGAGAGATCCTGAAGGCACTTAAAGTGATCCTATCGGATGTGGAGCATTCGGCAGTTGAAGAGAGCTTGGCTTTATTGCGCTTAGATCAGCGTCCAGAGTTAAAGAATCTAGCTGTACCGGTGTTACACCTATTTGGTGAAGTCGATCACCTTGTTCCAAATTCAGCAGCAGAAGCTTGTCAGAGTATAAGTGGTGGTGAAGTGGTGACTTATGCCGGTGCGGGCCACTTACCTTTCCTTTCCCATCAAGCTGACGTGGTCGCTGATATTCTTGGTTTTGTTCAAGGGGATCAATCATAGTGGATCTGTTGATTGATAAGCGCCGTGTAGCGGATTCATTTAGTAAGGCTGCTCAGACGTACGACAGTGTTGCTGACTTGCAAAGAGAGGTGGGGCAAGAGTTATTAGCTTATCTTCCTGAGCAAACTGTATCCACCATGATGGATTTAGGCTGTGGTACAGGCTACTTTACCCCTAAGCTGAAGCATGCCTACCCTGATTCAACTTTACTTAATCTAGATTTAGCATTGGGGATGTTGCAGTTCTCCCGTGCGCAGCGCTGTGAAGATCAAACTCATTGGATCTGTGCTGATGCTGAGGCGTTGCCGATTGCTGATCTGCAGTTAGATCTGATCTTTTCAAGTTTGGCGATACAGTGGTGTGAAGACGTCGAGGGTTTGTTCTCAGAGATAAGCCGTGTGTTAAAGCCGGGTGGTCGCTTTGTGGTTGCTACGCTGGGGCCCGATACCCTTAAAGAGCTTCGTCAAGCTTGGTCCCATGCGGATAGCTTCACCCATGTGAATCAGTTTATGCCAGTGGAGCAGTTAAAGGCTGCTCTGCCGGCAGCGCTTTGCTGTCAAACGTTAGAGCAACAGAATAAGGTTCTACGTTATTCGCAGTTAAAACAGCTAACAGATG
This sequence comes from Neptuniibacter sp. QD29_5, assembly GCF_047778125.1. Lineage (GTDB taxonomy): Bacteria > Pseudomonadota > Gammaproteobacteria > Pseudomonadales > Balneatricaceae > Neptuniibacter. Next base: position 695,024 of record NZ_CP180556.1, read on the forward strand.
AGCTTAAAAGGCTTGGGGCGCACAATATGAACGCAGGTCAGCAACAAGGTCTGACTGGGCGAGAGCGGGTACGCCGTTTTAAAGAAGGTTATGAACAGCAACGTTTGAATGATGGGGCTTTGCCGGCGACCTATCAGGTTATATACGCTGTATTTGAAAAAGAAGTTTAGGAGTTAGGTTGTGGGTAAGCGAAGTTTCTTTGTTGCAGGTACAGATACCGATGCTGGAAAAACCGTAGTTTCTACGGGACTGATTGAAGCCGCTAATCAGCGTGATCTAAGAACGATTGGTTTGAAGCCTATTGCCGCTGGATGTGAAGAAACAGATGACGGCTTACGAAATTCTGATGCACTTGCTCTACAAGAGGTGGCATCCGTTGCTATGGCGTATGAGCAAGTAAACCCTTTTGCATTTAAGCCTCCTATCGCACCGCATATTGCCGCAATGAAAGAAAACCGTGTATTAAGCGCTGATCGCATAGCTGCGATGTGTAAAGGCGCTTTAATGCAGCCTGCTGATTTTGTGATTATTGAAGGCGCAGGTGGTTGGCGAGTGCCACTAAGTTTTCGTGAAACGATGGCTAATATCCCTAAGCTTTTGAATGTGCCAGTGATCATGGTAGTGGGTATGAAGCTTGGTTGTATTAATCATGCTTTGTTGACTGCTGAAAGTATCTCCCGCGATGGTCTTCAGTTAGCTGGCTGGATTGCTAACCGTGTTGATCCAGAAATGGATTGTTATGGTGAGAATGTTGAAACAATCGCAAACATGCTGCGTGCACCTCTACTTGGCGAAGTGCCATATCTAGATGAACCTTCGGCCAAAAATGTTGCCCAATATATTGATCTCGATTTATTGTTGAATAATTAACATGATCAAAAAATGAACATCTTATCTCGATGTTCTATAATTACTGTTGCCATAGCTGTGTTTAAAAAATATAGAGGTGGTGGCTATGAATGTAACCAATGCTTTGCAGACAGGTTTGGTCGGTATTAATCGTGGTTTAGACAACGCGCCACGAGCTGCCAGTGATGCAACTGGCTCGGGTAAGCCAGACCAACCTGAAGAAGCAACAGGCCGTGATCAAAACCAAGCGGTACTAGAATCAGCTGCAGGTACAGATGTAGAAGCTGCTGCGACAAAAGTTGTCAGTCAATTGGAAGAACCAGGCGAGCCTGGTGCGATTATTAATGTACGTGTGTAAGCGTATATTAACTAATAAATGGATGTGGTGAACTAGGTGAAAGCAGAAGCTGCTTTGCACATAATCAACAGAGGGTATAGCTGATGCAGATATTCAATGCAGCTAATTCCCAAGCACTGAATGCGAGTGCAATACCGCAAGAACTTCGCTCGAGTGAAGCGAGGAAGGTGCTTGCGACTGTTGAAAATGTGGCGCCTGAACAAGAGCTGCAATCCAGCCGCGGCTTGGTTAACCGAGATCGCGTGACCCTTTCGGCCGAAGCGGCCGAGCTATCCCGCCTTGCCAGCACAAGGTCCACAGAACTCGAACGAGAAGATGGAGAACTTGTTGGTTTGGAATCTGATGATGCTGAGTTGGTAGGCTTGGAATCTTCATCACCATCTTCTGCTCCTCCTCCAGCTTCATTAGGTGTTTCTAAGTCTGAGCAAGCACAAGAGCAGCAAGAGCTCGAAATAACCCGAGAGCTTGCTAAACGGGATCGTGAAGTTAGAGCTCATGAGCAGGCGCACGCTACAATCGGTGGGCAATATACCTCTGCTCCGAGTTATACCTATGAACGTGGTCCGGATGGTCGCCTTTATGCGGTTGCCGGCGAAGTAAAAATAGATACATCCCCAGTGCCGAATGATCCAGAGGCGACTTTAGAAAAAGCAGAAACTATCCAGCGAGCTGCGCTAGGTGTAGCGGAACCATCTGCGGCTGACCGTGCAGCAGCGGCTGATGCTCGTGCCATGGCTGCTGAAGCACGAGTTGAAATTCTTCAGCAAGAGGAAGATGTAAAAGCTGAAGAGGCGAGTGCTGCTGAAGACTCAGAATCTGAAGAAGAGGATGATTCTCCAACTGCAGGTGAGCGTTTACAGGAATTTAGAGATCAGCAACAGACTCGTTCTGATGGTGCTGCTGAAGCTCTAAGTGACTTTAATGAACGAATGAAAGACATTAATAAAGAGCTGGCACAGATCAACAAAAAGCTAGTTGATGCCGGTGTCTTCCAAAAGCTTTTCCCTGAAGGCTCTCTACTCGATCAGCAAGTTTAAGCTGATAATCCTTTCCTACTGTAAATAATCCAATATGAGCTGTGTAAATTCAGCCGGTTTTTCCGCGTGCGGCCAATGGCCAGCACTTTGGATGATTTTGTAATCTGCCTTAGGGAATAGTCCTAAAACCGCATCGCGATATTTAGGCAGTAGATAATCCGATTTAGCGCCTTTAATAAATAGGACTGGATTTGTATAGGGGTTACCTTGAGGAGCTGCGCTAATGTTTGAGTATTGGCTATGCAGTGCGTCTAAGTTCATTCGCCATGCAAATTTCTTATCTTTAGTGCGGTAAAGATTCTTCAGCAAGAATGCTCTAACACCCAATTCATCGACGTAGTCTGCAAGCTGTTTGTCTGCATCGCTGCGTGATTTAAGGGATGCTAGATCAACAGAAAATAGTCCTTTGAATACATCGTCATGATGGGGTGTATATTCCACTGGGGCTATATCAACAATAACCAGCTTTGCTATCAGTTCTGGATGAGTAATAGCAAATTGCATTGCTGCTTTACCGCCCATTGAGTGACCGATAATGTGGGCTTTGTTGAGCTTTAAATCCTGCATCAACTCAGCAATGTCACTAGCCATTAGTTCGTAGTCGATCTCCGCCGAGTGTGGAGAGCGGCCGTGATTTCTCATGTCGGCAGCGATCACTTGGAAGTGCTCTGACAGAACCTTGATTTGAGCGCCCCAGTTTTCAAGGGTGCCAAAAAGGCCGTGCAAAATTATTAAAGGTTCACCTTCGCCGTGAATCTGATAGTTCAGTTTCATTATCTATTACTCAAAATAAAGGCGGCGCTGATAAGTCAGGGCCGCCTTGGGTATTAACTTACTTAGATATTACAGAATATCTAGTAGCTCTACGTCAAATACAAGCGCAGAGTAAGGAGGGATGCCGCCTGGAGAACCTTGCTCACCGTAAGCTAGGTTGTAAGGGATAAATAGCTTCCATTTAGCGCCTTTGTTCATTAGCTGAAGAGCTTCAGTCCAGCCAGCGATTACGCCGCCAACAGGGAATTCTGCTGGTTGACCGCGATCGTAAGAACTGTCGAATACTTTACCGTCAGTGAAAGTGCCGTGGTAGTGGGTACGAACAGTGGATTCGCGAGAAGGTTTGTCGCCTTCTTCACCTGCTTCGATGATTTCGTACTGTAGGCCTGATTCAAGAACAACAACGCCTTCACGTTTAGCGTTTTCAGCTAGGAATTCTTCACCGGCAGCAGCTGCTTCTTTAGCTTGTGCTTCTTGAACTGCACGAAGACGTTCGTTGATTACGTTGAACGCTTCTTGGATCTCTTGAACTTCTACGCGCATCGCTTCGCCGTTGAAAGAATCCGCGATACCTGCAGAGATGGCATTCAGGTCCATGCCTTCGAATGGCTGTTGTGCCAGCTGGTCGCCCATTTGACGGCCGATACCGTAGCTTGCTTTCTGTTCTAGTGTTTCAAATTGAAGATCAGACATTTATTGATTCTCGTTGAGTCAAAAAAAGCGAGCAATCTCGCAGCTCGCTATAGAAAATTATTTGCTTAAAAACAATATGGGGTCGACGCGTGTATTATTCAAGCTTACACCCCAATGAAGATGTGGCCCAGTGGAACGACCTGTCGATCCTATCTCCCCAAGCTTGTCACCTGTTTGAAGTACGTCACCGATTTCTACATCAATTTTGCTCATATGGCAGTACATTGTTGTCATGCCGTAACCATGATCCACAATGACTGTTTTGCCATTAAAGAAGTAGTGTCCAGTGTCGACAACAGTGCCTGCAGATGGCGCGGTAATTGGCGTGCCTTTAGGTGCTACAATATCTAATCCGCTGTGAGGGTTGCGAGGCTGCTTATTATAAAAACGCTTTAAGCCAAATGGGCTGCTATAAGGGCCTTCAGCAGGAGTAACAAACCGAGTCGGTAATTGCTCAGGTTCACTCCAGTGTTTGTATGCTGCGACCATTTTAGCTTTCTCGCGGCGCCAGCGTTTTACATCTTCTGGATCAGGCTCTACGTGGCGTTTGTTTTTTATAGTTAGGTATTGAGCCTTGTAGGCTTTGTCTTCAACCTGGAAATAATACGAGGTTCCGTCCGCTCTTAGATGCTGTTTCTTGTCTGGTTTGGCGCTTAATGGGATGCCTGCAACAGCAATCCATTTGCTAGTGTCAGCGTATGCGGTATCTGTTGAAGGTAGCACCATAACGCGATTTCCCTTATACCAAGCGGATGGCGCGATAGCTGATGTTAGGCCTTCAAGCGGTAAAATGGCTACGCCGCCAGGTACACGGCTTTCAGTTGGAAGTTCTAGAGCTTGCGCATTGATGCTGAAAGCGCATAAGCCTGTAAAGAGTATAAGTGATTTGGTGAATGCTTTTCTGATCATATTAATGTTCCGTGATGACTTCATCTACGCTGCAGTGAAGTTGTCCTTTGTGTAATTGAACTTCTATTTTTTGTCCGCTGACAACATCAGAGGCTGATTGAATAACTTTTTTGTCACTATCTTTGGTGATGGAGTAGCCTCGCTCTAGCGTAGCAAGTGGGCTAACAGTTTGTAACTGGCTCGCCAGCGAAGAAAGCTTTAATTGCTGACTTTTTAAACTTGATTGGCATGCTTGCTTAAGGCGTTGATACAGCGCTTGGAGCTGTTCTTCCCTGCGCAGCAACAGCTGTTCAGGTGATTGAGCCTTTAAGCGACCTTCCAATTGCTGATATTTGATCTGCTTTTGCGCGAGGATGCGTCTGATTTGATTGTTCAGTTTTAGCTCTACATGATCTAAGCGTTGAGTTTGCTCTTTTAAAATCTGGCCAGGATGGCGCAATCGACTTTGTAGATTTGAAAGTTGCTGCTTGGCGGTAAAAAGCTGTTGCTTTTGTTGGCGCTTAAGTCGAAGGCTGAGCTGATTTAAGCGTAGTTGTAGCTCTTGTTGGTCTGGGCTGACTAATTCTGCAGCAGCGGAGGGGGTTGCTGCGCGGATATCGGCTATAAAGTCCGTAATGACCACATCAACTTCATGTCCTACAGCACTGATAGTGGGTATTTCACAGTCAAATAAAGTGCGTGCAACTTGTTCGTTGTTGAAAGCTTGCAGATCTTCAAGTGAGCCTCCGCCGCGTCCCACGACGAGAACGTCACAAACTTGATGCGCTTCAGCCAGAATTATCGCTTTGCAGATTTGTTGCGGGGCATCTTCGCCTTGCACGGCTGTCGGATAAATAGTGACGGGCAAGCCAGGGAAGCGCCTTTTTAGCACCGTTAAAATATCGTGTACTGCCGCACCTGTAGGTGAGGTGACGATGCCAATGTGTTTGGGGTGTTCCGGAAGCGCTTGTTTTTGTTTGCTGTCAAACAAACCCTCTTTCAAGAGTTTGTTCTTTAGCTCTTCAAAAGCAACTTGAAGTTGACCGCTGCCAGCGGGTTCTAGGAAGTCGCAGATTAATTGATAGTCGCCACGCCCTTCATACAAGCTAACTTTAGCGCGGACAATAACTTTGTCCCCTTGTTTGGGTTGCTTGCTTAACACTTGGTTGCGGTTCTTAAACATGGCGCAGCGCACTTGGGCTTTGTCATCTTTAAGAGTGAAATACCAGTGGCCAGAACTAGGGCGAACAAAGTTAGAGATCTCGCCTTCCACTTGAATAGTAAGAAATGATCGTTCAAGCAAAGTGCGTGCTTGCCTATTTAGTTCCGAGACACTGATCGCATGGGATTGAGTGCCAGATTTAAAGCTATTTGAGTTCTGCATGGCCCTCATATTAAACGATCTATTCGCGTTCCTGCATCCGAAAGCAAAAAAAATGAAAACTAGCCCGTAATTACCTTGTAATTTACAAGTTTTAGATTGAGACAAAAGGCTAATTTCTGTATAATTTCCCGTTTAAATTTTACTTACTACACAGGCTGGCAAAGAATGTTGCGAATTGCTGAGGAAGCACTCACTTTTGACGATGTGTTGCTGGTTCCGGGCTACTCTGAAGTACTGCCAAAGGACGTTTCACTGAAAACTCAACTGACTAAAGGTATTCAACTGAATATTCCTTTGGTCTCTGCTGCTATGGATACCGTGACTGAATCCGGTTTGGCTATAGCTATGGCGCAGGAAGGCGGTATCGGGATCATCCATAAGAACCTGACAATTGAGCAGCAAGCTGCTGAAGTTCGTCGCGTTAAAAAATATGAAGCAGGTGTTGTAAGTGACCCTGTAACTTGCAGCTCTACTATGACTGTAGGTGAACTACGTCAGCTGTCTGCTGAAGTTGGTTTCTCCGGCTTCCCTGTTGTTGATGGCGACGATCTGGTTGGTATTGTGACTGACCGTGATTTCCGTTTTGAACGTAAGCTAGATGCGACTGTTGCTTCTATCATGACGCCAAAAGAGCGTTTGGTAACAGTAAAAGAGGGTGTAGACCCTGATGAAGTTCGCAATCTGCTTCGTAAGCACCGTATTGAAAAAATCCTAGTTGTTGATGATGCCTTCAAATTACAAGGTATGATGACAGTTAAGGATATGAATAAGGCTCAGTCTCATCCTAATGCTGCTAAAGATGCTAAAGGTCGTTTGATCGTTGGTGCTGCAGTTGGTACTGGTCCTGAAACACCAGATCGTGTAACTGCACTTGTTAAAGCTGGTGTTGATGTAGTTATTGTTGATACCGCGCACGGTCACTCTAAAGGAGTTATCGATCGCGTTGCTTGGGTTAAAGAGACTTACCCACAGGTACAAGTGATTGGCGGTAACATTGCTACTGCTGAAGCAGCAATTGCGCTAGCCGATGCAGGTGCTGATGGTGTTAAAGTTGGTATCGGCCCTGGTTCTATCTGTACTACACGTATCGTTGCAGGTGTTGGTGTGCCTCAGATCAGTGCTGTAGCTAATGTTGCTACTGCTATGGCTGAACGTGGTGTTCCAGTTATCGCTGACGGTGGTGTGCGTTTCTCTGGTGATCTAGCTAAAGCGATTGTTGCGGGTGCATCTGCGATCATGGTTGGTTCTATGCTAGCGGGTACTGATGAAGCGCCAGGTGAAGTTGAACTATTCCAAGGTCGAGCATTCAAGTCTTACCGTGGCATGGGTTCTCTAGGTGCAATGGGTCAATCTTCAGGTTCTTCTGACCGTTACTTCCAAGATGCGTCTAAAGGCGTTGAGAAGTTGGTGCCAGAAGGTATTGAAGGTCGTGTACCTTGTAAAGGTCCAATGGGCGGCGTAGTTCACCAGTTAGTAGGTGGCTTGCGTGCTGCGATGGGCTACACCGGTAGTGGCGATATTAAAACTATGCGTACAGTTCCGCAGTTTGTACGTATCACCAACGCAGGTATGAGCGAAAGTCATGTTCACGATGTGAGCATCACTAAAGAAGCGCCAAACTACCGCGTAAGCTAAGTAAATAAACTCTGAAAAGAGGGGTGGATAGAATCCGCCCCCTTTTTTTTTTGCGGCGACGCTAATGTCGCAAAGTGAAGAGATTGAAGGTTATGACCAAAGATATTCACGCTCAACGAATTCTGATTTTAGATTTTGGTTCTCAGTACACGCAGTTGATTGCACGTCGTGTACGTGAAATCGGTGTTTACTGTGAAATTCACGCTTGGGATATGTCTGAAGACGATATCCGTGAGTTTGCACCTAAAGGTATCATCCTTGCTGGTGGTCCAGAGTCTGTTACTGAAGGTGATTCACCTCGTGCACCTGAGGTTGTATTTAACCTGGATGTGCCAGTGTTGGGTATCTGCTACGGCATGCAGACTATGGCTGCTCAGATGGGCGGTGAAGTTTCTACATCCGATAAGCGTGAATTTGGTTATGCCCAGGTTCGTTTAGAAAGCAGCCCAAGCCGTCTACTTGAAGGTATTGAAGATCACGTTGCAAACAATGGTGCTCTCTCTCTAGATGTATGGATGAGCCATGGCGATAAAGTTACTACGCTGCCAGAAGGCTTTGCAGTAATTGCATCGACTGAATCTGCTCCGATTGCAGCAATGTGCAATCCTGAGAAGCAGTTCTTTGGTGTTCAGTTCCACCCTGAGGTGACACACACGAAACAGGGTGGTCGTATCCTTGAGCGTTTTGTTGTTGAGATTTGTGGTACTGAAGCGTTATGGAACTCTGCAAACATCATTGCAGACCAGATCGAAAAAGTACGCGAGCAGGTAGGTGATCAGAAAGTTCTTCTAGGTCTATCTGGCGGCGTTGATTCTTCGGTTGTGGCAGCATTGCTTCATAAGGCCATCGGCGATCAGCTGACTTGTGTGTTTGTTGATAACGGTCTTCTGCGTAAGCAGGAAGGCGATCAGGTAATGGACATGTTCGCTAAGAACATGGGTGTTCGCGTTATCCGTGCTGATGCTGAAGATCTATTCCTAGGTCGTTTGGAAGGTGAAAACGACCCAGAGAAGAAGCGTAAGATTATCGGTAATACTTTCATTGAAGTATTCGATGACGAAGCGACTAAGCTAACTGATGTTAACTTCCTAGCGCAGGGTACGATCTACCCAGACGTAATTGAGTCTGCTGCTGCGAAGACGGGTAAGGCGCATGTGATTAAGTCTCACCACAATGTGGGTGGTCTGCCTGAAGATATGCAGTTTGAGCTAGTTGAGCCGCTACGTGAGCTGTTTAAGGACGAAGTGCGTAAGCTGGGTCTTGAGCTGGGTCTTCCATACGATATGGTTTACCGTCACCCGTTCCCAGGCCCTGGTTTAGGCGTGCGTATTCTGGGTGAAGTTAAGAAAGAATATGCTGATATCTTGCGTGAAGCGGATGCGATCTTCATTGAAGAGCTGCATAAAGCTGATTGGTACCACAAGACAAGTCAGGCATTTGCGGTATTCCTACCGGTTAAATCTGTAGGTGTTGTAGGTGATGGTCGTCGTTACGAATACGTTATTGCTATTCGTGCGGTAGAGACAATCGACTTTATGACAGCGCGTTGGGCTCACCTACCATATGAGCTGCTAGAAACTGTATCTAGCCGTATTATCAATGAGATCCCTAAAGTATCTCGTGTTACTTACGATGTGAGCTCTAAGCCGCCTGCAACAATTGAGTGGGAATAAGTATTCTTTAAGCTGAATTGTTATGATAAAAAGCCTGCTTTTGTGCAGGCTTTTTAGTGTTTGGAGAAAGGTGAATGGATCAGCGAGAGACAGATGAGCTCTGGATGGAAGAGGCTTTACTGCTGGCGGATCGAGCCGAAGAAATTAACGAAGTGCCAGTTGGTGCTATCGTTGTTTTGGATGGTGAGATAATTGGTAGGGGCTGGAATCAGCCGATCAGTGGTCATGATCCAACTGCACATGCTGAGATACTAGCGCTGAGGGATGCGGCGGCTAATGTCGGTAACTACAGGCTGGTCGGTGCGGATCTCTATGTAACGATTGAGCCTTGTACTATGTGCACTGGGGCGATTGTTCATTCTCGTATTCGTCGTGTTGTTTTTGGGGCGGTTGAAGCTAAAGCTGGAGCTGTTCAGAGTAATGGTCAACTGCTTGATCAGGCTTGGATGAATTATCGCGTAGAGGTTGAGGCTGGTGTGTTAGCTGAGCGTTGCAGCGAAAAAATTAGTGCGTTCTTCAAGCGTCGTCGTGCCGAAATCAAGGCCGAAAAATTAGCTAAGAAACAGAGTTAGCTATTTAGAGTTAACTACAGGGCGGGTAGAAGATCCTCGACTACTTGTCCTTTATTCCAGCTTTCATGGTCCGGGTTTAGGTCCGCTTCTTCATCTTGGCGCTTGGTTTGGAGAACCTGCATCTCCCAGCTAAGTAGCTTCATGTATTTTCGAATATTACTGACATAGTGCACAGGTTCGTAACCGCGTGCATAGCCGTAACGGACAGTGCTGTAATGTCTTTCTTGAGTAAGTAGCGGAAGGTGTCTTTTTACATCATCCCACTTATCTGGGTTTAGACCGGCTCTTGAGGTCAATACACGCGCATCCTCTAAATGACCGTATCCTACGTTGTAACCTGCGAGTGCGAACCATAAGTGGTCGGGATCAGGAATACGATCTGGAATTTTCTTCTTTACGATTACAAGGTAATGAGCACCGCCGATAATGCTTTGCATGGGGTCTGTCCGGTCGGTGACATTAACCTCTTTAGCTGCAGCATTGGTTAGCATCATGATCCCTTTGACGCCTGTAGGGGAGACTGCTTTTGGATCCCAGTGAGATTCTTGGTAGGCAATGGATGCTAATAACTGCCAGTCTATGCCTGTTTCCTGTTCGGCCATAAGGAAATACTGTTCGATCTTAGGAAAGCGTGTGAGCATGTCTTTCTTGAATGTCGTGGTGTCGTAGAAATTAAGTGGATTGCTGCGATTAAAATATTTTTCTTTTAGTGATTCGATCAGTTTCTGTGTACTTTCAAGGGCTAGGAAGCGATTAATCGAATCGCGTAAGGTTTGGTCGTGATGAGGTGAAAGCATCCAGGCTAGAGGTTGCGGCTCGTCCAAATCAAAGCCTTTTTTAAGGCCAGGAAAAAAAGTTTTTTGGCTATCGAAAGTAACAGCATCAACGACGGTGTAGTCGATCTCTTTATTTTGAACTTGTTCCATCAGCTCTGTAGATGAATAGGTACTGGTTTCGTCCCAAGTTAGTTCTGGATATGGAGCTTTTAGGCTTTGTAAAAGTTCTGCATGGCTGCTGTTGGCTAATACGACTAATTTTTTACCGGGTTTAAGAAGGTCGGAAATGTCTTTGGGTGCTTTCTTGCCTTTGGTTTGGCGGTATATCAGTGTTGTCGTGGTTTTGAGATAGGGTTGGGTAAACTCAAACTTTTCTCGTCGTTCATCGGTGATCGTAAGCATAGAGCCCGCAATATGACCATCGCGTGCGCTCATCGTCGTGAAAATAGAGCTGAAATCATCAGGAAGAACCAATTCGAGTTCTACTCCAAGATGGTCGGCATAAGCTTTGGCTAAATCGTATTCAAAACCTGCTGGCTTACCTTTTTCAATAAAATAAGTGTTCGGTGAGTTACGTGTAACGAGTTTTATCGCGCCAGATTCTATGATCGCGCCTAGCTGGGTTTTGCTATTCCAGCTCAATAAGCCCGGAATACAGAGCAAAAGAAAAATAACCAGAGCATATGCTGCATCTTTTTTGCGACTAATATCAAACATCGTACTGCTTTTCTGGTATCCAACTGGCTGTTTCGGTAAAATTCACTACTTATATTTCTCCTGTAACTACTGCTTTATATTTGCAGCTATCAAGAGGCTCTATTAGAGATGCTGGCACTGCGCGGAGCACCTGCTCTTTCTGCTTTTCGTCATGAAAAGTTACTTACCGTTATTCAGTCTTCAGTTCCTGCTGTAACAGGTCTATATGCTGAATTTATGCATTTTTCCGATTTGTCACAAGCTTTATCGGACGATGAGCAAAAAGTATTGGAACGTATTTTACGTTACGGACCAAAAGCTGAGGCTCAGGAGCCAGCGGGTCAGCTGTTTTTAGTTGTTCCTCGCCCGGGCACTATATCGCCTTGGTCGTCGAAGGCAACTGATATCGCTCACAACTGTGGCTTATCAGCGATCAAGCGTCTGGAGCGTGGTATCGCGTACTACGTTCAAGCATCGAAAGATCTTACTGATGCTGAAGTAGAAGCTGTGCAGGCTGCATTGTTCGATCGCATGGTTGAAGCTGTATTGCCAAGTATAGATGACGCGTCTGCGCTTTTCTTAGAAGAAGAGCCGAAGCCACTGACGACTGTAGATATTTTGGGTGGCGGTCGTGAAGCGTTGGTTGCAGCGAATACAGATCTTGGCCTAGCGTTGGCTGAAGATGAGATTGATTACCTAGTTGAAAGCTTTATTGAGCTAGATCGGAATCCGACAGATGTTGAATTGATGATGTTTGCTCAGGCGAACTCTGAACACTGCCGTCACAAGATCTTTAACGCTTCATGGGATATCGATGGCGAAGCGCAGGAGAAATCGCTGTTTGCCATGATTCGTAACACCAATGAAATGGGTGGCGAGAACGTACTGTCGGCGTATAAAGATAACGCTGCGGTAATGGTTGGTTCTAAAGCGGGTCGATTCTTCCCAAAACCGGATAGTAAAGAGTACAGCTACAATCAGGAAGATATTCAGATTCTGATGAAAGTTGAAACTCATAACCACCCAACTGCAATTGCGCCTCACTCGGGTGCAGCGACGGGTTCAGGTGGTGAAATTCGTGATGAAGGTGCGACTGGTAAAGGTTCTAAGCCGAAAGCTGGCCTTACTGGTTTCACAGTGTCTGATCTAAATATTCCTGGCTTCGAACAGCCATGGGAATCTAAATACGGTAAGCCAGAGCGTATTGTCACTCCTCTGGATATCATGATCGAAGGCCCAATTGGCGGTGCTGCATTTAACAACGAATTTGGTCGTCCTGCGCTAACGGGTTACTTCCGTACTTTCGAACAGAAAGTAAACGGTGCTGCGGGTGAAGAAGTTCGCGGTTACCACAAGCCAATAATGATTGCGGGTGGTTTAGGTAATATTCGTGATGAGCACGTTGAAAAGGGCGAAATCCCAGTAGGCGCTAAGCTGATTTGCCTTGGTGGTCCTGCGATGCAGATTGGTCTAGGCGGTGGTGCTGCATCTTCTATGACTTCGGGTTCTTCTACTGCAGATCTAGATTTCGCATCTGTGCAGCGTGATAACCCTGAGCTAGAGCGTCGTTGCCAAGAAGTTATCGACCAGTGCTGGCAGTTGGGTGATGAAAACCCTATCGCATTTATCCACGACGTAGGTGCAGGCGGTCTTTCCAATGCTTTCCCTGAATTGGTAGGTGATGGCAATCGCGGTGCTAACTTTGAACTACGTAATGTAAACAACGATGAACCAGGTATGTCGCCGTTGGCTATCTGGTGTAACGAAGCGCAAGAGCGTTATGTTATGGCGGTGGCTCCAGCTGATATGGCTCGCTTTGAAGCGATCTGTGAACGTGAGCGCTGCCCATACGCTGTTGTAGGTGAAGCGATTGAAGAGATGCACCTAACATTAGGTGACACTCACTTCGAGAATAAGCCAGTTGATCTACCTATGAGCGTGTTGTTTGGCAAGCCGCCAAAAATGCACCGTTTTGTAGAACGTAAAGCATACGAAGTACCTTCTTTCGATACGAGTTCGATCGATCTTAAAGATGCGGCTGAGCGTGTAATGAAGCTGCCTGCGGTAGCTTCTAAGTCTTTTTTGATCACTATCGGTGACCGTTCGATTACTGGTCAAGTAGCGCGTGATCAAATGGTTGGTCCATGGCAGGTTCCTGTGGCTAACTGTGCGGTAACGACTGCTGCTTACGATACATATACAGGTGAAGCGATGGCAATGGGTGAGCGTACCCCGCTTGCATTGGTTGACTCTCCTGCGTCTGGTCGTATGGCGATTGGTGAGACTGTTACTAACATCGCGTCTGCTCGTATTGGTGACATTAAAGACATTAAACTGTCTGCAAACTGGATGTGTGCTGCTGGCCACCCAGGTGAAGATGAAAAATTATATGACACTGTAAAAGCTGTGGGTATGGAGTTGTGTCCGCAGTTGGGTATCACTATTCCTGTAGGCAAAGACTCCATGTCTATGCGTACCGTGTGGGAAGATGAAGGCGAACAAAAATCTGTAACTGCGCCGATGTCTTTGATTATTACAGGCTTTGCCCCTGTAGCAGATGCGCGTAAAACATTGACGCCTCAGTTACGCACTGATCAAGGTGAAACTGACCTGATTCTTTTGGATCTAGGTAATGGTAAAAACCGTATTGGTCTTTCTGCATTAGCTCAGGTTTATAACGAAGTCGGTCAAGATGTTCCTGATGTTGATCAGCCAGAGCAACTTGTAGCGTTCTTTGCAGCGATTCAAGAACTGAACGAGCAAGGTCAAATCCTTGCATACCATGACCGTGCTGATGGCGGTCTATTTGCGACGATCGCTGAGATGGCATTTGCTGGTAAAACTGGCGTAGATCTAAATCTAGATATGCTCGCTGGTGAAGAGAGTGAGTTGGCTGCAGCATTGTTTGCTGAAGAGCTAGGTGCCGTTATTCAGGTTAAGCGTGATAGCTTAGAAGTGGTTCTTACTGAGCTGAATGCAGCCGGTCTTGGTGATATTGCTCAGGTTGTAGGTTCTACTAATTTGGATGATGAGATTCGCTTCCACTTCGATGAGGAAGAGATCTATTCTGAGTCCCGTGCGCAGCTTCAGCGCTGGTGGGCAGAAACGTCTTACCAGATTCAATCTCTGCGTGATAACTCTGAGTGTGCGCAACAAGAATTTGATCGTATTCTTGATAAACAAGATCCAGGTCTGAATGCTGAACTTACGTTTGATCAGAATGAAGACGTTGCTGCACCATTTATTCAGACGGGTGCACGCCCGCAGATGGCTATCGTTCGTGAGCAGGGTGTAAACGGTCAGATTGAAATGGGCGCGGCGTTTGACCGTGCTGGTTTTGCAGCTGTTGATGTCCATATGAGTGATATCCTTTCTGGTCGCGTTGAGCTTGATCAGTTTAAAGGTCTGGTTGCCTGTGGTGGCTTCTCGTATGGTGACGTGTTGGGTGCAGGTGAAGGTTGGGCTAAATCGATCCTATTTAACGTACGTGCACGTGATCAATTCCAGCAGTTCTTTAACCGTGAAGACACGTTTGCATTAGGTATCTGTAACGGTTGTCAGATGCTGTCTAACTTGCATGAATTGATTCCTGGTTCTGACTTATGGCCTCACTTCGTACGTAACGTTTCAGAGCAGTTTGAAGCGCGTGTTGCTATGGTAGAAGTTCAAGATTCTAAATCTGTGTTCTTGCAGGGTATGGCGGGTTCTCGTATGCCAATCGCTGTGGCGCATGGCGAAGGTCGAGCAGAATTCAAAGATGAAACGCACCTAGCGGGACTTAAGTCATCTGATACAGTGGCTCTACGTTATGTGGATAACTACGGTCAGCCTACAGAGATTTACCCTGCGAACCCGAATGGTTCACCAGAAGGTATTACAGGTGTTACAACTACTGACGGTCGTGTGACTATTATGATGCCGCATCCGGAGCGTGTCTTCCGTACTGTAACTAACAGTTGGGCGCCAGATGAATGGTCTGAGGATGGTGCGTGGATGCGCATGTTCCGCAATGCGCGGGTTTGGGTAGGTTAATTCCTATATTGTATAAAAAGGCAGCCAAGGCTGCCTTTTTTATTGCTCGTAATTTAAGGGAAAGGCAAAACGATGAAAAAAAAGGCGCTCAATGAGCGCCTTTTTTATAAAGGTCGTAAGAAATTACTTAGTACCAGAGATCTCTACTTCTACGCGGCGGTTAGCGCGTAGGCAATCGATCAAGTTAGTGCCGCGATGGCCATCGCAGGATTTAGCAGGAGCGTTTTCGCCCATGTAACCCGTGCTAATTACAGAGCTGCTAACACCGCCAGCTTGTAGTGCTTCAGAAACAGCATTTACACGCTTCATAGATAGAGCGTCGTTGTATGCACTTGCACCGATACGGTCAGCGTGACCGACTAGGTTTACGCTAGTAACTGATTTCAGAGAGTTAACATAGTCAGAAATGTCGCTTACATCGCCAGCATTAGCGCTGTCGAAGTCAAAGTATACGATGTGCTTCTCAACAGTCGCCATTGGAGCTGGTGCTGGAGCAGGCTCTGGAGCAGGAGCAGCTGGAGCTTGGTAGCCTTCACAACCTTCGATAGCATTAGCTTCTTCCCAGAAGCCGTGACGCCAGCAGCCGCCCGAACCAGTTTTCCAAACAGTTGCGTTTGGAGTTTCGTCCCAGTAACCAGCGTTGTCTGGGTGCGCCTGTGCGCCAGTAGCCAAACCCATAGCCATTACTAGGCCTGAAGCAATTGCGAATTTTTTCATTTTGCTGTCCTTAAATACGATTGGGGTTCTGTTCTTAGAATTGTATGAAATAATCTGCTTATTACAACTTTTCTAAGCTGAACATAGTATAAACATTCCAATATTTTGTACCATCTTTTGACTATTGTCGGATAAAAGCCGCTATTCTTGACTGGCTGATATAGATAGATTTCTATTTCTGAATGCAATTTGTGTACTTTAGTTTTAGATTTTTTCTTGATTCTGTTGTTATGGCAATACTTTTTTATAGGGTTTTACTACCACTTTGGCATATACCCCTGCTTCTATATAAGGATCTTTGTCAGCCCAGGCTTGCGCTTCTTCTAGTGAGTTGAATTCAGCAACAACCAAGCTACCGCTAAAGCCAGCTTCGCCTGGGTCTTCACTATCAATGGCAGGGTGAGGGCCTGCAATAAGTAAACGGCCTTCGTCGTTAAGTTGATTCAGTCTCGCTAGGTGGTCTGGGCGGGCAGCCAGTCTCTTTTCTAGGCTGTTTTCAATATCTTCGGAAATAATAGCGTAAAACATAAGGTCTCCTGCTACTGATCGTTATTTTCTGTATTTTCAATATGGCGTGATAGGTAGAAGCCTTGTGCAATAATAAAGACAAGGGTGAGACCAAGCATGCCGAATAATTTAAAGTTAACCCAAATTTCTTCGCTAAAACTGTAGGCAACAAATAGATTGATAATGCCCATTAGAAGGAAAAATATAACCCAAGCTATATTAAGGTTTTTCCAGGCGAAAGCGGGGAGGGAAATATTACTCCCCATAAGTCGTTCAACAATCGTTTTTTGACCGATAAATTGGCTGCCTAAAAAGGCCAGTCCGAATAACCAGTTAACAACGGTAGGCTTCCATTGGATGAACGTTTTATCTTGGAAGGCAACGGTTGCTCCACCTAATAGAACAACTAAAACCAGAGTAACGAGCTGCATCTTTTCGATTGTGTGTGTTTTGATCCATGTGTACAGCATTTGCAGCAGCGTAGCCGGTATTAGAATTGCGGTGGCTAGAATGATGTCGTTTGTTGCCTTGTAGACGATGAAAAAGATAATGATGGGTAAAAAATCGAGTAAAAGCTTCATGGTCGTTTAAATCAGTCCGTTTAAGGTAAAATACAAAGAACGTTATAGCTCTTTATAGATAGAGTGAAAAATATGGAATTACCACACTACGATTTGCATTGTCATTCTACTGCTTCAGATGGTGCCTTGTCCCCTATAGAGTTACTGGGGTTAGCAAAAAATAATAATATTGATGTCCTTGCTTTGACAGACCATGACACGGTGGCTGGAGTTAAAGCTTTGCAGGCAGAAAACTCTTCAGAAATTAAGATTATTTCAGGTACGGAGCTAACCTGCCTTTGGAATGGGCGAGTTATTCATATTGTAGGGTTAGGAGTTGATTTAGAATCAGACTGTTTAAACTTGTATCTTTCAAATTTGGCTAATCTTCGAATAGAGCGATCTAAAAAAATGAGTCAGCAGCTAGTTTCTATGGGGTTGCCTGATGTTTTTGATCAAGCTAAACAGTTGGCTGGGGAGGGGAGTATTGGTCGTCCCCATTTTGCGCGTGCTTTGCGAGAGCAAGGTGCGGTTGCAAATGAGCAGCAAGCTTTTAAAAAATATTTAGGCATTGGCAAGAAAGGTGATGTCAAAATGGCGTGGCCCGAACTTTCTGAGACTGTAAGTGTGATCAAAGCTGCTGGTGGTATTGCTATTTTAGCGCATCCAACAAAGTATAAGATGACATTTACTAAGCTACGTTTAGTTATTGCTGATTTTGTAAAGTGTGGTGGAGAGGCATTAGAAGTTTCTTATCCGGGGATAACTCCTGATCATCATTATCATTTACTTAGAATTGCAAAAGAAAATGATTTGTTACTTTCTGCAGGTAGCGATTTTCACGCACCCTCCCAAGGGTGGACAGATTTAGGTAAGTATCCTCCGATTAGGGTAGAGGGGCGGCATGTTCTTGAAAGATTATTGAACTAAAAAAATTGTCGCATTTAGTTATTTGTTAAATAATATTCTGTATAAGAATAATTTTATATAAGGCGTGTGATAGTGAGCCAATTTTTTCAAATACATCCAGAAAACCCGCAAGCACGTTTGATTTCTCAAGCGGTTGAAATAATTAATAAGGGTGGTGTGGTTATCTATCCTACGGACTGCGCCTATGCATTGGGTTGTCACCTTGGTGATAAGACTGCTTTGGAGCGTATAAAGCGTATTCGGCAATTGAGTGATAAGCATAATTTTACTTTGGTGTGCCGAGATTTGAGTGAAATAAGTACCTATGCCAAGGTGGATAATTCTTGTTATCGATTATTGAAGTCTCATACTCCGGGGGCTTTTACCTTTATTTTAAAAGCGACATCAGAAGTACCTAGGCGTTTATTGCACCCGAAACGAAGAACGATTGGGATAAGGGTTCCAGATAATGCAATTGCCTTAGCGCTAACAGAGGCTTTGGGCGAACCTATTATGAGTACTTCATTAATACTGCCGGGTGAAGATATGCCGCTGATGGATCCCTATGAAATGCGTGAATTATTGCAGCATCAAGTGGATCTCGTAATTGATGGAGGCTACTGTGGTATGGAGGCTACGAGTGTAATTAACTTGGTCGAAGATGCGCCAGAAATTATTAGGCAGGGTGCGGGAGATATAAGTGATTTTAGTTAATCTATTTTTATTTTTGTAAAAATATTTATCCTTGATTATTTATCGGCTATAAAGATAATTGCTTTATGACTTTTATTTTGGTGGTTTCGAAATGTCTGATTTTCTTAAAGTTCTATTGCGTAAAAATTCTTTGCGTAAACAATGTCAGGAATTATCTGTTTCTGAACTAGAAAAAGTGATTTCTGATTTAACTGTTATTGCTGAAGATAAGCGCGTTGAAGAAGAGGCGTTAGAGGCAGCTGAGCAGGAAAAAGCAGCAAAAATTGAAGCTATTCGCCAAAGTATGCAGGACGCAGGTGTAGATCTAAATGATCTAATGGGATTGATTGGTGAAGCTGCAAGCACGCCTAAGAAAAAGGTGCAGCCTAAATACCGTATTGAAGATGATAACGGTGAAGTTCACGAGTGGTCTGGTCGTGGCCGTACCCCGTTGGCTTTTCAGGCTTATTTCGATAAAGGATTTACTAAAGAAGACTGTCTCATTTAAAATAAGATTGCGGTTTAATAGAAGCCCTTTCTTTTATGAAAGGGCTTTTTTATTTAAAAGGTATTAAATTAGTTAATGCCTATTATCTTAATTAGCATATTTGTAGGTGCGTCGTATGACTGACGAAAAGTTACATAAAGTATTGGCGCGCTCCGGAATAGGCTCACGTCGTGAGATGGAGCGTTGGATTAAAGAAGGTCGAGTTGCAGTAAATGGCTCAATTGCTACCTTAGGAGATCGAATCTCTGAAGGTGATACGGCTGAAGTTGATGGCCAGCCTGTACAGTTGATATTTGATAAACAGGCTGAGCGTAGAGTGCTTATTTATAATAAGCCAGTGGGTGAAATCTGTACGCGCCATGACCCAGAAGGTAGGCCTACAGTGTTTAGGCATTTGCCGCCTTTAAAAGAGGGGCGTTGGATTGCTATAGGTCGACTCGATATTAATACATCCGGTTTGTTGTTGTTCACTACCGATGGTGAGCTAGCAAATGCATTGATGCATCCGTCTGCTCAAATTGATCGTGAATATGCTGTTCGTGTCTTGGGTAATGTTGATGACGGCATTTTGTCCCGTCTAAAAGAGGGTGTTTTGTTAGAAGATGGCATGGCCCGTTTTACCGATGTGCAGTTCTTTGATGGTGAAGGGGCCAATAAGTGGTTCCACTGTGTAGTGATGGAAGGGCGTAATCGAGAGGTTCGTCGCTTGTGGGAATCGCAAGAGATTCAGGTTAACCGACTAAAACGTGTTCGCTTTGGACCTATTTTCTTGCCTAGTGATGTTAAGTCGGGCACATGGAAAGAGATGACTGGTAAAGAGGTTAATTCTCTTTCTAAAATGCTTGAGCTTAAGCCTAAGCGTGGCGCAAGAATGACGGCTGATGAAAAGCAAAAATACGAACGTCGTTACAAGAAGCAGAAGGCACGTCGTCAAGAAGGTAGCTAGTTACGAAGTAAATTTAGACAATAAAAAAGCAGCTTAGAGCTGCTTTTTTATTGTCTTTTATTTCTATTCAATTATTGAGCGTCTAGCGATTGACCATTGACGGTTGCGCTGTCTTTGCCCATTAGATATAGGTAGACCGGCATAATGTCTTCTGGTGCAGTCACTGATTGAGGATTCTCAGCTGGGTAAGCATCGGAGCGCATTTGTGTTCTAGTTGCACCTGGATTGATGCAGTTAGCGCGAATATTGCAAATGCCGCTGGTCTCATCTGCTAGTGTCTGCATCAGGCCTTCAGTCGCAAATTTAGATGCAGCATAAGCACCCCAGTATGCTTTGCTTTGACGTCCTACGCTTGATGATGTGAAAACAACCGATGCATCATCTGACTGTTGTAAAAGTGGCATAAGGGTTTGGGTTAGCATAAATGGTGCATTTAAATTTACTTGCATCACTTGCTGCCAAATTACAGGATCGTAGCTTTCAATCGGTGTTCGCACGCCTAAGATGCTGGCATTGTGAAGAATGCCATCGATTCGGCCAAATTCTTGATCGAGTGTGTTGGTTAGCTCAATGTAATCATGTTCTTGTGCGCTTTCTAGATTGAGTGGAACAAGCGCGGGTTGTGGATAACCTGCGGCTTCAATCTCGTCATAAACATTTTCAAGTTTTTCTAGTGTGCGGCCAAGAAGAATGACGGTTGCGCCGTGAGCGGCAAAGGTCATTGCTGCCGTACGGCCTATGCCTGAGCCAGCGCCAGTCACCAGAATAACTTTATCCTTTAATAAGTCTGCAGGGGCTTGGTATTCAAACATAGTGATCTGTTCCTAATCATTAACGTAAAGCGGTGTATAGAGATTGTAGCAGTGGCTTGAGCTCTGTTGCACTGGATATCTGGTGATCGGCTTGCCAATTTTTAGGGTCGTCGCCTTCATCTATGTAACCGTACTCGGCTGCGATGGTTAGCATGCCGGCGCGATTGCCTGCTTCGATATCCCTAATATGGTCGCCAACATAGATGCTGCTTTCAGGATCGCAATCGATCTCTTTGCAGGCTAAGAAAAGTGCTTCTGGGTTTGGCTTCTTGTCTTTAACGTGGTCTGGGCAAATGACGCTTTTGGCTGAATCGCTCAGTTGTAGCCCTTGCATTACTGGTGTGGTGTAGAGCTCTGGTTTGTTGGTGACAACACCCCAAGGTATGTCGTGCTCTTCAAGCCAATTTAGAAATTCGGCCATACCAAAAAAGAGTTGGCTATCTACATCAAGATGTTCAAGATAAATGCTAAGCATTCGCTGGTGTAGTCGGTCAAAGTCGGCTTCACCTTCTTTTAGATTAAAAGCAGCCCCAACCATAGCTCTGGCCCCATGAGAGACGCAACCGCGAAGATATTCGTAGCTTATTTTATCACGACCTTCTTCTTTTAATAGGGTGTTAACAACCCAGTGAAAGTCCGGTGCGGTGTCTATTAGCGTGCCATCTAAATCGAATAAAACTGAAGCTGGTTTATCGGACATGATTACTCTGGTTTGGTGGTAGCGATAATGTAATTCACATCGACATCTGATGGATGAAGGCTGTACGTTTTCGTCAGTGGGTTATATGTCATACCGCACATGTCGATATTCTTTAAGCCGCTTTGACGGATCCAGTTGCCAAGTTCAGAAGGGCGAATAAACTTTTTGAAATCATGAGTGCCTTCAGGAACTAATTTCAGTACTTTCTCTGCGCCAAGGATCGCGAAAAGGTAGCTTTTTGGATTGCGATTGAGTGTCGAGAAAAAGACTTTGCCGCCCGGTTTGCAAAGTTTGGCACAGGCTTGAACGATTGAAGATGGATCGGGAACATGTTCCAGCATCTCCATGCAGGTAACAACATCATAAGATTCCGGTTGCTCAGCTGCTAGCTCTTCAACGGGGATCTGTTTGTAGCTGACATTAACGCCGCTTTCTAAGCCATGTAATTTGGCAACTTTTAGTGGAGCTGCGCCCATATCAATGCCTGTTACGGTTGCACCGCGTTGAGCCATGGATTCGGACAAGATGCCGCCACCACAACCGACATCTAATACTTTTTTCTCGGCCAGATGCGCAATGCGATCTATATAACCAACGCGTAACGGGTTGATGTCGTGGAGTGGTTTGAATTCGCTGTTTTTGTCCCACCATTTGCTGGCAAGTTCTTCAAACTTTGCGATTTCTGCTGGATCAACGTTTGCTTGAGTGCTGTTTTCTGGCTGAGTCATGATGTTTTTGCTTCAAAGTATTTGCTGGCATTCTACCATTGCTGAGGTGTTGAAAAACAGTTGATCGCGCATCTCTAACTTTAATTGTATAACCTCTTATTTTTTCAGGATTCCATTGTAGGAAATGTGATATACTCCCGCGGTTAAAAATATCCGCGGAAACCTTCCGTTGTGAGAGTGATTCAAGGATAGGGAATGGGTGATTTAGCCAGAGAAATCCTGCCAGTTAACATCGAAGATGAACTGAAGCAGTCTTACCTTGATTACGCAATGAGCGTAATCGTCGGCCGTGCGTTGCCAGATGCGCGCGATGGCCTTAAACCGGTTCACCGTCGCGTGTTGTTTGCGATGAATGAATTGGGCAATGACTGGAATAAAGCATATAAAAAATCTGCCCGTGTGGTAGGTGATGTAATCGGTAAATACCACCCGCACGGTGATAGTGCGGTATACGACACTATTGTTCGAATGGCTCAGGATTTCTCCATGCGTTATACGCTGGTAGATGGCCAGGGTAACTTTGGTTCGATCGACGGCGATTCCGCCGCTGCGATGCGTTATACCGAAATCCGCATGGATAAGATCTCCCATGAGCTGTTGGCAGATCTAGAGAAAGAGACCGTCGATTTTGTTGATAACTATGACGGTACGGAAAAGATTCCAGAAGTTTTACCAACCCGAGTACCTAACCTGCTAGTAAATGGTTCCTCTGGTATTGCGGTTGGTATGGCAACGAATATTCCACCGCATAACTTGTCTGAAGTGGTTCGTGGTTGTATTGCGCTGATCGAAAATTCAGACCTGTCTGTTGATGACCTAATGGAATTTATTCCAGGTCCTGATTTCCCAACAGGCGGTATTATTAACGGTCGTGCAGGTATTCTACAGGCGTACCGTACAGGTCGTGGCCGCATCTATGTGCGTGCTAAACATCATGTTGAAGAAGATGAAAAGAGCGGCAAGCCTTCTCTAATCATTACTGAAATCCCTTATCAGCTTAACAAAGCGCGCTTAATCGAAAAGATTGCTGAGCTAGTTAAAGATAAGAAGATTGAAGGTATTACAGAGCTTCGTGATGAGTCTGATAAAGACGGCATGCGTATTGTTATTGAACTACGTCGTGGTGAAATGCCAGATGTGGTTATCAATAACTTGTTTGCTCAGACGCAGATGGAGTCAGTGTTTGGTATCAATATGGTTGCTTTGGTTGATGGTCAGCCAAAGATCCTTGATCTGAAAACAGCGCTTGAATGTTTCATTCGTCACCGTCGTGAAGTCGTTACTCGCCGTACTGTTTACCTTCTACGTAAGGCGCGTGAACGTGGTCATATTCTTGAAGGTCTAGCGATTGCTCTTGCAAACATAGATCCTGTTATTGAAATGATTAAAACTTCACCAACCCCAGCTGAAGCGAAAGAACGTTTGATCGCAGAGGCTTGGGCGCCAGGTGATGTAATACAGATGCTGGAGCGTGCAGGTGAAGATGCTTGTCGTCCTGAAGATCTGGAAGAGCAGTATGGCTTACGCAATGGTAAGTACAATCTTTCTCCGGTTCAGGCTCAAGCAATTCTAGAGTTACGTTTGCACCGTCTAACAGGTCTTGAGCATGAAAAACTGATTGCTGAATATAAAGAACTGTTAGAACGTATTGCTGAACTTCTAAAAATTCTTGGTTCTCACGAGCGCTT
This sequence comes from Neptuniibacter sp. QD29_5, assembly GCF_047778125.1. Classification (GTDB taxonomy): domain Bacteria; phylum Pseudomonadota; class Gammaproteobacteria; order Pseudomonadales; family Balneatricaceae; genus Neptuniibacter. The sequence goes on from NZ_CP180556.1 coordinate 719,159, forward strand.
AATGGAAGTGATTCGTGAAGAGCTTGAAGCGATTTTGGAAGAATATGGTGATGAGCGCCGTACTGAAATTACTGCTTCTCGTAAAGATCTGACAGTTGCAGATCTGATCACTGAAGAAGATATGGTGGTAACTATATCTCACGGTGGCTACGCGAAAACTCAGCCGTTGACCGATTACCAATCTCAGCGTCGCGGTGGTAAAGGTAAGTCAGCAGCAGCGATTAAAGATGAAGATTTCATCGAGCATCTGTTGATTGCGAATACCCACGATACGATTCTGTGCTTCACGGATCGCGGTAAAGTTTATTGGTTACGCGTATTTGAAATCCCAGTTGCAAGCCGCACAGCACGTGGTCGTCCGATTGTAAATATCTTGCCTTTGGATGAAGGCGAGCGCATCAGTACGATCTTGCCTGTAGGTAGCTACGAAGAAGATAAGTTTATCTTTATGGCGACGGCTTCTGGTACTGTTAAGAAAACTGCACTGACTAACTTCTCCCGTCCGCGTACTAGTGGTCTGATTGCTCTTGATCTGTTAGATGATGATCATCTAATTGGTGCTGCAATTACCAATGGTGAAGACGATGTCATGTTGATGACAAGTGCAGGTAAATCTATGCGATTCCGTGAGGAAGATGTGCGTCCTATGGGCCGTACAGCGCGTGGTGTACGTGGCGTTAAGATGGATGACGGCGTTAAGGTTATCTCCCTAATCATTCCTCAAGAGGGCGGTAAAATTTTGACCGCTTCTGAAAATGGTTATGGTAAGAAAACTGCTGTTGATGATTTCCCAGTGAAAGGCCGTGGTGGTCAGGGTGTTATTGCACAGCAATGCTCTGATCGAAATGGTGCCCTAGCGGGTGCTGTTCAAGTCTTCGATGGTGATGATGTCATGCTGATCAGTGATCAGGGTACCTTAGTGCGTACGCGCGGGGATGAGATCTCAGAACTTGGACGAAATACGCAAGGTGTGACTCTGATTCGCGTTGGTGATGAAGAGCGCTTAGTAAGCGTTGCTCGGATAGAAGAGCCGGACGAGGAAGAACAGGTAGAGACGGATGCAGAGGCGGAAACCCCGACCACTGCAGAGGAATAATTTCTACCTCAAGTGCGGCGCGAATGTGCCGCATTTTTTATATGTGACTTTAAGTAGGGTGAAGATAAGTCTATGACACGTAAGTACAATTTCAGTGCAGGTCCTGCTGGTTTACCAAGTGAAGTATTGCTGCAGGCTCAAGAGGAACTTCTAGACTGGCACGGTAAAGGCCTTTCCATTATGGAAATGAGTCACCGCAGTAAAGAGTTTGTCTCGGTTGCTGAAGCAGCAGAGCAGGATTTACGTGACCTGATGGGAATTGGTAGTAACTATAAGGTTCTATTCCTTCAAGGTGGGGCTACCTCGCAGTTCTCCATGATTCCTATGAACTTACTGCGCGGCAAAACTACGGCTGACTATATTAATACCGGTATCTGGTCGAAAAAAGCGATCCAAGAAGCGTCTCGTTATTGTGATGTGCGTATTGCTGCATCTAGCGAAGGTAACGGTTTTATTGCTGTTCCGAACCAAAGCGAGTTAGAGCTAAATGCAGAAGCTGCTTATCTGCATTACACACCAAATGAAACGATTGGTGGCTTGGAGTTTGATTATGTGCCTCTGTCTGGAGATGTTCCTCTAGTTGCGGATCTATCCTCTACAATCTTGTCTCGCGAGATCGATGTGAACCAGTTTGGTTTGATCTATGCTGGCGCGCAAAAGAATATTGGTCCAGCAGGTTTGACTGTTGTGATCGTTAGAGAAGACTTGTTAGGTGATGTTGTTGCCGGTACACCAACAATGTTTGATTACAAAGTGCATGCAGATGCTGAGTCTATGTGTAATACACCACCAACGTATGGTTGGTACCTGGCTGGATTAGTCTTTAAATGGCTAAAAGCCCAAGGTGGTGTAGCTGCGATGCAAGCGGCTAACCAGCGTAAACAAGAAAAGCTGTATGCAGCGATTGATGCCAGTGATTTCTATGCAAACCCAATGGCGTCAGCTAACCGCTCTTGGATGAACGTGCCATTTACTTTGGCTGATGATGCTTTGGATAAACTGTTCTTAGAACAAGCAGAAGAATCGGGTTTATTGAACCTTAAGGGGCATCGCTCTGTAGGTGGTATGCGAGCGAGCATCTACAATGCTGTCCCAGAGGAAGCAGTAGATGCGTTGATCGCGTTTATGCAGCAGTTTGAAAAGCAACACGCTTAAAATCATTTGCGGAAAATGAGAAGAGTATGAGTGAACAAGAAAAAGAGTTACGTGTTTTACGTGACCAGATCGATTCTATAGATGGTCAGCTTCATGAGCTTCTGAATCAGCGTGCTAAATGTGCTCAACGTGTAGCTGAAGTTAAACAGAAACATCAAGGTGAAGCGGCGGCTGTATTTTATCGCCCTGAGCGTGAAGCTCAGGTATTGCGCGCTGTGATGGAGCGTAACGAAGGTCCATTGCCTGATAAAGAAGTTGCACGTCTTTTCCGTGAAGTAATGTCTGTTTGCTTGGCGTTAGAAGAGCCAATGCGAGTAGCTTTTCTTGGCCCTGAAGGTACGTTTACCCAACAGGCTTCAATGAAGCATTTTGGTCACTCTGCCCACAATCTTCCGATGCAATCGTCGAAAGATGTCTTCCGCGAAGTGCAGTCTGGTGGTGCTCATTACGGTGTTGTCCCAATCGAGAACTCTTCGGAAGGTGTTGTTAGTAGCACGCTTGATCTGTTTAAACAGTTCGATCTTAAAATTTGTGGAGAAGTGGAAGTTCCAGTTCACCTTCATTTATTGGTCAACAAAGGTGATAGCTTGGATGAGATCTTCAAGATCTATTCCCATGAGCAGTCCCTAGCGCAAAGCCGTAGTTGGTTAGATGCGCGTTATCCGCATATTGAGAAGGTTGCAGTCAGTTCTAACGCAGAAGCTGCTCGTTTAGCTAAGCAAGAAGGTCAAGGTTATGCCGCTATTGCAGGTGACATGGCTGCAGAACTTTATGAGCTTGAAGCTGCTGTTAGCAATATCGAAGATCAGGCGGATAACTCAACGCGTTTCTTGATCATCGGTGATCAGGATGTTGGTCCTAGCGGCGATGATAAAACATCTATTTTGGTCTCTGTGCCTAACGCACCAGGTGCCTTGTATCAGTTGTTAGAACCTTTCCATCGTTCACAAATTAGTCTGACACGAGTAGAAACCAGATCTTCTGCAAAACAGTCTATGTTCTATATCGATTTCGAAGGGCATAGCGAAGATCAGCTCGTTGCTAAGGCGCTGGCTGAGTTAGCCAAAGAAAGTGTTGAGCTGAAAATCTTAGGCTCATACCCACGCGCGGTGCTTTAAGAGGCATATCGATGAGTTGTGATTTCTTTTCACTGGCTTCACTAGGGGTGCAAAATCTGCACCCCTATTTGCCAGGCAAACCACCAGAAGAGTTAGAGCGAGAGCTTGGCTTAACTGATGTGGTGAAGCTGGCAAGTAATGAAAGCCCAATAGGTGCCTCACCTAAAGTTATCACAGCTCTTCAAGATAAACTGACAGGCATAAATCTTTATCCAGATAGCGGCGGTTACAGATTGAAGTTGGCCCTGGCTGACTCTCTAAGCTGCCAGTCGGAGCAGATTACTTTAGGTAATGGCTCCAATGATGTGTTGGAGCTTATTGCTCGTGCTTTTCTAACCTCAGATGATGAGGTTATCTATTCGGAATATGCTTTTGTCGTTTATTCGTTGGTGACTCAAGCAATTGGGGCTAAAGCTGTAGTGGCTCCGGCCAAAGATTGGGGGCACGATCTTGATGCGATGTTGGAGCGATTAACTCCAAATACTCGTATGATCTTTATTGCTAATCCTAACAATCCGACGGGTACATATTTAACCCAAGGGCAGTTAGAAACGTTTTTAGCTCAAGTACCAGAAACTGTCTTAGTAGTTTTGGATGAAGCTTACACGGAGTATGTGGAAGCTGAAGACTTTCCGGATAGTTTGAGTTTGCAGAAGCAGTTTTCGAATCTAATCGTTACGCGAACCTTTTCTAAAGCTTATGGTTTGGCTGGCTTACGTGTCGGTTACTCGGTTTCAAACAACGATATAGCAAATCTGTTAAGCCGGGTAAGGCAGCCATTTAATGTGAATAACCTGGCGCTTACTGCTGCGGAAATAGCTATATCAGATCAAGAACATCTAACTAAAGCTATAGAAGTTAATGCTGCAGGCATGGCTTTTTATCAGTCAGGTTTGGCCAAGTTGGGATTGGAATTTATCCCATCGGTAGGAAATTTTATTACAATAGATCTGGCTAAGGATGCCTCGCCTATCTACCAATCAATGCTAGAGCAGGGTGTTATTGTGAGGCCTGTGGCGAATTATGGAATGCCAAATCACTTGCGCATCAGCATTGGTTTACAAAATGAAAATGAACGTTGCCTAAAAGCATTACAACAAGTGGTAGAGAAACGTTGAGTCAAGGTATCAAAAATACACTTATTATCGGGTTAGGTTTAATCGGCGGTTCTTTAGCAAAAGTGCTTCGTCAGAACCGTTGCTGCGGACAGATTATTGGTTTTGATCGTGACCCAGAAGAGACAAAGTTAGGTTTAAGTAGCGGAGTGATCGATGTAGCTGCCGATAGCCTAGCGGATGCTGTAAGTCAGGCGGATATTATTGTTTTAGCAGTGCCTGTAAAAGCGATGGAAAAGGTGCTGGTGGATATTGCGCCATTTATCGCTGAAGAAACATTGATTACAGATGTAGGTAGTACCAAGGCTAATGTGGTCGAAGCGGCTAAGCGAGTCTTTGATCAAGTGCCTTCTGGTTTTGTACCGGGTCACCCAATTGCTGGTTCTGAGAAAAGCGGTGTAGCAGCAGCGGATGAACATCTATTTGAACAGCACAAAATTATTCTAACGCCTATAGCAGAATCTTCATCTTACGCTGTTAAGGTGTTTACTGAAATGTGGGCGTCCACTGGTGCAGAAGTGCTGATTATGGACGTAGAAAAGCATGATGAAGTGTTGGCGGCAACCAGTCATCTCCCACACATGCTGGCGTTTTCCTTAGTGGATACTCTGGCTCAGGAACAAGGTAATAATACTGATATTTTCCGCTATGCAGCTGGAGGCTTCCGTGATTTTACTCGGATAGCCGGTAGTGACCCGACAATGTGGCACGACATCTGTTTAGCAAATAGAGACGCTTTGCTAGCGCAGTTAGATCGATATACATCGGGATTAGCAAAGCTAAGAGCAGCGATTGAGTGCGGTGATAGTGAGACTATGTTAGGCACTTTCACGCGCGCACGAGCTGCACGAGAACATTTTTCAAGAATCCTTTCTGGTACGGCATATTCACAAGATATGAGTAATCAATTAGTAACCTTTCGTGCCCAGCCTGGCGGCAGCGTAAGTGGTAAAATTCGAGTTCCAGGTGATAAATCTATTTCGCATCGCTCCATTATGTTGGGTTCTCTAGCTGATGGTGTTACGGAAGTTACAGGCTTCCTTGAAGGTGAAGATAGCTTAGCGACCTTGCAAGCATTCCGTGATATGGGTGTGGTTATTGAAGGTCCCGATGATGGCAATGTAACTATCTACGGTGTAGGTGTTAATGGCTTAAGTGCACCTCCTGGGCCTCTATATGTAGGTAACTCCGGTACATCAATGCGTTTGCTATCTGGTTTATTGGCAGCACAGCAATTTGATTCTGAGCTTACTGGCGACGCATCTTTGACTAAGCGCCCTATGGGCCGTGTGGCTGATCCGCTTCGTTTGATGGGAGCAGAGATCGAAACCGCTGAAAATGGTCGCCCACCGATGAAGATTAAAGGCGGTCAGGCGCTAAAAGGCATTCATTATGATATGCCTATGGCGAGTGCTCAGGTTAAGTCTTGTTTGCTATTAGCTGGTCTTTACGCTGAAGGTGAAACCTCTGTAACAGAGCCTGCACCGACACGTGATCATACCGAGCGTATGCTTACGGGGTTTGGTTATCCTGTAGAGCAAAATGGCTCTAAAGCAGCAGTTAAATCGGGTGGTCAGTTGCATGCCACTCGCATCGATGTGCCTGCTGATATCTCTTCCGCTACATTCTTCTTGGTAGCAGCGGCTATCGCTCCAGGTTCTGATTTGACCCTAGAGCACGTTGGTATAAACCCAACACGCGTAGGCATTATCAACATCCTACGCCTAATGGGTGCGAACCTTGAATTACTTAATGAGCGTGAAGTCGGTGGCGAACCTGTTGCTGATATCCGTATTCGTTATGCGCCGCTCAAAGGTATTCATATTCCTGAAGACCAAGTTCCTTTGGCAATTGATGAGTTCCCTGCCCTATTTATCGCTGCAGCTTGTGCTGAAGGTACAACAATCGTATCTGGTGCTGAAGAGCTTCGCGTTAAAGAGAGTGATCGAATTCAATCCATGGTTGATGGTCTTAAAGCACTTGGTGTTGATATCGAAGGTACGCCAGATGGTGCGATCATCCGAGGCGGTGAGATTGGTGGCGGTGTTGTAGAGAGCCATGATGATCACCGTATTGCGATGTCTTTCTGTGTGGCTGCTTTGCGTGCTACAGGCGAAATCACTATTAATGACTGTGCAAACGTAGCTACGTCTTTTCCTAGCTTTGTTGAGCTAGCACAGACTGCAGGAATAAAGGTAGAGAAGGAGGAGGGATGATGTCTAACGGACAAGTCCCCGTAATTACCGTTGATGGTCCCAGTGGATCGGGTAAAGGAACTATATGCCAGTTATTGGCGAAAGAGTTAAGTTGGGAGCTGTTAGATAGTGGTGCGTTATACCGCCTACTGGGTCTTGCAGCCAATCATCATGGTGTAAACCTCGATGATGAAGAAGCGCTGGTCGTTTTAGCTGCGCACTTAAATGTGCAGTTTATTCCTCGTGATGACGATACCGTTCAGATCGTTCTGGAAGGCGAAGAAGTTACCGACGCCATTCGTACTGAAACTGTAGGAAAGGATGCTTCGATTGTCGCAGCTATTCCAGCGGTTCGTGATGCTCTTTTAGAGCGTCAGCGTGCATTTGCTGAAATGCCAGGGTTGATTATTGCAGATGGTCGTGATATGGGAACCGTTGTTTTTCCTGAAGCACCACTCAAAATCTATCTAGATGCCAGTGCTGAGGAGCGCGCTGTACGACGTTATAACCAGTTGATAAACAAGGGACTGGGTGCTAGTCTTCAAGCTATATTGGAGGATATTCAGGCACGAGACGACCGTGATATGAATCGTCCTGTTGCTCCTCTTAAGCCCGCGGCGGATGCAGTAATTCTTGATACGACTAAGATGTCAATCGAAGAGGTCCTAGCCGCTGTAATGGATGCAGCGAGGCATAAAGGGCTTCGCTGATAGTGTCATAACGACAAAGCGGGATACAGATATGAGCGAGAGCTTTGCTGAACTATTTGAAGAGAGCCTTCAAGAGTTGGAGATGGCGCCAGGCGCTATCGTAACGGGTACAGTAATTGCGATTGAGGATGACTTTGTCATCGTCAATGCAGGTCTCAAATCAGAAGGTGTTATCCCGCGGTCGCAGTTTATTGATGACTCTGGTGAGCTGACAATTGATGTTGGTTGGTTCTGAAGTCAGAGTCGCATTAGAAGCTGTCGAAGACGGCTTCGGTTCTACCCAGCTTTCTCGTGATAAAGCGAAACGAGCAGAAGCTTGGGCAGAGCTTGAGAAAGCTTACGAATCTGATGAAATTGTAACAGGGCACATCTCGGGTAAAGTCCGAGGTGGCCTAACGATTATGCTTGGAAATATCCAGGCATTCCTTCCGGGCTCTTTAGTCGATGTCCGTCCTCTTCGAGATACCAGCCACTTAGAAAACCAAGAACTCGAGTTTAAATTGGTTAAGCTCGATGCCAAGCGCAATAACATTGTTGTTTCACGTCGTGCTGTTCTTGAGGCGGCTTACAGTGTTGAGCGTGAAAAACTGCTTTCAGAACTGAAAGAAGGCCTTGTTGTTAAAGGCGTTGTAAAAAACATTACCGACTATGGCGCATTTATTGATCTTGGCGGTGTTGATGGCCTGCTACATATCACTGATATCGCTTGGAAACGTGTTAAGCATCCAAGTGAAGTATTAACGGTTGGTGAAAGCAAAGCATAGATGTGCAGGTGCTGCGTTTTGATAAAGAACGCAACCGTGTTTCGCTCGGGGTTAAGCAGTTAACAGAAGATCCGTGGACACAGCTGATTGCTAATTACGACATCGGCACCAAAGCGAAAGCCAAAGTGACGAATCTTACTGATTACGGTTGTTTCGCAGAGATCGAAAAAGGTATTGAAGGTTTGATCCATGTTTCTGAAATGGATTGGACTAATAAAAATGTTCACCCATCTAAAGTTGTTCAAGTGGGAGACGAAGTCGATGTGATGTTATTAGACATCGATAAAGAGCGTCGTCGTATCTCTTTAGGTATGAAGCAATGCAAAGCTAACCCTTGGCAAGAATTTGCGACTAAATTCCAAAAAGGTGATCGCTTAAGTGGTAAAATCCGTTCAATAACCGATTTTGGTGTTTTCATTGGCCTAGAAGGTGGTATCGATGGCCTTGTGCATCTATCCGATTTGTCGTGGGATGACAACGGTGAGGATGTTGTTAAAACACTGAAAAAAGGCGATGACTCTTAGAAGCGGTGGTGCTTTCGGTTGATTCAGAACGAGAGAGAATCGCTTTGGGTGTTAAGCAACTAGATGAAGATCCATTTAGTAGTTTTACTGCGAGTCATGGCAAAGGAAAAGTTATAAAAGGTACAGTTTCTGACATTGCTGACAAGGCGGTAAGTGTAACCGTGGCAGAAGGTGTTGAAGCGGTACTAAGAATCTCCGATGTGTCTCGAGAGCGCATAGATAATCTAGCAGATCATTTTAGCGTTGGAGATGAAGTTGAGGCTATGATCAGCCAGATTGATCGTAGAAACAGAGTTATTTCGCTCTCCATCAAGCAGATGGAGGCAGAGCAAGAGAAACAAGTTCTGGATAAAATCAGTCAACAGTCTGAAACGACGCTATCAGGCCCAACGACTATCGGTGATTTAATTAAGGCTCAGATGAATAAAAGTGACTCTGAGTAACTAGGCAGAATGTACGGTCCACGAGCAAAGGAGTAGAGGTATGACGAAATCTGAACTGATTGAAGTACTAGTAGATCGATCGACATGAGCAATTGTCGGTGAAGGATATCGAGCTGTCCGTGAAGACGATGCTAGATCACATGACAGAATCTTTGTCTCAAGGTGATCGTATAGAAATCAGAGGATTTGGTAGTTTTTCACTACATTATCGAGCGCCTAGAACAGGCCGTAACCCAAAAACGGGTGAGTCTGTAGCGCTTGATGCTAAATATGTTCCGCACTTCAAACCAGGTAAAGAGTTGCGTGAACAGGTAAATGATTCAATTCAAAATTAGGTAATTGAGGTTTAATCCGGTGCGTTTAGTTAAAAAATTGATCTTCGTTGTTTTAGCGTTTTTGGCACTATTTATTGGTTTAATGTTAGTGATTAACAACACAGATCAGGTTGCGATTAATCTTGTTTTTCTGCAGCTACCAGAATTTAGTTTAGGTACTTGGCTAGTAGCGACATTTGTTGCGGGTGCTCTTATCGGTGGAGCGCTAAGTACAATGATTATCGTGATGTTAAAAACTCGTTTGGGCTCTGCGCGCCGTAAAATTGCTAGGCTAGTACACAAAAAGAGCTAGATCAGTTGCGAGTATCCAGCCTGAAAGATGCCGTTTAATCTCGACAACGCTTTTCTTTTAATTCCGTTTGTTCTGGCGATCGGCATTGGCTGGTTGCTAGGCAGGCGTGATAAGCAGTCAAAACCTACGCCTCCCCAAACGAATCTAAGCCACGAATACTTTACCGGTTTAGATTATCTTTTGAATGAGAAAATGGATGAGGCGATTGAAAGCTTTATCCGTGCTTTAGAGATCAATTCAGATACCATTCCAGCCCACCTGTCTTTAGCAAAGCTCTTTCGCCGTAAAGGTGATGTAGATCGAGCGATACAGATCCATCAAAACCTTCTAGCGCGCCCCAATTTGGATCGGGATGATTTTATGCGGATTCAGATGGCGCTAGCGAATGACTATTATTCTGTGGGCTTGTTGGACCGAGCTGAAAATCTCTTACAGGAAATTATTAAATCTCCTTCCCCTAAACGCATCCACAGTAAAGCGCTCAATCTGTTAATTAAGCTCTATGAGAAAGAAGGTGAGTGGGAAGAAGCTTTAGTTACAGCGAATAAACTCCCAACGGATGAAAGACGTGATTTAAATAACGAGTTAGCGCATTACTGCTGTGAATTAGCTGACATGGCATTACAGCAAAAGCTTATCAAAGCGTCGGCTGAGTATCTCAAAGATGCAGAGCAATTTGATTCGAAAAATGTTCGTGTAAGCTTGTTAAAAGCTCAGATCGCAATGAAGTCTGAACAGTGGAAGCAGGCGATAAAACATCTTAAAAAAGTATCAAAACAAGACCGTTTATTTGTATCCGAAACGATTCCTCTGCTGAGGGAATGTTATGAGAGAACAGGAGATCATAAAGATCACCTAGAATACTTACGTAGCTGCTTAGCGCATTCTCCCTCAACGACAGTGCTGATTGCTCTTGCTGAGCATGTTAAACAGGAAAGAGGTGTTTATGCAGCTGGCAGTTTTATTACTGAAGAATTAAAGCGTCGTCCATCAGTAAAAGGATTTAATAGTCTGATCGATCTTCATATAGAATAGAATATGGCTCAGATAGTGCGAAGGATAGCTTAAAGGTATTACGTGGTCTGACAGGACAGTTAGAGCTCTCAAAACCCGTATACCGTTGTAATAGTTGTGGATTTTCAGGCAGAACGCTCTCCTGGCAGTGCCCATCATGTAAAAGCTGGGGCACGACTAAGCCTATTCAAGGTTTGGAAGGCGAATAAATTTTAGAGAACTTATATGTTATTGGATAAAAAAAGAGTCATTGTTGCACTAGATTACCCTGATCAAAATCAGGCTTTGGCAATGGCTAAGCAGTTGGACCCGACTCGATGCCGTGTAAAAGTTGGTAAAGAGTTATTCACACGAAGTGGTCCGGCTATTGTAGAAACACTTCAGAGCTTAGGTTTTGATGTTTTTCTAGATCTGAAATTTCATGATATCCCGAATACTACGGCTAAAGCCGTTCGCGCAGCTGCCGAACTAGGCGTATGGATGGTCAATGTTCATGCTTCGGGTGGCCGCCGTATGATGGAAGCTGCTCGCAACGAGCTTGAGCAAGGCAAGTTAATGGTTCTGAGACGTTGTTAATCGGTGTGACTGTACTAACCAGTATGGAGCGCAGTGACCTGCGCGATTTAGGGTTAGATATTGAGCCGTTAGAGCATGTGAAGCGTTTGGCTAAGTTAACTGAAGAAAGTGGTCTGCATGGTGTAGTTTGTTCTGCGCAGGAAGTAACGCCATTACGCCAAGTGATCGGCGAAGAATTCAAACTAGTAACACCGGGCATTCGACCTGCGGATGCGGATGTTGGCGATCAGAAGCGTATTATGACACCGTCTGATGCATTAAAAGCAGGCAGTGATTACCTAGTGATTGGTCGCCCAATTACTAAAGCAGATTCGCCTGTAGACGCACTAGCTAAAATCGATGCTGAATTAGCACCGTTGCTTTCGTAGCTTTAGCAAGTTATAAAGAAGGTCTGGCCTAAATGGATGAGGTCAGACCTAAAATAAAGTAAAAGGAATTTACTATGAAACTTTCTTCTTTAAGAGCGCTGATCATGGCGTTCGCTTGTGTATTCTCTTTGTCTTGTCTGCTTTTGCAGCTCCTATCGATCTTAATACCGCTACAGCCGAACAGTTAGCACAAAACCTTAATGGTATTGGGGTAGCTAAGGCAGAAGCTATTGTTGAGTATCGTACTAACAATGGTCCTTTCACATCGGTAGATCAATTAACTGAAGTGAAAGGCATTGGTGCTGCCACAGTTGAGAAAAATCGCTCAAATATCTCTATTCAAGAGGTTGTGGATAAAAAGAAAGAAGTGGCGAGTAAGAAGTAGCGTTAAGCACTAGTAGTAGGTTGTAAGGCTCAGAGCGATTTGGGTGTTACAACCAGGCGGCTCCACGGACTCCGCTGGAGTCGCCAAATTGCGCTTTCAAAATCGGCGTATTCATCGAATCAGAGAATACATATTGGGCTAACCTCTCTGGAAGTTTCTGATAGATATCGTTCTGGTTTGAAAGCCCGCCGCCTAACACAATAACGTCAGGATCCAGTATGTTTATAACCGATGAGAGGGCTTTAGCCAGCTGCTCGATGTATAAGTTGCAATAATCTACTGCTACTGCTGACTTGTCTCCAGCTTTAGCGAGTTCCCAGATTGATTCCGTATCTAAATGTGAAAAAGTCGAATCGTTATAGTGATTTGTGAACCCTGGGCCAGATAAGAACGTCTCTATACAGTCTTGTTTGCCGCAATAACAATCTCGCCCATTTCCATCGGACGCATCCAGTCTAGGTAGGGGGTTATGTCCCCATTCGCCGCAAATAGAATTTGGACCGCTAAGCAGTTGCTTATTTATTGTAATGCCTCCGCCAACGCCGGTACCTAAGATTACTCCAAAGACAGAGTTGTAGTCTTTGCCGCTACCATCGATAGCTTCAGACAGTGTAAAACAATCAGCATCGTTGGCGATTTGAATAGGCTTTTGTAGTCGCTCGCTCAAGTCTTTATCTAATGGGTGGCCGATTAAGCAGGTAGAGTTAGCGTTTTTAATTAAACCTGTTTCTCGCGAAACGGCACCGGGAATTCCAATACCAATGGAGCGAGCTGGATGCTTTATGTTGCTTTCAGCTCTTTCTATAAGCGAGCGAGAAAATTGCATCTAGGGTAGCTTGGTAATTCCCTTGTGGCGTAGGAACGCGATATCTAAATAGAACATCTGAAGATGGAGTCAGCGCAATAATCTCGATCTTGGTGCCGCCAAGATCTATACCGATACAGTAGTCCATTTTTCTCTCATGCTATTTGAGAATATTTAAGTGATTTTATATAACAAAAGCGAGAGTGATTGGAATAAAAATGAGACTGCCCATATTGCCTAGCAAAACAATCGAAGCGACTTGATGGGGCTCTTGATTGTAACGTTCGGCAATCATGTAATTTAAAACGGCTGGTGGTAGCGCACCAAAGACAACTAGATAGGCAAACTGTGTCGCATCCAGTTGTAAGAACTGCTGGCAGATCAGAGCGATGATAATACCGCTGACAGGGCAGAGTACCGCGCTGAGGCTACCTATTCTCCAATTAGAAAAGTCTACGCTAGTCATTCTTACGCCCAGTGCAAAGAGCATTAATGGAATGGCTATCTGGCCCAGCATATCGATAAAGGTATGGATGGACTGCTTTAGGGATCGGTAGATCGAAGCCGCTCCAGATAAGGCCTAAAATGGTTGCTAAAATCATCGGCATGCGAAGTAGATTAAGCAAACGAGTCTTATGATCCAGTATGTAGATACCGACGGTAAAGTGGAGCAAATTTTCCACTAGAAATAAGACTACAGCGGCTTGCAGCGCGCTTTCTCCAAACGCTAAGACAATCAGCGGTATACCCAAATTACCACTGTTGCTGAACATCATTGGAGGTAGGAACGTTTTAGGATGTACCTTTAACAGTTTACAGGCAGGGTAGAGCAGAATACCTGAGCCAATCACGATAATAGCGGCGCCAATGGCGAGAGATTGGTACTTAATTAGATCAAATGATTCAGCAGATAAAACAGCAAAGATCAGCGCAGGAACAAAAACATCAATATTGATCTGATTGGCTGCATTCATGTCCGGCTGGTAGCGGCGGGCATAAAAAAATCCCACTGTGACAATCGCCACAAGTGGGAACACGGTAAGGAATATCCGTTCAATCAGTAGGTAGACCTTGTACTTCCATCAATAACTACCTTATATGTCAGTTGTGGCCTACTTTGGAGCGTTTAATCGTACTCTTTTCCTGTTTGAACAATCAGTACAGGAATCTTGGAATTACGCATCACTTGCTGGCTTGTATGGCTATGGTGACCAAATCGGTTTTCCGCGCCCATAACGATCATATCAGCATTTTCAGCTTGCGCAGCACCAAGAATAGAATCGGTTTGATTGCCTTCAGCAACCTTGTGCTCAATGTTAAGCACTACAGGCTTTTCTAAACTTTGCAGTTCGTCTTCACAGAATTTTTCAACACGTTCCTGCATGGTGTTGTGAATCTCTTTGATACCTTCGTCATGCATCTGCTTGATAAGATCTTCAGATACATAGTTTTGGATCAGTGCATGTCCCATCTCACCCATCGGCTCTACAACGTGCAGCATTACGATCTTGGCATCATTTAGCACTGCCTGGTTAACCGCTTGGCGGAATACAGGTCGAGTGTGTTTGCCCAAAGATGTTGCGTAAAGAATAGTTTTGATATCTGGAAGTGCCATGATCATTTCCTCAAAAACAGTCTTAGACTAAAGTATTGAATTTGGTCAGTTTAGCACTTCGTAAGTCGGTGCTCAGATTTACTCGACAATCTATAGACCTAGCTCAATATATAAATTTTTAGTTATATTTAATGCGGCGTACCGCAGCCACAGCGCGACTTTGGTGTTTTACCAATCCCTGGGTTAAACGTGTTTGTCGGGTCTAACGAGAAGTAGAAGTTCTGTAGCCCTTCTTCAGCTTCATATAGGTGGCCTACGTTATGCTCAGCAGGGTATTTCGCACCTTTCTGTGCAAGAAGCTCTAACATCATCTTCTTCACCGCTTTACCATCAGCGCCTTTCTTCAGAATGTAATCCTGATGGAAAACGTGACACATGAAATGACCGTAGTAGAGTGAGTGAACAATATGCTTGCTGATCTCTTCCGGTAGTTTTTCTACCCAATCCGGATCATTTCGACGAAGTGCAATGTCGAGTGCCAGAATATCTTCGACCTCATTCTGGTGGATGATCTGATAACGAATAGCGGCACCTGCAGCGGCAAAACGGTGTAGATAAGCTTTTTTGGCTTCATCTGCATCGCATTCGAAATAATCGCCAGACTGACTGTTACTGAAGAACTCTTTTAGAAACTTATCTGCTTCAGGGATACCACCGTCGCTCATTTTTAGCACGAGGTAGTGATCATACTTCTCGCGGAAATCGCGCATACGTTTTGGCAGAATATTTGGCCAGCATCGGCTCATAACCTGCATAACGCGATCTGGAATATCCTTCGGCAAGAAGCTGATCTTATTCAGTGCAGCAGAGATACGACCTTTCATAGCGAAAAGCTTTGGAAGCGGGTCGGTGCCAAAGTAGTTAATCATCATAAAAGTATCTTTGCCGTATTTTTCAGCAATGTCGTAGATATCTTTATGCATGTATTCAGCCACTTCAGGTAGGTTGTCGAAGTGTTGCAGAATATGGCGACGAATCTCTGTCAGTTCATTGGCATCATTGGTACCAATGTAATAAACCTGTTCTCTTTTTGTGCGACAGGGAAGGTATCTAAGCGCACAGCGAATACACCCACTTTGCCTGCGCAACCGCTGGATTCATATAAGCGGCTAGTATCAGCGTTGTAGCGTGCAGGTGAATCTGCATCTACATCGCGAACAATTTCAGGGTAATCGTTTGCCGATGCTTTTTGAGTGCTGGCTTTAACATCAGCGTCGGTAAAGTTTTTCTGTTCTAGATTTGTAAGGATCTCTTCGGGTGTTTCGCCTAGGTCAATACCAAGGTGATTCACCAATTCCAATTCGCCATTATCGTTAAGCTGAGCAAACAGAGAGAGCTCAGTATAAGCTGGCCCACGTTGAACCAAGGCACCGCCGGAGTTGTTTGCAATACCGCCAACAATTGAAGCGCCGATACAGGAAGAGCCAATGACAGAATGGGGTGCACGATTAATAGGCTTTAGCATCTTCTCAAGGGTGAATAGTGTCGCCCCAGGGAAGCTGATGATCTGCTTGCCTTCATCAATCAGGTAGATTTTGTTCATGCGCGTGGTGTTGATGACGATAATCTCACGATCATAGTCGTCACCACTTGGAGTGGAGCCTTCTGTCAGACCTGTGTTAGCGGCCTGCATAATCACAATCGTATCGGCTTTAATGCAGGTATCTAGAACCTTCCACTGTTCTAACAGTGTGGTTGGAAATACTACTGCAAGGGCAGAACCCTCGCCGGAGCGGAAACCTGTGCGATAGTGTTCGGTCTGGTTTTCCCCAGTGAGAACATTGTTCTCGCCAAGGATAGACCTTAACTGATCGAGAAGATCGTGGCTGGACATATGAAGTACTCTACTAGCTCTAAATGGCCTTAAGGCCTAATTATTATATATGTGTGCACTGGGCATCTTAGATACCCAGTGCTATTCAGTTATCTTAACTGTAGGCGATAGTTGGTAGCCAAAGAACGATCTGAGGCCAGAATACTAGTACCAGTAGCGCTGCTAACTGAAGAATAATGAAAGGAATTACACCTTTATAAATATCAGTGATCTTAACGTTTGGTGGGCATACCCCTTTAAGATAGAAAAGGGCAAACCCGACGGGGGGCGTTAAGAACGAGGTCTGCAAGGCCATGGCGACGAGCATGACGAACCAAACCAATTCTGGGTTATCGATTCCCGGAGCCGTAATATCTAAGCCGAGGGCCGAAATTACAGGTGCTAGTAGTGGCAAGATGATTAGCGTGATCTCGATCCAATCCAGGAAGAAACCTAGTAGAAAAATAACCGCTAGGATGAAGAAGATGATTCCATAAGGGCCAAATGGAAGGCCTGTTAGAAACTCTTCGATCATCTCATCGCCACCTAGTTCACGAAGAACAAGAGCGAAACATGTTGCACCAATGAAGATCGCGAAGATGTAGGCAGTTGTGTTCATTGTCCCGCCAACAACTTCATGCAGTACTTTGAAGCTAAACTTCTTGTTGTACATTGCTAGAAGCGTTGCACCAAATGCACCTACACCAGCGGCTTCGGTCGGCGTTGCAATACCCGCAAAGATAGAGCCTAGCACTACAATGATAAGAAGTAGTGTCGGAAGAACATCTTTTAGGACATTAAAGAAAATCTTTAGATCAACAGGTTTTGCATCATCCGGGATCGGCATGTGGCTTGGATTAATAAAGCCACGAGCAAGAATGTAGATAATGTAAAACGCGCCAAGCATTAGGCCTGGGAAGACAGCGCCCATAAAGAGGTCACCAACTGACAGACCTAATTGGTCAGCCATGATAACCAGCATGATGCTTGGTGGGATTAGGATGCCTAGCGTGCCTGCAGAAGCGATCGTACCTAGCGCAAGTGGCATGTTATAGCCTTGCTTAGTCATCGCTGGTAGTGACATAACCGCCAGTAGTACAACGGATGCACCGATGATGCCGGTGGATGCAGCTAGGATGATACCAATCGCTGTTACTGTAATCGCAAGACCGCCGTGAACACGACCAAATAGCTCCTGCATTGATTTCATCAAGCGTTCAGCAACGCCAGATTTATCAAGCATGATCCCCATAAATATGAACATGGGGAGGGCTACCAGAATCCAGTTTTCCATGATGGTCCATAGACGGTTAACTACAAGCCCAAGTGTGGTGTAGTCCAGACCTGTCATGGTATCCATGTATGTGTCTGTAAATTGCCCTAAAAAGGCAAAAATGATACCGATGCCGCCTAATACCCAAGCGACAGGTATACCTGTAAATAGAAGCGCGATGAACGACAGGAACATCGCGATTACGAGAACTTCATTCGCATCCATCAGTCATCACCTTTAATAATTAGAGTCAAATCACGAATAAAACGAGAGATAAGTGCTAATGCTAGTAAGCCAAAACTTACCGGAATAACACCTTTTATGATCCAGCGATACGGTAGGCCGGAAGCGGCTTCTGAGCCTTCGTTTACTCGATAGGATTCAGCAACGAAATCGATACTTTGCATAAAGATGATTGCAACAAATGGAAGAACCATCGTTGGGATGCTAATAACTTCGATCCAGCGCTTAGTGTTCGCCCTTAGGCGTGAATAGAACAGGTCTACGCGGATATGTGAATTTGTGGTTTGGGCATAAGAAAGACCAAACATTACGCCAATGGAATATAGGTGCCATTGCAGTTCTTCTAGGGCGATTAAGCCGCTAGCAAATCCTTTGCGCAAAATGACCTGCAGCATAATCACTAATACAAGAACTACATAGGTCCAAGCGATAGTGAGACCGATGCGTTTAATAAAATTATCTATCGCATCTGCGAGGGGCACTGGGGTCAGCTTTTCATTTTCAGTCACTGAAACTTACCTTCGCTACTTCTTATTAGATTCTTTGCCGAGTAGTGCTCACTCAAAAATCTAATTATTTATTTTTATAGATTACCTGTATGTACAGGCAAACAGGGCAGCCGAAGCTGCCCTGAAATTCTTCGGAGGGCTGGGCACCTTCCGAAGAGAGTCGTCTTACTTAGTTGCGCGTGGTAGGAATGCGTTAGCTTCCCAAAGGTCGTAACCTTTACGGAACGTGCTCATGTCATCCCATACTTTCTTGAAGAATGGATCAGCAGCAGTTTTCTCTGCAACTACTTCATCCCAAGTAGATTTGAAAGTGCTTAGCATTGTGTCGTTCCAGTAACGGATCTGAACGCCGTTGTCAGCTGCTTTCTGCATTACAGGGAACTGCATCGCTTCACCTTCAGCAATCGCGTTAGTCATAGACGCTTTACATGTTGTTTCAACAAGTGCCTTCTGACCTTTGCTCATCTTGCCCCAAGTGTCTTTGTTGATCAGTAGTTCGAATACTGTCGCCTGCTGGTGCCAGCCTGGGAAGTAGTTGTACTTAACGATCTTGTGGAAGCCTAGACGCTGGTCAATTGCAGGCTGAGAGAACTCAGATGCATCGATTGCACCTTTCTCAAGTGCACCGAAGATTTCGCCGCCTGGAAGTTGTACTGTGCCTACGCCCAGTTTTTCCATTACATCAGCACCTAGACCGAAGAAACGCATGTTAAGACCTTTTAGGTCTTCTGGTTTTTCGATTGGCTTAGAGAACCAACCAGATGTTTCTGGAGAGATAATCGCACAAGGAAGAACTTTAACGTTGTAGCCTGCTGTGTCGTACATCTCTTGGTAAAGGTTCATACCGTTACCGTAGTACAACCAAGCCATGTATTCGCCAGCTTCTGGGCCAAATGGAACTGCAGAGAAAAGTGCAGCTGCAGGCATTTTACCCTGCCAGTAACCAGCAGTAGAGTAACCAGAGTTAACTTTACCAGTAGAAACTGCGTCCAGAATCTCTTTAGGGCTAACCAACTTGCCTGGCTCATAAATTTTCATTTTCATTTTGCCGTCACTTACAAGCTTAAGCTGATCAGCAACCCAAACAATTGGAGTGCCTAGCGCTGGTAGGTGAGAACCGAAAGCAATTGGAGTTTTTAGAAGTAGTTTGTCAGAAGCTTGAGCTGGAGCTGTCGTACCTGCAATAGCAGCAGTAACCACAGCTGCAGAGATCAGAGACTTGGCGAACTTTTTCATGTCACATCCTCTAAGAGATTCATTTTTTTATATTTAGTATTGAGATGCAGGAGGAGAGGGTATTGGGATGATAAGACCTCTGCTGCGCTGCAGTAATCTCAATTGGTAATACCAATTTACCATAAGAGATATGCTACTGTATTTTTTTTGAGCAAGGTCTGTCAATGTTTTTTTGCTGTTAAATGACTATAGTCCAGATTTATAACATTGGTGAAATCTATTTCATAGTCAGCATTTATATAGGCTCTGTGAATAGGATAAATGTGGTAAATAAAATTATTCCGCTTAGGCTATTGTGTTGCTAATGTAGATTAAATTACTATTGATATTGGTCTTACCAATATAATTTGAGTGTGAAAGATGAGTTACAACCGGGTTAAGCAGCCAAAGATTTCTGACGTAATCATGGAACAGATGGAAGCCATGATTTTGGAAGGGACGTTAAAGCCAGGACAAAAATTACCACCTGAGCGCGAACTTGCAAAGCAGTTTGAAGTATCTAGGCCTTCGCTTAGAGAAGCAGTGCAAAAATTGGCGGCTAAGGGTTTGCTAATCAGTCGCCAGGGCGGTGGTACTTATGTCTCTGAAGATTTGGGTGGTTCCTTCTCTGATCCACTGCTTGAGTTATTTCGAACCCACCCTGAAGCTCAATATGATCTGCTAGAGTTTCGTCATGCTTTAGAAGGTGTTGCAGCTTATTATGCGGCCCTGCGAAGTACGCCTGCTGATAAAGAGGCGATCTTGAAGTGTTACGACGATCTTCAGCGCTATCACGATACCAAAGACATTCAGAAAGAGGTATATGCTGATGTGGACTTCCACTTGGCAATCGCTGCCTCAACTCACAACATGGTTCTTCTGCATATGATGCGAGCGTTGTTTAATCTGCTGCGCGAACATATCTGGGACAACCTTAAAAACATCTACCCGAACTCTGATTACCGCGAAAAGATCCATGATCAGCATAAAGTGCTGATGGATGCGATTTTAGAAGGTGATCCTGAAAAGGCGCGTCAGGCAGCTCATCACCATCTGGCTTATGTCGAAGAGGCGTTGTTGGAAGGTGAGCGTGAAAATACACGTTTAGAGCGTGCTCTGCGCCGAGCTAATATTTAATTCTTGTATATAAACTACACAAATAAGTGGCTGTTTTAGTTTTTTGATACGTTTTGAGTATAAATGTAGACATAAGTACTAATTTAAATGTAGTATTACTACAAAACTAATATTATAAGGTCTGTTTAGTCATTCAGCTGCTACTTTTAATGTAACAAGTTGGTTTGGTTAACAAAGATCAGATTACAAAAAATACATGCTGCGTTAACTTTTTAGAGTGGAGAGGTCAAAGTGCAAGACATTATTGATGACGTTGATCCAATTGAAACCCAAGAGTGGTTGGATGCGCTGGAATCAGTTGCAAAGAATGATGGCGACGATCGTGCCAAATACATACTGCGTAAGTTAGGTGAAAAAGCCAATGATATGGGCGTAAGCTCAGGTACGGCACTGACTACACCTTATCGCAATACTATTTCTGTTAAAGATGAATCACGTATGCCGGGCGACCTGTTTATGGAGCGCCGTATTCGTTCTTTCATTCGTTGGAACGCAATGGCAATGGTTATGCGTGCTAACGACAACGAAGATGGCCTAGGTGGCCACATTTCATCTTTCTCCTCTTCTGCAACGCTATACGATATCGGTTTTAACTACTTCTTCCGTGGTAATGAAGGCGGTCAGGAATCTGACATGGTCTTCTTCCAAGGCCATATCTCTCCAGGTATCTACTCTCGTGCATACCTAGAGGGTCGTTTAACTGAAGAGCAGATGGATAACTACCGCCGTGAAGTTGATGGCAACGGTCTTTCATCTTATCCACACCCTTGGTTGATGCCTGACTTCTGGCAGTTCCCAACCGTATCTATGGGGCTTGGTCCAATTCAGGCGATCTACCAGGCACACGTTATGCGTTATCTTTCTGCGCGTGAATTGATTAATCGTGGTGATCGTAAGGTATGGGCTTTCCTAGGTGACGGTGAGTGTGATGAGCCAGAATCTCTAGGTGCTATCTCTCTTGCAGGTCGTGAGCAGCTTGAAAACCTGATCTTCGTAGTTAACTGTAACCTACAGCGTCTTGATGGTCCTGTTCGTGGTAACGGCAAGATCGTTCAAGAGCTAGAAGGTATCTTCCGCGGCGCTGGTTGGAACGTTATCAAATGTCTATGGGGTCGTCATTGGGACGCCCTGTTCGAAAAAGACACTAAAGGTCTTCTTCAAAAACGCTTTGACGAAGTTTGTGACGGTGAGTTGCAAAACTACAAGGCTAATGGTGGTGCGTACACTCGTGAGCACTTCTTCGGTAAGTACCCAGAACTACTAGAAATGGTTTCAGATCTGTCTGATGATGACATCATGAATCTGAACCGTGGTGGTCATGACCCATACAAAGTATTTGCTGCATACAACGAAGCAGTAAATCACAAAGGTCAGCCAACTGTAATCCTTGCACAGACTGTAAAAGGTTACGGTACGGGTAAATCGGGCGAAGCGAAAAACGACACACACTCGATGAAGAAAGTCGCGATGGATGATCTTAAAGATTTCCGTGATCGCTTTAATATTCCACTATCTGATGATCAGTTGAAGGACGTGCCTTACTACCGTCCGGCTCCTGATTCACCAGAAATGAAGTACATGTTCGAACGCCGTGAAAGCTTGGGTGGTTTCTACCCAGTACGTCGCACGGAATTCGAAAAACTAGAAACGCCACCATTGTCTGATTTTGACGGTCAGTTGAAAGACAGTGGTAAGCGCGCAGCCTCTACCCAGATGGTTCTTAACCGTGTGATGAGCACGCTGGTTAAAAACAAAAACATGGGTGAGCGTGTTGTACCAATCGTACCTGATGAAGCACGTACTTTCGGTATGGAAGGTATGTTCCGTCAGTTGGGTATCTATACTTCTGAAGGTCAGCGCTACGTACCACACGATTCTGATCAGATCATGTTCTACAAAGAATCTAAAACAGGTCAGATTCTAGAAGAAGGTATCAACGAAGCAGGTGCGATGTCTGCATGGATGGCTGCGGCTACATCCTATGCAAACAACAACTGCACAATGGTGCCGTTCTACATTTACTACTCTATGTTCGGTTTCCAGCGCGTGATGGATTTGGCATGGGCTGCAGGTGATATGCAGGCACGTGGCTTCCTGATCGGTGCGACTTCTGGTCGTACAACGCTAAACGGTGAAGGTTTGCAGCACCAGGATGGTCACAGCCATCTGATGGCTCAGATGATTCCGAACTGTAAGTCCTACGATCCAACCTATGGCTACGAGCTAGCCGTGATTGTTCAGGACGGTTTACGTCGCATGTATCAGGATCAGGAAAACTGCTTCTACTACATCACGACAATGAACGAAAACTACCACCACCCAGCTATGCCTCAAGGTGCTGAAGAAGGCATCATCAAAGGTATGTACTTGCTTAAAGAGGGTAAAGACTCAGATAAGAAAGTTCAGCTAATGGGCTGTGGCACGATCCTTCGTGAGGTTGAAGCTGCGGCTGAAATTCTAAGCGAAGAGTTTGGTGTAGAGTCTGATATCTGGAGCACAACATCGATCAACGAACTTCGTCGTGATGCGATGTCAGTAGCTCGTGAAAACATGCTGAACCCAGAAGCTGAGCAGAAGAAAGCTTACGTAACTCAGTGCATCGAAAGCCGTGGTGAAGGTCCGGTTATCGCATCGACTGACTACATGCGCTCTTATGCTGATCAGCTGCGTGAATACATTCCCCGTAACTTCAAGGTACTAGGTACAGATGGCTATGGTCGTTCTGATACACGTACTAAGTTGCGTGAATTCTTTGAAGTTAACCGTTACTACGTTGTTCTGGCTGCGCTAAGAGCACTCCAGGAAGAAGGCAAGGTTGAAGGCGAAGTAGTCGCTAAAGCCATGCAGAAGTTCAATATCAACCCGGCTAAACCGGCACCGTGGACTGTTTAAGTCTGCGATGAGCTTCTTAACAGCTTAGAACTGGAGGAATTCAAAGTGAGTATTATCACAATTACTGTGCCAGACCTATCAGGTTCCACAGATGTTGATGTTGTTGAAGTGCTGGTAAATGACGGCGACACTATCAACGAAGGCGATAGCCTGATTGTTCTGGAAACAGACAAAGCATCCATGGAAGTGCCAGCGACTCATAGTGGTGTGGTTGTTTCCATGAAGGTCAATGTTGATGACCAAGTAAACGAAGGTGATCTTCTGCTTGAGCTAGATACAGGTGCTGCTGCATCTGAAGCTCCAGCCGCAGAAGAAGCGCCTGCGCCGACGGCTGAACCAGAAGCTGCACCGGCTCCAGCTGCTGCACCTGCAGCCGCTTCTGCCGTTGAAAATGTACTGATCCCGGATCTGTCCGGCGCAACTGATGTCGATGTTGTTGAGGTACTAGTCAAAGACGGTGACACAGTATCTGAAGGCGATAGCCTGATCGTACTGGAAACAGATAAGGCATCTATGGAAGTGCCAGCACCTAAAGACGGTGTTGTAGTTTCTCTGAAGATCAACGTTGATGATCAAGTTAACGAAGGTGATCTTTTGATGGAGCTGAGTGTAGTTGGTGCGGCTGCTCCAGTTGTAACTGCACCTGCTGCGACTCCAGCACCAGCTCAGGAATCTGCGCCAGCGCCAGCACCTGTTGCAGGTGGTAAAGAAAACGTTCTTATTCCTGATCTATCGGGTGCGAGTGATGTAGACGTTGTTGAAGTATTGGTAAAAGACGGCGACAGCGTTGAAGAAGGCGATAGCCTGATCGTACTAGAAACCGATAAGGCATCTATGGAAGTGCCAGCACCTAAAGCGGGTACGGTTGTTTCCATGAAGATCAACGAAGGCGATACGGTAAACGAAGGTGATCTTCTGCTAGAGCTTGAGGTTTCAGGCGGTGCAGCACCTGCACCAGCGGCTCCTGCTGCTGCGCCAGCTCCTGCGGCATCTGTCCCTGAGGCTCCAGCTCCGGCTAAGCCAGCGCCTGCTGCTGGTAAGGTTGATCTTGCTGCGCTAGAGAGGAAAAACAAAACGGTTCATGCTGGCCCTGCTGTTCGTGCAGTTGCCCGTGAATTCGGTGTTGATCTGTCTCTTGTGGCTGGTACGGGCCGTCGAGGTCGTATCGTTAAAGAAGATGTTCAGGCATATGTTAAAGGTGCTCTGAAACAGCTAGCTGAAGCACCAAAAGGCGGTGCGGTAACGGGTGGCTCAGGTATTCCGGCAATCCCTGAGGTAGATTTCAGCAAGTTTGGTGAAGTAGAAGTCGAGAAACTTAGCAAAATCGCTAAAGTTACACGCGACAACATGAGCCGCTGCTGGTTGAACATTCCGCACGTGACTCAGTTCGATAAGGCTGATATCACTGATCTGGAAGCGTTCCGTAAAGAGATGAAGGATGAAGCTGCGAAGTCTGGCGTTAAGCTGACACCGCTGCCGTTTATGCTAAAAGCGATTGCTATCGCACTGAAAGAGCATCCGAAGTTCAATGCTTCTCTGCATGCTGATGGCGAGCACATTGTTTACAAGAAGTATGTAAACATCGGTATGGCTGTAGATACGCCTAACGGTCTGATGGTTCCTGTAATTAAGGATGCAGATAAGAAGAGTATCTACGAGCTTTCTAAGGAAGCGATCGAGCTGGCTGGTAAAGCTAAAGACCGTAAGCTTAAACCTGACGAAATGCAGGGTGCATGCTTCACAATCTCTAGCCTAGGTGGCATTGGTGGTACTGGCTTCACGCCAATCGTTAATGCACCGGAAGTAGCGATTTTGGGTGTGTCTAAAGCTGATATCGAACCGCGCTGGAATGGTAAAGAGTTCGAGCCTCGTAAGATGCTGCCTCTGTGTCTATCTTATGACCACCGCGCTATCAACGGTGGTGATGCAGGTAAGTTCCTAACCTACCTAAACGGCTTGCTAAGCGACATCCGCCGCTTAGTACTCTAATAAGCAAGTTTTCCACTCTCTTGGCTCGCGCCTCTTCGGAGGCGACTTTTTCGAGAGTGAAAAAAACAAACGGCGACTCTGTGCAGGAGGTCGCCGTTTTTTATGCCTCCAGTTATCCTATTTCTCCAGATAGCAGCGTTTAAACGCTCCACTTATTGAGCCCGATCTATATACCTTCAATGTCATTTCTATTCTGCTTAATAGAAATAACTTTTTAATTTTTCGTAGGTATAATGCAAAGTAATCGATAAATTGTATAAATCGTCATGGCTAAGGTTCTAAAGATTTAGGCTGTGTTCGAAGGGAATTTGAATGAAAGTTACTGTTTTTGGTATTGGATATGTAGGCCTGGTTCAGGCTGCAGTTCTGGCCGATGTAGGGCACGAAGTAGTCTGTGTAGATGTCGATCAGAAGAAAGTTGATGATTTAAAAAAAGGCATTATCCCTATTTATGAGCCCGGTCTAACGCCGATTGTTCAAAGTAACTTTGAGGCTGGACGTTTGCATTTCACTACGGATGCAGTCGAAGGTGTGGCTCATGCTGAGATTCAATTTATTGCTGTGGGAACACCACCAGATGAGGATGGCTCAGCGGATCTAAAATATGTACTAGCGGTTGCAGAAACAATTGCTACCCACATGGAATCGCCAAAAATTATTGTGGATAAATCTACAGTGCCTGTAGGTACTGCAGACAAAGTCTCTGCCAAAGTTGCATCGGTACTGGCTTTGCGAAGTAAAGAGTTAGAATATCATGTTGCTTCTAACCCGGAGTTTCTAAAAGAAGGTGCGGCAGTAAATGACTGTATGCGGCCTGACAGGATCGTCATAGGTACAGAAAGCGATCATGTAGAGACAGAGATGCGCGAGCTTTATTCGGCATTCAACCGTAACCATGATCGTATGATCTTTATGGATGTACGTAGTGCAGAGCTAACCAAGTACGCTGCTAATTGCATGCTAGCAACTAAAATTAGTTTTATGAACGAGATTTCCAATCTGGCTGAGCGTCTGGGGGCTGATATTGAAAATGTCCGCCGGGGTATTGGTTCAGATGAGCGTATCGGTTACCACTTTATCTATGCAGGCTGTGGATACGGCGGTTCATGTTTCCCAAAAGATGTGCAAGCGCTCGTTAGAACTGCAGACAGTATTGAATATGATGCGCAGCTTCTAAAGTCTGTTGAGGCAGTGAACTATCGTCAGAAATCGCTTTTGTTTAAGCATGTGAATAACTATTTTGATGGTGATTTACAGGGTAAAACTATTGCAGTTTGGGGGCTTTCATTTAAGCCAAAAACTGATGATATGCGCGAAGCTACCAGTAGAGTTTTGATGGAGGCGTTGTGGGGGCAAGGGGCTAAAGTTAGAGCCTACGATCCAGAAGCAATGGAGGAAGCACAGCGAATCTATGGTCATCGTGCAGATCTTGAGTTAGTCGGAACTAAAGAGAGTGCTTTGCAAGGGGCTGATCTATTGGTTATCTGTACAGAATGGCGCGCATTCTGGTCGCCGGATTTTGATCTAATTAAAGAATCGTTGAGCAATCCTGTCATCATTGACGGCCGTAATATGTATGAGCCTGAACTGGTTGAGCGTCATGGGTTGGAGTATTACGGTATAGGTCGTGGGCGCAGTGTTCAAAAATAGTTAGATTTGTTTTGAATGGAGGTAGGTTTCTGTAAGTGAGCTTTTGACTACACGCTGAAAGATTTGATTGCAACGGCTTGTCGCCGGGGCTGGGATGCTTATAAACGTAGGTAGATTTAAGAACCAAAGGAAGTGTCCCTTTTGAAACTAGGGGGATATAATGTCACGAATATTACCATCTGTTCGTAACTGGAAATTTTAAAGGAAAAAAATCAACATGTTGGACATGTCGGGTATCAAAATTGGTGTTATTGGGCTTGGTTATGTCGGGCTTCCTTTGGCTGTCGAGTTTGGGAAAATCTACAATACCATTGGATTTGATATCGATTGTGATCGAGTTGATGAATTAAATAGCGGTAATGATTCTACACGTGAAGTGGAAAAGGAAGAGCTCTTATCAGCGTCAAAGCTTGTTTGTTCCGCTGATGAAGAGGTTCTTAAACAGTGTAATTTTTATATTGTCACAGTCCCAACGCCGATAAGTGATCATAAAGCACCTGATCTGAGCCCATTAATTAAGGCCAGCGAAATGCTAGGCGGTGTAATCAATAAAGGTGATATTATTGTTTATGAATCTACCGTCTATCCTGGTGCAACCGAAGATGATTGTATACCGGTGGTTGAGCGTGTCTCTGGTCTCAAGTTTAATAAAGATTTCTTTGCAGGTTACTCGCCTGAGCGAATCAACCCTGGAGATAAGGAGCATCGCGTAACAAATATCCTTAAGGTTACTAGTGGTTCAACAGAGGATGTTGCTGAAACGGTTGATCAGCTTTATAAAACTATTATTGCTGCGGGGACTCACAAGGCGTCTTCGATTAAGGTTGCTGAAGCTGCTAAGGTAATTGAAAATACTCAACGTGATGTCAATATTGCCCTTATTAATGAGCTTTCTATCATTTTTAACCGCTTGAATATTGATACACTGGAAGTGTTAGAAGCTGCAGGAACCAAATGGAA
Organism: Neptuniibacter sp. QD29_5; assembly: GCF_047778125.1. Taxonomy (GTDB): domain Bacteria; phylum Pseudomonadota; class Gammaproteobacteria; order Pseudomonadales; family Balneatricaceae; genus Neptuniibacter. The sequence continues at coordinate 747,350 of NZ_CP180556.1, forward strand.
TTTCCTGCCCTTCCGTCCTGGATTGGTAGGGGGGCATTGTATCGGTGTGGACCCATACTATCTAACTTATAAGGCGCAGAGTGTTGGCTACCATCCTGAGATGATTTTGGCAGGTCGTCGTTTAAATGATGGAATGAGTGGATATGTGGTATCTCAGCTAGTTAAAAGGATGTTGAAGAGTCGTATTCATGTTGAAGGTGCAAACGTATTAGTGATGGGGCTAACCTTCAAAGAAAATTGTCCTGATTTAAGGAATACTAAGGTTGTGGATGTTATTTCAGAACTGGAGGAATATAACATCAATGTTGATGTGTTAGATCCTTGGTGCTCAGCGGAAGAGGCGCAGCATGAGTATGGTTTGGAATTGATCAGTGAGGCTCGAGAAAACTATTATGATGCGATTATCATGGCGGTGGCCCATGAGGAATTTAAAGAGCTGGGTGAGGAATCTATCCGTAAGCACGGTAAGGATAATCATGTGCTTTATGATTTGAAATATCAGCTCAATAAAGAGCAGGTAGATATGCGTTTGTAGTGTTTGTTGTGGTCAGGAATTTAAATTAAGCGGATTGACATGAAATGATTAGCAGGTATGAAGAAGTCAAATCGGATCTTATAAAATCCCCAAAAGTTTGGTTAATCACTGGGGTTGCAGGGTTTATTGGTTCGAATTTATTAGAAACGCTTCTGAAATTGAATCAGCGAGTCATTGGTCTAGATAATTTCGCTACAGGTTTTCAGGCTAATCTTGATGAAGTTAGAAGGCTGGTCAAAGAAGATCAGTGGGCAATGTTTACTTTCTATGAAGGTGATATAAGGGATTTCGAAATCTGTCAGAAAGTGATGGAGGGAGTGGATTATGTGCTACATCAAGCTGCGTTAGGCTCGGTTCCACGTTCGATTTTGGATCCTATAACTACGAACAGTGCAAACATTACAGGCTTTCTGAATATGTTGCATGCAAGTAAAGAAGCAAAAGTAAAAAGCTTTACATATGCAGCAAGTAGCTCAACTTATGGTGATCATCCTGCTTTACCAAAGGTCGAAGAGAATATTGGTAAACCACTTTCTCCTTATGCGGTCACTAAGTATGTTAATGAATTGTACGCGAATGTTTATGCTAGGACCTATGGTTTTAAAAGCATAGGGTTACGATATTTCAATGTATTTGGCAAGCGTCAAAACCCTAATGGGGCCTACGCAGCGGTAATCCCGAAGTGGACATCGGCTATGATTCAGAATGAAGAGGTCTTTATTAATGGCGATGGGGAAACAAGTCGGGATTTCTGTTACATAGAAAATACGGTTCAAATGAATCTATTAGCTGCAACTGCAACAGATGAAGCGAAGGATGAGGTGTACAATGTGGCGGTGGGGGATCGCACTACTTTGAATGATCTCTATTCTGCTATTGGAGATGCTTTAAATCAGAATGGCTATAAAGTTGAGGGTGAGCCTATTTTCCGTGATTTCCGAGCAGGAGATGTTAGACATTCGCAAGCAGATATATCTAAAGCGCAAATGAAATTAGGTTACGGGCCTGAGTACCGTATTCGTATTGGTATAGCTGAAGTAATGCCTTGGTATATAGAGTTTTTGAGCAGTTAGGTCTGTTTGTCAATAAGCAATCAAAAGGTATTTTCTTTTGCTTTTTTGAGTGATTGTTTGAATCCGGTTGCCAAGATTAAGTCAGCTTGTTTGCAAGTTTAAGGGTATATTCTGATTTAAGTCTATAGTGGCTTGTATCTGTGTGGACAAAATTTATCTTGAGTTAGGCTCTGTTCATTTTTATATCAACTATGTAACCCTACAGATAAGCTTATATAAAATGTACCAACGGTAGTGTTTGAATAATCTCAACTATTATATGAGTATAAAGTATCTGTTGTGATTTTTCATTAAAGGCCTTTTTGGTTGCATTAATGTGGCATTCAGAAAAGATGATGTAGGAGGCTTTTTAAGCCTTACTATATAAGAGGGCTGCAGATCAATCTAGTTCATGTGCTTTTTTGCGCTAAGGATTACTTAAATACTTCCTGAGTCATTAAGTTGGCAAGGAGTGTTGGATTACTCATGTTTGAGTAGGTTATTGCTATACTCAAAATGATCCTTAAAAATAATATGTGCGAAAGCTCCTTCTTTCTTTGATGGCAGGGCGATTAACGTGTAGCAGGCATGCTTCTATCAGACGCTTACTGATTTAGATGGCGATATCTTTTTTGTGCCAAAGTCTCGTGGGAATATTTGTTAGCTTCTATATTTAGTGAATTACGATAGAAATTGATGAGTCGCATTTGGTGATTTTTTAACTATCAACTTTTATTGTTATGTATGAAGTGCCTTTGCTTTTTTCTGATCTGGTGTATAGCACTTTATGATTGCATTGATAGCTGCCTCATGGATTTTGTCTGGTCGAGGGAGATAGGAATCTTCTTTGGAGTTAACTTTATTTCGTTGGCGACTTTGGAATTAGAGATGGCATGGACGCCTTAAAGGGTACCGACATCCTTGTCGGCTCCTTTATCTTCCTTGATTAAACAACAGAGGCCCTCATCCTTGAGGGCGTAGATCTTTCCTGATCTCTCTGCTGTTAAGCATAATAAGTATATGAAACACGTAAATATATAAGAAAAATTCCTAATTTTTTGCTCGGTCTGATGTCGATTTGACGCTGTATGACTGTTTTATAGGCTTAATTTGTGTAATGTGGATATAGTTTGCTAAATTTTTAATCAATGACTTCGTTTTAAATGTACGCAAACCTCGTTTCGTTTTTCTGTTGTTGACTAATGATAGTATTGCGGGTTGGTGAATAACTTGGGTGAAAAGGCTGAAGTGTATTGATGTTAACAAAAGGGCATCTGGTAAATAGGATAGACAAAAGGGGGGGGTTAAAGGGAAAGAGAAAGTTGCTAGTAAAACTGAGGGTTGGATGCAGATATAAGCTAGGTCGGTTGCAGTATTTCATTTGGTTGATGTTGTTTGCTGTGCTTTTTTGGTCAGTGTGAGGCTGAGAAGCATCGCGATAAATACCCCAATAGTGTTGGCAAAAGCATCGGCTGCTGAAAAGTGACGCAGAGGTTGAAGTATTTCTTGAAGGAACTCCAGTGAGCAGGCAAGTACAAACCAAGAGCTCCAGTAAGTGAGACTAGGTATTTTGTAGAGGGCTAAGCGGCCAAGCAGTGATACGCTTAAGAATGCGATAAAGTGGCCTACTTTATCTGAATTCTCAAAGATCCTTTCTGGAGGTGTTGGGCGAAATATCCCATAGACCAACGCTGCTACTGCAAGTAGGAAGGCTATCCAGATCCAGTTTTTGTATTTTTGGGTAAATGCATTATTCATTTATTAGGACCTTATCTTCCGACACCATAGTAGGTAAAACCTAAGTTCTGCAGCATTTTTTTATCAAAGATGTTCCTGCCATCAATGATTAGTGGCTGATTCATTAAGTCGAGTAGCCTGCTGTAATCAGGTGACCAATATTCGGGCCATTCAGTTAGAAGCACTAGCCCATCGCTGCCTTTGACGGCCTCATAGTTGTTCTCAAAGTGCTCAATTTTTTCTTGTTCACCAAAATGTTCAAAGATATTGTTCATCGCTTCTGGGTCGTGTATGTGAACTTTACAGCCTTGCGCGAGCAGTGTGTCGATTACTTTTAAGCTGGGAGCGTTATCAATACTGGCAGTACCTGGTTTAAATGAAAGCCCCCAAATTGTTACGGTTTTATCTCTAAGGTCACAAGAATAGTGGCGCCATAATTTGCGGAATGGCTGTTCTTTTTGTTTTTCGTTCTCAATCAATACTGTATCCAGCAGTTTTGAATTTCTTGCTTCCGTCATTAATTCTGACAGCCCTTCGATATACTGTTGAAAATGCAGGCCGCCGAATCCGCATCCCGGGTGTAGATAATGTGGGCCAATGCGAGGGTCAGTGATCATAGCTTCTCGAATGACTTCAATATCAACTTCCAGTTGATCAGCAAGGTTTGCGAGTTCATTAATATATCCCAAGCGCAGCGCAAGCATTCCAGTATTGGCGAATTTTGTGAATTCAGCTTCTTTCGGTGATATGACTTTCCATTGTTTTACTGCTTGGCTAAATGGACGCATTAAGGCTTTGATGTTTAGTATGGCCCAATCGTTAGAACAGCCTAAGATGATGGTTTGTGGCCATTTGTAATCTTGTAGGGCTGAGCCTTCAGATAGCATGTCAGGTATATAGCAAATTACCTGATTATTATTTTCGTCTAACTGATTTTGTAATTTATCTGAGCTGCCAACACCAAAATTGGATTGGTTGATGATTAAAGCGTTAGATGAATGATGCTGACTGATGTATTTGATAAGCCGTTCGGCTGTTTTAAACTGATCAGGGCTTAATGCCAAAATATGGTTTGAAGCATGTGTAATGCCTTCAGCTCGTGATCCAATTATGAGTCGGCCGTTAGATTGAGAATCCAAAATTAGCTGTTCAAGCCCTGGTTCATTACTAACTTTGAACTCCAAATCTTGCTCGTTAGGCGCTTCATGTTCATTGGTGACTAAGAGAATATGGTTGCCGCTTTCAGCTAGTGCAGCTGCTGCGGTCCATGCAAGGAGTTCGTTACCCCAAATGGTAATCTTCATTTAGCTTCTCCTTTGGCTGCGATTCTCTTTATCAAACCGTCGGTTGAACTGTCGAATTTAGGTGTATCGCTTTTGGCATCGAAAGCACTTAGTAAGGAAGTGGCTACTTTTTTGCCTAGTTCGACACCCCATTGATCAAATGGATTGATATTCCAGATGACGGATTGAACAAAAACCTTATGTTCATAGAGAGCAATCAGTTGCCCAAAACTAAATGGTGTCAGTTCATCCAGCATAATAGTTGTGCATGGTTGGTTCCCTTTATATCGCTTATAAGCGGGGGCATTTTCAGCGTCTTCGATCACTGAATCACCAAGAGCTAGTATTCTAGATTGAGCTAAGCAGTTTGCTAAATTTAACTGATGTTGATGTTGAAGTTCGGAATTATCGGTGTCGTGATATCTTCTGGTGGAGACTATAAAGTCACACATAACTGCTTCGGTGCCTTGGTGAAGCAGTTGATAAAAAGCGTGCTGAGCATTTGTTCCAACTTCCCCCCATAAAATAGGGCAGGTCTTGTAGTTTACGCTATTGCCCTGCCGATCAACGGATTTGCCATTGCTCTCCATTTCAAGTTGTTCAAGATAAGCTGGAATATGGCTTAATCTTCCGTCATAAGGAAGGATGGCATGGGCGTTAATGTTTTGGAAGTTGATGTTCCAGATACCGGTCATAGCAAGAAGGACAGGAAGGTTTTCTTCCAATGGGGCATTTTTGAAATGTTCATCCATTTCATGTGCCCCGGCGTGTAGATCTTTGAATCCTGCCATACCTAATTTTAAGGCGATCGGGAGTCCAATGGTTGACCACATGGAATATCGACCGCCTGTCCAATCCCAAAACTCGAGTTGATTGCTTTTGGGAATGCCCCATTCAGCGACTTTGCCTGGGTTGGCTGAAACCCCGATGAAATGACGGGATACAAGAGTTTCTTCACTGCCTGCGTAGCTTGATTTCTTAAGCCACTCCTTTGCTGTTTGGGCATTAGCTAACGTGTCTATTGTTGTGAATGATTTTGACGAAATAATGAATAGTGTTCTGGCTGGGTTTAATTCGTCGAGTAGGTCGGCCAACTGACTGCCATCCATTGAGGATACAAAATGGACTTTTATTTTACGTGCTATGTGCGGAGTGTTTTCGGACAAGGCTTTATATGCCATCAATGGGCCTAAATCAGAACCGCCTACACCAATGTTTACAACGGTATCGATAGAATGACCCGTATAGCCACGCCACTGGCCCGAGTGAATTCGGGTTACAAGTTGTTCCATTCTTTTTAAATTGTCATGAACTTCATCAATGATGTTTGTCCCTGATAGGTTAAGAGAGTAATGGGCTGGTGATCTTAACGCTGTGTGTAAGGCTGGTCTGTCTTCAGAATCATTCACATGATCGCCTTTGAACAGCTTAGTAATCCATTTGGAGAGCTGTTTTTCCTCAGCGAGTTTGATCAATAAAGATATCGTTTCGCTTGTTATTCTCTGTTTTGATAAATCTAGAAGCAGATCTTTCTGTTCAAAGGTGAAGTGTTGGAAGCGATCGGGATCCTGTTGGAATAGAGTGCTTATATGTGATGGAGACATATAATAAGCATGGGATCGGAGGTCATTCCATGCTGCGGATTCTCTTGAAGACATCAGGTGTTCCTTAAATTGGAGCTAATCGCTAGATTCAGTATATTACCTGCTCTTTTTATGCTGGGTAAAATCCTTCCTTGGATATCACTTATACTGCTAGAGGTATCTTTTTGCATTAAATATATCGAGGCAGTAAGCCTCTCTAGTAAAGTGCTGTAGATGGGGCTTCTAGTCGCGATATTAAAGATTAAGCTCTTTAATAAATGTTTTCAGGTTGTTAGCGGTTTCTTCGTGTTGAAGGCCATAAACAACATTTGCTTGTAAGTAACCCGATTTGTTACCGCAATCGTAAGTTTTTCCGCTCATATGGAACGCTTGAAGATTACCTTCGTTCAAGTAGTCGGCCATGGCATCTGTCAATTGGATCTCTCCGCCAGCTCCTGGTTTTGTATCCTCAAGTAGTTCCATGATGCGTGCAGGTAAAATATAACGACCGTTAATCGTTAAGTTAGAAGGAGCTTCATCTACAGGTGGTTTTTCAACCATGCGAGAGATATTTGCAGATTGGCCTGCAGTGATTGCTACTCCTGAACAATCTACTACGCCGTAGCGATCTACGTGCTCCATTGGTACCGGTTCAACCATGATTTGGCCACAACCTGTATTTTGATAAGTTTCTACCATGGCTGATAGATCTGTTTGTGGAAGTCCGTAACAATTGACCAGCATGTCGGGTAGTAATACTGCAAAGTCTTCACTGCCGATAATTGGTGCGGCACACAGAACAGCGTGACCTAATCCTAGCGCTTTATCTTGGCGAACTGCGCTGATGGATACATCTGACGGAAGTATGTTTTGTACTGATTCTAAGATGGCTGTTTTGCCTTTGCGTTCTAATTCAGCTTCTAGTTCGTAATGGCAATCAAAGTGATCTTCTATCGCGGCTTTGCCTGATCGAGTAACTAAGACAATATCTTTAATTCCTGCGGCTACAGCTTCTTCTATTACGTGCTGTATTACCGGCTTGTCTACAACGGGCATCATTTCTTTTGGAATCGCTTTACTTGCGGGAAGTACTCGAGTGCCTAGACCAGCAACAGGGATTACAGCTTTTGTTACGATTTTGTTCATAGAAAATAGACCCTTATGTTTGAGCATTGCTCTTAAGAGCATAATAACATGCTTATTGACTTTAGTTATTGATATAGCGGAGTGAACGAGAAAGTCTCATACTTGTTTAGGCTTAATGAATCGGAAGTTGCTAGGTTGTAAGGTTGATAATTAGTGCTAGGATGCTCAGTCTTATTTTATCGTAGAGTTAAATATGGATTTGATTGAGCCTTTTCTTAAGGTGTTTCTTCTTATTTTTCTTGCTGAATTCGGTGATAAAAGTCAGTTGGTTTGCATGACTTTGTCGGCTAGATATAAGCCTGTCCCGGTCTTAATAGGTGCGGTGGCTGCGTTTTCGGTTTTGAATCTGTTGGCTGTTTTGTTTGGCGCAACCATTAGTGTTTATATGCCTCAGGCTGCAATCTTTGCGCTGGTCGGTACGCTGTTTTTGGTCTTTGGTGTTCAGTCCTTACGTGTTGAAAATGATGAAGAGGAGGGGGAGCTTAATATTGGTAGGCACCTGCTTCTGTCTGTATTTGTATTAATATTTCTAGCTGAATTGGGTGATAAAACGCAGTTATCTATAGCGGGACTATCTGCTGTAGAGAATGCATGGATTGTTTGGCTTTCGGGAACATCTGCGTTGTTGGTGACGACGTTGCTGGGGGTTTGGTTGGGGCAATTCTTACTTCAGCGATTGTCTATTATTTGGATTCATCGGGCAGCCGGTGTTTTATTTATTGGTTTTGCTTTAGTTGCTTTTTGGCAGTTAGCACAATTGGTGATGTAGATATGATCCAAGGTTTTCTTATTTTATTTGTATGCCAGTTGGTTGGGGAGCTCATCGTTACGGCTGCAAGTGTGCCTATTCCTGGCTCAGTGGTTGGCATGGTTTTGTTGCTGGTAGGGTTGATTATTCGAGGCGAGGTACCAGAAGGGCTGCGTGTAACCGCTGAGGGGTTGCTGAAAGTGCTGCCATTGCTTTTAGTGCCTGCAGGTGTGGGTTTGATGAACTATTTTGGAGTGCTTTCCGATTATTGGCTTGAGCTGATGGTCTCGTTGTTTGTTAGTACTTTGATAACCATGTTTATTGTGGCTTTTTTATTGAAAGTGCTTTCGAAGGAAAAGGTGGGTGCTAAACAGGATTTAGGAGATGGCGATGCTTGAGTTATGGTCGCATTTTCAAACATTTCCAGTACTTTGGCTTGTCGTGACGCTAGTAGTTTTTTTATGTGCGTCTTGGATAAATGCAAAAGCAGGAAAAACTCCGTTTTTACATCCTGTATTGGTATCGCTCTCTCTAATTATTGTTGTTCTAAAGCTAACTGAAACGGACTATGCGACTTATATGCAGGGTGGGCAGTATATTCACTTACTATTAGGTCCTGCTGTGGTGGCGTTGGCGGTGCCCTTATATGATAACCTAGCGACTGTTAAGCGGTTGCTGGTGCCTCTACTGGTAGGTTGTGTTGTAGGAGCTGTTGTTGCCGCGAGTTCAGCAATTCTCATCGGTGTAGCTTTTGGGTTGAGTGATGAGTTGCTATTAACCTTAGCACCTAAATCGGTTACTTCTCCTATCGCAATTGCGGTAGCTGAAAAAATGGGGGGCTTCCCTTCTTTAGCTGCCGGACTTGTTCTTATTACTGGGGCAATGGGGTGCTTAATTGCGCCGTTTGTTTACCGTCTGCTAGGTATTAAAGATGAGTCTGTAAAAGGCTTTGTTTTAGGTGTTGGTGCTCATGCGATGGGTACGGCATTTGCCTTTGAATATGGCATGGTTGCGGGTGCATTTGGGGGTTTGGCTATGGGAATGACCGGGGCGTTTACTGCGTTTATGCTGCCGGTGTTGGTACCGTTGTTTGGATTATAAGATCAATTTGAGTAGTTGCTGGGTGTAATTGCAAATAGGATTACACTTTTTAGCCATGGACTGGCCCCGTTTCAGTGGACACTGAAATGCTAGCTACCCCTCCTTATGTTGCATTTGCTAAATGATGCTTTCGCCGGTAAAGTTCGCGCAGGTTAAAAAGTAGATCAAATTGGCAAATCTCATGACTCCATTAGAAAGATACAAGCAAGACCTCAAACGCGATGATTTCTCTTATGATCCAGCCCAAGAGATGGCTGTTGAGCATCTTCAGCGTTTATATGACGATCTTGTAGCGGTTAAGGCTGAAGAGCCTAAAGTCGGTTTAATGGGGCGTTTGAAGAGTAAGCTGAAAAAACCGGAGCCGAAAGAGCCTGTTAAAGGTTTGTACTTCTGGGGTGGTGTAGGTCGTGGTAAGACTTACCTGATGGATACTTTTTACGACAGTCTTCCGTTCGAACAGAAGATGCGTACCCACTTCCACCGTTTTATGCAGCGTGTACACGCTGAACTTAAAGAGTTGGATGGTACGGCTAACCCATTAGTTGAGATTGGCAAAAAGTACGCACAAGAAGCTCGAATTATCTGTTTTGATGAGTTCTTTGTTACAGATATTACTGATGCAATGATTTTGGGTGGCTTGCTGCAAGAGCTATTTAAGAATGGTGTTGCTCTAGTAGCAACGTCCAATATTGTACCTGATGGGCTATATAAAGATGGTTTGCAGCGTGCTCGCTTCCTGCCAGCGATTGATATGCTAAATCGCTACACAGAAGTTGTGAACGTGGATGGTGGCGTTGACTATCGTTTACGTGCTTTAGAGCAGGCAGAGCTTTACCACTATCCGTTAGATGCTGAGGCAGATAAGAGTTTAAATCGCAGCTTCGAAAGTCTTGCGCCAGATCTGGAAGAGGTGGTTGAAGCTGAAGTTCTGGATATTAATGGCCGTAATATGCAGACACGCCGTTGCTGTGAAGACGTGGTTTGGTTTGATTTTAAAGAGCTTTGCGAAGGTCCTCGCTCTCAGAACGACTATATTGAACTGGGTAAAATATTCCATGCTGTGATGGTGGGTAATGTTCCGCAGCTGGGTCGCTCAAATGATGATGCCGCTCGTCGCTTCATCAATATGGTCGATGAATTCTATGATAGTGGCGTTAAGTTGATTATCAGTGCTGAAAAGCCAATTCATGAAATTTATTCAGAAGGGCGTTTGGAGTTCGAAATTGAGCGAACTCAAAGTCGTTTGCTTGAGATGCAGTCGCATGAGTATCTGGCTAGAGAGCATAGAGCTTAAGCTGTAGATAATGTTTTTAAAAGATGTGCTTTTATAGCGCATTTTTTATATGGGTGTGGAGCAAAGCTGGTTTTGAGCTGTTGCTGATTTTGGCCTGTTATTAACTGGTTTTTACTTGCAGTAAGGAATGCGCATATATATAATGCGCGCTCCCAAGTTTAGGCTTGCTTAAATTTTGGGCAGAAGAGAGTTGTTCTAATCAATTTGGAGCAACAAATAATTATAAGTCAGATCGGGCGATTTTATTAATAAAATCAACGAGATCTGAGTAAAGTTGAAAGGCTATACAGATGAAAACATTCGTCGCTAAGCCAGCCGAAGTAAAACGCGACTGGTACGTTGTTGACGCAGAAGGTAAAACTCTGGGTCGTCTGGCTACTGAAATTGCACGTCGTCTACGTGGTAAGCATAAGCCAGAATACACTCCACACGTTGATACTGGTGACTACATTGTAGTTGTTAACGCTGAAAAAGTAGGCGTTACTGGTAACAAGCGTAAAGATAAAACTTACTACCACCACACTGGTTTCCCAGGTGGCTTGAAAGAAGCTTCTTTCGAGAAGATGGTAGAAACTTTCCCTGAGCGCACTATCGAGCTTGCTGTTAAAGGCATGCTGCCAAAAGGTCCACTAGGTCGCGCTATGTATGCGAAGCTGAAAGTTTACGCTGGTGCAGAACATCCGCATCAGGCTCAGCAGCCTAAAGAACTTAACGTTTAAGGGGAAGGATAATCATGTCTACTACACAGTATTACGGTACAGGTCGTCGTAAAACTTCTACAGCACGTGTTTTCCTGCGTCCAGGTACAGGTGCTATCACTATCAACAACCGCACTATCGAAGAATACTTCGGTCGTGAAACTGCACGCATGATCGTTCGTCAGCCTCTAGAGCTTACTAACAATCTTGAAGCGTTCGACGTTGTTGTTACTGTTAAAGGCGGCGGCGGCTTCGGTCAAGCTGGCGCTATTCGTCACGGTATCACTCGTGCACTAATGGAATTTGATGAAACGCTTCGTCCAGCTCTACGTGAAGCAGGTTACGTTACTCGTGACGCTCGTATGGTTGAACGTAAGAAAGTTGGTCTACGTAAAGCACGTAAGAAGCCACAGTTCTCCAAGCGTTAATTCCACGTCTTTTTCGAAAGATTTTGGATTCAGAAAAAGCGCCTGCCCCTTTATTGGGGTGGGCGTTTTTTTTGCACTGCGTTATATCAATACATTGGCCTAAAGTACGGCGAAAAATAAGTAATTCACCTTGTAAGAAAGGGGTAATTTCTTTACTATTTGGGCCATTTTTAAGATACAGATTTCCGTAGCTATAAAATTCTTAGCGGCCAGAGTATTTTTGCACCTGCAGAGATATAAAATAAGGTCGATTGAGGGGAGATAACTTAATGAGCAATGATGGCGTGAATAAGGGTCGGCGCCGTCTCCTAATCGGTGCTACATCCGCAGTTGGTGCGGTTGGTGCTGTAGGAGCAGCTGTCCCATTCGTAGCTTCCTGGACGCCGAGTGCGAAGGCAAGAACTGCCGGCGCACCTGTCAAGGTGGATGTAAGTAAACTGGAACCAGGTCAGCAGGTAATCGCTAGCTGGCGTGGTAAGCCTGTGTGGATCGTTCGTCGTGGCGAAGAAGCATTGGCTAATCTGGCTAAGCTAGATAGCAACTTGCAGGATCCAAAATCTGATAACCCTGCACAGCAGCCTGATTACATTCCAAAAACACCTGCACGTGCTCTGCGTGAAGATATCGCTGTTTTGGTAGGTATTTGTACTCACCTAGGTTGTTCTCCAACTTATCTTCCTGAAGTAGGTGTTACATCTGGTCAGGGTGAAGATTGGGTTGGCGGTTATTACTGCCCATGTCATGGTTCTCGTTTTGACCTTTCTGGTCGAGTAATGAACGGTTCCCCGGCTCCAAGTAACCTTGTGATCCCGCCTCATCACTATGAGAGCGAAAATGTGATCATCGTAGGTATTGATCAGGAGACTGCATAATGGCTGGTTCTCGTAACAAAGGTAACCCAGGTATCATGGGTTGGATTGATGATCGTTTCCCAGCTACAGCTATGTGGGAAGATCACCTATCTAAATACTACGCTCCAAAGAACTTTAACTTCTGGTACTTCTTTGGTTCATTGGCGCTTCTAGTGCTTGTTAACCAGATCCTAACAGGTATCTGGCTAACCATGTCTTACAATCCTTCTGCTGAAGGTGCGTTTGCTTCAATCGAATACATCATGCGTGATGTTGAATACGGCTGGTTGCTACGCTATATGCACTCTACCGGTGCGTCTGCATTCTTCGTGGTTGTTTACCTGCACATGCTTCGTGGCATGATGTACGGTTCTTACCGTAAGCCTCGTGAGCTAGTATGGCTATTCGGTATGACAATCTACCTAGCGCTTATGGCTGAAGCTTTCATGGGCTACCTATTGCCATGGGGTCAGATGTCTTACTGGGGTGCACAGGTAATCGTATCTCTATTCGCTGCTGTACCATATGTTGGTCCAGAACTAGCTGAATGGATCCGTGGTGACTACCTGATCTCTGGTATTACTCTAAACCGTTTCTTCTCTCTGCACGTAATTGCTCTACCAATCGTTCTATTAGCATTGGTTGTTCTGCACATTATCGCGCTACACGAAGTGGGTTCTAACAACCCAGACGGTATCGAAATTAAAGATAACAAAGATGAGAACGGTGTACCTGTTGACGGTATCCCATTCCACCCTTACTACTCTGTTAAAGACATTGTAGGTGTGGTTGTGTTCCTATTTGTTTTCTGTGCAGTAGTCTTCTTCTTCCCAGAAGGTGGTGGCTACTTCATTGAGGCGCCAAACTTTGAGCCTGCTAACCCGCTGAAAACACCTGAGCATATCGCGCCTGTATGGTACTTCACACCATTCTACGCAATGCTACGTGCTATCCCACCAATCCTAGGTTCTCAGTTCCCAGGTGTTGTTGTGATGGGTGCAGCGATTGCGATCTTGTTTGTGCTTCCTTGGTTGGACCGTAGCCCAGTTAAATCCATCCGTTACAAAGGTTGGATGAGTAAGCTGTGGTTGGTTATCTTCTGTGTAAGCTTCGTAATCCTGGGTTACTTGGGTGTTGTTGCATCTACTCCAGGTCGTACGCTAGCGGCTCAGATCTGTACTGCGCTTTACTTCGCATACTTCTTCCTGATGCCGTTCTACACCAAGATGGAAAAAACTAAACCGGTTCCAGAAAGGGTTACAGGCTAATGAAAAAGTTTCTTATTGCATTAGTAATGGCGGCGCTGCCGATGGCTGCAAGCGCTGCTGGTGGTGCTAAAGGCCACCTTGATGAGATGGATGTAGATCTACATAACCAAGCATCTTTGCAGCGTGGTATGCAAACGTTTGTAAACTACTGCTTGGGCTGTCACTCTGCTGAATATCAGCGTTATGAGCGTGCTGCACTAGATCTAGGTATGAATCCAGAGCTTGTTGCTGAACACTTGATCTTTGGTGATCACAAAGTGGGTGAGCAGATGACTATCTCTATGGACAAAGGCGATGCTGGTAAGTGGTTCGGTAACCCTCCACCAGATCTTACGCTAGAAGCGCGTCTGCGTGGTCCAGATTGGTTGTACACTTACCTACGTAGTTTCTACGCTGATGAGTCTCGTCCATGGGGTGTGAACAACGCAGTGTTCAAAGACGTTGGTATGCCGAACGTACTTGGCCCACTTCAGGGTGAGGTTGTTGCAAGCTGTTCTTGGGAAGAAATGAACGCTCACGGTTTGCGTGGTGAGGGTATTGATCCTCTAACTAACAAGCCGCTAACTAGCTGTACTTCTGTTAAGAAGGGCACTGGTGAGCTATCTCCAGAAGAGTTTGATGCGCTAGTATATGATCTAGTTAACTTCATGGTTTACATGGGTGAGCCATCTAAGTTGGACTCTCAGCGTATCGGTACTTACGTGTTGATCTTCTTGTTCCTATTCTTCTTCCTTGCGTATGCGCTGAAGAAAGAATTCTGGAGAGATGTACACTAATAGCTTTACGATATAATCGTGAGCTTTAAAACGCGGCCTCTTTTTTAAGGGGCCGCGTATCTGTTTCTAATAAGGGGTATTCTTAATGGGTGTTGTGGCAAAACGTTCTTCCATGTCCTTCTACTCTAATGGCGAGGACCAGTATAGCCATCGAGTTCGTATCGTCCTGGCAGAAAAGGGTGTTGCTGTAGAGATTCATGATTGTGATGAAGGTAATCTTCCTGAAGATCTAACTTCAATGAATCCGTACAATAGCCTGCCAACTTTGTTGGATCGCGATTTGGTTCTTTATGAGCCAAATGTGATGATGGAATATCTTGATGAGCGCTTCCCTCATCCGCCACTATTGCCTGTTTATCCAGTGGCCCGTGCTGAAAGCCGACTATACATGTATCGCATTCAGCGTGACTGGTGTGATCTTGCGGATAAAATCATTGAAGCTGCGATGGCTGATGATGAAGATACAGCAGAAGAGGTTCGTAAAGAGCTGCGTGATAGCTTGATTACGATTTCACCGATCTTTGCTGATAAGCCTTTCTTTATGAGCGAAGAGTTTACTTTGGTTGATTGCTGCTTAGCCCCACTATTGTGGCGTTTGCCGTTGTTGGGTATCGATCTTCCAGAAGATCAGTGCAAGCCTTT
This sequence comes from Neptuniibacter sp. QD29_5, assembly GCF_047778125.1. GTDB lineage: Bacteria > Pseudomonadota > Gammaproteobacteria > Pseudomonadales > Balneatricaceae > Neptuniibacter. Next base: position 762,492 of record NZ_CP180556.1, read on the forward strand.
GGTTAAGTATATGGAACGCCTATTTGAGCGTGAATCTTTCCAAATGAGCTTGTCAGAAGCAGAGCGCGAAATGCGCGATTAATTGTTTCGTAGTAAAGTTAAAAAAGGGATGATGTTTCATCCCTTTTTTTATGTCGTAATTTTGTTAAATGTTTGGATAAAGAAATGAAGCCGAGTCGCCCTTATCTTGTTAAAGCACTGTATGACTGGTTATTGGATTGTGATTTAACACCTCATCTTTTGGTAGATGCTACGCAGGATGATGTTGCTGTTCCTACGCAGTTTATTGATGATGGCCAGATTGTTTTAAATATTAATCCATCAGCGGTTCGGGATTTTTATCTCGATGATCGAGCGCTGTCTTTTAATGCGCGTTTTTCAGGCCAGCCAATGGATATATATGTACCGATGGCGGCTATCTTAGCCATCTATGCACGTGAAAATGGGCAGGGTATGGGCTTTGGTGGTGAGCCAGGTGTTGACTGCTATACGCAGGAGTTGGCAATACTGGATAACGTAGAAGATATGGATGCGGATGAGCCTAAGGAAGCTGAAAAGCCAGCAAAGTCAAAAAGGCCGTCATTAAAAGTTGTAAAGTAGTTGAGGGAAGTGGAAGGGTTGAACCTATAGAATTAAAGGTGCGTACTAAGGGTTAGTACGCACCGTGGCTCTTATCGATTAACGTATTCAAACACTTTTACAATTTTCTCTACGCCAGCGATATTTCTTACGATATTGATAGCATTCTCAGCTTCTTGAGGGCTTACAAGGCCCATAAGGTAAACCGTGCTGCTATCAGTTACTACCTTGATGCGAGATCCATCAACTGCTTCGTTTGTTAATAGCTCTGCTTTAACTTTTGTGGTTAGCCACGTGTCGTTAGTGCGAGCGATAGTGGATGAAACGCCAGAGATTTTTACTTCGTTATGAATCTTGCGTACTTTACGTACTTGGCTGACGATCTGTTCAGCTTCCTGTCTTGCGCTTTCTGCAGGTGCTTGGCCAGTTAACAGAACAACGCCGTTATAGCTTGTTACACTGATATTGGTCGCCTGCATCTGTTCTGAGCCCTTGGCAAGGTTAACCATGGATAGTGTTTCAATCACTTCATCGTCTATGTATGAACCAACGGTTCGATTGCCAGGGTCTTCCTGAATAGGACCTTCTCTTCCGGCACTTAGGATATCGGAACAGCCTGTAACTAATAGCGATAAGCTAATCCCTGCAATTAAACTAAATGTCTTTTTGTTGATCATGTTTATTCGCTTCCAAAAAGTTGGTAGTCAATTAAATCGCATAAAGAGTGCAAAACTAGTAACTGCGCATGGTGAACTAGCGAACTATCGTCGCTAGGTACGCATATCTCGATCTCTTCTGGGCTGAGAAGCGCTGTGATATCGCCACCATCAGAACCGTTCAGGACGATAACAGTCATTTCACGATCATGGGCGGCTTGTATTGCTTGTACAAGGCTGCTGGAACGACCGTGAGGTGTTATCAGTAATAAAATGTCCCCAGGTTGGCCTAAAGCATGGATCTGTTTGGCTTGTGCATCCATAAAGCCGCTATCTTCACAGATCGCGCTTAAGGTAGCGCCATCTGAGTTAATATTGATTGCGGGTAGACCTGGGCGCTCATGCCTGAATCTATTCATCAATAGTGCGGTGAAGTGTTGCCCTAAAGATGAGGAGGCTCCATTGGCACAGCAGAGAATCTTGTTCTCACTGACAAGGCAATGGAGTAAAAGTTCGCCAGCATGGGCAATAAGTGGAGTGTACTGCTCAATGGTGATCGCGTTGACTTCCATTGAGTTGTGAAACTGGCTGACAATGCGGTCTTCGAGTTCCATGCTGTCCTTAATCGTTTACCTTAAGTTCTGAAGGCATCTTTATACCACAGCGGCTCCGTTGGTGCTGCATCATATTCGTAAGCAATGACATCAAATCGGCAATTATTGTTAGAAAATTGCGTTTTATGGCTCAAATAATGTTGTGCTGCTTTAATGATCTTTCGCTGTTTGGTAGTAGTAACTGAAGCTGCTGCACCGCCATACTTTTTTGAATTGCGGTAACGGACTTCGATAAAAACAAGTGTGCGTCGATCTAACATGATTAGATCGATCTCGCCAAAGCGACAATGATAATTGCGTTCGACTAAGGTGAGTTTGTTTTTTGAGAGGAATCTTTCGGCGTGTTTTTCGGCGTCCTTGCCGGTCTTGTTTCTGTCCATGAATGCTGTTTACTCAATAATTTGTGGGATGCCGTCTTTATATTTGGCCCAAGTTAGCGTTCTAAAAACAAGGCCGTTGTTGTTAATACTAAGTTGCCCTGTTTCGCCGTTGATCTGGGTGCCAGGAACCGCACTTAATTGTTTTAGATAGGGATGGATGCGATAAGCATCAAGACCTAGAGCGTATAAGCGACCAAAACGACTGTTTGTGTCATTTCGTTGCTGTGAAATAAGTACTTTGTCTTGGGATGGTGGTTTTAGGTTCCAAGGGGTGCCAAGGAAAGTTACGTTATTTAGGTCCTGGTCTTGGATCGGGTTGTTGCTGCCACTGAAAACGTGCGAAGTTGCGTAGATCGGTAGATCGCCTGCAAAGTTAAAAGCGAGCATGGTGTTTAGCTGTCTTGCATCATTGGGGAGTGCGGTGAGGATGATTGCTTCCATATCATGGCGGCGGTGCTCCTCAAATTCAATTTTGTGGGTATAAACTACTTTTCTTAGGTTCTTGTAGCGCTGTTTACTTTTATCTGTGGATAAAAATTGACTCACATGCTCGGAAAATTCGCTGATATCCCCAAAGTTACTTGAATGAACAACCATGCCGCCTAAGCTTGTGTAGTGTTCTTCAAAAGCCTTGCTGATTTTTTCGCCCCAGCCACTGTTTGGTGTTAATACTGCGGCACGGCGGATGCCGTCTTTCCATGCGCGCTCTGCAATTTGAGTGGCTTCATCTTCTGCCGAAAGGCCAAATTGATACATGCCTTCACGAGCGGGTGAATCGGTGTAGTTTAGGGCGAGTACAGGTACTTGAATGTGCTGATCGGCAGCCAAGGTTGTAACATAGTCTTTAGCTAAAGGCCCGATGATCATATCGACTTGTTGCTCATTAACGATTGAAGCCAGCTGAATCGGGGTGTTTATCTTTTCAGAGTCCAGAAATAGAAGTTCTGGAGAGGTTTTGCCTGGTTGTTGGCTGCGTAGGTGAGCCATCATAATGCCTTCTTTGATGGCGTTGGCAGGTCTGGCTAATTTGCCTTCAAGCGGCAATAGTACTGCTATTTTTTGAGCTGAGAATGTCTGTGCACCTAGTCCGCCAAGAGATTGAGGTGGTAGCTTTTGGGCTGGGTGAGATTCCCATAATACGGCCCAGTTATTCAGCGCTTGGTTTTGTGTGTCTAGCTGTGTATTCAGGCTTAGTTCGTAAGCTAGCTCCAACCAGCCTTGCTCATGATAGCTATTAGTGCCACTGTGAATGAGTTCGGAAAGCTGGGTTGCTTCAATTTTTAGTAAACTATTCCAGATCTGATCGTGCAGGATTTGCTTTGCTTCGTCCGTATCGAGCAGTTGGCTTAGTCGGATCAGTTCTTTGGCTTCGCTAAAATGTCGCTGTTGTAGCTGGAAGGCATGGGCGCGCAGCTTGAGAATTTGAATCTCTTGCTCAGTCAGGAGTTTAAGCTCAGATGAGCTATTTAGCCTGTTGAGTTGTTGCAAAGCTTGTTCAGGTTGGTTTTGTTCAAGAGAAGCTTCAGCTTGAAGTTTAGCGATCTCAAAGCGAAGAGATGGGGCTAGGAGGGCAACGTCTATTTGGCTTAGTACGGCAGCAGCTTCTTGCTTGCGGTCTAGGCTAAGTAAAATCTTCGCGGCGTCTGCTCGATACTGAGCAGATTTGATCGGTTTTGCAGAATTCGCTTTTTTAAGTAGGCTTTCTACTCGTTGTTGGTCTTGCTCAGCTGCAGTCAGCGTTGGTTTCGTGGATGTCGTACTAACTGAACAGCCAGAAATAATTGTGCTGATTAAAATTGCTGAAAGAGACAGGCGCCACTGAAATTTCATATACTTCGCAACCCACGTTTTAAGATGGTATCTGTAATGTTAGAACCCGCACTGTACGTTGTAGCAACGCCAATAGGAAATCTGCAGGATATGACACCTCGCGCTATTGAGGTCTTGCAGCAAGTTGAGTTGATAGCTGCTGAGGACACACGTCATAGTGCCCGTTTGATGGCGCATTTTGGTATCAATACCCGCCTTGTTTCCGTCCATGAGCATAACGAACGCCAGCGAATTGAGACGATTGTACACCAGTTGCAATCTGGTGCCAGTGTTGCACTAATTTCTGATGCTGGAACGCCGCTAATTTCGGACCCTGGATATGTTGTAGTTCAGGGGGTTAGAGAGCAGGGCTTTAAAGTTGTGCCTGTTCCTGGCTGTGTGGCTTTTATTGCTGCGTTGTCTGCGGCGGGTTTGCCTACAGATCGATTTATCTTTGAGGGATTTTTGCCGCATAAATCGAGCGGTCGTAAGCAGCAGCTAAAGGGGTTGGTTGATGAAACGCGAACGCTGATCTTTTATGAATCTCCGCATCGTATTCTGGCCTCCCTGAAAGATATGCAGTCAGTCTTTGGTGGTGAGCGTGTTGTGGGTATTGCTCGTGAGCTAACTAAAACTTATGAAACGATCCATGTGGATAAGTTGGATGCTGTCATAGAGTGGATGGAGGCTGATTCCAATCAGCAGCGCGGTGAGTTTGTTGTTTTGGTTCACGGTATAGAAAATAAAGGCGCAGCTGAACTGGATGCTAAGGCTCTGGAGGTGTTGGATATTCTTCTTGCAGAGTTGCCAGCGAGTCAGGCAGCTTCTTTGGCAGCAAAAATTACCGGTTTGAAGAAAAAAGTGCTTTATCAGGCGGCTTTAGATCGCTAACTGATTTCGCTTTTGTTAGAATTCGCGTCGAGGAGTTTGCCAGGCAGTCGCTGCCTTCTTTGAAGGTGGAGGAAAGTCCGGGCTCCAAAGGGTAGAGTGCCAGATAACGTCTGGGCGGCGCGAGTCGACGGAAAGTGCAGCAGAAAATATACCGCCTAAGCATCCTCGGATGCCGGTAAGGTTGAAATGGTGCGGTAAGAGCGCACCGCGTGGGTGGTAACACTCCACGGCATGGTAAACCCCACTCGGAGCAAGACCAAATAGGGTTCCTATAGGCGTGACCCGCGCTGGAACCGGGTAGGTTGCTTGAGGTGCATAGTGATATGCATCCCAGATGAATGATTGTCCACGACAGAACCCGGCTTATCGGCAAACTCCTCATTATTCTTTCTTTTCAGGAAGAGCGGTGTCCACTGCTTTTCCAGTAAAGGTCTGATTCACCTAATTCATTGTTTTATATGCAGTCTCTCGATGCTTTGTTTTTGAGAGCTTCTCTTTGTATGCATTTCTCTAATGTTTGATCTCTGATAACCGTCATTTACGGCGCTTTCAGCCTTGCTTTAGTTGGGGTTACTTTCTATAGTGTGCTCTAGTGGGATAAAGTGGGTAAAAGTGGGTTTTTCTGTAATTTAAGTGGGTTTTGAGAGCCGAAAATGTTTAGAGGCGTTAATCAAATCAATCTGGATGCCAAGGGGCGCATGGCGATTCCGGCACGTTATCGCGAGAAAATCGCGACGTGTTGCGATGGTCAGCTCGTGGCTACGATTGATACTGAGGAGCGCTGTTTACTGCTTTATCCACTGGAAGAATGGGAAGTTATTCAGGAAAAAATTGAAAGCCTGCCCAGCTTTAATCCAGCAGCGCGTCGAATTCAGCGCCTATTGATTGGTCATGCAACAGACCTTGATATGGATGGAAATGGGCGATTGCTTTTGCCTGCTCCACTTCGAGAGTATGCCGAGCTCGATAAAAAAATTGTGTTGCTTGGGCAAGGGCAGAAGTTTGAAATCTGGAGTGAATCCAGATGGTTGGCTACCCGTGAAGAGTATCTTCAAGAGGTAGAAGGTGGCATGGCAATGCCTGAAGAATTACAAAATTTATCGCTATAGCGGATCGAGTAACGACGAATGAGCCAGGAATTTAAACATATCACAGTGCTGTTAAATGAAGCTGTAGAAGCTTTAGTGCAGGACGCGTCTGGTTTCTATGTCGACGGGACCTTTGGTCGTGGCGGTCATTCTGCATTGGTATTGGATCAATTGGCAGAAGATGGTCGGTTAATGGGGATCGATAAAGACCCAACTGCTATAGCGCATGCGCACGAACGTTTCGCAGATGAAGATCGTTTCTCTATAGCGCACGGCAGCTTTGCACAATTGCAAGAATTTGTAACTGAGCGTGGTTTGCAAGGACAGGTTGATGGCATTTTGCTGGACTTAGGTGTGTCTTCACCACAGTTAGATGATGCTTCCCGAGGGTTTAGCTTTCTAAATGATGGTCCGCTGGATATGCGAATGGACACCTCTTCTGGTGAAAGCGCGGCTGATTGGATCGCTCGCGCAGAAGAGAAAGAGATTGCTGATGTGATTTATACCTATGGCGAGGAGCGTTTCTCCCGTCGTATGGCGAAAGCGATTGTGGCTAAGCGTGAAGAAGAGCCAATTACCACGACAGCGCAGCTTTCAAAAATCATTGCTGAAGCCAATCCTGCTTGGGAAAAAGGTAAGAACCCTGCAACACGTGCTTTCCAAGGTATTCGTATCCACATTAATCGTGAATTGGAAGATCTGGAAAGCTGTTTGGATCAGGCTTTAGAAATGTTGAAAGTGGGTGGGCGTCTAGTAGTTATTAGCTTCCACTCACTAGAAGATCGGATTGTGAAGCGCTTTATTCGTCAGCATGTTAAAGGCGATGAGCATATTCCACGTGGTATTCCGGTTACAAACGATATGTTGAAAATTCGGTTGAAGAATGTAGGTAAGGCTGTGAAAGCGAGTGCCTCTGAAACCGAAGAGAACGTACGGGCTCGAAGTGCAGTTATGCGAGTGGCTGAAAAGGTCGCTTGATGCTTGGAAAGTTCTGGAAAAATTGGGTTGGCGATCAGGAGGATGAGAAGGGGAATTCATCTGGTCGAGACAATTTTTATAGTGCTGAAGAGTTGCTGAGCCCATTTTTATTGGTGTTTGTGTTGGTTGTGGTGCTTTTGGTGTCGTGCTTGGGCGTAGTAATGAGCGCCTTTGAATATCGACAGCTATTTAACCAACATCAGGAATTGATACAGCAAAGGGATGAGCTTCAAGTTGAGTGGGGACAGTTACTGCTTGAGCAAAGCGCATGGGCTGCCAATAACCGAGTTGAACAACAAGCAACGAGCGTGTTGGGCATGAAAGTGCCAGATGTTGAACAAATAGAGATCGTTAAGCATGAGCGATAACACTGAAGCAGCAGTTGGTAGAGGATGGCGCCTTTGGTTGGTGCTGGTTCTTCTATTGCTCGTTGCAGGTGGAATTACGGCTCGCATGCTTTCCCTTTATGTAGAAGAACAGTCGTTTTTGCAAACCCAAGGCGATGCTCGCTCATTGAGAACGGTTCAGGTACCTGCTCATCGCGGGATTATCACGGATAGGCATGGTGAGCCTTTGGCGGTGAGTGCACCGGTAGCGACTATTTGGGCTGATCCGAAAATGACAGATATGCAGCACGATGGTTTGTCAAAACTAGCGGTGCTGCTGAAAACGAACAAAAAGAAACTACTGGCTAAGTTATCTGAAAATCGCAGCCGTAGGTTTTTGTATTTACAGCGTCAAGTTACACCTGAGCTAGCTGAAAAAATTAGAGCTTTGCGTATACCGGGTGTGCATGTTGATCGTGAATATAAGCGTTACTACCCGGCAGCCGAGGTCACAACGCATCTGGTTGGTTTTACTAACTTGGATGGTAAAGGCCAAGAAGGTTTAGAGCTGGCTTATGAGGATTGGTTAAAGGCTGATGCTGGTAAGCAGCTTGTAATGAAAGATCGTTTGGGTAGAACGATCAAGCATATTCGCGAAGTTAAGCCAGCGCTGCATGGTAATGATATTCAGCTAAGTATCGATTTAAGGCTGCAATATCTAGCGTATAGAGAATTAAAAGCGTCAGTAAAAGCGCATAAAGCTGATGGCGGGTCGATTGTGATGCTTGATGCATCTACGGGCGAAGTGTTGGCGATGGTTAATCAGCCATCTTACAACCCAAATGATCCAAAACAGAGAATTTCGACGGCATTAAGAAACAGAGCGTTAACCGATACATTTGAGCCGGGTTCGACGGTTAAACCTATGACGGTTGCTGCGGCCTTGATGAGCGGAGAATACGAGCCGGAAACGATCGTAAATACTGCACCTGGTTATATGCGGGTTAAAGGTAAAACCATCCGAGATCATCGTAATTACGGTGAGATAGATATCTCAACCATTATTACGAAATCAAGCAATGTGGGTGTAACGAAGTTGTCGTTAAGCTTACCTGAAGGTTCAGTACGTAATCTGTATCACAATTTAGGCTTAGGGCAGGCAACAGGCATCGGATTCCCGGGTGAAAGTACAGGTTATCTGCCTTATCTGAATTCGAGGCAGCAAGTTGAGCGTGCGACGCTTTCTTATGGCTATGGCTTATCGGTAACGCCATTGCAGCTAGCGCAGTCATATTTGGCGTTGGCTAATGATGGGGTCGTTAGCCCTGTCAGTCTGATTCGACAGAACGAAGCAGGCAAACCTGTTCGAGTCATGCCTGCGGATGTGGCGGTTGATGTCCGTGAAATGATGGAAACGGTGATTAGCGTTAAAGGTACGGGTCGAAGAGCGGCTGTGCAGGGATATCGAGTAGCCGGCAAAACAGGCACAGTGCATAAAGTTGGCCGCGGTGGATATATCGACGATCAGTATATATCTACATTTGCAGGTTTGGCGCCGGTAAGTGATCCGCGCTTAGTAACAGTAGTGATGATTGATAACCCTAAAGGCCAGGAATATTACGGTGGTGAGGTAGCAGCTCCGGTTTTTTCAAGAGCGGTAGGTGGAGCTTTGCGTTTGATGAATATCCCACCGGATAATTGGCCGGAAGTAAATAAGCAGGTTGCTCAGCGTTGAATGAGGTGACTATGTTGGAAATCAGTAGAACATTGAAAGAGATTGCGCCGGAGTGGGTTGATGAAACTTACGCCGGCTTTGTCGTATCTGCTATTTCGCAAGATAGCCGCACGGTTACGCCCGGCACTCTGTTTATTGCTCGATCCGGTATTCAGCATCGTGGTGTCGATTTCGTTGAAGCGGCTGAAAAAAGTGGTGCAGTAGCGATTTTGTTGGATAGTCGTGAAGTTGATGATTGTCCTTCGCTTGGCATCCCAGTGATTTCTGTGCCTGATTTAGTCAGTCAGATTGGCCCTGTGGCTGCGAATTTTTATGGTCACCCAAGCCGTCATCTGAATGTTATTGGCATTACGGGGACTAACGGTAAAACCTCTTGTGCGCATTTTGTTGCACAGGCGATGAATGCTATAGGCACGAAAACAGCAATTGTTGGCACCATCGGAAATGGTTTTCCAGGCCAGCTAGAACAGGCAACTCATACAACGCCAGATGCTGTAGGCTTGCAGCGTTTGTTTGCTGAATTACGCGCAGCAGGTGCTGAAAGCGTTGTGATGGAAGTCTCTAGTCATGCTTTACAGCAGGGCCGAGTTGCTGGGGTTGAATTTGATTATGCCGCACTCACCAACTTAAGCCGTGATCATCTGGATTACCACGGTTCTATGGCTTCTTACGGTGCGGCTAAAGCAAGATTGTTTAAACGCTTTGATCTAAAAGCTTCTGTTATCAACAGTGATGATGCTTTTGGTCAAACGTTGTTAGCTGATGACGAAGTTAAAGGTAAAAAAGTAGCGGTTGGGCGTGCACAAGGCGATTATCTGATCGCGGCATACCGTTTAGCTTTGCACGGCATCGAAGCGGAGCTGAAAACGGCGCAAGGCAACTTTGCTTTCGCTAGTAAAATTATCGGCGAATTTAATCTGGACAATCTGCTTCTCGTAGCAGCTTTGCTCTCCGAGCAAGGGTTTAGCCGAGAGCAGGTTATGCACGGGCTTTCCAAATTAGATGCAGTGCCTGGGCGAATGCAGGCATTGGTCACTGCGGATAAGCCGTTGGTAATTATTGATTATGCGCATACGCCAGATGCTCTAGAGAAAGCAATCCAAGCTGTTAGAGCTCATACGTCAGGGCGTTTGTGGTGCGTATTTGGTTGTGGTGGCGACCGCGATACAGGTAAACGAGAACTAATGGGTAATATTGCAGACCGATTTGCAGATCGGTTGGTTGTGACTAGCGATAACCCAAGAACCGAACAGCCAGATAGCATTATTGAGATGATCGAGAGCGGTATTCATGATCATCAGGCGGATGTTGAAGCGGATCGTGCAGAAGCGATCAGAATGGCGATCAATGCTGCTTCACCAGAAGATGTCGTGTTGATCGCAGGTAAAGGTCACGAAAATTATCAAGAGATTGCTGGTACACGTTACCCGTTTAGTGATGTTGATGTGAGTAAGTCAGTTTTAGGGGTAGCGGTATGATTGGTCAGTGGTTTTTGCAGCAGTTAAAACAAGCTTTTGGCGGGCAGATAACGGCTGATACTGAATTTACAGGTGTAAGTACAGACACGCGTACGATTAAGCAGGGTGATCTATTCGTAGCATTGGTTGGCCCTAATTTTGATGGTCATCAGTTTATAGAACAGGCACTTGAAAAAGGCGCAGTCGCCGCGGTTGTTTCTCGATCTATGCCAGAAATTAAAGCGCCATTGTGGCAAGTTGAAGATACGCGTATTGCTTTAGGGAACATTGCGCAAGCGAATCGTCAGCGCTTTGATGGCACTGTTTACGCAGTGACAGGTAGTAGCGGGAAAACGACTGTTAAAGAGATGCTATTTGCAATTCTGTCCCAAAATAATCAGGTATTGGCTACTAAAGGTAATTTGAATAACGACATCGGTGTACCGCTAACGCTTTTTGAATTAAGTGATCAGCATCAAATTGCTGTGATTGAACAGGGTGCTAGTGCCGGTGGCGAGATTGCTTACACTACTGCGATCTCTCTGCCTGATGTTGCGATTTTGAATAACGCGATGGGCGCTCATCTGGAAGGGTTTGGCTCTCTGCAAGGTGTAGTCGAAGCCAAATCTGAGATCTTTTCGCAGTTAGATGAAACTCAAGGCACGGCTGTTATCAACCTAGATGATCCGCATACAGAGTATTGGTTAAATCAAAACCAAGGAAAGCCTCAGAGCAACTTCTCTCTTAGCTCCGAGAAAGCTGTTGTGTATGCGTCGGACTTGAAACCATCTAGCAATGGCTGTTTTTCTTTTGTTTTGCACAGAGGCTCTGAGTCTAAAACGGTTCAGCTGCAGGTGATGGGACAGCATAACGTTGCAAATGCCCTAGCTGCGGCAGCTGCTGTAAGCGCTAAAGAAATGTCGTTAGCGGAAATTTGCAGCGGTTTGGAATCCTTCACTGCAGTATCTGGACGTATGCGTTGCTTGTCGACAGCGTCTGGTGCTCAAGTAATTGATGATAGTTATAACGCCAATCCTGGTTCGGTAAATGCGGCAGTGGATCTGCTGGTTAGTTTGCCGGGTAAATCAGTATTGGTTTTAGGAGATATGGCTGAATTAGGGGCAGATGCCGCTGATCAGCATGCACAGGTAGGTTGTCGGGCAGCGCAGAAGGGGGTTAGTTGTTTCTATGCAACTGGCGTGCTGTCCCGGCACTCTGTTTCAGCGTATAACGCTGCAGCAGATGGGCAGGGAATGCATTTTGAAACACGTGAAGAATTAACAACTGCATTGAAAGAGTTAGCTGGTCAGAATACCAATATTCTGATTAAAGGCTCGAGAAGTGCAGCGATGGATCAGGTCGTGAAGAACCTGACTGAAGGGGAATAGAAGGCAATGCTACCACTGCTGGCAGAATTTTTATCGGAATATTACAGCGGCTTTGCTGTATTTCAGTACCTAACCCTGCGTGGGATTTTGGGTGTATTAACAGCATTGTTGATAGCTTTGTGGGTCGGCCCTCATATGATCAACAAACTCCGTAGTAATCAGATAGGTCAAGCGGTACGAGATGATGGTCCTCAGACGCATTTGAGCAAAGCAGGTACACCAACAATGGGTGGTGCTTTGATCCTAGTTGCAATTGCGATTAGTACCCTTTTGTGGAGTGATCTGACTAACCCTTATGTGTGGATTACGTTGGGTGTGACGCTTATTTTTGGTGCAGTGGGCTGGGTCGATGATTATCGCAAAGTGGTTGAGAAAAACCCACGAGGGTTGCCTGCTAAGTGGAAGTATCTGTGGCAGTCAGTAGGTGGTATGGGTGCGGCAGTATTGCTCTATAGCATGGCTTCCACACCTGTTGAAACAGAACTTCTGATTCCATTCCTAAAAGATGTGTCGATCGATCTCGGTATCTTCTTTATCGTCTTTACCTACTTTGTAATTGTCGGTAGTTCTAATGCGGTAAACCTTACTGATGGCTTAGATGGTCTAGCTATTTTGCCAACCGTAATGGTGGCTGGAGCATTAGGTGTATTTGCATATCTGTCCGGTAACATCAATTTTGCGGAATATCTATTGATCCCTTACGTACCGGGTTCTGGTGAGCTGATTATATTCTGTGGTGCCATGGTTGGTGCTGGTCTTGGTTTCTTGTGGTTTAACACTTATCCAGCTCAAGTGTTTATGGGAGATGTCGGTGCCTTGTCTTTGGGTGCTGCGCTTGGTGTTATTGCCGTTATCGTCCGTCAGGAATTTGTACTGTTCATTATGGGCGGTGTGTTTGTTGCTGAAACCGTGTCAGTAATTTTGCAGGTTGCATCGTTTAAATTAACAGGTCGCCGTATCTTCCGTATGGCGCCTTTGCATCACCATTTTGAATTGAAAGGTTGGCCAGAGCCTCGTGTAATTGTTCGTTTCTGGATCATCACAGTAGTTTTGGTGCTGATTGGCTTAGCATCTCTGAAAATTCGTTAAGGTAAAGTTTGAGCATGAGTTTAATCGCCAGCGATAAATTAAAAGTAGTCATCGGTTTAGGTAAGACCGGGCTGGCATGTGCACGCTATTTGGCATCTAAAAATGAGCGTTTTGTCGTTGTTGATAGCCGAGAGAATCCTCCAGGCATGGATGAGCTATCAACAGAGCTTCCTGATGTTAAACTGATTTGTGGTCCTTTTGATGCTGAACTACTGAGTAGTGCTTCAGAATTGATTTTGAGCCCTGGTGTTGCACAAAGTGATCCTGCTATTCAAGCGGCAGTAAAAGCGGGCGCGAAGTTAAGTGGTGATATCGATCTTTTCTGTAATGAGATCAGTGCACCTATTGTTGCGATTACCGGTTCAAATGCTAAAAGTACGGTCACTACCTTAGTGGGTGAGATGGCTGCTGCTGCCGGTTTAAATGTTGGAGTGTGCGGGAATATTGGTACGCCTGTACTCGAGATGTTAAATGAGCCTGAAAAAGATCTGTATGTTATCGAACTATCAAGCTTCCAGTTAGAAACAACCAATGATCTTCGAGCAGCAGTTGCAACTGTACTCAATATTAGTCCTGATCATTTAGATCGTTATGATTCTATGCAGGGTTATTATCAGGCTAAACACCGGATTTTCCGCGGAGCTAAAAAGGTCGTTGTTAACCGTGATGATGCACTGACAATGCCATTAATGCCGAGTGGTGTTGATCAGCTTGCTTACCACTTAGGTAAACCTGATCTGAAAGTCTTTGGTTTGATTGAAGAGAAGGGTGAAACCTGGCTTGCCGTTGGTCTGGATAAATTAATACCTGTATCCGAGTTAAAAATACGTGGTAGTCATAATATGGCTAATGCGCTTTCTGCGTTAGCTTTAGGTCAGTCTGTTGGCTTGCCAATGGATGCGATGCTAACGGCTTTAAAGAACTTTGCGGGCTTGAAGCATCGTTGCCAGTGGGTCGCTGAAAAAGCCGGTATTGAATACTACAACGATTCCAAGGGTACTAACGTTGGTGCGACTGTTGCTGCGCTGAACGGTTTAGGAAAAACCCTATCTACAGATCAGCGTATTGTGCTAATTGCTGGTGGTGTTGGTAAAGGTGCCGAATTTTCTGAATTGGCTGAACCAATGCAGCAGTTTGCAAGAGCGCTGATCTATATCGGTGAAGATGGGCCTCGTTTAGCTGACAGTTGTGAAGGCGTAATCAAAGAATCAGCGGACGATATGAAAGCTGCTGTTGCAAAGGCGCAAGCTCAAGCGAAGGAGGGGGATATTGTTTTGCTATCACCCGCCTGTGCGAGCTTTGATATGTTCTCTGGTTTTCCCGCTCGTGGTGATGCTTTTATTGATGCGGTGGAGGCTCTTTGATAATTTCTTTGGCGATGACAAACATTAAGCAGAGGTTCGAGGGTTTAATTCCTTCGCCTCTGCCTGTTTGTGCGTCACAAAGAGTGTTGCCATTTGACCCTTGGGTGCTGGCTTGTTCAGTTGCTTTGGTTCTAACGGGTTTTGTAATGATTAGCTCTGCATCTTTAGATGTGGCGCTAAAAAATAACGGGACAGCGTATTTTTACGTTATTCGTCAGTTCATATTTATCATGCTGGCGATGATCGGTGCTGTAGTCATTTGGAATATCCCAATGCACTTTTGGGAGAAGACCGGGCACTGGTGGATGTTGGCTGCCGGTGTTTTATTGATTTTGGTACTTATCCCGGGTGTGGGTAAAGGGGTAAATGGTAGTCATCGTTGGTTACCTTTAGGCCCTTTAAATCTCCAGGCATCTGAAGTCGCTAAGTTTTGTATGGTGATGTACATGGCTGGCTACTTGATTAGGCGCCTGGATGAAGTGCGTAGCAGCTGGAAAGGGATTGCGAAGCCGACTCTACCTCTAGGTATTTTTTGTGTGCTGCTGTACTTCGAGCCGGACTTTGGTGCCTTAGTTGTCCTGATGGGGACAGTTATGGGGATGATCTTTTTGGGTGGGATGCGCTTTTCCCAATTCTTGATGGTGATCTCTGGTGTGGTGGGTCTGCTGGTTGCTGTTGTCGGATTGCAGCCTTACCGAGTGGCTCGACTTCAGAGCTTCTTAGATCCATGGTCTGATCCTTTTGGAACTGGGTATCAGCTATCGCAGGCACAGATCGCTTTTGGTCGTGGTGAATGGTTTGGAACGGGGTTAGGTAATAGCGTTCAAAAGCTATTTTATCTGCCAGAAGCTCATACTGACTTTGTGTTTTCAGTATTGGCTGAAGAGTTGGGTTTTATCGGCGCGATCGCTTTGATCTTGGTTTACGCCGTATTAATCGTGAATATTTTCCGTATTGGTCGGCGAGCTGAAAAGGTAAAATCCTTTTTCTCTGCTTATGTCTGTTACGGCTTTGCAATTATCTTTGCAGGGCAAGCGTTGATCAATATTGGAGTGAATGTTGGCGCTTTGCCTACAAAAGGTTTAACGCTTCCTTTGGTAAGTTACGGTGGAAGTAGTTTGTTAGTGAGTTGTGCCATGTTGGCCGTTATTTTGAGAGTTGACTACGAATTGAAACTAGCTGGAAAAAATCAGCCAGATGCTGAAGCTAAAGAACGTACATCAAAAAATCAGGAGGCTGCTGCATGAGTGCTTCTGATAAAAAAGTAGCTTTGATTATGGCTGGTGGCACTGGCGGCCATGTATTCCCTGCATTGGCCACTGCAGAGAAACTACAGGAACAAGGTGTTCATGTTGAATGGTTGGGCTCTCGACACGGAATAGAAGCTGATTTGGTACCTGCAGCCGGATTAAAACTGCATTCTATTGAAGTAAGAGGCCTAAGAGGTAAAGGCAAGTTAAGTCTTCTTTTGGCACCATTTAAACTGTTAATCGCTTTGTGGCAGGCGCTAACGGTTGTTCGCTCTGTTAAGCCTGATGTTGTATTAGGTATGGGCGGTTTTGCTTCTGGTCCAGGTGGCCTAGCTGCGTGGTTGCTAAGAATTCCGTTGATTATTCATGAACAGAATGCTGTTGCTGGAATGACCAATAAGGCGTTGTCTAAATTAGCCAAAAAAGTTCTGGAAGCATTCCAAGGTGCATTTAAAAGTGGCCTAACGACTCAGACCGTGGGTAATCCGGTACGCGGAAGTATTTTGAATTTACCTGAACCTAAAGAGCGTTTTTCTGACCGTGAAGGACCTTTGCGCCTTCTGGTTGTAGGTGGAAGTTTAGGCGCGAAAGCGATTAACGACCTTCTGCCTAAAGTGCTTGCTGATTTACCTGATGAACAACGCCCAGAGGTTTGGCATCAGGCAGGAAAACGAAATATTGAAGAAACTCAACAGCGTTATGAAGCGTTGGGCGTAACTGAGTGTAAAGTTGTGCCATTTATTGATGATATGGCGGAAGCCTATAGTTGGGCAGATGTAGTTTTATGTCGTGCTGGTGCTTTGACTGTGAGTGAATTGAGTAATGCAGGTGTGGCATCTGTATTAGTACCTTTTCCTTATGCAGTCGATGATCACCAAACTAAGAATGCAAATTATCTTGCTGAGAGAGATGCTGCGATTTTAATTCAGCAGGCGGATCTTAATAAAGAAACGCTGACAGCATTATTAACAGAACAATTAAATCAACGAGAAACGTTGATGGAAATGGCGAACAAAGCTCTATCACTAGGTAAGCCTGAAGCAAGTGATGTGGTAGCAAATGTTTGCCTTGAGGCAATGAAGTAATGAAACAACAAAATGCTTTCACCCGTTATGAAATACCGGAAATGCGCCGTATCAGCCGAATTCATTTTATCGGCATTGGTGGTGTGGGTATGTGTGGTATTGCGGAAGTGTTGCTGAATCAGGGATATCAGATCTCAGGTTCAGATATTAAAGTGTCCGCGACAACTCAACGCCTAGAAGGCTTGGGGATGAACATCTTTATTGGGCATGCCGATACCAATGTCTCAGGTGTGGATGTGGTTGTTGTTTCCACTGCGGTTAACGAAGAAAACCCAGAAGTGAAAGCTGCGCGTGAGCAGCGAATTCCGATTGTGCGTCGTGCTGAAATGCTGGCTGAATTGATGCGCTACCGTCACGGTATCGCTGTAGCCGGCACGCACGGTAAAACAACGACGACAAGTCTGTTAGCTTCTATTTTTGCTGAAGGTGAGCTTGATCCGACATTTGTGATTGGCGGTCGACTAAACAGTGCTGGTACCAACGCCAAAATGGGCACGAGTCGCTATCTTGTGGCGGAAGCTGATGAAAGTGATGCTTCATTCCTTCACTTACAGCCTATGGTTGCGATTGTTACAAACATCGATGCGGACCATATGGAAACTTATGAGAATGACTTCTCTAAGTTGAAGAAAACATTTGTGGAGTTTCTACATAACCTTCCGTTCTACGGTCTTGCGGTTATGTGTATCGATGATCCTGTTGTAAGGGAAATCCTTCCGGAAGTTAGTCGTCCAGTGCTGACTTACGGTGTAGAGGAAGATGCTGACTACCGTGCTGAGAATATCAGACAAGAAGGTATGTACACCCGTTTTACCGTTAAGCGCCCAGGGGACTTTGCCGATCTAGAAATCTCACTGAATATGCCGGGCCATCACAATATGTTGAATGCCTTAGCGACGATTGCTGTGGCTACCGATGAGGGCATTAGTGATGAAGCAATCTGCACAGCATTAACTAAGTTTGAAGGCGTTGGTCGTCGTTTCCAAGTTCTGGGGGACGTGCCTGTCAATGGTGGTAGCGTTATGTTGGTTGATGATTACGGTCACCACCCAAGAGAAGTTAATGCCGTTGTTAAAGCTATTCGTGAAGGCTGGCCAGATAAACGTTTGGTAATGATTAATCAGCCTCATCGTTATAGCCGAACTCGTGATTTGTATGAAGACTTTGTGGAAGTACTTTCTGAAGCAGATGTGTTGTTACTTCTAGAAGTCTACGCCGCGGGTGAAGAGCCAATCGCTGGCGCTGATAGCCGCAGCTTATGTCGAAGCATTCGTCAGCGTGGTCGTATAGATCCGGTATTTGTTAGCGATAAAGACACCGTTGCCGATGTGCTGAAAGATATTTTGGAACCAGGTGATCTATTACTGACTCAAGGTGCGGGTGATATTACAGCGCTTGCTCATCAGCTAAAACAGGCCAACCTTGTAGCCGATAAGGAGGAAAAATGAGTTATCAAATTGATGCTCAAATGAAATCCGACTTCGGACGAGTTGCGGTTATTTTTGGTGGTAATTCATCTGAGCGTGATGTTTCTCTCAAGAGTGGTGCTGAGGTTCTAGCTGGACTACAACGAGCAGGTGTCGATGCATTTGGTATCGATCTCTATGGTCCTAATGGCGATCAACAACCGTTACAACAGCTACAAGAAAATCACTTTGATCGTGCCTTTTTGATTTTACATGGCCCTGGTGGTGAAGACGGTACCTTGCAAGGTGCGTTGGAAATGCTAGGCAAACCATACACCGGAAGTGGCGTGGCAGCTTCTGCAATCGGTATGGATAAGTTAAGAACCAAACAGGTGTGGATAGGCGCTGGCTTACCGACTCCAACCTTTGCGGCATTCAACGGTGAGTTTGAGGTTGATGACATCGTTGAGCGTCTGGGTTTACCGATGATTGTTAAGCCTGCGCACGAAGGTTCCAGTATTGGAATGAGTAAAGTTGCGAGTGCTAGTGAACTAGAAACAGCATTGGAAACAGCCGCTGGTTTTGATCGTAGTGTGATCGCAGAAAGTTGGATGGGTGGCGACGAGTATACCGTTGCGGTGCTTGATGGTTCTGCATTGCCTCCTATTCAGCTAGTCACGCAGCACGAGTTTTATGACTTTGATGCAAAATATCTAGCGAACGATACGCAGTACAAGTTCGATCATGGTTTGTCAGAGGACAAATTAACATCCCTGAAACGTCTAGCTGAACAAGCATTTGCCGCGGTTGGCTGTAAAGGCTGGGGGCGTGTAGATGTGATGCAAGATCAAGATGGAAACTTCCAACTATTAGAAGTTAATACGGCTCCGGGTATGACTGATCATAGTCTTGTGCCTATGGCTGCGCGAGAGCAAGGGATTAGCTTTGATGAGTTGGTCGTTAGAATATTAAAAACGGCCCAATAAAATGAACCTTTTGCGATTTTTTCGACAAACTGAACCGTTGGAGGAGCAAGAAGTAGAGCTTGCTAAGCCTCGCGGTGCCAGTCGTGAAAAGATCGCTAAAGAAGAACCAGTAAAAGGGAAAGCTGATAAAAAGAATCCTAAAAAGGATAGCCTAGTAAATAACGATACTGAGTTTTGGTGGAAGCCATTTTGGACGTTGTCTTCTCTAGTTATTTTTATCGGCGTGTTATGGGGTATTGGTCATAACTTATGGCAGTGGTTGGATCGCCCGGTAGCGAGCGTAGTGATTGAAGGTAAAACCCAGCATTTGGACCGAGAAAAGTTAGGGCAGATTATTGCTGGGGACCTAACAGCGAATCTATTAGAGATTGATATTGAATCGGTTCAATCACTAGTAAGTGAACAGCCATGGGTCAGGGTCTCTTCTATTCGACGAGATTGGCCCGATACCTTGCTTATTGAAGTTGAGGAAGAGGTGCCGGTTGCTCGTTGGGGGGAGAGAGGTTTGTTAAACCATCAGGGCGATATATTTTGGCCTGAACTTTCTCAAGAGTATCGGAGCTTACCTAGATTAAGTGGGCCTGCTCCAGATACAGAAAGGGTAATGTCACAGTTTCATGATTTTAATCAGATGTTGAAGCCTATGGGGCTTAGTGTTGTCGCACTGGATTTAGAGGCTCGTGGAGCCTGGACCATGGAGCTAGATAACCAGATAAAAGTAGTTGTAGGTCGAGAAGCAATCAATGCACGCTTACAACGGTTTTTGACTTTGTATAAACAACGATTGGCTGCTCAAGCGGCTGATATAGAAACAATCGATATACGTTATACCCATGGGGTGGCGGTGAAATGGCGGGAAAAACCCGAAAGCGAAATGCAGGATAAAACATAATGAGTGGTTCGATGGAAAACAATATGGTTGTTGCGCTCGATATCGGGACCTCAAAGGTGCTGTGCCTTGTAGGGGAGATCGGTATTGATGGTGCCATCGAAATTATCGGCATTGGCTCGCACCCATCTCGAGGCCTGAAAAAAGGCGTTGTAGTGAATATCGAATCAACAGTGAGCTCGATTCAGCGCGCGGTAGAAGAGGCTGAATTGATGGCGGGTTGTAAGATTCACTCTGTGACAGTTGGGATTGCAGGTAGCCATATTAACAGCCTAAATTCTCATGGCATTGTGGCTGTTCGAGATCGAGAAGTTACTGAGTATGACCTGGAACGCGTAATTGATGCTGCACGTGCTGTGGCTATTCCAGCTGACCAGAAAATTTTGCACATTTTGCCTCAAGAGTATGAGATTGATAGCTCAGAGGGCATCAAAGAGCCTTTAGGGATGTCGGGTGTGCGTTTAGAAGCGAAGGTGCACCTTGTTACTGGTTCAGTGAATGCTGCTCAGAATATTGAAAAGTGTGTGCGACGTTGTGGTCTTGATGTAGATAACCTAGTTCTTGAGCAATTGGCTTCAAGCTATTCCGTTTTGACGGAAGATGAGAAGGAGCTGGGTGTTTGTATGGTGGATATCGGCGGTGGCACCTCTGATATCTCTATTTTTACAGGCGGTTCTATTCGTCATACTGCGGTCATTCCGATTGCTGGTGATCAAGTTACAAACGATATCGCGATGGCTTTGCGAACACCAACGCAGCATGCGGAAGAGATCAAGGTTAAATATGCGTGTGCACTGGCACAGCTCGCTACAGGTGAAGAGACCGTTAAGGTGCCTGGTGTAGGTGATAGGCCTGCTAGGGACCTTTCTAGACAGTCGTTAGCAGAAGTGGTTGAGCCCCGTTACGAAGAATTGTTTAGCCTGATTCAGGCCGAATTGAGACGCAGTGGTTTTGAAGATTTGGTTGCAGCAGGCATTGTGCTGACAGGCGGAACTTCGAAAATGGAAGGTGCCATTGAATTAGCTGAAGAAATCTTCCATATGCCGGTTCGCTTGGCGACACCACACGGTGTACGTGGGATGGAAGATATTTTAAGTAGCCCTATTTATGCAACAGGTATGGGGCTTCTGCAATACGCACAACAAGATCATGTTGGTGCTGTTGAGCAAGACGTCGAGCCAGAAGTCGTTGTGGGTTCGCAAAAGAGTGTTTTAGACAAGATGAGA
This sequence comes from Neptuniibacter sp. QD29_5, assembly GCF_047778125.1. Taxonomy (GTDB): domain Bacteria; phylum Pseudomonadota; class Gammaproteobacteria; order Pseudomonadales; family Balneatricaceae; genus Neptuniibacter. Next base: position 783,688 of record NZ_CP180556.1, read on the forward strand.
GCTTGGTTTCAGAACAACTTCTGAACAAGCTGAAGGTTTTTAGATTGATAGCAGCAAAAGTAGCGTGCTGCTTTATTAGGGGATAGTGCTTGGCAGGGCACTAAAGGAGCTAACAATGTTTGAACTGTTAGATAGCGTTCCGCAAAATGCCGTTATTAAAGTTATCGGTGTTGGTGGTGGAGGCGGAAACGCTGTAAAACACATGGAAAGTGGTGACCTAGAAGGCGTGGAATTTGTTTGTGCAAATACAGATGCGCAAGCGCTTTCATCTATGGCGTCCCAAAAAGTTATCCAGCTTGGTAATACGCTTACCAAAGGCCTAGGCGCGGGTGCAAATCCAGAAGTTGGTCGTCAGGCAGCTATGGAAGATCGGGATCGCATTGCAGAAATGTTGCAAGGTGCGGATATGGTATTTATCACGGCTGGTATGGGCGGTGGTACAGGTACGGGTGCCGCACCTATCGTAGCCGAAGTAGCTAAAGAACTCGGAATTCTAACAGTCGCAGTCGTGACAAAGCCTTTCCCGTTTGAAGGCCGTAAACGAATGAGTATTGCTATTGAAGGTATCAAAGAGCTTCGCGAAAGTGTTGATTCCCTCATTATTATCCCTAACGAAAAACTGATGCAGGTACTAGGTCGTAATTGCAGCCTTTTGAATGCATTTGAGTCTGCCAACGATGTTTTGAAAGGGGCTGTTCAGGGTATTTCGGATCTTATTACACGTCCGGGTATGATCAATGTTGACTTTGCTGATGTGCGGACTGTTATGTCCGAAATGGGCATGGCGATGATGGGTACCGGTGGTGCGCGTGGTGAGAACCGAGCTGCTGAAGCTGCAGAGAAAGCGATCAAGAGTCCACTACTTGATAACGTAGATCTGAAAGGCGCGAGCGGTATCTTGGTAAATATCACTGCGGGTATGGATCTCAGCTTGGGTGAATTTACCGAAGTGGGTAATCAGATTGAAGAGTACGCATCTGAAAATGCCACGATTGTCATCGGTACCGTCATTGAGCCAGAGATGACTGACGAACTGAAAGTGACAGTTGTTGCTACGGGTTTGGATAAGCCAGAAGAAACGGTCCGCCCTGTTGCTGGTGGAATTCAAAAAGTGGATGGAAGTTTAGACCTTGAGCAGATCGATCTGCCTACGGTTTTGCGTCGCAAAAAAAATGAGGCACTTGACGGGCCGGCGGAGCCTGAAAGTGAGTTGTTAAAATCAACAGGTACTGAGAGCGAGTCCGCTTATTTAGATATTCCTACTTTTCTGCGCAAACAAGCGGATTAATTGGAATGTCCTTTCTAAAAGGGCGATTATTTGTTAGTATCTCGCGCTAGAGTGGCCTATTTTATTTTTTGGCAGATAGCATGATTAAACAGAGAACATTAAAAAACAGCATTAAAGCAACAGGTATTGGTCTGCATACGGGTCAGAAAGTGTATCTGACGTTGAAGCCTGCGCCAGTAAATACCGGTATTGTTTTCCGTCGTACTGACTTGGATCCAGTTGTTGAGATCCTTGCGCACGCGCACAATGTTTCTGATACAAAACTGTCAACCAACCTGGCTAAAGATGGCGCGCGTATAGCGACTGTTGAGCACCTACTTTCTGCAATGGCTGGCCTAGGTATCGATAATGCCTATGTTGAGTTAAGCGCAGAAGAAGTTCCAATTATGGATGGTAGTGCTGCGCCGTTTGTCTTCTTGATCCAGTCGGCAGGCCTAGAAGAGCAGAATGCTCCTAAAGAATTTATCCGTATTAAGAAAGAAGTAACGGTTGAGGCTGATGGCAAGTCAGCGACGTTCAAACCGTTTGACGGCTTTAAAGTAGGCTTCAAAATCGATTTTGAGCACCCAGCATTTGAAGGCCGTAACATGGAAGCTTTCCTAGACTTCTCTAGCACTTCTTTTGTTAAAGAAGTTAGTCGTGCGAGAACCTTTGGTTTTATGAGTGACTATGAATACCTTCGCTCTCAGAACCTAGCATTGGGTGGTAGCTTTGATAATGCAATCGTAGTAGATGATTACCGTATTCTTAATGAAGATGGTCTTCGTTACGACGATGAATTTGTAAAGCACAAAGTGCTGGATGCGGTAGGCGATCTGTATCTGCTAGGTAAGAGCTTGATCGGTGAGTTTTACGGAAACAAATCAGGGCATTACCTGAACAATCGTCTATTGCGCGAGTTGTTAGCGCAAGAAGATGCTTGGGAAGTGGTGACTTTCGAAGATAATGAAGAAAGCGCACCTATCTCTTATCAGAAGCCAGTGTTAGCGGTCTGATAGATAGAAAGAATTAAGAGCCGAACTTATATAGTTCGGCTTTTTTTTGTCTATTTTTCTATCTTTTTTCCATATTTTTTTTATTTCCCCTTTTAGATTCATTTTCTGCCCCCAATAAAGGTAGAATGCTGAGTTAATTTTTATCCGCTAATCGAGCGGACTATAGGTTTTAGACTTCACAGGTATAAGTCGAGATATGCTGACAGGACTGTTTAAGAAAGTTTTTGGTAGTAAGAATGATCGCGAATTGAAGCGCATGGGTAAGATCGTAAAGGCGATCAATGCGTTGGAAGTAGATCTAGAAAAACTAACGGATGAAGAGCTAAAGGCTAAAACGGCTGAATTCCGTCAGCGTCTTGATGATGGCGCGACTCTGGAACAGATCCTTCCTGAAGCTTTTGCTACGGTAAGAGAAGCATCAAAGCGTGTTATGGGTATGCGCCATTTTGATGTTCAGCTTATCGGTGGTATGACACTGAATGACGGCAAAGTTGCCGAGATGCGTACGGGTGAAGGTAAAACCCTTGTAGCAACATTAGCTGTATATCTTAATGCGTTGCCTGCTGAAGGCGTTCACGTAGTAACAGTGAATGATTACCTAGCAGAGCGTGATGCTGAATGGATGCGCCCTCTTTATGAATCTCTAGGCTTAACGGTAGGTGTTGCGCTTTCTGGTCAAAATCCAGAAGCGAAACGTGCTGCTTACGCTTGTGATATCACTTACGGCACAAACAATGAATTTGGCTTTGATTATCTTCGCGATAACATGGCTTTCAGTACTGCTGAGAAAGTACAGCGTGGCTTTAACTTCGCTGTAGTCGATGAGGTTGACTCTATCCTAATCGACGAAGCGCGTACGCCTTTGATTATCTCAGGTCCAGCTGAAGATAGTTCTCAGTTATACATCACAATTAATGAGTTGATTCCTTCGTTAGAGAAATTCGATGGTGAAATCGATCCTCAGGACGAAGATCAGGAGATTAACGAGCACTTCGTTGTTGACGAAAAAAACCGTACGGTTGAACTGACTGAAGCGGGTCATACTGCTGTTGAAGAGATGCTGGCGCAAAAAGGCCTTTTGAGTGAAGGTGATAGCCTGTATGCACCTCAGAATCTTAACTTGCTGCACCACGTGCTAGCGGGTTTGAGAGCGCATAACCTGTTCCAACGTGATGTCGATTATATTGTGCAAGGCAATCAGGTTGTGATTGTTGATGAGCACACAGGTCGAATCATGGAAGGTCGTCGGTGGTCTGAAGGTTTGCACCAAGCGGTTGAAGCAAAAGAGGGTGTATCGGTTCAGAATGAGAGCCAAACGTTTGCATCAACCACATTCCAGAACTACTTCCGTTTGTACGACAAGCTTTCCGGTATGACGGGTACGGCGGATACGGAAGCATTTGAGCTTCGCCAGATTTACGGTTTAGATGTTGTTGTAATTCCAACCAATAAAACCATCGCGCGTAAAGATGAGAATGATCTGGTTTACCTGACGGTTGAAGAAAAGTACGAAGCTATTATCAAAGAGATTCGTGCTTGTCAGGATGCGGAGCGTCCAGTATTGGTAGGTACAGCGTCTATCGAATCTTCTGAGTTGATCTCTTCATTACTTAAGAAAGAAAAAATTACGCATAATGTATTGAACGCAAAGAACCATGGTGGTGAAGCGTCAATCATTGCTCAGGCGGGTCGTCCGGGTGCGGTGACTATCGCGACTAACATGGCTGGTCGTGGTACCGATATTGTGTTGGGTGGTAAGTTAGAGGCTGAACTAGCTGAACTTGATAACCCATCTGAAGAACAAGTTGCAGAATTGACGGCTGCTTGGCAGAAGCGCCATGAGCAGGTATTGGAAAATGGCGGTTTACATATTGTAGGTACTGAACGTCATGAGTCTCGTCGTATTGATAACCAGCTACGTGGTCGTGCTGGTCGTCAGGGTGACCCAGGTTCATCTCGATTCTTCTTGTCACTAGAAGATGATTTGATGCGAATCTTCGCTTCTGATCGTGTAAGACAGTTGATGCAAGCGCTAGGTATGGAGCGCGGTGAAGCTATCGAACATAAGATGGTAAGTAATGCGATTGAGAAAGCGCAGCGTAAAGTAGAAGGTCGTAACTTTGATATCCGTAAGTCATTGCTTGAGTATGATGATGTGGCTAATGATCAGCGTACAATCATCTACGAGCAGCGTAATGATTTAATGGCAACTGACGATATCTCTGAAACAGTTAATTCTGTTCGTGAAGAGGTTGTCGCGAATAAATTTAGTGAGTTTGTTCCGCCGCAGAGCCTTGAAGAACAGTGGGATATTCCGGGTCTTGAGAAAGCATTGGAAACTGATTTCTCGATTAAAATGCCTATCCAAGAGTGGCTAGATCAGGATGATTCGTTGCACGAAGAAACCCTGCATCAGAAAGTGCAGGATACCGTGCTAGAGGTTTATCAGCAGAAAGAAGCGCAAGTGGGTGAATCTACAATGCGTAACTTTGAGAAGCAGGTTATGCTTCAGGTGCTAGATACCCTTTGGAAAGAACACCTGCAGACTATGGATCATCTGCGTCAGGGTATTCACCTTCGAGGTTATGCGCAGAAGAACCCTAAGCAAGAATACAAGCGTGAATCTTTCCACCTATTCCAAGAATTGCTGGAAAATATCAAGCGAGATGTTATCCGTATTCTGAGTCATGTGCAGGTTCAGCAGCCAGAAGATGTTGAAGCGATGGAGCAGCAGCGTCGTGAGCAAGCTGAACGACAGCAGATGGACTTTAAACATGACAATAGCTCCGCTATGTCGGGTGAAGAGGGTGAAAGTTCCAATGCTGAAGAGCAAGCTCAGCCAGAAACTTTCGTTCGAGATGGCCGTAAAGTAGGTCGTAACGAACCATGTCCATGTGGTTCAGGAAAAAAATACAAGCAGTGTCACGGTAAGCTTTCGTAAGAGTGAACTGTTTATTGGTCAACACAGAAAGCAGCTTTTAAGCTGCTTTCTGCATCTTAGGAGACAGAAAATGGCAGTCGGGCCAGCTACATTTCCAGAAAAAATGCATCCAGTTGCAGGATTTAAATTAGGAACAGCTTCTGCAGGTATTAAAACTCCAGGTCGAAAAGATGTTGTGCTGATGGAGTTATGTGACGAAGCTACTGTCGCAGGTGTTTTTACTTTAAATGCTTTCTGCGCAGCACCTGTGCAGATTTCTAAAAAGCACTTAGAAACTGTAGCAACGCGATATTTTATTGTTAATACAGGTAACGCTAATGCGGGTACCGGTGAGGAAGGTTGGAATGATGCGATTACAACCTGTGAAGAGGTCGCTAAGCTTTGCTGTTCGGATGTTGAGGCGGTTCTTCCTTTCTCTACTGGGGTTATCGGTGAAAAGTTACCTGTAGAGAAGCTAGTGTCAGCTTTGCCTGCAGCTAACAGTGCTCTATCTGAATCAGGTTGGGATGAGGCTGCAGAAGGTATTTTAACCACTGATACACGAATCAAAGGCGCTAGTCGTCAGTTTGAGTACCAAGGCAAGGTTGTAACTTTGACTGGTATCTCAAAAGGCTCAGGCATGATTAAGCCAAATATGGCGACAATGCTGGGCTATGTGGCAACAGATGCGCAAGTTGATGCTGATTTATTGAAAGTGCTACTTACTGATACAGCCAATTGCTCCTTTAACCGTATTACAGTTGATAGTGATACATCTACAAATGATTCTTGTATGTTGGTTGCTACTGGGAAATCAGGTGTATCAGTTTCTGCGGAAGATGGTTCACTATTAGCCTTATTTAAATCTGAATTGACACGGCTTATGCAAGACTTGGCGCATGCAATTGTCCGCGATGGCGAGGGCGCAACTAAGTTTGTGACAGTAAAAGTTGAGTCGGCTAAGACGCAGCAAGAGGCTTTGAAGACGGCTTTTGAAATTGCTCACTCTCCACTAGTTAAAACGGCTTTATTCGCTTCAGATCCAAACTGGGGGCGTGTATTAGCAGTGGTTGGGCGTGCCGAGATAGAAAATTTAGATCTTAATGCGTTAGAGATTTATTTGGGCGATGTTTGTATCGTTAGCAACGGTGGTAAAGACGCTACTTACACTGAGGAGGCTGGTCAGGCGGTTATGGATCAGGAAGAGATTTTAATTCGAGTCGTGCTTAACCGTGGTGAGGTATCAGAGACGGTGTGGACTACGGATCTTTCCCATGACTATGTCAGCATCAATGCGGATTACCGTAGCTAATGGCTAATAAGGTTGTTCATGTCGCAGCGGCTGCTATCTGGAATAGTAAGCGTGAGTTGCTGATTGCTAAACGCTCTGATGATAAACATCAGGGCGGTTTGTGGGAGTTCCCTGGTGGTAAGGTTGAGTCAGGGGAAGCTGTGCTTGATGCTTTAAGCCGTGAGCTGGATGAGGAACTCGGTATAAGAGTTACCCAAGCAGAAAAGCTGATTGAGGTTCCTTATCATTATCCTGATAAATCAGTTTTACTCGATGTTTATAGTATTACTGCATTTGAGGGAGAGCCTTGGGGTAAGGAAGGACAGCCAGTGCGCTGGGTGAAACTTAATGAGTTGGATGGCTATGAGTTCCCTGCTGCAAATATGCCTATTCTAAATGCCTGCCTTTTACCTAAAGCGTTAGCAATAACGCCTTATCTTTCCGATTTTCAGCGGCTTGAAGCGTCGATTCAGAGAGCAATAAAAGCTGGAGCTGAGGGGGTTATCCTACGAGCTCCGCTATTTGAGGCTGGTACAGTAGCATCGGATAAAATAATTGATTTTATCAATGCGCAAATAGACTTCGCATCTGTGAGGAATATTTTCTTTGCAGTAAACACTACGGTAGACATTGCGAATAAGCTGGCTCTTGAGGCAGTTCATCTTTCAGTGAGTAATCTGGAAAAGTTGAATCATCGAGATGAGTTTACTGGGCGTTGGCTGGGTGCATCTTGTCATAATGCTGAAGAGTTATCCGAAGCGATAGCTAAAGGGGTCGATTACATAATGCTGTCACCAGTACAGCATACGCAATCGCACCCTGAGGTAGAACCATTAGGTTGGAAGGCTTTTTCCGAATTAGCTAAGTCTAGCTCGGTGCCTGTGTTTGCTTTGGGTGGTATGGAAAAAGGTGATCTTGCTCTTGCTGTGGAGAATGGTGCGCAAGGTATAGCGGCAATTAGTGCATGGTCGGAGGGATAGGCTGATCTTTATCAATCTGTTCTTCCGTTTCGCCACTACTGAAATTGCTAGCAGCTTTTGATTCAGGTATTGAATATTCTTCGCTTGCCCAAGCGCCTAAATCAATCATTTTGCAGCGCTCACTGCAGAAGGGTCTGAAAGGGTTACTGCTGTCCCAAGCCTGTTCTTTTGAGCAGGTTGGGCATTTAATTTTTGTACTACTCATTATTTGCTCTCTTCTGCGGTTTTACTTAGCTTTGTGTGTAGCTTGATAAGCTGGTTTTCTAAGCTTTCTAAATCAGCATTGTTATCGATGATAATATCTGCTTTTTTTAGTCTTTCTTGGCGGGGCAACTGGGCGGCCATAATTGCTTTGATCTGTTCTTCGCTAGAGTTATCGCGCTTAACAGTTCGAGCTAATTGTAACTCTTCTGATGCATCAACAACGATTACAGTCTCAACTAATTCGTGTTGGTCCGTTTCTAATAAGAGAGGTGAGGACAGCACTGCATAACCGCTTGCGGCATCATGTAATTGCTGCTTGATACTCTGGCGAATAATCGGGTGTAGTAGCTGCTCTAGCCAGGTTTTGGCAGTTTTATCGCTGAAGATTATTTTGCGTAAAGCTGTACGATCTAAATCGCCACTCTCAGTGATAATATGACTGCCGAAGTGTTCGGATATCTTATCTAGTGCAGGCTCGCCTTTTGCGACAACTTCACGCGCTACTACATCAGCATCAACCACTGTGATTCCGAACTCTTGTAAATGGTCAGTTACAGCGTTTTTACCTGAGCCGATGCCGCCAGTGATACCAACAATGTACATAAATCAGATTCTTATAAGTTGAAGGTAAAGTGTCGTCAGAGTATCGCCCCATATCAGTGCTATCCAACCAGCAATAGCGAGATAAGGGCCGAAAGGAATAGGGTTTTGTGATGAATGATTTTTGAATAGCATCATGCCTATACCAATTATTGCACCAACGAGGGAGCTTAATAGGATGATAAGCGGTAACTGATAGATGCCAGTCCAGGCTCCAAGGGCAGCGAGTAGTTTAAAGTCGCCATAGCCCATACCTTCTTTACCTGTTAGTAATTTAAATGCCCAGTAGATTGACCATAAGCTAAGGTAACCTGCTATTGCTCCATAGACAGCGTGTTCTAGAGAGGTAAAAAGGCCAAAACTGTTAACGAACAAGCCTAACCATAGTAAAGGTAGAGTTAAGCGGTCGGGAAGAAGTTGATGATCAATATCTATAAAGATTAGGCAAACAAGTACCCATGTAAATATTACTACGCTCAATCCTATAAGGTTAAATCCATAAACGTAGACGACGTACGCCGAGCAAACTGCGGTAAATAGTTCTACAAACGGATACCGAAAAGGGATGTGTAGCCCACAAGATGAGCATTTCGCGCGAAGGAAAATCCAGCTGATAACAGGTATGTTTTCATACCATCGAATTTTGTGTTGGCATTTTGGGCACGTTGAGGCTGGAACTGATAAATTATATGGCTCTTGGTCTATATCAAAGTTGTCCTTAATTTCTCTTTCCCATTCTTTTTGCATCATAATGGGTAAACGATGTATGACTACGTTTAAAAAACTACCGACACAAAGAGAAAACAAAAACGCGCAGGCGATAGCCCACGCGGGATCAAAAATGATTGTATTCATTAATTCTTATCTTTAAACAACTTGGCCAAGCTGGAAGATTGGAAGATACATGGCAACAACAAGTCCGCCAACGAGAACGCCAAGCACAGCCATAATAAGTGGCTCTAAAAGGCTGGATAAATTATCAACAGCATTATCGACTTGTTCTTCGTAGAAGTCCGCTACCTTTTCCAACATCATTTCAAGTGAACCGGCTTCCTCACCTATGGCGATCATCTGGATAGTCATGTTTGGAAAAACACCAGTCATTGTGACCGCATTTTGTAAGGATTGGCCCGTTGATACACCGTTCTTAATTTGTAGGATTGCATCACGGTAAAGGGCATTGCCTGATGCGCCAGCTGCGGAATCTAAAGCATTGACTAAAGGGACACCGGCAGCAAATGTAGTCGATAATGTTCGAGCAAATCGTGCGATAGAGGCGTTATGAAGAATTTGCCCTATTACAGGCATTTTCAGAATAGCTTTATCAACACTGTCTCTAAACTTAGCTGATTTTTGCCTAGCTTTTTGGAACGCGAAACCAAATAGAGCTGTAGCGATTAAAACTATCCACCACCATTCTTGGGCGATTTCAGAAAGGTTTATAACAAACTGTGTGAAAGCGGGAAGTTCAGCCCCAAAGCTCTTAAATACGTCTTCAAACTGAGGAACTACCTTAACGAGTAGGATCGCCGAAACGATTATACCTACTATGATTACTGCCGTAGGGTAGGTTAGGGCTTTTTTGATTTTAGCTTTAAGGGATTCCAGCTTTTCCTTGTAGGTCGCAATACGATCGAGCATTGCGTCGAGTGCACCTGATTGTTCACCAGCGTTAACTAAGTTGCAGTACAGGTCATCAAAGTGCTGAGGATGTTTGGTTAAAGAGGTAGAAAAATCGGTACCGCTATTAACATCATTTTTAATTTCATAAACGATATCTTTTAACTTTTGTTTCTCTATGCCGCCAGCAGTTATCTCTAGTCCTTGAAGTAGTGGAACCCCAGAACGCATCATGGTTGCCATTTGGCGAGTAAAAAATGCAATATCGACAGGTTTTACAGGTTTGTTTTTCGCACTAAATAAACCCGCAGAATGTTCCTTGGATATTTTGGATGTTAAGATTCCTTGCTTGCGCAGTTGTGCTTTGGCAGAAGTTATACTGCTTGCATCAATTTTGCCTTTGCTTTTATTACCGCTTTTATCTTTCCCTTGCCAGGTAAAAGTGTATATGTTGGCATTCTTAGCCATAAATTAGTTCCTGTTATCAGGTCTTGATGACTCTGTTCATCTCTTCAAGACTGGTGATTCCTTCCGCGACTTTCTTCAAACCTGAACGACGTAGGCTTTGGAAATTTTGAGCTTCGGCTACCTTTAGTATATCTAGAGAGTTACCATTCTCCATAATTACTTCAGCAATTTCTGACGTCATTGGTAACATTTCATAAATACCGACCCTGCCTTTATAGCCTCTATTACATTTTTTACATCCATCTTGGTTTGGCTCAAATAAACTTAGGTTACTTATTTCTTCTTCAGTGAAGCCTTCTTCTCTTAAAGTAACTTCTGGGAGGGTCACAGGTTTTTTGCAGCTTTCACAGAGGCGTCTGCCTAGTCGTTGAGCTATGATAAGGCTTACTGATGTTGCAATATTGAAGGCTGGTACACCCATATTACGCAAACGTGTCAACGTTTCTGGCGCACTATTTGTGTGAAGTGTAGATAGCACCATATGACCCGTCTGCGCTGCTTTTATGGCGATTTCTGCTGTTTCAAGGTCTCGAATCTCACCAACCATTACGACATCAGGGTCTTGGCGGAGGAAGGCTCGGAGAGCTTCGGCAAAATTTAGTCCGACTTTTGCATTTACGTGGACCTGGTTGATCCCTTCTAAATTAATTTCTACAGGATCCTCCGCAGTTGATATGTTGCGCTCTTCGGTATTGAGGATATTTAACCCTGTATAGAGGCTTACTGTTTTACCGCTACCTGTAGGGCCTGTTACGAGCACCATGCCTTGTGGGCGATGAAGGGTGGTTAGATAAAGATCTTTTTGAAAATCGGCAAAGCCAAGTGCTTCGACTCCCATTTTGGCGCTGCTAGGGTCAAGTATACGAAGCACAATCTTTTCACCCCACAGAGTAGGTAGGGTATTTACACGGAAATCTATAGCACGCTTTTTGGATATCTTCATTTTAATGCGGCCGTCTTGAGGGACGCGCCTTTCTGAAATATCCATCTGTGACATTACTTTTAAACGAGCTGATAGCCTAGCAGCAAGGTTAGATGGGGGTTTAGCGACTTCTTGAAGAATCCCATCTATCCTGCTTCTGATACGGTAACTTTTTTCATAGGGTTCAAAATGTATATCAGACGCACCGTTTTTAATGGAATCTAAAAGTATTTTGTTAATAAAACGTACGATAGGTGCATCTTTGGTAGCATCTTCTTCGGACTCTTGCTCTTCCTGTTCTGGAGCGCTTCCATCTGAGATCTCGAGATTATCTAGGTCGCTATCTTCTAATTCATCTAGAGCGGAATCTTGACCTTCTAGAAATACTTCAATTGCGCGGGTTAATTTATCCTCTTCAACGATAATAGCTTCAGTGGTAATACCACTTTGAAACTTAAACTCATCAAGCGCTTGGATGTTTGTAGGATCAGAAATAGCTACAAAGAGTCTGTTGTCGCGCTTTTGTAAGGGAAGGGCATGATGTTTTGAAATAAGGGAGTCGTTAATAAGTCCTTGGGGGAGGCTCGAGGGGTCTAGAGCGTCTAAGTCTAATAGAGGCATGCCGAATTCTTCGGATGCAGCGGCAGCGGCTCTGTATGCACTTACTAGGCGTTGTTCAATTACGTACGAGATGAAGGTTTGTTGTTTCTCTCTGGATTGAAGAGATGCGTCTGCTGCAACTTCGGCTGAACATACACCTTCGTTAACCAATCGTTTGGCAAGTCCGCTTAATGGTTGGTTAGGTTGCAAAGTTCGACCCCCGTCTCATTCCGTGACAACTGTTTTTTTAGGCTTAATTGGCAATAATTATAGATAAAGCCAATTCTTTTATATTTATAGTGAATTAGTCTCTTAAAATAGCATTTGCAAGACAATTTGAAAATGCGCACTATAATGATTATAAAATATTTTCGAATAGGTCACTGGCGCGTTGTCAAAAATGCGCTACAATCAAGGGACTTGGTTGACACCAAGGATTTTTATTCGCTGGAGAAATAAAATGAAAAAAGTACAACAGGGTTTTACCCTTATTGAATTGATGATCGTAGTGGCGATCATAGGTATCTTGGCAGCTATTGCGCTACCTGCTTACCAAAGCTATACAATTAAAGCACGTATGTCTGAGGTTGTCCTTGCCGGGAGTTCTTGCCGTACGACAATTACAGAGGTCGTACAGAGTTCTGATACCACAAATGGCCTTCCTTCAGGCGGTGAGTGGGGCTGTGAAGACGACGCGGGCACGCAATATGTGGCAAATATCGCAACTAACGCATCTGGTGCTGTGGCGGTTCAGGCTCAAGCTATTGATGCTGATGTAAATGCTGGTTGGATTTTCTTAGTGCCAAATGGTGCTAGTCCTGGTGCTACTATTCAAAGCTGGGACTGCGGTGCCGATCCAGCTAAGACAATTTTCCAATACTTGCCTGGTTCATGTAAAGATGATGAAGCAAGTACAGCTGCTGGTGGCGGTTTTGACAACGGTGCTGGAGCTGTAACAGTTACTACAGGCACTTAATATTAGTTGTTTCTAATGCAATAATATAAAAAGGGCTATTACATAGCCCTTTTTTGTTTTTCCTTCCAAATGTCTTTTCTTATCGATCCCATTGCTACACATTACTTTCTAACTATTTCGCTCTAGTTATTTGAGTGTTAGTCTTGCTCCTTATTATTCAGCTAGAAACGATTTTTTTTCAATGAAACGAAATATAATAATTATTCTAATCGCAGCTTGTGTTGGTGTGACTTGGTATATCGCTAATACAACTGAAAGGCTAACTCCTCAAATTAAAAGCGCGGCAGAAAATGCTATTCTCGAACAGCCAGAATTTCCAGCGCGACCTGTATGGTGGCATGATGATTCTGTGATGGCTGTTGGTATTGTTCCTGACAGTGTTAATCCTCATCATGCGGCAGCTAAGGCTTGTGAAATCATTAAAGCCAAAGGTGTGACGACGGCCATTGTAGAGATTTATGATGTGGTCAAAATTCAGAAGGAAGATGATTGGGATCAGCTAGCCGCAGATAGCTGCCAGTAAGCGATCAATTTTAAGTGTTATTTAAAATAAAAAAGGCTGCATATGTGCAGCCTTTTTTCATTAAAGAATAATTTAATCAGGGCATTAATCTTCTATTAGGCGCATAGACAGATCTACTGCTTGGCAGTGCTTAGTCAGCGCGCCGATAGAGATATAATCTACGCCAGTTTCTGCGATAGGGCGTAAGGTTTCGTCAGTAATGCCACCTGAGGCTTCAAGTTTAGCGATGCCGCGAGTAAGCTTAACTGAGTCCCTCATCGCTTCTAGAGAGAAGTTATCCAGCATAATGATGTCCGCACCGGCTTCTAGCGCTTGATGAAGTTCTTCCATCGTTTCCACTTCAACTTCGACGGGTTTGCCAGGCTCATTAGATTTAGCTGTCGCAATTGCTGCATCGATGCCGCCACAGGCCATGATATGGTTCTCTTTAATCAAGAAAGCGTCGAATAAACCGATGCGGTGGTTGTAGCAGCCACCACAGGTAACGGCATATTTCTGGGCGAAGCGAAGGCCTGGCAGAGTTTTACGAGTATCCAGTAGTTTTACTGTTGTACCAGCTACTTTGTCTGCATAGAACTTACTGACAGTTGCTGTACCTGAAAGTGTTTGGAGAAAATTTAAAGCCGCGCGCTCTGCTGTTAGAAGGTTTCTAGCAGAACCTTTTGCCCAGAAAAGTACTTGGTCTCGTTGAACGATGTCACCATCATCAACTTGCCAGTCTAGCTCTAGTTTAGGGTCTACTTGGCGAAAAACTTCATTTACCCAGTCGACACCACAAACAACAGCTTGTTGGCGGCTGATAATGCGAGCTGTTGCAGTTTGTTCAGAAGGAATCAGTTGTGCGGTAATATCACCACTGCCTATATCTTCCTGCAAAGCGTAACGAACGGCGTCTGGGATAAGGTGCTGAATTTCTGCGCGGGTCAACATAGTCGGTCCTGATTGAAAATGTATGAGGCTTGGCTTTTACAAATGGGCCTCTGATAATATGCAGATTCTATCGAAATAGATCTAGAGCGGGTAGGGGATAAATGAATATTGCAGGTCAAAACTGGCACAAAGAGGTGGAGGTTGTGCCTTCGCCGAATTTTAATGAGCGCCCTGACTCTAATGATATTTCTCTATTGGTTATCCACAACATCAGTTTGCCGCCGGGTAAGTTTGGTGGTGGCTACATTCAGCAATTTTTTCAGAACAAGTTAGACGTAACGATCGATCCTTTTTTCGAAGAGATAAAAGAGTTAAAGGTCTCTGCTCATTTCCTCATTGAGCGAAGTGGTCATATTGTCCAATTTGTGCCAACCGGCTGTAGAGCTTGGCATGCTGGTGTGTCTAACTTTGAAGGTAGAGAGAATTGTAATAATTTTTCGATTGGAATAGAGCTAGAGGGAACGGATATAGATCCTTATTCTGAAGAACAGTACAACGCTTTGGTTACCCTTACCAAACAGTTACGCGATCTCTATCCAAAAATAGAGCTAGGTAGGATCGTTGGGCATTCTGATATAGCCCCAGAGCGTAAAACCGACCCTGGTCCAGCATTTGACTGGCAAAGATATCGAAAGCTATTGGATTAATTAGACCGGGAATAGTTTTGCCAGCAAAACCGGTACTGCATTTTCAACCCTTAAGATGCGCTCACCAATATGTACTGATTTGAATCCGCATTGATTGAGTTTATCGACTTCGTATTCAATAAAACCACCCTCAGGTCCAATCGCTAGGGTGGTTGGAATCGATTCTGGTGCTGAGCACTGCTCTGCATTATAAGGATGGGCAACTAAAGAACGTGTATTTTTCGCAATCCATGGTAGTTCATCTTCTACAAAAGGCTTGAAGCGTTTGCGTAAATAAACACTCGGCATAATCGTATCGCCAGCTTGTTCTAGGCCAAGCTTTAACTGCTCTTCTATTTGATTAAGTATTGGCGTGCTCCAATAGCTTTTATCTACTCGATAGGAATTAATCAGATAGAGCTCTTTTACGCCCATCGCGGAGACGGTTTGTAGTATCCGTTTCAGCATTTTAGGTCTGGGCAAGGCCAATATTAGGGTTAGAGGTAATGCTGCAGGAGGCTCCTTTTCTAGTGATACCCCTAGAGTTACAGATCTGTCATTGAGTTCCAATACTTCTCCTTTACCTATAGCTCCATTGAGTAGGCCTACATTTAGTAGGGCACCAATCTCAGGTTTATGTACTGAGCGAATATGATCGAAGCGATGATCTGTTAGAACTGCTGTATCGCTTGTAACAAAGTCATTTGTATTAATTAGTATTAGGTTCATGGAGTTATCAGGTAGATAGAAGAGGCTAAAGTGTACTGGTATAGGGCATTTAAGGCTAATTTTGATTCTAATCAAAAGATGAGATGTTTATCTAAATGAGAATGTTTATCTGTAGCGTTATCTTTTGGTTTATGGTACCTTTGCGCCATCTTGTATAAGCGATCAATATTCTGTGAATCCATGAAGGGGGTTTCTGTGAAGCTTAAAGTTCTTGTTGCTAGTGTTGCTATGGTTACTGCACTAGGTGCTAATGCGGCTCAAAATTACGATAATTTCCCTGTAACTCTAAAAGGTTACAAAGGTGATGCTACAAATTCTGTTGCGTACACGGGGCAGGCTGCACGTCAGGTTCTTCACACTTCTTTGAAAAAATTGGCAGGCCAAGGTAACGGTCAGCCAAACGCTGAACTTAAAGCAAAAATGCTTGCTTACTACGAAGGTAAAGACGCTGGTCGTGAGATTCTTTCTCCGACTACAAAAGGCGGTTTCGTAGTTGCAGAAACTTCTGTAGACGAAATTTCTAAAGGTAAGAACCTATCTGGTAAAACGTTCAAAGGTGCTGTTCCAGGCTGGCCTGGTAACATGACAGGTCCTGAAGTAATTACATTCATGATCGAGAAAGCAGCAGCTTCTGACAAAGGCTACGATCCTCTAACAGGTTACGACTACCGTCAGCTTATCTCTAAATTCGCAATGGGCGCGGTATTCTACAACCAAGCTGTAGATAACTACCTAGATGAAAAACTAGATGCTGACAAAAAGCCAAATAATAAGCCTTACAAAGAAGGTAAGCACTACACAGGTAAAGAGCACGCTTGGGATGAAGGTTTTGGTTACTTCGGTGCTCCAGCGAATACGCTTAACCTGACTGCAGAAGACGTTTACAACATCGCTAAGCGCAAAGAAGGTGCTCTAGCAAAAGCTGACTTCAATAAAGACGGTAAAGTATCTCTTTACAATGAGATGACTTACGCTCACGCATACTATGCTGCTGGCTTCGATAAAGGCGGTAAAACAACTTACCTGCACAATATCATGCAAGCTTTCGTTGATGGTCGTCAGTTGATCACAGATGCTAAGGGTGAAGCACTAACTGATAAACAGCGTACAGAGCTTAAAGCTCACGCAGCGACTATCGCTGATAACTGGGAAATGGTTATCGCAGAAGCTGTTTTCAAATACGCAGGTTCTACTTACAAAGACCTTAAAGAGATCAATAAGCTAGTTGAAACTAACGGTGACGTTGCTCCTGCATTCCGTGCATACGCTAAACATTGGGGTGAGTTGAAAGGCTTCGCACTAGCGCTTCAAACAGGTAAAAATAACCTAGGTGAAACAGCTGTAAAACTTAACCGTTTGATTGGTTTCAGCCCTGTATTGTTAGGTAACACTCAAGTTATTGGTCTAGATGACAAAGGTAACTACATCCAAGCGTCTTCTGGCGACATGAAGCAGTACATGCTACACATGCTTAAAGTTCAGCAGTTGATGGTTGATCAGTTTGGCGTTAAAGCGCGTAACAAAGATGTTCTAGGTGACATGGGCGCTCTAGCTGACAAACTAGGTTCTGGCGGTTACGTAGAAAACGACTAATTCGCTACAGAGCAATTGATAAAAGCCAGCCTTGCTAACAGGGCTGGCTTTTTTGTATTTGAGGGGACTATGCTCGAGATCTTTTCTGAATTCTATAATTCAGTACTCGTGGATTTTACCGATAGTAAAAAACGCGTGTATTGGGGTTATTTGTTAGCAGCTCTCGTTATTGCTGCCGTTTGGTTGGTTCAAACTAAACGAGTCTCTGCCGGGAAAGCCATTTCGGTTATCTTTAGCGCCAAGGTTTGGTGGTCCCAATCAGCGAAAGCTGATTATCTTATTTTTCTGATCAACAAGTTCTCTTTTTTATTTATAGCGCCTTTGCTGTTATCACATGCGGTTGTTTTCGAATGGCTGTTTTTTAAATTTCATGAGTGGTGGGGTTATCAATCAGTTGGTAATGACTGGCCACTATGGACTATAACCGCACTATTTACATTCAGTTACTTTATCCTGAATGACTTCTCTCGTTTTTTTGTGCACAAACTTCTGCATGAAGTACCGTTTCTGTGGGAGTTTCATAAAGTCCATCACTCCGCCCGGGTCTTAACACCCATCACTGTGTTTCGTACCCATCCGGTTGAAGGAATCCTGTTTTCGTTTCGATCGATATTTGTTCAAGGTTTTTTAATCGCGGTCTTTACCTTCCTGTTTGGTGATCGTGTTGACCTATTTATGTTTTACGGTGTGGTTGTAACGGCCTTTCTATTCAATGTGCTGGGATCAAATTTACGTCATTCCCAGATAGCGATCGGTTATTGGGATGGAGTAGAGCGATGGTTGATCTCGCCTGCGCAGCATCAGATCCATCATTCAACTTTGCCAAAGCATTTTGATAAAAACTATGGGGTCATCTTGGCGGTTTGGGATCGTTGGACAGGTACTTTGGTTCATTCTGAACGAGATCAGGAATTAGAGTTTGGTATCTCTAGAAAAGTAGAGGCGAATGAGCAAAATGTTCTCTATCTTTATTTTCAGCCGTTTAAATCACTGTTAAGTCGTTTAAGGCCGATATCGAAGCCAAAAGTAGCAAATGATAATTGAATAGATATATATCAATGATAACGGTTATCGTTTATGATTCTATTCTTACTTTAAGACACGTTTTGTATTGTTGAGTGTTGAGGTTTTTAATGAAGATAAATGCTTTAGCTAAGATTGTTTCCTCTGTTGGTGCTGTTGCTGCTGTCACTGTATCCGCTTTATTGCCTACATCTGCTTTTGCTCAAGAAGCCGGTGTTGTAAATGTTTATTCAGCCCGTAAAGAAGCCTTGATTAAACCGCTTCTAGATCGTTTTACCGACGAAACAGGTATCAATGTAAACCTTGTTACAGGTAAAGCTGATGCGCTGTTAAAGCGCCTTGAGGTAGAAGGTAAAGCAAGCCCTGCTGACCTGTTTGTGACGGTTGATGCCGGTCGTTTGCACCGCGCTAAAAGTGCAGGCGTTCTTCAGGTTTCTGGAAGCGACACTCTAAATAAAGTTATTCCGCAAAGCCTCAAAGACGCTGATGGTTATTGGTATGGAATGTCTCAGCGTGCAAGAACGATCTTTTACGTAAAAGGTAAAGTCGATCCTTCAGAGTTGTCCACTTATGAAGATCTTGCTGATCCAAAATGGAAAGGGCGCATCTGTGTTCGTTCTTCCAATAATATTTATAACCAATCCTTAGTTGCTTCTATGATCGATGCTATCGGCGTAGAGAAAACTGAAGCTTGGGCTAAAGGTTTAGTGAAAAACTTCGCTAAGCCGCCTTCAGGTGGTGATACTGATCAGCTAAAAGCGGCTGCCGCAGGCGTATGTGATATCGCGTTAGCAAACACTTACTATTTTGGTCGTTTGTTGAATAGCGAAAATGCTGAAAAGAAAGCAGTTGGAGCTAAATTGGCAGCGTTTTGGCCAAACCAAGCTGACCGCGGTGTTCACATGAACGTTAGTGGTGCAGGTGTAACTAAGCATGCTCGTAATGTTGAAAATGCTGTGAAGCTAATGGAATTTATGGCCTCTGACCAGTCCCAAGCTTGGTATGCAGAGGTGAATAACGAATACCCTGTTGTAACGACTGCTAAAGTGTCTGACACGTTGGCTGGGTTGGGTGAATTCACTGCTGACGATATTGTGTTGAGCAAGCTAGGTGAAAATAACCGTAGCGCAGTTGAATTAATGGACCGCGCTGGTTGGAAGTGATCCATTTTTACTATCAAGTAATTGTTTATTAAGTGATAGAATAGCTTGACCTAAGCGCCTGTAGAGAAGTCTTACAGGCGTTTTCTGTTTTTTCAGAGCCTGTAAAAATAATGCCTGCAGTTAAAATCAAACAATTTGGACAAAATTGGCTTGCGACGAGTAGCTTCGTCGTAACTTTTCTTCTATTACTGCCACTTGCTGTAATAGTTGGATTTGTTTTTAACGGCTCTGCTGATGTTTTCTCTCATCTATATAACACGGTCCTCGCTGATTACGTCAGTAATTCATTACTACTCATGCTCGGTGTGGGGTTTGGTGTTCTTCTTTTAGGTATCCCAACCGCTTGGCTCACAAGCGTTTGCGAATTCCCTGGGCGTAAATTGTTTGCTTGGGCTTTACTACTGCCTTTAGCGGTCCCTGCTTATATCATTGCTTACACTTATACAGGCTTATTGGATTATGCAGGTCCAGTGCAAACTCTAATCAGAGATATCACTGGACTCGGTTACGGCGAGTATTGGTTTTTTGAAGTTCGCTCTTTAGGTGGAGCGATCGTGATGCTGGCTTTAGTGTTGTATCCGTATGTATATCTATTAAGCCGCGCAGCCTTTCTTGAGCAATCCGCTAGTACTTTGGAAGTCAGCAGAACTCTAGGCTACAACCAGTGGCAAGGCTTGTTCAAATTAGCTTTGCCTTTAGCGCGTCCTGCCATTATTGCCGGTTTAACATTAGCTTTGATGGAAACGTTGGCGGATTATGGCACCGTGCAGTATTTTGGCGTTAGCACCTTTACTACAGGTATTTTTCGTACCTTTTATGGTTTTGGTGACTCCGCTGCTGCGGCTCAGTTGGCAGCTTTTCTACTTGGATTTGTAGCGCTTCTAGTTTTAGTCGAAAAATATTCTCGTCGTAAAGCGCGGTACCACTCTTCAGCAGAATATAAAGCTAAGGCAAAATTAATCGAGCTGAAAGGCGGCAAAGCATTTTTTGCTTTTGCCGTATGTTTATTTCCAGTTCTATTTGGTTTTCTTATTCCAGCAGGTTTGCTTGGATATTGGAGCTTTACACAGGCAGATCTATCGGATGGTGATTTTGTCGAGTTAGCTTGGAACTCTTTCTATTTGGCATTTTTAGCTGCCTTAATTGCTGTAGGCTTTGCGCTATTGCTTGCCTATGCAGGTCGCTTAACGCCAAGTAAAGGCGTGCGTTTCTCTATTGCAACTGCGGGGATGGGTTATGCGTTGCCGGGAACCATTATCGCTATAGGGGTTATCATCCCATTTGCATGGATGGATCATCAACTAATCGCAGCTGCCAAAAATTGGTTCGATATTGATTTAGGGTTGATCCTCTCGGGGACGATTGTCGCGTTATTATTTGCTTATACTGTTCGTTTCTTAGCGGTCTCTCTGGGCGCGATTCAGAGTGGTTTAGGAAAGATAAAACCAAGTCTAGATGGCGCGGCGCGCACTTTAGGCTGTACGCCGTTACAAGTATTAAAACAGGTACATGTACCTTTGATGCGTAGTTCTGTATTAACTGCGCTTCTAATTGTATTTGTTGATGTTTTAAAAGAGCTTCCAGCGACTCTTATATTGAGGCCTTTCAACTTTAACACGCTAGCTGTTAGAGCGTTTGAGTTGGCGTCAGATGAAAGATTGATCGATGCAGCGCCAGCGTCATTATTAATAGTAGCGGTAGGTCTATTACCGGTGATTTTACTAAGCCGCTCAATATCTAAAGGGCGTGCAGGAAACTAAGTTATGAGCCAAGCAAAACACCTTTTAATTGATGATGTAACCTTAGCCTATGGTGATGTTGAGGTTGTGCATAATGTTTCTTTGGGATTAGAAAAGGGTGAAATTGGTTGTCTTTTAGGGCCTAGTGGCTGTGGTAAATCTACACTGCTAAGATCGATTGCTGGGTTTGAGCCAGTTAAATCTGGCGAGATTGCCATGTTGGGGCAGCAGTTGTCCACTTCGCAATTTTGCATGCCAACTGAGCAGCGCAATATTGGTATGGTTTTCCAAGATATCGCATTGTTCCCGCATTTGAGCATCGCGGATAATATTGCATTTGGTATCAAAAATTGGAGCAGAGCTGATAAGGTCGCCCGTATTTCAGAGTTGCTTGAGCTAGTAGGCTTGCCGGGTGTAGAGGAACGCTACCCGCACTCTTTATCAGGTGGTCAGCAACAAAGGATTGCGCTTGCGCGTGCGATTGCACCAAAGCCTGATCTACTGTTGTTGGATGAGCCGTTTTCTGGCTTGGATGCTAACCTGCGTGAAACCCTAGTGCCTGAGATTCGAGATATCCTTAAGCAAGAAGAGATGAGCGCTATTCTGGTAACTCACGATCAGATGGAAGCCTTTGCAATGGCAGATAAAATTGCCGTAATGCAACAAGGTGTTATTCAACAGTGGGGCACGGCTTTTAATATCTATCATGAACCCAAAACCCGCTTTGTAGCGGACTTTATCGGTTTGGGGGAGTTTCTTAAGGCGCGTATCAAAGATGCTTATTCGGTTGAGACATCGTTAGGCGTTTTGGTTGGCGACGAAAAGCTAGTTTATGCGCCAGGGACTGAAGTTGAGTTGTTAATTCGACCAGATGATATTCAGCATGAAGAAGAAAGTGATACCACAGGGCTGATCGTCAGTAAATGGTTCCGAGGTTCTCATTATCTTTACCAAGTTCAGTTGGATAATGGCGAAATCGTACCTTGTATTACCGCGTGTCATCATGACCATGATGTAGGTGAGCGTATCGGGTTGAAAATTGAATTTGACCACCTTGTTGTCCTTCCGATTTGTGATCCAGAATCGGGAATTTGTGAGATACAAGAGTCAGATGTTGTACCCGCTGCGGGCGCTTGAATACGCGTTTACCCTTAAACTTTCTGTTTACGTCGCTCTAACTCGTTAAAGCTGTTAACTATTTTGCAATGCTAGCGGTTGTTGCGATGCGGTAAAAAATAGATGGATTAATAGCTTTTATTACCTATTAATAAATTCTTATTTCAAATGTAGTCTAGATATTTAACCTTTTGAAAAGTAAGTGTTTATTTTAGATATTAAATTCCTATTCTATTTTTTCTAAACATGTCTTTTGCTGTAATAGATTCAATTGTGGATATTATTGCTGCGTTGCGTCGACTTCCTTCATTGTATTGGTTTGTCACTTTTACTTCATAGTATTGGAATATCCTTATTACTCTTCAACCAAAGTCATATTATTATCGTTGAAGATATCGGATTATGATCGATATATAACCAACTTATGAAATACCTTATTCAAAGCCTCGAGCTGGTGGGTATTCTTAGTTTGGAAAAGATGGACCATAAATAATTACTACAAAGCACAAATGCGTAAAAGGGGATGTAACATGGGTCAAAAGATTGCCCTAGTAACAGGTGGAACAGGTGGCTTAGGTACGTCAATTTGCCGTCAATTGGTTGATGGTGGATTTCGTGTAGTTGCTGGTTACAACAGTGGTGGAGATCATTCAAAAGCTCAAGCTTGGCAAGAAGAGCAAAAAGCAGCAGGTTATGAAATTGATGTGGCTTACGGTGATGTAACTGATGCTGAGTCATGTGCACAGTGCATTGCTACAGTTGAAGAGCTGACTGGCGGATCAATTGATATTCTCGTCAATAACGCTGGTATCACACGTGATGGTCAGTTTAAAAAAATGAGTTGGGAGCAGTGGGATGAGGTGTTAACTGCTAACCTTGATTCAATGTTCCATATGACCCGTTTGGTTATTAACGGCATGATTGATAGCGGCTGGGGCCGTATCATCAATATCTCTTCCGTAAACGCTCAGAAAGGTCAGTTTGGTCAGTGTAACTACTCTGCAGCAAAAGCAGGTATTCATGGTTTCACTAAAGCCTTGGCGCAAGAGGTTGCACGTAAAGGTGTGACGGTAAATACAGTTTCGCCTGGTTATATTAAAACGGCCATGGTGGCGAAAATCGCTCAAGAGATCCAAGACCAGATTTGTGCTGGCATCCCTGTTGGTCGTTTTGGTACGCCTGAAGAGATTGGTCACATGTGTAATTTCTTGTGTGGCGAGCACTCTGGTTATATCACAGGTGCGGATATGTCGGTGAATGGCGGCTTGCACATGTCATAAAGCTGAATAGCTTATATATAAAAAAACCGCTTTTTAGCGGTTTTTTTTGTTTCTAATCTTTTTACAGTAATTGCTGCAATCTTTCTTCAAAGCGTTCATTGAACTCTTCGAAATGAGCGGCAAAAGGTATGCCTAGCCATTCTTGTTCGAGCTGTTTGATCTCACTGAGATTAAAGCCCTGCTTTTGTTCAGCTAGTGCTTGCTGTAAGCGCTCCATCTGATATTCCATGCGCAGTGCTTGGTCTTCCGGTGGTGAAGGCTGAGAAGTTGCGATCTCCAAGCGAATGCACAGATGACGCAAACGTTGCTCTTGGGTATTGATCATCTCATCCATTTGATCTGGATTAGAGATCAGAGATAGCAGAACAGCAAAGCGCTGATCTATATCTGATGTATCAGAAGGCGATGCAGGTTCGTGTTCCCAAGCTTCTCGTAGTGAGTCTAAGCAGTCGCTTGTCGTTTCATCCAAAATTGCATGTTCAAGCTGTTCACAAATCTCTGCTTTACGCTGAATCGTCAGATATGGCTCAGACTCAAATTGTTTCAACTCGTGCTTTTGGCGCTGCACATAGTTAATCGCTTTCTCGATACGCTCAGATAGCGTTTCGTCCTCAACCGGAAGATGCTGTTGCATCGAGCCAAGCAATTCTTGTAGATGGTTTAGACTGGCACCGGTTTCAATCAGCTGTTCAAGTTCAGTGCACTGCTTTTCTAAAGCATTACTGTTTTGTGACGGAGAGCTGCCTTCTTTCGATGATGATTTATCAGCGAAATACATTTCAAAAATTTGACTGCAGTTCTCTCTGAACTGGTTCCAAAGCTTTCGTTCCTGATTACGTGGAGCAGGGCCAATTAGTTTCCAAGCCTTTTGCAGCTCTTTAACTTGCTCTGTTGCATCATGAAGATTTGTTGCTTGCAGAAGTTGCTCTGTTTCGGCAATTAAGCTTTGCTTTTCTTTGGCGTTCGCTTGTCGAATCTTTTTTAGCGGAGCATCCAGTTCTTTTAATAATTGATCAAACTGAACTTGTAGCTTTTTACCTGGAGCACGATCAACAGGAGAGTAATTGCGCCATTCTGTTTTCGCTTGATGGATCTGATGACTATAGTCTTTCCAGCTTTCGACAGTCTCTTCTTGAGGTGCTTGTAGGTTTTTTAGCTCCTCTAAGATCAGTTGGCGCTTTTCTAAATTGCTCTTGCGAATATCTCGTTGTTGAGCAAAGTGCTGGTCACAAGGCGCATATGCAGTGTCAGAGGCCTTCTTGAAACGCTTCCAAAGCTGTTGCGAATGAACAGAATCGGTCGCATCAAGTAGTTTCCACTCTTTCTGGATTCTACGAACTTGGGTTGCTAAATCTTGTACTGCTAGGTTGGATTGGCTAAGCGCTTCCATCTCTTCACATAGGGATTCTTTTTTCGGTGCTACTGCGTAAGCTTGCCAATCCCTAATCTCTTGGAGTTCGGCTCCAAGTGCTTTAATGCGCTGTTCAAGTTCTGGCGTTAGATTGCCATTTAAGCGTTTGCTTAGTTGTTCCGCTTTTTTAATTTGCTTATCTGCTGAGCGAATTTCGCCGGATGAAATTGCAGATTTTAGTCCATCTAAGACATCGCTAAGCTCTTTTTGCAGCTGTAGCGCATGATTATTATCTGCGTCTAGACGCAACTTCGCTTTAGCTAAACCTTCTTCTAGCTGCACTAGTGAAGCAGGCTTCTCTTGTAATTTAGGCCAGCTAAATTTGTTTATCAGCTGTGTGGCTTCTTGCGCGGCTTTGTTTAATGGCCCAATATCAGATGAACCATTCAATACAGCGCACAGAGCTATAATTTTTTCTTCAGCTTCAAGCAGATGAAAGTAAGAAACCAATAGGTTCTTTAATTGAGCGGTGATTTTATCGAAGCTAGCCTGCTCATCTTTGCTGCTGTATTGCTTAATAGCTGTCCAATCAGTACAAAGCGATTCCAATCGAGACTGGAAGGATTTTAACTGTTGATGATCTGCGGGTAATGCGGTGCTTTGTTCTTTTAGAATACAAAGCTCAGAGTAAACAGCGTGGCTTTGCGCTTTTTGCTGCTCTAGCTGAGCAGCTTTCTCTTGCTCAGCCTGTTGTTCTGCATCATGCTTCCGGATTGTTTCAGAACAACGTTCTAGCTTTTCTTGGAAAAACTCTTGTTGTTCTTCATTCGTTGAAGCGCGAAGTTTTTCCCAGTCTGCCTCAATTGCAGTCATCTTTGCAGAATACAGCGGAAAGAATTCAGCTGTAGCGAGTTG
Organism: Neptuniibacter sp. QD29_5; assembly: GCF_047778125.1. Classification (GTDB taxonomy): domain Bacteria; phylum Pseudomonadota; class Gammaproteobacteria; order Pseudomonadales; family Balneatricaceae; genus Neptuniibacter. Next base: position 809,540 of record NZ_CP180556.1, read on the forward strand.
TTGAATAGCCGCTAATTGCTTCTGGATAGCTTCTTGTTGAACTTGTTTTTGCTTCTGTTGTTCACGAATGATTTGAAGCTTTTCTTTAGTGACTTTAACGACGCCTTTATCTTTATTACGAGCTGCCTTTTGGAGCTGCTCGAGAATCTCTTCACTGTTGATCTGTCCGGCAGCTAGGACGCGCAAGCTAGCCCGTTGGCTTTTCTCTGCTATAAGGACAAGATCATGATCGTCAGTAACTTGAATGACAGCTTGCTCTCGAAGCTGTTCGTCTTGGCTATTCAGTGCAATGTGAGTCAGTAAATCGCCATCAGTAATGTAGGCTAGCGCAGTGCTTTTTTCTTCCTGAAGCGGAGTATCTTCTTGGCTGAGAAGAATCTGGCTAATTCGGTGTAGAGCTAATTGTTGGATATTGCTAGAACTGTCGTTCTGGCTGATCTGGACTAATAAATTAAGGTCGGAGAGCTTTTCAGTAGCACTTAAGCGTACTGTTTCATCCTCATCCTTCAGTGCTAGCTGCGATAGGATAGTTTGTGCATCGGCATCAGTTTCGCGAAGCTTTGCAATCGCTTTGATCCGCTTTTCGGGCTTGGCATGTTGCCAATTTGGCTTTAAAAATCTTGCTAGCATAGTGACCTGTACTTCTACGGCTACGCGTATATATGATGGAACGCGCTACCTTTAAGGGCCAACATTCTACCTGAGAATTAGGATTCTGACAGCGTTGACATTAAGATAATGTGCCAGCAAAGAGAGTTTTTTTGAGAGAGTGTGACAAAAGAAAAGGCAAACTCAGACTATTACAGAGTTAGGGTTTGTTGCTAAGCCCAAGAAATAGAAGGTCTTTGGGAAAGGGCACGGATAAAAAAAGCAAATTTTGCTTACCGAGCCCTTATGAAAGATGAAAAATTGTCTTCTTACTAGGTCCTAACCTCTACATCACCGTCGACGTAGAACCAGAATCCATCATCTTTGCGGAAGTTCGACTTCTCATACAAAGTACCACTTTGATCATCTGTTTCGAAATTGGCTTCGAACTCAACCATGCCTGTTTCGTCAGACCGGTTACCTTGGCTGGTATCCAGAATTGTTAGGCCAGTCCAATTCGTGTATTTAACTTGGTCTGCCAAAATTTCGGCATCATCTTCGCCACGGTTTTCTGGCGCAGTGGTATTGATTAGATAATCGATAGCACCCAGCGCGAAGGCTGTGTAGCGGGATCGCATCAATGCTTCCGCCGTTGGTGCAGGTTTTTGCCCTTGTACGATTGGTTTGCAGCAGTAATCAAAAGGTTTGTTGGAACCACAGGGACAAACTTTGTTCATTACATCCTGATTATGAGACATGGGTGAACCCTTAACATTGAAATGTTAATCTGAAATACAGAGCGTTCTATTGGCTATTCTTTTAAAATATATAGCTAATAACCACATTATATCTATCAGATTTACCCTTTTGGCAAGGATAATTTATGGCTAATGCGCCTTTAACATTTTTTTGGCATGACTATGAAACATTTGGCGCAGATCCTAAACGCGATTGGCCGGTCCAGTTTGCCGGTATTCGTACCGATGATCAGCTAAACATCATCGAAGAGCCGGTGATGTTTTATTGCAAACCAAGTGAGGACCAACTCCCTCATCCAGAAGCGTGTTTGATTACAGGGATTACACCGCAAAAAGCGATAGAAGAGGGTGTGTGTGAAGCGGATTTCTTTGCGCAGATTCATGAGCAACTAGCTCGCCCTGGTACATGTGGTGTGGGCTACAACAGTATTCGATTTGATGATGAGGTAACGCGATACGGTTTGTATCGTAACTTCTTTGACCCCTATTCCCGAGAGTGGCAAAACGGTTGTTCCCGTTGGGATATTATCGATATGTTGCGATTAACTCGATCCCTACGTCCTGAAGGGATTACTTGGCCTAAATATGAAGATGGCTCACCAAGTTTAAGACTAGAAGATTTAACGGTCGCTAATGGTATTGATCATGGTCACGCCCATGATGCTTTATCAGATGTGTATGCCACGATTGAGATGGCAAAGCTGGTGCGGGATAAGCAGCCTAAGTTATTTAATTACGTGCTAAATAACCGCAGTAAACAATCCATTCAAAACCTTCTAGACCCGCAAAGTCATAAGCCTGTGTTGCATGTTTCTTCTCGCTACCCAGTTGAGCATGGTAATGCTGCTATTGTGGCACCCTTGGCGACGCACCCTGTGAATAAAAATGGGGTGTTAGTGTGGGATCTCCGTGTTAATCCAGAACCGCTGATGCAATTACCGGTCGAAGAGTTAAGGCGTTTACTTTATACCAAGCATTCAGAACTCACTGACGCAGACCCGAAAATTGCGTTAAAGCAGGTGCATATCAATAAGTGCCCTATCATAGCGCCTGCCGGCATGTTGAATACTGAGGAAGCGGCCCGTTTGCAGATTGATGGGGATGTGTGTCGAACGCATTTGCAGATGCTACGAAGTTTTACTGGTCTGTCACAGAAAATTGCCGATATCTATAGTGAGAGCCCTTTTGAGGCGGAAAGCGATCCGGATATGATGCTATACAGTGGCGGTTTCTTTACGCCATCAGATCGTAAATCCATGGATCAAATTCGCCAAACGGGTCCGAAGGAGTTAGCTGAACTGGATCTGCCTTTTCAAGATCCTAGGCTCGAAGAGATGTTGCTCCGCTATAAAGCGCGTAATTGCAGTTCCGTGTTAACTCAGGAAGAACAGATGCAATGGGAAGATTACCGTCGTCGTAAATTGTTAAAAGGCGAAGGCGGTCATTTGACTATGGATACATTCTTCCAACGCTTGAATGAACTCTATGGTCAGCCGGAAATGGATGATAATAAACGCCATATTCTGGAAGAATTAGCTGTATACGCTGAGGCTATTTATCCTATGGAAGATGCTTTCGACGATGCTTACTAGATCGGCTGTTCTCGGTCTTTTGCTTTTTTCTTGCGCTATCTATGCGGAGGAAGAGGTCGAACTGCCTATCGAATACGATATCACCTCGCCCAAAGGCTATTACTACGGAACAGTAGATGGTGAAACTGCCTATAAAGATTGGCGAAGAGGTACCTTCGATAAAGAGCGGATGAACGAGGTTCAACCTAAAGATCTGCCCAGCAATCTGCCTGAGCCTGTGGTGATTCCTTATGTTCCACCAGTGGTCAATGAAGTACCGGTAGGCAAACCTAAAAAGCCACCATTAAAAGGTGAGGACAAGATCTTTGTCCAGATAGGTAAGGATGAGAAGAAAGCACGATGCCTTATCTTAGGGCAGGGCTGTGAAGAGTTGGTTGAGCCTGAAGTAAAAGATTCTGTTTATTTCCGACCGATAGAAGCGCAGAAGCAGAAACAATTGGAATTAGAGCAAGAAAAAGCTAAAAAGCGCACGGTTATCAATCCAGACCAATAACCGTGCGATTACCCTAGTGTCAGGGGCCATCAGTTATCAGGAGTGAAATTACCCTGATCTCTGCGTTGCTTAAACAACCGAGTTAATTGTGTCGGTTCGATAGCAGGGCGTTCAAACTTCTTACCTGTGCTTAAGACCGTTAAACGGCGATCAAACAAACCAGCGTAGCGTTTGGATAGATCGTCTAAGGTTACTTTCTCTACAGCTTCCGCCAGCTTCTTACGGGTATTAAACTCTGTTTCACCCCAATCGAGCTCTCGCCAGAACCGCTTGGTACGACTGGATAGCTTTTTATCCTGCTTAGTGATTCTTGAAATCACACTGCGTTTAAATTTGTTCAGCTCTTCCTGGTTTAATTGCGAGATCAAATTGCTCGATTGCATTAAGAACTGATCAATCTCTTTTACCAGCGTTTTGCCGTCTGCCACAGGGGATTGCACGATAAAGGCAATACCCGGTGTTTTGTGCATCTGCAGAGGTGTACCGAAGACGATGTAACCCAGCTGTTTTTCGGTACGTAGCTGATTATAGAAAGGCGCGGATAAAATTTCGCTCAATACAGAGAATTCAGCTTTCTCTTTATTGCTGTTGTTATTGCCTTGTAGCAAAACAGAGATCGCTGAATCATCATGATCAATCACTAACTTATCTGTGAGTAGCTGCTGGCGGGGAACTTGAACTACTTGGACTGGCGCGACTTCTTTAGCGCCTGATTGCCATAGGTTATCTTTGATCAGTGAAGCGATAGTTTCGGCGTCTGCTGCGCTTAAATTACCATGTGTGAGTAGTTTAATATCCGGCGTTTCCTGCAATTTAGCAGCATAAGCGGCAAGATCTCTAACCGTCAGTTTTTCTGCTTCGCGGCGTTCCTCTGCATTGCTCCATTGAGGTAGAAGCAATTCATACAGACGGCTCGTCGTTTGATTGTACGGTTTGTCATTTAGCTGGTTCGCTAAGTTATCTAGATACTTCTGCTTCAGGATCTCAAAACGCTCTTTTGGTAAGTCCGGTTTATTAATCGCAGAAACCACATCTTTTGTTAGTAGATCTAGCTTGTCGTTATAACCAGATAAGCGAACCGTAAAGCCCTTCATATGTGGGTAAATATTCGTGCCTAGACCAGCTAGATAAGCATCATAGAGTGTTTCATTGAGCTGCTCTTGAAGCATCTCAGTGAAGAGGCTGTTCATCACCCAGTTTTTAGCGCTGGTATTGGCAAATGGGGTTTGCAGTGTGAAATAGGCATTTGCTTTTGGCACATTAAAACTGACATCGGTTAAATGCCAATGTTCGAAACCTTGTTTATCTTGCAGCAGATAAGGTGCTTGTTTAGTTTCTGCTGCTAGAAGATCTAGGTCTTGAGCAATAAATGGGTTAGTGCTGCGAACCGTTAATTTCGGATCAACTGCTTTAACGGTGAAGCTTTTCAAGGTTTCCGCATTAAACTGAGAAACTTCAAAAGGTACGTTGTAGTCAGGTTCTGTTTGGTTGCCTTTAACATCACGCGCTTTAATGGTCACCAGCATATTCTCTGGCTTGATCTGATCCAGATATTGCTTAATCAGCTCAGGCTTAAACTCATTAAAGGTATAGTTCGCAGAGATGACTTTCTCCGTTGGGAAAAATTGCATCTGTCGTGTTAAACCGCTCACCATGTGGATGGGTTCTGATTGCTCCTGAAAGGTGAAACGGATGTTGCTCAGTTGTTTCTCTTCATCAAATAGCGCTTTTTGAATTCCGCTCTGTTTTAGCAATTCAACATACTGGAATACCATTTGGATAACTTGCTGGTACTGCTCTAGGCCTTGTTCGGTTAGGCGCATGCTGACCATAAAGCTGGCTTGGTTATCCAAATCATGACCTTGTGAAGCAGAAAGGGACGTTGCCAAGCCTTTCTCTTTCAGTAGAGAAAGTAAGCTGCCTTTGCCTTCATAGCCAATCAGGTTGCTGATGTAATACAGCGGCTTGCTTTCCCAATGACTGCGAGTTTCAGCAGTAGGGAAGGTTAGCGTAAGTGAGCGGATATCTTTTACGCTTTTGATCTTAATCAACTGCGGTAGTTGCTTCGGATTAAACAGAGAGGTTTTGGTTTCAAACGCTTTAGAATCGTAGTTTTTAACCGCACTGAATTTCTCTCTTACCATCTGCTCTAATTGGTCCAGTGGTTCTCTACCTTGTACGGCAAGTGCCATCAGATTGGCAGAATAATAGCGCTGATAAAATTCGATTAACTCTTTACGGATTGGTCGCTCGGGAGTATTGGCTAGGGTTTCTAAACTACCTACTGCAAACCAGTTGTGGCTATTTTGTTGGTTCATTAAAGATTTTGTTACGGCATAGCTACGGCGGTAATCATCTTTAATCTTTGATTGATATTCCGAGTGAACAGCATGGCGCTCGCGATCTACGTATTTTTCATCAAATAGCGGCGCAATAAAGAATTGTGCAAAGCGATCTAAAGCGGGTTCTAAATTATCAGCAGTGACATCAAAGAAGTAGTTGGTGTTTTCCATCGATGTATAAGCGTTATGGCCGCCACCGTGAGAACGGATGAAACTTTGATATTCATCCGCAGCAGGGTATTTTTCGGTGCCTAAGAACAGCATGTGTTCGAGATAATGGGCTAGACCCGCGCGATCTTTAGGGTTAGCACTAGATCCCACCGCTACATTCATAGAGGCAGCCGCTTTGTCACTTTTAGGATTCGAGATCAATAAAACGCGCAGTTGATTATCTAAGGTTAGGCTGCGATACACATTTGGATCGTTGGGACTTTTTTCGACGTCTGCGAATACTGATGTGGATAAAACCGCAGACAATAGACCAGCAAAAATAACTAGCCGTGGCATGGAAAGAGTTAGCATAAAAATAAGCCTTAAATCGTAAAAACACCAAAATGTTATGTTGTGACAAAGCATAACGGTTAGGGTTCCTTAATCCAACTCAATGGATTTAGTAAGCGTGGGTGTTACAATCCAGATCTTCGTTAAAAAAGTTCAGGAGTTGAAGGAAGCGATGAACAAGGAAAAAGTGATTTTTGCGTTTTTTATTGTGTTGGCATTGACGCTCAACTTTGGCTTCTTTCTTGGGGATATAGAAAACCCAGCTCACCATAACGTTTACGAGTTTTTTGCTGCATTGGTTGTTAGCATGATCTGTACAGTCATTAAATTTGGTGACCGAACACATCTAGGTGCATTGATGCTAGCTACCTCATTAGTTGCTGACCTGCAACTAATCGTCGCTGCAGGAATTTGGGGTTACGCAGAGCAGATTAGCGGTATTGGTATGGACCCATCTAATATGTCGAGCGTTGTTTCTCTAAGTGCAGGCGCGCTCTTAGCCAATGTTATCTCGGTTATTTTGTTGGTAGTTGAAACTGCCATGCTGCGTCGATAAGCACTGAGCGATTATTCTTTATGAATAACGTTATCTATCTATTTTTACGGCGCTTAAGGGTACCGTTAATTACTCTGATTGTTGTTTACTCCATCTCAGTACTTGGATTTGTACTTATACCTGGGGAGGATGATCAGGGTAATGTTTACCGAATGGATTTCTTCCATGCGGTTTACTTTGTCTCCTTTATGGGGTCGACCATCGGCTTTGGTGAAATTCCTTATGAATTCACTTCGGCTCAACGTATGTGGACGCTCTTTTGCATCTACGCCACGGTAATCGCTTGGTTATACGGTATAGGTACGACACTGGCTCTGATACAAGAACCCGTATTTGGCCGTATGATGCGCAGGCGCTCCTTCACTGCAGATGTTCGGCAAATGAACGAGCCCTTTTATCTGATTTGTGGCTACGGTGTGACCGGAAGTGTCGTTGTTCGACAGCTAGTACGACGTGACATCCGCGTGGTGGTTGTTGATATCAATCAGGACAAAATAGATGCGTTAGAGATGGATGAGTTACCTGTCTCTGTTTCCGCGCTTTGTGCCGATGCTTCTCTTCCCGATGTCTTAGATGCGGCAGGCCTTCAGCATCCCAAATGTATTGGCATCATGGCGTTAACGAACCATGATCAGGTTAATCTCTCTATTGCGATCGCTAGTAAATTGTTAAATCCTGAGCGGATGGTGATCAGTCGTACCGAATCTGATATTACCTCTGCCAATCTAAAATCTTTTGGTACGGATCTGGTGGTGGATCCGTTCCGCACCTACGCACAGTATCTTTCTTTAGCTGCTCATGCGCCTTATATGCATCTGGTCTATGACTGGATTCACAACCCATTCCATCGTCCGCTTTCCAGCGTCTATCAGCGTACAAAAGGGCGTTGGATCATCTGCGGGCATGGTCGTTTTGGCCGTGCGTTGTATCGCGATTTTGATGAAAGTGATGTCGAACTGACGGTTTTAGATATTGATGCAGAAAAAATAAAAGACCTTCCGCATCAAGTAACCGGCGTTGGTACTGAAGCGGTTACGCTGATGGAAGCGGGGGTTATGGACGCAGTGGGTATCGTTGCGGGTACCAATAATGATGCCGATAACCTGTCCATCATGATGACCGCTCGAGAATTGAACCCAAAACTCCTGACTGTAGTTAGACAAAACATCCATGCCAATGGCTTGGTTTTTAAAAACAGCCGTGCTGATTTTATTATGGAGCCGGGGCGTATTATCGCTAACCGCATCCTTGCGCATGTTAAATCGCCGCTAGTGCCTATATTTATCGAAGAGATGCGGGATAAATTTGACGATGTCTGGGCGCACACATTGATTAATCGAATGAGCAGTGTGGTAGGGGACCGTGAGCTAGATAGCTGGGCCTATACCGTAGGCGAGAAAGAAACACCTGCTTTTATGGAAGCAAAGAGGCAAGGCTTCGAGTTGACGCTCTCTTTGTTCTTTAAAGACCCTCACAATCGTAAGAAAAATCTACATGCCTTCCCTCTGATGTTAAAGCGTGGGGATTTTATTGATATGTTGCCAGGTGAGTTGGATGAGCTACAAGAGGGCGATGAAGTCCTGATTTGTGGTTTAAATAAATCCAATCGCCGTATGCAATGGACTGTAAATAATTATAATGTCCTGCATTATGTCATTACGGGCAATGATGCGAGTAACAGTCTACTTTCGCGTTTTTTGCAGAAGAATAAATAAGGCTTTCGAGGTCATATTTGGCTTATCTACTGTTAACGCTTACAACGCTTTTTTGGGCGGGTAACTTTGTTTTAGCGCGTGCTTTTTCTGTTGATATCCCTCCGATTACGCTAGCGTTAATTCGCTGGTCATTAGCGTTCGTTATTTTATTACCTTTTTCTATCCCCGCCATTTATAAGAATCGTGATGTGATTCGGCAGTATTGGCCTAGGTTAGTGCTGTTTGGTGCTTTGAGTGTTGCTGGCTTTAACACCTTGGCTTATATCGGTTTGCAAACGACGACCGCTATGAATGGCACGTTGATGCAATCTTCAATGCCGATCATGATTCTTTGTATGAGTACGTTAGTGCTTCGTGAGTCAGCGACGATGCGGCAATGGCTAGGTGTCTTACTTTCGCTATTAGGTGTTTTAGCGTTGATCAGTAAAGGTGACCTAGAGGCTTTAATGTCGCTTAACTTCAACAGTGGTGACCTTTGGGTGCTACTCGCAATGTTTGTTTGGGCTTGTTACAGCCTAGCGTTGCGCTGGAAGCCGAAAGAGATGAGTGGGTTTGCGTTCTTCTCGGTTTCTTTAACCGTAGGCGTGATTATTCTAGTACCTCTGTCGCTGTTGGAAACTGAAAGAGCTTTAGGGATTCACTGGGATATGGATCTGATGTTACTGATCTCCTACTTAGCCATTTTTCCTTCTATCTTGGCTTATTTGTTCTGGAATTATGGTGTTGAAAAGTTAGGTGCTCATAAAGCTGGATTATTTATTCACCAAGTGCCAATGTGGGGAATAGTATTGTCGGTGATTTTCCTTGCAGAGCAGGTTCAGGCTTTTCATTTATGGGGTATCGCTTTAATATTCACAGGGATTTATCTCGCTGTAGTCGCCGGTACGGTTGCCGGTAAAAGCTAGTTATGTAGGAGAAACAATGCGGACTTTTTTGGTTACTTTAATGGCGGTATTTTTGATTTCGCTTCCTATCGCTGAGACAGCTGAAGCTAAACGCTTTGGTGGTGGTTCTTCATTTGGTAAAAGCTTTTCTTCACCTAAAAAATCAAAGCCTGTTCAACAGCAACAACAAAAGCAAGCTGATAAAACGACAACAAACACAACTACAGCACCTAAGAAAAAAGGTTTTGGTGGTTTGATGGCTGGTTTGTTGGCGGGTGGTATATTTGGCGCGTTGCTATTCGGTGGGGCGTTTGAAGGTCTACAGTTTATGGATCTGATTCTGATCGCCGCGGTGATCTTTATTGTTTACAAAATCTTCTCGATGCGAAAACAGGCGCAGCGTCCAGATTACGCTACTCAAGGTGGTCATGGACAAGGTCAGCCTTATACGCCAGAACAGCCACAGCCAATGCAGCGCGAGGCTCAAACTGAGAATGTGCAGGAGTTTAAACCAATGCCAGCTTATGATTCCGGTTGGGGTGATTCTGCTGAGATCGAGATTCCTTCTTGGTTTAATAAAGACGCATTCTTGGAAGGTTCCCGTGAGCACTTTGTAAACCTACAAAAGGCTTGGGATCGTTCTGATTGGGACGAAATCCGTACTTATACTTCTGAAGAGTTGTTTAATGCGCTTCAGCAAGAGCGTGCTAAGTCACCCGCTGATCAGGTAACAGAAGTTGTATCGGTTATGTCTGAGTTAGCTAACTTCATCACTCAAGAAGATGAGGTGATTGTGAGCATTAACTTCTACGGTTGGTTAAAAGAGAATGCCTCTGAAGCGACTGAGTTTAATGAAACATGGCACTTGGCACGCGATATGAGCAAAGAAAATGCTGATTGGTTTATTGTAGGTATCGAGCAAAACTAAGCTGATATCTCACCATTAAAAAAGCCAAAGCAATATGCTTTGGCTTTTTTGTATCTGGGAAAGTGAAGAGGGTTTACTCTTCGTGATCGCGGATGAATGTCCAAGTATCGCCTTCAGACATGCTCTCAGCGAAATGGTAACCTTCAAGATCAAAGCCTTTTAAGTCTTCAGGGTTTTCGATCTTGTTTTGAATAATGTAGCGGGTCATCAAACCTCGAGCTTTTTTAGCGTAGAAGCTGATCATCTTATATTGACCATTTTTCCAGTCTTTAAACGCTGGCGTGATGATACGCGCTGAGATGTTTTTCTCTTTGGCTGCTTTGTAGTATTCATTAGACGCTAGGTTGATCAGTACCTGTTCTTTCTGCTCAGCAAGCTCTTGATTCAAGCGCTCACAGATCTGAGTACCCCAGAATTCGTATAGGTTTTTACCGCGGCTATTAGTGAGCTTTGTGCCCATCTCTAAGCGATATGGCTGCATCAGATCGAGCGGTTTCAACACGCCATAAAGACCTGAAAGGATACGTAGGTGATTCTGTGCAAAAGCTAGGTCTTCTTCCGATAAAGTTTCAGCATCTAAGCCTGTGTATACATCACCTTTAAATGCTAGAACGGCTTGTTTGGCGTTCTCAGTATTGAATTCAGGTGTCCATGATTCATAACGGGCAACGTTTAAACTGGCCAGTTTGTCGCTCAACTTCATCATCTGAGCAATATCCTGTACGGAATGCTTTTTCAGTTCGTCAATTAGAAGTTGGGAATGATCAAGAAACTCTGGTTGGCTGTATGTTTCAGTGACAGGGGCAGTTTCATAATCCAGAGTTTTGGCAGGTGATACGACAATCAGCATAGGAGAAATCTATCTTTGCAGTAATAAAGTGCATAGATAATAACCCTGTCTGTAGATACAAAAAAGGCCATTTTTAATATGGCCTTTTAGGTATTGAGTTAAAAGCCTTTATGATGCCGCGCGCTTTTTATAAAGGGTATGAGCAACTATACAAATCGCTGTGCCAAAGCAGACAAGCAGTGCTGGAATTAGAGGATTTTCAAATGAGCCCGTTAGCTTCATCAACAGACCAGAAATCAGGAAGCCGCCGAATAGGCACAGAATGCCTGACATTATACACATTACGATTGCATTGAGATTACGCTCAGGGCTTTGAAAAATGTACCAGCCAGCACTGGCAAACAGAGCGGATAAAGTAACCCAGGAAGCGATAGAATCAGTCATAAAATTCTCAGTATTGTTATTGTTGTAGGCCTATTAAGCCCGAACCTAGCAGCGCTGTCATCTCGACATTGGGTGGATACAAGAAACAGCAAAGGAATAGTGAGGGTTATGGGGGCAACCTCCACGTTTTTTCGGTATTATAACCGCCATTAAATTAGTGACATATATTGAGTTGCCACATTTTTTATAGCGGGCAACGCCATGCAGATTAGAGAAGTGAATAATGGATAAGAAAACTGTTCTGACGGGTATCACTACTACAGGTACACCTCACATTGGGAATTACTTGGGTGCGATTAAGCCTGCCATCGAAATGAGTCAGACAGGTGAGTACAACAACTGCTATTTCCTAGCTGATTTCCACGCATTAATTAAGTGCCACGATCCAGAGCGTGTTGCTCAATCAACGCGTGAGATCGCAGCGACTTGGTTGGCGCTAGGCTTAGATACGGATAAAGCGACGTTCTACCGCCAAACAGATATCCCTGAGATCACGGAACTAACGTGGATTCTAACCTGCATGTGTTCTAAAGGTCTTATGAACCGTGCTCACGCTTACAAAGCTTCTGTTGATGCTAACCGCGATGCGGGTAGCAGCGATCTGGATGATGGCATCACAATGGGTCTGTTCAGCTACCCAATCCTAATGGCAGCTGACATCCTGATGTTCAATGCCGATCTTATCCCAGTAGGTAAGGATCAGATTCAACACATTGAGATGGCCCGTGATATGGCGGGTCGTTTTAACCACACTTACGAAAACCTATTCACATTGCCGGAAGCGGTAGTAGATGAGCAGACTCAGCTGATTCCGGGTCTGGATGGTCGTAAGATGTCGAAGAGCTACGACAACACGATTCCGCTGTTTACTTCTGCTGATGAGCTATACAAGCTGATTAAGCAGATCAAAACGGATACGCGCGAGCCGGGTGAACCTAAAGACGCTGATAACAGCACAATCTTCCAGCTATACAACTGCTTTGCTAATGAAAATGAAGCAGCTGCAATGCGCCAGCAGTTCGAAAACGGTATCGGTTGGGGCGATGCGAAGAAGGAACTATTTGAGTTCCTAGACGCAAAACTTTCTGCTCCACGTGCTCGCTACAATGAGTTGATGAGCGATCTTGGTGAAGTGGAAGAGGTTCTACAGAAGGGTGCCGCTAAAGCTCGTGAGATCACTTCTCCGTTGATGGATAAAGCGCGTATAGCGGCAGGTATCCGCCCGCTAACTTACGTTGCTGAAGCGAAAACGGAAGTTAAAAAGAAAAAAGAGAAATCTGCTGAAGAGATTGCGCGTGCTGAAGAAGGCCGTCGTCGCGGTATCTTGATGCAGCTGAAGCCTCTACTTGAGCAAGTTGAACAAGCGGACGACAAAGCAGCGGCTGCGCAATCTGTGATCGCTGAGAAAACGGCTCAGGTTGAAGGCTTAAAGAAAAAGCAGAAGCAGAAAGCTCAGAATGAACTTGATCTACTTCAAGAAGAGCTAGCAGCTTATCTATAAATCTGAAAAGGCTAAGTTAAATATGTTTACGGCAATCATTAGCGCCGAAGAGCTTCAGAATCACATATCAGAATCTGATTGGGTGGTTTTTGATTGTCGTTTTAACTTAGCGGATACCGCGGCTGGTAAAAATGCCTACCTTGAAGGACATATTCCAGGGGCGATCTATCTCGATCTTGATCAGGATCTATCCTCACCGATTACGCCTGAAACGGGTCGTCATCCGTTGCCTGATTTAGAGCGGTTTGTCGCTCGTTTAGCGCAGGCAGGAGTGAGCAATAATACTCAAGTCGTTGTTTATGACGATTGTGCTGGAGCGATGGCGGCGCGTTGCTGGTGGTTGTTACGTCTGATGGGGCATAAAGCGGTATCGGTGTTGGATGGTGGTCTAGCTGCTTGGCAATCGCTAGGTGGTGAGTTAAATGATCATATCCCACAACCGACTTCTGCTGCGTATACATTCTCGTTACTGCCTAATCAGAATTTGACGGTAGCCGAGGTTGTACAGGCACTTGATGCTCAGTCCATCTATCTTGTTGATGCTCGTGCAGCCGAGCGCTATAGAGGTGAGGTGGAGCCAATCGACCCAATCGCTGGTCATGTTCCAAGTGCTTTAAACCGTCCACTGACGGATAACTTAGCCGAGGGTAAATTTAAGCCAGCAGCTCAGCTTCGTGAAGAGTGGTTAAGCGTCTTAGGCAGTAAATCGGTCGAAGCCGTGGTTCATATGTGTGGGTCCGGTGTGACAGCTTGTCACAATCAATTGGCGATGGAAATTGCGGGGTTGAGTGGTAGCCGGGTTTACAGTGGTTCTTGGAGCGAGTGGATCAGAGATCCAGCTCGTCCAATTGCGACTAAGTCCTAAATTTATCTACCAATCTCATTAAGATTCCAGTCGTAGTGATAACCTGAAACCTCTTTGGCGTGTCTCAGTTTCTCTTTTAGTTCAGCATCGGCGTATTGCTTTAGGTGTTCGATCAGCTCACTTTCGTTGTTGCCGAAATCCTCTTTAAACCACTTATAGATACTGGAAAGGTGCAGCTCATTACCTTCAATGCGTGCGCCTCGTGGGTGGTTTATATAATCCTTAGCGCCTTGATTTAGAAGTTGCTCGCTATTGGCTGCGGTAAAGGCTTGGGGTTGAAGATTAGGGCTGCCGATTGAAGCACAGTTAACGGCATAGTGGATGCGTGGATCTTTCCAAATAGGGCGAAGAATGCGATGTTCAATATCGTCTAGGCTCACTTGCTTTCCATTCACTGCTAGCAGTTGTTTTTTCCACGGACCATCGCTGAAAAATCCCGGTGAAATATCGATATCCCGAATCGACTTCACGGGGTAATGATCAAGAATCAGATCGACCGTCAGCGCGTTATATAAATTGATCCAATAAGCTTGCTGTTCAGCGCGGTTGTATTGATGAATATTAATAGCAGCTAAGTGATGAAGGTAAGCTTTAAGTTCAGTTCTATCTGCTGTAGATACATTGGCGTAGTTGATCAGATTGATGCCATCAGAAGAGCGCTTAACATAGCGTTGAAGGGTTCGGTCCCAAGTAGAATGGTCGATAGAGGCTGTGCTCGATTGATCATGTTTAAGCCAAAAATCCCAAAGTTCGGCACTTGGGGCTGCAATAGCTAGGGTACTGAAAAGCCATAGGCAGGCTGTTGCTAAGAATTTATTTATCATCATTCACGACTATTCATTAAAAGCATGTTTTAAGTGTGACTTTGAATATTGCTGAAAATTCCCTCACAGAATATTTTTAACGCTCTATTTAAAAGCTCTATTGAAGCGATCAATTTAAATCAATGTTGGCAAAGGTCAGATCCCTCTATACTGTGATGGTAATTATTGAGGGGATTTTGAGGACATTGTTATGGCGCAGTATCAAAAGGGTGTGATTGCAGAGGCAAGCTCGTTTGCTCTTTTTCTGACGTTTAATCAAACCCGAACAGCTGATGCGTTAAGTAGAGTAAAACAGTTATTAGCAAAAGTACCTAGCCTTGAGCGTGAATTTAACCAAAGCCATCCAGATGGCGAGATTCATATCGTAGCAGCGATCGGTAGCCACTACTGGTCTCAATTGCAGATTGGACCTGCTCCGAATGCACTTAAACCATTCCCTAATTTCGAAAATGGTGAAAACATTGCACCTAATACACCTGTCGATCTGTTTTTTCATATCCGATCTCAAGGGAAAGACCTTAACTTTTTAGTTGCGCAGAAGCTTAGAGAAGAGCTAGCTGATGCGGTTACACTAGTTGAGGAAGTCGAAGGTTTTAGATATCTGGATTCGCGCGATCTTACTGGTTTTGTCGATGGTACTGAAAACCCTGAAGGAGATAACCGAGTCAGTGTGGCTGTTGTAGGTGAAGAGGATGTCCAGTTTAGTGGCGGTTCTTATATTCACATCCAACGCTATGAGCACAATATGCCGTTCTGGAACGCTCAGCCTACTAAACTTCAGGAAGATACTGTTGGGCGAACTAAAGAGGATAACATTGAGTATCCTTCCTCAGAAAAAGCGCTCACCGCGCATACCAAAAGGACTTCGTTGAAAGATGCTGAGGGTAACTCTATCGAAATCCTGAGACACAGTATGCCTTACGGTGATACTCAGACGTGCGGGTTACTTTTCGCTAGTTACTGCCGTACACCGGATAATTTTACATTGATGCTGCAAAGCATGATCGAGGGTGATGGCCATGGTCATACCGATCATCTTTTGAAATATACTCGTGCGGTAACAGGGCATTCACTATTCGCACCGTCGGCCTCGTTTCTTGAATCGTTGATTAATTAATAAGCAGGTTGACTGAGCTTGGGCTAGGCTTAAAGGTATTCTTATAAAAAGAGTCGTTACCATGCAGCCTACTGTAAGAACCCGAGCAATTGCAGTTGTCACCGTTGATGGGGAGAATTACGAAATTGATGGATGCTATCAAGGTAAGCAAAGAAAGGCGTCTTGGTTCAATGTAATTAAAACAAGTGATCGAAAAATACAGGCCGAACACTTAGATGAATTTCCTTCCCCTGAAAAGATTCGTGAAATATTAAATTGATCTGAAAATTAGTTAATAAAAAAGCCAGCTAAGATGCTGGCTTTTTTGTTTATGCGAACTTTTTTAGTAAGACTTACTGAACCATTTCGTTGTCTGTGAACATGCCTTCAAACAGTGCTGAAGATAGGTAACGCTCACCAGAGTCAGGAAGGATAACTACGATATTCTTATCTTTGTTTTCAGGCTGTTGCGCAACACGAAGTGCAGCACATAGCGCAGCGCCGCAAGAGATACCTGCCATGATGCCTTCTTTTTCCATAAGAAGACGTGCAGTCTCAATCGCATCTTCGTTGCTTACTTGCTCAACCTGATCAACTAATTCTAGGTCCAAGTTTTTCGGTACGAAGCCTGCGCCGATGCCCTGTATCTTATGCGGAGATGGTTTAACTTCTTCACCGTTAATCGTCTGTGTAATAACTGGTGAAGAAACAGGTTCAACCGCAACGGATGTGATCGCTTTGCCTTGAGTGTTTTTGATGTAACGAGAAGTACCCGTGATCGTACCACCTGTACCTACGCCTGCGACTAGGATATCCACTTGGCCGTCTGTGTCATTCCAGATCTCTGGGCCTGTTGTTTTTTCGTGGATCTCAGGATTCGCTGGGTTTTCAAACTGCTGCAGCATCATGTGAGTACCTGGATTTGCATCCACGATCTCTTGTGCTTTATCAATTGCACCTTTCATACCTTTAGCAGGTTCTGTCAGAACGATCGTTGCACCTAGTGCTTTCATGATCTTACGGCGCTCAAGGCTCATAGAAGAAGGCATAGTGAAGACAATGTCGTAGCCACGAGAAGCTGCAACGAAAGCTAGTGCAATACCTGTGTTACCACTAGTCGGCTCAACCATGGTCATACCCTGTTTTAGGGCACCGCTTTTTTCAGCAGACCAGATCATGTTTGCGCCGATACGACATTTTACGGAGCCAGCTGGGTTGCGAGATTCGATCTTTCCGAAAATATTCAGGCCTGGAGCAAAACGCTTAAGGTGAACGAGCGGAGTGTTACCAATAGTGAGGGAGTTATCTTCGTAAATCTTCATTCTGCTACCCTGTTTAATCCTTTTTATTAGGCGATATATCTAAAATGAATATATGTCGCGTCTTTTATTCGTTATCAAGTCTAGAAGTTGTATCTCAGAATTGCTGCGCTGATCAAGGCTTTTTCTATCTTTGGTGATATTTACAATCTTTAGGGCCGATGATGGTATTATTTTCACGATCTCAATTGCCTTTTAGGGTCTTATAATGCGTGCATTTAATCGACTTCTAGCGCCTGTTATTTTTGCTATCGCTTATGCGTTGTTCCGTTCATCGATAAAACAGCGTTCCAAGAAGAAGCATGACTTTGTGATGAAGTTGTTTCGATTTGCGGCCGATAACGGTCATAAACGTGCATTGTCTGTGTATGGGCATCTACTGCATTTCCGTGGAGATGGCCTACAAAACCGCATTCAAGGGGGGATCTACATACAGCAGGCGGCAGAAAAAGGCGATGCAAAAGCGCAGTATCAAATGGGTAAAATCTTTGAAGAGGGTTTTGAGAATTATTTTCAGCCTGACCCGACCAAGGCGTTAAAGTTTTACACGCAAGCAGCCGAGCAGGCGCATCAACTTGCTGTTCGTCGCTTGGTCGATATCTATACCGATGGCGAGCTAGATCAAGAACCTAATCAAGAGCTAGCAAAGCAGTGGCAGGCTAAGCAGCTGAAACTATAGTGGTCTACTTATTCCTGCTGGGCAGCTTCAAACTGAGAAACGCCCTCAGGCATAACTTCCCAGCGAGCTTTTGAGTCTACATATATGTGCTGGCCAATCTCGATCTCAGGGTCACCATTTACGCAACCTAAAGTAACTTGTAATACCTGATCGTTGTGTACGGTACACAAGGTTGATCCGCACTTCTTGCAGAACTTTACGCCGTAACCTTGTTGGTTAGTGTATGAGGTTAAGAGGGATTCTCCGCTTGTCCACGTGAACTGATCCGGTTCGACAAAAGCAACTGCAGAAGCTTGGGCGTTAAATAACTTGCGGCAGCGGGAGCAATGACAGGATCGGCCGTCTTTTAATTGGCCATCAATACGGTATGTCACTTCGCCACAAAAACATTCACCGGTGATTGGCATCCATATTCTCCTTAACTATTGGTCGGCTAGTTCTGTTTAGATCGTTTGTATTGAGTAATAAAGATCTCAAAGGTTCGATCTAACTCGTCTGCGGCGCTGTTTTCATTATTGAGTTTTAACAGTTCAGTGACGGTTTCAGCGGTGCAGAGATGGTCTTTATCAGGATTACGGCGTAGGTCGTAACGACTTGGCGTTTCTGGATCGAACGCTAACAATGGTAAGTTGGATAGCCACGGACTCTTGCGAACGATCTTACGTACCTCTTTCCATGTGCCGTCTGGAATAATGATCAGGGTGTTTCTATCTGGTGTACTCCCTGTGAATTTCTTGCTTCGACTAACAAGCTCGGGGCGGTCCGCAGGGAATAGCAGCCAAGTATCGGTATTCTTATCTTGAATGCGATCGATCAAGTATTGTGGCGGGTCGGTACGTTGCCAGATATAGGTCGAGCTATTAGGCAAAACTTTTTGGATAATCTTGCTGGTGGTTGTTGGACGTGGCGGCTCATTTTCGTGTAGCAGCAATGCTAACTCTAATTGGCTACCTTGAGGTGTAATTTGGCTGCAGCAGCAATAGGGAGTTGCTAGACCACAGCCTTCACAAAATGAATCGGGCAAAGTGTTATCGTTTTTCCATTTGAACTTTAAATTTCAGAGTCACTTCGCCTTGAGGAGGTACTTCCAATTTCCAGCGCGCACTGCCGCCCATCACTTTTTCAAATGGGTGGCTACTCTCTTTCATCGCCCATTGTAGCGGGAAATTACCGGTCATTTCTAATTTTGCGGCGGTGGTACGGCTGTTACTGATTTTCAGCTCCTGCGCAACCATAAAGCCGTTAAAGGTCTTACTAAAATGTGTTTGCTTACGGTGGATAGATACATCGAAGGCTTTTCCTTGCTGGATCTTAATCTCATCGTTTTCACCAGTATGCCCAATGTTACCGCCCCCGGCAAACTGCAGTGAACCTTTGCTGTCAGCGGTAAACGTGCGAACTTTACCAGCAGGTAATGGCGTACCTAGATTACTCTCTTTATCGTTTTTAAAGGTCAACGTCAGTTGAGGTTTTACTCGATGCTGATTGCGTTCCAAGGTTGGGTAAATCAAGAATTCATAGTTATAGCTATGTGCTACAGGGATCTCTTTGGCTGTCAGAAAGGATACTTGTTTTACTTGCCCATTTAGCAAGTCTACCTTGTGAGGGAGATCGAATAGGTGGAAGTCACCTAAGCTCTCTTGTGCCATAGTTTTAGGCGCTGAACGAGCCATCGCACCGACTGCAAAATCGGCCTGTAGCATCTCAGCATGGCGATTGCTGCCTGGGTTATTTAGGCTACCTGCAACGAGAGAGATTTGAGTGTCTTTGTAATCCGCACCCGTGTTGTTGGTTAGGCTAGCAAGTCCGTCTAGGGAGGCTTTATTACCCGCTTCATTCAAGGTTAAAACGTAATCCATGCCCCAATTTAAGCCGCCCGTTAGATAACTGATGCGAGAGAGTTGTGACTTAGAAGTGCCAGCGGTGCGGAAGTTTACGCTTGGCTTGCTCAATAGCTGTGGCGGCAGGCTAGGGAAAATGAATCGCCACTGATTATTAAGCGGAATGCTTTCAAAACGGTTATTGCGCTTAATCAGTGCGCGGTTACCGTCCATATTTAGCAACTCCACCTGACTGATAACCTCTTGGCCTGATACAGGATTTAAGCGTGCTAGTTGCAGCTGCTTACCCACATAATGTTTCAGCAAATTGCGTTGATTTAGCAGATTGGTATTTAAGTTTTGTTCTAAGATCTTTCCGGCATTATCAATACGTAAGCTTTCGACTTGAAGCTGTTCACTGACATCTTCAAGTGTGATTTTCTGATCTGTACGTAGTGGTGGAAGCTGGCGTGTTTCTCTAACTAAACCCAAGTTTTGGTTATATAGCGTTAGGTTAAGTGACTTACGTTGTTCTGAACTGATTTGAAGAGCGTCTGCCGCTTGAGCAGTTAATGGCAGAAGGCCCACTGCAAGCAAGCAAAGGTATGATTGGCATTTGTTCATATCAATTTTGTCCCTGAATCTTTAGTCCATTAAGGCAACGCCAAGCTTAACTGAGGCTGAGCAGTTAAGCCTGAAACTTGTTCTAGTCTAGATCTAAAGCAACACGGAAGCCCCAGCTGTTGCGTTTAGAATCGATCGGGTGGCGGTAGCGACTGGCAGGTCTAATTAAACGCTCGATCTCAAACCAAGAACCGCCACGCATAACCCGATTTTTACAAGCTTTCTCCTGGTAAGCTGATCCGTCTACAGGGGCAGAAGCGTAGTTTTCGAGATAGCAATCTGCAACCCACTCATCAACGTTACCGGTCATGTCGTGAAGTCCCCATTCGTTGGCAGGGAAACTACCGACAGGTGCTGTTTGTTGACCATCCCATTGACTTCCGCAGCCTGCACAAGCAGCCATATTTTCTTTCAGCTCATTACCCCACCAATAAGTGGTTAAGCTGCCAGCTCGAGCTGCATACTCCCATTCAGCTTCTGTCGGAAGGCGATAAGGCTGACCTGTTTCACCACTGAGCCATCTTGTATAAGCAACCGCATCGCGCCAAGTTACGTTGATCACAGGGCGATTACCTCGCCCCCAACCACCGTCATCGGGCAGGGCTCTGCGGGTCGCTTTGGCAAAGGCATCATATTCGGCAAAGGTCACTTCAAAGCGAGAAAGGGCAAATGGCTTTTTGATAGTGACAACATGCACAGGCTTTTCATTATCGTCACCAATGCCCGCTTGGTCGCCCATACGAAAGTTTCCTGAAGGCAGTACGACCATATCTGGACCAAATAGGGTGTCGGATATTTGATCTTTAAATAATTGCTGTCCCGGTTCATCTGGCTCTTGATTGTTGAGTTTTTTCAAGGCCGCTTCTAAATCATGTTCTAGAACCGCTTTGCTTATTGTGAGCGAGCGAAGCTCTTTTTCCTGATTGTTGTGAAGCTCTTGTTGAGCTTGTAAAGAATCGTACATTTGCTGTAAGGCTTCTTGCTGCTTCTTGATTTGCAGAGCCTGAAAGTCTTTCTCTTTGAAGTTCATGAAGTCAGAGATAAACCAACCAAGCAGGTAGCCACTAATAAACAGCACAGAGCCTGCTATGGTATAGATCGCTGCTTTAGGTATTTTAGGCAACTTTAAGCCGACCTTAAGTTTATCTTTTAAAGAAGGCTTGCTCTCTTCTGATGTAAGTTCTTCGCTCTCTGTATCATCGTTTACCGAAGCGTCGGTTGTAGCTTCGCCATCTTCTGTGCTTTCAGATTCGGCAGGCGCAGTCTCGTCCTCTGTTTGTGGAGGGAAGAGGGCTTTAACAAGCTCTGTGCAGTTAGGTGGACGCTCTTCTAAATCGGTTGAAAGCGCCTTTTGCAAAACTTCCCACTGTTCATCATCTAAACCTGAAGGCTGATCTAGTTGCTTTCGAACTCGATCTGCTTCGCCTTCGGTACTTTTAAAAGCAGGTTTACCGGTAAATAACTCATACAAAATGCAGGCGTAAGAATATACGTCGGTTTTGCGGCTTAACTGACTAGGGTGGAAAGCTTCGGGCGATTGGTATTGCTGGTAGTGGGAAGGCTCTTTGCTAAAAGCCGCAATCGCTTCATAACATTCACGTACGGCAAAGAGTGTGAGTTTTACCCCGCCCCTACGGTTGATAAAGATCGTTTCGCTATCCAAACAGGCATGTGGCTTTCGTAACTTTTGAAAGCCCATATCTATAGCATAAGCAACTTGTCTGATCAGACCCAGCTGTTGATTAGGCTGAAGTGAATTACCTTTTTTAATGAGGGCCGCTAGGGTCAGGCCATCAAGTTTTTCGTAGGAAAGGAAAAGTAGCCCACCTTTGTGACTGAAGAAACCGTAGCATTCCGCTATATGCTTGTTTTGTAACTGTTTACTGAGCGCGGCGTGTTTTTTGATATTTTCAGCAAAACTATTTTGTTTTAGGAGGCTTGGGTTAAGGATAAGCAGGGTGACTACAGGATTACCTGCAACGCCAACATCTTCAGCTTGCCATAGTTGCCCAAATGGGTGAGGGCTGTTGTGTTTGATAAGTTTAAAACGATGATGCTCTGGGCCCAGGAGAGTTCCTTCCTGTAAAGCATCATAAATAGTTTCTGGCGAGTCGCTCATAAAGACTGATCCTATTCCTTATCCATGTGCATATCATAGACAAGGCCAGCCTTCTTGGTTAGCACTATTTTGCGACTTTTTATTGGAACACTTTGATTTATAACGCCTAGGAAGCTCTGATGTTGGAAAACTTCCTAGGGTTCGGTTGTTCAGCTTCAAATAGATGTATCTAAAGGAGGGAAACTTTTAACTAGATCGTCCACGGCTTTCATCTGAGTTAGGTATGCTTCAAGGGTGCTTAGAGGTAGCGCACAAGGGCCATCACATCTCGCTTTTTCTGGATCTGGGTGAGCTTCAAGGAATAGGCCGGCAATGCCCTGAGATAAGCCTGCGCGGGAAAGCTGTGCTGCAAGCGCGCGACGACCACCGGCTGAATCTGCACGGCCACCTGGCATCTGCAGGGCATGGGTTGCATCAAACATAACTGGATAGCCGAACTCTTTCATAATAGAAAAACCCAGCATATCAACGATCAAGTTGTTATAGCCGTAGCAAGAACCGCGTTCACATAAGATCAAACGATCGTTACCTGCTTCTTCACACTTGTGCAGGATGTGTTTCATCTCCTGAGGCGCTAGGAACTGTGCTTTCTTGATATTGATAACCGCATCCGTTTTAGCCATCGCTTCTACCAGATCAGTCTGGCGTGATAGAAAGGCTGGAAGCTGGATGATATCGCACACTTCGGCAGCAGGTGTGGCTTGGAATGGCTCGTGAACATCAGTAATCAAAGGAACTCTGAAGGTGTCTTTGATCTCTTGAAGGATCTTTAAACCTTCATCTAAACCAGGACCACGAAAAGAGGTTAGGGAAGAGCGGTTTGCTTTATCGAATGATGCTTTAAAGACGTAAGGGATGCCTAGCTTTTCAGTAACAGTGACATAGTGTTCGGCAATCTCCATGGCTAAATCACGGGATTCCAATACGTTCATGCCGCCAAATAGCACCATCGGTTTGTCGTTGGCAATTTCAAAATCTGCGACTTGTACGCTCTTCTGTTGCATCTTTGTAGTCATCCATAAAAGTCAGAAAGATGCATTATAACGGCTTCTTAACAGAGAGGCTTTTAATTTGTTGTTGGAAAAAGGTGTGCGTATTTACCAATCCATTCTAAGGCAGCATCTTGATCCGAAAGTTCGCGCCCCTCTTCATTCAGAACATGGCTTCTGTAGCGCTGTATATAGCAAAGCTGCTCTAGCAAACGGATACGTATAAGCGCGTCTGAGTTATTAAAAGTAATACCTAATTCATAACCTTGAGGTGTGTCGTTACAGCTTTGAATTACGCCATAAACTTCTAAATTTTCAGCGATGCTCGGAATTTTGATTTGAATATTCTCACCTAAATGGAACGGAGTAGGAGAGTGACAGATAAGTTGAAGTGAAGAGGGGAGTGAAGAAACCGATTTGGCCTCTTGGTGTTTGAGTTCGATAGGGAACTCATCGGGATGATGTATAAGCACTTTTGAATCGCCCATGATAATCACCTTACCAGTACTGCTAGTATAGCTATGATTCGCATAACTGTTGTATTTTAGTTATCGGCTGGTGTTATCCAGTCTGAAGAAAAAAGTGGTTATAAACTGTACGACTTTTAGGTGAGTGAAAGAGGATATTATGTCAGAGCAGCAAGAAGTAGAAGAAGCCTGCAAACTGTTACAACAAAGTAAGAAGACGCTGTTGCTGTCAACTCTAAGCACTGAGGGTTTTCCTGAAATTAGTTATGCACCTTATATGAAGGACCAGGAGGGGGACTTTTATATCTTCGTTAGTGAGCTAGCCGCACATACTCAGAGCTTGTTAGCTAACAATGAATGTTCAGTGATGTTTATTGCAGATGAAGAACAATCGCAGAATCTCTTTGCGCGTGAGCGTCTTATCTATAGCTGTTTATCTGAACGGGTTGATAGTGAAGATCCAGCGTATCAATCCTTGTTGGATGGGCTCGAAGAGAAGTTTGGAAATGTTGTGGGAATGTTACGTACCCTGCCAGATTTTCATCTGTTTAGATTAAAACCGCAGCAGGGGCGTTATGTGGTAGGTTTCGGTAAAGCTTATGTTGTTGATCCAAGTTCTGGATCGTTAGAACATATTAGCGAGAAAACGTTAAAAGAATCGAAGCCTAACTAGATATGGAGCGCTTAGGCGGCTCCGCCCATCATCTCTACAACGACAGTTTTTACCAAGAAGGCAGCCAAGCCCAAGCCTAAGGCAAAAAATAGAATGGCAGTACCGAATTTACCGGCGTTGGATTTTTTTGCTAGATCGTAAATGATAAAGAATATAAAACCAGCAAATACTGCAAGACCAATATTCAGAGCAATTGCTTCCATTTCTGCTAGACGCATTTAGGCTACCTCTGCTTTAAGCTTAAAATTGGCCGCAAATCATACAGGATTTTGTTGTAGAACGGTACTCAGGGAGTGTTGCTCAAAAGCGTACGTTGCGCTTTAAATTTGCACCAAAATTTGACGTGGAATTTGACGACTTGCGATGGGTCAAAAAAATAAAAAAAAGTTGGATTGCAGTAAAAAAAAATAGTTCCCCTGAAAGCCCCGTCATATCAATGATTTCGCTAATTTTAGGTGCTCGCCTACACTCTAAAAAGTCCAAAATCAAGAGTTGCATTCACCTCTTATATCACTATATTTAGTGTCTTGAATGACTTGAAGCACCACATGTTGTGCCTCTTGACAGAGTAGAGTCTAAAACCTGCAGCCCGCATGATCGCGTTATTTTTCGTGCTTTTGCCAGATTTTAACGGCAAATTCAGGGCTAAAAGCAGGATCATAATTACAAATATATCTGAGTGTTATTTGGAAGGTCGCATGCAGCAAGATCTGATGGTTACGAAAAGGGATGGTCGGCAAGAACAGCTTGATCTAGAAAAGATCCACAAAGTTGTAATCTGGGCCGCAGAAGGATTAAACGCAGTATCACCGTCAGAAGTTGAGCTTAAAGCTCACTTACAGTTCTTCGAGGGTATGAAAACCTTCGATATCCACGAGACTCTAATCAAGTCCGCTGCCGATCTAATTTCAGAAGATGCACCTGATTACCAATACCTATCTGCTCGCTTGGCTATCTTCCATTTGCGCAAGCGTGCATTTGGTCAATTCGAGCCACCACACCTGTATCAACATGTTGCAACACAGGTAGAAGCGGGCCGATATGACAAACATCTAATCGCAGACTACACAGAAGAAGAGTGGGGCGTTCTTAACGACTACTTAGATCACAAACGTGATATGAACTTCTCTTACTCTGCGGTTAAACAGCTGGAAGGTAAGTACCTTGTCCAGAACCGTGTAACTGGCGAAGTTTACGAAAGCCCACAGATTCTTTACATGCTAGTGGCAGCTTGCCTGTTCGCGGATTATCCGAAAGAAACGCGTTTGGACTACGTTAAGCGTTTCTACGATGCGACTTCTCTATTTAAGCTATCTCTGCCTACGCCAATCATGGCCGGTGTGCGTACACCTACGCGTCAGTTCAGCTCATGCGTACTGATTGAAACAGGTGACAGCCTAGACTCTATCAATGCTACATCTGCATCGATTGTTAAATACGTATCCCAGCGTGCAGGTATTGGTATCAACGCTGGTGGTATTCGTGCACTAGGTAGCCCAATCCGTAATGGTGAGGCGTACCACACAGGTTGTATTCCATTCTATAAACACTTCCAGACAGCCGTTAAATCCTGCTCTCAGGGTGGTGTTCGTGGTGGTGCAGCAACACTGTTCTACCCAATTTGGCACTTAGAAGTTGAATCTCTATTGGTTCTTAAGAACAACCGTGGTGTTGAAGAGAACCGTGTACGTCATCTTGATTACGGCGTACAGATCAACAAGCTAATGTACACTCGCTTGATCAAAGGCGGCGAAATCACACTGTTCAGCCCGCATGAAGTGCCGGGTCTATACGAAGCCTTCTTTGCTGATCAAGATGAGTTTGAGCGTCTATACGTTCAATACGAGAACGATCCAAATATCCGTAAAGAAACAATCAAAGCGGTTGAACTGTTCGGTATTCTTGCTGCAGAGCGTGCACAGACGGGGCGTATCTACATTCAGAACGTTGACCACTGTAATACGCACAGTCCATTTGATCCGGCTGTTGCACCTGTTAAGCAGTCTAACCTTTGCTTGGAAATCGCACTGCCAACTAAACCACTGCAGCATGTGAATGATCCGGAAGGTGAGATCGCACTTTGTACGTTGTCTGCATTTAACCTAGGTGCGCTAGAAAACTTAGATGAGCTAGATAACCTCGCTGATCTAATCGTTCGTGCGCTGGATAATCTATTGGATTATCAGGATTACCCAATCCCAGCAGCGCATACATCGACAATGAACCGTCGTCCTCTAGGTGTTGGTGTGACTAACTTCGCATACTACCTAGCGAAGAACGGCGTTAAGTACTCCGATGGTTCTGCAAACGGCCTTGTGCACAAAACATTTGAAGCGGTTCAGTACTACCTACTGAAAGCTTCTAACGAGCTAGCTAAAGAGCGCGGTGCTTGTCCGAAGTTTGACGAGACTGTTTACTCGAAGGGCTTGCTACCAATCGACACCTATAAGCGCGAAGTAGATGAGTTCTGTGAAGAACCATTGCACTACTTCTGGGAAACACTACGCGAAGACATCAAAGAGTTTGGTCTGCGCAACAGTACCCTAACGGCGCTAATGCCATGTGAAACATCTTCACAGATTACTAACTCGACTAACGGTATCGAGCCACCACGTGGTTATGTATCGGTTAAGGCGAGTAAGGATGGCATCATGAAGCAGGTGGTTCCGGGTTACACCGAACTACGCGACCAGTACGAACTGCTTTGGGATATTCCAAACAACACTGGTTACCTACAGCTTGTGGGTATCATGCAGAAGTTTGTTGATCAGTCTATCTCTGCGAATACTAACTACGACCCTGCGTTATTCCCGAATGAAAGGGTTCCGATGAAGCAGCTTCTACAAGACCTGCTAACGGCTTACAAATACGGTGTTAAAACCCTTTATTACCATAACACCCGTGATGGTGCTTCTGACCAAGCAGATGACGGGGGTTGTGAAGGCGGTGCGTGCAAACTGTAATAGGTTTGCCGCAATCCACTGACCACTCAGAGTAGAGCGCCTGTCACAACGTGGCAGGTGATATAACTAGATTTATCCAGGTTTCAGGAACGAACACTCCGATGGCGTACACTACGTTCAGTCACAGTACTCACGATGCAACTAAAGAGCCGATGTTTTTCGGTAAAAGCGTAAACGTTGCTCGTTACGACAGGCAAAAATATCCAATCTTTGAAAAGCTGATTGAAAAGCAGCTGTCGTTCTTCTGGCGTCCAGAAGAGGTCGATCTATCGACTGACCGTAAAGATTTTATGAATATGCCGGAGCATGAAAAGCATATTTTCTTGAGTAATTTGAAGTACCAGACGCTACTGGATTCTGTTCAAGGACGTTCACCTAACGTTGCCTTTCTACCAGTCGTTTCTATACCTGAGTTGGAAACATGGTTTGAGACTTGGGCGTTTAGTGAAACGATTCACAGCCGCTCTTACACGCATATTATTCGTAATATCATTACTGAACCATCTGAAGTATTCGATCAGATCGTGACAAACCCAGAGATCATTCGCCGTGCGGATTCTGTGACGCGTTTGTACGATGAGTTCATCAATCTATCCAGTGTTTATAGCATTCACGGTGAAGGCCTACACACGGTTGATGGCAAGGTTTACGACACGTCTATGCGTAACCTTAAGAAGAAACTTTACCTAACGTTAGTATCTATCAACGTACTAGAAGCAATTCGTTTCTACGTAAGTTTTGCATGTTCTTTTGCCTTTGCAGAGCGTGCGATCATGGAAGGTAATGCCAAGATCATCAAACTGATCGCCCGTGATGAAGCGCTGCACCTAACGGGTACGCAGCACATGCTAAACATAATGGCATCTGGCGCTGATGACCCTGTCTTTAAAGAGATTGCTAAAGAGTGTGAGCCTGAGGTTTACGCCATCTTTAAAGAAGCGGCTCAACAAGAGAAAGATTGGGCTGAGTACCTGTTCCGTGAAGGTTCAATGATCGGTCTTAATGCTCAGATCCTATCTGACTACGTTGAGTACATCACTAACGTACGTATGAAAGCGTTGAACTTGGAAGAGATCTTCCCATCACGTCAAAACCCACTACCGTGGATGAACGCGTGGTTGATCAGTGACAACGTTCAAGTGGCACCGCAGGAAGCGGAGATCAGCTCTTACCTTGTAGGTCAGATCGACAACGAGGTAGATGAAGGTGATTTCGACGGCTTTGACCTATAAGAGGCAAGCGCATGTCTGGCCCATCACGTATCAAAGTTAACCATCACCATACGTTCTACTATCAGTACGAACCAACCTTACTCGACGCGCTGGAAGCACAAGAGATCCCAGCGCCGTACAACTGCCGCGGTGGATACTGCGGCTGTTGTAAAGTTCGCCTGATCGAAGGTGAAGTTCAATATGTTCAAGAGAGCTTATTGGACCTGCAGGATGACGAAGTGCTTACCTGTTGCTGTATCCCGAAAACACACATCGAATTAGAGATGCCTGACGAGTAAGTGGGCACTTCCTAATTCTTCCTTTGCACCACCAAAATAATGCACAGCTACAAAAAAGTGCGGTGATATCTGTGGATTTCACCGTTGTGCATTATTCTTGTGCACAGCTAAAAATTTCCCTTGTCAATATTGTATTAATTAATTCTTAAAAGTTTGAAAAATCTTGTTGATTTATATAACTAATTGAAATTAAAGGGTTAATTTTTATTGGGTTAAATTTTAAACTATTTGCTGAATTCAACGTAATTAGTGCCTTTCAGCGATCTACCCAAAAACTATTCACTGAGTTATCCACAGAAGGTGGGGATGTTTTTCATTTGGTAAAAATTGTCGTTTGTAGGCAAGAGATGGGATAACTCGGTTGGCTTTCCTCTCCAGTCAATCTTGTTATGTTGAATGAGCTTTAACAAGGAAAGTAAATAGTAGATTACTTCTTTTCTAATGCTTTTAATCCAAGATATATTTTGTGGCGGAATAGCAATCTAGCTTTAACTGGCTTCCAAAAATCGGTTTTGAGTAGGTTGATTATAGATAAAAGTTAGTAAATGAGCTTTACTCTGATTCCGATCACCATAGTAGTATGTTCCTCCTAACGAATTGGTAGCGAGTCATGTGTCCAGTTAAGAACTCCTATAGCCTTGATGAAGTGTTACTGGAATTAAGCCAACAGCTACAACTTAGCCCTGAGGCTTTTTCTGCTTTAAAGCAGCATTCTGGTTCGTTAGCTTTAAAATGTTTTCAACAGGAAGAGATGCTTCTGTCTGCTGGTGAGGTTGGTAAGCATGTTTTCTTTATCACAGAGGGGCTCGTCCGCTTTTTCTACCTTACAGAAAACGGTAAAGAGCATAATAAATCCTTCGCTGCCGAACAGCAGTTTGCAGGCCCGTTATGTAGCTTTGCTAAACCTGAACCTTGTCGTTTTTATATTCAGGCCTTAGACACAACTCAAGTCTTACAGATCCCGCTCCAAGTGCTTAATGAGCTTTTTGGAACTTCTTTAGAATGGGCCAATATTGGTCGAATGTATTTTGAAGAGGTTGCTCGGCGAAAGTCTTTACGAGAAGGGCAGTTCTTATTGGATAGTGCGGAAGTACGGTACTTAGCTTTTGTCGAAGATTATCCTAAGTTGGTCGAAAGGCTTCCTCTTTATCAGATTGCTTCGTATATCGGTGTTACTGACGTAGCGCTGTCGCGGATAAGAAAAAGAATAGAAAAATAAAGCATCTTAACCGAGGTTAAGGAGCAGATTTTTTCACAAGTATAGGCTTACTCAATCTAAAGATATTGAGGTTTATACCGTGAATCTATTCCGCATTAAACGAGCTTGTTCCTTAAAAGCAGCACTTAGCTTTTCCTTGGTTATCTTTTTCGCCTTATTAACGGGGTGTGGATTAATACCTGAAAAGAATATCTACACCGAAATTGAGATTGATGCTTCTTCTGAAACGGTATGGTCGATACTCATAGATAATAAGGCTTACCCCGAGTGGAATCCTTACCATGTCAGAGTTGAGGGTGACATGGCCTTGGATCATAAGCTGGAAGTCGATATTGAAAAGCCTAATGGTAACAACCTAACGATTCATCCCACTCTATGGGTAGCAGAGCCTTATTCTGAATTAACTTGGGGTGGAGGTATTACAGGCATCTTTATTGGCAGACATAGTTTCGTTTTATCCGAAATTGATCAAGGAAAAACACGCCTTGTACATAAGGAGCATTTTTCTGGATTTGCGATCCCTTTTGCTGAACTCGATACAATTGAAGAAGGTTATCAATTAATGAATGAAGCTCTTAAACGTCGAGCGGAAGCGCTTGAGGGAGCTCATTTATGAAAAAGGCTATTTTGTTAGTGTTCCTACTAAGTTTGATTGGATGTACTTCTTCTATAAACGAATTAACTCTTCCGCCTGCTAGCACTATAAGCGGTCAGATCACCGCAATATCACCAGCAAAGATTTTTGTTAGGGATATGTCAGGTTCTATCACTTTAATACCTAATGGTGGGGTACCTCCTGGAATTAGCGTAGGAGATACAGTTACAGCTTATGGCAGTTTAAGCAGATGCTTTACTTTATGTGAAGGAGAATACTTCTTTGCACCTTATGCCATTGAAACCGCATATGGGGATTTGTTTGTGTTCGAAAAGACTGGATCGTACTTTGCTGTGATTATGCAAACAGGATTTAAGTGAAGAAATTCTTATTATGGTGTTCTACTTTGAGTCAGAACATACAAAAAACGACTGATAGCTCTTAGGCGTTACCGCCACACGTTTCTTAAAATGTCTCTGAAAATGACTTTGATCGGCAAAGCCCAATTCAAGTGCCGTTTCAGCCAAACCATTCCCTTGTTGCAGCAGTTGCTTTGCTCTATTGATCCGTTGATTCAGTTGATAGGCATGCGGGGCTTGGCCGTATTGTTGTTTAAAGCTGCGGATCAAGTGGTAGCGGCTTAGCCCGGTTTCGGCGCAAAAGTCATCGAGAGACCAAGGTGAATCGAGTTGATCCATGATCAGCTCTTTTACTCTGTGGATATGGAAGTTATCCAGCGCCTTTTGATCACTTTGGGTGTTAAGGTCTTTACCGAAAAGCACTTTCAGATATTCAATCAATAGAGTTTCAGCAGCTAGTTTATTGTCGCTCTCACTGAGCTGCTTAAATAGGCTATCGAATTGCGTAAATAAGCTAGGGTTACTTTGCAGGACTTGGCTAAACGCTAGGTAATCCTGATTGTTGCTGTTGAATAACTCGCTCTGTAACTCGCCAATCCAATCGGTATCGATAAACAGCATTCGATAAGACCATTCACCTGCATCAGGGTTACAGGAGTGAGCATCGCCCGGGTTAATCGTTACCGTGGTGCCTTGATGGATTTGATTTGCTTGTTTTAGATTGTGGTATTTAGCGCTACCGGTATCGATTACGCCGAAAGAAAACTCATCATGGGAGTGAGTCTGGTAGCAAGCTGCCGAGCGATGAGCTGAGCGCATTTCAATAAAAGGCAGCGAAGCACAGCGAGCAAAAAACTCGGCAGGCTTTTGTGTGTTGGGTTTGCTGGTCTTTTTCATCGGCTAACTCAGGCGCTAATTTATCCAGATAGGTGCAATCGTTAGAAATAGCATTATGCCCATAATGCGGTTAAATTGCTCTTGCTGTTTGGGTTGCGCTAGATAACCTTTAATCAGATGCCCAGCAACAGCCCAAGTTCCAACTCCAATTAGGCACGCAGCAAAAGAGATTGCGCCAAACACACCTAAATATAGTTGAGGCTCGGACTGGTTTAGTACAAATACACTCACACCTGAGATAGAGACTAACCAGGCTTTAGGGTTGAGCCCTTGGCTGAGTGCGCCTTGCATAAAAGTGGGGGGTGTTGAGCTCAGTTCTTGTTCATTGGACTCACCGGTTGCCGCAGCAATTTTGTACGCCATATAGACAAGAAAGGCGCTGCCTAAATATTTAAGGATGGCCAATAGCTGTGGATTGTTTTGAAACAGCTGATGCGTACCTGCACCTGCAAGCAAAACAATCAATGTGTACGAGATAGTCGCTCCGAGCACATGGGGCAGCGTGCGTAAAAATCCATAAACCGCAGCGGAACTGGTCGCGATAATATTCACAGGGCCGGGGGTAATCGCACCGACAAGGGCAAAGACAGCCATAGATAGGGCAAGTGCAAACATAGGAAACCTTCTAACGTAAATTATTGGCTTACTATGGCAGTGCTTAAAACCAATTTATTGAACGAAATTGCGCTGGGCTATGCTTATTGGTGAAGAGTAGATTTCTTGTGCTTTTAGGGAACCCTCGGTAAACTTTTGTGTCCTTTATATAGGCTATAAAAAACAACTTTTTTATAACCTACTATTTGTTTCTTATAACGGTGAAAAAATTCTATGAGCGTGCAGTTTCCAACAATTGAAGACTATGTCGGTAAGACCCCACTTGTGCGTCTACAGCGTATCGGTCAGGGCAACGGCAATGTGATTCTATGTAAACTGGAAGGTAATAACCCTGCAGGCTCAGTTAAAGATCGTCCTGCGCTTAGTATGATTCAGCGTGCAGAAGATCGTGGCCAGATTAAGCCGGGTGATACTCTGATTGAAGCAACATCAGGTAACACAGGTATTGCTTTAGCCATGGCAGCTGCAATCAAAGGTTATAAGATGAAGCTGATCATGCCTGATAACAGCAGTGCAGAGCGTAAAGCTTCGATGACGGCTTACGGCGCAGAGCTCATCCCTGTGACAAAAGAAGAGGGCATGGAAGGTGCGCGTGATTTAGCACTAGCTATGCAAGAGCGTGGTGAAGGCATCGTACTTGATCAGTTCTCTAACCTTGATAACCCAGAAGCGCATTATCAGGGTACGGGGCCTGAAATTTGGGAGCAGACTCAAGGTAAAGTGACTCACTTTGTTAGTTCTATGGGCACTACAGGTACCATTATGGGGACGTCTCGTTTCCTAAAAGAGCAAAGCGCTGATGTTCAGATTGTTGGTTTGCAGCCAAGCGAAGGTGCACAAATTCCTGGTATTCGTCGCTGGCCGCAGGAATATCTACCTAAGATCTTTGATGAAAGCCGTGTAGATAAAGTTTTGGACATTGGTCAGCAAGAAGCTGAAGACACTATGCGTGAATTGGCGCAGAAAGAAGGTATCTTCTGTGGCGTATCCTCTGGTGGTGCTGTTGCTGGCGCATTGCGTTTAGCAGAGCAAGTTGAGAACGCGGTGATTGTTTGCATTATCTGCGACCGCGGTGACCGTTACCTTTCTACCGGTGTGTTTAACGGTTAAGTTTTGATCGCAAGACGTTTTTTGCAATATAGAAAAGCCCCAATGGGGCTTTTTTTGTGCTTGGCATAAAATATTAGTGGGCATTAATACTTAAGAAATTCGCGCTTTGGCTTCTGAAGGAATAGAATATGCGCCGCATGAGTAGAGAGCAGAAGTTGATTAATCACTTCTAGCCCATATATTTAGTGCAGATAAAAAATAATAAAAATAGCCGGTGAACGGTAGGGTTAATTTCTGGGAGCAGTAGTAGAACATGGTTAAGGTACGTCAAGACCAGCCTATTCTAGACGATGGATCTGTAGATCTAGATGTTTGGTTGGAGCACCTTCAAGATCTTACAGACATTGAAGATATCGATGTTATTCGCCGCGCGTGTGAAATGGCAAAACAAGCGCAAGATAACAGCGAAGCATCAGAAGATGTCTGGGCTGAAAATAGCCATAACAGCTACCGCACAGGCCTAGAAATGGCGCAGATTCTTGCGGATTTGCATCAGGATCAAGATTCCCTCGTTGCCGCTATTCTTTATCGCGCAGTGCGTGAACGTAAACTGCCTATCGAACGTGTTCGTAAACAGTTTGATAAAGGCATCGCCCAATTGATCATGGGCGTTCTACAAATGGCTGCTATCGGTAGCCGTAAAAATCCTCGAATCGATGAAAGCGTATTGGGTAGTGAAACTACTCAGATGGATAATGTCCGTAAGATGCTGGTGGCAATGATTGATGATGTGCGTGTGGCGCTGATCAAAATTGCTGAACGCACTTGCGCTATTCGAGGTGTAAAAGACGGCAGTCGCCGCAAACGTTATCTTGTGGCGCGTGAAGTATTTGATATATACGCGCCGCTTGCTCACCGTCTTGGTATCGGTCATATCAAATGGGAATTGGAAGACCTTTCCTTCCGCTATCTAAAGCCTAATGACTATAAACACATTGCCAAGCTTCTGGATGAGAAACGCTTAAACCGTCAGGACTATATCGATAAGGTTGTTCTGCGTTTAGAAAGCGAGCTAGAAAACGTCAATATTGATGGTGAGGTTAGCGGTCGCGCTAAGCACATCTACAGTATCTGGCGAAAAATGCAGCGTAAGAATATCGAATTTAGCCAAGTTTACGATGTTCGTGCTGTACGCATTTTGGTGCCGCAAAGCCGAGATTGCTATGCGGTACTGGGTATTGTGCACAGTTTATGGCGCAATATACCGCATGAATTTGATGACTACATCGCTTCACCAAAACCGAACGGCTATCGCTCCCTGCATACCGCTGTATTTGGTCCTGAAGGCAAAGTATTAGAAATTCAGATCCGTACTTTTGATATGCACGAAGAAGCGGAGCTAGGTGTATGTGCCCATCATTTATATAAAGGCACAGATACCAAGCAAAGCAGTGATGCCTACGAAGATAAGATCGCATGGTTGCGTCAGGTGCTTGAATGGCATGATGACTTGGGTGAAAGCGAAGAGTTTGGCGACATGCTGCGTGGCGATGTCGTTCAGGATCGTCTCTACATCTTTACACCAGATGGTCATGTTATCGACATGCCTAAAGGTGCGACGCCGGTGGATTTTGCCTACCGCGTTCATACCGAAATCGGCCACCGTTGCCGCGGTGCCAAAATTAATGGCCGTATTGTTCCGCTAAACCGTCGTCTACAGACCGGGGATCAGGTCGAAATCATGACGGGTAACGAAGAGCGTCCTCGTCGTGATTGGCTAAACATCAACCTTGGCTTTGTAACAACGCCACGTGCTCGTGCCAAAGTCGCTCACTGGTTTAAGTTCCAGGCGAAAGAGCAGAATGCTGATGCTGGCCGTACGATCGTTGCGAAAGAGTTTAAACGTTTAGCAATTGATCTGGACGAGCTGGATATTAATCAGATCACCGAACAGGTTAATTACAAGAATACTGAAGATATGTATGCCGCGCTGGGTGCGGGTGATCTACGTCTGTCTCAGATCATCAATGCTGCTCAGAAACAGGTTCTGCGTGAAGAGGAAGAACAGCTTGATCTTGCTCTGCCTGCTCAAAGTGCAGGTGATTCCGGTCAACCTGAAGGTATCCGTATTCGCGGCGTAGGTAACCTTCTTACTACGATGGCAACTTGCTGTAAGCCAGTATTGGGCGATCCTATTGCTGGTTATATCACCCAAGGCCGTGGTGTCTCTGTTCACCGTGAAGACTGCATCAACATGATTCAGTTACAGGAGCGTGAGCCTGAAAGGGTGATCGAAGTTGATTGGGGCGAGACAGGGCAAACAACTTATCCTGTGGATATTTATATCGAAGCGTTTGACCGCTCAGGTCTTCTACGTGACGTTATGTTGGTGATGGCCGAAGAAGATCTAAACATCATTGCTGCAAATACTCTGTCTGATAAACGCGACAATATTGCACGTCTAACCCTGACTACCGAGATCTCTAGTCTGGATCTTCTGGGTCGTATCATGGACAAGATCAATCAGGTGCCTAACGTGATGGAAGTTCACCGTCAACGCGGTGGCACTAGCTAATAAGCTATTAAAAAGGTTTTTTTGCGTCATGGCTCAGTACACAATTGATGATCTTATCTATCTGATGTCACGTTTGCGTGATCCCGAGACAGGCTGTCCTTGGGATCTTAAGCAAACCTACGCCACTATTGTGCCGCATACTTTGGAAGAAGCGTATGAGGTTGCTGATGCCATTGAACGTAAAGACTGGGAGCATCTAAACGACGAGTTAGGTGATCTACTGTTCCAAGTGATTTTTTATACCCAGCTGGGTTCTGAAGATCAGCGTTTCGATTTTTCTACAGTCGTAAACAACCTCATTGAGAAACTAGTTCGTCGCCATCCTCATGTTTTCCCAGACGGAACATTGCACTCAAATTGTGCAGATAATCCGATCTCGGAAGAGGAGATTAAGCGCAACTGGGAAGCGATCAAACAGCAGGAACGTGATGCTAAAGAAGCTAAAGGCATCAGCCGTGTCTTAGACGATGTACCGCGTGCTCTTCCGGCTCTTTCTCGTGCCGCTAAATTGCAAAAGCGTGCTGCGCAAGTAGGTTTCGATTGGCATGAAACTGAAGCTGTGTTGGATAAGATGGAAGAGGAGCTAGCAGAGCTTCGTGAAGCCATTAAGTCCGGTGATAAGGCTGCGGTAGCTGATGAAATGGGTGATATGCTATTTGCTCAGGTTAATCTAGCGCGCCACCTTGGCGTAAACCCTGAACATGCTGTGCGTGGAACCAACCAAAAGTTTGAGCGTCGCTTTAGCTACGTTGAAGACCAAGTACTCGCATCTGATCGTGATTGGGATGGTTTCTCTTTAGATGAATTAGATGCCTTTTGGGATCAAGCCAAAGCTAAAGGTCTGTAGCTACTTTAAAAGGCTCGTAGCGGGCTTTTAACCCACAGTTAAAGCACTTTACATCTCCTTAAATGCCTCTCTTATAGCCCTGTTTTAGTGCGCTGTTCCTTAAATAATTAACTGAATTTACTGTGTTTTTCTTCTTTTTAATGGGTTAGCATCGAATAAAACCGACTCCATCGGTATGCGAATTTTTGCGTCAGGAGGGATATATGACCAATCTGCACGAAGCTTTACGCGATGATGTTCGAATGCTCGGCTCCAGTCTGGGAGAGACTATAAAAGCGCACCTTGGCGATGAGCTGTTTGATAAAATTGAAGTGGTACGCCAGTTAGCGAAAGAAGGGCGTACGGAAGAAAACGCAGAGCACGAAGAGCTGTTAAAAGCACTGCGTGAACTGGGCGAAGACGAAGTATTACCTGTAGCTCGTGCGTTTACCCAGTTTTTAAATCTCGCCAATATTGCCGAAGAGCATCACAGGGTACGCCGCTACCTTGAAGTCACAGATGTTTGTACTCCTGATTCTCTCTGCACTCTGTTTGCGCAACTACGCCAGAAAGGTTTCACGCCACAGCAGATAGCTGAGTCACTCAAAGATACCCAGATTGATCTGGTATTAACTGCTCACCCTACCGAAGTAAATCGCCGCACCTTAATCCAAAAATACGATGATATTGCTGACTGCTTGCGTCGTTTGGATAGCGGTGATGAAGATGCGCAGACGCGTTTGGATGAACTGATCAGACAGATCTGGCATACCGATGAAATTCGTAAGCAACGTCCAACGCCCGTCGATGAGGCGAAGTGGGGCTTTGCAGTAATCGAAAACTCCCTTTGGACAGCGGTTCCTAAATTCCTGCGTCGACTAGATGCTCAGCTGAATGAAACATTGGGTGAGCGCTTGCCTCTTGATAGCTCGCCAATTCGCTTTGCATCTTGGATGGGCGGAGACCGTGACGGTAATCCAAATGTGACCGCCAAAGTTACCGAAGAGGTGTTACTGCTTTCTCGTTGGATGGCAGCTGATCTTTATCTTAAAGATGTCGATGCTTTGCGCGCCGAACTGTCTATGCACCAAGCTAGCAAAGAGTTAATGGAGCGGGTAGGTGATTGCGCAGAACCTTATCGTAAATTACTGGGTGAAGTACGGAATCACCTGCAAGGCACTAAAAACTGGGTCGCACGACAGCTTAAAGGCGATGTTGAGGGCGACTATGATGTTTATCTACATGATGATGAGCTGCTCGAACCGTTGATGCTTTGTTATCGCTCTTTACAAGAGTGCGGTATGGGCATCATTGCGGAGAATGCGTTGGAAGATATTATCCGTCGCATTGCTTGCTTCGGCCTAACCTTGGTGAAGTTGGATATTCGTCAAAGCTCCGATCGTCATGCGCAAGTATTTGAAGAGCTATCACAGTTTTATGGCTTAGGCTCCTACAGTGGTTGGACCGAAGAGGGCCGTCAAAGCTTCTTGTTGAAAGAGCTACAAAGCAAGCGTCCGCTATTCCCTAATGAGTGGGTACCATCTGATGAAGTGCAGGAGGTTTTAGATACCTGCCAAGTTGTAGCCACTGCTGATAAGAGTGCACTGGGCTCGTATGTGATCTCCATGGCAAGTCATCCTTCCGATGTATTAGCCGTGATTCTGCTTCTACGTGAGATGGGCATCA
The DNA here is from genome assembly GCF_047778125.1 of Neptuniibacter sp. QD29_5. Lineage (GTDB taxonomy): Bacteria > Pseudomonadota > Gammaproteobacteria > Pseudomonadales > Balneatricaceae > Neptuniibacter. The sequence continues at coordinate 848,402 of NZ_CP180556.1, forward strand.
GCCATAACATGCGTGTTGCACCGCTGTTTGAAACCCTAAATGACCTTGAAAATGCTCGCGATTGTATTGATGCCTTGTTAAGCGTTGATTGGTACAAAGCCTACACCCAAGGCCATCAAGAGGTGATGATCGGTTATTCCGATTCCTCTAAAGATGCAGGCCAATTGGCCGCGGCTTGGGGCCAGTTTAAGGCGCAGGAAGGGCTAACTCAGCTATGTAAAGATCATGGTGTTCACTTAACCTTATTCCACGGTCGTGGTGGTACAGTAGGCCGTGGTGGCGGTCCAAGCCATACAGCGATTTTGGCGCAGCCTCCGGGGTCTGTAGATCATAGCCTGCGCTTAACCGAACAGGGCGAGATGATCCGCTTTAAGTACGGTATGCCTGATTTGGCGATTCGTAACTTAGAGTTGTGCACAGGTGCCGTATTGGAAGCAACGCTCAGTCCAGCGCCGGGGCCTGAGCAAGCGTGGCGTGAGCAGATGGAAGCGATGGCTAAACGCGGTCTTACTGAATACCGTGCCATTGTGCGGGAAAACTCCATGTTTGTGCCGTATTTCCGTGCAGCGACTCCGGAACAAGAGCTAGCGAAGCTGCCTTTGGGATCGCGCCCAGCCAAACGTCGTCAGGATGGTGGGGTAGAGAGTTTGCGTGCGATTCCATGGATCTTCGCGTGGACGCAGATTCGCTTAATGCTGCCTGCGTGGCTAGGTAGTGATAAAGCGCTGCAAGAAGCACTGAATGAGAGCAGTCAGTCGCTGGTTAAAGAGATGTATCAGAAATGGCCATTCTTTAGATCCACGATCGACATGCTTGAGATGGTATTGGCGAAGAGTGATCGAAACATCTCGGCTTACTATGATGAGCAGCTGGTTTCTGAAGAGCTGGGCGTGCTGGGTTCTAGTTTACGTCAGCGTCTTGGTGATATTGTTAGTTTGATCAATCAGATCAAAGAACAAGATGGCTTATTGGATGCTAGTCCTGTGATCCGTCAGTCGATCGATGTTCGAAACCCGTATATTGATCCGCTGCACTTCTTGCAGGCAGAATTGCTCCATCGAGATCGTAACCAGCCAAATGAACGCTTAGAACAAGCGCTAATGGTAACCATGGCAGGTATTTCAGCTGGTATGCGAAACACCGGATAAGGTGATCTTTACCGATTTTCGCTGTTTTTATGATCTAAGTTACTGCGGTGCAGCAATAATTGCTTGTGCTGCAGTGACTTGATAACGTAGTCTCTTACAAAGATTTTAATTCAAAGCTGCTGATGAAACTCCCGAACTTTCAATAAGTTTGCTGGAGATGGGGCCGCTTTGACTATAACTACCTATCAAACTAACGGACTTATACCTTGGTTCCATAAGTCCTGTATTGGTAGTCCTAATGTCGAATTGTTCGCTTTTAAGGTCATGGTATCGTCCGGCATTAGCATTTTTTTATGACAGTATTCTGCTTATTCGATCAACATAGATCGGATGGCGACAACTTTAAAATTTTAAACTTACTAGTTAGGAGTTTCCTGTATGCGTATTATCCTTCTGGGCGCACCAGGCGCAGGTAAAGGTACTCAGGCACAATACATCACTGAGAAGTATGGCATTCCTCAGATCTCTACTGGCGACATGCTACGTGCTGCGGTAAAAGCGGGTACCCCTCTGGGCGTGAAAGCCAAAGAAGTTATGGACGCAGGCCAGCTTGTTTCTGATGACATCATCATCGGTCTAGTTAAAGAGCGTATCGCTGAATCTGATTGTGCAAATGGTTTCCTATTCGACGGTTTCCCACGTACTATCCCACAAGCTGATGCTCTAAAAGATGCTGGCGTTAACATCGATGCTGTAGTTGAAATTGATGTTGCTGACGAAGAGATCGTTAAGCGTATGGCTGGTCGTCGTGTACACCCAGGTTCTGGCCGTACTTACCACGTTATCTTCAACCAGCCTAAGGTTGAAGGTAAAGACGACGTAACTGGTGAAGACCTTGTTCAGCGTGCTGACGATGCAGAAGATACTGTTCGTGACCGTCTGAAAGTTTACCATGACCAGACTGCTCCACTGATCACTTACTACAAAGGCTGGGCTGAAGAAGACGCAGCTGCTGCACCTTCTTACGTTTACGTAGCAGGCGTTGGTTCTGTAGAAGATATCCGTGACGGCGTATTCGCTGGCTTGGAAAATGCCTAATTAGCATTGATCTAAAAGATTTAAAAAACCGTACCCCACCGGGTGCGGTTTTTTTATGCCTATAATCAGCGCTAACTATAGGATTTTAGTCGCACATCCGAGATAATCTCCCCCTTACATAAAAGGAAAGATGCTGAATGAGCCAAACAGATAAAACCGCCGTTGTATTAGTTAACTTAGGTACGCCCGACAAGGCCGAAAAAGGCGCTGTTCGTCGTTATCTAAAAGAGTTTTTATCTGACCAGCGTGTAGTTGAAGGCAAAGGCTTAAGACGTATGCTGTGGTTGTCTGTTCTTAATGGCATCATCCTTAATGTTCGTCCAGGCAAAGTGGCTAAAGCTTATGCCAGCATTTGGGAAGATGACTCTCCAATGCGTAAGATCTTGGACAAACAGGTAGCTGGTCTTCATCTTCTGCTTCAGCAGAAGCACGGTGAGCATGCACCCGATGTTTTCTCGGCGATGACTTACGGTAAGCCGGGACTAACACCGCGTCTTAAAAAGCTACAAGAAAGCGGTTACCATAAAATTTTATTGGTACCGATGTATCCGCAGTATTCCGCGACGACAACAGCACCCATTTATGATCAGGTTGCACAGTTCCAGCTCAAGCAGCGTGAAGTTCTAGATATTCGTATTGTGAACTCCTATTACAGCCATCCAGAGTATATTGCTGCCTTGGCCGATCAGGTACAAACTTTCCGTACAGAGCACGGTACACCGGATAAGTTGATCCTATCCTACCATGGCATTCCGAAAGAGTATTTTGATAAGGGTGACCCTTATCCAAAACAATGCCATGAAACCTCTGAGCTGTTGGCGGCTAAACTAGGTCTTGCTGATACCGAGTGGATGACGACGTTCCAATCCCGCTTTGGGCCTAAGGAGTGGATGCAGCCTTACACAGATAAGACATTGGAATCTTTGCCAGAGAAAGGTGTTAAGTCTCTGCAGATCACTTGTCCTGCGTTTTCAGCTGATTGTTTGGAAACGCTAGAAGAGATCGCTATCGAAAACCAAGAAGTGTTTATGGAAGCCGGTGGTGAGTCTTACGAATATATTCCAGCGCTGAATGCTCAAGACAGTTTTATCGAACTCTTAGCTACACTGGTACGTGAGCAAGCAGGCGATTGGGTTGGAGTTCGCTAAAATGAAATACGAATATCTTTTCGGCATTCACGCCGTAAACACAGCACTTAAGCGTGATGCACAGCGTATCCAAAAGATCCTGATAGCTAAAGGCCGTCACGATGATCGTATGCAGTGTTTGTACGAAACGGCGATGGGTCTGAAGATTCAATGCGAACAAGTCACTAAACGTGATCTTGAAGAGCTAGCCGATGGTGGTAAACACCAAGGTGTAGTCGCGTTATGTAAGCCGATCCAAACTCACAACGAAAAGTTCTTAGATCAATTACTGGATAACCTTGATGTCCCACCGTTCCTATTGGTACTCGATGGTGTAACAGATCCTCATAACCTTGGTGCTTGCTTGCGTACTGCTGATGCAGCCGGTGTACAGGCGGTTATTGCCCCTAAAGACAAATCCGCACCATTAAACGCAACCGCAGCTAAGGTCGCCTGTGGCGCAGCTGAAGCGGTACCGTACATTCTGGTCACTAATCTTGCTCGTACCCTTAAAAGCCTGCAAGAGCGCGGTATCTGGACCACAGGCACCGCAGGTGAAACCGATCTAAATGTTTACCAAGCTAACCTAACCGGCCCTATGGCGTTGATTATGGGCGCAGAAGGTCAAGGTATGCGTCGTTTAACACGTGAACATTGTGATCAGCTAGTTAAAATCCCAATGGCTGGCGAAGTGAGTAGCCTAAACGTTTCCGTTGCTACCGGTATCTGCTTGTTTGAAGCGGTTAGACAGCGAAGTAGTTGATTACAGTTTTTAGAGCTAACCATTTAAAAAGCAGCCTTACGGCTGCTTTTTTGTTGTGTTAACTTTCTTCAGATGTTTACACAGGAAGTCGTGAAAAACCTGTAATCTAGAAGATGGGGTGCGGCTTCCAGGCCTAAGAGAATATAAATTCAACGTTAAGGTATCAAAGTTTTTTAATATAGGGACTAAACGTTGGCTGTTTAGATCGTCTGATACAACAAATTCAGGAATCAGGGCAATCCCTCTACCTGCCAACAGAGTCGAATGAAATAGCTCACTGTTATTAGAAAGTAGCAATGGCTCTAAGTAGACATCAATTGGCTTCTGTCCTTTGAAAAATCGCCATTTACGAGTATTGCCTGCAAGGTTATACATTAGGCAGGCATGTTCTTTAAGTTCTAAAGGATGTTGCGGTTCTCCATGATCTTTTATGTAAGCTGGAGAGGCGCAAGGGATTAGTCGGTACTCGGTAAGCTTTCGACAAATTAAAGAGCTATCGATAAGTTGATGGGTTAATCGAAGAACTAGATCAAGATCTTCTTCTAGTACGTTAACGTGTTGATCGTTTAACTGCACATCAAGGCGGATGTCTGGATATTTCAATATGAACTCATCAAGGATGGGAGCTAGTTCAGATAGTCCCCAAGTCATCGGAACGCCTATCCTTAAATTGCCTTTAGGTGAATGTTGAGACTCAATCAGTTCTTCTTTTAAATCTTGCCATTGATTAATCAGGTTTATTGCTCGTGCGTAGCAACGCTCACCATCGTCGGTAATTTGCATATGCCGGGTACTACGATGGAATAAAACTGTTCCTAACTCACTTTCTAGTCGTTCAATTGCTTTGGAAACCCTCGCAGTCGAAAGGTTTAGCTTCTTTGAGGCTGCGGTAAAACTACCGTTCTCAACCACGGCTTTAAGTACTTTTAAGCTTTCAAGCTGATTAATGTTACTCATATTCAACAAAAAGTTAATAATGTTTCAGTTTTTTTGATGTTCACAATGTTTTTTTTGAAAGTCAAAATTTTAAGGCAATGTAATTAACATTTGGATCGAAAAATGACGACGACAAAAGAAATACTCTTTAAACCATCGAAGCTGGGTAAGCTGGAAGCCTCTAATAAACTAGCGGTGGCACCTATGACAAGAGTGAGCGCAAATGAAGATGGTACGGTTGGACCGCTCATGAAGGAGTATTACGAGGGATATGCTGATGGTGGGTTTGGGCTGATCATTACTGAAGGGTTATATACGGATAAATTATATAGCCAAGGCTATCGAAAGCAGCCAGGAATTAGTTCGGTAAAGCAGGCGAACAGTTGGCGGCCGATCGTTGAAAGTGTGCAGCAGAAGGGGGCTATTATCATAGCTCAATTGATGCACGCAGGAGCATTGTCCCAGTACAACCCTTTTGCAAATACGGCAATGGCTCCTTCTGAGGTACAGCCTTTAGGTGAGCAGATGCCATTTTATTATGGAGATGGCCCTTATCGATTACCTAAGTCTCTTACAACTTCAGATATCAAAGAGGTTGTAGAAGGTTTTGTATCTTCATCCTTATTAGCTAAACAGGCGGGATTTAATGGTGTAGAAATACATGGTGCTAATGGTTATCTGTTGGATCAGTTTTTGACGCAATACACCAACCTACGAACAGATGAGTACGGTGGTGTTCTAGTTAACCGGTTGCGAATTTTTAAAGAGGTTATTAAGTCTGTGAGACAGTCGGTAGGTAAAGACTTTATTGTCGGAATGCGTCTTTCTCAGAAAAAAGTCAACGATCTTGACTATGAGTGGCCTGAGGGTGAATCTGCAGCAGAAACGACCTTTAAACTCATGCGAGAATGCGGGGTCGATTATATTCATACAACCGAGCCGGTACTTAGTGAGCCTGCGTTTGAGGGAAGTGCTTCTCTAGCCTCTTTGGCCAAGAGAATAAGCGGACTGCCGATTATTGCCAATGGAGGAGTAGTTGAACCACAGTTAGCGATTAACGTAATAGGAAATGGAAATGCTGATTTTGTTTCTATAGGTAAAGCTGCTCTCGCTAATCAGGATTGGCCTAATTTGGTAAAGCGATCTGAAGATACCAATATGTTTGATTTTGCGATGCTTGCTCCGATTGCAGATTTAGAAAATTCAAAGCGTTATCTTAAAAATATGTAAAAGGGATTATTCGGAGCCAAAGTAAATTTAATCCTACCTCATTCTGAATTCCTGTATCATAGCCACATCTGCTAGTTCACTGTGAAAGCAGCGAACCTGATCTTTATACGTTATCTTTGAAAGCGATGAATGTTCATCGCTTTCTTTGTTTATGGAATCACTATGTTTTCTGATATCGCACTACATCCACAGTTAGAAGAGAACCTTAAAACGCTTGGCTTCAATGAGCCGACAGAGGTTCAGCAAAAGGCGGTGCCTTTGTTGTTGGAGGGGATGGATCTGTTGGTAAGTTCACCAACGGGTAGCGGTAAAACCGGTGCTTATCTGATTCCATTAGTGCAGGAACTGTCTGCAGGTAAATCGCCAATACGTCAGCCGAAAGCCATAGTACTTGTACCGGTGCGTGAACTCGCTGAGCAGGTGTTGCAGCAGTTTAATAAATTGGCTGCTGGTCTAGAACTGGATGCTGTTTCGCTGGTGGGCGGTGAGGATTTTAAACAGCAGGAAAAGCGCTTAGCTCGTGCCGATTTAGTGATTGCAACACCGGGCCGTTTGGTGCCGCATTTGGAAAACCGTTCTATTGAGTTGGATAGCCTAGATCTGCTGATTTTGGATGAAGCGGATCGTATGCTGGAAACTGGTTTTAAAGAGCGTTTGGATCAGATCCTAACTCTTTGTCCTGAAGCGCGTCAGACGTTGTTGATCTCTGCCACTTTGCCGACGCAAGTTCGTACTCTTGCTCAAAAGCTTTTAGTTGATCCTGAGTGGATTCGTATCGGTCAGAAGCGTGAGGTAGAAGAGGGAATCAAGCAGAGCATTTTGCTTTCTGATGATCAGTCTCATAAAGATAAACAGCTGTGCTGGTTGCTTGAAAACGAATCGTACGACAAGGCGATTGTGTTTTGTAACAGCAAAACCGAAGCGCGCCGTTTGGATGGCTTTTTACGCTACCACAAATTTAAAGCGGCTCTATTGCATGGTGATGTCCAGCAAAAAGGTCGTTTTGCGACGATCGAAGGGTTCCGTAAGGGTACAACAACGGTTTTGGTAACCACTGACCTCGCATCCCGTGGTTTGGATGTGGAAGGGGTTGAGTTAGTCATCAATATGGAGATGCCGCGTAAGGGCGATCTCTACCTTCACCGTGTTGGCCGAACTGGTCGTGCTGGTCAGGAAGGGCAGGCGATCTCGTTGATTGATCCGCACGAGTGGAACCTAATGTCTTCGATTGAGCGGTACCTGAAGACTCGCTTTAGACGTAAATTGATCGAAAGCTTAGTAGGTAGCTACAAAGGCCCGAAAAAAGTGAAAGCATCTGGTAAAGCAGCTGGAACGAAAAAGAAGAAAAAACCGGCTAGTGGCAAGAAGAAAGCGCCGAAAAAACCGAAGAAGTAATCTTGGCAGATTAATAGATATAAAAAAGGGTACCTCGAGGTACCCTTTTTTAATGCTGGAGCGTAATGGCGATTAAGCCATTAAATCCTTAGTGTGCATGGCGATCATCGCTTCCTCATTGGTCGGGATAACGCGCACAGTCACTTGAGAATCGGCACCATTGATAATGCTGTCGTTGGTTGAATTAGCATGAGGGTTAAATTTAACGCCTAGCCATTCACAGCGTTTAAGGATGCGTTCCCTGACATTGGCGCTGTTTTCTCCGACACCACCCGTGAAGACAATCTGCTCTAAACCTTCGAGTGCTGCAGATAAGCGACCAATTTCTAGAGCTGCTCGGTAGCAGAACATATCGATCGCTTCTTCCGCTTCTGGCTGATCGCTTTGCTCCAGTTCTAACATATCAGAGCTGATACCTGACACGCCTAGCCAGCCACTTTGCTTGTAGATCAATGCTTCCAGATCATCAGCCGAAAGGTCGTGATGACGCTGAAGGTAAAGCAAAACACCCGGGTCGATATTGCCACAGCGGCTACCCATTGGCAGACCATCTACCGCGGTAAAGCCCATGGATGAGGCAACTGATTTACCCTTGCCGATAGCACACATACTTGCGCCAGCACCTAAGTGACAGACTACGGTTTTAAGATGACCGCTTTTCTGTTCAACAAGTTGACGCTGAATGTATTCGTAAGAAAGACCGTGGAAACCATAGCGATGAACACCTTCCTCAGTGTATTTACGAGGTAGGGCATAGTGTTGCTCCAACGCGGATTGCTCGGCATGAAACATAGTGTCAAAACACGCTACCTGAGGTAGGTCTGGAGCTATGTTTTGGCAGGCCTCGATCAGTCTTAAGTTATAAGGTTGATGCAGTGGCGCTAGTGGAATAAAGCTTGCCAGCTTATCCAATACTTGATCATTAATCAGGATAGGCGCACTAAAGTGGCTACCCCCATGAACAACACGATGGCCAAAGGCGCATAGAGTGTTGTCACTGACTTCCGCGTTTAGCCAATCGAGTATGGTTTTTAAGCAGGCCTGGTGGCGTTGCTCTTTAGGTACGTCGCTAAAGCTTGGTGTGCTTTTTAGTAGTACTTCACCGGATGCATCTTTTACTTTAAATCGAGCGGTATCATTAAGGATATTGCCCAGCTTAAAGTTATATAGCAGCTCTAGCTTAGCGCCTGTGTACTTAAACAATGCGCATTTTAAGCTAGAGGAGCCGCCATTAACCGTTAAAATCGTTTCCATACGACCTACTTTTCTTTGTGATGAACCATATGAGATGCCAACGCACAGGATGCTAGACGAGCAAGCGTTTTATCAGCACGGCTTGTTAGAATGATCGGCACTTTTGCGCCGAGTGCGATACCTGCCGATTTAGCGTTGGCTAAATAGATCAGCTGTTTAGCGATCATGTTGGCTGCTTCTAAGTCTGGCGCTAACAGAATATCAGCATCACCAGATACCTCGGAAACAATGTGTTTATCGATAGCGGCTTGTTGCGAGATCGCATTATCAAACGCTAACGGGCCATCAATTAAGCCACCCGTAATTTGAGAGCGATCTGCCATTTTGCAAAGCGCAGCTGCATCAATAGTGCTCTGAATATTAGGCTTAACTTTTTCTACTGCAGATAAAATTGCTACTTTCGGCGTTTGAACGCCTAGTGCACGGCAGAAATCGATCGCATTTTGCGTGATATCTTTTTTGCAGTACAGATCCGGTGTGATGTTGATCGCAGCATCAGTGATGATCAGTGGTTTATGGTAGTTTGGTACATCAAACACGAAGACGTGACTTAAGCGACGCTCAGTTCTGATCCCTTTTGTTTTGTGAACTACTGCGCGTAGCAATTCCGATGTACCTAAATGGCCTTTCATCAATACTTCGGCTTCGCCGCGCTTTATCAATTCACAAGCTAGCTCTGCAGCAGCGTGGCTATGTTCTGTATTGATGAGTTCAAAATTACTGATATCCAGATTTTGCTCTTCAGCAACGGCTTTAATCTTTGCTTCAGGCCCCACTAGAGTTGGGATAATGAGACCATGCTCGGCTGCTTCCACTGCGCCAATCAGACTGTTGCCATCAACTGGATGGGCAACAGCAGTACGGATAGGGCGAGCCTTTTCAGCTTGTTCAATAAAAAATTCTAGCTGGTCGTGCAGCGGTGGTTTTTCTTGAATAACCATCAAAACCTCGAAATTAAATTGTATTACCCGTTCATTGATAGAACTGAAGGTAATCATTGTATATGACCTGATTATGACGCGCCGCAGCATTTTTGCTAGTGATTCATATCAGGTTTCCGATCAAAGTAAGATTATTACTCAGGTCGATAGTTAAAGAATTCATGTTATGAAGTCACAAAAATGCTAAAAATAACCTAAGGTTTAGTGTGGTCATAAAAAACATGGTGGTATAAATTAAGGAATCAATTTTTAGTATTTAAAATAATTAGTCTAGCAGGACGGAACCTCTTGGAGATATAAGGATGCAACAAACCATTTTTGTGGTTGATGGTAGCTCAACAATTCGAACGTTTTACAAAGCTGTACTCGAAGATGCTGGTTATCGCGTAAAATTGCACCAAACTGGTGAAAGCTGTTACAAAGCTCTCAGTTTTGACATGCCTGATCTCATTCTTTTGGGTGCAGAGCTGCCGGATACTGAATGTGTCGCCTTTGCATCTAAGATTAAAGCTCGTCCTGAGTTTTTACTTGTCCCAATTATTGTTGTCTCTTCTCTTCGGTCAATGGAATTGAAACGTAACTGCTTTCAGGCGGGTGTGACCGATTTCATTATGAAAAACTGCACTCAACATTTTCTGCTTGAGAGAGTGAAGAATGTTATTGAGCGTAGAGAGACAATGCAGTTTAGTCAGCATATCGCAGGGCAACGATTCAAAGTGCTAGTGGCTGAGGATAGCGTTGCTTTATTGGCTTTGTATGGTCAAATGCTAGAGCAGTTAGGTTGTGCTCCAGTGCTTTGTCAAAATGGTAAGGAAGCATGGGAGACACTTCAGCAGCATGAAGACGTGGATCTTGTGATGACCGATGTTGAGATGCCAGAAATGGATGGTATTGAGTTGAATCATCTGATTCGCTCCTGCACCCAGTATGATCAAGTGCCTGTTATTGTCGTGACTCAATTCGATCAAGAAGAGCTACTATGTGATTTACTGACGGCAGGTGCTAGTGACTACATAACAAAACCCTTCAGTCATGAAGAGCTTCGTGCTCGTGTTGGCTCTCACCTTAGAACTCGCCATCTTTATAAGGAACAGCAGCGACTTAATCGTGAGTTGGATGAAGCTAATAGTTACTTGGAAGAGCGTGTAAGAGCTCGTACGCAAGAGTTATATGAAGCTAATGTAGAGACCATCCAGAAATTAGCTATGGTTTGTGATTACAAAGACAACGATACGGGTAACCACATTAACCGAGTTAAGGAGTACTCTGAAGAGTTAGGTAAAGCGATAGGTTTATCGTCAGAAGTGGTGAATCGTCTTGGCTTTTCTAGCATGATGCATGATGTTGGCAAGATCACCACGCCTGATGCCATTCTTAATAAACCTGGCCCATTGGATAATCAAGAGTGGGAGGTTATGCGTCTGCATTCTTCTATAGGGGCTAAGATTTTGGGTAAGAGCGCCTTTTTTAATATGGCGAGAGATATAGCCATTGCTCACCATGAAAAAGTAGATGGCAGTGGCTATCCAAAAGGTTTGAAAGGGGATGAAATTCCGCTCGCGGCAAGGATTGTTGCTGTTGTGGATGTCTTCGATGCGTTGTTATCTAAGCGAAGCTATAAGGACGCTTGGACCCAAAATGAAGCCATCAGTGAGCTTAAACGTATTGCTGGTAGCCACCTTGATAAACGCCTAGTAGAGGTGTTTGTCGCTTTAGTAGAATCAGGAAAGTTGGATTATATTCGTGTTCAATTTCCAGAAGAGCAAATACAGTTGGGGTGAATTGTTCTTTTGGTTGCTCAGAGCTTTCACATTGTTTCAAGCCTTGCAGTGCCTAAGTAAGGGTACAATTGAAAGTGTGAGTATTTGGTAGATTTTCTGTTTCAACTAGGTTTTCCATTTCTTTATGTACCAGAGGTCGGCTGAATAGATAGCCTTGACCAATATCACAGCCAAAGTCTCTTAACAGAGCTAATTGATCTTCATCCTCAATTCCCTCCGCAACCACTTTCATATCGAGTGCATGTGCCATAGTGATAATCGTACGGGTTAAAGTGGCATCACCTTGGTTGTGAACCATATCCTTCACAAAGGCACGGTCTACTTTTAAGGTTGATACAGGGAAGGTGGTTAGATAGCTCAATGAACTATAGCCAGTACCAAAGTCATCAATGGTGAGTGATGTTCTAAGTTCGAGCAGTTTCTCTAATCGTGGGAGAAGCTTCTCGATATTCTCAGCTAATAGACTTTCGGTGATCTCCAGTTCGAGCCTGCTAGGTTCAATACCTGTTTCTTCAATTACGCCCGCCACCATATCTATGACGCTGTCATCGTTCAGCTGTCTGATGGACAGGTTAACAGCCATAATTAGAGGGGTATCACTGAATTTCTGTAGCTCGATCAAATCTAGGCAAGCTTGGCGTAAAGCGAACTCACCCAGTTCGTTAATGACACCGATATCTTCGGCAATTTCGATAAACTCAAATGGTCCAACTGGGCCTAATACAGAGCTGTTCCAGCGCATTAAGGCCTCAAAACCCATAATACGGCCGGTATCTATATTGTTCTTGCTTTGGTAAGCCATATAGATCTCGCCGCGCTCGAGCGCTTGGCGTAATTCTGTTTCGATGGTGTGTCTGCGTTTTAAGCGATAGTCGAGTTCGTGGTCAAAAAAACTGTAGCGATTTCTACCATCTTTCTTCGATTCAAATAGAGCAATATCCGCAAACTTTATAAGTCCTACTACTTCGTTGCTGTCTTCAGGGTAGCGGGAGATGCCAATGCTGACAGAAATATAGATCTGTTTACCTTCTATTAATACAGGTTTCTCTACATCTCGAAGAATCTTCTCAGCTAGCGTTTCTACTTCTTGATTTCTGATATAGGTTGCGTGTACTAAAAATTCATCACCACTAATATGGCAAATATGTGCTTTGCCCTTACAGCATTTAACTAGTCTGCTTGCGACAAGTTGTAGTAATTGATCACCGACCATGTGACCAAAGGTATCATTAACGGTTTTGAAGTTGTCGATATCTAAATAAAGTACAGCAACTTGCTGTTTATTTTTCCAAGCGTTTTGGAGTTCTCTTGTTAGGTTTTCATTAGTTCTGCGGCGATTAGGTAAGCCTGTTAATGGATCAAAGTTTGCTTGTTTATACAGCTTGGCTTCTGCCTTCTTGCGGCTACTGATATCTTGCACAACGACTACATAATGGGTGAGTTCGTCATCAGGATTAGTGATATGGCTGATAGAGAAGGAATACCATTTTCCGTCAAAATCGGTTTTACGTTCTCCAAACCAGTTACCTTTTACTGCGATTTCATCGCTAATCTTTTTAAGGTCATTAGTTAAGACATTGTAAGGTGGAAAATCGATAATATTATGTCCACGAGCTTTATTGTGAGCATTAGGCTTCGCAGTAGCTAAGTCAAAGTGGCTATTGGCATACTCTATCGACCATAGGTTATCTGTGATTACGACGCTGTTAGGGCTTTGTTCAATTGCTTTAGACAATTTTTGAACTTTACGTTCCGCCTTTTGTTTCGCGTCGGACATGCGTTTACTAATTTGTAGTGAAACTCTGTAGGCAAGTAATGCCGCGAGAAGGAATAGAATAAATACGGTGCCGATAGGTCGCATTCGTTCTAACCAGGAGTTAAATAGCTTAGTGATAGGATAAGAGTTGAGAGTGATGAGTTTATATTCTGGTAAATAACCTACGTTTGCTAGGACTTTCTCCCCTTTAACTTCAAGCTCTAGGCCTTGTTTTACTTGGCCTGATTGTAGGTTATATTGAATTTCGGTAGCCGTTTCCTGAGCTAAACGCCAACCAAATAAGTCTGATACAAAACCTTTTGGGATGGGATAAGACATACGCACTTGCCCGCCTTCACCTAGCAGCCAGATTGTATTGTTATCTGGGCTAATAAATTTCTGCATCAGGGATGATTTTCCCTGAACGCGGTAAAAAGCGATTACGATGGCAATAATCTTCTTGTCATCATTTAAAATAGGGACATAGAAAGGCAGTAAAGATTCCCCTAAAAGGCCTGTTCTATGTAGGTAACCTATCTGAGCGGTTCGGCTTACTTTTACATTGTCTAACACAATATTTGGGCTGGATAATTGTGGTAGATTGATATCGCCTTTACTCAGTAAGACGTTCCCTTTTTTATCGATTAAGGAAAATGCAGCAGCTTCGCCGGTTGCTGACAGAAGATACTCGAACACATTTGTAACAGAGCGTTCTTGTAGATTTTTGTTGATAAAACGTGCTTTTACTGTTTTTACAATAAGACGTGTTTGGTGATCAAAGAAAGATCGGCTCTGACTAATTAGAGTCTGATTTTGTTTGTATAGCTTATCGTACTGACTGGTTTTAACATCATCCCAAAGGGCAATGCTGAAAACGGTCAACGCAGATAAAAGAATTACCGAAAGAAGTGTGAATAAAAGCCTTAGCGGTTTGATCCCTTCGTGTCTTACCATGTCTTATACCCTCCTTGTAGCGCTGCCTGAGGCATAAATCTGTAACTCCCTGTCACTATAGTAAAGATACACCACCTTATTCTGATATTGGCTTAAGTATCGAGGCTGCAATACAAGATGCTGACTTGAATTATAAAAGTATCTTTTATTTGAGTAATTTTTCAAATTTGGTCTAAGTAATTTCTTAGCATAATACCGTTGTTATAGAGGTTTTATAAAAGAATTTTTTGCTTCGACCATCGCAACATTCCGAATACCTTTAGGATCAGTTAAGCTGTGGCAGTAAATAATAAGTGGACAGTTACATCGTCCAACGGATTGTTAGAGCTGAGGAACCTCATGGGATTATTGATTGATTGGTTTTTAGATTTTTGGGACAACATGCCAGGAGGTAAAATTAGCCGAACTATTTTTAGTGCTGTCACGCTAATTATTGCTATCTCCGTTCCCCTAGGTATTTATTGGAGCTGCCCTCCTGCTGCATTTGATCCAGTTGCAGAAGCTAAAGCGAATGCGGAGGAGCAAGGTGTAAAAGTAACGACGGGTTATCCAACGGTTTATACCTTGCATCGATTGATGGATACGTTGTTGCATAAACCGGGCGGTTATATCACTAATGATGTGGCGCCTCCGGGTATCTGGTTAGACAACATCAGCAATTGGGAATATGGCGTATTGGTGCAGTCTCGTGATCTTGCTCGAGCCTTACGAAAAGACTTTAGTCGTTCGCAGTCTCAATCAGTTGAACATCCAGAGCTGACAGTCGCGGAGCCTCAATTCCACTTCGATGCGAATAGTTGGTTACTTCCTTCTTCTGAATCTCAGTATAAAGAAGGCCTTGATGCACTAAACAAATATCAGATGGAACTGACTAAAGTTACTGAATCTGAAGCTCAGTTCTATGCACGTGCAGATAATCTGAATAATTGGCTTGGCGATGTTCAAACGCGTTTAGGCAGTTTGTCACAGCGTTTAAGTGCAAGTGTAGGGCAGAAACGTGTGAATACAGATTTAGCGGGTGATCCGGCTGCTGAACAATCTACACAGACTGCTTCTGATAAAGAAGTGAAAACACCTTGGTTAGAAATCGATGATGTGTTTTATGAAGCGCGTGGCTCTGCTTGGGCACTATTACATGTATTGAAAGCAGTTGAGCAGGATTTTGGGCCTGTATTAGATAAAAAGAATGCTCGAGTGAGTCTCCGTCAGATTATTCGTGAGTTGGAAGCGACTCAGGAAACCGTGTGGAGCCCAATGATCCTTAATGGTGGCGGTTTTGGCTTGTTCGCTAATCACTCTTTGGTGATGGCAAACTATATTTCCCGCGCTAATGCTGCGATTATTGATCTACGAGAGCTGCTAGCGAAAGGTTGATTAAACAAATTTTTGTTTATTTTTAAGGGGCTTAGTGCCCCTTACTTGTTTCTGGGTCTACACTAAATAGTAGTGGTAGAGGAGAAGCGTTATGCCTCGTCGATTTATTCGTCATCCCGCAGCGATTCCAATCAAGCTTTGTAGCCAAGAACAAACTAATAACGAAAATGTTACTGAAGTTACTACACAAGATGTAAGTGCAGGCGGTTTATCCTGTGAAACCGAAAACCTGATGACTCCAGGCGATGCTGTAGAGGTAGAAATATCATTAGAGAAACCTCCATTTAAAACCATAGGGCATGTTGTTTGGTGTAAAAAAAAGGGCAATGGGTTTCTGGTTGGGATCGGCTTTTCTGATCTAGCAACTGCTTATGCAGTTCGAATGGTTGAGCAGGTGTGTTATATCGAAGAATATCGCCAGAAAATCTTAGAAGAAGAAGGGCGAGAATTAAACTCAGAAGAAGCTGCAATCGAATGGATTTCTGAACACGCTCATGATTTTCCACAAAACGTGCACTGAGCATTTTATTTTAATTTGTTTCGACTTTAATGTTGTGTTCCTTTGCTATCAACCACTCTCCATTTACTTTAATTAATGTTAGCTGTTTCAGCGTTTTGTCTTTATAACCGCTAGCAGCCTCGTACTGAAGCCAAAAATCTACTTTGATTTGGTTTTCTGAGATGACGATGTTATGTAGTTCTTCTCTGATCAATTTGATCCACTGAGGGCGGTTAATTGCATCGCGGCGTTTTTGTAACCAGCGCTGATGAGTTTCGTATATACCAGTAAAATTAGGTTTGTAACTTCTAAAATAGCTTTTTTGGTCTTTTGCTTGCCAAGCAGCTACCCAATGGTCAATTTGTGCAGTGGCTAGAGTGATAGGTGAAGTGATGTCATTTTCTTGTACTGGCGTTTCCCTCAAGAAATGTTTTTCTTTATTAACTGGGTCTTCTATCAGTTGAGCAACTTCATTATTGTTTATAGATGCAGGTTTATGGACTAACTGAGCTACCTCGGATGATGTTTTTTCATAAGGGGGAGCTTTTTCCTGAGCAGGAACGGACAAACCTCTGAGTGGGGTATTGGATATTGTCGTGTTTCCACTAATTTGTCGAGATTTGTCGATAACAGTAACTGTTGAAATATCTGACTGTTTGTCCATTTGATCTGTCAGAAAAGTGGTTCTTTCCTCTAGTGAATATTTATTTTTCTGTTCAATATTGCTCAAAGGCATTGTATTTATTGGTTGCCCTGTAATTGATATCTCTTGCGTAGGCATCTGTTGCTCTGCTTCATGAGCAGGGCTTGTTAAAGTATCAGTTTTATATTCGCTATCATTTAAGCCATTGGTGGTCATTTCTTTCTCTGTGACCGTAATACTCGGTGGTTTTACGATGACAACTTGGCTCTTTTGAAGTGGTTTCGGTTCAGCAAAAATTGGGGTGTTGTCGGTTATGTGTGGTTCGATACTTTCAGAGCCTGAATTTAAGAAATGATTAATGCCAAAACCTAGGATCAGAAGAATTGTAATGCTAAGAGAATAAATGCCGATTTTCGCAGCTGTTAAGTGAGAGGGATTTTCTTTCGAGCTATTGAGATCTTCTCGCGTTATGATTTTGTTATCAATCAGGGGTAATAAAAGTTCATTTAGACGGTTTATTCTTCCCTCAGATTGCTCAATCATCAATAAATCGGTACCAATTTCATAAGGCGTGGCTGGTAGTCCCTCTTTGGAAGATAAGTAATGAATATATCCTTCAATATCATCTAGCTGAAAAAGATCTAGGACTATTTCGGTATTAATCCAGTTAATAAAATCAGCCTGTTTAAGCCCATCAGAGTTAATGACAATATAGTCTTGGCGAACTACTACTAGTTTTATTGCACCTTTAGTAGTTTCATCGATTTCGCATAACTGCTGTAAGGAGTTGATTACGGAATCGTCAGAATTGATTGCCTGTTGATCAATTATGCATAGGCAAAATTGGTCTGTTTCTTTGAGTGATTGGAGCGTGCGGAGTAGATCTTCTTTCTGTGTTGTGGCTTTAAGTGCGCCTGTTAATTGTGAATAAAGCTGAGATGGTTCTGTTAACGGCTTATTAACTATAGCGACAGGAACCCCTATATGTTGGAATTCACTAATAAGCTCATTAATAAGTGTGCTTTTACCAGTACCTTCAACTCCTTTAAGAATTACTGAGTTTTCGCTCTGTAATGCTTCTCTTAGTCCACTCAAAGCTCTCTTATAGGAAGTATGTCTATATGGCTCAGTATATGAAGGAATACTCTCACTAGATCTAATGTGGCTTTCAGTAATTAACCGTTGTTCCTTTGGCATAACTCTGGGCGCATCTCGGTTTCTATACTCTAGGAAAAGCCTTAACCATATTTTTCTAGGGTATGAATTTTAAGATTAAAAAGTAGCTTGCACAGCTAAAAGAAAAAAATGACTTGCTCTTTTAGCTGTAAGGAAAATTATTCAAAGTTAGTTAAGCGCTTCTTTCATTTTCTCTTGGTATGGTGGCCAGCCCATTGGTTTGCCACCTAAAAGGTGAAGGTGGATATGATAAACTGTTTGACCACCATCGGAGTTGCAATTAAATACAGTTCGGTACCCTGATTCATCGATTCCCAACTGCTTTGCAATAGTGCTAGCAGTTTTGACCATATGGCCGACTATTTCTGTATCCTCAGCGCTAATATCATTAAGCGTTGCGATATGTTTGCGCGGAATGATTAGTGCGTGTGTTGGTGCCTGAGGGCTAATATCATTGAAGGCAATTACGTGCTCATCTTCGTAAATGATTTCGGCCGGAATCTCTTTATTTATGATTTTACAAAACAGGCAGTCCATCGATTTTCCTCACTGTGCTAAATACTTAAATGCAGTATATCCAGTGTTACCAATGGATTAAATACCGAATATCCTTTAGTAAACAAAGTAGTAGTCAGGCCTACAGTAGTGATTCTGTTTTTCCTTCCACAAGGATCTCTGGGCAGTGGTAACTTTTGGTCACAGTATTATCTGGAAGTACTGATTCAAGATGGACATCAAACCCCCACAAGCGATGAATATGACGTAGCACTTCTTCGGTGGATTGGCCGAGCGGTTGTTTATTATGCATAAAGTGTCTCAAGGTTAGGCTTCGATCTCCTCGGACATCTACGTTGTAGACCTGAATATTAGGTTCTCTGTTTCCTAAGTTATATTGAGAAGAAAGATCTTCGCGCACTTGACGATAGCCCGCCTCATCATGGATTGATGTGACCTCCAAATTGGCTTTTTCAGAGTTATCCATAATTGTGAAAAGTTTTAGCTCACGGATGAGTTTTGGCGAGAGGTACTGGAGAATAAAGCTCTCATCCTTATAGTTACGCATGGCGTAGTCTAATGTCTTTTTCCAATCGGAACCTGCGATATCAGGGAACCATTCGCGGTCTTCGTCGGTTGGTTCTTCACAGATACGTTTTATGTCCTGCATCATGTTGTATCCCAATGTGTAGGGGTTAATGCCGTTGAAGTAAGGGCTATCGAATGGCGGTTGGTAGACAACGCTGGTATGTGAGTGAAGAAACTCCATCATAAATCCATCGGTTACTAAGCCCTCTTCATGCATTTGATGCAGAAGCGTGTAGTGCCAGAAGCAAGCCCAGCCTTCATTCATCACTTGGGTCTGTTTCTGTGGATAGAAATATTGCGCCACTTTTCGAACGATACGAACGATCTCTCGTTGCCATGGTTCAAGAAGTGGGGCGTTTTTCTCTATAAAATAGAGTATGTTTTCTTCAGGTTCTTTAGGAAAGTGCTGAATAACTGGTGTTGCTCCTTCCTCTTTTTTTGGAATCGTGTTCCACAAGTCGTTTAAGTGGCGCTGGATATATTCTTCCCGCGCTTGCTGGCGCTCTTTTTCTTCATCTGCTGTCAGCGGTTGTGGGCGAACATATCGATTTACGCCATAGCTCATGAGTGCATGGCACGAATCCAGTAGCTCCTCAACTGTATCTACACCGTATCTTTCTTCGCATCGGCTGATATAGCTTTTAGCAAAGAGAAGGTAATCAATAATCGCTGAGGCATCGGTCCAAGTTTTAAACAGGTAATTACCTTTAAAGAAAGAGTTGTGACCATAACAGGCATGAGCAATAACAAGGGCCTGCATTGTCATGGTGTTTTCTTCCATTAAGTAAGCGATACAGGGATCGGAATTGATTACAATCTCATAAGCAAGGCCCATTCTGCCGCGCTTATAGTTTTGTTGGGTATCAACAAACTGTTTACCAAAGGACCAATGGTTATAGTTTAAAGGCATGCCGATGGAGGCGTAGGCATCCATCATCTGTTCGGAGGTAATGACCTCGATCTGATTGGGGTATGTGTCTAAGCCGAAGTCTTTGGCAATGCGAGCGATCTCTCGGTCATATTCGGCAATAAGTTCAAAGCTCCACTCAGCTCCGGTGGATATTGGACTGCGTTTTTTCATGCTGCCCCCTCAACCTTTTTCTCAAATAGACTACGAAATACTGGGAAAATATCTGCTGGGGTTTTTATCTGTTGCATGGCAAAGCATTCTTCCCACTTTGCTTGTAGGCGTTCATATTCATGCCACAAGTTTTGGTGAGGTCCTGTAGTGATTTCTACATAGGCGAAATACTGAACTTGCTTGAGGATCTTTTTATCAAGGAGCTGGTAGCATTTACTGGAATCTCCATCCCAGTTATCGCCATCGGATGCCTGAGCTACATAGATGTTCCAGTCTGCTGGGGAATAACGTTCTTCTAGAATATCTGAGGTCAGGTCTAAAGCGCTGGATACGATCGTGCCGCCGGTTTCGCGGGAGTAGAAGAACTCTTGTTCATCAACCTCTTTGGCGTGGGTATGGTGGCGAACAAAGACAACTTCGATCTGTTTGTAATTCCGTTTCAGAAATAGATACAGCAAGATAAAAAATCGTTTCGCCATATCTTTAATGCTTTGCGTCATAGAGCCAGATACGTCCATAACGCAGAACATCACGGCCTTGCTTGAAGGCACGGGAACTTTGATTAAATTGTTGTATTTAATGTCAAAGTCATCAAGGAAAGGTACACGCTTTAAACGCTGTTTAATCTCTTCAATTTTGGAATTTAATGCTGAAATCTGTTTCTCTGCATCATCATCGGGTAAACGTTGCTCTAAGCTCAAAATTTCCGCTTTGAGTTCACGGATTTTGCGTCTGTCTTTGCCGGTTAAGGCAATGCGACGTGCGTGGGCTGCTTTTAACGAACGCACAATATGAATCTTGTCGGGGCTACCAGCATTGGTAAATCCAGCTCGGCGGGTTTCAAATTGGGTTGCGCTTTTTAGCTGTTTTTTGACTAGATAGGGGAGTTCCAAACCATCAAACATAAAGTCTAGAAACTCTTCCTGATCGATCTGGAAGGTGAAATCATCTTCCCCTTCACCTTGATTGCTGGCTTGGCCTTCACCGCTGCCGCCGCCACCGCCGCCACCTTGCGGGCGTTGGAACTGATCCCCTACAACAAACTCTTTGTTGCCAGGGAAAACTTTATTACGAACGCCGCCTTCACCATGATGAAAAATGGGTTCGGAGATGTCCCTGCGAGGAATGGTAACGCTGCCACCTTGTTCGATCTCTTTGATGGAGCGGTTGTTCACCGCATCTTCTACTGCATCTTTAATATGTTTTTTATAGCGACGAAGAAAGCGCTGACGGTTAACCGTGCTCTTGTTCTTGGAGTTCAGGCGGCGATCTATGATGTAACTCATAATACTTCTATCCCCGTAGATGGCCTGCACTTAGGCTCTTCATCTCATTCGGGCAGGCCTTTGCCCGAATGAATGCCTTCACCAACTGTTATTGCCGATTAACTACTGTGACTTTCTAACGCGGATATACCATTCGGACAGTAATCGCACCTGCTTCTCGGTATAGCCTCGTTTTATCATCCGTTTAACAAACTCACCATGCTTGGTTTGTTCATCTGTAGAGGCTTTCGCATTAAAGGAAATAACAGGTAACAAGTCTTCCGTATTGGAGAACATTTTCTTCTCAATAACGGTACGCATTTTCTCGTAACCCATCCAAGATGGGTTTTTACCGTTGTTATTGGCACGGGCACGCAGTACAAAATTAACAATTTCGTGTCGGAAATCTTTTGGATTACTGATACCGGCAGGTTTTTCGATTTTTTCGAGTTCCTCGTTAATCGCCTGACGATCTAATATGTCACCTGTTTCTGGGTCGCGATATTCCTGATCCTGTATCCAGAAATCAGCGTATGTGACATAGCGATCAAATATATTTTGTCCGTACTCTGAGTAAGACTCTAAGTAAGCGGTTTGAATCTCTTTGCCCAAGAACTCGATATATTTAGGTGCGATATATTCTTTCAAATAGCCTAAATAGCGATCTTGGATTTCGGCAGGGAATTGCTGCTGTTCAATCTCTTTTTCCAGTACATAGAGAAGGTGAACAGGGTTAGCCGCAACCTCTGAGGGGTCAAAGTTAAATACTTTGGATAGAATCTTGAAAGCGAAACGGGTTGATAAACCATCCATTGCTTCATCAACACCTGCAGAGTCCTTATATTCCTGCATAGATTTCGCTTTAGGGTCCGTGTCTTTTAGATTCTCGCCGTCATAAACACGCATTTTTGAATACAGGCTAGAATTTTCAGGTTCCTTCATACGCGATAGGACCGAGAATTGAGCCAACATGTTTAATGTATCTGGTGCACAGGGTGCATGGTTTAACGAACTGTTTTCTAAAAGTTTTTCGTAGATATGGATCTCTTCAGTTACACGGCAGCAATAAGGTACTTTTACGATATAAATACGATCGATAAAGGCTTCATTAGTTTTGTTGTTCTTAAAGGTTGTCCACTCTGATTCATTAGAGTGGGCGAGGAGAATACCATCGTAAGGAATAGCCCCCATGCCTTCGGTACTGTTGTAGTTACCTTCTTGGGTAGCGGTTAATAGAGGATGGAGCACTTTAATTGGGGCTTTGAACATCTCCACAAATTCCATCATACCCTGATTGGCACGACATAATGCACCAGAGAAACTATAAGCATCAGGGTCGTGTTGTGGGAAATCTTCCAATTTACGAATATCAACTTTACCCACAAGGCTAGAAATATCTTGGTTGTTTTCATCACCTGGTTCGGTTTTGGCAATGGCAATCTGATCCAAAATAGAAGGGTAGAGTTTTACTACACGGAATTTAGAAATATCCCCACCATATTCGTGTAAACGCTTGGCCGCCCAAGGTGACATGATGCCTTTCAAGTAGCGTGAAGGAATACCGTATTCTTCTTGAAGAATGACACCATCTTCTTCCGGTTTGAATAGACCTAAAGGTGACTCAAAAACAGGTGAATCTTTAATGGCATAGAATGGAATGTGCTCCATTAAATGCTTAAGGCGTTCGGCCAAGGACGATTTACCGCCACCCACTGGACCAAGTAAGTAAAGGATCTGTTTACGTTCTTCTAGACCTTGAGCCGCATGTTTAAAGTAGGAGACAATATTTTCGATCGCATCTTCCATACCATAAAACTCGCTAAACGCAGGGTAACGGCGTATCAGTTTGTTCGAAAAAATACGACTTAGTCTTGGATCAGCAGCGGTATCAACCATTTCAGGTTCACCGATCGCTTGCAGCATACGTTCAGCCGCATCAGCGTAGATCATAGGATCCTGTTTACACAGTTGGAGATATTCGTCCAAACTGTATTCTTCCTGCTGAACAGAATCATAGCGGGCTTTATAGTGGTCAAAGATACTCATACAAATCACCTTTATTCAGCCAAGCTTCTTTGGATTTTTGAATAATTATGTCAGGCTGTTTTGCTTGCTTACCTGTAGTTAGTGTAGTTCACATTTTTGAACTCTGAACATTTGACTCTAAAACTTTCCTTAAGGTTTCATTGTTTAATAATCTTATGATTTATAAGGACTTATATTTTTTGTAGTTCAAGGTTTTGGATAAACGTAGCTAGAAATCGAGCCGCTTCACCGCCAGTGAGTGCGCGGTGATCAAAGGTAAGTGAAATAGGAAGAATGCGATGAATTTTTATTTCCTCACCTACGGCTACAACTTGTTTGCGAATAACACCTGCGCCAATAATCGCCACTTGTGGGGGAACCACAATTGGATTTGCGTAACGTCCGGCAATAGTGCCGAAATTGCTCAACGTGATTGTGGCTCCTTGTAGTTCAGAAGCAGGGATCGTTCTGTTTTTTACATCTGTACGGAGAAGATTTAATCCTTCTCGTAGATGGGAAAGTGAACGGTTACTAATGTCACGTAATACTGGAACAAATAATCCCTGTTCTGTATCAACCGCGATACCAAGATCGATTTTGGAATGTATTCGCCGACTGAGGGTATTGCCATCAAACCACGAATTAATTGCTGGTTCTGTTGTGCAGGCTTCTGCAATAGCATGGATTAATCGTTGTGTGATATCTGTACCTTTAGGCCAGTTATCAATATCTGCGTCTTCATGAATAGTGACTGGAACTACTTCACTATGCGCTTTGCTCATGACCTGTGCCATATGCTTACGCACCCCACGCAAAGGCTCAGCTTTACCATGAGTTTGATCTAGTCGAGCAGCTTGTTCAACGTCTTTTGGCGTGATGTTGCCTTGTTGTCCGCTACCTTTTACTTGGTTTAAATCGATGTTTAAGCGTTTGGCTAAGGCTCTTACTGCAGGTGTCGCCTTTTGCGTTGTTGAACTGTTTTGGCTGCTTGGAGCAGCACCAATAAAGAAGGAATCTTGAGTAGTAGAGTCTGTGTTTGCTTGTGGAATTTCGCCGACAACAGTACCGCTGTCACTCTCGTCTTCACCTTCAAATTCCAATAGGGGCTCTCCAGTGTGGATGACATCACCTGGCTGCCCAAAAAGATGTGCTATTACACCTGCTTGCGGAGAGGGTACTTGAATAATCGCTTTTGCTGTTTCTACAGACAGGAGTATTTGATCGGTTTCAACTGAATCGCCCTCTTTGATATTCCATTCCACAATTTCTGCTTCAGGAAGTCCTTCGCCGAGATCTGGTAGTTTGAAATATTTCATGCGAACTCCAATGTCTCATTGATACTGTCGATGATGTCTTGAGTGTTCGGTAGGTAATGATTTTCAAGACGGAAATAGGGCATGACGGTGTCATAACCTGTTACCCTAGCAATAGGCGCTTGTAGATCTAAGAGCGCTCTCTCTGCGATGGTTGCAGCTATTTCTGCACCTATACCCGCATTTCTAGGGGCCTCATGTACAATCACAACGCGACCTGTCTTTTTCACAGAGGCTAGAATCGTAGTCATATCTAAAGGACTGATACTAGCTACATCGATCACTTCACAGTGCACGCCTTTATTTTGGAGATGCTCTGCTGCTGCTAAGGTTTCTGTGATCATCGCCCCCCAGCTGATCAATGTAATATCTGAGCCCTCACGTAGCGTAAAGCAACTGCCTAGAGGCAGTGCTTCGCCGTTATCTAAAATCTCTTGCTGCTGGCTGCGATAGATCCGCTTGGGTTCTAAAAAGAGCACAGGATCGGGGTCGCGAATGGCTGCTAAAAGAAGGCCGTACGCACGTGCTGGTGATGAGGGGATCACAACCTTAAGGCCTGGGATATGAGCCAGAAGGGCTTCTGTGCTTTCCGAGTGATGTTCTGGTGCGTGAATCCCGCCGCCAAAAGGTGCTCTGATCACCATAGGGCAGGTGAGGCGGCCACGGGTTCTATTACGCATGCGTGCGGCATGACAGATGATTTGCTCTAATGCGGGGAAGATAAAACCCATAAACTGGATCTCAGCCACAGGTTTCAAACCTTGGCTGGCCATACCGATACTGAGCCCTGCGATCATAGACTCGGCTAAGGGAGTATCCATTACGCGCTTAAGGCCAAACTCATCTCTTAGATTCGCTGTAGCGCGGAAAACCCCACCATTAACGCCAATATCCTCACCCAGTAGAACGATCTCTTCGTCCTTTCGCATCTCTGAGGCCAAGGCTAGATTTACTGCTTCAAGAAGACATACTGAATGTTTCATGATGCATCCTCCTCAGCGTGGCTAGCATTTGGCATTGCCTTGATTGTGGCCCAGTCTCTCTGTTCGATGAGATGCTCGGGTAGCTCAGCATACATGTAATCAAAAATGGACTCGGGGGCTTGAGGTTCAATTGCTAAATACTTGTCTGCTGCTTGTTGGACGAGTTGCGTTATCTCCTGTTGTAAGGCTTGTTCTTTTGATTCATCCCAAAAGCCTTGAGCAACCATGAAGTTACGCAAGCGTTTTACTGGTTCTTTCTCCCAAGCTTGTTTCAGCTCTTCGTTATCTCTATAACGGGTCGCATCATCCGCTGTAGTGTGATCACTTAAGCGGTAGCTTATGGCTTCAATCAGGGTGGCTCCTTTACCGTCATAAGCGCGTTGCAAAGCTTGGGTAACTGCCTCATGCATAGCAATTACATCGTTGCCATCGACTTGCATACCGGGAATGCCAGCGGCTTGTGCTTTGTCTGCTAACTGAGCGGCAGCTGATTGAATTTTACGCGGTACCGAAATTGCCCACTGATTGTTGTTGATGATAAAGACCACAGGCAGTTGCCATACTCCAGCGATGTTTAAGGATTCCATAAAATCCCCTTTAGAGGTGCCGCCATCGCCAATTAAGGTCACAGCAGCCTGTTTCTGATTGCGTATTTTTAGCGCTGTTGCAACACCACAGGCATGCAGTGATTGAGTGGCGATTGGGACTGAGTTAGGGAAGTCCTTCTTCATTTTGGGGGATGCATTGCCTCGTTCATCCCCACCCCAATATAGGAGAATATCTTCAAGAGCCAGCCCTCTAATCATCTGGCAGGCATGGTTTCGATAATAGGGCACGAGGACATCCTTTTCGCTCATGCAGAGAGCCGTGGGAACATCGATTCCTTCGGAGCCTAATAGGGAAGCGTAAGTACCCAATTGCCCCGTGCGTTGTAGCGCGATGGCTTTAGCGTCAAACTGTCTAGCCAATACCATGTTGTGGTAGCAGCGCAGGAACCAATCAGGTGATTGGCACCATTGCGGTAAACGCTGGGTGGGGTTCCCCTCACTATCCAAATATTGCAGTGGTGCATGACTCATAACTCTTCCTCCTAACCGCTAACGTCAGCTTAAGCTGCGGAATTGAAGTCATTAGATGCACTGATGATTTGTTCAGCCTGCTGATTGGCTAGACGATGTACACCTTGCTTGGTTTTTGCCGCGTTTTGATAAAGCTGAGTGAGTGAATCACCTATCTGAACAACTTTCTGGCGGATTTTTCGGCTGTTTTGTTTTGAATATTGCAGTGCTACAAATATCAAACCGCCTGCGTTAATCAGATAATCAGGGGCATAGAGGATATTTTGAACGGCTAGTAAATCGCCGTGTTTCTCTTCTGCGAGTTGATTATTGGCTGAGCCAGCAACGATAGAAACGCGTAATTGTGGCAACGTCATGTCGTTGATGATCGCTCCCAAGCCGCAAGGGCAGAAAACATCAGCATCTACAGCGTAAATCTGATCAGGTGCAACACTTGCAGCGTTAAAGCTTTTCTCGCATTGAGTCACTCGAGCTTGATCAATATCGGTGACTGTCAGTTTGGCTCCGGCTTGATGAAGTAAGCGAGCTATCTCATAACCTACATGCCCTAACCCTTGAATACTGACATGCACACCTTTTAGTGATGTGCGATTTAGCTTGAACCTGACGGATGCTTTAATTCCTTCAAAAACTCCGAGTGCGGTATGAGGGGAGGGGTCACCGGTGGCTTGTGTGCAAGTGACAAAAGAGGTGCTCTTTTGGATCTGATCCATGTCACTAATATGAGTGCCGCTATCCATTGCTGTAATGTATTCGCCCCCCAAACCATCAACAAATTGACCGAAGCGCTGCATAAGTGCTGCGCGGTTAAAGTCTGATTCGGGCTTAATGATAACCGCTTTGGCTCCACCGTGAGGGAGACCAGCAAGTGCCGCTTTGTAACTCATACCTCGAGCTAACCTAAGAGCATCCGTAATGGCGGAATCGTCATCATTGTAGTGAATAAATCTGCAGCCGCCGATCGCGGGGCCACGCAAAGTCGAGTGAATGGCAATGATAGCCTTGAGACCCGTATCAGGGTCGTGGCAAAAATGAAGGCGTTGTGTGCCATTGCTTTCCATCTGTTCAAACATCACGGGGTCCTCCGTCTGTATCTACAGGAAAACATCAATTGTGTGCAGTTAATTGGTGATTTGTGGGTCGCACTTTTACCAGCTAACTGAACTTTGTATGCGGTAGCTTGTCTTTTGGAACTCTACACTTTTGGAATAGCACAGTTTTAGGCAAATTTCAGATCGAAAAATTCAAAATAAATTGCAGTCTCTCAAGTATTTCGCAGATGCGAAATGGCTAGAAGCGCGTCATTTCGCTGAACTTACGGGTAGTATCGCGAGAAATTTACTGCGAAACCAAAAAAACTCAAAAAGTTTCAAGTTTAGTAGTGGAAAAATCGTTTTTTAAAGGACGATAGAGTCCCATTCAGGATGAATATCGTTATAATCATTGGTTAATTAAAAATAGGTTGGGGCTTTCTGGATAGATGAAAAAAAGTTTCGTTTGTACTGTTGTGATGTTGGGTGCACTGGGCATTCCACAGAGCAGCTTGTTTGCTGAAGAAGCTTCACCCTATGGCATTTCCGAAGGGAATGAAGAATTACTTTTAAGTGGCTTGCATAACCTAAAGAGCCATGAGTTGGATTCGGCTTTATCGGATCTTCAGGAACTTACTGAACGTCGACCTGATTTTCGTCTAGCTCAGCTCGTTTATGCAGATATTCTTGCTGCACAGGCGCAAGGTTCTCCCCTCAGCCATAAACGTGGTGACCATCAACAAACAATTGAAGGACTTATTTCTGAAGCCAAAGCGAGATTGTTGATGGAAATGGAGAAGCCATCTGCAGATATGTTACCTGCAGACATGCTGACTTTATCCCCAGACCAAAAGCATATTATTATCGTTGATACCCGCTTATCGCGCCTTTTCCTATTTGAAAACCAGAACGGTATACCTGTGCTGGTTAAAGACTATTACGCTTCGTATGGTCGTGGCGGCACAGGTAAAGAGGTTGAAGGTGATCTTAAAACACCGCTAGGTGTTTATTTTACGACCAGCCGATTAGAAGATGAGAAATTACCATCTCGATATGGTTCTGGTGCGCTCCCGATCAATTATCCAAATGTTTGGGATAAGCGTTTAGGGCGCACTGGCTATGGTATCTGGTTGCATGGCTCTCCAGTAGAGACTTATAGCCGTCCACCCAAAGCTAGTGAAGGTTGTATCTCCCTAACTAATCCAGATTTTATTGAGTTAGATAACCAGATTAACTACCTGAATACACCAGTTCTAGTTGGACATAATGTCCGTTGGATTAAGAAAGCTGATTGGCTAGAACAGAAAAATCGTTTTGGTAGCTTAGTTGAGCGTTGGGTATCTGATTGGGAAAGTCTTGAGCACAAACGTTATATAGAGAATTATTCTCAAAACTATAATGATGGAAAACGTAATTACTTACAGTATTCCAGTTATAAAAAACGTGTAAATGGCTCCAAAAAGTTTATAGATGTCAATTTGCAAAATTTAAGCATCTATCGTTATCCAGATAACCCGAATCTAGTGGTTGCCACTTTCCAGCAAAATTATAATAGTAATAACCTTTCCGGCAGCTCCATTAAACGTCAGTACTGGACCTTTGATCAGGGACGTTGGCGTATTGCATATGAAGGTAAACCATCAAAAGGTAGACCTTAAAATATCAGGGGGTTGGGGTTGAACGATTCAAGTTTAAGTTCTGCTGAGCTACTACTGATAAATTTATCTGATCATCAGGTTATTCGCATTGAAGGATCTGCCCAGTGGATGAAATATCTGACTGGTCAAGTGAAACAAACCCAACCTGATACGTTTGAGATTAAAGGTTCTCTAGCTTTAGATGTTGTACAGGATAATCTAGCCAAATTTCTTCAAGTGGAAGCAGGCGCTTCTTTTGTTCAGCAGGAACTAGAACGCTGGTTGCAGCAAGAGCGCCGTCTACACGTCATTGTTAATAGTGATGATGTTTGTCTTGAGGCTCTCACTTATTTGTTAAGTCTTCCTTCTATCTGTAATGAAACAGGCCCTGCTGTAACAGTTATATTGTTAAGTACTACAGACATGGTTTCTGCTTTGAAGTCTTCTACCCTACTTGCTAGTAAGTTAGATGGCTATTATCAAGAGGATGTTGATTTAGGCTCTGTATCAGCGAGCAGTAACAAAGCTCTAATTACTTTTGGTGTACTAGCGTTTGTTTGTCTAACTGCTGGGGGATGGTATTGGTTTAATGCTAATCAGGATTTTACTGATCCTAAATTTGCTGTGGCTAATGTGGCTGAGTTATCCCAGAACGTTGATGATACAAAGGCGGTTCAACCCACTCAAAATACACAAGTTGTAGTTGCTTCGAGCCCACATGATTACAAACAGACTCAACTGGTGATAACAGAGGAAAATGTTGGGGCTACTGCTGTAGATCCAAGTGTGATTACTGTTGAGCCAGAGCTTGTTGTAAAATCTCCTGAATCCGATGTGATACCTAAAAAGCTGAACCCAGAGTTAGTGGCCTCTTTGACTGCTACGGTGGAAAAAGCAAAACAGAAGCGTGATAAAACGTCACAAATATTAGTTAATACAACTGCAAAGGTTAAAACACAAGAATCTGTTAAGGTTGATGAGCTAGTTAAAGTAGCTAAAGCTGAGCCGAAAGAGGTAGCTACTTCTGAGCAGTTAAACATATTAGCGCAGACTAAGATCGCTTCTCCTATAACTAAGAATCAGCGAACCGCTGAATCGGTTACTGAGTTACCAGTTAAGCCTGGCCCTAAAGAAAATAATGAAAAGGCTGTACGTGAAGTTTTTACGACTTGGCATACTGCGTGGGAACAGCAAAACTGGGATGATTACATCAACAGTTACCTTCAAAATTCTACGTTGTATGGTGTGAAAATGTCTCTAGAAGAGTGGCGTGCTTTTCGTAAAGACCGTTTACTTTCACCTGAGTGGATAAAGTTAGAGATTAAATTTCCAAAGTTTACTCGTCTTAATTCGCACTGGTACAGAGTCGAGTTTTATCAACGTTTTGAGAAGCCAGGGTATGCAGATGAAACTAAGAAGCGTCTTGAGTTTATGTTAACTTCGGCTGGTTGGAAGATCGCTTCAGAAGCTACAAATGGAACTGTTGTTTTGAAGCGCCCTACGGGCTAGAAATAAGAAATATGGACCTAAAAAAGCCCCATTGGAAAGGGGCTTTTTTATGTTTGTTTACTTAAGGAAGTCTAGGCTTTTTTCTAGGCTTATTTTCCATTGATTATCGACTTTAACCAACATTAGGCGCTTTGTTACCGTATCTTTGTAGTTATCGGATTGATAGTGCTGAGTAAAGTGTGCTTCAGCTAAATTCTCTCCAAGAATCTTGATGTTAATTTGATCCAGTTCGACACGGATAAATTTAGGTTTTATTAACCGTTGAGCTCGTTGTTTAACCCACTGCTGGTGGTTTAGTTTAGAGTTAGGACGGTAAAGTGCTGTATAAGAGCTAACATAGCCTGTGTGATTTTTGTTTCTCCACGCTTCGACCCAATTATTGATATGCGCTAATACCTCGGATTCAGGTAGAGCTTGTGTTTCAAGTTTTGGTAGTTCTGGAGCCGCATTAGTTTGTTCTTTGATATTGGCTACTTCTGTAGCAGGGACAACTGCAGCGGTTGGCTTGCTTACAGCGACTACAACTGCTTTTTCTTCAATCTTCGCTGGTGGTTGAGTCTTTGGCTCAGGATGGGAGGAGCTAGTAGCAACGTCAGGGTTAGTTGTTGAAACTTCTCCTTTGGGCGCAATAGTCTTTAAAGTTAGAGTAGTTATCTTTTCAGCTTTTTCTTCTGCTACTTTCACAGGCTGTTTCGTCGCCGCTGCTGCAACAGGAACTACACTGCTACTTTGAATAGTTGATACTTGGTTAATCATGGCAAGGCTAGGACCTTGCTCAGCAGCACTTAAATCCAATGCCTTGTTATATGCTTGTGACGCCATCGTTGCATAAAGTTCTTTCAAGTTTACGTGTACTTGTGCATAACTTGGATGGGTTTGGAATGCTTGCTGTAGTGTTTCTATTGCTTGAGGGAAATTGCCTTCTTCAGAATAGATAACCGCCAAATTATTAAATGCTTCAGGGCGATCAGGGTGAGATTTAGTCAGAGTCTTGAAGATGGATTTAGCAGCAGTTTTATTACCTTGGTTATTCAGAATAATGCCTTGAGCTAGTAACGCTGAAGGTAGATTAGGTTGTTGTGCTAGAAAAGCCTCAATTTTAGCTAGAGCCTCTTGATGATTGCCCTGTTGGCTAAGTTCCAAACTTTGCTCTATCGCTAGAGATGAATTAGCTGGCTTGGTAGGGGTAATGCTAACGGTAGCAATATATTCTCTGGAACCTTCAGGTATTTTCTGGATCTCGTCAGCTAGAAGAATCTTAGGTTGTAGATTGGTTGAAAGGTTGCAGCCAGTGAGCAAGGACACTGTAATTAGGGTACTTATAGTTGTACGTAGTAAATGTTTGCCTGAGTTAAATTTTAAGTTGGTCATGTATTACTGCTTCTCATGTCTTTGCTGAGTAGAACTTACTGAATTATTGTAATCTTTTTGTTCAGAAAGCCATCTTTTTATCTCAATTAATTTCAACCACATCCAAACTTCATCAATTTCAGCTGAACGCATATCGGGTTGCGGAGAGGCTTTATCCGGGTCGCAGCTGAATTCATTGGCTCTTCCTCCTTTATAGCAGTAGTGCCTCTCTGTAGGCTCTGCTAAAGATGAGGGATCAGTAACTTTCTCGTCACTTGGGATAAAGCTACAAGCTGTTAAAAAACAAACTGAAACTAATGTGCTTGCTGTCATGTGCAAGAAAGGGTTCTTGATCATTATTTCTGATTTCAGCATTGGTGCAAGAATGTTTTTTAATAGTGAGAGATCGATTATACGGATAAAACTTTTGATGTCATTTTCAAACGGTCGTTTTCAATAGTGGCTGACATTTTCAATATGTGGGAGAGTGTATTCTCATGTTTAAACGTGTTGCTGTGGGAAACCTTTTACCCATTAGAGGTTAAATCCACATATTGAGTTGGTGTATAAACAGGAACTCGCCGAGTGCTTAAACTAAAGAAACGTTACGCCTTATTATTTTCCTTATTGTTCTCTCAAGTAGTGATTGCTGAGCAGAAAAATGAATGGGGCTATGCGCTATCGCCATCATTGCCTGTTTGGGCTTTAGCGTTAGAGGTTTTAGTTACACTGTTTATTGGTTTGGTGAGTTTAGTTTCGATGCCGATATGGCTAAACCTTTTGTTTATTGTAACGGGCGTTGTCTTGATGACGGTGCCGTTGATGATGGTTAGCGTAGGGTATTGGCTCAGTTACTTGCCTATTTTGGTGGTGCTTGTATTAATACTCTTGTTGAGTGGCGCTAGATTCTTATTGGTAAAAAAAGCCCTGAATGATCAGGGCTTTTTCAGAGACTATTTTCGTTTAGCTGTTTTGTTCACGAGCAATTGCGCGGTAAGCAATATCTTTACGGAAGTAAGCGCCTTCCCAACTAACTTTATCTAGCAGTTCATAGGCACGTTTCTGTGCTTCTGTAACTGTTTCGCCAAGTGCTGTTACGCAAAGTACGCGGCCGCCTGCAGTCACAACGTTCTCGCCGTCAAGCTTAGTGCCAGCGTGGAAGATTTTAGTACCTTCAGGGCATTCAGCTGGGAAAGAGATTACATCGCCTTTACCGTAGTCACTAGGGTAGCCGCCTGCTGCCATAACAACGCCAACAGATTTACGCTCATCCCACTCAGCCGTTGTATCAGCAAGCTTCTTATCAAGCGCTGCATTACATAGATCAACCAAGCTAGATTTTAGGCGTAGCATAATTGGTTGAGTTTCAGGATCACCGAAACGGCAGTTGTACTCGATAACCTTCGGCGTACCGTCTGCTTGGATCATTAGACCAGCATATAGGAAGCCTGTGTACTCATTACCTTCAGCTTTCATGCCATTAACCGTTGGCATGATTACTTCGTCCATGATGCGTTGATCGATCTCTGCTGTAACAACTGGAGCAGGGGAGTAAGCGCCCATACCGCCTGTGTTCAGACCAGTGTCGCCATCGCCTACACGTTTGTGATCTTGGCTTGTTGCCATTGGAAGAACGTTGTCACCGTCAACTATAACGATGTAAGACGCTTCTTCACCTTCTAGGAATTCTTCGATAACTACACGGCTGCCAGCATCACCAAATGCGTTGCCAGCTAGCATGTCTTTGATCGCGTCTTCAGCTTCAGTCAACGTCATCGCAACGATTACGCCTTTACCCGCCGCAAGACCGTCAGCTTTAACTACGATAGGTGCACCTTTTTCACGAACGTAAGCCAGTGCAGGCTCAATTTCAGTGAAGTTTTCGTACTCAGCGGTTGGGATCTGCTGACGCGCAAGGAAATCTTTAGTGAAAGCTTTAGAGCCTTCTAGTTGAGCAGCGCCTTCACTTGGGCCGAAGATACGCAGATCTTCTTTCTGGAAGTGATCAACGATACCAGCAACTAGTGGTGCTTCAGGGCCAACGATGGTTAGGTCTACACTGTTTTCTTGAGCGAAAGTGCGTAGGCCATCTAGATCCATCACGTCGATAGCAACGTTTTCCATTTTATCTTCTTGAGCCGTCGCAGCGTTACCTGGAGCTACGAAAATTTTAGCAACGTTTGCGTCTTGTGCCGCTGCCCAAGCAAGTGCGTGTTCACGACCGCCAGAACCAATAATTAGTACGTTCATTCTGTAATCCTTCTATGTAGAAAACCCCGCATCCAGTGTTTCTCTGGATCGGGGTTTAGGGCAATAAGCCTAAAGGGGATAAACCTAATTGAAGGCTTATTGCTATCTAATGCTTAGTGACGGAAATGGCGCATTCCAGTGAAGACCATTGCCATGCCGTGCTCGTCAGCTGCGTCAATAACTTCTTGATCGCGCATAGAACCACCCGGCTGAATAACTGCTTTAATACCTGCAGCCGCTGCAGAATCGATACCGTCGCGGAATGGGAAGAAAGCATCAGATGCCATAACGGAACCTTTAACTTCTAAACCTTCATCAGCAGCTTTGATGCCTGCAATCTTAGCACTGTATACGCGGCTCATTTGACCTGCGCCGATGCCGATTGTTTGGCCATCTTTAGCGTAAACGATGGCGTTAGACTTAACGAACTTAGCTACTTCCCAGCAGAATAGAAGATCACGGATCTCTTGTTCTGTTGGTTGTACTTTGGAAACAACTTTTAGTTCAGATGCATCTACACGACCAAGATCAAGATCTTGTACTAGTAAACCACCGTTAACGCGCTTGTAGTCGAAACCGTGTGCACGGTTAGCAGACCACTCACCACACTCAAGTAGGCGAACATTTGGCTTAGTCGCCACAATGTCAGATGCTTCTTGAGTTACTTTAGGTGCGATGATCACTTCAACGAATTGACGATCAACGATCGCTTTCGCAGTGTTGCCATCCAATTCTTGGTTGAATGCGATGATGCCACCAAAAGCAGACGTTGGGTCAGTTTGGAAGGCACGGTTGTAAGCTTCAAGAATATCAGCGCCTACAGCTACACCACATGGGTTAGCGTGTTTAACGATAACACAAGCTGGTTCTTTGAAAGATTTAACACATTCTAGTGCCGCGTCAGTGTCTGCAACATTGTTGAAAGACAATGCCTTGCCTTGTAGTTGGCGAGCTGTAGAAACAGATGCTTCGGCTGGCTCTTCTTCAACGTAGAAAGCAGCACGTTGGTGAGGGTTTTCACCGTAACGCATATCTTGTGCTTTAACGAACTGAGTGTTGAAAGTACGTGGGAAGTCAGCAGGCTTCTCATCTTCGCCTTCAACGATTGCGCCTAGGTAGTTAGCAATCATGCCGTCATAACCAGCAGTATGCTCAAAAGCTTTTACTGCTAGGTCAAAACGAGTTTTGTGCGTTAGGCCTTTTTCGGAATCTAGTTCAGCAACAACATTGTCATAGTCAGAAGCATTAACAACGATTGCTACATCTTTATGGTTTTTCGCTGCAGAACGAACCATTGTTGGACCACCGATGTCGATATTTTCAATCGCCATAGGTAGATCGCAATCAGGGCGTGCGATAGTTGCAGCAAATGGGTAAAGGTTTACAACCACCATATCGATTGGGTTGATGCCATGCTCAGACATGATGCCATCATCCTGTCCGCGGCGACCCAAAATACCACCGTGCACTTTAGGGTGCAGAGTTTTAACACGGCCGTCCATCATTTCAGGGAAGCCTGTGTAATCGGATACTTCTACTGCAGGAATGCTATTTTCCTTAAGTAGTTTGTAAGTACCGCCAGTAGAAAGGATTTCAACGCCGCGAGCGTTTAGGGCTTGTGCAAACTCAACGATACCTGTTTTGTCAGATACGCTGATCAGTGCACGGCGAACGGGAGTGATGTTCTGTGCCATTGTGTCTGGATTCCGAGTAGTCTTAAAAAATTGTGGATTAAAGCAAGCCGTACTGTTTTAGCTTTTTACGCAGCGTACCGCGGTTAAGGCCTAACAGTTGGGAAGCTTTAGTCTGATTATCTTTTGTGTAAGTCATCACTGTTTCGAACAGTGGTGCTTCAATTTCAGAAAGAACCATTTGGTACACGTCTGTCACTGGCTGACCGTCAAGCTGACGAAAATAGTTGTTCAGTGACTGCTCTACATTGTCACGTAGAGTCTGGTTAGTAGCTTCTGCTGGGTCGGACACGAGAGCCGGTTGCTTAATTTCTTTGTATTCCACAGTACTAAATATCCAATCTAAACTAGGCCGCAACGTTGTTTGCTAAAGCTTCATCGAAATATTTTTCGATAGCTGCGGCCTGATCTGCTGCTGTTTCAATAATATTAAATTGCTTGCGAAAGCTACTTCCGTTTGGCTGATTCTGCAGATACCACCCTACATGTTTTCGCGCGATACGTACGCCCATGTAGTCACCATAGAAACTATGTAGTTCCTGCAGATGAGCTAACAGAATTTCTCTAATCTCAACAAGTGATGGAGGGGGCAGGATTGTACCTGTTCGCAGATAATGATCAATCTCTCTAAACAACCAAGGTTGGCCTTGAGCTGCACGACCGATCATCACCGCAGAGCAACCAGTATGCTTAAGTACCCATTCTGCTTTTTCAGGAGATGTTATATCTCCATTGGCAAAGACAGGAATGGATATAGCGTCAGCAATACTGGCAATAGTGTCGTATTCTGCCGTCCCCTTATAGCCACAACGACGTGTGCGGCCATGAACTGCCAGTGCTTGAATGCCTGCGTTCTCGGCTATTTTCGCAACAGTTAAACCGTTACGATTGTCTTGATCCCACCCTGTACGGATTTTCAATGTGACTGGAACATCCACAGCCTTAACAACGGCATTGAGAATATCTTTAACCAGTGGCTCATCCTTAAGTAATGCAGAACCTGCAGCTTTATTGCACACTTTCTTAGCAGGGCAGCCCATATTGATATCAATAATCTGGGCGCCGCGTTCTACATTCATTGCCGCAGCGTGGGCCATCATCTCTGGGTCGCCGCCCGCGATTTGAACAGATCGAGGTTCGGCTTCACCGCTATGATTTAGACGAAAAGCAGATTTTCGTGATTTCCATAAGCGAGTATCAGATGTAACCATTTCCGAGACTACTAGACCTGCGCCCATACGTTTACATAACTGCCTAAATGGCTGGTCAGTTACGCCAGCCATTGGTGCAAGAATCACCTGACTGTCAATGATGTATGAACCGATCTGGAACATAGCGAGCCTTAAAAATAGTTAATAAACACCCGCAGCGTCACGAATGACACTGTTAGTTGAGTGATTAGGGAGGCAAACAATCATACTCCTTAGCGCTAGGGTCTCCAAGGATTTTTTTGATGATTTTTTGAACAATTTGCCTTGATTTTTTATGGCGCTGGCGCTAGTAGCTCAAGTTGGTAATTGATGCCACGCATGCCCGGTGACATTAGGTCTAGAGATATTTGGATGGGCTGGTGAGTGGGCATAGATTTGAGGTTAACAACGGACCTATCTAGGTAGGATTCTGGCTGTAGAGTTCTACTTGCAACAGGTCGGCCTTTGAGATCGGAAAACGCTATATGCAAAGCTGGATAAGGTTGGTTGTGATTGGCCTCATTTATAAGCACTAAATCTATCGTTATCGCATCAGCGATCTCTGAATGGGGGCGAATCAGGAACTGTTGATTGGTAATCTTGGCTGTATTGACCCGCGTAGGTATTTGGCAATCAATATGTTGGCAGACAGTATCGTATAGAGGTCGGTATGTGTGAGTCCAATATAGATCGCCACGATTAAACCAAAGATGTTGTGCTATCAGGGTTAAGATGGCTAATACACAACCAATAAACCACCAAGGAGAGGAGGCTTTTGCGCCATTGTTGCGATTAAGAACTACAGGCTCTGCTTCAATGGTGAGAGTAGGAACGTCTGCAGCTGAGACAGTTTTAACTATCTCTCCTTGGTCTTTCTTCGTAAGGTTAGTTGCAGGTGAAGCAATAGTGGCTGCTTTATCAGGCTTAGGTGATGTTTTTTCTTCTGAAAGCGGTAGAGCTAAATCGAGTTTATCAAAGGCGTCAGTCGCTTCGTTTTCACGGGCTTTTTTAGACGTGGCTTTTTGTGGCAGGATTGGTTCTGCACTTTTGGCTTTCTGTTCATATTCAACAGCGCAAAAGATAGCTAGACAGGCACCGCATCTTACCTGTCCGTTAGCTACCTTTAATTGTCCAGGTGTAACTCTAAATTGAGTTTCACAGCTTGGACATTGAGTGATTATGCTGCTTTTTTGCATCTGGATTTAACTGTGTTTTGTTCCTGTAACACGAATCCAACCCTCTTTTTCGGCGATAGGGTCAAGGTCAAACCATTCACTATAAGTATTAATGATCTCTGTAGCTTGTGGGCTTAATAGGCCTGATAAGCAGAGTTTACCGCCAGGGCTCACCAATGCTTCAAGTGTAGGTGCTAGTTGGACCAATGGTCCAGCTAGAATATTAGCTACTAGTACCTCAGCTTTCTGAGAAGGCGTATTTTCTGGCATGTAAACATGCAAAGAGTCATCTTCTAGTTGGTTACGGGCGAGGTTGTCTTTTGTTGCTTGCAGCGCTTGAGGGTCGATGTCGACGCCGATTGCTCGTTTTGCACCAAGTAACAATCCTGCAATTCCCAAAATACCTGAGCCGCAACCATAATCAATTAAGAAATTAGTGTTGCTGATATTTTGATCTAGCCACTCTAAACACAAGGCGGTAGTCGGGTGTGTGCCTGTACCAAATGCAAGGCCTGGATCGAGCATCAGGTTAACCGCATCTGCTTGAGGTGGTTCTCGCCAGCTCGGGCATACCCATAGGCGTTCCCCAAATTGCATCGGATGGTAGTTATCCATCCACTCTCTTTCCCAATCCTTGTCTTCGAGAATTTCTGCTTTGATAGAGGGAGCTGGGAGCTCAGGGAATAGCTGTTCATGGCCTTGCTTAATATATTTTAGTGTCTCTTCTAGATCATGCTCCGCTGAGAAAAGGCCGGTAATAGTTGTGTTTTTCCAAAGCGGGGTAGTGCCAAGGTCAGGCTCAAAGATAGGCTGATCTTCACTGTCTTCGAAGGTGACGGCAGCGCAGCCAGCACTGAGTAATAAATCTTCGTAAGGTTCAGATTGATCGGGATTGGTTTTGATTTTGATCTGCAACCAAGGCATTAGTTTTCTTCCATATCAAGCGCTTAGATGAATTTATAGTATCGGTCATAATTGCAGATAAGAACAGAATGTTTTGGCGCTAGAGAATAAAAAACCCGCCGAGGCGGGTTTTTTGATTGGATTTCGCTTACAGACCTAGCTTCTTCTCAAGGTAGTGGATATTGACTCCACCTTCTTGGAATTTAGCGTCACGAACAATATCTTGCTGCAGAGGGATATTGCTGCGAATACCGTCTACTAGCATCTCGCCTAACGCAATTTCCATGCGCTTAAGAGCTGTCTCACGATCTTCGCCGTAGCTGATTAGCTTGGCGATCAAAGAGTCGTAATGAGGTGGAACTGTGTAGCCATTGTATAGGTGAGAATCTACACGAATGCCATTACCACCAGGTGCGTGGAAGTGTTTAACAGTACCAGGACTTGGCAGGAAGGTCTTAGGATCTTCTGCATTGATTCGGCACTCGAAAGAGTGGCCCTGTACTTTAATATCTTCCTGCTTCAGTGAAAGAGGGTAACCAGACGCAATACGTAATTGCTCTTTCACAATATCAACGCCAGTGATCATCTCAGTAACAGGGTGTTCTACCTGTACACGAGTGTTCATTTCGATGAAGTAGAAGCCGCCGTTTTCGTATAAGAATTCGAAAGTACCTGCACCGCGGTAGCCGATCTCAATACATGCATCAACACAAGCTTGAAGTACTTGAGCGCGTGCTTCTGGATCTAGGTGAGGAGCAGGTGCTTCTTCTACAACTTTCTGGTGACGGCGCTGCATGGAGCAGTCGCGATCGTATAGGTGCACAGCATTACCTTGACCATCAGCTAGTACTTGAACTTCCACATGACGTGGGTTTTCTAAGTACTTCTCCATGTATACAGTATCGTCACCGAATGCAGCGGCTGCTTCGGATTGTGTAACATGGATAGAGCTAATTAGAGATGCCTCTGAGTGAACCACGCGCATACCACGACCGCCACCGCCAGCTGCGGCTTTGATGATCACTGGGTAGCCTATGCGGCGAGCAATCTCATGAATTTCTTCAGGGTTGTCAGATAGTGCACCGTCTGAACCCGGAACTGTAGGTACGCCTGCAGCTTTCATCGCTTCGATCGCGGAAACTTTGTCACCCATTAGGCGGATAGTTTCAGCTTTAGGGCCTATGAAGGTAAAGCCAGAGCGCTCAACCTGTTCAGCAAAGTCAGCGTTTTCTGCTAGGAAACCGTAGCCAGGGTGGATACCCACAGCGTCAGTTACTTCAGCAGCAGCGACAATTGATGGAATGTTTAGGTAACTTTTAGGCGATGGAGCAGGGCCAATGCAGACAGCTTCGTCAGCTAGGCGCACATGCATTAAATCGCGATCTGCCTGAGAGTGGATAGCAACAGTTTTGATATCCAGCTCTTTGCAGGCGCGAAGGATACGAAGCGCAATTTCGCCTCGGTTCGCAATCACTACTTTATCGAGCATCGAATGGAGATCCTTGCTTTTGCGTTAGAGGCTTAAACGATAGTAACCAGAGGCTGGTCGTATTCAACAGGCTGGCCATCTTCAACTAGGATAGCTTCGATTACGCCTGCTTTATCAGCTTCAATTTGGTTCATCATTTTCATCGCTTCAACGATGCAGATTACGTCGCCAACTTTAACAGTTTGACCTACTTCAGCAAATGCTGGAGAGCTTGGGGATGGTGCAGTGTAGAACGTACCAACCATTGGAGACTTAACAACGTGACCTGAAGTTTGAGGTGCTTCTGGTGCAGCTTCGGCTGCTGGAGCAGGTGCTGCAGCTGGAGCAGGCGCTGGAACAGCAACAGGTGCTGCAACAGGGGCAGCAACTACGCTAGAGCCACGGCTGATGCGTACGGACTCTTCACCTTCTTTAATTTCGATTTCGTTAATGTTGGATTCTTCCAACAATTCAATCAGCTTCTTGACTTTACGAATGTCCATTCTGACTTATATCTCTCTAAACTATCAGTATATTGTTTATTATTCGGCAATCTTTCGAACAGCAGATTGCAAAGCAAATTCATATCCCTGCGCACCTAAACCACAAATTACGCCATCAGCTACATCTGAGAGATAAGAATGATGACGGAAGGTTTCACGAGCGTGGACGTTAGATAAGTGGACCTCGATAAAAGGAATACTTACGCCCAATAATGCATCGCGAAGGGCAACGCTCGTGTGAGTAAAAGCAGCGGGATTTATAATTATGTAAGCAACACCTTCGTCCTGAGCTGCATGAATGCGTTCGATCAGTACGTATTCGCGGTTGCTTTGGCAATGAACCAACTCGTGCCCACTCTTTTTGGCTTGTTCAGCCAAATTTTGGCAAATATCATCCAGTGTGTCTGATCCATATACTTCAGGCTCACGCTTCCCAAGAAGGTTGAGATTAGGGCCGTTTAGCAGCAGGATCTTTGCCATGACTAGTTTCCAGAAAGTGGGCTATTTTTCACGATTGAGCCCATAGTTTGCCGTAGTCTCTTTATCTTGTCTACATCTATGCAAGTTTTTGCTGTTTTGCTTCATTTTTGCCGAAAATGCCTTCTAAATCCCTACGAAACATCAATATAAAATGAATTTTTGCTGCTTTGGTGTATCTTGTTTTTCTAATGTTCGTTCTTTGGGCTATAGTTTAAGGTTTTTAGCTACAAGTTTATTGACGTTGCCTTCAATATTGTGGATATTGCAATGTGGAAGTTGTGTTTTAAACAAACGGCAGCAAGTGAAGGATTCTGATAATGATTAGACGGGTTGTATTTAACCAGAAGGGCGGCGTTGGTAAATCTAGCATCGCAATTAACCTAGCGGCAATCAGTGCGGCACGTGGTAAGCGTACTTTGGTTATTGATTTGGATCCCCAGTGTAACTCTAGTCATTACCTTTTAGGCGAAGATTATCAAGAGGTTACGCCAGATATTCGAGACTTCTTCGAACAAACACTCACTTT
This sequence comes from Neptuniibacter sp. QD29_5, assembly GCF_047778125.1. Taxonomy (GTDB): domain Bacteria; phylum Pseudomonadota; class Gammaproteobacteria; order Pseudomonadales; family Balneatricaceae; genus Neptuniibacter. Next base: position 890,959 of record NZ_CP180556.1, read on the forward strand.
TCAATTGAAGCCGGAAGGACCAGAATATTTTATTCATAAGACGTCCTATGAAAATTTAAGTCTGATGCCAGCTAATGCAGAGTTGGGTGATCTTCAGTCCAAGCTAGAGTCTAAGCACAAGATCTATAAATTACGTGATGCTCTAGATAAGTTGGCAGATGATTACGATGTGGTTTACATCGATACGCCGCCTGCATTTAATTTTTATACCTTATCAGCATTAGTCGCTTCCGATCGTTGTTTGATTCCTTTTGATTGTGATGAATTTGCTCGTCAGGCTTTATATAGTTTGTTGGCGAATGTGCATGAAACTCGTGAAGATCATAATGATAAGTTGGAAGTTGAAGGGATCGTGGTAAACCAGTATCAGCCCCGTGCTAGTTTGCCTAAACGTATTGTCGGTGAATTGCTGGATGACGATCTACCTGTATTAGAAACCAAAATCTCTTCATCCGTTAAAATGCGCGAGTCTCACGACGATACTTGTCCGTTAATCCATTTTGCACCTAAGCACAAATTGACTCAGGAATTTGTCACTTTGTTTGAAGAATTAGCTCACTAAAAAGCGTTTAGGTAAGGCATAAAAAAAGCTGCATGAATGCAGCTTTTTTTATGCTTAAAGGATGCTTTAGCAGACTTGTTCTTCTTTATTTGGTGCGTTACAAGCAAGCTCTTCTGGTGCAACGATAGCGCTACCAATAAGTAATGATCCTTTGTGCTCACCTACATACATCTTTGTGGTGGAGCGCTTATTTTTATTGTCGATGAAGACAATGTTAAGCTGACCAGAGGGTTTTAAATTTAGCTCATAAGTTTTGCCGTCTTGGACATAGCTTGGGTTTGTTCCCTCTGCAACAGGTTCAATGTAAATGCGACGAATCTGACGGCCCTTAAAACCAGACTTGATATATTTCTGTAATGAGCGACGAGACTCCTTGTCGACACCTTCCCAGTTAATTAGATTAAAAATCCCTTGAGCATCACGGCTGCCAAAAGAGTTGAGGTAATTTTGTACCAGCTCACGGCTCTGATCGGCGAAAGCGCTGTTGGAGATCAGGATGGCGAAAGCAGTAATAAGTGTCTTTCGAAGTGTCATTTTTCACCTCTATGTTTATAAATTTCCTGAGACAGCTGTGCTTAGTATATATTTTTTTTGGCTTGCGAAAAGCTGAAAGGCTATGAGAGAGGGAATTTTATGTAATAAAAAAACCCCGCAAGGCGGGGTTTTTTGAATAAGATTGGCAAAAAGAAACTTATTTCGCTTCTTCGTACGCCTTAACACCAGCAACGATAGCTTCTTTAGCTGCTGCTGCGTTGCCCCAACCTTCAACTTTAACCCACTTGCCTTCTTCTAGACCTTTGTAGTTTTCGAAGAAGTGCTTGATGCGGTCAAGTTCTAGCTGTGGAAGATCTTCAATGTCGTTCACATCACGGTAAGCTTTAGTTAGCTTGTCGTGTGGTACAGCAACTAGCTTAGCGTCTTCACCAGCTTCGTCTGTCATGTTTAGAACGCCTACTGGGCGGCAACGGATAACAGAACCAGCGATTACTGGGTAAGGAGTCAGAACTAGTACGTCTAGTGCGTCGCCATCGTCAGCTAGTGTGTTGTTGATATAACCGTAGTTAGCTGGGTAGAACATTGGTGCAGCCATGAAACGGTCAACGAAGATCGCGTCTTCTTCTTTCTCGATCTCGTATTTAACCGGAGAGCTTTCTGCCGGAATTTCGATGATTACGTACAGATCGTTTGGCAGATCTTTACCTGCTGGTACTTGTGCGAAGCCCATGTTTGTCTTCCTGTAAGTAGTTTTGAAAAGGTTACATCTAAAGTCTGGGGATTATGTCCCAGACTTTAGCGGTTATGAATACTACTTAAAGCTGAAACGTATAACTTTAAGTATTGAGTTTAGCTGCTTGACCGTCACCAGATTCAACGTGGTACGACAGCAGAGTCTCTACTTCATTTTTAGAACCAAGTGCTACACCGCTACGCTGGTGAATATGAGTAGGCTCTAAATCCATGATGTTTTTGTAGCAAGTGCTGGAAATGCCGTCAGCCTGCTCAATCAGCATGCTCATTGGGTTGCCTTCGTACATTAGGCGAAGTTTGCCAGGCTTAGTTACATCACGGCTATCCCATGGGTAGCAGAAAATACCACCACGTGTAAGTACTCGGTGAACTTCAGCAACCATAGAGGCAATCCAACGCATGTTGAAGTTTTTACCGCGTACACCTTCTGAACCTTCTAGAAGGTCGCCAACATAGTTGCGCATCTCTTCTTCCCAGAAGCGGTGGTTCGACATATTGATCGCAAACTCTTTAGTGTCTGCAGGGATAGTCACTTTTTCGCGAGTCAGGATGAAATCACCTGTGTGAGCCAGGGTGAAGAAGTTCACGCCGTTACCCGTTGTCAGAGCAAGAATAGAGGACTGACCATATAGCACATAGCCTGCTGCAATCTGCTTGCGGCCTGTCTGAAGGTAAGCTTCGTCAGAGCTTGGATCCATGCCTTCTGGTAATTCTAGGATGGAGAAAATAGTGCCTACTGAAACGTTGATGTCGATATTTGAAGAGCCATCTAGCGGATCAAAAATCACTAGGTATTTGCCTTCAGGATTACCGGCTACAGGGTGGTCTTCTTCCTCAGATGCCAAGCCTGCGACTAGAGGGTTATCTAGTAAGAATTTTTTCAGAAGATCGTTTGCGATCACGTCCATCTTTTTCTGGGTTTCACCCTGGACGTTGGTGTTGTCTGTGGATCCCAAAACTCCAGCTAATTCACCTTCACGAAGTTGGATCGCAACTTCTTTACAGGCAAGCATTAAGGTGCCAATCAAATCAACTAATTTGTCTTCGGTTTCCTGTTGTTTCAGGAACTGGCTCAGCAGAAGCATTCTTGTATTTTCTCTCAAATAGAGTGGTTGGAAAGTTGGCTGGGAATTTTACGTGAAACTTTGATGAAATGCATGGGGTGTTGAGGGTTTTAGGTTAAGAAATGCTCAGTATTTTGGCGAAGGAATAGGGATTTTTACGCAATCTTAAAAATTGACGTGTATGCGGGTTGCTATCTGAGAGTCAAAACGGGCAATTTGGCTGTTAGGGCGGTTGTTAAAACTGCTATGATGACGGTCGCTTTTTTGAGGGAGTGTACGGGTGCATATTCATATTCTAGGTATTTGCGGAACCTTTATGGGATCGCTGGCAATATTGGCTAAACAGCTAGGGCATAAAGTGACGGGTTCCGATCAAAATGTGTACCCACCCATGAGTACCCAGCTTGAATCTCAAGGTATTGAACTGATTCAGGGTTTTGATCCTTCACAATTTACACCCGAGCCGGATCTGGTCGTCGTCGGTAATGCCATGTCTCGTGGTAACCCCGCAGTGGAATATGTCCTCAATAAAGGGCTGAAATATACCTCCGGTCCGCAATGGTTATCGGAGCATCTTCTTCAAGATAAATGGGTGTTAGCAGTTTCAGGTACTCATGGTAAAACCACGACCTCTACCATGCTGGCTTGGATCTTAGATCATGCTGATATGAAGCCGGGTTTCCTGATTGGTGGTGTGCCGCTGGACTTTGGTGTTTCGGCTCGTGTAGGTGATTCCCCTTTCTTTGTCATTGAAGCAGACGAGTACGATACCGCCTTCTTTGATAAGCGTTCTAAGTTTGTTCACTACCACCCACGTACTCTGATTATGAATAATTTGGAGTACGATCATGCTGACATATTCCCTGATTTGGCTGCGATACAAAGGCAATTTCATCATGTCGTAAGAATCGTCCCTGAAAATGGTCAGATTATTCTTCCGCAAGGGGAGAGTGCGTTAGAAGACGTTATTGAAATGGGCTGTTGGACCGAGGTTTCCAGAACCAGCTTAGAGTCTGATAACAGTGAGTGGCAGGCGAAATTACTAAGTGAGGACGGTAGTCAGTTTGAAGTGCTCCACCAAGGAAAATTGCAGGGTACTGTGACTTGGCAGATGACCGGCCGCCACAACGTTAACAATGGTTTAGTTGCTATTGCTGCGGCGAGAAACGTAGGCGTACAGCCTCATCATGCTGTGGAAGCGTTAAATGCATTTGCTGGAGTCAAACGTCGTATGGAGCTGCTAGATACCGTTTCAGGAATCTCTGTTTATGATGACTTTGCGCATCACCCGACCGCGATCAGTACCACTTTAGAGGGCATCAGGGCCCAGGTTGGAGATGCTAAAATAGTAGCAGTGGTTGAGCCTCGCTCAAATACGATGCGCTTAGGTACACATCAATCTTGGTTGGCTGAGTCGGTCGAGTTGGCAGACCAAGTATGCTGGTATCAGCCGGAAGGTTTGAACTGGTCCCTTGATAAAGTCGTAGAACAGGGTCAAGTGCCGGCGCAGGTATTTTCGCAAACACAAACACTTATTGATGAATTGGTACCGACGCTAGAACCAGATACACATATTGTCATTATGAGTAATGGTGGCTTCGAAGGTATTCATCAGCGCTTATTGGCAAAATTGCGTGAGCGTTTTGAAGGTTAGTTATTCAAGTTAGGTTTTAAGATTTATGAGTACTACTGAGCAAGAGAAAATTACTTTAGCTATCACAGGTGCTTCTGGTGCACAGTATGGCTTAAGGCTTTTGCAATGTTTATTGGCTGAAGGTCTGCAAGTTTTCGTCATGATCTCACGTGCTGCTCAAGTTGTGATTAATACAGAAACAGATTTGAAATTACCGGGTACGCCCTCTGATCAAGAATCTTATCTTGCTAATTTGTACTCAGCCAAAGATGGACAATTGAAGGTGTTTGGGCGTGAGCAGTGGATGGCGCCTGTGGCTTCTGGTTCCGGTGCGCCGAGTCGGATGGTCGTATGCCCCTGCAGTACAGGAAGTTTGTCTGCGATTGCTACGGGCGCCAGTAATAACTTGATTGAACGAGCCGCAGATGTGGCTTTAAAAGAGCGTCGTCAGCTTATTTTAGTGCCACGAGAAGCCCCTTATTCTGAAATACACTTAGAGCATATGCTAAAGCTGACCCGAATGGGGGCAGTTATGATTCCAGCGAGTCCAGGGTTTTATAACCGCCCAGAAACGGTGGAAGATATGATCGATTTTGTGGTCGCGCGAATTCTTAATCAATTAGGGATAGAGCAAAGCCTGCTACCTCGTTGGGGTGAAGAGCTTATTTAGATGCAATAAAGCCACCTTGCAGGTAGAATTGCGCCCTAAAATAGAGATGTAATGGCTGGATATAGCCGTTTCTCTTTAAAGGTAAATTTTAAATTCCAAAGTGATCTGATTAATGTCCAAAATTTTAGCGCTTGATACTTCTACTGATGCTTGTTCTGTAGCTTTGAGTCTTAACGGTGAAATTCAGGAAGATTTTCGGGTCATTCCTCGTCAGCATACTCAGCAGCTTCTACCGATGGTGCAGGAGATGTTGGCAAATGCACAGTTAGCTGTAACCGACCTCGATGCGATTGCGTTTGGACGTGGTCCAGGTTCGTTTGCAGGTATTCGAATTGCCACCGGTGTGACTCAAGGCTTAGCTTACGCTGCTGATCTACCTGTACTGCCGGTATCTACTCTGGCTGCGCTTGCTTTAGCGGCTTCTGATAAAGAACAAGTTTCGTCCGTTGTGGCAGCTTTAGATGCTCGTATGAATGAGATCTATGTGGCGAGCTACCAAATCGAATCAGGTGAGCTGACAACACTTTTAGATGAAAAAGTATGTGCACCTGCGGAACTGAGCCTAAGTGAGGGTTCTTATTTTGCAGTGGGCAGTGGCTGGCGTTATCTTGAAGATATGAGTTCAGACACGCAGAACGCCATTTCTGTGAGCGAAGAGCTTTATTATCCCTCCGCAGCTTACATGCTTAAACTAGCCGAACAAGATTGGACGCAAGGAAAAGCGGTTGCGGCAGATAAGGCATTGCCTGTGTACCTCCGTGATGAAGTTGCGTGGAAGAAAAAGGATCAGCAATAGATGGACTTTTTTCAGGTAATTATTCTAGCTCTACTTCAGGGGCTAACAGAGTTTTTACCGATCAGTAGCTCAGCTCACCTAATATTACCTTCACAACTGATGGGTTGGCCTGATCAAGGATTGGCGTTTGATGTCGGTGTGCATGTTGGGACTTTATTCGCGGTTGTGGCGTATTTTCGCCAAGATTTAAAGCAGATGTTTTGTGCTTGGACTCGCAGCATATCAGGCAGTCACTCACCAGACTCCCGTTTAGCTTGGTTGGTTATACTTGCCACATTACCTGCAATGTTTGTTGGTGTATTTCTTAATGATTTTATTGATCAAAATTTACGTTCAATGTTGGTTATTGCGGGAACTACGCTGATCTTTGGTGCGTTATTGTGCTGGGCTGATCTGTTTAGGGTTGAGACTCGCCAGATCGAATCGTTGAAAGTTAAAGATGCGCTTGTGATTGGTTGTGCTCAAGCACTAGCGCTAATTCCGGGTACATCTCGGAGTGGTATCACGATCTCTGCGGCCTTAATGCTTGGTTTAGAAAGGCAGGCTGCTGCGCGCTACTCTTTTCTGCTCTCTGTACCAATCATTCTAGGGGCTGGTCTTGTTAAGGGTTTAGATCTCTACGCTCAAGGTGAGAGCGCTCCTTGGCTAATGGTTGCTCTAGGTACTTTGATTGCGGGCATTAGTGCATTCAGCTGTATCCACTTCTTCCTAAAATGGTTAGACCGTATTGGGATGCAGCCATTTGTTGTATACCGTATGATTCTGGGTACCTTCCTTTTAGTTATCTGGTTTACTACCGCTTAAGGTTTTTCGGTTTTTTAATGTCTAATCCAGCCCTTACAGATATAGTTGTTGTTCCAATGCATGCTGATTTTGCTGAACAAGCAGAACAGTTTGCCGCTAGATTACAGTTACCAATCAAATCACCTGATCAAGCTCATGACTTCTCTTTAGAATTACAACTTTCTGAGCAAGGTTTAAGGCTACAGCCTTGTGGCAAAAAAGCACCAGGTCCAACTTACGCTGATTTTGTTTCAGGTGCGGTTGCTCACCGACGTCAGTTTGGTGGTGGTAAAGGTCAGATGATTGCGAAAGCCGTTGGTATTAAAGGCGGTATAACGCCACAAGTACTGGATGCTACAGCAGGTTTAGGTAAAGATGCCTTTGTATTGGCAACCTTGGGTTGCGATATGACTTTGTTAGAGCGATCGCCAATTGTTCATGCGCTCTTAGAGGACGGTTTAAACCGTGCTGAACAGAGTGAGGTGGCTGATATTGTCGAACGTATGCAGCTTTATAATGCGAATAGTATTGAGTGGATGCAGGCACAGGCTGAGCAAGGCACAACTTTTCAAGTGGTCTATCTCGATCCTATGTTTCCCCACAACGATAAGAGCGCGTTAGTGAAAAAAGAGATGCGCGCGTTTCGCCCAGTAGTAGGGGACGATCTGGATGCAGATCAGTTATTGGATGCGGCATTAGCGATAGCCGAAAATCGCGTTGTGGTTAAACGTCCGCGCAAAGCTCCCTTTTTGGCTGATCGAAAACCTTCTTTGCAGTTCCAAGGTAAATCCAGCCGCTATGATATCTATCCTCTGAAAAAGCTTGAGGCTTAGCCAGTCATTATAAGCGACTGGCTTAGGTTAGCGCTCTCTAAGTTTATGATCGATCAGTGAGATCATATGTGGACGAAGAATTTTGTTCGCTTGTTTAAACAAACTTTCGCTATCAAAATTTGCTCTGACCCTAGCGTTATCTTCCCGAATAAAGTCCAAATTACGCAGCTGTTTGATAAAGGATTTTAAGACTTGCTCATCCTTATATTCAGGTGTGCTGTAGCCATATTCTAAGTGGATCTTCTCTGCAATCTGCTGACTGCTATGGATAAGGTCGTCGCGGCTAATCTCTTCATATCGCGTGAGTACTCGAAGCAAAATATAGTAACGCAGAAGAATCGGCTCAGCGTTGAGTATAAGCGTGTTAACCAGCGCGTTAGAGGTGGTTTTCCACACCTGCGGCTCGGACTCTTCAAGTAGGTTTTGTTCTAGTAGTCCCTCTCGAATCTGTTTCAATTGATCGGTGAGCTCTTCCATTTTGTAAGGCAAAAACAGTTCGGCCTGTAAAAATGGATAGAGCATACGAATAGTTCGATTGATATTTTGCGCGCGTGGTGACTCCAAGCGGTGAGCAAGTAGCAAGTACATGCTGGGCAGCACTAACATATGTTGAATGTTATTACGGTAAAAGCTCATCTCTTGTGCTTGAGCCTGATTGATCTCTACCAGATTTAGCTTGGTTTCTAGCTGCCTCATATTGTGGGCGCTTTGTATCCAATCAGAAGGTTTTCCGTCCGGCAGTAGAGCTGTGTTTGGATAGAGTTGTGTTAGAAGATTGAGCAAACGCGTGCTTTTATCACTAAGTTCTGCAACGGATTGCAGCTGACTACCGCTCAGTAAACAGGTAGCCAACAAGCTGCTTTTGGTAACACCAGCTGCTTGGTTGATATTGCACATCACTTGCTGAGAGATATTAGTGACATCTTCTTCTAGGGAAAGGCTAGAATCAGAGTGCTCTTCCAAAGGTATAGGTTTACCGAAACTGAGCAGTGTCTCACCAAACTTCTGTCTTAGGATTTTTAGCGATGAGAAAAATTCAGTAAATGACTCTCGCTTTTTCTTGGCCCCGGCTAACTCTTTTTGGTAGCTGCGGCTTTCGACTAGACGATCATAACCAATCCAGACTGGTATAAGAGCAACGGGCTTGGGACTACCTTCACGGAAAGAATCGATACTCATAGAGAGGAGGCCGGTTTTAGCTGGCAGTAATCGACCGGTGCGACTGCGTCCACCTTCAATAAAGTATTCTAAGGCGTGGCCTCTATGGCTCATCTGCTCTAAGTAGGTTTTATATAAGCAGGCGTAAAGCGGATCACCATGGAATTTACGACGCATAAAGATCGCGCCGCCGCGTTTTAAAATGGGGCCGACAATCGGGATGTTGAGGTTTTCACCTGCCGCCACATGGGGAATCATTAAACCATGGCGATATAGAGCCCAAGATAACAACAGATAGTCCATGTGACTGCGATGGCAGGGTAGATAGATAATCTGATGGGTTTTGGAAATCTCTTGAACTTCTGCCGTGTTATGAATTTTTACCCCGTTGTAGAGGCGTTTCCATACCCAGTTAAGAATGGGGTCTAAGAGTCTAATTGTTGTTGGGCTGTAGTTCGCCGCGATTTTATCAAGGGTTTTAAAACAGTGCCTTTCGATTCTATGACGACTGGTATTTCTCTCAGCTGCTTGCAGATCTATAGCCTTTTGTACATTGGGGTGCCTCAGAACTAAAGAGATCAATGTTCGGCGATGAGAAAGGTCTGGACCAATGATTGATGCTCGAAGAATACTGAAGTGCGTACGAAGGACCCTCGCTGTTTTTCGCGCGATGGACTCAACATTGTCTTCTTTAACTATCAACTGTTGCAGGTCTAGTGGTTTATCCACAGAAACTAGGGTTTGGCGGCCATTGATAAGGAGCTGCATAAAGCTGCCTAAAGGGCCTGCTTTATGCCATGTTTCAGTACAGAGCAGATTAAGCCAAGATTTTTCTCTGTTTGGTCGACGGCCATGAAAAATAGAGACAGGGATAATCTGAATATTTAGCTTAGGGTTACTCTGCTGTGTTGCAACAATTTCTGTTAAATCTTCTTTAAGCGGGCTTTTGCCTTCGGAATCAGCAAAAAGAAGTTGTTGCTGTATAAAAGAGATACCTTGTTTTTGCAGCACGTTTTTTAACAGAAGCTGGTGGCTTAAGCGGTCGCTTTCCAGAATGTAATAAGTATTACGAGTAGAGTTTGCCTGCAACAGCTCAGGGTTCACCACGCGAGGACGGGTAACGATACTGATGAATTGTCGACCTAAATAATGTAAACCACTTTGTAACAACGACAGCATATTTCCCTTTTGCCTCAATAATGTGGAGGGGGTGGCTCGTTTTCGCCAGCACCAGCAACTCCGTCCACCGTTAGGTTTTTCAACTGCTGGTTCATGATCTTGAGCATACGCTTTAACCGCTCTAGTTCAATCTCCTGAGATGCAACCATGTTGTTCAATTTATCCAGAGTATCTTCTTGAAATGCCACGCGGGTTTCTAACTCTGTAATGCGTTCTTGATCGTTCATTGAATGGACCCAAGCCATGCTTGTTAATGAGATTTAGCATAGTTTATCAGACTCAGATATTAAACGAATGTGGCTTATTTAGGGGATTAACAATATAAGCTGTTGAAAAAAATCACAAAATTCGATATACCTCTCTGTTTGGTAGGGATAATTATTATTCTGCCAGTACAAGTGCTATTCATGTGATAAATTACAATATAATACAATGAGGGTTAATCAGTGATTCGTAGTCTGATTGTGAGTGCTATCGCGGCCGTTTTAGTGCCAGTTCTTTTAGGTTCGGTAGCAGGTGTTGAGGTAGAGTTATCTAATATTGCTGCTGTGGCAGTTGTGTTTGTAGTGACTTTTGCTGCTTCTTTCTTTGCAGCGTCTGGTAACAATGCTGAAGCAGGTGCTTCTGTAGTCAATGGTGCAGAAGAAGAGTATATCGACGAAAACGATGACCGTGAGCAGGGCACCGTTAAGTGGTTTAACGTGTCTAAAGGTTTCGGCTTTATCACCCGTGGTGAAGACGATGACGTATTTGTTCACTTCCGTAATATTCGTGGTCGTGGTCACCGATCTTTGGCAGAAGGTCAAAAGGTACGCTTTCATGTACGTGAGAGTGATAAAGGTCTTCAGGCGGAAGATGTTTCTGTTGTAAGAGACTAAGCTCATTCCAACGGGGTTGCTGTTCTGGTAACCCCGTTGTATTTACCTTTCTTATTTTTTACCTTCCTAAAATCGCTTCAATTCTTCTCGTTACTTCCTCGATTCCACAATATCCATAACTAATGGCATGTGCTCCGGTTTCTGTTGCAACAAATAGCGAAGGAAACCCTTGGGCGCCCAAAGCGTGGCTCTGCTGAATTTGTTGTTCTAGTTCGGTTTGGATTTCTGGGCTAGTTATTAATGAGCTGAATCTGTCTTTATCAACTCCAATCTTTCCAGCAAGGTTAGTAAGTACTTCTATGCCTGAAGGGTTCAATGCCTTTTGGTAATATGCTTGTTGAATGGCTCCTATCATTTCAAAAGCACTATCAGGAGCTAGGTATTCGACGGCGATCACTGCGCGACAAGCTGGATAAGTACTACGTCTAGGCGTGTTTTTGCGCCAGAAATCGAAATTAAATTTGGTTCCAGTGTGTACTTCTATATGCTGCCAAATTGAGATCAGTTTTTGTTGCATCGCTTCAGGCATAGGCACATCAGAGTCAGGGGCTAGCCCCCCCATCAGTAATTGCCATTGTAGCTCTGGGTACTTGTCCTTTAAGTGGGAAATTACAGGTGAAAATGCCCAGCACCAGCTACACATTGGGTCCATTACATAAATAAAATTTGCCATCTTTGCTTCTGCCTAAGTGTTAAATGCTCTGATCTAAAATGGTGAACGGAACATTCTCTATAAACTATTAGTGTTAAATATATCAGAGAGATAATCTCCCAGTACTTAATTAAAGGAGCTTATTATGCCGTACGTTAATATCAAAATTACCGATGAGGGTGTTACTGCTGATCAGAAAAAGCAGCTTATTGAGGGAGCTACTCAACTCCTTGTGGATGTTTTGAATAAAAACCCAGCAACAACCGTTGTAGTGATTGACGAAGTGAATACTGATAACTGGGGAGTGGCCGGTGAAGTAATCACTGAAAGGAGAAACCAAGGGAAATAACAATTTATACTTTTTCTGCTGATCCTTCCTATGCAAAATGGTCAATAAACAGCGGGGTATGGCTACACTGCTGTTTGAATCTGTTTTATAGTCAAATCAAATAATCCAAGGAGTAGGGCAATGGAAATAGGTACAATTATCTTTCTGGTGATAATTGCGGCAGCAGTTTTTTATGTGATCAGCATCTACAATAGCTTAGTGAAGTTGAAAAACCGTTATGAAAACGGCTTTTCACAAATCGAGGTGCAACTAAAGCGCCGTTACGATCTTATTCCTAACTTAGTGGAAGTCGCTCAAGGCTATATGAAGCATGAGCGCGAAACGCTTGAAGCGGTCATTCAGGCGCGCAATGAAGCGTCCGCTTTGTTAAAAGGTGCAGCGTCTGTACATAGTGCAGACTCGTTACAACAGTTGTCAGGTGCTGAGAATCAGCTGCAGTCGGCTTTGGGTAAGTTGAACTTTGTCATGGAAGATTACCCAGACCTAAAAGCCAATGAAAATATGATGCAACTGTCGGAGGAACTATCATCCACCGAAAACCGTGTCGCTTTTGCTCGCCAAGCGTTTAATGATTCGGTGACTGAATACAACACTTACCGTCAATCTTTCCCACCCGTTTTCTTCGCAAATATGTTTGGTCACTCTCAAGATGCTACTTTGCTTGAGTTTGATGACAGCGAACAGATTCAAGCAGCTCCAAAAGTAAGTTTTTAACAACTTGCGAGGTTGCTGATTCATGAATTTTTTTGAGCAACAGGACAAAGCCAGACGTAATACCGGCTGGCTTGTCTTTCTTTTCTGCCTAGCTGTATTTAGCTTAATCCTCATTACCAATCTTTTGGTGGGTCTGGCTTTTCATTTTCTATCGAGTAATACAGCCAATCTAGTACCAGCGTACGATACATCCCTCTTTGGAAGCCTAGGTATATTTTCTTGGCGAAGCTTTGGGCTGATAAGTTTAGCTGTTGGCGGAGTGGTTGGGTGCGCTATTTTGTACAAATGGTGGCAACTATCCTCTGGTGGTAAAGCGGTGGCTGAGTCATTAGGTGGCGTACGCATACTACCAGATAGCGAAGAGCCGAATGAGCGTTTGGTACTTAATGTCGTCGAGGAGATGGCATTGGCTTCAGGGATGCCTGTCCCGCCGGTATACCTCATGGCGCATGAAATGGGTATAAATGCCTTTGCTGCAGGCAATACACCTGCTGATGCAGTTATTGGTGTCACCCAAGGTTCTATCGAGCACTTTAAAAGAGATGAGCTGCAGGGCGTTATTGCGCATGAATTCAGTCATATTCTGAATGGTGATATGCGCTTAAATCTGCGTTTGATCTCTCTGCTGCATGGCATTGTGTTTATTGGTCAAGTTGGCGAACTATTTGCACGTGGAGGTAGTGATCGTCGTTCTGATGGTCGTGTGGCACTTCTAGGTTTTGGTTTGATGATCGTTGGTTGGCTAGGGATCTTTTTTGGAAAGCTAATCAAATCTGCTGTCAGTCGACAGCGGGAATTTCTGGCAGATGCCAGTGCAGTGCAGTTTACCCGTAATCCTGATGGCATTTCGAATGCACTAAAACTGATTGGTGGATATTCGCCGGGTAGTGAGATCAACAACGCTCATCGTAGCGAAGTTAGTCATCTGTTTTTTGGTCAGGCGATCTCTAGCCTTTCCAGTCTATTTGCAACGCACCCACCGATTGTTGATCGTATTCTGCGTGTTGATCCACATTGGGATGGCAACTTTCTTTATCGTGGTAAGGAAACCCGAGAGCGAAAGCTTGCAGAAGAACAGCAGATAAACGATGAGAAACGTCAGAGGATGCAAGAGGCTACCGCGATAGGTACAGCGGTTTTGACGGGGTTTGGAGACAGTGCTCTAACAGATAATAGTTTGAGTGCCGCGCGAGAGAAAATAGATCAAATCCCTGAATGTTTGTGTGAACAGGCTAAAGAATCCTTAGGTGCAATGTCTATTTGTTGTTCTTTACTGCTTCATAGTGAAGGTGAGCTACGTCAGAAACAGCTGGAGATGATTAAGGCAACTGAGTTTCAGGGCTTAGAGCAGGAAGTACTTAAAACGACTCAGTCAGTAGATAATCTTCAAGAGCATTGTCGTTTACCTCTGATCGAGTTATTACTTCCCGCACTGAAGTGTATGTCAGCGGAACAGTATAAGCAGTTTAAACGCCTATTAATGCAGTTGATTAGAGCGGATAAGAAAACTGATCTATTTGAATGGTGTCTATTCCAGTTGGTTCAGCATTACCTTGCTGGAGAATATGAGCCAGAGCTTAAGAGCGCTCCGCGCTATAAAGCGCCAGGTCAGATCGGTGATCAATATGCGCAAATTTTATCTGTTGTGGCTCGTTTTGGTCATGAAGATGAAGAAACTGCGGAAAGGGCATTTAATCGAGGTGCAGGTGCGGTTTCTCTTTATAATATCCACCTTTTACCGGCTGACGATTGTGATGTTCAGGTGTTTATCAAAGCGGTAAATGTACTGGGGCTTGCGTACCCTTTGCTGCAGAGACGTTTACTAATTGGTCTGTGTCGATGCATTGAGCATGATGGCAAGCTTACAACGACTGAACGCGAGTTGATAACGACAATTGCGGCCATAATGGGATGCCCTCTGCCAAAACTAGAGCATCTATATGAGGGTGAATAATTAATTAAGCAAGCTCATACTGAGCTTGCTTATCTTTTTGAATGGAAGCGTTAACTTATTAACAGGCAAGCTGCTTGTTTGAGGTTAGCCTTTCCATCTCTTCTTTAAGATGTTCTGGCGAATAGTCTACAAATTTTCGACCGGCAACTAGGCGGCTAAGTGTACGCCCCTCTATATGCACATACACTCGATCATGAGAGCGATGAAATTCAATCACCTCGCCACTTCTATCTTTTTCAAAATGGCCATCGGTAAAAACCTTATCTAATTGGACAGTTAGATCTTCACTATTATTAGTTTGCTTGATGACAGTTGCTGGTAAGCAATGACCGCTTTCTAAAATGGTTACGCCGTCGCCGATGGCATAGGTACAAAATTTATCTTCGGCTTTACGTTGTAGTAATTCGTCGACGACATCAATAAGGATATTTTTCACTACCTCATGAGCTTCAAATGAACCTAAGAGTTTTTCACAAAAAGCACGGTGATCTGCTGCGGAATGCCAAGCAGCTGCATTGTTATCGTTAACTGCCTGACGAATAAGTTGATTAAACCGATTGATATCCATCTACTTCTCTCCCTGAGTTGTTTACTACCTTGTTAGGGTGGACTCTCAGAAGATTAGACGGGATTAACTAAAACTCAAGAAATGACCGATCCCAATTAATTGAGAATTTTTCAATACTAAGTAGTGGAAAAGACGGTTTTTTGTACATCCTAAGTATAGTTTTCTGATTATGTATCCTTTTTCCACTCTAATGAGAGTGATACTGAGTCAGCAAATCTGAGGGCGTGTGGTTTATCAATGGTTACTTTGGCATAAACCGTCCATGGGTGGGTTGTGCATATATCTAAGACATCAGAAACGAGTTTCTCGAGCAGTAAAAAGCGTCCATCTTCCACATGCTTAATTATTTCTTTTGTGATGGTTTTGTAATTAAGAGCTTGATCAACATCATCATCGGCAAAGGCTTTCTTCGCTGGATACTGAATTTCAATATTGATAACAACATCCTGCTGTTTTTCCATCTCTTCAGGGTTAAAACCAATGAAAGTACGTAAGCGAAGATTGGTGATGTTGATAATTGCGTTGCTGAGCATGGAAGTCCTTTTGGTCACAGATAGGGGGTGAGTTCAGTTTATAGGGAGTTTGATTGTGAAAGTAGTGCCTTCATCGATTTTGCTTTGTAATTGAATCTCACCGTTGTGTTTTTTTATGATGTTATGTGAAATGGCTAACCCCATACCTGTGCCTTGTCCTACAGGTTTAGTGGTAAAGAAAGGGGTGAATATATCTTTCTGAACTTCTTCGGATATACCACAACCATTGTCGCCAATTTCTATATATACGTATTGATCATCATTTTTGGATCTCACAGAAATACAGGGAGCCTGAGAATTTATAGTGGCATGTTTGGCATTCATAATGAGATTGAGAAATACCTGATTAAGTTCGTTTAGGTTGCACTCGATCTTTGGCAAGGGCTCAAGCGAAATGTCTAAGGTGATGGAGTTTTTTAATTCGCTTTTTAACAGTTTTAAAGTGCTGTTTATGCCTTCTACTAGATTGTAACGACCGTGGTCATTGGCTTGTGTGCGCGAGAAGCTTCGTAAGTTTTGGATAATATCTCTAACGCGTATCAAGCCTTCTTGTGTATCTTCCATGAGTTGCGGAATATCTTCAGAAATAAAATCGATATCTTCTGATATAAGAAGCTCTTCTAAAGGCTCTTTTTGATCAGCAGGAAGTGAAGGCAGTAAGCGTTTTATTTCATTAAGAATAAGATTGTAGGCATCAAAGTACTGCTTCAGAGATTCAACATTACTTTTGATAAAGGCTATAGGGTTGTTTATTTCGTGCGCTATGCCCGCAGATAACGTACCTAATGTGGCTAGCTTCTCGTTTTGCAGCATCATGGTTTGCTGCTTTTGGAGTTGTTCGTAGCTTTGTTCTAAGTTCTGATTTTTTTGGTAAAGCTCGCGAGACTTTTCTTCAAGTAAGTGTTCAGCTTCAAGTCGAGCTTTGCGTTCCCGTTCGTATGCTTGTTTATAAGGGTTAGAGGTATCGGTCATTTGTGAAACTCAACGATTATGTCGCAATGGGGATCGCCTTTATGGCAGCAAACATCGTGTGTTATAGAGATCGGTGTCTCATATTTTGTAGCTGCACCTCTAATTAATCCCTCAGCTAATATGCATAATTTCCTTGGAGAGCTATAGCGCATAAGCAGCGCACCATTTTCCAATTTCTCATATTCAAAACGGGGTAAGGAAGGGTTTTCAAATAGTTTTTTAACTTCTAAGTGGATAACGCTATCTACGCTTTCAAGGAAACTACAGAGGTCAGGTTGTTGCTCAATAAAAACCGGATAGCGGCGGGCTAAGCTATCAAATAGAAATTCACCAAATGCGCCGACTAATGTACCGACTTCTATACCTGTTTGTTCAGAAATTTCAGCAACCAGAGCAAAGAGCTCATCATCTGGATAGGTCTGCCCAGAGGTATATACCCCATCAAGGGATAATTTATCTAGAATATTATTCCACTGTTCTAGGCCGCATTGATCGATCACCATCTCTTCGAGAATATTGAAAACAACCCCTTTCATTACAAGCCACCTTCATTTCGCAGAAAAAAGTTATGATCTTCAATATAGACTATTTTATGGTATCTGGCATAAATGTCCTCTTCTCTATTAGTTAACGCTTTGATTTTGCAATTTAGACGTACTTTTTTATATGACTTTTGTGACAAATGAGAAATCCATGACTACTTTTAATTAAGAGAAAAGTCGTTAGGAAGGTTGAGTTATGAAAACTTATACATCAGGTGATGTCGCACAAATCTGCGGTGTAAGTTTGCGCACGGTGATCCGTTGGATAGAAAAAGGTGAATTGAAAGGGTTTAAGTTGCCAGGTCGAGGCAATAACCGTGTATCGGAAGATAATTTAATAAACTTCCTTAAAGCTCACGATATTCCGTTACCAGAGGAACTGGCTGCGCCTGGTGATAATTTAATTCTGATTGTTGATGATGAGCCGGCGGCAGCTAGAGCGATACAGCGGGTTTTAAGAGGGGCTGGATATGAGACACAAATCGCAGTCAATGGCTTTGAAGCAGGGTCATTATTAACGCAGTTAAAACCAGCCATTATGACCCTTGATCTTAATATGCCGGGGTTAAATGGTGAGGATGTTATTAGTTACGTTAGACATTCAGACCATCTCATATCTACACGTATTTTAGTCATCTCAGGAACATCTGAAGCTGAATTAGAACGGGCTGTGAAGCATGGAGCGGATTGCTATCTGTCGAAGCCTTATGCCAATTCTGATCTGCTGAAACAGATTGAGCTACTCATGGATAGCTCTGATAGCCAGATAATCGAAACTTCGAGAGCAATCTGATTATGAAACAGGGAACCGTTGTATTTATTGATGATGAAGCAAGTACTCTAAGGGCGTTAAGGAGAAGCTTGCGAGGGTATACGAGTGAATGGAGCTTTGTTTTTGAATCATCTCCAATAAGAGCACTTCAGATAATTAAAGAACAAAGGCCCTCCATTGTTGTTTGCGATAAACGCATGCCCGAAATGGATGGCGAAAAATTGCTAAGGGCTGTTCAAGAAAGTGTGCCCGAAGCGATGCGAATTTTAATCAGTGGTGATACCAGTGATAACACAGTGTTGGCGTCGGCGGATGTCGCCCATCTCCTTTTACCTAAACCTTTTGACGCTGAAGAGTTAGTTGAGGTTCTTGAGAGAGCCAAGGCGTTAAAACAGGTTCCTATATCTGATGCGCAACGTAAGTTGATCGGGTCATTACAGCACCTACCTGCACTTCCTTTAGTTTATGCCGAACTTAAAAAGTATTTAGGTTGCTCAGATGAAGCTGAAATCAATAAATTAGTAGAAATTATAGAATGTGATCTAGCGATATCTGCCAAAGTTATCCAAGTGGCTAATTCTAGTTTCTTTGGTTTTCAAACGAAGACCGAAAGCTTACAGCAGGCACTCATGCGTCTTGGCGTTGGGCTCGTAGAGAACTTGGTTTTATTTTTTGGAATATGTAAACAAGAGCCTAAAAACTTTGATGTTAATCGAGCACAAACCGTTGTGAACATATTGCAGGATTTTAATGTTTCGACAGTTAGTGATTGCACCCAAGATCAGGTTTATTTGGCAGGTCTATTTCATGATATTGGATCTTTAGTTGATATAGGCGATGCCTCCCACGGTGATGCGATTGGCGCTTATTTACTTAAATTATGGGGTTTTGCTCCCGAAGTGGTGAATGCCGTCTTATACCAGTCCAATCCATTAAAGCAGATGCCTGTATCAAAATTGACTTGCCAGCTTTTTGTAGCCAAGCAGTTGGCAGCTGGCGATATATCTTTAGACGAACTTTCAGAAGAAATTCTGGATTGCGCGGAAATTACAGTTAAGGAGAGTACCGAATGAAAACCTTACACTCTTTGGTTTTAGCGATTTTAATCGTTTTTATGCCAGTTAAGTCCTTCGCTGAAACATTAACCCTGGGGATCGTTCCTCAACAATCGGCGAAAAAACTAGCGAAATTATGGACGCCGATCAGTGCTTATCTAAGCGAAAAATCAGGTGTGAAAATTATGTTCGCTACTGCTCAAGATATCCCAACCTTCGAAAAAAGGGTGTTGGCTGGTGAGTACGATATTGCTTATATGAACCCTTATCACTATACGGTCTTTAGTCAAAAACCAGGGTATCAAGCGATTCTAAAACAGAAAGATAAGCGTATTAAAGGGATTGTTGTTGTCCAAAAAGATAATCCAATAAATAGTTTGTCAGAACTCGATTCAAGCACGCTTTCGTTTCCTTCTCCTGCTGCATTTGCTGCTAGTGTATTGCCCCGCGCAAAAATGAATAAAGAGGGTATTAGCTTCCAGCCTAAATATGTTTCCTCACATGATTCAGTTTACCTGACGGTATCAAGAGGGTTGTTTCCTGCTGGGGGAGGGGTCATGAGGACCTTTAATAATACCGACCCTAAAGTTAGAGAAAATCTACGTGTTTTATGGACAACGCCAGGTTACACCCCTCATGCCATTGCTGTTCACCCGCGCGTTGGAAATGAAAAACTGAAGAAAATACAGCAAGCATTTTTAAGCATGAATGAGGACCCTGAAGGTCAAGCTCTTTTGAAAACCATCAATTTCAAAGGTATGGAAATCGCAGCCAATGAAGATTGGGATGATGTCAGGGAATTAGATATTAAGTTGCTTGAGCATCTATTGAAGTAGTAGTTGGAATTAGCCGTGTCTCTTCGACTCAAAACGATACTGGGTATCGCCACCATAGAAGCATTATTGCTGTTGCTGCTGATTAGCATGACCTTAGATTATCTTCGTACCACAAACTATGAAGGTTTAAGTAAGCGTGCTCATACAACAGCGACTTTGTTTGCGACGACGACTAAAGACGCAGTGCTAAGTTACGACTTAGCCTCGTTGGAAGCCTTTGTTTCTGAGGTAATGATTAACCCTGATCTCGTTTACGCAAGAGTTCTCGGGCCAGAAAATATAGTGTTTGCTGAAAAAGGCAGTGCAGATGTGTTGTCGAAGCCCTTTTCCTCGGATCAATCCGTTTCGACTGTTAAAGACGGTATTTTTGATACTTACGCCGAGATCTCTGAAGGGGGGCAAGTTTACGGCCGAGTGGAGTTAGGGCTAGATATCAACAGTCTAAATAAAACGATTGAAGAGGCCGAGCAGCGCAGTGCTTTGATTGCTGCTATCGAAATGGGACTGGTGGCTCTGTTTTCTTTGATATTAGGAACTTATCTGACGCGCCAGCTTAAGGTGCTGACCCAAGCTGCTGAGCTTATTTCAGTTGGTGATTTCGAAGTTAAGGTACCGGTTAAAGGCCGAGATGAAGTGGCTGATGTAGCCATCGCTTTTAATGCGATGGCGAGTAATCTGCATGAAGCGAGTGCACGTAGAGATGAGTTTGAAGTACAACTGACAGAACTCAATCGCTCCCTTGAGGAAAGGGTTAAGGCGCGTACTAAGGAGTTAGTGGTTAAGAACGAACAGTTGGAACAGGCCAATAAAGAGATAAAAGAAGCGCAAGCTAAATTGCTACAGTCAGAGAAAATGGCCTCTATTGGCGTGCTGGCGGCAGGCGTTGCTCACGAGATAAACAACCCCATGGGGTTTGTTATTAGTAATATTGGCACTTTAGAGCTCTACGCAAATAACTATCGTCAATTACTTGCTGCACATCAAGAGATCATAGAGACCCCCGAGGGTGAAAAGCGAGATAGTCTTATTGCTCAACTTAAGGAATTTCAGGAAGAGCTTGATTTTGAATTTATGAATGAAGATCTGGATGAACTGCTCAAAGATACCAAAGAAGGGTCCGCCCGGGTTAAAGATATTGTCCAGGGGTTAAAAGTATTTTCCCATGTTGATCCAGTTGAAAAGTACGAACTTTGTAATCTGAATGACTGTATTGAAGCAACCTTAAAGGTTGTGAATAATGAATTGAAATACCACTGCAAACTAGCAACTGATTTAGCTGATATTCCGTTAACGTATTGTTTACCAGGTAAAATTAAGCAAGTACTGTTGAATTTATTGGTCAATGCAGGACAGGCAATTACAGATACCGGTACGATTGCTGTGAGCTCCAAGGTTAATCAAGATCGAATTGAGATCAAAGTTAAAGACTCGGGGCATGGAATCGCGAAGGAACAGATAGATAAATTGTTTGACCCTTTCTTTACTACCAAGAAGGTGGGTGAAGGAACTGGACTTGGCTTATCGATCTCTTATGGAATTATTGTTGAAGAACATAACGGTGATATTTTGGTGGACAGCGAGCCAGGTAAAGGGACCTGTTTTACCTTGGCACTACCCATACTAACTAAGGCACCTTCCCTGCCGAAGCATACTGAATCGCACGACCTAGTAAAGGAGTAAAAATAGGTTATGAGCTATCCGAATAATACAATTTTACTAGTTGATGATGAGCAGGCCGTTCTTAATTCCCTTAAACGCTTATTAAGACCTTTAAAGTGCAAAGTCCTTACTACCGTTTCTCCAAATGAAGCATTGGAAATATTGCGTGAAAATACGGTCGATATCTTAGTCAGTGATATGCGTATGCCCGAAATGGGCGGTGAAGAGTTTCTCGAGAAAGCGGCAAAAGAATTTCCTGATATAGAGCGGATTGTTATTTCCGGTTATGCCGAAGCACAAGCCGCTATTGACGCTATTAATCGTGGTAAAGTGAGTCGGTTTTTGCTGAAGCCTTGGGAAGACAGCGATGTCATAAAAATGGTGGAAAAGGGTTTTCGATTAGCGAGTTTGCAGCAAGAAAATGAACGACTTCAGCAGGAAACCCAAGAAAAGAATGAACAGTTAGAAGCACTTAACCGATCCTTAGACAGCAAAGTCCAAGAGCGTACTCGTCAACTTAAAATGGCAAATGACCGAATTAAAGATAGCTATCGTTCGGTTGTTCGTATGTTCTCTACCCAAACGGCTCGCCGATTAGGTATTAAAGCCACAAAAGAAAACCGTAAGCTTAATCAGGTACTGGTGGCTGTTGCGAAAAAATTTGGTTTAGAGGGGCAAGAACTCAAGCAGCTTTATTATGCTTGGCAATTACGTCAGATCGGTAAACTGAGTTTTTCTGATGAGCTTTTAAAAAATCCTTACCTAACGATGGAAACAGAGCAACAGCGAACTTTTCAACAATACCCTCTATTAGCGCAAGCGGCGTTGTTGTTAGTGAAGCCTCTATACCCTGCAGGACAGATCATTCTTCAGCATAAAGAGTATCTTGATGGTAGTGGTTACCCTAAAGGTTTAAAAGGCGATCAAATTTCGATCCGTGCGCAAATTCTTTGTGTAGTGAACGATTATGTTGAGATGGTTTCTGGCTTATATGATGAGCGTCAGTACAGTACATCGGAAGCGATTCGTTATATGCAGACCACAGCCGTTGAACGTTATAACCAAGATGTGGTTGAGGTTCTGTCAGAGGTCATAGAGGGGTTGTCTAAAACTGGTGATGTTCTAAATGATAAACAGGTATCCAGTGAACAATTACGAGAGGGCATGAAGCTAAGCCGTGATCTGATTAGTCAGGAAGGGATTTTACTACTCAGCGCAGATCAGGATCTCGATGAAGTCGCCATCGAACGAATTCGAGAAATGGAATTTAACTTAGAAGAAGCGTTAGAAATATACGTTTCTCAAAAGTAATGGCCAAGTAAAGGGTGATGTATGGATGTTCAGGTACTGTTGGTAGATGATGAACCCCATATCTTGGCTTCTTTACAGCGTTTGATGCGCCGAGCAGATATCACTTTCGCAACGGCTTCATCTGGGGAGGGCGCTCTACAATGGCTTAGTGAAAACAGAGCAGAGGTTATTTTATCTGATTATCGAATGCCGGGATTATCAGGTACTGAGATGCTAACTAAGGTGGAAGCTAAATGGCCTGACACTAAGCGGATTATACTGAGTGGGCATTCTGATTTTGATACGGTTCTTAAAGCTGTTCATAGTGGTGTTGTTCATAAATTCTTAGCGAAGCCTTGGAGTAACCAAGAGCTTGTAGAGCACCTACATATATCGCTTTCGCAAACAAATTTGAAAGCTGAGTCACCTTCAGTCCAACATAATGTCTTGGCAACTGCGACTGACCTATCTCCCAAAGCTACTGCTACCCAGCTACAGGTTATTTTAGACACGGTTATCGATGGTATTGTTACCATTGATGATCTGGGAAAAATTGCATCAGCAAATAAAGCTATTGAAAGGATTTTTGGTTATTCCAAAAATGATCTGAGATGTAGGGATTTCTCTCTTTTATTGCCTGAGCCTTATCGAAGTCAATATGACTATTACTTAGTTAACAATACAGGGGATGGTTTAAAAGAGCTTTTAGGGAATCAGAGAAGACTTGTTGGTGTACGAAAAAATGGTGAGGTGTTCCCGATAGAATTGAGTGTCACGGAAATGGAGATTGAAGGGCATTCAAAATTTTTGGGAATGATCAGAGATATTAGCCGTCGAGTTAGTGCAGAAAGTGAGAATGAACTGCTCATCGGGGCGTTAGAAATGGCGCAAGATGGTTTTGCGCTGTTTGGAGCTGGAGACAAGTTACTTAGATTTAATCGTCAATTTAGAAATCTATACAGCGAATATGGTGTCGATCTTTCCGGCAGTGTCACCTATGAGTCATTTTTTCGAAACTGTGTAGAAAAAGGGCTGTTTTGCGAAGCTCAGAACAACCCTGAACAGTGGATAGAACAACAGCTAGCGTTACACGCATCACTTCCGATCATTAAGCAATACGAGCTTCAGCCAAATGTATGGATTGAGATCCATGAGACGCAAGCGGATAACGGTGCAATTATCGTTTCCCATCTAAATATCAGCGAGTTAAAGCAAACCCAATTTTCTCTTGAAAAAGCGGTATCCGAAGCGAACCGTGCAAATAGCGCTAGAGGACGTTTCTTGGCAATGATGAGTCATGAGATTCGCACGCCTTTAAACGGTGTTTTAGGGCTACTTCAACTACTACAAGATACGCAACTTGATGGCTCCCAATCTAAGTTTGTAGAAAGCGCTTTAGCGTCGGGGCAAGGCTTACTCACTATTATCTCGGATATTCTCGATTTCTCGAAAATAGAAGCAGATAAACTAGAAATAGTTCCAGCGCCTTGTAACTTGCGCTTGCTACTAAGTCAGCTTGAGCAGTTACTGATGCCGCGGGTGGAAGAGAAATCTATTGTACTCAATTTTCAGATTGATCCGTCAGTACCTGATTGGATTGAAATAGATGAACAACGATTGCGCCAGATACTGTTAAACCTGCTCAGCAATGCGATTAAATTTACGGATTATGGTGAGGTCAGCCTCCAAGTAAATTTACAATCTGACTACCGTTTGGGCTTTAAAGTGGTTGATACCGGCATAGGTATTCCTTGGGATGAACAAGGACAGATTTTTTCTGAATTCACCACCATCAGCAATACGCAAAATCGTCCATATGAGGGTACAGGTTTAGGCCTTTCAATTAGCCAAAAGCTGGTGAATTTACTGGGTGGCGAACTGCAATTTAGCAGTGAACCGAGTAAAGGTAGCACATTTAGCTTCTCTCTAGCTGTTGTTGAATCAGCAGTTCCAGCTAACAGCGCAGCAGTCACCGGTGATGTTAGATTTAATGCTTCTGTTTTAGTGGTCGATGATAGTGCGACTAATCGGATTGTTGTTGAACACATGTTGGTAGCCTTAGGACTTAAAACGGTTTGTGTATCCAGTGGTGCTGAGGCGATTGAAGCCTACCAGCCCGGTCGGTTCCAATTGATCTTAATGGATATATCCATGCCCGATATGGATGGCTATGAGACAACAAAAAAAATGCGTTTGCGAGATGATTGGGACTGTACACCGATCATCGCTTTTACTGCGTACGTCATGCCTGAAGACAGAGAAAAGATAAATCAATATCAGATGTCAGGTTATCTGGAAAAGCCATTAGATAAAAAAGTGCTGGTTCAGGTCATTTCACCTTTATTGGCTAGTTACAAAGTTGATTCAAGTAAACAGAGTATCGACTCAGTGGTTACAGATGATGGCACAGAGCTGCTTGAACCTGACTATGTGAATCAGTTAGCACGTGATACCTCTGAAGAAGTTCTACCCCAACTGGTCAATGTGTTCAAAGAGGATGTTGATAAAAGGCTAGAAGAGCTGTCCAACCCAGATATCGATGATGCATTACTCGAACGCAACCTCCATACGATCGGTAGTAGCTCAGCACTGTACGGCTTGATGACCCTATCTAAGCAAGCCAGAAGTCTTGAGAAGGTGTGTCGAGAGGGTGGATGCGCAAGAGCATCGTTGCTCGATTTTTTAGCTCTCGCTCAGCAAAGCTTAGATTGTTTAGATCAGTTTATGTTGGAAAGAAAAGCTTAAGCGTTTTCTTTCCAACTATTACGTTTCCGATAGATGGTAGCAGCGCTGATTTTCAGATAATGGGCTGCCGTTGGAATATTACCCCCACAAAGATCAATTGCTCGTTCAATCGCTTCTCGTTCGACATCGGCCATCGGTCTGATTAACTCTGAAAGCTGATCCTGAACTGGGCTTGATATATCTGAAGCTACAAATGCGGATGCCGCAGCCATAGGTTCTGGGGTAGCAGCAGCCATGCTATGTACTGCTGCCGATTGCACTGGCTTGATACAGCTATCCAATGGAGCAGGTAACATAGCTTGAGTAACTTCATCACCGTTGTGTAGTACCACAATATTTCGGACAACGTTTTGCAACTGACGCACATTACCCGGCCAATCGTAGTTGCTTAAAATAAGCTCGGTCTCAGGTTCAAAGCGCTTAAAGCCTTTACCTTCCTCTTCGGCATACTGAGTTAAGAAACTTTGTGCTATCTCAATAACGTCATTCTCTCGTTCTCGTAGAGGCGGAAGGTGAATCGGCAGAACGTGTAAACGGTAATACAGATCTTCGCGGAAGTTACCTGCTTGAACCTCAGCAAGAGGGTCTTTGTTACTTGCGCAGACAATGCGAACATCAACCTTTTCGGTTTTATCACTGCCGACTTTTTGTAGGGTGCCTGTCTGTAAAAAACGCAGTAGCTTGGATTGAAGAGCAAGCTCCATTTCGCAGATTTCATCAAGGAACAGAGTACCGCCATTTGCGGCGCTGGCAGCACCATCTCGATCACTAACGGCTCCTGTAAATGCGCCTTTTTTATGACCGAAGATTTCGCTTTCAATAAGGTCTTTTGGGATAGCGCCACAGTTTAGAGCAATAAAAGGGGATTTTTGGCGTTCACTCCGCTGGTGGATTGCTTCTGCGCAGACCTCCTTACCTGTACCACTTTCGCCAGTGATAAAAATGGTAGCTTTTGAGCTCGCCGCGCTATCGATGACTTGATAGACCCGCTGCATCGACAGAGAAGAACCAATAAAGCCACAGAAGTTGTGACGATCGATCTCTTCTCTATAGGTTTCGACAATACGTTTGAGTTTTTGGCTTTCGAAGGTGTTGTTTAGTGTGGTGACTAAACGGTCTTTGCTGAACGGCTTGACCAGATAATCCCGCGCACCCAGTCGCATCGCTTCGATAGCGGTATTCATCGAGCAATCGCCTGTGGTGACAATGACTTCGGTGGTAATCTCTTCTTGATTTATTTTTTCGAGAATTTCTATCCCGTTCATATCGGGTAAACTGAGATCGAGGAGAATACCGTCGAAGCTCTCATTATCTAAGGCTGCTAATGCTCCTGCACCTGTTTCTTCATGGTGAATCTGGTATGGCAAACCAGTGAGGTAGCTGCGGTAAACCGCCGCCATGGAAACATCATCTTCAACGAGCAGAATACGATTAACTTCAGGTACGGGCATAGGACGTCCTCTCCAACCAAAAACCTACCTTTAGCCTATGCTACAGGGTAGGCTGTTACAAGCACCAAGTGATTGAATTTTATCCGATATCGGTTTGGGCAGGGAAATGACAGAATTATTAGGTGAATGGCATTTGCAACCTCAGTTGGAAGAAGCGCGTAGAGTACGTGAAGAACTCGGTACGCTGCTGGAGCAATTTGAGTGTAAAAACAGAGATGCATTCTTGTTAGCGACTGCAGAGTTAATCGTTAATCTATCGCGCTATCCCGATCCAAAGCCGACTGAAGTTGTTCTGACATTAATGCGTGATCAACTTGATTACTGGCTAGAACTACGTGATAACGGCCCGAGCTTTAGTCAGTTTAGTCAAATGCTTGATGATCCGGAGGATCTAATCGCTGCTGAGAGCGGTATGGGGTTAAAGCTATTAGCCCATTATTTTGATGATATGCACTATGTCCCAGCCTGTTATCGGGACGATGCCTGTAATGTCATGGTGTTACGCCAGGCAAGGCCGCAGGCTAAATCAGCTCTCACCGTGCTAGTCGTGGATGATGATCCAGCCTATCGCTTAGTCATTGAGCAATATTTACTACCGCAATATAAAGTGCTGAGCGCAGCATCAGTAGCAGAGGCGTTTCAATATGTTCTCAAATATAAGCCGGATTTGGTGGTGTGTGATATCCACATGCCACAAGCAGATGGTCCAGCGTTATTCGATAAAATTTCACATATTCCTGATGTTGCTGATACCGCATTTATCTATGTGACTGGTTGTATCGAACCGGAACTGCTCAACAAAGCCCTAAGGCGTCCGATTGATGATTTGCTTACCAAGCCCGTTAGTAGGGAGCAATTACTGAATACGATTCAAAGAGTCGTCTGCAGGCGAGAGCATCTTAGTGCGCAGATACATCAAGAGGTAGATCAAAAGGTCACGCTAGGATTACGACCAAGTCTTCCCAAGAAGATCCCGGGTTATGAGATCGAGCTAAGAACCGTCAATCCAGAAGCGGGAGGCGGGGACTTAGTACAGTTTTATCCACAAAAGGATTGTTCTCTATTTCTATTTGCCGATTTAATGGGGCATGGCCTTTCAGCGAAAGGGTTCTCTTACGCCCTTGCTGGCTATTTAAGAGGGCTTTGCTCTGCTTACTCTTCGATGGGTATAGAATTACCCGCCTTGTTTAATCAATTAGCTTTAGGTTTTGGTGAAGATCCTGTGCTCAAAGAAACCTTGGCTACTATGGTGGCAATGACCTTATCACCCGAGGGCGAGGTAGCCATCATCAATGCGGGGCATCCTTGTCCTATCTTGTTTAGTAGTACTGAGATGATACCTATAGAGGCTAAGTCGCCGATGCTGGGTATGGGGATTGAGGGTTATCAACAAGCGTGCTTTTCTCTAGAGGTCAGCGATAGGGTTTTGCTCTATTCAGATGGTTTTAACGACGCGGCGGTTGAGATGCCAAAAGAGTTAAAAGCAGCTATTGAACGTAGTCGTCAATTACCTTTAGCAGCAGCGGCTGATCATCTGTTGCAAGCACGTTTGAACCTGTCTGCTCCTGATGATGATCTAACATTGATCTTGCTGGAACGGGTGGATAGTTAGAGCTCCTGATTCAATAAAGTCATATGACTAAAGCGTTCTCGGAAGTAACGCATAAGTTTGGGAAATCTTTTTTCAAACCGATAGGTTTCACGGATTAATTCTTGTTGCAGAGACGGGGCGAAACGGTCATTCATAATGACCCCTGCCAGAATAGCTCCACTATTTTTTAACGTTTCTCTTGCTTCATCTACTTGTGATTCAGTGGTTCGCCCGGTCACAATATTTAGTAGAGTTGCTTTGCTTGCTGAACAGATAATATCCACTGGCAGATGGTTGTCGTTTTGAAGTTGTGATTTTTCAGTTAGAACCGGAGCACTGTCGCAGATAACCATATCGAACAGATTTAGGCAGCTGTTAAAAAACAGTTTCAATGTTTCTAGATCCCTAAATTCGACACAGTGGCTCGATTGCACCGGGCAGTTTAAAACCATCAAGCCAGGTACGTCAGTTTCTTGTGCAGCATGCTCCCAGTGACCGGTTAAAGGTAACCACTCAGTATTTTTAAGTGACAGCCAAGTAACTAGTTGTGGGCTACTAGGATTGAGCTCTATCAACAAAACCCGTTTACCTGCCTTTGCTGCCCTTGTGGCTACGGCTAAGGCTAGGGAGGTATTGCCTGCGTCAGATTGGGTACTACAGATGGTAAATTGCTGTAGATTCTGACGCAGAACTCTCGCGTATACGGTTTCTATTGCACTATGTCTATGCAAAGCTAACATCCCTTTTCTCCTTTACAGACCTACTAGTGTGGCAAACGATATAACAGTGACTGATTCTTGTAAGGTGCTGACAAATCGATACCAAGTACTTTGTTCTCGACCTGGTACATATAATGTGTCGCCTGAGCGTATAACTGGAAGGTCGCGATAATCACCTGTCTTAGCGAAATCGACTAGGTCAAATAGACGCGAATGTGCTTCACCATCGATGCGGTTAATCACCATGATTCGATCCTGCAGAGCGCTGTTTAGTGGACCACCGGCTTCGGCTAACAGATCCAAGACGGTCATATTGTCATCAAAGCTATAGCGACCTGGGCGCGCAACCGCACCTAGTACTCTTACTACGGTTTCTTTTGGCTTTTCTAACCATGCGCGGTCACGTTTCGGGATGAAGATCACATCTTCGTTTTTCACTGTAGGCAGTAGAGTTTCATCACCCGTCTGAAAATAGTTGTGAAGATTAAGATGGCTTACTTCAGTTTTGCCCTGTTTACGGTGAGTAATACGCACACTGGATAGATCAGCCAAACCAGTAGGACCTTGTGCAGCAGATAAGATATCAAGAAAGTTAAGTTCGTTGTTAAATGCGTAGCGTCCTGGAGCACCGACTTCACCAAAGATATAAATGGAGCGCTCACTAGACTGTCTTACCCATTGTGAACGGTTGTCATTTGGATCTTTTGGCAGTTCTGGGATCACCACGGTATCGCCAGCGTGAATACGTGGGATTTGACGGATATCACCGCCTTTATCGAGGAAGTGTTTTAGATCAAAGCTCACCGATTCAGTGACGCCGTTACCACGATTTTTCAGAATCTGTAGGTGAGCTGTATCGGCACTGGCAATAGGGCCACCGGCATGGGCAATCAGATCCATCATGGTCATCTCTGATGCCCACTCATAGCGACCTGGTCTTCTGACCGCACCGATAATTTTTACGGCTCTATTTGGATGTACCTTTAACCAGCTTTTTTCGTTCATATCGGTTTTTTCGGGCACTAGAATCGCATCGCCAGGTAGAATTTCAGGTAAGTGACCGCGGCGCTGGCCATCGACATAACCCTGTAAGTCAAAAGGAACGACTTGACCATCGGCACGGATAATTCGAATCTGACGAGTTTCAGCAAAGCGTGTTGGACCACCTGCCGTAGCTAATAGGTCGTAGAAACCGCTTTCTTCGCCCATCTCCATTGCACCCGGTTTAAATACTTCACCCATGACATAAACCGTACGAGAGCCGCTCTGAACTTGTTCAGTTGCTTGTGGGATAAAAATTACATCACCCTGATGAATTTCAGGCATAAGAGCAGGGTTACCTGTATCAAGATACTCACGCATGTTGAATGGGAAAGGCTGGCCATTGTGGATAACACGAATCTGCTCAATACCGGCATAGCGTGTTACACCACCTGCACGCATGATCAGATCCATTACTGAGGCTTTGTCTTTATAGGCAAAGGTACCTGGACGATGGACCTCACCAAACACTTTTACGGATTCACCATTTTTACCGGCATCGCCAGAAGCCGTTAGAGTACGGGCATCGAAATCTACCTGAACATTACCGATCAGTGGAGATGCTGGCACAAAGATCACATCCATAGGATTAAGATCGGGCAGAGAGCTAGGATCTCCACTGTCTAAATAACGTTTATAATCAAATTCGATCAGCTTATTGTTTCTGCGGATCTGCAATTTGTTAAGTTGTGCTCCTTGTGCAAGACCACCGGCTTTGTTAATTGCCATCTGGACGTTGGAATGGATCGGTAGATCCACTGCTCCAGGCGTTTTTACGTAACCTAATACAGTGACTGAAAGGCGGCGTTCTTGCAGGGAAATATCAAATTTTGATAGATCCTTATAAACGCTACCGAGGCGATTTTTAAGTAGAGCGCTAGCTTCGCTTAAGCTTCTTCCTTCGAGGTTGATCGCACCGATCTCAGGCAAAACCAGCTGTCCCTGTTGATCCAACTGAAAGCTCTGTTCAAATGCGCTTTCACCAGGCAGTTTTATCTGAATCATGTCGCCTGGACGAAGTGTTTCAGCCCATAGGTTCCCACTGAAAAATAGCAATAAGATGAGTATTCTGATTAGAGGGATCATATGCATGCCTCCTGAGTTTGCTGTTGGGTGCAATGGCTTTTCACTCTTAAGGAAGCAGCTTGGTTCTCTAAAATTTGTAGTAACTTTTCTGCTTGCTCTAAAGGTAGCTGTGCTTGCATAAGGTAATTTGCTTCATACAGCCTTCTGCTACGGGTGACCAGCAATTGAATCTCTTGATAGATCGCTGGATATTGGTTTTGTTTGCCATCTAAATTGTGTTCACTAATGACCGCTTCGCACTTTTTAAGCCTAGATTGCAGAGTGGGGACTTCGTTTTTAATTGGGAAACGCTCAGCCACTCCGCCTTCGCCTTCCGGCACTAAGTAGAAGCAGCCGGAAGAGGTCAGCAGCGTTGTGTGTAACAGTAATAGTGAGATCAATTTCATTGTTCCGGCCTCAATGCTGAACAGTGATCGATTGATCAATACGCAGGTGTTGTAGCAGCTCTAGAGGCTGGCCATGAACACCACAAAGGCTCAATGTTCGTTCTTTTGAACGTAAGCGTTTGAATAAGAAGACAATGGCACCAATACCGGAAGAATCAATAAACTCAATTTTTCCTAAGTTAAGTACTACGTCAGATTGATCCTGAATTAATTCATCGAATTTTGGTCGAAGAATTTCTACGGCAAGGGCATCTAATGATCCTTCAATCTCTAGATGTAGTTCATTTTGTACAGCTTCTAAAGTTGGCATAACGATTCTCCTTATGTCAGTTATAACTAAGAAGGAGCAATCCCTATGCCAGAGAGGTAACATTATGATTTTTAAGGATTTAAGTTTTTGTTAGATCTGTTGTGATGAGAATGTAGTTCACTATTCTCATTTTGAGAATCAAATTGTAAAACCTATTTCGATCGCTATATTGGTGGAATTGGGTGAGCTCAGAGCTAAAAGTTTGGGTTAACTCTGAGCGCTTATCCTGTGTCCATGCTTATTGCCCCCGTCCACAAACCATTACGATGAGGGTTTTAAACATGATGCTCAAATCCGAACGGAGCCAGCCAACTAAACTTCCAAGACTGAGTGCGTAGGCATGATCAAAAGCAACTTTCGAGCGAACATCATCGATGGTGCGGTCGTAGCCTTGATTAACCTGAGCGAGGCCTGTAATGCCCGGTTTGATCCCCCAAGTTCGTTCTGCAAAGAAAGGAATAGCTTGCTCTAGCTTTTGATAGAAGCCAGGACGTTCTGGACGTGGGCCAATCAAAGACATATCGCCTTTTAGGACATTAAAAAACTGTGGCAGCTCATCCAAGCGGGTTTTCCGTAAAAAGCGTCCTACTGGCGTAACTCTTGGGTCATCTTCGGTCGCCCAAGTGGCACCGGAAATTGCTTCTGCATCTAAGCGCATGGTTCGGAACTTATACATCCAGAAGAGCTCTGTTTTTTCGCCATTAGCATGTCCAATACGTAGCTGCTTAAACAGAATGGGGCCGGGAGAGCTAGTATAGGTGGCCAATGCGATAAAAGGGTATAGAAGCAGGCAAATAATGAGCCCTGTGATTGCAACCACGATATCCATCAAACGTTTAGCAAAAATTACGGGTGTTGGAATATAACTGTTCATGGTGATATCTCCTTATATGGCATTAATCTCTAACTGATTTCCAATGGCCTTTTTCTAATCCGGCTAGATAGCGAAGGCATCCAGTAAGGCCGTTGTAGTAACCGTTTATGACATAAAATCCGAGTTTGAATGGCTTATACAAGATATGAGTTGGAGTTTTGTTTTCGGGAATCAGTGTGGATAGGCGTGCTAGTCCAATGCCTAGCAGTTGTAGTGCAGTGAAGATAGCAAAAGCATCTAAATAGAGAGCGAGCAAGCCACAGATTAAAAATTGAGCCAGCAAGATCAGCGGCATAACGCCCCTTAGAGCTTTACCGGAAAAGAAGCTAAAGGCTGTTCCACCAAAGCTTGGTGATAGTAGCTTACTTAGTCTGAGTACCTGTTGTAGGTTCCCCGCGGCGATACGAATGCGACGTTTATGATCCATATCGAGGGAAGACGCTTCTAATTCCAGACCGATTAGATCACTGTCATATTTACCATCGTAACCTTGCTCAATGATCTGCATAGGCAGAATGAAATCATCATTGATCGTATCTGCCTGTAACGGAGTGAATAGGTTTTGGCGGATAAAATACAAAGCGCCATGGACACCTATCGCGCTACCTATACTTGCTTCACCTTGCTTGAGCTTAGTTTGATAGTTCCAATACTGCTTTTCTCCCTCACTTCCTGGGGATAAGAGTTTGTAGGTGGCTGCCACAAAACCGGTTTTAGGGTTATCAAAGTGGTGATTAACCAGTTTTAATGCATCAAATGAGATCAGCGCGGAAGCATCACTTAACGCCACTATATCGGCATCAATATTTGGAATAACTTGATTGATTAGTGCTACTTTGCCGTGGTTTTCTCGGAAGTTGAGGATATTTGCGTTTAAGTGAGCCAGCTCGGGGGCTTGTAGAGACTCGCGAGCGACTTCTGCCGTTCTATCTTTGCAGCCATCGCAGGCGATAATGACCTGAAGCTTCTCACTTGGGTAATCTAGACTGGCGATATTTCTGAGCTTATCAGCAATGAAGTCAGCTTCGTTATATGCTGGTACAAAGATACAAAGGCTTCGGTAGTTTGGTTCTTCTTCTATTTCTTTCTCTTGCTTAGAAGTTTGCGTCTTATTCAACTGATTCATGATCAGAGGATAAGCAATATGGTGATAGATAATTAAGGCCCAACTTAGGGCAAACAGACTCAATAGGAAGATAATCATGTTATGCCTCCTTTGGACGTGACAGTAGTTGGAAATAGGCTTCAGCCGTTTTATGCAGGTTGCCTTTCTTTAAGACAAACTCTCTTGGGCTATGGCGCTTAGGCATCAGATATTGACGCAAAATGGCATGTTGCAGAGCTTTGAGACTGCCGGGTGGAATAAGGTCTCCCGAGTCTGGACAGACAATGGTTTTACATCCCCCAACATCGGTAACAATCACCGGTACCCCACAGGCCTGAGCTTCTAATGGTGAGAGTGGTAAACCTTCGTTAAGAGATGAGAGGCAGAAAATATCAATCGCGTGATAGAAGGGGCGGGTGTCATCTAGATGGCCTAGGAAGAACACTCGATCACTGATACCCAGCTCAAAAGCGACATTTTTTAGATGATCGAGTAAGGAGCCATCCCCAGCTAAAACCAGAGATAAGTTAGTATGCGTATGACTTAAGGATTTAAGCAGCAGCTCATGACCTTTTACGGCTTCCAGCCTTGCGGCACAGCCTAGCAAGGCTCCTTGTACAGGTAGGTTTAAATGCTTCCTACTTTTTAATTTTTCGATCGGGGTTGGAGGGCTGAAGTGTGCAGTATCTACGCCGTTCTGAATAATATCAGGACGACTATTAGGGAAGTGGTGTAACAGCTCGTTTGCTACCGCTTCACAGTCTGCAACCAGCGTGAATTTCAGGAAGCGGATTAGGTGATTTTGCAAACGTTTATTAGCGGAGGCATTTAGGTGCCAAGCATCATGTTCAGTATGGACATGAGGGAGTTTTAATAACTTGGCTGCTATACCGCCATAAAGTAAAGGGCCTATATGATGGGTATGAATAGCGGTCGTGTTGAGTTTTTTTAATGCGTTTTTCAACTGCAGGAATAAACCTAGACTGATGCCCTCTTTTTTATTAAAGAACTGTAGTTGAGATTGGTATTTTTCCAGCCTCGGCCACTCTTTTACAGCGTCTTCATAACAGCCTTCTAAGCTAAAAACATAGACGTCTGCTTTGGTGCTAAGTTGATTTAGCAGGTCTAAAGCCATGGTCTCGATTCCGCCTGGGCGGAGGTGTTGGACTATTTGTACGATTACGTTTTTCACGATGTACTCTCCTGCAATGCTAGATCTTTCATATCCTGTTCAAGCGGTGGGATTCGCACGAGTACAGGGACATTTAACATCTCGGTTAAGGTGTCTTTACGGCGAACAGTGGTATCGAGGACTTCTGCGATGACAGCTAAACCGAAACCAAGTCCGATGCCCGCAATAAAGCCGGCAATAACAAAGGCGATAAGGGGAAGGTTAATAGGTGCCAAAGGTTCAAATGGCGGGTCGATTAGCTTTACGCGCTCATTTTCTTCGTTTTTACCTAAAGAGCGTGTAACTCTGGCCATCTCATGACGTTCGGCTAAGTCTTCATAGATTTTTTGACGAACTTGAATGTCGCGTTCGAGTTCTTTTAAACGACGCTCGTGTTGGCCGTAGCCATTCACACGGTTTTGTAGGTTTTCTATCTCAGCAGTTAAAGAACTGACCTCTTTGCTTAAGCGTTCAATATGGTCGTCGGCTTGCTGCAGGCGCTCTAACTGAGAAATAAGCAGTGGATGTTGATTACCACCTTGTTCTGATTCAGTTGTCGTAGCGGTAGTGGCGATAGCCCAAAGGCGTTCCAGTTTTACTTTGTTTAGATTGCCTTGGTTTAGGGCTTTCATCCCTTCTAAAATACGGCTACGCTCTCTTTCTAAAGACTGTAATTGTGCAAGTACATGTTGTACTTGGCTGTGCTCGTCGGTGTATCGAGCGCGAAGCTGCGTAAGATCCGCCATTACGTTGATAATGGCTTCCTCGATTTTACCGACAACAGGATTCG
Source organism: Neptuniibacter sp. QD29_5 (assembly GCF_047778125.1). Taxonomy (GTDB): domain Bacteria; phylum Pseudomonadota; class Gammaproteobacteria; order Pseudomonadales; family Balneatricaceae; genus Neptuniibacter. The sequence goes on from NZ_CP180556.1 coordinate 926,928, forward strand.
TTTGAGATAAACGTAACGCTAGGCTAGCTTGAGCGGCTTTAGCGCCTTCAAGTTCAATGCGACGTTCAGCGATATAGGCTTTCAGATTGGATAAGCGCGCGACATTAGCACCATGCAATGCCGGTAGCTCGCTAGCAAACTCATTTTTATATTCGGCTAATGCTTTTTCCGCAGTTTGAAGATCCGCTTTTCGAGTTTCTAGCTCTTTAGCGAGGAAGGTTTCAGATTGAACGATTGATGAACGTTGCGGCGCAAGCACGCGCTCGACAAAACGCATACTGACCACAGACAACGTCTCTTTCATATGTGTTTTGTTTTCGGCTTTGTAAGAGATCTTAATCAGGTTGTCGCCGACCAGTTTTGCGGTTAGGGACTTAGAAAGTTGACCGATGATGTAAGCCTTTTCTTTTTCATCCATTTCTTCAGAAATCATCTTTCGCTGCCAAGCCACGCCTGCAAGAATATGGCGGCTATGTAAAAGGGCGTTCAGAGCTTCCATTCGGTGTCGAAGGTTAGTTGCGATCGATAGGTCCTCTAGAAAAGGGTTATGTTCAGAGGCTTCTTGAAACAATATTGTGGTGGTTGTTTCATATTTTTTTGGCGACAGAATACCGACCGCTAAACCAATAAATGGCATAAGTAAAATAGGCAGCGCGATTAAATAGCGGCGCCTCCATCCCGCCCACAGAATGGACGCGATGTTTTTAACTAATGCGCTACGAATCATGGTTAGTTACCGTTAGGTTATTGGCTTTTTTGATCAGCACCTGATTTGGCGCTAATGAAGGGGATAAGCGCATATCGGTTTTCTTAGTTCGCTTTTCCAGGAAGTTACTAACAGCGTTACAACGGTTGATACCTACACCGACCGCTACAAACCGATCTGAACTTTCACTCGGTGAACATTCGACACTGAGTTTTGAAGGCTGGGCATTGGCATATTCGTTGAGGTTATTTTTTTGATTTTCATCTAATGCCACGCTGTTATCCTCGAAGCGTAAAACAAGTTCACGAGGGACATGACTTTCTGCGTAACCTTTCTCGCCGCGGGCACGTGAGAGAAGTTGGTCTATGCTGATGCTTTCTTCTGCTACAGGTGTGTCTTCGGAGCCTAAAAAACCTATATCCATGGTTTTTAGTGCTGCAGTACATCCTGTCAGTGAAAAAAGGCTGCAAGTAAACAGGGTGGTTGCAATAAACTTAGAGCACATGGTCTATCTCCTGAGCAAAATTTTGTTATTGCTCAAGAAATTGCAGCTTTTAGGCCAACCTAAATAAAATGATCTACAAGCCCCATGAATACTAGGGGCTCGTTGTTTGTGGAGAGAGCTGTTTAGGCGAGATGAACTAGGCTTTTTGAGGTTTTTCTCAAGCTGATTCTCAAAATGAGAATAAGCTTGAGAGATCTTTCAGAGGCGGTATCTTTTGTGAAATTAGCGCTTTCTAATCACTAAGCTACCTATGGAATAGCCTGCGCCAAAGGAGCAGATAACGCCTAAATCACCTGTCTTTAGGTCGGATTGGTATAGGTTGAATGCGATCAATGAGCCAGCAGACGCTGTATTGGCATATTGATCTAAGATGATCGGTGCTTCCTCTTGTGAGGCTTCTCGTCCTAATAGTTTTTTACCGATGAGTTGGTTCATATTGATATTGGCTTGGTGCAACCACCAACGAGCGACTTGGTGGTTTTCAATCCCCAAAGACGCTAGTTGGGTTGAGAGGTGTTCTACGGCCATCGGGCAGACCTCTTTAAACACTTTTCTGCCGTGTTGAATAAAGAACTTATCCTGCCCGAAGGGATCGCTATCATTGGTGTAAGCAAGGTAACCAAAATTGGATCGAATATTGTTTGAGAAAAGCGTGACTGATTTTGTGCTCAATACTTCGTAGCTTTCTTCAGCGCTACAGTTATCCGCTTTTTCCATAACTGTAGCGACAGCTATATCACCAAAAATAAAATGGCTATCTCGATCGCGCCAGTTATTCTGGGGTGAGGTTAATTCTGGATTAATGATAAGAACCGCTTTCGCTGTACCTGCCGTTAACATCTCATAGCCCCGCTGCAGAGCAAAAGTGGCAGAAGAGCAGGCAACCAGCATATCAAAGGCAAAACCCTGAATACCTAATGCTTGTTGAACCTCAATAGAAATAGCTGGGTAAGCTCTTTCAGTATAAGAGCAGGCGACTATCACAGCATCAATCTCAGCCGCAGTCTTATTGGCTTTTGTGAGCGCTTTTTTCGCGGCTGCTACGGCCATTTCTGCTTGGTGGGATAGCTGATCATTGTCTCGTGGTTCAATGTAAGGACGCATTCTTTCAGGATCAAGCGCGCCTTCTTTGCGGTAGACAAATCGGTTTTTAATACCGGAAGCCTTTTCGATAAATTCAGCATTTGATAATGGTTTGGCTTCACGCTTTCCAGCAGTGATCTCATCAGCATATTGCTGGTTATAGTTATCGGCGAACTGGTTATAGGCCTGTACCAATTCTTCGTTGCTAATGCTGTAGTTAGGGGTCCAAAGACCGAAACCGCTGATGACGATTGGGGAAGATATCGATTTCATAAAATTGTCTCGGCTGGGCAGGTTGATAGGGCTGTATTCTTTATAAAAGCCAACGGTAGATTGTCCCGTTAAAAATAGCTTATGCCATTAACATAAGCGTTATTATTTACTAGCAATTTTCTTCAGTTGTCTCAGTTGAGCTTCAAAATGGCCGTTGCCAATCGGTCCCTTCTCACTATGAAAATAATTCCGATGAGATTACTGCTACTTTCTCGCTGAAAATCTGATCAGCCACTATGGTTTGTGTGTCAGGAAGGTTTGTTGATCGTCCATCGGATAGTTAAATCACTTATGCATTTTAACTCGCCGTTCTATGGAACCTTTTCTAAAGGAGGAAAGGAGTATGATGCTTGCAAGATGGCATATAGATGCGCGTTTTGGACACAAACAAACAGTCATTGATTCACTGTCTCGTTGGTTTGATGAGATTGGTAGCCAAATAGGATGGACCTCTGACAAAGTAAGAATTGTCACAGGATCTGTAGGAGCGAAAGAGTCTGTTGTTATTTCGGAAGTGGTTATCTCCGGGTTAACTGAACTTGATGAATCTTGGCAAAAGTTAGGGGATATTGAGGCTCACAAAGCATGGAGTAAGGAGCTTGAGCCTTATATTGTCTCCGGTTCACAATATTGGGAGATTCTTAGAATTGTCTAAGGTTATTCTCCTTTCTCAGGGGAATTAGACGCGATGGTCTTTCCCCTGAAGAATCATAAGCTTTTCTTTTAGAGATCATTCAGCATCTCTTTTAAGTCCTCGGCACGTTGAGTCCAACTTTCTCGGTTCACCCGATTACGTCGGATCTCCTTCATTAGTTCTCTATGCTTTTCGGTTTGCCCAATCTCTTCGATAGCCGCAGCAAAACCATCTGCAACATTGCTCACTTTCACTAGATCACGATAACCGTCTAAAGCCGGAAATTCTGTACTCACAACGGGGCTACCCGCAGCAAGGTACTCGCGTAATTTTAGCGGGTTACAGGCCTCAATTTGTTCATTGCGAAGGAAGGGAAGCAATCCAACATCCCAGTGCTGACTATAGTGAGGCAGCTCATGATGAGGCTTAGGACCTAACCAAACAATATTAGGCTGTTTTAACAGAGAACTAATATCGGTGTGCGCAGGGCCGATCAAAACGAAGGTCCAGTGGGGGAGGCGTCTAGCAACTTCAATATATAGTTCTTGGTCAAACCAGCCTGCTAGCGCACCGTAAAACCCAGCGACCGGACCATCAGGAAGGTCAGATGCACGTTCTGCTGGTTGTCCGAACATCTCGCAATCGACGCCATGGGGTAATACCAAGGTTTTTTGAGCTGGGAATTTCTCGGCCAGTTTAGGGCTTGCGGCAATAATTAGCTGACATTTTTTAACTAATTCCTCTTCCATCGCGGCGACTGGCGCGTGATCCACCCCATCTAGAGCAGAAAAATCATCCCCACAATAGTAGATTGCAGCACGCTCGCCCATTTTGCCCACCACATCTACAGCGGAAGGCAGAGAGGTCCACAAGAGCGGGGCTTTATTTTGCTGCTTAAGGTATGGGCGAAGTTTGTTAGTGAGTAGCTCTTTATTTAATGTTCTCGCAATAGAGCTGCCCGGGAAAGGCAGCGCCATAGGGTTTACCAAACAGGGGTGTACGCCAGTAAGGTTAGGTGTCGGTGCCTTGAGTAAGGCCTTGAGCTTATTCCAGATGCGGCCCATATCGCGTAGGTTCATCCTTGGTCTTCTTAAGCCTAAGGAGTTTACCCATAACACTTCATTGTCTGCTAAAAGGTGCTTCATTAAGTGCTGGGTGCTACTGGGGTGTCCCCCCCAGTCCTCACCAAAAACTAATAGATCGATACTCATGAGAGTTCTCCTTTAAGCCACTTTGTAGGGTTTAGGTTGAGACAGTGGTTTGATCACTTTTGCAGGAACTCCAGCAGCGATCACAAAGGGAGGTAGGTCTTCAGTGACTACACTACCCGCAGCCACAATGGTTCCTTCACCAATTGTGACCCCTTTCATTACCGTGACCCCAGAACCGAGCCATACATCTTTGCGTAGGATAATGTCGCCGATCTGATCTTCTGTATCCGGAAGGCCTTTGGCACGAGCTTTTGCATCAACTGGGTGGCCTGGGTAGCCTGCTAGAAAACCGCGGCCTGCAATGCGGACGTTATCTTCCAGAACCACCTTAGTACCGACAGCGATGGTGGTTTGCCATGCGATACCCACATTGTTGCCAATAATTAGTTGTGGCGTTTCTGTGCCACTCCATCGACCGGAGAAGGTTGTTTGACCAGATATACGGCAGCGATCACCCATACTTATCTCAAGGCTACCTTGGACGAGTGGCATACCACCGTATATGTATAACTGTCGGCCTGCTTGGCTTAAGCGAGTTTTAAACATGGGTGTCCAGTAAAAGACCCGTGCGATACCGCTTAGCAATCCAGTACACAATGTGTGTCCCATGCGAATGGGTTTAAACACCACATTTACCGCCGGAATTTCGAAATTGTGCAGTGTGTAATGACAGGTTTTTAAAGTACGGGCCAGTGGGTGATTACCTGCTTTTACCCACTGTTTAAGCCCTTGGAGTTTGTTCATTCTACTGTCACCGATTTGGCTAGGTTACGAGGTTGATCTACGTCGGTACCTTTCGCCAACGCAGCGTGATAAGCGATGAGTTGTAACGCGATAGTGAACAGAATGGGGGTTACAATTGAGTTAGCATTAGGCAGTGTTACTGATTCAACTTCTAGATCTCGAAGAGAACGAATACTTTCGGAATCGCCCAAGAAGATACAGCGTCCACCACGGCTCATGACCTCTTCCATATTGGCTCTTGTTTTATCCAGCAGATCGTCATTAGGTGCGATGACAAACACTGGTGTACCTTCTTCGATCAGGGCGATAGGACCGTGTTTTAGCTCGCCAGCACTAAAGCCTTCGGCGTGTATATAGCTGATCTCTTTTAGTTTAAGCGCGCCTTCTAAAGCGATAGGGAAGTTAGAGCCGCGTCCGATAAAGTAGGCATCCTGACAATCTTGCATTGATGCACCGATAGACTCGAACAAGGATTCTTGCTGTAAAACCAGCTCAATCTGTGAGGGCATGGTGGAAAGCTCGAGGCTTAATTTGGAGGCTTCATTTAGATCAATCTCTTTTCGACCAAAAGCAGCGCGGACAGCTAAGGATGCTAATACTGTTAACTGGGCGGTAAATGCTTTAGTTGATGCAACGCCCACTTCAGGCCCAGCTTGAGTTTGTATGTTGAAGTCAGTTTCTCGGGCGATGGTGCTTTCTGCAACATTCACAATACTTATAGTTTTTTGACCTTGTTTCTTGGCATAACGCAGTGCTGCCAAGGTATCTGCCGTTTCGCCAGATTGAGAGATAAATAGCGAGATACCTTGTTTGCTCAACAGAGGAGAGCGATAGCGAAACTCAGATGCGACTTCGACATCTACTGGCAATTTAGCAATCTTTTCAAACCAGTATTTAGTTACCATTGCTGCATAAAAGGAAGTGCCGCATGCAATGACATTGAGTCTATCGACTTGGTTAAAATCTATCTGGGCTTCGGGGAGTACTCTCTGGGTGTGATAGAACGTATTGCGTACACTATCTGCTTGCTGGTGGATCTCTTTATGCATGTAATGGCGATAGTTTTGCTTATCCTGAGAGTGGTCTTCTGCTTCGAATAACTGCATTTCTCGTTTAATGATACGGCCTGATGAGTCGACTAGACTGAACCCTTCACGATCCAAACAAGCTTGATCCCCTTCTTCTAAATACAGGATATGAGTTGGAGAACCACTGAGTGCCATAGAGTCTGAGCCTAAACTCATACCTTGCTCACTTTTACCTAAGACCAGAGGGCTACCCCGGCGCGCAGCATAAACATGTTGCTCATCTTCTTTAAAAAGTACGCCTAATGCGAAAGCGCCTTGAAGGTGAGAGAGCGCACGATTAAGCGCTTTTTCAGGCTCATAGCCTTGTTGTAAAAACAGGCTGATCAGATGGGGAATAACTTCAGTATCTGTTTGGCTTTGAAAGACGAACCCTTCACTTTGTAGCCATTGTTTTAAGTCGATGTAATTTTCAATAATGCCATTATGGACCACCGCAACATCATTGTTGGAGTGGGGGTGCGCGTTTAGTTCGTTGGGTTTACCGTGGGTTGCCCAACGGGTGTGACCAATTCCTGCACAACTAGATAGATGCATCTGATCAAGTTGGTTTTTGAGTTGCTGTAGTTTCCCTTCTCGTTTGACGGTAGTGATGCCATTAGGTGCAAGTATTGAGATACCTGCAGAATCATATCCGCGATATTCGATGTTACTTAATCCTTGTAATAGCTCAGGGACAATGTCGTTATGATTAATCGAGCCTACTATTCCACACATGCCTAATCTCCTGCAGATTTTTTAAAGTCATATCTAGGTTTTTGCAGGACTTGTGCCATTTATTAAAGGTAATTAATTCAATTGGTTAGGTGTTATGTGGAGAGGATTTGAATCTGTTTTTCGCAAAATGCGAATCACTTTGTTAATTGACGTTTTTGATATTGAGAAAGGGCGATTGCGACAGATAAAAGAATGTAGATAGGCCAAGTAAAACCCATAGTGAGGAAGGTGCCAGAAATACAAAAACCGGCCAGTCCAGCCTGCACCGACTGGGCACAGGCATAAAGAACAGGTGAGTAAGGTTGGTTAGGTTTTGGGCGGAAATGCTGGACGGTTGTCAGACTTATTTTAGCAATACTGCTAATAATCGCGATAAATAGGATGAAGCCGAGTATCCCGGTCTCGGCCATGACGCCAAACCAAGTGCTGTGAACTGCATGGTTTTTGCCATCCCAATGGGGGCTGTATTCGAAGTAGTTGGAGATAAAGTTATTAAGACCAACCCCAGTAATTGGGTGGTGAATCGCCATGCCCATTGCTGCCTGCCAAGCATAGATCCTACCCATGGCTGATTCATCAATACCTTCTTCGTGGGCACCACCTGAAGCACGATCACTCACCCCCGCAATTACAAATAAAATACTCAGTGCACAAATACCAGCACCAATCAGCAGCATTTTATTTTTGATTCTATACCAAGCAAATACAGCACCGACGGCACAAATGCCTAGCATACCGCCGCGGCTTTGAGTGGCGATAATGGCGCAAAATACCGTAAGAAATGCACACAAGCTGAGTAGTTTAATCGCTTTACCAAAGCCTGGAGTCATAAAGCTGGCTAAAGCAAAACTAGCTGGAAATAAAAGTACCAGGGATAGGTCATTCGGGTCACCTAGCATAGAGCCGATGCTACGGCCTATTGTGACACGTGTTCCTTCAACAAGCTCCAGCCCCATCTGCTTGTTATAAAGCGCCATCACGCCTACTGCGATGCCACACAACATCATGCTGAGGATCAGAACTTTAAACTGAGCTTCCTGTCGTAGCAGCCAACTAATCGCTATCAGCATGAGTGCAATTTTTACATAGGTTCCGTTTAGTGAAGTAAGTGCGGCATCTCTGTTGGTTGCTAACACGGCACCGATGACGACCAAGCAGAAAAAACACATAAACAGAGATTGCTCTCGGCACCAGAAAACTTGAATGCGTTTTGTAATGAGGTTGATAGAAAGAGAACCCAGTGTTGCGATGGCAAGTAGTTGTGGGATTTTTAGTGGATAGAGCTGAGGAAAGACCTCGTGCAATCGAAAGAAAGAGAAAGCGATAAAAGCTAAGCAAAGCAAGAAGGGCAGGCGTAAACCAATCAAGACCATCAGTGGTAGTAGAGCAATGGCACTGACTGCAGGATGAGGTACGAGATACCAAGCCGCAGTCAGCAAACCTATGCAGGTGAGTGCTACTAAAATTTGTGAGCCATTGCCCTCTACTCGAAAATTCATTGCTATGACCTATTTAGCATTTGTGTGGTCATACTTAGTATTTTTTTCGGGATAGGAATTAAACCCACTACAGTAGCTGTCGTGATAAAGCCCAGCATGATGGCGCCATTTTGCAGTAATACTGACCAGCTTAATGGTGCAGATGAAATCAGGCTTATACAAAGTACTCCCACAGTTCCTGTGAATAACAGGCGGCGTAATTGGTATGGCAGCTGTAATGACCGCTGGCTTACATAATAGGTTGCGACTAAGCGACTACCTAAGGCCAGACAAGTGGCTGCAATAGCACCCCAAGCATGGAAAATTGGAATCAGGGTTAAATAGGCGATAAGTGCGATAAAGGCTGCAGCACCATCAATCATCGCTGGGCGAACAGTGGTGTTTTCGCTCATCGCGCCAAAGGCGAGTGTTGATGTCATGTTATGCACAGCAGCTAAGGCGGCAAGCCAAGGGATAAACGCAATTGAGTCGTGATAGCTTGAAGGGGTTAATAGCCGGACCATAGTAGGTCCTGCAGCAGCGATAAACAGTGCGGCAATAATGGCGATCATAACGCCTAAACTTCCGATTTTGGCACATCTGATTTTGCCGTTGGTTTCTTTGAGGCAACTAAAACGACGGGCATGCCACCATAGATCAAATGGTTGAATCAATACTGCAGTAATCAGGCCGAATTTAGCCGCAAGGGCATATTGTGCCATTTCGGCTGTACCTACAGCATCGGCTAAAATCCAACGGTCAAAGCTACCTAAAACAAAGCCAGATATACCTACGAAGATCAGTGGCCCACCGTAAATGGAATAGGTTTTAAAGCGTGAAAACTCAAAGCTAATCCCCGTATCTTTCAATTGTTTCCGGATCAGCCAGCTACACAGCAAAATGGCAGAGGCTAACGTTGCGCAAAGTACCCCTGTCACACCGAAACCCATAAACAGTAGCGGTACAGCAATCGCTACCTGTAATGCTACTCGACCTGCCGTTCCTATTAGATACGACCAAGCCATACCTGACATACGCAGCCATGCGAGGGGTATTAAAATGGTACCAACCATGGATAAGCTGGCGAGAATGAGGCGCGTATCAAGTTCTGCTATATCTCCGGGTAGCAATCGACTGATTGGGCCAGCAAATAGCTGCCCTAAAATGAGCGCTAACCCGCCAAGGCAGATCGCCATACCAAAAATATTGGCACTGGCTTTACGTTTTTCGATCTCATTGTCGGCACTGCCCGCAAACCTAAATAAGGTTTCAGCTAGTCCCATACCGATCACAATACTTAGTAGGTCAGCCAAGGTTTGCAGAACATCGAGGCGACCATAATCTTCAGGAGTTAAAAAATGAGTAGAGACTGGCACCATGATCAAAGCCAACCCTTTAGAGAGGGCAATGGCTGAAGCGTAGATCAGACTGTGCTGAACTGCGATGGGTAAATTAGCTATACGTTTTAACATGGTAAGCCTCCTTTCATTCAGATACTCAATAATGGAGCGAATTGCAGGCCATATTTGAGAAAGTATTTAAATTCAGCTGGTTAGCAGCTATTTGGTTTTTTGGGGAACAGTTGATCGGTTTAAAAAGGAGAGGATTTCAATTTTGATTCGCAAAATGCGAAAACGGCCCGTAGGCCGTATTCGGTAGTTTTAAGGTATTCAGCTTATGCTGATTTAAATGGTTTACGTCTAAGTGTGAAAAAACAGAGTAGAGCCGTTAATAAACCCGCACTACCACTGCCCAGTGAAGGTGCAGGTGCCGCCTGCATACTGATAACGGTTTCAGTTGTCGGAACGTCTGCATACAAAGCGGTTACCGGGTCTGTTCTGATACTGAAAACGGCATCATTAAAGTCATTGTCGCCATAAGGTCTTACAAGATCCTCAAAGCCTAAAATGAGATCATCTTCAGCAGATAGACTGCTCATCATGGCAACATGGCGAGAATATTCATCTGCATTATCGATAGTTGCAAAGCTATCATTCTCAGGGTTTAAGAAATCGATAGTGAACATGGCTAAAGGATCAGAGCTGGTATAGTCCCAGCCTTTTACTTGGCTGCCATCCCAGGCGTTTTGAAGGAGGAAGAAACCGACATTAGTACCTGCTTCAAAGACAGTGCCCCCTTCCATGTCAAAATTTGTACCATCGATATTAGTGATTTCTGCACCTCCAAGTGTGACAGTATCACCTGAAAGTAAACTACCTCCCCCTCCTTGTTCTGAAACATTGTTAAAGATCATTCCTGTGTCTATACCGGATAGATTTTGTAATTCAGATATACCGATATGACCAGAGCCATCCAAATCGATGTCTCCAAAGGTTAAGCCATCAAACGCATCATCGGTGAAGGTAAAATAACCTAGAGAATTTCGATATCCAGCTCCTTCATCTAGAAAGGTTATAGAGATATGCGCATCTTCTTGCAGAGTTAAATTAGGATCATAGGATGTATCCAAAAATTCCTGATTAGCAACTGTACTCTCAGGCAGTGCAGTTTGAACTTCAGTTAACAGTCCTTCTTCAAGTTGAATATTTACTAAGGAGTCAGTTTCATCCTCAGCGGCCAGGGCATTCTGCGCGATAGAAATCATCACTCCTGTGAACACCATACTTCGTATTTGATGTTTCATATCTCCTCCCATACCTGCATGCATTAAAGGTATTACTGATAGAGCTAATTAAATTGCAGCAAGAGTTGTTCCATATGCTTTGAATTTTTAACTTATTGATTTTGTTTGCTTTGAAAGAAATTGTCGCTTTTAGTCATTCTTAAAGTAATTCTCAGAATGAGAAAATTTCGCATTATGAAAAAGGCATTAAACGATTATGCGCGCGACCTTTTCGGCAATCTGGCAACCGCCAATTTCGATAAATGCCAAGACGGCAGGTTGAGCTTTTGCAGACGACTTTCTGGAATAAATAAACGTGGAAACGCCAGTTTTGATGCGGTCGATGGTGTAATCCAGTTGTGGGAATTCAGGGTAGATTTTTCCCCGGAAAATAACGCCAAAACGATTATCTTCAGCCTTAATCAGGCGTTTCAGAATATGGCTACCTTCGGCATTCCTAAACAGAGGAAGCAGAGCAATTGAACCTTCACATTGTTGATCCTGAAAACCGCTGATTTTGTATGGGCCTTGGTTTGCAGCTTCGATCGTGCCCAAGTATCGAAGCGAGGGAATATCTAGCGAAACAGCTCCGGCTTGTTCTTCCTGAGTACCGATATTAATGGTTTTTAATGTTTTTAAACCGAGTGACAAGCTGGTGGATAAAATGAGCACCATTGGAAGTAGAATGGCCATTTTCATAGTGATCTCTCCTACGAACGCAGATTAATGTAACGATAAAGGTGAGTAATTCGATGGTTGTAGCGCCAAAGCCATCATGTAAAAAGCTGTACCAAGCGTGATTGATCGTCATAGCGGATAGGCGAAGCCCGTTAATGGTCAGCACAACTAAGGCTAAAATAACGGCATGTTTAATATCTCTTCGCTCAAGATCACCATGTTTTAACAAACTTAGGGTCAACCACAGCAACAGCGCTAGAGACATATTGGTAAATGCCGAACAGCCTGTGAGGACCAGTAAGCTAAAGCCGTTGGCTTGCACGATGGTATTTCCTGCAACAGCGGCTTCTATCTGAAATAGGGGTAAGAACAGACTGCTAAACCAGGCATCGAAGGTTAAGATCTGATTGGCAAATAACGTCAGACTGAGTTGGCAGCAGGGCTCCCTAATTGCTATTGCAAAAAGGATCGTGGCTGCAATTCTGTGTCTCTCCTGCATAGGGTGTCGTAACCATAACCAAGCAGATGCAGCGGCAACCAGCCAACTCAATAGGGCGCTAGGTATCAGTAGTAAGCCGCATAACAGAGTGCCAACATAGATATAAACCGGCGTCGTTTTTACCTTGCTAAACTGCACTTCTAAGGTCAGTCTCATGCTGATAAAAAGTACGACCCAAACAACAAAGCTATGGCCTAAGCCGTTAAATACTGCGGCATTGAACGGCTCACTTAAGAGAGTCCTAATCACTTCAGGCAACAGGGCATTGAACACCGCTAAGTAGGTTAGTAACGGAAAGAACAGTGTTTCTGCAGAAGCTGTTGAAGCCAAGCTCTTCATAATGTTCTCCTGTCGAATTTCAGGTTTATGAAGCCTTTGTGATGTGCTGCTTGTGCGTAGATCTCTAGAATCGAAGGAATGACAAAACTATCGCTGTAGTATTTGCAGATTCTATGGTGAGCTGCGATCGACATAGCGGCCTTGTCCGTACCCGACTGAGTCCACCAGTTGGCAATCACACTACCTAGCGTCTTTTCATCACCAGTATTCACTAACCAGCCAGATTTATGGTCTTCTATAAGTTCTGGAATAGCACCTAACCGATAACTGGCAACAGGTATACCACGGCTCATTGCCTCAAGCGCTACTAAAGGCAGGCCCTCACTTTTACTCGAAATACAGAGCAGACCTATATCACCCCAATGCTGATCCATCTCGACCTGACCAAAGAAGTTGAGATGGGGGTACTCGCGTTCTAAACCAGTTTTAAGTGGTCCATCGCCATAAACATGGCAGGGGAGTTCCTTAGGTAATTGTTCTGTAATTCGAGCAAAAGCTTTAGGCCCTTTTTCGTCGGAGAGTCGGCCGACAAAAGCGACAGCCTTACCGCGTTCTGTTTGCAGTTTGGCAGGGGCAACAAAGTTAGCGATCTGGTGAGAGGTAATAGGCAGCCGAGAAGAGATTTCATCACTTACGCTGAGCACACGGTCAGCTAAAATCGATGTGCTGTAATCCAGCCAGCTATAAAACCTTAATTTCCCTTTCCCCAGATCACCCGAGTGAAAGGTTGAGATCACCGGTGTAGAGGATAATTTTCCGAAGATACGTCCAATAATCCCAGCTTTATAACCATGGGTGTTCACAATACAGGGGGAGTGGGTGAGTAGCTTATACAGCTCTCGGTAGTTGCTTAAGCATCTATAGGGTAGCCCTTCCTTCGTTAGCTTATCTTTAAGAGGATGCGTGCCAAAGTCTCGCATAAAGATAACTTCGCTACGGTAGCCGTTCTGGTTTAACCAACGAGTGAGGTTAAGAATATGGCTCTCGATTCCGCCTTGGTGGCGACTATCAACCAGTTGATAAATAAGCCAGTCATGAATAGACATAATCCCTTCCTCCTGTATCGCTGAGATTGTTTATCTAGATATCAGCAAGGCCTAGGCCATTCATTAGCTTCTTTAGCAAAAACAGCTGGTTAGCTGATTCAGTAGCTCTGATCAGGGTTGAGGGACTTTAAAATCAGGCTAATTAACGCAATTTGCAGAAATGTTTCGCATTTTGAGAAACAAAATGAGGCTGTGTTTTTCAGTTGTTTTTTAACTTATTGAAATTTAAGGATAAATATTTTGGCTGGCTTCTTGCTGTAACCAATACATCAAGCAAATTGGTTTCAATAGTAAGGAGAAATACTATGAAATATCTGGTCACTGGAGGCTGTGGGTTTATTGGTTCACATTTAGTAGATGCCTTACTAGCACAAGGTCATCAAGTCAGAGTATTGGATAACTTATCAACAGGTGTAGTGGACTATTTACCCGATCAGGTAGAGCTTGTATTGGGTGATGTCGCCGACTTAGCCATTGTTAAAGGTGCAATGTCAGAGATGGATGGCTGCTTTCACTTAGCGGCCATTGCCTCGGTAGAACAATCCAATTCCGACTGGGTGGGCACACATAAGGTTAATCAGCAGGGCAGTGTGAACGTCTTTGAAGCAGCGCGATATTGCGGCAGTCAAGATTCTATCCCTGTAGTTTACGCATCATCAGCTGCTATCTATGGTGATAACGCTACTATTCCTTTAGATGAAACATCAGCCCCTCGACCTATCAGTGCTTACGGTGCTGATAAATTAGGTAGTGAGCACCATGCCCGAGTTGCTTGGTTAAATCACAAGGTATCCACCGTGGGGATGCGTTTTTTCAATGTTTACGGCCCTCGTCAAAATCCCTCTTCACCGTACTCTGGGGTTATTTCTATCTTCATCGACCGAATTCTTAACAATCTCCCCATTACGATCTTCGGTGATGGTAAACAAACCCGCGACTTTATCTACGTAGCCGACGTGGTGAAACATCTGATCGCAGCCATGGAAAACACTAAAGGCGAAGCATCGGTGTTTAATGTTTGCACCGGACAATCCACCTCAATTTTGCAGCTAGCACGAACCCTATCGATGGTGGCTGGAGTTGAAGTGAACATCGATCATAAACCCGCCAGAACAGGCGATATCGCAACCTCGCTAGGTGATCCAAGCCGTGCATCAGCAAGACTAGGCATACGCGCTGATGTTGGATTAGGAACAGGTATGGCCTTTACCGTTGAAGCGATGAAAGGTGATTCTTTAAAAGAAACCGGTTAATACTACAGAACAGATTTCTTCCAGCGAGCTTGGTAAGTCTTACTTTAAATACTGTGTAGAGATTAGATTTAAAGTGGGACTTACCTTTTTTCTTTTGGGGTCGAGATTAGAGAAAGCGATGATGCAATTTAGGGGCTCAGAAATTAAGGGCTCTGATCCCCAGGCCGCCTAGTAAAGTGTGTAGTAGGGCGGTTTAAGACGATTGATAAATGAGGAACTATGATTGGCTCTTTTTCCATTCATCAGTAAGCATACCGGCAAAACCCCAATCCTCTTCTTCAATTTCCTGTATGACAATATGAGTATGTTCAGGTTTTTTGCCGAGTACCCTTTGTAGAGAGCCGGTAATATCTTTAACGATTTCTGCTTTTTGTTCTCGAGTGACACCTTTGGTGACTTGAACATTTACATAGGGCATTTAAATCTCACATTTATCAGTGTTGGGTTGAATTCACAGATACATTTTATCGGTAAAACAACATCTTCAAGCTAGTAGACCGAGCAAGGTAGCATAGAGAGGGAGGGAGCTCTATTGATGAAGGTTTGAACCTTAAGGTATTAGAGCGTTACATCTGTCTCTTTGATAAATTGCATTCCAAATTTAGTAACCCTTTAAATAAAAGGGGAATACATCGAGATTTGTTACTAACTCTCCAAAATAAGCGACAGGTTTTGGACTGGATAAATTGCTAAAATACTGCGCAATTTGAGAAAGCACGAATATAGACAAGAGCCCGAGTGATTACTGATGGATACTCCCAGCTGTGAATACGGCGTAAACGACAACTCCTACAAAATGGCAGGTGAGATAGCTGGCCTAACTCAGTTAGTCGATGACTTCTACCAATTTATGGATGAACTGCCAGAGGCGCAGATCATCCGTAAAATGCACCCAGACGATCTTACCGAATCGCGAAAGAAACTTGCCTACTTCCTTTCTGGCTGGTTAGGTGGCCCTAAGCTGTTTTCTCAAAACTACGGTTCTATTCGTATTCCCCATGCTCACAGCCATTTTCCAATCGGGCCTGAGGAGAGCGAAGCGTGGATTCTATGCATGCAAAAAGCGGTTGAACAACAGCCCTACGAAGAACCGTTTAAAGTGTATCTGATTGAGCAGTTACGTGTTCCGGCAGAAAGAATCACCCAAGCCTGCCGCAGATAGAATTCCCGCAGCAACGCTTTCTTTAGAAGAATTTTACCACTTTTTGAGCTTATTTAATGATCAAACTACTTCGCATCGTTAGCCTTCTCGAAGGCCTCTCTTACATCGCCATCTTAAGCGTCACACTTGGGTTTATCAGCCGAAATTATGTATCCACACTCGGCATGACCCACGGCATCCTGTTTATGATCTATGTGATTCAGGTGCTGAATATCTCACACAAAGAAAACTGGACCTCGAAGCAGCAGTTAGGCCTGATGCTAGCATCGGTCATTCCATTCGCCTTTATCCCAGCTGAGATCTACCTGCGGAAATTAGAGCAGAGTAAACAGCAAGAGAAAGAAACGACTACGGCCTGAAGAAGTATAGGAATGAGGATTAAAGGGCTCTGACCCCCTTTAATCCCACGAAATGGTGTACTAATTCCCTCTAGGCGCAGCCTTCTAAGTGTTTACATACCCCAAAGGCATGGCCGTACTATCCACCACCTTGCGCATAATAAACGCCGATTTAACCCCCGTTACGCCTTTAATCCGGGTGATCTTACCGAGCAAAATATCGTGGTAACAATCCATATCTGCTACCGCGACTTTTAACTGGTAGTCAGCATCGTGGCCGGTGATGAGGTAGCACTCCATTACTTCCGGTAAAGACTGAATCGTGCGTTCGAACTCTTCAAAGCGTTCGGGGATATGTTTATCCATGCTGATATGCAGGATGGCGATGAGGTTTAGATCGATTGCGCGTTCATTTAGACGGACTACGCGATCGCGGATTACACCTGATTCTTCTAACTGTTTTACCCGGCGAGAGCAGGGGGCTGCAGTCAGGCCAACGCGCTCGGCTAGCTCCTGGTTAGAAAGGTCGCCGTTTTCCTGTAATTCTCGCAATATTTTTAAGTCGAAGCGGTCTAGATTGACAGTAGATTTCATGGTTTTTGGTTTGTGCGCAATTAATTGTGTGCAATAAGTTTATTTTCTTTTGATTTTTTGCGCAAATGACGAAATAAAGTTGTTTTTAGATCGGTAATTGCGCATGTACCTCTATAAACTTCTCTTCATCGGTTGAGGGGTAACAAATCACATATCAATCAGTGTGTGAGGGGGTAATCATCATGAGTGAGCGCTGCCAGCCTAAAAGGGTTTATCGAATCTTTAACTCAAAAACTGATGCCACAAGTGTCTACTGAAAAACTTCCCGCTGTCATTGCTTCCCCAAAGGCGCCTGACAGCGGGTTTTGCCGTTTAGGCTTTCTGCTCGAATAAAAATAATGGATTCGCACTATGTTTGATCATCGTAAATATCGTCGTTTTGAAACTGTCCGTTTGACTGATCGCACCTGGCCAGATCAAGAGATCAATAAAGCACCAGATTGGTGTAGCGTAGATCTGCGCGATGGTAACCAAGCGCTGATCAATCCAATGAATGTAGAGCAGAAGACCCGCATGTTTACCTTGTTGGTAAAAATGGGGTTTAAAGAGATTGAAGTCGGTTTCCCATCAGCATCTCAGCCTGACTTTGATTTTGTGCGCAAGCTAATCGAAGAAAACCGAATCCCAGAAGACGTGACGATACAGGTGCTAACCCAAGCACGCGAAGGTTTGATTGAGCGTACCTTTGAGTCTCTTGAAGGTGTGCGTCGCGCCAATGTTCATGTGTATAACTCCACTTCGGTTGTACAGCGCCAGCAAGTGTTCAACATGAGCAAGGATGAGATCAAAGGCATTGCGGTACAAGGTGCGCAGTGGGTGCGTGATTATGCGGCTAAATACTCTGCGACAGAGTGGGAGTTCCAGTATTCACCCGAAAGCTTTACCGGTACAGAGATGGATTACGCGGTTGAAGTCTGTGATGCCGTCATTGCTGAGTGGAAACCAGAAACAGGGCAGGCGGTTGTGATCAATCTACCGGCGACTGTTGAGATGTCCACACCGAATGTTTTTGCCGATCAGGTTGAGTATTTCTGCCGTCACCTAAAACAGCGTGATCAAGTACGTATCAGCTTACATACCCATAATGACCGCGGCTGTGGTGTCGCGGCAGCTGAGTTGGGTGTTATGGCGGGTGCCGATCGTGTTGAAGGTACTTTGATGGGTAACGGTGAACGTACCGGTAATATGGATATCATCACCATGGGTATGAACCTTTACTCACAGGGTGTTGATCCAGAGTTGGACTTCTCTGATATCAAAGAGATTATCGAAGTAGTTGAGTACTGTAACGAATTGCCTGTTTCTGCCCGTCATCCTTGGGCTGGCGAGTTGGTTTATACAGCGTTCTCTGGCAGTCATCAGGATGCGATTCGTAAATCAGTTAACTATCACCAAGAGCACAACCAACTGCATTGGGATGTGGCTTACTTGCCAATCGATCCACGTGATATTAACCGTGAATATGAAGCGGTTGTGCGTATTAACAGCCAAAGCGGTAAGGGCGGTGTGGCATTGGTATTGGAGCGTGATTACGGTATCCAGCTACCAAAATGGATGCATATCCCGCTAAGTAAAGTAGTGCAGTCTGCTGCTGAACAAAAGGGTATCGAGATCTCTCCTGAAGTGATTCACCAACTTTATCAACAGCACTTTGTTGCAGTTCCAGAGCAATGGCAGCTTGATCGTTACGATCTGCACACTGACAACCAACAAGTTGAAGCGAAATTCAGCGTTGGTAACACTGTATTTAACGGCCAAGGTACTGGTGCTCTAGAAGCGCTAAGTGATGCGCTTGAGAAACAATATGGGTGTTCTATTGAAATCACTCAGTTTGATGAACATGCCATCGCGACGGGCACTGCAGCGCAAGCGCAAGCAGCAATTGCTATGACAGTGAATGGTGTCAGTGCGCAAGGTGTTGCAACTAAGGAAGACACATCTGCAGCAGCACTGCAAGCAGCGCTAATTGCCTTTAGCCGAATTGCTGAACAGAACGCGGTAAGTGCGGCTTAAAATTGAAGAGAATGTGCAGCTACAGATCTGATCTGTAGCTGCAAAACTGTTCTAATTTCTTTCCAGTCAGAGGGAATATTTTCTGTTTTACCCCACCTTCTAGTTAATTGCTTCAATAGCTTTACTCAGAATCGTACAGCACTCATCAATTTGTTTTTCAGTCAGATTCAACGCGGGCATAAACCTCAGGGTACGTTCATTCGGGGCATTAAGTAGTAGGCCAAGCTCTCTTGCCTTATCCACAAGCTGAGGTGCCGATAGCTCAGCGGCATCTAAGGCGATCAAAAGACCTTTACCTCTTACCGAGCCTAGAGAGTATTGCTTAGAAAGTTCAGTGAGTTTTTGGCTGAGAAGCAGGCTCATCTGCTCAACGTTAGCGAGAAAGCCTTGTTCTAGCACTTTATTCACAACCGCATGTGAAACGGAACACATGAGAGGGTTGCCGTTATAAGTACCGCCCTGATCGCCATATTCAAAGCAGCTATGCTCGGTTTTAGTGAGCAGTGCTGAAATAGGTACGCCACCACCTAAGCCTTTACCCAAGGTCATGATGTCCGGTTGGATATCATAACCTTGATAAGCGAAGAGGTTGCCGGTTCTACCGATGCCAGTTTGTACTTCATCGATGATCAGTAGCAAGTTGTGCTTTTTACACAAGGCTTCTAAGCCTTTGACAAAATCGCTATCAGCAGGGATTACGCCTGCTTCGCCTTGAACCAGCTCTAGCATGATCGCGACAGTATGTTGATCGATTACCGCTTCGGTTGCGGCTAAATCGTTGTAAGGGGCTTTGCTAAAACCGCTGACTTTCGGTTCGAACAATGACGCAAAGGTCGCTTTACCGGTAGCGGACATAGTCGCTAAGGTTCTGCCATGAAAGCTCTGTTCAAAGGTGATGATTTTAAAAGCACCTTGTTTGTGAATTTGTCCCCACTTTCTCGCCAGTTTTATTGCGCCCTCATTGGCTTCTGCACCGCTATTAGCGAAGAAGGCCTGATCAAAATCTGAATTGGAACAAAGGGTTTTAGCCAGCTCAATCATCGGCTGATTGTAAAAGCCAGGGCCGGGATTAATCAGTTGTTGTGATTGTGCAATCAATGCTTGTTGAATCAGGTCTGGGCTGTGACCGAGAGTATTCACCGCCCAGCCTTGCACCATATCCAGATATTGTTTGCCGTTCTGATCAAAAAGGTAATGCCCTTTACCTTGGGTAAAGCAGAGTTCTGGTCTTGGCGCGATCGGCATCACAAACGCTTTATCGGTCAGAGGATTGTTAACGGACGCGTCTTGATCGCTTGATTGTGTGGGAGCTACCCCAGTTAAATAGGTCATTTTTATATCCTTGAGAGAATTTAGAGCAAAAAAAAGCCGCAGGGGTTACCTGCGGCTTTTTGGGAATTTGGAACGCTTATTAGTTATTTGCGTCGTCGAGATCCAACACCCAAAGAGGCACAGGCAATCGATACGCGGCGTCGCAACGTATTTGTTGTAAGTGTCTGTGTGATAGGTGTGGTTTTCATAGTGGCTGAGTATGTCAGCCACTTTAGGGTGTGGTCAAGAGGGCTAGCTTGAATGGACTCTAGCAGACCAGTAGATTCGGCAAAATCGAGTGATACTGATCCGCTGAGCTGATCAAGGATTTAGCCGTAAGTGCTTCTACGCCATAAACCTCAGTGATCACGCCGTAACGTTTTTTGATGTGTGCGAGCAGGAGATCAAAGTCGCCATCGCCTGAAAGCAAAATCACTTTATCCACATCCGGTGCGGTATCCATCACATCGATTGTAATGCCTACATCCCAGTCGCCTTTGGCCGAGCCGTCTTTGCGCTGGATGTAAGGTTTTAGTTTTACATCAAAGCCAATATGACGCAGTGCATCTTGAAACTTCTTTTGGCCATCATTGTTACGTTCGATTGCATAAGCGTAGGCGTGAACAATCTCTCCCTGTTTGCTGATCTCTTGCCAGAATTTACGATAGTTAAACGGGCATCCGAACGCTTGGCGGGTGGTGTAATAGATGTTCTGTACGTCTACAAAAATAGCGATGCGAGACACAATATAGCCTTAGTTGATGATCTAGAAATTGAACTATATCAGACTCAGGTTTATATATGCTGCTGTAAGCCGCGGAAAAGCTGGAAAAAAGCCTGAGTCTGCACTATCGTTGCAAGAGTTAGTAAAAAAGGTTTTACTGATTGTTACTGATTGATTATTCGGAGTTTTTTAATGTCTGCTTCAGACGCTGCAAGTCCTCAGAAAACGAATAGAAAAAAGTTCGACCTTGCGATTATTTTTGCAATTTGCGGTGCACTGTTTTCACTGCTGATTTTTCTATTTATGTTTAAGCAGGAGCGTGACGCGGCCATTCAACAATTTCAGGTTGAAATGACACAAGGGGCGGCTTCCTTCCAGCAGTCATTAACCCAGAATGCTTACTCCTTAGAAACTTTACAGGCCATTTATCAGTTAGATCAAACAGTCGATCAAGAGCGACTTAAGCAAATTATCCATAGCTTGTTTAGTCGTCATACCTCTTTGAAAGGGATGGCTATCGAAAATAGCGATATCTCGCTTCGTTTAGCTGACCCTGCTACCGATTCTATTTTTGCTCGTGCTGAAGTTAATGAGGCCTTAAGTGATCTTTCTTCAGAGCAAGTTGATACCCTGACTATCGATCAAGAAACCTATGCGTTGATATCTGCTCTGGCCGACGACGCCCAGCTAACAGGTGTTATCTCATTGAGCTCAGTGTTAGAACGAAGCCAACTGCAGCAGGTTTTGGGCGAAGTTCAGCTTACGCTGATGGATTCAAACAAGCAGGAAATCCTTACGCACGATAACTCGTCACTAGCCGTTGATGCGGTGCTTTCTAGCTCTATACAGCTATTGGATAATCAATGGACGCTAGATCTAACCGCAACTGAAGAGCGTATTGCTGCGGGTATGAGTTTTACCCCAGCACTGTTTTTGATGACGGGCTTACTACTTTCTTTCTTGGTGGCTTCTTATTTAAAACGAGTAGGTCATCATGTTAAAAGTTTGCGTACTGAACAAGCTAACCTGACCGAACAGATGGCTGAAACAAGCTGGTCTGATCCATTAACCGGATTGGTTAATAAACTGCACTTTGATGAAGCTTTAGATGTTGAATGCCGCCGTGCTGTACGTGAGTTCTCGCCACTTACAATGATGTTGCTGAAGATTGATAGCTTCAAAGAATATAGCGATGAATACGGCGTCGAGGCTGCGCAAGGCAT
Source organism: Neptuniibacter sp. QD29_5 (assembly GCF_047778125.1). Classification (GTDB taxonomy): domain Bacteria; phylum Pseudomonadota; class Gammaproteobacteria; order Pseudomonadales; family Balneatricaceae; genus Neptuniibacter. The sequence continues at coordinate 949,167 of NZ_CP180556.1, forward strand.
GCTTCAGGAAGTTTCTAGTGTGCTAAAAAATTCGGTTGGTCGCCCAGGTGATATGATTGCGCGTATTGATGATCACCTGTTTGCCTTTATCTTGCCTTCAACCAATGAAATGGTAATTCAATTGGCCGAACGTTGCTGCGACACTATTTCTGGTCACGGTATTCCTCATCAAGCATCGCCGATTGATAAGGTTGTTACCTTAAGTATAGGTGTCGCTACAATGCAACCGTCTCGTTTGCTGACCCCTGAGTATCTTCTGGAGTTGTCTAAACAACAACTGCAAGAAGCCGAAGATAAAGGCGGCAATCAATTCCATGCGTTTGTAGATGGTATTAAAGAGCCGCCTTTGACTTATAACGTCTAGATCGATTTTCCTGATGCGCAATATTGGTCCAGTGAGCCGTCGATGGCTTGCCGAGATCGAAATTTACACCTTAGCTGATCTAGAGCAAGTAGGCCCGATAGCGACTTATAAGATGATTAAGGCCATGCGTGGTGGCAAGGTTAGCCTGAATCTGCTGTGGGCACTGGTTGGCGCACTAGAAGACATTGATTGTCGTGATCTCCCGCCTGAGCGTAAAACTGAACTGCGCGTTCTCCTCAAAGATTCGTATGACTCATAAGTCAGAGATTCACATGGATCCAAGCTGCTCATAGGATTAACGAATGACTGCCATAAGAACTTTGTACTCTCGATTGCTTGAAGATGCAGAGGCACAACAGCATCGGCGTTTACTGGTTTTGAGCGGTACTCAAACATGGTGTTATGAACAAGTTGCGCAGCTGCTTGGTGAAGCCGAATGGCTATGGGTGAGTGAACAAGCGCCGGCTAAAGCACAGTCTGTGCGTGCCACTCAATGTCATCAGTTATTAGGTCAGTCGCTATCTGCGGTGATCTTTGATGCGTGGTCCGGTTTTAATCCCAATGCCTTTGGTCAGATCTCCGGTACTTTAAGTGGCGGTGGAGTGCTGGTTTTACTCTGCCCTGATCTAGATCATTGGGCCGAGTTTGACGATCCAGAACATCAAAGCTTAGTCGCGCACCCTTATTGTTCTTCCGATGCGGGTCGTCGGTTTATCTCGCGTCTAGCGATGATCTTAGAAGATGATGCCTACACGCTGGTGTATCGAGAGGGGCAAGCGCTCGCAGGTGTTGAAGCAGAGCTACCAAGCTCCGCTGCATTGGTCGATCAGCCAGATGATAATGTGGTGTTGCCGAGTAAAACCAAAGATCAGCAACAAGCGGTGGAGTTGATTTTATCTCAGTTTCGTCGTGGTAGACGTCCCGCAGTGATTACCGCGGACAGAGGGCGTGGTAAGTCCGTTGCTTTAGGTATCGCCGCTGCACAGTTATCAGGCTTAGATTTCCAAGATATCTTAGTAACCGCACCTGAACAGTCCTCGGTTGATGAGGTCTTTAGCATGGCCCATCAATTACTGCCTGATTATGACTATCAATTGGGTAAACTTTGTCATTCAGATCACTGCATCCGCTACGTGACACCAGAGCAAGCGTTGCAAGAACAAGGCGAAGGGCAAGTGCTGTTGGTGGATGAAGCTGCTGCGATTCCGGTACCTGTATTGAGTAAGTTACTGCAACGTTTCCCTCGTATTGCCTTTGCATCAACTATTCATGGTTATGAAGGCACAGGGCAGGGCTTTGCGGTTCGTTTTAAGCAAGTGTTGGAAAAGCATGCACCCAATGCTAAATCGCTTCATCTTAATCAGCCGATCCGTTGGGCTGGCAATGATCCGCTAGAACAGCTGACCTTTAATTTGCTGTTACTCAATGCTGAGCCTGCTGCGGCAGATGATCTCAAACGCAGTTGTCAGTCAATTGCCGACTGTCAGATAAAGAAGTTAGATCGTGATCAACTCGCAGAAGATTATCAGACCTTAACTCAGTTGTTTGGTTTGTTAGTGTTGGCTCACTATCGTACATCACCCGGTGATTTAAGGGTGCTGTTAGATAGCCCCAACCTGCATATCTGGCTAATGAAGGTCGGTGGTCAGGTTGCTGGTGCTGCGTTGGTCGCGGAGGAAGGCCCTCTGCCGGAGGAGTTGGTTGATGATATCTGGTCGGGTAAACGTCGTCCTCGTGGTCATCTGTTACCGCAGACACTGGTTGGGCAAGAAGGTGCAAAGGACGCAGCTTTGCTCAAGGCTGGTCGGATTATGCGCATCGCTATTCATCCCGCCTTGCAACACAAAGGCTTAGGTAGAGCGCTGTTATCGACTGTATCTGAAAGCGCAAAGTCTGCAGGCTGGGATTACTTGGGTGCCAGCTTTGCTGCTAGTGCAGAGCTTATAAGCTTTTGGCAGCACTGTGGTTTTGAGACCGTACGTATGGGGTCGACTCGTGACAGTGTCAGTGGTTGCCATGCTGCGTTAGTTTTATCGCCTTTAACAGAGCAGGGGCGGAGCCTTGAAAAGCAGCTGAGACAGCGCTTTATTGAGCAACTCAATTATCGCTTGAGTGATGACTTGGTTGATCTCGACCTGCCTGTGGTGTGCCGTTTATTACAGCATGGTGGGAACCTCCCAGAGTTAACGGTCCATGATCAATCTGATCTGATCGCATTTGCTATGCATAACCGTAATTACGAAGGTTGTGCTTTTGCTATCCACAAGCTGCTTTTACAGTTTTTGGATCAGGTGGAAGATCAGCAGTTAGAGATGTTGCTCGAAAATGAAGAATTCACGCTGCTGATTGAGCGCAGCCTACAGCAAAAAAACTGGGAACAGCTGGAAGTCAAAGGGCAAGGGCGTAAGCAGATGATGCGCCAGCTTAAATCGATAACGGCGTTATTGCTAGATAAACTCTCATAACGCACTTAGGCGCGAGCTAGCGCCTAAGTGTAAGAGTGTTTCCCTTCTGAATGATCTCTAGGTATTTCATAAAGCTCATCCCGAGTAGTACCGTTTCGCCATCCATGTGTGGATTAATATGCCCGCGAACGTTTTGCATGCTAATTCCACCAAGAGTGACGGTATTCAGCTCAGTGTTATACACATCAATCACGCCATTAGCAGTATCTACCTGACGCTTTAACCCTGGTCTAAGGCCAATGCGATCAGCCACTTCTTGTGGCACGCTGATATTGGTCGCGCCGGTATCCAAGAGAAAGATAACCGGTTGGCCGTTAATCTCTCCCGGTGCAACGTAGTGTCCCGCTCTGTTTTGTTGCAGAACTACTTCGTTACTGCTGCTGGTGACGAGATTACGATTGGGATTGTATTTGTCGTTTACCTGCTCTTCAAAGAACAGCCACAACATTCCTAAAAACAGGACCCATGCGACGGCCCACATTCCTTGGCCAATGCGTTTTGGTGTGTGTTGAGATTCCATCCAGCCCCACAAGAATTAATCGATGTTAATTTATTGTAAGGAACTCGCTTGCAGAATAGAACCTCGATTCATTCAATCGTTAACCTGTGCATTAACTCAGTTGTTGTAGATGATCTCTAGTTAGTTGGATCTGTTGATCAATCGCTTGGGTTAGATGGCTAAAGTAAACCCGTGGTTCGATCTTGATCACGTCTGGTTCAAGGATCTCTTGGGTGACCAGTCGGTCGATATCACGAACGGCAGGATCACATAGCTCATTATCACGCATGCTTACCAACAAATACTGCAACTGTACTCTCACAGCTGCAGGGCAGTGGCCTAGGTTGGCTGCTTTGTTACCTAAACCGCGCAAACGCGCGAGAGACTCTGCAAAATGGGGACGGCGGAGTAAGTTTTGCCATAGCTCTTCGCCGTTATGGTCATTATTGCTCGCAGTTAGAGAGCAGATATCTGCGATAACGGTTAGCTCGTGCAGCAGTTTTTCGATCAGTTCACAGTGCTCCATAAAGCTGCCTGCGGGCTCTGCTTCGATCTGCTTCCACTTGGTAAACTGCAGATTAACTCGCTTTATATTGCCGCCGTAGCTTTTATTAAGCAGTGGCCGCCATAGTGAGTTGATCTCATTACTTAGTTGTCGCTGTTGAGCTTGGTTCGTGCTATCTAAATTTGCACAGATACCGCGGTGGCGCTGTAGACTCTGGATTAGATTCAACAGCGCGCTTAGCTGTTCAATTCCGAGTAGTGTCTTTTCGCGACGTTTCTTGCGTAATTTGCCTCGTTTAAACCAACTAGCTAAACCAATTAGAACGAAAAGAAACAATACAAGGCTAATCTCGATCATGATGTCACCTCCTTAGTGGCTGCTTTAAGCGCAAGTGTTTCTAGATAGCCGGTGAGCTCCGTAAGGGAATGCGCTTGTTCACTGTGGTGCTGAAGAATGTTGCCAATATCGGTAAGCTTTTCACTTAACTCGTTACTGGCAGAGGCATGTTCGTCGATCGAGAAGTTAACCTCCTGAATGAGTTCAAGGCTGCGCTCGCTACCAGATTCGATCTGCTGAAGTAGATTGTGCATCTCTTCACAAGTATGTGAGCCGGTTTGTAACTCTTGTTCGCTACGGTTCATGCTTTCAGTGACTTCATTTACACGTGCAAGCATGGAGTTAACCAAAAGGGTGATATCACCTGTCGCTTTTTCGGTATTACCGGCTAACTGGCGTACCTCATCTGCTACGACAGCGAAGCCTCGTCCTGCTTCACCTGCTCGTGCAGCCTCAATAGCTGCATTCAGTGCCAATAAGTTGGTTTGTGCTGCAACTTCTTCGATTGTACTAACGAAAGATTGAATCGCTTCAGCTTCTTCAGATAGCTGAGAGATCTTGGTGCAGGTATCAGTAAACTGATTACGAACACCACTGATCGCGTGGCTCAAATCAGAGGCTTGCTGAGTTCCTTTATTGCATAAGGTCTGCGAGTCTTCGGCACTATTTTGAGTGTTATGCACATGATCTCTGATCAGTTGGACGGTTTGGCTCATCTCTTCTGATGCACTGGCAACTGTTAAGAGCTGATTCTGCTGTTCTGATGCGGCATTTGCGGTGTGCTTAGCTAAGTTCTCTAATTCATGGGTAGAGAACTTCATCTCGTTGCACAGCTGATCGGTTAAGGTATTCAGCTCTTCATAGTCACGGGCAAAACCATAGAGGCTTTGGGCAGCGTCTCTAAGCGGCTTGTCCGAACTGGTATGTCGTGTACGGAACTGCATCTGCTTTTGTGAGAATGCTTCGATCACTAGAGACAAGTTATGCCAGCGACGTTGGCTCAGCAGAATATAGCTGAGCTGAAAATAGCCCAGTGGGATCAATAACCATAATGCTTCTATATAACCGTTTATCAAGATGGCTATTGTGAGTAACCAACCCAATAACATTACTATGCCTGAAGTAAGTAGCGAACAGCGGCTCAATACGCTGTAGCCAAATGTTAGTAGCAGCATCTTAGTGCTCCCCATCAAAATCTATTATCTGGGTATTTTGCAAAACTTAAGCCAGATATTTCATGGAGTTACTCTAATGCCCGATATTGTTACGTTAGAGAGAGATGGCTAATTTTAAAACGCACGGATTTAATTCATCTTTGTGCACTGCGACAGTGCGAGGGCTTTATTCTGGAGCGTTATCTGTTAATCGAAATTGTCTAAAAGAGTGTTAATTTCTATCGGCTTAAATTGTCATAGCGATGTAGAATAACAGTCATAATTGGGCTTTATGCTAAAAGAAAAGAGAGGGTTTATGCACATTTGGGTTGATGCCGATGCCTGTCCAAAGGTTATCAAAGAGATTTTGTTTCGGGCTGCCGAACGTAAACAGGTGCCTGTAACGCTGGTGGCTAATCAATTCCTAAGTACACCACCTTCACCGTTGATTAATGCAGTGCAAGTACCGCAGGGCTTTGATGTAGCGGATAATCATATCGTTGCCAAAATGGAAGAGGGTGATCTGGTGGTAACGCAAGATATCCCATTGGCTTCAGAAGTGATTGATAACAAGGGTGTTGCAATAAATCCTCGCGGCGAACTTTATACTCCGGAAAATATTCGTCAGCGGTTATCTATGCGTGATTTTATGGAGACCCTGCGAAGCTCGGGTGTAGAGACTGGTGGACCGTCTGCTTTTAGTCAGGCTGATCGCCAAGCGTTTGCGAATTCTCTGGACCGTTTTTTAGCAAAAAATCTGAAAAAGTAATTTTTTGTGCGCCGCACAAAAAAAGTTCTTGACTAAAAAACGTACAAGATTTATCTTTGCTGTAAATGGATTGCTGCACCGCAGCAACGGAAACTTTTGGAGACAAAACTATGTACGCTGCTAACAACCCTTTCGCTGATTTCATGAAGCCTGAACTACTATCTAACGAAATCGCTGAGCTATTCAAGCCAGTTCAGTCTCTAGTAGACGTTAACACTAAGACTGTTGAAACTTTGGTTGCTCTTCAGAAAGCATACGTTGAAGAACTAGCTAACGCTTCTGTTGAACAGTTTAAAACTCTATGCGAGTGCAAAGACCCTAAAGCTGCTCTAGACCTACAGGTTCAGTTCTACAAGTCTGTTGAAGCTAAAACTGCTGAAACTGCAGAGAAAAGCGTTGCAGCTATGACTGTTGCTAAAGATGCTTACGTTGCTACAGTTGAAGAGTCTGCTAAAAAAGCGACTGAAATGGCTGAAGAAACTGCTAAAAAAGTTGCTGATCTTAAAGTAGCTTAATTTCAGTTTCATACTGAATAATAAAAAGCCGATGTAGAGAAGGGCATCGGCTTTTTTGTGTCTGCGATTTAGTGTTTTAAATTAAACCTCAATCACGACATCCGTTTCTGGTGTACAGCTACACGCCAGAACTACTCCTCGAGCTTTCTCATCTTCAGAAAGTGGAATTTCCGATTGGCGATGCGCTTGACCAGATACTAAGGTCACTTTACACGCGCCACATACACCCGCACGACAGCCAGAAGGAATCATGATTCCTTGATCTTCAGCTTGTTCTAACAATGTCGTTTGGCTATCGCCGGCAAATGAAACCTCGCCAAAGGTCAGTTTAACACTGTGCTTTTCTGCATCGGGATCAACACCTGGAGGTGCACCAAAGCTCTCTTCAAACCACTGTTGCTCCGCTAAACCTAATTGACGGCAGTAGGTTTTAGCATGATCCATAAAGCCTTCAGGACCACAGCACATCACCGTACGTTCAGGCAGATCCGGAATTAGCTCAATGAGCTGTTGGCGGCTAATACGGCCTTTAATGCCAAGCCAATCATCATCTGGTTGGCTCAAGCTGAAGATGATCTTTAGTTTAGGATTCTGGCGCTCGAGCCAAAGCAGTTCGTCTTCGCAGATTAGATCGGCTTCGGTTCTGGCTTGGTGATAAAACACTATATCGCGTTGGCTATTGCGATCGGTTAGTTCGCGTGCAATCGAAAGCATAGGCGTAATACCGCTACCAGCTGATAGCAGTAGTAATGGCTTATTACCTGTATTGCCTTCGTGGAACTCACCTTGGGGGGCGAGGGCAGGTAACTTATCCCCAACCTGTAAATTATCATGGAGCCAGTTGGAGGCGATGCCATCGGTCACGCGCTTAACCGTGATTGCGATATCTGCTCCTCGGGAAGGCGAAGAAGATGCTGTATAACAGCGGGTAACTGTCTCACCGTTGATCGGCAACATTAAGGTTAGAAACTGACCCGCGATATAATCTGTTGATAGGCCTTGCGGTACTGCAAAACGGAAGGTCACAACATCACGTGTTTCATCAATGCGGCGGATGCATTCTAGATCTACCTGCTGAGTTGCGGCCCACGTTTCTTGGTTTTTACAGTCGTTTGTATCTCTGATAATCGGTGCATTATCGGGGTATTGAGCAGGTTGTTTAACCTCTAATACCTCAACCGTATCGCCTTGCTTAATCTGGCCTTCGTTAAGAGGCACAAGGTTTTGGCCAAAATATACTTCGTTATCCTCACCTTTACGGTAGTTCGCCAAGGTCTTAATTGGTTCACCCGCAGGTACTGGCTGACCGGTTTTTGGATCGATAGTCGTTAGTACGCAGCGTGAGCAATCTTTAACGATCTCAAATTCTACTTCACCAATACGGATGCGCTTCCAGCTATCCTCGGCAAAAGCTTCACATCCTTTTACAACAAGGTTGGTACGGAAGTGATCCATATTTACTTGTGTGGAAGCGCGGCTATTCAGATCAGCCAATGAAGCTTCAGAGATCACAAGTAGAGGGTATCCATCGGCAAACGCGACGGGCTTATCGGGTCTTCGAGAGGTTACGCGTTCTGATTGCTCGCCAAAATAAAGAAGTTGGCATTCACGGCCCAGTTTCTCACTAAACCATTCATCTAGCCATTCGCCACAATGTTGAGCGTTAATCTCGGTTCCCCAAACACGTACCTGACGGTAATTTTGGAAAAAGTCAGGATAGCGCAAACTTAAGTGATCACCATCAGGTGCAATCACCTCTACTCCATCTTCACGTAAAACGGTTTCGAAAAGCAGCATTGAAGGCGCTTGGCGAGCAGATAATAATTCGCCTTCTGGATTGCTCAACATAAAGCGTCGGTCAAAAGACAGCCCGCTTTCTGTTACAAAAGCATCCGATAAACTAATACCGCCTAATGATTTTATGGGGAAAGTATTAATACCACTGAGTTGAATATCTGACACGTCGTCGGCCCTTAAGAGGATTAGTAGGGTAGGCGGCTAGAGATAGAATCTAATCGAACTCTATAGTTGTTACCTTCTTGATCTTCGGCAATCAGAAACTCCCCCTCAGGAGTATATTCGAGATCAAGAAAGCGTAAGCGCTGGCTAAATGCGGTATCATCTTCTTTCCATTCAACAAGATGGATGGCGTTGCGCATACAGGCTAATTCGTAGCCGTCATGAATTTCGCAATTGATAGGTTGATACGCTTGCTTGTCAGCCATGGCCTAAACCCACTATTTATTATTTTCTACAGAATACTGTTTGCTCGTTGTAAATAACAGGCTGTTAAGGGGAAAGCATTGGATCTGGATAAACGTCATCTACTTAAACTGGCTAATATGAAGATGCCTTTTGGTAAGTATCAAGGGCGAGTGCTGCTCGATCTGCCAGAAGAGTATCTACTTTGGTTTGCAAAGAAAGGTTTTCCACAGGGGGAGCTTGGCTCGCTGTTAGAGTTGATGCTAGAGATCCGTATCAACGGCTTAGAATCTGTTTTGCAGCCTTTACGGAATACCCGCTATTCCTAATTAATGTTTCATTCTAATTCGTTATGAGCAACTATTATGTAGTTAACTTAAATAGGCTTAAGGATAGATTCATGCCCAAACAACTATCATCTCTTTTAATTACGCTGTGGATAGCTTTCTTTAGCTTTAATGTAAATGCTGCCTCTAAGGCAGAGATTAGTGCTAAAACCTCTGAGGCGTTACAAAAGTTTTATCAACATAGTTCTGCCGGAAAATCTCTTGTTCAGCAAGCTAAAGGGGTCTTGGTTTTTCCCGAGGTTTACAAAGCGGGCATAGGTATCGGTGGCGAATATGGTGAAGGTAAGCTTTTAGAAAAAGGTAAAACAACGGGTTATTACACCATTGCCGCGGCATCAATTGGGTTTCAGTTAGGTGCCCAAATTAAGTCAGAGATAATCCTGTTTATGACTGATGCAGCCTTAAGGCAATTTAAGCGAAGTGATGGTTGGGAAGCCGGAGTTGATGGCAGTGTTGCTGTTGTAACCGTGGGAGCTGGTGGTGAGATTGATACCAGCACGATTAAAGACCCAATCATTGGTTTTATTTTTTCTAATAAAGGCTTGATGTATAACTTATCCCTTGAAGGATCAAAGATCAGTAGGAAGAGATGATGAAAAAATTATTATTAGCTCTATGTATTAGTGGGTTAGCATTAAATGCTCATGCTGCCAAGCCTGAGTGGGCAGGGCAAGGCGCAGACAAACATCAAGCTAAAAAAGAGGCCAAGCAGGCGGCTCAAAATTATAAAAGGAATGGTAAGGGCTCCGAAGAGGAGCGATCTATCGTAAGTGATTCTAAATCAATTCTGGATGATCTTTTTTCAGATAAAGAGAAAGAGACCATCAAGGATTATTACAATGAAAATGCCAAATCAGGAACAGGTAAATATAAAGGGAAAATGAAAGAGCTGCCTAAAGGCCTTCAGAAAAAACTAGAGCGTGGTGGCGAACTACCTCCGGGTTGGCAGAAAAAGGTCGCTCGTGGCGAAGTGCTAGATAAAGACTTAAGAGATAACGCTGAAGACCTTCCTGATGATTTGCTATCACGCTTACCTAAAGGTGATGCGGCAACTGAGGTTATCAAACTTAAAGATAAAATCATCAAAGTCGGTAAAGGTGAAGGCACAGTAGTCGACATCATCGATATTGCTGATATCCTAACGGGCGGTGGTGCTAAGTAAGCACTGCCAGACCTGAGTGATATGAGTAGATAAAGAATGACCCCAGCGATTAATGCAGCGAAAAAAGCCAAAGTAGCTTATCAAGTTCATGAATATGAGCACGATCCAAGTGCTGAATCATATGGCGACGAAGCTGCACAAGCGCTGGGTTTAGATCCTGCCCAAGTCTTCAAAACCCTCCTCGTTGCTATCGGTGGTGACAACAAAAAACTCGCTGTTGGTGTTGTACCTGTGTCAGGTCAGCTAGATCTAAAAGCAATTGCTACGGCGCTAAAGGCAAAGAAAGTCACGATGGCAAATCCGCAAGATGCAGAACGTGCAACGGGTTATATTGTGGGGGGCATCAGCCCACTAGGCCAAAAGAAACGACTACCGCTTATTTTGGACGAAAGTGCTGGCAACTTTGAAACGATCTGTATGAGCGCAGGCCGCCGTGGGCTAGAGATCGAGATGTCAGCAGAGGATCTGCTTAAGCTAACTTCTGGAAAAATGGCGGCCATTGGGCGTTAATCGGAATTTTTATTCACGAAATAAGCGTTCGTTCGATTCACGGGCTGCTTTGATATCGGCGCAATACTCTGCAGTAGGGCGGAGCAGTAGGCGCTTAATACCTATCTCTTCGCCGGATTCTAGGCAGTAGCCATATTCACCGTTTCGAATGCGAGCTAGGGCGGTGTTGAATTTTGGCAGTAGCTTACTTTCGCGGTCGACAATACGCAGAGAAATACGAGATTCTTCTTCGTATTGTGCACGGTCGGCATCGTCATTCATCTCAGGGCGCTCATTCAGTTGTGCTTGCGCATTTTGAATGTGAGCGATGGTTTCCTGTTTTTGCTGTTCTAAAAACTCTCGGAAAAACTCCAATTGGCTATCATTCATATAGTCCTCAGAACTAGCATTTAAGAGCTCTTCTTTTGTTATTGTCATGCTTTCCTCAAACAATCGATCTAAAAATTAATAAGTTACGTTATATCATTAATTTGTGGGGGCGTGGGAATTTTTGATTTGCCATGTTTAAGGGGCAAAGATCAGAGCTTAATGTTGGGATGCAATTTTGTAAAAAGGAGCAAATAGATAGTTTTGGCAAGTTTCCATGTTATGGTGATCTGACTTTAAGTTCTGGATGTGTGAGTCATGATTAAGAACGATGTGAAGACTCTTAAAGTCTTCCTTTATACATTAATCGCTTTGATAGCTTTTGCTGGTAATTCTGTGTTGTGTCGTTTGGCGCTAGGAGATGAGGCTATAGATGCAGCGAGTTTTACAACAATTCGATTACTTGCAGGGATTGTTATGCTGTTAGCTATATTCAGCTTCATGAACAGAGGTAAAACAAATACCGCTAAAGGTAGCTGGAAAGGAGCATTTTTCCTCTTTGCTTACGCTATTACCTTCTCTTATGGCTATATCACGTTAGAGACAGGAATAGGCGCTTTGGTGCTGTTTGGCTCGGTACAGATCTCCATCATTCTTATTAATATGTTTAAAGGCAATAAACTCCATGCAATGGAATGGGCAGGAACGATCGTTGCGTTTGCAGGGTTTGTTTATTTGATATTTCCAAGCTTAGCGACCCCCTCGATTGTTGGCTTTGGTCTAATGACGATGGCGGGCGTGGCTTGGGGTTTTTACACGCTAGCGGGCAAAGGCTCTACCAATCCTCTTGGGGATACGACCTTTAACTTTTTACGTACACTGCCTTTTGTTCTTCTTCTTGCTTTAGTAACCCTAAGTGATGCGTCTCTATCTAGTGAAGGGATATGGTTGGCTATTCTTTCCGGAGCACTCGCTTCTGGTATTGGCTACGCGATCTGGTATCAGGCTTTAGGATATTTATCAGCTATTCAAGCTGCAGTTGTTCAGTTGCTTGTTCCAGTGATTGCTGCTGTAGGTGGTGTTGTCTTTGCGGGTGAAGAGATTACGGTGCGTCTCGTTATCGCTTCTGTAGTTATTTTGGGCGGGATTATGATTGTTATTACCGGAAAGAAAATGTTGGAAAGGGTAAAGCAATAAATTTGTTATCGATTCTAATGCGACTGGCTAACTAAACTGTTACGGCCATTTTCTTTAGCTTGATATAAATGTTTATCCGCTCGTTGGTATAGATCGCTGACTTGGGTTTTATCGGTGAGCGTCTGTGTACAGGATAAGCCCATGGATACAGTGATATGTGGAGCTGCGGTGTTTTCCTTATGAGGGATCTCTAATTTCTCTATTTCTTGTCGAATGCGATTGGCAAAAATATCTGCTGACTCTTTGCTTTCTTGGGTGAATACAACGGCAAATTCTTCTCCGCCAACGCGGAAGCAGTAGTCTTCTCCTTGTCGGATATTATCTTTAAGCGCTTGGCTGATTTTTTTAAGGACATCATCGCCTTTCAGGTGACCATAAGTGTCGTTATAGGCTTTGAAATGGTCGACGTCTAAGATAAGTAAGCAAAAGTAGGTTTTCTGCCTTTTCGCGCGCTCAAGTACCGCTTGGGATAAGTATTGAAAATTACGACGATTAAACAGGTCGGTTAACGCGTCGGTGACTGCAAGTTTTTCAATTTTTTCTTCTAGGGTACGGGCTTCAGTAATATCTATATGTACCCCGTTCATACGAATGGCATTTCCTTCATCATCTCTGAGGAATACTCGGCCGACATCATGTATCCAGCGCCACTTCCCATCGCCACAGATCATACGGAACTTTGCGTCGTAAATTTCGGTTTCACCATTAAGATGTTTTTCGATTAATTCAACCGTTGGCTCTAGATCTTCGGGGTGAACGATCGAGGACCAGCGCTCAAGACCATCGATCACTTCTGAAAATAGCGTATCATCTTCTCTGAACTCTTCATCTTTATATCTCTTTTGAGTGACCCAAGTTTTATTAGCGATGATTCTGCCTTCTTGTGGGTAGAAGTCCCAACAACCAATATTGGCTCCATTAACAGCATCGTCTAGGCACTTGATTGTTTCTTGGTCTTGCTCAATCTGAGCTTTCATCTCTTGCTGCGAGGTCACATCAGAAAGAGTGCTTAAGATATTTTCCCCATGTTTGACCAAGCGCATCTCGAAATGTTGATTGTCTCGTTGATAGTAAAAATAAGAGGGTTGGTCAGTAGCGGTTTGAGAGCACTGTTTAAATAGCGCTTTTAGCTGTATCGCTTGTTCTTTATTAAACAGGTCGAATATGGAGCAATCTTTTGATGTACTTTCAGATAAACCACGAAATTCTAACTCTTTGCGATTGAAGAACAGGTAGTGACCTTCATCTACGGTTAGCTCTGCAATACCTTGTGGCTGTTGATTGAGTATGTCTAAAAGGTTCATTACGTCTCAAGTACAAAATTGCGACTACAAGTTCCAATTTATTATAGGTGATGCTTGTATGCCAGCCTGATTATCTGGGATTTAAATAGTTTTTTACCCACTGCTTAGGTGTCACACCAAAGTGCTTTTTAAACACTTTGGCCAATGAGGAGGCATTTTCGTAGCCTACTTGGTTGGCAACTAAGCCCACGGGACGATTATTTTTAAGGAGTCCTTTCGCCAACGCCATTCTTAGCCCGGTCACATACTCCATCGGTGCTTGCCCAACCGTATCTTTAAATAGGGCAGCAAACTTCGAGCGAGACATTGCTGCATTCTCGGCCATCTCTTCAACTGTCCATTCATATTCAGGCTTCTCTTTGATCTGTTGCATCAGCTTGCTGAGTAGAGGATGAGAGTCGGCTGCAATTAAACCTAACTCAACAGTTCCGTTATCAATCACATAGCGAAGTACCTGCACCATAAATACATCACATAAGCGATCGATCATTAACTGTTTGCCATGCCGCTGGTCAAATGCTTCTGCAAAAATTTGATGAGCTGTGTTTGAAATCGAACCTGCTTCCTCTATATGGAGACAAAGAAATTTAGGGAGATAGTTAGCTAACAACTTTTGATGAGCCGGAGGGAGCTTAACTGTGGCACAAACCAGTTTGGCATCTTCTGATGGAGCTATTGTAAGTTTGTGGTTGGTTCCGCTCGGGAAAAAAATTACATCGCCTGTATGTAACTCAATGGTGTGCCCTTCATCAGTCGTCAGTGTTAACGACCCTGATTCCAGAAAGTGTAAGTAGCCCGATTCCTTGTCGTCATCAAAGCCTGTGATACCGCAAAGGCTACCACTGAAAAAAACCTCGGCATTGATCTCTAGGTTTTGCAGTAATTTACTCAGCGTATCCATAAAACCTCCTTTTTGGACGATTGGCTCTTTTTGCTGGATTTAGAGCGGCCTTTCCCTCGGTAGTTCCCCGTAACCTATATCTCAAGAACAACGCAACATATTTACCAATATGTATGAGTGTTCATTAAACCATTAACCGAGGAAAAAGAAATGAAATTTACAAAGACTTTGAAATTAGCAACAGCAGCCGGCGCACTTCTTTTAAGCAGCATGAGCTTTGCGGCATCTGTAAATATTGGCACTAACGATGTTGCTATTCATGGTTATGACCCTGTTGCTTACTTTACTAACGATAAAGCGGTTGAGGGTTCTGCAAAATTTACCGCTACGCATGATGGAGCCATTTATCGTTTCTCAAGTGCTAAAAACCGAGACCTATTTAATGCTAATGCTGATAAATACGCACCTCAATATGGCGGTTACTGCGCGATGGGTGTGGCTCTAAACAAAAAGCTAGACGTTGATCCACAAGCATTCCATATCGAAAACGGCAAATTGTATCTTAACTTGAACAAAGACGTTCAGAAAAAATGGCTTACAGATGTACCAGGTCACCTGAAAACAGCTGATCGTATTTGGGCGGGTATTGAAGATCTATCTGTAGCTGCAGCAAACGCTGAAGACTAATTCTTATGCCTGAGTCGAGACTTACGTTTTCTGAAAATGGACATGAGTACTCGCAACCTTTAGCGCTGATCTGGTTCAGCGCTAAATGGTGCGGTCCCTGCCAACAGATGATTCCTGTCGTTAATAGTTTGGCAGAGCGATATGCCGGTGAACTTAAAGTTTTAAAAGTGGATGTAGATCAGCAGCAGGAGTTAGCTGCGAAATTCGCGATTAGAGCGGTTCCCACCTTAGTACTCTTGGCAAAAGACAAGGCGTTGGATCAGCAAGTTGGATCGGTGCCATTAAAGCAACTTGATGAGTGGGTTGCACAGCATTTATCAATTCAGAAAGAACTGGAGAAGTGAAATGGATAATAAACAGCGTATTGCTACAGCAGCCTTAGCCGTTGCTTTGACTTCTATCGCGACTGTACCTGCAGCTCATGCCGGCGGTAAAGAGAAATGCTACGGCGTTGCACTAGCTGGACAGAACGATTGTGGCAACTTGGCAGGTACACACTCTTGTGCGGGCCAATCCAAAGTGGATAACGACCCAGGTGAGTGGAAGTTAGTTGCGAAAGGTACCTGTAAAGATATGGGTGGCCTGCTGAAAGCTGAAGCTAAGAAGCGTTATCAGGAAGCTCAGCAGAACTCATAAGGTTTAATCAGGAGAGAGAAGATGTCCAGTTTAAGCACAGCTAATACAAGTGATGAACAAGGTTTATCAAAGATTGGAGTCGGGTTGCGTCATCCTCACTATAAGGAGGCGTTGCTAAGGACATCTTCCATTGATTTTGTGGAGATACATGCGGAGAACTTTTTTGCCGAAGGTGGAATGTTACCTGAGCTGTTGAATGATATTGCCCTGCAATATCCAATCAGTCTGCATTCGACATCCATGGGCTTAGGTTCTGCCGTGGGTATCAACGGAGATTATCTGCAACGTTTAAAGCAACTGTCACAGCAGATTAACCCCATATTGATCTCTGACCACGCTTGCTTCACTTGGAGCAATATCAATGGAAATTCTGTGCACGCTGGCGATCTTCTGCCTCTTGAATTTACTCAACAGAGTTTGCAGGTGATGGTTGATAACGTGAATCAGGTCCAGCAGTTATTGGGACGTCAGATTTTAGTTGAGAACTTGTCTGCTTATGTGGAATTTAACTTTTCGGATATGAGTGAAACTGAGTTTTTATCAGAGCTGGTGGATAAAACTGGGTGTGGATTGCTAGTAGATCTTAATAACTTGCTGGTAAATGCTCGTAACTTCAGTGATCAAAAGCCTTTAACGGTCGCGCGAAAGTGGTTACGAGAAATCCCCTCTAGCGCGGTAGGTGAAATTCATTTAGCGGGTTTTACGAAGGTTAAAGAGGGTGAGTTGGTCATTGATGATCATAGCCAACCGGTATCGCCTGAATGCTGGTTGTTGTATCGCGATGCTGTCGCGTTGTTTGGAGCTGTAACGACCTTAATTGAGTGGGACAACAATTTACCTACTTGGAGCACATTACTTGATCAAGCTTCAAAAGCGAGATCTATCTCCACGGAGGTTCATTATGACACTGGGAGGCTCTCTTATGCTGTCTGATTCAACATTGTTGGTTCGTCGTCAAGCTGCATTGATGACGTTGATTTTTTCGAATGAGGAGAGCGATACAGTCACTGATCGAATCAGTCAGGGTCTGAAGATTTATCAGAATAATCTTTTAATGACTGCAGCAAGAGCGATCTCTTTAAAGTATCCGGTTTTAGAGCAAATGGTGAGTAACGAAACCATTGTTGCCTTTACCAATCAGTTACTAAAAAAAGAGTTACCTAAATCAGGTGATTGGGCTGATTGGGGTGGGATGTTACCTGCGCTCATCTCAGAAAGTTCTCTAGCTGATGATCATGCTTATCTGTCAGAAGTGGCTCGTTTGGAGTGGTTTGTTCATCAGGCAGCCAGAGGTAAAGTCGCCCAATTAGAGGTAGAAACACTTTCAAATCTAACTGAAAGTGATTTAGACAGTGTTTCGCTCCACCTGTCGCCGACCTTACAGGTCATGGAAAGTCATTTTCCGGTGTATGAACTATGGGGTTTACATCAGGTTCCAGATGAGGAAGTTGATGAGGGAGAGTTATATCGCTTGTTGGTGGGGAATACTGCTCCTCACTATTCCATGGTATTTCAACAGGATTATCGCGCGCGTATTCAAACGTTAACTGCTCAGGAATACGCATGGTTTAGGGATGTTTTAGCTGGCATGAGTGTTGAGCGCTTATTAGGTCAGCATCAAGAGATTGATTTTGTGAGTTGGATTGAGCAGGCAATTAATCAGCAGTGGCTTGTTGCTATTAAGTAAGCCGAGATCCAGTCAGTAGCGATTTATGAGAGGTTTTAGAGATGATTTCTATCGTTAGTAAATTTTATAAAGGTTATTTAGAGGGTGAAGGTAAATTGGCTAAAACCCATGATCTTGTTTCGTTGGTTGCGCGTTTCTATGTCGCACAGGTGTTTTTTAATGCTGGCCTGACCAAAATTCAGGATTGGGATACAACACTATTCTTATTTGAGGAGGAGTACCAAGTTCCATTTTTACCCTTTGAATTGGCTGCTTATTTAGGCACTTTGGGAGAGCTAATTTTACCTGTTTTACTACTTACTGGTGTTTTGACGCGTTTCTCAGCAGTAGGTCTATTTTTTGTGAATGTAGTGGCTGTAATTAGTTTGGTAGAAATTGCACCCGCAGCACTGTATCTACATTACATTTGGGGCTTAGTGCTAGCTCAGATCATTATTTACGGTGGCGGTGTGCTTTCCGTAGATCATGTTTCGAGCAGGTTTCTTATTAACCGTCAAAATACAGAATTGGAGCGTACTTTATAGGCTTAATTTATAGGTACTAATTAAAGAGGAAGTGGCTGAACTACTTGCCACTTCTTTGGTGGAAAAGCTCACACATCTAAGAGGGTTATATGAAGCAAATTACCACATCCATAATGGCTGGGTTAGGAGCTGCTATAGCTATTGGCTTGCTAGCCTTAATTGAAACCTCATTTAAAGATATTGCGTTTTTAATGGCGCCATTTGGGGCCACAGCTGTATTAGTTTTTGGAGTACCGAATAGCCCTTTAGCTCAGCCTAAAAATGTGATCTTTGGGCATCTGTTGACTGCATTTATTGGTGTTTTCTTTAGTCAGTATTTTGAAGTAAGCCCATTAACTCTGGCCATTGCAACGGGCTTAGGTGTAAGTGCAATGTTGGTGAGTAAAACAACACATCCACCTGCGGGAGCAAATCCTATCTTGATTATGCTATCCAGCCAGGGGTGGGCCTTTCTGGTAACTCCTGTTTTGATTGGTTCACTTGTGATTGTTTTAGTGGGGAAGGTTTTTCAGCAGGCGCAATCAAAATTGCAACCTGCGTAATGATCACTAGCTACAGGTTTGTTTAACCTGCTTAGTTAGCATGGTTTCAAATACATCAGGTGTGACCGGTTTACTGAAGTAGTAACCTTGAGCCATATCGCAGCTTTTTTTCTGGAGCAGGTTCATCTGCTCTTGGGTTTCTACTCCTTCAGCGATAACTTTCAAACCAAGGCCGTGAGCCATATCGATGGTGGCGTAAACTAACTCTAAATCCGCAGGATCGATAGAGATATCATTGATAAAACTGCGATCGATTTTAAGAGTATCGAACGGGTAACTTCTCAAGTAACTTAATGAGGAGTAACCAGTACCAAAATCATCCATGGATATGCTGACACCTTGCCCATTAAGTTTGGCGATTGCCTCATCAATATCTGCATGTTGCGCCATCAAAACGCCTTCAGTGATTTCTAATTCCAAATTAGAGCCAAGTATCTGATTAGTTGTCATTTCTTCAGTTATGTACTCGATCAGTTGTGGGTCCCTAAACTGGCGCGGCGACAAGTTGATGGCAATCTTGAATTCAGGAAGTAGAGTTTTGATCCAGTTGCTACTTTGATGCATCGCTTCCTTCAGAACAAACTTGCCAATATTAACAATTAAGCCAGTGTTTTCTGCAACAGGAATAAATTCAGAAGGCGGGATACTACCTAACATTGGAGAGTTCCAACGTAACAATGCCTCTGCGCCAATAATGTTTTGCGTTTTCAGGTCGATTACTGGCTGATACAGAACATGTAGTTCTTTACGATCAAGGGCATTATGTAACTGTTCTTCCAATAACAAACGGCGTTCAGCACCAATATTCATCTCTTCAGTAAAATAATGGTAGCTATTTCGCCCTTGCGCTTTGGAGTGATACATCGCTGAGTCAGCATTTCGAAGGAGTTCAGCAGGACTTGTACCATCACTTGGATAAACTGATATGCCAACACTCATCGTTAGCATAATCTCCCGGCCATCCACATGCAGTGCCTTGCGGAATTGGGATACGAGGTTTTGTGCTATGGGTTGTGCTTGTTCTGCATTATCAAGATGATTGAGTAATACAATAAATTCATCTCCACCTAAGCGACCAACTGTATCGGCGTCTCTTACTGATAGTTCTAATCGCTTAGCCGCTTCTACAAGGATCTTATCACCAGTGGCATGCCCGAGGGTGTCATTGACCTTTTTGAAATCGTCCATATCTAGGAATAATACAGCGACCGCGTGTTTATTACGCTTTGCCTCCAGTAACATGGTTTCTAGACGGTTTAGGGATAGAAAACGGTTTGGAAGGTTTGTTAGGCTATCAAAATGGGCTTGGTGGAGGATTTTTTCTTCTTGTGCTTTCTGCTGGGTAATATCCTGTTTTACAGCTAAATAGTGCTTAATTTGTCCTTCAGAATCGTATACAGGCGCAATGTGAGCTTGTTCCCAGAATATCTCTCCATTCTTTCGCTGGTTTTGAAACTCTCCACGCCAAGATTTACCTTGCCCTAGGTGCTGCCAAAGTTCTGCATAGCGCCCTACCGGTGTGCGGCCTGATTTTAAAATTCTAGAGTTCTGCCCCTGAATCTCTTCTCTGCTGAAGCCTGTTACTTGCTCAAAAGTGGAGTTTACGTACTCTATGTCCCCTTCTAGAGAGGTTATTACTACCGATACAGGGCTTTGTTCAATCGCCTGAGAGAGCGTTAGTATATGTTCTTGGGCTTTGCGTTTTTCAGTTATATCCCGGCTTATGCCAACCAAACCTTGAAGTAGGCCATTAGTATCCCAGAACGGTGTTTTCAGTGTTTCCAAGAGAATTCGGTCCCCTGAATTGTGATTGCACCATTGTTCTTGGTTATCTGTCGTAAGGTGTTCAGTGACTAGATTTTCTTCTTGTTCATTTTGGATGGCTTGTGAATCTACAAAAAGGTCGTGATCGGTTTTTCCAACAATGTCTTCTTCAGTTTTACCTAAGAATGTCTGAAACGCTTTATTACAACCTAGATATGTTCCTTGGGTATCTTTGATAAATATCTGGTCGGGTAAAGCATCAATTAAGCCTTTAAGAAGGCCACGCTCGCGGTTTAGGTTTTGTCTACTAATCAGAACTTCCCGTTCAGCTTCTCGCCTATCTTGCTGCCTGCGCAAAATCAGACCAAGTAACATTGTACCAATAGGGTAAAAGGAAAGAAGCGTAGGGGCGATAGCAGCAATAATCTTGAAGCGTAGGTCTGCGGGCATAAACAGCATGAGTCCTAGTACGACTATTTGCACTGAAAGGCCGAGTAAGTATAGTCGCCACCAGTTGAGCGGTTGCTCATATTTCTCACTGAGGTAACGCCAGATTAATCCAATTCCGGCGGGCAATATGATTACGGCAGAGCCTACATACATTCCGGCCCCGCCCTGAAAAATACGTAGGCTGACTGCCATTACAACAGCTATGCAGGTTGGGACAATACCAAAAAATAAACCACATAAGCTGATCAGTACCCACCTGGCATCAAAGAAAACACCGGGTGTTAATTCCCAAGGGGTTAGCATTACAGCCATAGCTAGCAGGCCGACTAATACGCCAGAAACGCTGTCACGAAGTAATCTGTGTCGAATGTTTTGTAGACCAAGTGAATCGTAGACGATCCCCATTGCGAGGAGTAGGGCAACGTTGTTAATTAGGCCAGTAAAACTAGAGGTTTCCATGAATACTAATCTTCTCTCACTACCTAGATGCTATAGGGGTAAACTTCGAAAAGAAGCCTATATTATATTAGCCTTAATGATTATACGGATATAAGAATTATTTTAGAAATATTAAAGTGTTAGAACTAGGTAAAAATAGTGCTTTTCAGTTCCAATTCTTATGTCCAAAAGTCATGTATGTCTAGTCATAGACTATCAAGTGCTTCTAATACCACTCTAGAGAACGTTAATAAGAACACCTTTGAGCATTGTCTAAAGTAGTCGTAAGTTCAGTATAGAAAGGAAATCGGACTCTGTAGTCTGATTTGTTGGTAGCTTGATGAAAAATAAAGAGAACTACCGAAAGGGAGAAGGGCCGAAACCTCTTTGATTCATGCAGACAGTTTCAGCCGTAGAATAGTTACTTGAAGTTGGCGCCGAACATTTCGCCAATAGCTTGGCTCAAGGCTTCGCTACGATCTTCGTTACGGAATTGCATTAGGATAAGTGCACGTAGTGCTGGCATAAACATCAGGTCGGACAATACGCGAGAGAAGCCCGCTTGGCCTGCTTTGCCGATGGCAAGCTTTTCTAAAAATATGTGAAGTGTTGCTGGTTCCTGCAGTGTTTCATGACAACGCGTAGCAATTGAAACGATCACTTCTGCCTCTAGGGCATAATCGCTTTCCAGAATTTTATTGATGATCTCTTGCTTTCTTGGTGTATTACGCGCATTTGAGATGCCGCGTGTAATGGCTGCGATATGATTGGCGCTTGCTGTCCCACGATCCAATGTTTGTTCAGCACGTAAGCTTAGAGCCTCAAACAGTTGGTGGTCCGGTTCAATGCTTTCCACGCAGGTACACAATACTTCGAAAGGTACATCCGGTAGCAGCGGAATCGCTTTAGTTAACAATTTTTTGTTATTGCCTTTTTCGTGACGAATTACTAGATCGGCAATTCCTTGATAACCTAGAGATTGCCAATTATCAAAACCAATTTGACCTGCAAAATACTGTTCTGCATGTTCATAGTATTGTGAAGCTGGTTCGCTTGATGCCAGTGTAGAATAGGCATGGAATAGTGCCATTTTTTCCTGATCAGGTTTGAATGAGAAAGGATTGTCTTTTAAAGCATCCTCTGGCATTTCACCTGTTTTTTCATGTTGTAGGATACCGCCGGCATTTTTAAGTAAACGGCTAAGAAGGTCATCCCGGACCGCTTGAATTAAAAAGCCTTGCTCATCCAAAGGCAACTTTAGAAACCACGCTGCGCCTTGTTCTTTATTTTTTGGATTCCAGATCATTAACGCTATCCATGCGTGTTGAAGATATGGATAAGGATAAGGTGTCTGTTGGTTCTCTATCTTTTCAAATTGCTCGGTTGAGAGTTTTTGTACACGACGGCCCATATCAAAAAAACGGACCTGACCGCCACTCTGGCGAAGAAGTTGAGATAGTGAAGAGATATCAGACATGATGGGCACCTTAAGAATCAGGCCCGCAATTTTAGCAGTTCTGAGTGGGGTATCAATATAGCCCAGAAGTGTTCATTCTTTCGTAAGGTTTAATGTTGATTACTAAATAATGTAAAACTGATTTTTGCCCATTTTCTTGGCTTGATACATTGCTTTATCTGCCAAGGTTATAGCTTCCTCCGCATTTATGTCTTCTAAAGCGTAGATATATAAACCGATGCTTGCAGAGATGTGGGTTATTTGTCCATCGACTAGTAGCTCCTTGTTAATTATTTCTAAGAGCTTTTGAATTACAGCTATGGCTTGGGTTGAGGAGTCAATTTCAGACAAAATAAGTAAAAACTCATCTCCTCCTAAACGGCCTAACATGTCTGAACCTCTAATGACTTCGGAAATGCGATTTGAAATATTTTGAAGGCATTGATCGCCGATATCATGACCGTAGGTGTCATTAATCGGTTTAAAGTCATCAAGATCAATAAATATAATGGCTGCCTTATGTTGTTTACGTTTTGCTGCTGCGAGCACAATCTCAAGCTGGTGAAGTAAAAATCTCCGATTAGGAAGTCCAGTTAGGTTATCGTGGCAGGCGAGGTGGTGAAGCTCTTGATTGGCAATCCTAATCAATTTGTTCTGCTTAGAGGTTGTAACCATGACATATAAGGCAAACATAAACCCTCCCAATATTATCAATACCATTCTGGTTATCAGTTCAGACAATACCTCGTCCATTTTGTGAGCAGAATCTTGCCAAACCTTTTCATTCTGCGCTTGTTGCAACGTGATAAATTGGTCCAGGAGGCCGGCAATAGTTGTTTTGTCTTTTAGTACTTTACTTAGTTCTAGGCGAAAGTCTTGAAAGCGATTATTAGTGAGTAGTTCTGTGAAAGTTCGTAATTCTGGGAATCGATTTGCGGTTTGTTTATCTAGCTTGGCAATTATGTTCTGTTCGGGAGGATCTAGCTCAGTGTTTAATAGGGTTAAACGTGATTTGTGATATTCACTACCCTGACTATAAAACGTATTGAAGAGCTGTTTTCTTGCTTCAGGAGTTTCAAGTAATGTCATCTGCCAGAGAAGAATAGCTCTTTCTCGGACGGCTGCGCGCATTGCCATAGCGGCTCGTAGCTGTACGTCATTGTTGCTGTTGGCAGTGGTTAATTCGGCGCGTAAATTAGCATATTGTTGATAGGAAAAAACGGAAGTATAAATAAACGCCAGAAAGATAGCGCTGAAGCCAATCAGATAAAAAAAGAATCTAAAGCCTGATCCCCTATGTACCATGTCCTTTCGTCAGTCATATTGTGAATAACATCTAACAGTCTAGTTGATATTAATTTATTCGGGATTTAGGTGTGAATAGAGGGCTTGACCGAGTAAGCGGGGCTTACTCGGCTAAATTATGTTTTTCTTATTCCTTACATTCACCGGTTACAACAAAGCTGACTTCAGCTTTTGCACAAGCAGAACAGCTATTGGAATAGGTTTTAGCCGTGCCATCAGCGCGATGACCGCACGCAGGTGTGTAATCCATCGTACACATTTGCGGGCGTGGTTCTTTACAAACCAAAGCTCCTTCAGGCATAGATGGTTTGGATTGACAGCCTGCTAACATCAGCGCAGCAAAGCCCATAAAAATTAATTTTTTCATGTTGAGTCTCCTGTTTGGGCACTGTCTGAAGCAGATTTTCCTTTAACTTTTTCACGTAGTGTCTGCATTGCAACGAAGAGGACAGGAATAAAGAATATGCCGATCACTGTCGCTAGAAGCATACCGCCAAACACAACAAAACCAATCGATATACGGCTTGCTGCACCTGCGCCAGAAGCCATTAGCAAAGGCATTACACCTAGGATGAAAGAGAATGCAGTCATTAGGACAGCACGATAACGCAGGTTTGCCGCTTCATTAGCTGCTTCGATAATTCCTTTGCCTTCTTCACGCAATTGCTTAGCAAATTCCACAATTAGAATGGCTGATTTACTAGCGAGGCCAATTAGCATAACCATACCAATCTGGGCATATAGATTGTTGGTTAAACCCGGAATCAGCCAAAGTGGCAGAATCGCGCCTAAAATTGCGACAGTAATAGATAACATGACTGCTACAGGAATGGTCCAGCTTTCATATTGTGCTACGAGGAATAGGTAAGCGAATAGAATAGCCAGCGAAATGATAATAATGACAAAACCGCCTGCTTCTTGCTCTTGCTGAGTACTACCTGTCCATTCTAGGACGTAACCATCAGGCAAAGTATCTTTAGCGAGCTGTTCCATAAGCTGGATACCGTCACCCGTCGCTATACTTGGAGCAAGTGTAGCTGTTATAGCTGCAGAGCGTGATTGGTTATAACGAGTTAATGATTGTGGACCAAGCACCGGTTTGACTTCGACAAGTGCACTGATTGGGACTAAATGGCCTTGATTGCTTTTAACATTTAGGCTGTTTAGATCATCGATGTTGTCTCTAAATTCAGAATCTGCCTGCAGCATAACGCGGTAGTTGCGGCCGAAGATATTGAAATCGTTAACATACTGAGTTCCAAGTTGAGATTGTAAAGTCCCGAAGAGGTCACTCATCGAAACACCTAAGGAGAGCGCTTTGTCTCTATCTACAATTAATTCCAATTGCGGAACATTTGCAGAATAGGTGGAGTAAACGCGGGCAAACTCAGCCTTCTGATTTGCTGCGAATATGAGTGAATTTGTCGCGCGAGCAAGGTCCTGAGGTAAGCCATTTTTCAGATCTAATAGGATTGCTTCTAGGCCTGCTGCGTTCCCCAAGCCTGGAATTGGCGGTGTAGGGAAGGCCATAATGTTGGCACCAGGGATCGCTGCTAACTTCTGATTCAGTTCCCGTAAAATTTTGTACCAGGCCATTTCCGGTGCAGTACGTTCATCCCAGTGGGAAAGCACTGGAATTGCAAGCGCAGCATTTGGTGCTGCACCACCTAAGATACTAAAGCCTTTAATGCCGATACGGTTTTCTACGCCTGGCTGTTCCTCAAGTATTTTGTCGATCTGCGCCACTATTTCGTCGGTACGGTTAAGCGAGGCTCCATCAGGTAGCTGCACGTTAACAAAGAAGGCACCATTATCTTCATAAGGAAGGAAGCCCGTAGGCGTGGTACTGAACATGTGGTAGACACCACCACCCATAGCAGCCATCAGACCCATGCTTAACACTAGGCGTTTATTTAGAAAGTTAACTTTCTTTACATAGCCTCGACGTGTCCAGTCGATTAGCTGATCGAACTTTTTAAATACTCCGGTTGGTTCAGTAGCTGGTTTTAGAAGCAGCGAGCAAAGCGCAGGGGAGAGAGTCAGGGCATTTAGTGACGAGAAGCACACTGCTACAGAGATAGTAACCG
Organism: Neptuniibacter sp. QD29_5; assembly: GCF_047778125.1. Classification (GTDB taxonomy): domain Bacteria; phylum Pseudomonadota; class Gammaproteobacteria; order Pseudomonadales; family Balneatricaceae; genus Neptuniibacter. Next base: position 975,219 of record NZ_CP180556.1, read on the forward strand.
CAAACTCGGTATACAATTTACCGGTAATACCTGGCATGAAGGCAACAGGTACAAATACTGCTAACAGTACTAGGGTTGTCGCGATCACTGGTCCGATAACTTCTTTCATCGAGACAGTGGTTGCTTCTTTGGCTGACAAGCCTTCTTGCATATGACGTTTGACGTTTTCAACGACAACGATTGCATCATCTACCACAATGCCGATTGCCAAGATTAGGGCAAATAGAGAGATGGTATTGATGCTAAAGCCAAGTACCGAAAGCACGGCAAAGGTTGCGATCAAAGATACTGGAATGGTGGCTGATGGAATCAGAGTAGCACGCCAATCTGCAAGGAATAGGAAGGTAACAAGTACTACCAAACCAAAGGTAATAAATAGGGTTTCTACCACCTCTTGTAGTGATGCTTTTACTGAAAGCGTGGTGTTGTACAGAATGGCGTATTCCATATCATCAGGGAAACGCTCACTGAGACGTTCAAGCTCAGCATAGACATTATCAGCAACTTCAAGTGCGTTCGCACCCGGGCTTTGATAGATCGCAACAGTCGCTGCTGGGTTGCCATTCATAATTGAAGAGGCGCTGTAGCTTTGTGAACCCAGCTCTACCCTTGCCACATCACGTAAACGAACAGAAGCGCCGTTTTCGCCCGTGCGAAGGATAATATTCTCAAACTCTTCTACTGATTCTAAGCGACCTTTAGCACGTAGGTTGTATTGGAACTGTTGATTTTGCGTAAGCGGTGGTTGACCAATAATACCTACGGACGCTTGGATATTTTGTTGAGAGATAGCGTTGCTGACGTCTTTAGGTGAAAGTCCTAGCGCCTCTAGGCGGTTAGGGTCTAACCAGACTCGCATACCGTAATCCATTGGGCTGAACTGTGATGCGGACCCGACCCCATTAATTCGCGCCAAAGCATCTTGTACATATAGCGTGGCGTAGTTACTTAAAAATAGTTCGTCGTACGTATTTTCAGGTGAATATAGGTTAATCACCAATAGCATGTTAGTTGCTTGTTTCTTGGTTGTTACGCCTTGACGAACAACTTCTTGCGGTAAAGATGCTTCGGCTAAAGCAACACGATTTTGTACATTGATAGCTGCTTGATCAGGATCTGTGCCGACTGCGAACGTGATATCTAAAGAATAGCTGCCGTCGTTAGCTGATGTAGAGGACATGTACAGCATATTGTCAACACCATTGACTTGAGCCTCGATAGGCGTAGCCACGGCTTGTTCAACCACTTCGGCATTGGCACCTGGGTATTTAGCTTTGACCTGTACTTTTGGTGGTGTGATATCTGGGAACTGAGCTACGGGTAGACCGTAGATCGCCAATCCACCGGCAATCATCAACACAATGGATATGACCAGAGCAAACTTAGGCCGATTGATAAAGAAAATCGAGAACATGGTTTACTCCGCTACCGCATTAACTTGAATGCCCGGTTTAACCTTTTGCAGCCCTTCAGTGATGATTAGATCACCTTGATCCAGGCCTTCGAGAACTTGCCATTTACCTTCGACTTGAGGTCCCATTTCTACCCGGGTAACCGTCACTTTATTCTGCTGATCAACCTCAAGTACAAAGTAGCCATCACGATCACGTTGAACGGCAGATTGCGGGATTTGAATACCTATTTCCGGTTGTTTTCTTTTGATTTCGACGTGTACGAACTCGCCTGGTAATAACAAGTATTTAGGGTTTTCGAAGGTAGCACGGAGTGTGATTGTATCGGTGTTTGGATCCACCTCGGGGGAAATAAAATCGAATCGACCTTGTTGTTCATAAACGCTGCCATCAGACAGAATGAGCCGAGGTGCAACAGGTGGGTTATCTAGGTCGATCCCTTTACGGCGAGCATCCAGCATTAGCTTTTCGCTGACGGCCATTTCTACATAGACCTCATCGATTTTTACTACTGTAGCTAGAACGCCGCTTTCGGGGCTGATCAGATCACCCACTGAAAAGTTCGCTTTACCGATACGACCACTGAATGGCGATTTAATCTCGGTATAACTAAGGTTGAGCTCTGCTTTCTTTAAACCGGCTTCTGCTTTTAAAACTTGTGCGCGGGATTGATCTCGGTCTGCTACCGCCTGATCGACTTGAGATTGCGAAGCCGCTTTGCGTTTGCGTAGTTGGCTTACACGATTGAGGTTGGTTTGCGCATTTTTTAATCCTGCTCTGGCAGAAGCTAGATCGGCTTCAGCTTGTTTTAGTGCGATTTCATAGTTAGCTTTTTCTACCTTAAACAGCACCTGATCAGCTTCGACATCGCGACCTTCTGTAAACAAGCGGTCTTCTAAAAAGCCAGATACGCGCGCTAATAAATTTACTCTTTGAGTTGCTTCAATACGACCAACGAGTTTAAACGTTGGGGTCAAATCTGAGGTTTGAACCTTATGTACTAAGACTGCAGGCAATGGTTTCTCGTTAGCATAAGCTGTGAAGGGGGACGCAGCTAAAGCGGTAAGAAGTGTGGCTAAAATGATCTGTTTCAAAACAAGCTCCTTTGAGAAACGTTAATCCTAGGTACAAATTGGATTAAATTAGGTGCGCTTTACTTAGTTAGCAGTTTTTTGATGCTTACAACTAACTATATCTATAAATTATGAATAGATTAAATATTCATTTACCCATACAAGCCCTTAACGAATAACGGGTGCCTAAGCACCCGTTATTGTTATAGCTGATTAATTAAGCCAGCTGTCGAGCTCATTTATATCCTCAGGGTTAAGTGTGCCTAACTGCTGCTTGAAGGTGATGAGGTTCTGCACAAAGTTGAAACGTGCATTGGCATAATCCCGTTGAGCTGCATAAAGCTGTTGTTCTGCCTGGAGAACATCTACGACATTACGCGTACCTACTTTGTAGCCTTCTTCAGTTGCTTCCAGAGCGGTTTTGCTCGATTTAATACTTTGCTGAAGTGCTTGAACGCTTAAAGCGCCAGTACGTAGATTTCTCAATAGACTTCGTGTTGTCTGAGTTACTTCACGTAGCGTATCTTCACGGTTAAACTGATTTTCAATCAAACGTTGTTCCAGTTCTCGACTACGTGAGCTTACTGAACCACCAGAATAAATCGGTACGGAAAGCGATAATCCGATAGAAGAGGTATCAGTGCTGTCATCGCTGATTGCAGTACCATTATCGTAATCATAATTAGCGGTAAAGCTTAAGGTTGGGTAATGACCCGCACGACCAGCTTTTGCTGCTTGGCGTGCTGCTTCAGATGCTCGATCAGCCAATTGTAGAGCTAGGTTACCTTTCCAAGCTTTTTCTAACCAAGGTTGAGCTTGTACAGGAACAGGTTCTTCAATTGGGTACTCTTCAGACAATTGACCAACCGTATCAAACCCTTGACCTGTTAAACGTTCTAAAGCTTCGTAACTGTTTTCCAAATCACCTTCAGCGGCAATACGAGCAACACGAGCATTATCATAAGATGCCTGCGCTTCTTGTACATCTGTATTGGCGATCAAACCTACATCATATTGAGCATTAACCTGATCTAAGCGACGTTTAATTGCTCGCTCTTGGGCTTCAGAGGTTTGTAGGTCACTTTTAGCCCTAAGCACACCAAGATAAGCTTCTACGGTACGGTTGATTAATATTTGCTGCTCCAATTCAAACTGCAGTGCTGCTTGTTCAGAAATCACCTGGCCTTGTTTAAAGGTAAACCAAGCCGCCGCATTAAATACCGGCTGGCTAAGGGACAGGGTATAGCCGTGGTTATTGTAATCAGCTGTATCAGAATCAATCGTTGTGGTGTTTGCGCTCAAATTAACATTCGGCAGCAAACTGGAACGATTTTGGATTTCGATCTCTTTACCAGCATTAAACGATGCTTGCGCCGCTTTCAATTGTGGATCATTAGCCAAAGCGAGTTGGTAGATATCTGCTAATTCGCCTGCAGAAACGCTACTGACAGCTAGAGAAAGACACGAAACCTGAAAAAGCTGCTTTATATTCATGAAGTTAAATATCCTTAAACTTGTTCTGGCTGAACTTCCTTGAAAGTTCGCTTACCTAAGTAACTATATACGGTAGGAATGACAAAAAGGGTTAATAACGTACCGAATGTCATTCCGCCAACAATAACCCAGCCGATCTGGTGACGCGATTCAGCACCTGCGCCCATGGCTATGGCCAAAGGAACGGCACCTAACACTGTTGCGCCCGTGGTCATCAATATAGGGCGTAAACGCAATGATGCCGCTTCAATGATCGCGCTGCGTAGGTCTCGCCCTTGATCTTGAAGCTGATTTGCAAACTCTACGATCAGAATACCATGTTTGGTCACCAGTCCAACAAGGGTGATCAAACCAATTTGACTGTAAACACTAAGAGAACCACCACTGAAATGTAGCGCAAAAAGAGCACCAAATACGGCAGGTGGCACAGATAGCATAATAATCATCGGGTTTTTAAAGCTTTCAAACTGCGCTGCCAGTACAAGAAATACGACAATCAATGCCAGTGCAAAAGTCACTTGCATACTGCTGCTAGACTGTTTGAACTCACGCGAAGGCCCTGTGTAATCATAGGTCGCTTGAGGTGCTATTTCTTGAAGACTTTGTTCTAGGAAGCTAAGTGCTTCACCTAAGCTGTAGCCTGGAGCGAGCTGGGTTTGTATCTTAACCGCCTTAACTTTATCAAAGTGGTTAAGCTCACGTGGTGCAACGGTTTCACGTAGTTCCACAAGGTTTGAGAACTGAACCATCTCACCATTTTGATTACGCATGTATAGATCGGTTAAGTCACTTGGGTCACGGCGTTGCTGATCATCAACTTTGACAATAACTTCGTATTGTTCACCGGCGCGTTTAAATCGTGTGACTTCGCGACCCGCCATATAGCTTTCTAGGGTTCTACCCAGATCTGCGACATCGACTGACATTTCAGATAGCTTGTCGCGTTTTACATCGATCTGGAATTCAGGCTTGTTTAGTTTGAGATCCGAATCAGGTTGAGCGAAGCCTTTATTGCCATAGATCTTCGCCATTAATTGATCGGTAATCACTTTTAGATCGTCATAAGTACCATTGGTCTTAACAATAAATTCGACAGGGCGAGAGATAAAGCTCTGACCTAGAGAAGGTAAGTTAAGAGAAAAACTCATAATGCCTGGGATACCGCCATAGAGCTTCGGTGTTTGTTCTTGGCCAATTGCTTGCTGTTTGCGATCACGATCTTCCCAGCGCTCTAAGCCTTGGAACACCATGGCGTTGGTTTCAGATGGGAAACCCACCACAGCAAAGTAACGCACTGTTTCAGGTGTTTGGCTGATAGTCGCTTCTATCTGGCGGGTATAACGATCAATATAATCGACGGATGAGCCATCTGGAGCGATAGCAAAGTTTAGAATCGTACCTCTATCTTCATAGGGTGCCAGTTCTTGAGGCAGCTGAGTATAAAAGTAAGCTGCGCCACCAAAACTTGCCACCATAATGATGATCGCAAGTAGCCGAGAGCTAAGCAGTTTATTCAGTAACGCCTGGTAGCGATTAGTGATTCCCTGAAGGAAGCTTTCAATCAGATTAAAAATAGCACTGTGTCGAGTTTCATGTTTAAGCAGTCGTGACGCCATCATTGGTGATAAAGTCAAAGCCACAAAGGTTGAAACGACTACAGCGCCTGCAAGGGTCAGAGCAAATTCGGTAAATAGCTTGCCTGTTCGGCCTTCGGAAAAAGCAACTGGCGCAAATACTGCGACTAGCACTACTGTTGTTGCTAATACAGCAAATCCAATCTCTTTCGCACCTTTAAATGCAGCTTGTATTGGGTTTTCTCCAGCTTCTACATGTCGATAGATGTTCTCCAGCATCACAATGGCATCGTCTACAACCAAACCGATTGCTAAGACCAGTGCGAGTAAGGTCAAGGTGTTAATACTGAAATCCATCCAGTACATCATCGCAAATGCACCTACCAACGAGAGTGGGATAGTAACGACCGGAATCAGGGTGGCTCGGATATTACGAAGGAAGAAAAACAGCACTAGCACAACCAAAATGCCTGCTTGGATCAGCGTGGTATATACCGATTGAATTGACTCATCGATAAAGACCGAAGAGTCATAAGCCACCTCAACATTCATGCCTTCAGGTAATGTCGGGCGTAGCTTGTCTAATTTGTCACGAATACCAGAAGATACATCTAGCGGGTTAGCTGTGGATTGTTTTACTACACCCAATGCAACCGCGCTTTCACCTTTATAACGTGTGATACGTCTAACGTTCTCTGGTGCGATTTCAACCCTTGCTACATCTTGAATACGAACTGGATAGCCTTCTTCATTGCGAATAATGAGCTGTTTAAAGGCTTCTATATCGTTAACGTCAGTTCTGGCAAGTAGTGTAAATTCACGCTCTTTACTTTCAATTCGTCCAGCCGGAATCTCAATGTTCTGGCGACTTAGCGTTTCCTCAATATCTTTAGGAATAACCTTGAACGCAGCCATACGTGCAGGGTTAAGCCAGATACGCATCGCATATTTACGTTCACCAAAGATAATAACGTTGGCCACGCCAGATACGGTCTGTAGCTGATCCTTCACCTGTTGGTCGGCGACATCCGATACTTCCATGATGTTATGGCGATCAGAGTTGAAGGCAAGCCAGATAATAGGTTGTGCATCAGCTTCTGTTTTCGCAACCACCGGTGGATCCACATCATCCGGTAGTTGGCCAATAACGCGACTGACTCTATCTCGAACATCTGCTGCTGCAGAATCAGGATCACGATCTATTTTGAACGTGATACTAATCTGCGAATTTTCTGTTCGGCTAATCGAGTTCATAAAGTCGATACCCTCAATACCGGAGAGGGAGTCTTCTATGATCTGAGTAACCTGTGTTTCGATAATCGATGCATTTGCACCGGGGTAGGTGGTCTCAACCGTAATCACCGGCAGATCGATTTTTGGGTACTCTCGAACGGTTAATCGATCATAAGCAAGTAGGCCCACTAGTAGGACCAGTATGCTCATTACCGTCGCTAATACGGGGCGTTTAATACTGATTTCAGACAGAATCATAATTATTTATCCTGTCCTTCAGTTTTACCTTTCTGAGGCTGTGCTTCTTCTTGGGCTGGTTCAGCCTTAGCTGGCTGTGTGCCATCTGTAAAGATTGGTGTTACAGGCATGCCCGGGAACAGTTTAATTTGTCCCGCAGTAATCAAAACCGAACCTTCTTTAAGGCCTGAGATGATTTGTACAATACCCGGACGGCGTTGTCCCAAAGTAACTGGGGCCATTGCCACTTTACCTTCTTGAACTGTCATCACGAAAAAGCCGCCATCTTTAGGAATGATCGCTTGTTCTGGAATAACTACAGTTGTTTGTTGGTCAACTAGTAGGTCTACTTGTGCAAAAAGGCCTGGGCGCAATTTGCCTTCAGTATTTGGAATTTGCGCACGCACCTGAATGTTGTGGGCGCTGCTGTCAGAGCTTGGAGACACAGCGTATACCTCACCAGCGATTTGTTCGCCCGGTAACGCATCAACTTTGATGTTAAGTTGACGGCCCGGCTGTAGCTCGGATAGATAAATCTCAGGCACACGGAAATCTAACTTCATTGTGCTTAAATCAGTAAGCTCGACCAGATCTTCACCCTGATTTACATAATCGCCAGGGCTTACCAAGCGCAAGCCTGTAAAACCTGTAAAGGGTGCGTTTAAGGTCATCTTATCTAAACGTGCTTGCGCTAATGCTTCTTGAGCTTGGTCGACACGAAGTTGGGCTAAACTGCTGTCACGTTCTTGTACTGAACCTACTTTCTTCTTTAGTAGACTTCGAGCACGGTCATAATCTGTGCGGCTTAATTGGACTCGCGCTTGCGCTTCTTTTAATTCTGCTTGGTAGATTGAACTATCCAGCTTGAATAGGGGAGTGCCTTGATCTACTCGCTGGCCTTCTTTAAAGAGAATTTTTTCTATACGGCCGCTTTGTTCAGGGCGAAGCATAATAGATTCATTGGCTTGCAAAGTACCAATGGCAGAGATTTTCTTATCTAACGTTTGAGTTTTAACTGTTACTACCTCTGCAGGCATTCCTTGAGCATTTACTTGGAAAGCAGCAGCGCAAAGCATAAAAACAGCCAGATAAGATTTCTTAAACATAGGTAGACCCGATCTTAGTCTTTAGAAGTATGGAAAGCCTATTCTAAAGATCTGTAATCAGTTAACAATGTAATTATGTGTAAAGAATTGAAAAGTAAAATTCGGGTTTACTGATACATAAGGTTATTTGTTTTTGATAGCCCTAAGAGCGTATCATTCAGCACAAGCCAAGCTTAAAAATTTGATGGACGTAGTAGAATGATCTCACTTGAGTTTTTGATTACTTCTCTTATCGTGGTATTGATTCCTGGAACCGGTGTTCTCTATACAGTAGCCACAGGGTTATTTATCGGTAAACGTGCAAGCTTATTTGCGGCATTAGGCTGTACCATCGGTATTGTACCGTCACTCTTGGCGAGCATTTTGGGATTAGCAGCGATTTTTCATGCCAGTGCAGTGGCGTTTCAGGTTGTTAAATTCGTCGGGGTTGCTTACCTATTGTATTTAGCTTGGTCGATGTGGCGTTCATCAGCTTCTCTTGCATTAGATCAGAAAGAGAAAGAAGCCAAATATAGCGGTATTGCTATGAAAGGTTTTTTAATCAATATCTTAAATCCTAAGTTGTCGATTTTCTTTCTCGCCTTTTTACCGCAGTTTGTCTCGCCTGAAGTTGGCTCGCCATTAATGAACATGTTTGTGTTGGGTCTTATCTTTATGATGATGACCTTTGCTGTGTTTGTAATTTATGGCTTTTTGGCAGGGCGGTTTAGCGAATTTGTTGTTGGGTCTGAAAAAATTAGCCAGATGATGCAAAAGCTTTTTGCTGGCAGTTTTGCTTTGCTAGGTATGAAATTGGCGTTTAGTGAAAGGGGTTAAAAGCTCTTGAATTAAGCTCTTAGGACATTTTTAATGCTGAGAACTTAGAGATTTTTGTACTACTTTGCGTAGCGAAAAATGCTTAGTTTAAACAACTAAATGCATCTTCTATCAGGTCTTTAATCTCAGCTTGATTATTAACTCTTGAGTAAGAGCGAACTCCGATCAGTTGCATTTGTAAGAACCGAGCAAGACGGTTAGCATCTTGTTGAGTTTCTAACTCTCCTTGCTGCTTAGCTTGATCTAGTAAGCGCGCAAATGCATTTTCCATTACCTTCATCAATCTCCGTGCTTCCTCTAGGAGCTCTGTATTTTCGGTGCTGAGCTCTGAGATGGTTTTTACCAGCATGCACATCTCATTCGGACGGTTTTGATTGTTATCGAGCGCAGACGTAAAAATAAACTCTTTTAGGGTCAACAGGGGAGATGTTTGTCTCTCTTCGACGCTTTCTAGTCGCTTCAACATCGCATCGGTATAGTAATTTAGAGTCTCTTTAAATAGCCCTTCCTTACTACCAAAGCACGCGTAAATACTACCGGGGCGCATATCGATGCACTCTTGGATAGTACGCATAGAGGTTGCGTGAAAACCTTTTGCCCAGAACAGATGCGTTGCTTTTTGAATCACCTGCTCGCGATCGTATTTAACTGTATTAACCATAGAGATCTAATTTTTTTGAACATCTGTTCATATTTTATCTTGAACAAGTATTCAGTTCTAGTTATGGTTCTAAACGTGAACAGTTGTTCAAATATGATTGGCTTGATCTGTTTTTGTGGGGAAGGCGTTCTAGCGTAGACAAAATCGATTAGAAAATGGAGATATGATGAGTAAATTCAAATTACATACAATGGAATCAGCCCCTCAAGGGACGAAAGCGCTTTTTGAAAACTCGTTGAAAAATTTTGGCATGATCCCAAACCTTCATGCTGTGTTAGGTGAAGAGCCTGTTGTGCTGGAAGCTTATCAACAATTACATACCTTATTTCAACAAACTGACTTTAATGCAGCCGAGTTAACAGTGGTTTGGCAGACAATTAATGTAGAACATGGTTGTGAGTATTGTGTGCCTGCACACAGCCTGATTGCAGACATGATGAAAGTCGATCCCGCTGTAAATGAAGCATTAAGGAATAAAACAGCTCTACCTACGCCCAAGTTGCAAACACTGCATGACACAACGTTAGCGATTGTTCGAGAGCGTGGTCGGATCTCTGATGAACAGCTGAATCATTTCTTCGCGGCAGGTTATGAGCAAAAGCATCTGTTAGGAATTATTTTGGGATTGTCTCAAAAGGTGATGAGTAACTATGTAAATTACATAGCGCAGACTCCTTTGGATGAGAAGTTCCAAGCTTACGCTTAGCTACTAATAAAAAAGGCGAACACTATTAAGTGTTCGCCTTTTTAATAATTAGTAATTCAGCTAGATCGGGTTGATCTAAACTGCAGTGCGAAGAAAACGGCTGCTGTTGCTGCCAACAGTGTAGAAAATGCCATTAAGCCTTCCGCCATAGTGATACCAAACAGTAGTTCAGGGGTATAACCGCAAGGCTCCCAAGGAGCAAAAACCGATGGGATCCATTGATCCAGTGCAAACCAGTTAGGCAGACCGCTGTCCATACTGCAGCTATCTACTATCCAGTTGCGCTCTACTGCTAGGGTTTTCCATGAGCGTTCAACGAGACCAATACCGACTACGAGTGTTAGCAAGTGACTTAGCTTACTCAGGCATCCATGTTTACGCGTAAAGAGTCCGAATGTAGCGACGATGATAAGAGCGAAAAGCCAGATGCGAATATGGATGCATAAGACACAAGGGTAGTAGTCCAAAGCGTACTGGTAATAGAGGGCAATTGCCTCCATGCTGACGCCGATGAAAATTAAGCTTAACCAGAAAAAAGCAGAACGGCTAAGGCAAGTTAATTTGTCCAACATTAACAAGTCTCCCAAACAGTGAACAAATATCTGAGTCACTTCAGATGATAAGGTTCAAGTTCTTACTAAGAAAAGTACAGATATCAATATATTTTCATTAGGCAGAAAAAAACCGAGCACTGAGGCTCGGTTTTTTAGATCAAGGACTCGCTTAAGCTTCTAATGCTTTGCGGATACGACCCAATGCGTCTTCTAATACTTCCATGCTAGTTGCAAAAGATAGGCGCATATTACCCGGCGCACCAAATGCAGAACCTGGTACAAGAGCAACGCCCGCTTCGTTTAGAAGGAATTCAGCCAATTCGATATCGTTAGCAAAACGATCATCGTTATCGATTACTTCTTGGAAGCTTGGGAATGCGTAGAATGTACCATCAGCAGGGATGCAGCTAACGCCGTTGATATTGTTTAGTGTGTTAACAACATATTCGTGGCGTGCTTTAAATGCTACAACCATCTCAGCTACACAATCTTGAGAGCCTTCAAGTGCTGCTTGTGCTGCAACTTGTGCAATGGAAGTTGGGTTAGATGTACTCTGAGATTGGATCTTCTTCATTGCGCCAATCAATGCAAGTGGACCAGCAGCATAGCCGATACGCCAACCAGTCATAGAGTATGCTTTGGATACACCGTTTAGCACAATTGTGCGATCGTAAAGCTCTGGGCAAGCGTTAAGGATGTTTACGAATGGCTCATCGTTAAAACGGATGTGCTCATACATATCATCAGTCGCAACCAAAACTTGCGGGTGTTTAAGAAGTACTTCAGCTAGCGCTTTCAATTCTTCCAAGGTGTAAGCAACACCTGTTGGGTTTGAAGGGCTGTTTAGTACGACTAAACGTGTCTTATCTGTAATTGCTGCTTCTAGTTGCTCAGCAGTCATCTTGAAGCGTTGTTCCTGAGTTGTCGTTACAATCACAGGGACAGCATCCGCCATTTTTACCATGTCTGGGTAAGATACCCAGTACGGTGCTGGTACGATGACTTCATCACCTTCATTTAGCAGGGCTAAAGATAGGTTAAAGAAGCTTTGCTTACCACCACAAGAAACAAGAATCTGGTTAGCAGCATATTCAAGACCGTTATCGCTCTTGAATTTGTTAATAATGGCTGTCTTTAATGCCGGTGTACCATCTACAGCGGTGTATTTTGTGAAACCTTCATTCAACGCCTGGATGGCAGCCTGTTTGATATGATCCGGAGTATCAAAATCGGGCTCGCCAGCGCCCAGGCCAATAATGTTCTTACCTGCCGCGCGCAGTTCAGCTGCACGGTTAGTAACCGCCAGCGTTGGAGAAGGTTTGATGTTGTTGACGCGGTCTGAAAGTTGAACGTTCAAGCCTAAGTTCCTCGATAAGAATATCTGCAGTGCAGATACCGACATTAATCAGCAGAAATCCCGCTTTAAATATTGTGTTAGCAGGGAGTTTCCAAACCCGCACATGATACAGCAAACAATAGCCCGCATGAATCCTGTTTGAGCGAAAAAATACCTTTTCAGATCAATAAATTGATTAAAGGAAACTTTTTTCTCTTAAGAGCGGTCTTTTTAATACGTATTTATGCAAGTAAAAGTAGCAGCTGCTGAGATATAATGCTCAGCTTTGCTCGAAATTGGGTCGCAGAATGAAAGAACGATTTAAAGTCCACTCGAAGTTTACGCCCGCAGGCGATCAACCACAGGCCATTAAAGAGTTAGTTGATGGCATTGATAGTGGTTTAGCTTCGCAAACTCTTTTGGGTGTAACGGGCTCAGGTAAAACGTTCACTATTGCCAATGTGATTGCTCAGGTTCAGCGACCTACCATTATCATGGCCCACAATAAGACGTTGGCTGCCCAGTTATACGGGGAGTTTAAAGAGTTCTTTCCAGATAATTCGGTTGAGTATTTCGTATCTTATTACGATTACTATCAACCGGAGGCCTATGTTCCTTCTTCTGATACCTTCATCGAAAAAGATGCTTCGATAAATGACCATATCGAGCAGATGCGTCTGTCAGCAACTAAAGCGTTGTTGGAACGAGATGATGCCATCATTGTGGCGACTGTTTCGGCGATCTATGGTTTGGGTGACCCGAAGTCATATCTAGGCATGATGCTGCATGTAGATCGTGGCGAAATTATCGATCAACGTGCCATTCTGCGTCGCCTTGCAGAGCTGCAATACACACGTAATGATGTTGAACTTCACCGTGGTAATTATCGAGTACGTGGTGATGTTATTGATATTTTTCCTGCAGAATCGGAGAAAGAAGCGGTTCGCATTGAGTTATTCGATGAAGAGATCGAAGAGATTAGTTATTTCGATCCTTTGACCGGTGAAGTATTACGGCGTGTGCCACGGGCAACTATTTATCCGAAGAGCCATTATGTAACGCCCCGAGAAACGCTTTTGGCTGCTGTGGATAAAATTAAAGATGAGCTTCGTGAGCGTCTGGAGCAACTGCGGGAAAACAACAAACTTGTCGAAGCTCAACGTCTAGAGCAGCGAACCCTCTATGATATGGAGATGATCATGGAGTTGGGTTACTGCTCGGGTATAGAAAATTACTCCCGTTATCTGTCAGGTCGTGATCCTGGCGCGGCACCGCCGACCTTGTTTGATTACCTTCCTGATAATGCCTTGCTGGTCTTGGATGAATCCCATGTTACTGTGCCACAGATTGGCGCTATGTACCGTGGTGACCGTTCTCGTAAGGAAACATTGGTTGAGTTTGGTTTCCGCTTGCCTTCGGCTTTGGATAACCGTCCGATGAAGTTTGAAGAGTGGGAGCGTGAATCGCCGCAGATGATTTTTGTATCAGCAACACCGAGTAAATACGAGGCAGAAAATCAGCAGCAGGTGGTGGAACAGGTGGTACGACCGACAGGACTTATTGATCCTGTGGTTGAGGTGCGCCCAGCGTCAACGCAGGTGGATGATCTTCTTTCTGAGATACGGTTAACGGTAGCTAAGAAAGAACGTGTTGTCGTTACCGTTTTAACCAAGCGTATGGCTGAAGATCTCACCGAATATTTGGATGAACATGATGTTCGAGTACGTTACCTACATTCAGATATAGACACAGTTGAGCGTGTCGAAATTATCCGTGATCTCCGGATCGGGGAGTTTGATGTTCTGGTCGGCATTAACCTCCTTCGTGAAGGTATCGATATGCCAGAGGTGTCTTTGGTAACAATCTTAGATGCGGATAAGGAAGGCTTCTTACGTTCTGAAACATCCATGATTCAAACAATTGGCCGCGCTGCACGTAACGTCAACGGCAGAGCTATTTTGTATGCCGATAAGATTACCGGTTCGATGCAGCGTTCTATGGATGAAACCGAACGCCGTCGCCAAAAGCAGATTGCCTTTAACGAAGCGAATGGAATTGTGCCGAAAAGTATCAGTAAATCGGTGGCTGATATTATGGAAGGTGCAAGTACTGTTCCTGGTCGTAAGGCTTCTCGCACAGCCAAAAAGGTCGCTGAGCAGGCTGCAGAATATCAAGTGGGTGAAGCGGCGCAGTTATCACCAAAAGAGCTATCTAAAGCGATTACTAAGATCGAAGATAAAATGTATGAAGCGGCGAAAAACCTCGAATTTGAGTTGGCTGCTAAATATAGAGACGAGCTACAAACACTGAAACAGCATACTTTTGTTAACTAATATTGATGCAGGATTGAAGTTTTATCATTTGGATAAAGCTTGGCTACACTGATTACAAAACTGACTGCTGGTTGGAAAACAAGCTTGAAGTTTATAAATGGAGTTAGATCGATGATTAAGTGGCTACTGCCAATAGTTGTTGCTGTTGTGTTTTCGCCAAGCGCAATGTCTGCAGAAAAAGCTGGGCACGTACTGTTAAGTGTGGGTAGCAATACAGCTCAGTTGCCTAAGAGCGATGTTAGGCTGTTGAAGCGGAAATCTGAAATTTACTCTCTTGATAGCATTGCTACTGGACCTAGCGGACGCTTGCAGATTCGTTTTACGGATGGATCACGCCTCTCTTTACGCCCTGATACCTTCTTTAACGTTGAAGAATATCGTTTCAGCAAAAACAAACCAGAAGATGGAAAATCGGTTTATCGCCTATTAAAAGGCGGTTTGAGAACTTTGACGGGTGCTATCAGTGATAACAACAAAGAAAACTATAAAGTTCACACTCCTATAGCGACCATAGGTGTTAGAGGGACTCACTACACCCTGTTTTATTGTGATAAAACCTGCCAAGAAACAACCAGGGCGCAAATGGGTCTATATGGATATGTTTTAGAGGGTGAAATTGTTGTTGGCAATAAATCGATTAAAGCGCCTATTCAGGTGGGGCGTTATTTCTTTCTTGGTGGAGATGGTAGCAATTTAAAAATACGCCAAACCCCCTTCAAACTGTTTGAATTACTCCAAGATATGGGGCCTGATTTAATGTCAGGATCAGAGGAGAATCAGATTCCAGCATTAGATGCGAATGAGAGACTGAATTTGAATCTGGATGTTGCGCCTAAACAAGGCGGAGCTAACGCTCCTTCGCCAAATCGTGGCCCAAATACTTACCCTTAATTGATTCTATATACTAAATTCTTACGAATAGTGTGGACATGAGATGGCACTATTCCCAAAACATTGATAATGTTTGAATTTTTATATCCTCTTAAGCTGGGAGAGTATTAAGAGTGAGCAAGTTATATAAGTATTTGGCTGCGGGCCTATACTGCCTATCCTCATTTGTGGTGGCTGACACAGTTACTGATCTGAAAAATTTGGTTGACCAAGGTAAGTATGATCAAGCCTACCAATTGGCTTTGACTCATCTTGATGGGTTGGAAGGTGATCCTGCTTTCGATATGCAATATGGTGTTGCAGCGATCGATAGCAAACGTGTCAGTGAAGGTGTGTTTGCGCTTGAGCGAGTCATCTTTTTAGAGCCTAATAATTCCTTAGCTAAATTGGAATTAGCGCGAGGTTATTACCTTTTAAACCAGTTTGAAAA
Organism: Neptuniibacter sp. QD29_5; assembly: GCF_047778125.1. Taxonomy (GTDB): domain Bacteria; phylum Pseudomonadota; class Gammaproteobacteria; order Pseudomonadales; family Balneatricaceae; genus Neptuniibacter. The sequence goes on from NZ_CP180556.1 coordinate 991,075, forward strand.
AGCAAAACAGCTTTTCTTACAAGTAAAAAAGGTTAATCCACCTACGGCAGTTGCTAATCGTATTGATCAATATCTCTCCTTGATCGACAAGAAAACGACCGTTCCTCCAACTAAATTTACCAGCTTTGTAGAAGTGTGGGCTGGTTATGATAGTAATTTAAACGCTGGTCCTGACGATCAAACCAATGTGGTTATTTTAAGTAATGATGCACTAGGTAAAGATGACCAGTTTAATCAGGTTCGTCTTGGAAGTTTTATAGAGCATGCTTATAGCCCAGATAATACCCTGTTATTTGGGGCGCAAGCTGATATGCGTTTCTATCACACGGAAGATGAGCAGGATTATAATAACATCAGTTTAAACGCTGGCCACCTTTGGAAAATGGATGATCAACAGTTTCAAATTAACTTCTCTTTCCAAAAATACCTGTTAGATCGTAAACAGTATCGCGATATGTTTAGTGTGAATGGTCAGTGGAGTAAGCAAGTTAGCCCAAATTCAGTTGCTAAATTCTTCGTTGGTGCTAATTCACTTGTTTATGATGAATCAGATTGGAAAGATGCTTTACAGCTAAATGCAGGCGTTAATTACCTTTATGCTGGCACGGGAGCGTGGAACCCACTGTATTTTGTGGGTGGCTTTATTGGTAATGAAACACCGGATGAATCTAATATTCTGTCGGATGGACAGGTAGATCGAGTCTTTTGGGGTGGCAATGTTGGAGTTCAACTAAGCCCTCTTAAGAATCTGAAATTTACCCCCTCAATTACTTACCAAGACAGTGAATATGCAGGTAATGATTGGATTTATGGTGTGAAGCGCCATGATAAATATATGTTAGCTAATCTAAACGTAGAGTGGATTATAGGTTCTTCTTGGGTTGTGTTAGGGAACTACAGCTTTACTAAATCCGATTCAAATATTGAGCTTTACGAGTATGACCGTCAGCAGGTTATGCTTGGTATGCGCTATAACTTCCATTGAGGTGATCATCTATGAAGCTCTTTATATTTACCTCTTTATTGCTTTTAGTCAGCAGTTTTTCACAAGCTGCTGAGAGTGTAGGCAAAGTCATACTTAGTTTTGGTCAAAATGTGGCGGTATCGACAGCGGGTAATGAGCGTGCTCTAAAACGTCAGGCCGATGTGTTTGCCAATGATCTGTTGAAAACCAGTACTAAAGGGCGTTTACAGGTACGTTTTACTGATGGATCTCGTTTGTCATTAAAGCCAAATACTGAATTTAAGATCGAGGATTACCGTTTTGATGAGGCTAACCCTAAAGAGGGTAAAGCGATCTATAAATTACTGAAAGGTGGGATGCGTACTATCTCGGGAAATATCGGTAAGGAAGATAAAGAAGATTACAAACTGGATGCTGTAGTAGCCACCATCGGTATTCGAGGAACTGATTTTAGTGTAGATAAAGCGGGCGATCGTGTTACTGGGTCGGTAAGGCAAGGGGAAATTAATGTTTCTGCTAAGCAAGGTGGAAGTCGAGATGTTGCGTCAGGTCGTTCATTTAGTTTAGTTGGTGCACGTGGCTCTGTTAATGTCTTTAAAACGCCGGTATCAACAGGAACATCCGAAGAAAATGCCGAGTCATCTGATTCTGAAGAATCTTCGGAGGAAGAGGCTGAGCAGCAAGACGAATCATCTTCTGGTACATCTGAAGAAGGAACAAATGCTGATGAGTCTTCTTCAGAAGAGCTAATTTCTGAAACTACAGAGCAAACTTCGGTAAGTGAAGATAGCGGGGATTCATCAACAACATTAGATCTAAATACTACTACTTCAACAACGAGTGATAGTACTGGTAGCACCGTCCCAGCTTCCGATCCTCAAGCAGAAATCAATAACAACCAAGAAGTTGTTCTTGCGTCACCAAATCCAACAGGTACTGGTGAAGCAGCGCCTATGGGCAGTTTAGTCGCTGTAGCTTTTACAGAGAAAGATCCAGTAAAAGGTTTAAATGGTAGCTCTGGTCGAGTAATTGTTGATGGTCAATCCGCTATTACAGTTGATAAAACCATAGGTACAGGAGATGTGGTTACAGGTATCCTCTATCTAGATTCTAGTTCGTCCTCTGATAATAACTGTAATCCTTGTGGCTTTACTGGATCTTCAAGTATTACTGGTCTGTCGAACAATCAAACAAAAGAAATTGGTGGTACAAATGTCACTTGGGGACGTTGGAATACCGATTACACTGTTGTAGAAAATGGTTCAGAGATAGAAACAGTTGGAAGTTTTGCTTTTATGTATGCCGATAAGCTGACACCAGCTTCTACTGTGTTAGCGAAAACAGGTACTTATGTTTATCGCCTTAAAGCTTTGGCTTCTCCTTCTCCAATAGGGAGTTATACAGCTCCTCAAATTGAAACGGGAGCAACCGGAGGGCAGCTTGTAGACTTCGACGGCACAAACGGTACCTTTTTCCGTGTTGATTTTGATAGTGAACAGTTACTTGAAATAGGTATAGAGGCAAATGTTGATAACCGTAATTATGTACTGCGTGACGATGCAAACGCGGATATGAGTTTGATAAATGTCTTAAATGGTAATGACGTTAAGTTAACGGGTTCTTGTACAAATGGTACTTGTACAAGTGCTGGTACTGATCTGTATGGCCTTATGACTATTGATTTTGTAGGCGCTGGAGCAGAAGGTGTAGTTACTAGCTATGGGGCTTCTGGTGAAACAGATAGTGGAACTGCAGTCTCAATTTCAGGAACTATTTTACTAGAGGGTGCATCCGAAGGAATGTAGCACTATAAGTTAATAATATCGCCGTGGTGTAAACGATCGATCTGCCATTCTGGCAAGAATCGGCGGCACTGTTGCATGATAGTATCTTCGAACCCTGGTTTTAAGTGGGTAATCATTATGCGTGTTGGATGGGTTAGCTTTTGAAGCTGGCTTGCAAGGTGGCTAGGGGTTAGGTGTCCACTTAGTCGAGCCAGTTCATCAACTTCATCGGTAAAAGATACATCGATGATAAGTAGGTCTGGCTTTTGTTTGTTTAGAATGGGCCAAAGTGCGTCATTGATACCTGTATCACCACTAAAGGCAAATGAGGCTTGTCCATCTGAAACTAAATAGCCAACAGTCGGTGTAGGATGTTCAGCAGGGATCACCTCAATGGTTTTACCCTGAAGAGATAGCTGATCACCAACGTTAACGGTATGTAGCTTGATGATCGGTTTATCTTCTGGCAAACAAGTGTAATCCGGCCAAATGGTCCAGTTGAAGATGTGGCTCTTCAGAGCCTCTACAACCTCAGGAAGCGCATAGATATTGATAGGTGTTTTATGCTGATCAAAAATAGTAGCCAACATTAAAGGCAGGCCAATGATATGGTCTAAATGAGCATGGGTAATAACAACATCTTTAATAGCGAGCATCTGATCCATCTTTAATAGTTCGACACCAGTACCGGCGTCGATTAATAGGGAATCGTCTACTAAAAAAGTTGTTGTTTTTAAACCATGGCCGATACCGCCACTGCAACCAAGAATCTCGAGCTTCACTTCCCACCTCTGGTGCGGCTATCTTTAAATCAAAAAACTATAATAACATTATGGTAGTAGAGCATGACAAAAGCGATTGAGAAGGATACACAGCAGTTTTATTCTCGTTTAACAAAAGTGCTGAGCAAAATTCATCAGGCAAAGAGTTTTGAAGAAGCTTATCCTCTGGTCGAAAAGACGTTGCTTGCTTTGTTTAACGCTCAGCGCATCACCGTATACCAACGAAATCGCTCGAGCAAGGATATTGTTTCTAGATTTAAGACTGGCGAAGATGTAACTGAAATTCGTGTGCCTATTACAGCATCATCTATCGCAGGTTTTGTTGCCCTAAGTAAAAAAGCAATAACAATCAAAGATGTGCGAGATTCAGCTGAGCTAGAAAAAATACACCCCTCCTTGCGCTTCAATGCGTCTTTTGAAAAAGATATAGAGTTCACCAGTCGTTCCATGTTGGTTCTGCCTATCCTGTATCAAGATGTACTATTAGGCGTAATCCAAATCATAAATCGGCAAGATGGGAAGTTTTTTTCTGCTATTGATCTAAAAAGAGGGCGGGAATTTGCTGAGCTATTAGGGCAAAAATTTCGTTATGATTTTGGTTGTACAGAAGCACCGTTTGAATATCTTTTAGAGCAAAATCTAATTGAGCAAAAAGTTTTTGAGCAATTAGAAAAGAAAGCTGATGCGCGAACTCCACTGACACGCTTGTTAAGAGATAATGCCAGACTGACCAGTCAGCAGATTGGGCAGTCATTAGAGTGCTTTTACCAAGTCCCTTTTATTGCTTATAACCCAGAAAAATTCTTTCTCCACCCTTTATGTGAAAAGGTAAATAAGGCGTATCTTCGTAATAGTAATCTTGTTTTATTGTCTGAACAGAATAGTGAGACGGTTTTAATCTTAATTGATGACCCTAATGATACTAAGCGCCTGATTGAAATCAAGAATGTAGTTGGTCAACGAGATACTCATATATGTGTTGGCTTACTGGATGATATTCATCAGTATTTGGGGGTTGTGGTTTCGGGAGGTCAGCAGGACAGTGCAAATCTTAGTACTCTCCTAGACGAGCTAGATGATAGCCCTGAAATGGATTTGGATGAGACCATAGCAGAAAGCGAAGAGGTTTCAGAGGAAGACTCGACCGTTGTTCGCCTAGTAAATCGTGTTTTATTAGATGCTAAGAGGCTCAGAGCATCCGATATTCATATTGAGCCTGGTAAAGGTAAAACACCAACTAACGTGCGTATGCGGATAGATGGTGTTTGCCAAGATATTATTCAGATCCCAGCGACGCATGCTAAGGCTACAGTATCGCGTATCAAAATTATGTCGCGTTTAGATATAGCCGAAAAACGCCTACCTCAAGATGGTAAGTTTGCGGTGCGTTTACAAGGACTTCCTCTTGAGGTTCGTGTCGCAACAATACCTACCGTGAATGGTGAAGGTGTTGTTATGCGTTTGTTACAAAGTGGAGAGCCAGTAGCTTTTGACCAACTTAATTTTGTTAAGCCAATTCAAGACGGAGTCAAGGAGTTACTGGACAACCCTCACGGTATCTTATTAGTTGTGGGGCCAACTGGTTCAGGTAAAACAACAACCCTGCACGCGCTACTTGCTACCTTGAATACGCCCGAGAAGAAAATTTGGACTGCTGAAGATCCTGTGGAAATTACGCAGCCTGGTTTGCAACAAGTTCAGATACAACCAAAAACCGGCTTTACCTTTGCTGCGGCATTACGTGCATTTTTACGTGCAGATCCCGATATTATTTTAATTGGTGAAATGCGTGACCAAGAAACTGCCCATGCGGCAGTAGAAGCGTCATTGACTGGTCACTTGGTCTTATCAACACTCCACACCAACTCTGCTCCTGAAACCATCACCCGTTTGCTTGATTTAGGAATAGATCCAGTGAGTTTTTCGGATGCACTCTTAGGCGTGTTGGCTCAGCGTTTAGTAAGAACACTATGTCCAAGCTGCCGTAAGGCGTATAAAGCTTCAAATGATGAGATCGCTTTCTTGCTGCGTCGTTACGGTGAGCAGGCGGGCGAACTGATTATGGGGGATACGGTGAAGCTCTATAAAGCCGTAGGTTGTGAAGAATGTAACCACACGGGGTATCGAGGGCGTACAGGTATCCACGAGCTGTTGATTTCGACAGCTGAGATGAAGGAAAAAATCTATCAAGGAGCGACAATTGGCGAAATTCGTGAGCAAGCAATATCTGATGGTATGCGGAGCTTGCTGCAGGATGGGATACAGAAAGTACTTAAAGGCGACATCGACTTCGATCAATTGCGCAGAGTAACGGCAGAGTAAACGATGAAACAACGTTGGATACGTACTGTTTTGGGGTTGATACTCACTTTAGTGATGTTGATACCTGTGATTCAGGGCGATCGTCTTGAGCTGTTAGAGCGTTTTGAGTATGACCTTTACGATCTGCGATTAAGACAGTTTTTATCCGAAGAAAAAGATCCGCGCATTGTTATTGTTGATGTGGATGAAAAAAGCCTAGCAGCGGAAGGGCGATGGCCTTGGAACCGAGCCAAATTGGCACTGATGTTGGACCAGCTTTTCGACCAATACGGTGTCGCTATTGTGGGCTTTGATATGGTTTTCTCAGAGGCTGATCAAAGTGTCGATTTATCTGCACTGAAACAACTGGTATCAGAATCAAAAGAAAAAACTTTAGATCAGCTTATAGATAAATTAAATTCTGACGTAATTTTCTCGAAAGCGATTGCTGATCGTCCTGTAGTATTAGGATATCTATTTGACCGAAGTTTGAAAAAACTACAGATAGGCCATCCCGGTAGTCCGGTTATTAGTAATGATGAGCGTTTAGATCGATTACCTATTCCTGAAGCTAGTGGAATTATCTCCAGTCTGAATGAACTCCATAGTGTGAGTGTTTGGAACGGTTTTTTTGATAATCCCATGGTAGATTCTGATGGTGTATATCGCCGTGTACCTGTGATCCAGCGTTACGAAGAGGAATATTATCCCTCTCTGGCCCTTTCAATGCTTTTGGCTTTGTTTGGAGAAGAGTCAGTGACGTCGGTTATTGAATCGGATGTCACTGGCAAACAAGATGCCTTAGTTGCTGTGGATGCGGCAGGGGTGCGTATTCCAGTAGATCAGCATGGCGCAGTGCTCGTACCTTATCGAGGCCCTCAAGGCAGCTTCCCTTATATATCAGCAACCGATGTGATTAGGGGAACGGCTGATGCCTCCCAGTTGGAAGGTGCGATTATTCTTGTCGGTACCAGCGCTGCTGGCTTGTTGGATCTGCGAGTCACGCCGATGAGTAACCGTTACTCGGGTGTAGAAGTGCATGCAAACATCTTATCTGGGATGCTCGATGAGCGTATACAACACCAGCCGGATTACACCTTGGGTGTTGAACTTATTCAGTTGATCGTGAGTGGTGTTCTACTCTCTTTGATCATTCCACGCGTGTCTGTTTTAACCTCGACGTTATTCACATTAGCCTGGGTTGCTGTGTTGGTGGGTGCAAACCTTTACGCATGGCAGCAGATGTTTTGGGTTATTCCGTTAGGGTATACCTTAATTCTGGTATCTGTACTTTATCTCTTTCAGCAAACGACGGGTTATTTTTTTGAAGCGCGTAATATTGCTCAATTGGCGACTCAGTTTGGCCAGTATATTCCGCCAGAGGTTGTGGAAGAGTTGAGTGAACAAGATCAGAGCGTACAACTAAGTGGTGAAAACCGTGAGATGAGTGTGTTCTTCTCAGATGTTCGCGGTTTTACTAGTTTGTCTGAGCAGCTTAACCCTCAGCAACTAACTCGATTGATGAATATTTACCTCACCGGTATGACCCAGATAATTCATGAGCAACGTGGAACTGTGGATAAATATATCGGTGATGCCGTGATGGCTTTCTGGGGGGCGCCACTCAGAGACGAGAATCACGCGCGTAATGCATTAAGCTCAGCGATGAAAATGCTCGATGTATTACCTGCATTAAACAAACAGCTCGAGCAAGAAGGCTTGCCGGCTGTCGACGTTGGAATGGGAATCAATAGCGGTCCTATGAATGTAGGTAACATGGGATCGAGTTTCCGTATGGCCTATACCGTGATGGGGGATGCTGTAAACCTTGCCTCAAGATTGGAAGGGCTGACTAAGTATTATGGAACTCCGCTTTTGGTCAGCGGGGAAGTTGTATCGCAAGTGCCAGAGTATAGTTACAGGAAGTTGGATCGTGTGCAGGTTAAAGGTCGTAGTGAGCCTGTAGATATCTATGAACCTATCTGTTTACGTGAGACGTGTACTTTGCAACAGCAAGCTAGTATAGAGCTCTTTTCTGCTGCGATAGCAGCTTATGTTGAAAAAGATTGGGACTTGGCAGAAGAGCGATTCGGGCAATTTTTGTTAGATCACCCTGAAGACAAAATGACGCGAATTTATCTTCACCGTATTAACGAGTTTAAAGGTATGCCGCCTAATAAAGATTGGTGTGGTGTTTATAGCCACACCAGCAAGTAAACGATTAATTTAATCCGGGTAAGGATGTTGGATCAAACTCGTCTATTTGGCGCGGGGTCATGTGGGATTTGGCATATTCCAAATAAGTACCGCTTTCGACAAACAGCTTGAACAGATCTGGATCGAGATGATTATCTTCCACCATACGCCCCAATATTGTCATAGCTTGAGACAGCAACATGCCTTTCTTGTATGGGCGATCAGGTGAAGTCAACGCTTCAAAAATATCAGCAATACACATAATACGAGCACGCGTTGATAAGTCTTCTGCTGTGATTCCTCTAGGGTAACCACTGCCATCCATATGCTCATGGTGATTACATGCGATTTCAGGTACTTGCTTAAGTTGCTTCGGATATTTTAGAGACTCAAGCATATCGATAGACACTTTAATATGATCTCGCATGACTTGACGTTCATCATCAGTCAACGTTCCTTTGCTGATACAAAGATTATCGACTTCATCTTTGGAGATTAAGTGACGTGCGTTACCTTCGCTATCAATCCAGCTAATCTCACTGATACTGCCTACACGTGCTTTGTCTTCGGGAGCCATAAATTCAGAGCCAGTATTAGATTTTCTAATAAACTCAAAATCAATATCTATTTGTTGAAGCTTAGTTGTTAAATTTTGCTGTGCAGTCGCAAACTCTTCTTCAGATAACTGCATTTGCTGTTGCAGCACTTCTATCTGAAGGTGCTGTTTGTATTCGCGAAAACGGGATTCAATCAAATCAATACGATCAAACATCGTATGTAACTTCGTAGCTTTATCGATAATGTACTCAGGGGTTGTTATTTTACCGCAGTCATGTAGCCATGCAGCGATACGTAATTCGTACATCTCTAGGTCATTGAAGTTCAGATCCGCGAACGTTCCAGCAGTTGCGTTGTTAACTGCTGAAGCAAGTAGCATGGCAATTTCGGGTACTTGTTCACAATGCTTACCTGTTACGGGTGACTTATGGTCAATTGCGCGGCCTATTAATTTAATGAACGACTCAAATAAAATTCTTTGGGCATCGATTAAGCGGCGTTTGGTTAATACAGCTGCTGCAAGTGATGCTAAAGATTCGACTAAGTGCTGTTGGGTGTCTGGGAAGGCAATGATATTGCCATCGTTGTCCATAGCATTAAGTAACTGCAATACCCCGATGATTTCTCCTTCATGATCCTGTAATGGCACACATAAGAAGGATTTTGAACGATAGTTTAGTTGCTTATCGAATTTACGAGTTCCTGAAAAGTCATATTCATCGCAGTCATACACATCGGGGATGTTTATGGTTTCCCTCTGAACGAAGGTTTGTACAACAACCAGTTTGGAAGCGTGCTGCTGTGCGTTGTGGATCTCTACTGCAGGGAGGTCTCGAGGCTTTCGATGGATACCTAAAGAACGGTTATGAAGGACTGAAAATTTAAGTTCGTTTTCATTATCTTCATTAAGTGTATATAGCGTTCCCCCGTCCGCATTGGTTAGGTACATACACCCCAAAATTATACGATCTAACAGTTTTGAGTGATCTTTCTCAGATGTTAAAGCGCCTGTTAGATCGGCTAATTGTTTAACGACTTCCTGAGTGTCTAGGTAACTCATAGAGGTTCCAATATAAAATCCAAAATGCATCTAAATGGAATTTAGAATGCGAAATAGTGTTAAAAGATTGGCTATCTATTTGATCATATTAGCACTAAAAAAAATTAAGACCTTTCATTTAGAACAGTAAATTACTTTTAAATCAGCTTAATAGTGACTTTATTTCGACATCGGGTACATACTTAGATAAATGGATCAAATGTACCTCCTGATATGACGCTATGATTAAACTTGGTATGTAGCTTTAGCAGAAAAAGGATCAATTATGTATTCAGATAAATCACCATTGCAGATACGCCAGATGATTCGTCGAGGAGAGTTTCAAGAAAATACTTCTGGTGCGGCTGCTGGGTTTGTGCAAGGTAATTTGGTTATTTTACCTAAAGGTTATGCCGGTGATTTTTTACAGTTTTGTCAGTTAAATCCTAAGCCTTGTCCTCTTATTGGTATGTCTGAGAAACCAGGTGAATTTATGCTGCCGAGCTTAGGAGAAGATCTAAATATTTGTACTGATATTCCCAAATATAGAGTCTATCGGGATGGTGAGTTAATTGAAGAACTACCAGATGTATCTGCATTGTGGCGAGGTGATCTGGTCACCTTTGTTTTAGGGTGTTCATTTTCATTTGAAGAAGCACTATTGGCGGATGGCTTAGAGATCAGAAATATAACTGAAGGGGTTAATGTTCCTATGTATCGAACCAATATCCCTTGTAAGCCCGCTGGATGTTTTAGTGGTGATACGGTTGTCAGTATGCGGCCAATGAAGGCGGCAGATGCGATACGAGCTATTCAGATCTGTAGCCGTTTCCCTTCTGTTCATGGCGCGCCTTTACATTTGGGTGATCCTACAGAGATTGGTATTAAAGATATTCACAAACCTGATTTTGGCGATGCGGTCACAATTAACGAGGGCGAACTGCCCGTTTTTTGGGCCTGTGGTGTAACGCCTCAAGTGGCAATAGAACAGGCTAAACCGTCGTTCTGTATTACTCACAGCCCAGGCCATATGATCGTGACAGACCTACCCAATAGCCGCCTTGCCATCTTCTGATCAAGGCGTGATTGAAGGTTTTGATTTAAGGAATACTGAATGAGTTTAAAGCTAAATTGTGATCTAGGTGAAAGCTTCGGTTCATGGAAAATGGGGCTGGATGAAGCGGTGATGCCGCATATTGATCAGGCAAACATCGCTTGTGGTTTTCATGCGGGCGATCCGTTGGTCATGCAGAAAACATTGTCGTTCGCAAAACAAAACGGCGTCATGATAGGTGCGCACCCGGGGTATCCTGATCTTGTTGGCTTTGGTCGACGTAGTCTAAAAGTGAGCTCTGATGAATTAACATCGATGCTGCTTTATCAGATCTCTGCATTGGATGGGATGGCCGCCAGTGTAGGACTAGATCTTACTTATGTTAAACCTCATGGTGCTATGTATAACGACATGATGGCGGATACTTCAATTCGACAAGATGTTATGCGCGCTATAGCGGCTTACCACAAACCATTAAAATTGATGTTACAAAGTACTCCACAGGCGGTACAGCATCGTGAAGAAGCAAAACAGATAGGTATCGAACTGTGGTTTGAAATATTTGCAGATCGTTGTTACGCCGATGATGGCAAACTCTTATCACGCTCACTGCCAGGCGCGGTACACAGCAAAGAGAAAATGTTGGCTCAAGTTCGCCAGCTCAAAGAGAGTGGCTCCGTTACAACCGTAAACGGCCATCAACTTAAACTACAGGCCGATACGTTGTGTGTACATGGGGATAATATGGATGGTGTTAATGCAATCCAAGAGATCCGAGAGTTAATCCGGTCATGAGAATAGAAGTAGCAGGGGAGAATGCGCTAATCATCTATTTTGGTGATACAGCCAGCCCAGAAACCTCTGCCAAAGTACAACACGCTGTTTCTGTCTTAGAGATAGAGTTGGCTGATAAGCTAGTCGATCTCGTCCCTTCCTATGCGTCTTTGTTAGTGATCTACGATCTGTTTAGCTGTGATCATCTGGAAATAAAGAAACTCCTTCGTGGGTTACTCACACAGCTGGATCAAGCTGAACAACAGGAGGGAAATCTAGTTACCTTACCCGTTTATTACAGTCCGGAATCGGGCCCTGATCTAGAGATGCTGGCTCAAAATGCGAGTCTGGATGTGGATGAAGTGATCCAGATCCATAGCCAACAAGAGTACAGAGTTTATGCCATAGGTTTTGCTCCAGGATTTGCCTATTTAGGAGAGGTCGATCCTAGAATCGCTGCGCCGCGTTTATCCACACCCAGACAAAAAGTACCTAAAGGGGCTGTAGCTATTGCGGATCGACAGACAGCTGTTTATCCCGCTGAATCACCAGGTGGTTGGAATTTGATAGGTCTGTGTCCAACTGAAATGTTTACGCCGGATAAAACACCGAATATGCCGGTTAAGGTTGGGGATAGAGTGGCTTTTAATCCAATCACCCGAGAGGAGTTTCTCGCGTTAGGCGGACAGTTATGAGTGAAACGGGGTTTAAAGTATTGCAGCCGGGCCTGTTAACACTTATTCAAGATGCAGGCCGTTTTGGTCACCATCGTATTGGTTTAACGACCGGTGGGCCGCTAGATGCGCAGGCCTTTAAATGGGCTAATCGTTTATTAGGCAATGACCTAAATAGCTCTCTACTAGAAGTGAGTGTTGGTGGATTGGTGTTGGAATCCCATGTTGATACTTACATGGTTGTGACCGGAGCAGATATCCCGTTTAAGGTTAATGGGTTGGAAAGGGAGTGTTGGCATGCCCAGAAAATCCAGCAAGGGGATCGGATCGAGTTAGGCTTCGCAACCAAAGGCGCGAGAGCTTATTTAGCTGTGAGTGGCGGGTTTCAGGTAGAGCATAATTTCTCCAGCAGCGCGACCGTTATGAGAGAAGGTGTCGGCGGTATAGATGGCGGCAAGCTTCAACAATATGATTTTCTATACTGTACAGAAGTAAAAGAGGCTAAAGCCTATCGTCTAGCTGAGCATCATCGACCACAATACGATGAATATGCCTGCTTGCGGGTTATCTGCGGTTATCAACAGCATCTTTTTAGCGAACACGATAAGCGCATATTTTTTAGTAGCGAGTATGAAGTTACTGATCGAGCAGACCGTATGGGTTATCGATTATCAGGACCTGAAGTTAAAGCGTCGGTAGATGGGATTTTATCGGAAGGGATCTGTCATGGTGCTATTCAGATCCCGGCAGACGGGCAACCAATCGTTTTACTGAATGATCGACAAACCATCGGAGGCTACCCAAAAATTGGCTCGATGCTCTCGTTTGATACCGCAAAAATGGCGCAAATGATGCCGGGTGCCAAAGTTTCGTTTGAGCAGATAACGATTGATGATGCGCACAATATTCAATCACTAACGCAGAAAAAATTTGAACGAACCGAGCCAGATAAAGTGAATTAGCGATCCACAAGTATCAGTTGTATAGGTGCCGTTATGCCAAATGAAGCCACGTTAAGTAAGCAAATTGAAGACCTATTGGTTGCAAGAAATTTGCGTGGCATGCAAACGATCCAGCCAGAGTTGGAATCAGGCTATTACCTGCGTGCTGCTCGAATGCTTAATCGATGCAGAGGGCATGTATTGATTGGAACCGGCTTCCCTGTTGTGGATACTTTTGAAACGGATGGGCCGGTAGGGGCGATCGCGCTATACAAAGTCTTAGAAGCGATTGGTGCGACACCGGTTATTGTCTGTGGTCCACCTGTATCTCAGGCGCTGATGCCTGATTATAGAGTTCATGAAATTCGTGTGGGCGAGCATAAAGAGCGCACGTTAGAAGCTTTTCAAGCGCTCTATCAATACAACCCTGAAGCAGTCATCTCTATCGAACGCCCAGGTCAGGCTGAAGATGGGCGCTATTACAATATGCGTGGTGAGAACATCAGCGATCGTACTGCTTGTTTTGATACATTCATTCTTAATGCTAAATGCCCAACCATAGGGATTGGTGATGGTGGCAATGAAATAGGTATGGGTAATGTAAAAGACGCTCTTAAAACTCTTGATATCAAAGCGTCGGTTACAGAAGTGGATGAGTTGTTAATTACGGATGTCTCTAACTGGGGAGCCTACGGCATTATTGCTTTTCTAAGTTTTTGGAACCATCGAGATTTCTTTGCCGATATACAGCCCTTGGAAATACTTCGTTATCTTTCCAAATTAGGCAGCGTCGATGGTGTGACAAGAGAAAATGAGTTAACTGAAGATGGTTTGCCGGCATCCGAAGGGCAAAGCGTTATTAATGAATTAAGGCAAATTATTGGTTTGGTAAAAGAATAAGTGGAGGGATATCTCTATGAGCATTGCATACCTTAATGGTGATTTCCTACCGTTGTCAGAAGCACGTATATCGCCCTTAGACCGCGGTTTCCTTTTCGGTGATGGTATTTACGAAGTGATACCTTACTATCAGGGACAATCGGTTGGTTTAGGTTTACATATCCAGCGTATGTTAAATGGTTTAGCAGAGATCGAAATTGACTGCTCCCTCACCGCTGAACAATGGCGTAATTTGCTGAACGATCTAATCGAGAAAAACAGTAATCAAGCCGATAACTTAGGGGTATATGTGCATGTCTCTAGAGGTACTGACGACAAGAGATATCATGCCTATCCAGAGGGTGTAGAACCGACTATTTTTGCCTATACCTTCCCAATCAAAGACCCTGAACCAGTCGATCGAGATAAAGTGACTCAATATAGTCTGGTCAGTACTGAAGATCTAAGGTGGCAGCGCTGTCACATCAAATCAACCGCGTTACTTGGGAATGTTATCCACTTTCAACAAGGCTACTCTGCTGGTAGCGATGAAACGCTGTTGTATAACGCAGATAATCAGCTTACTGAAGGCAGTGCGTGTAACGTCTTCATCGTCAAAGATGGTATTGTACTGACGCCTAAGTTAGATAGTCAGATCCTACCGGGGATTACTCGCCGGATTATTGTAGATAGCTTAAAGGCAGATGGAACGATTCCCGTTGAGGAGCGAACTATCTCAATGGATGAGGTGCGTTCTGCGGATGAGTTATGGATCACTAGCTCTTCTAAAGAGATTGCTCCGGTCACTCAACTTGATGGACATCCTGTAGGCAATGGTAAAGTAGGTGAAATCTGGGAAAAGGCATTCGCCATTTATACCGCAGCAAAATTTTCATATTGATATGTAATCAATTTTTCAAAGGTCATTTAAATGTCTCTGATTAAAAAAATCAGTGAGTTATTTACAGCTAATAAGACAGAACCAGAAGCGACGAGCAGTTTTATCGAGGTGGAATACAACGGCTATATCATCAAACCTATGCCGATATCAGAAGATGCGGGGTATAGAGTCAATGGTTTTATTGAAAAGGGTGAGCAATCTCATCGTTTTATCCGAGCGGATGTTTTGATGGACGAAACTCAATGCGCGGATGAAATGGTACGCAAAGCCAAGTCAATGATCGATCAACAGGGCGATACGATTTTTACTAATGCCTGAATAAAAGGGCCTAGTGAGCTGATTTTTATATGGTTTCTAGCCTTCTTACTGGATACGCAACGTATCAGAAGCTAAGTTATAGTAGAAGTTTTTCTACGTACTACTACGTACGTCATCTAAGTAATCTATCTAGTACTTATGCGCATTTATCCCAATATCGGGGTATGGCATGCTGTGTAAGACTGTAAGGGCTAGCATGGTTATAGTTTTAGCAGTGCTAGTTGTGGTCGTAGTTGGGGTGGACAGGAGATTGTTTCAGGTGCGACCACACTTATATGACGGTTAGAAATCGCGTTTTATAGAGAGAGGATGATAATAAAAATGTTCAAAATGACTTTTCCTAAGCAGTTAATTACTGCAGCTGCATGTACTGCAGTACTGGCTACGCCAGCAATGGCTGCTGACAAGGTTTACAAACTGAAGCTAGCAGAAACTTGGCCTACTAACTTCCCAGTTTTTGGTGATGCGACTAAAAACATGGCTAAGCTAGCTGAAGAGATGTCCAACGGCCGTCTTAAAATTCAAATCGACTCTAAGAACAAGCACAAAGCACCACTAGGTGTTTTCGATATGGTTCGCTCTGGTCAGTATGATATGGGTCACTCCGCGTCTTACTACTGGAAGGGTAAAGTACCAAATACGCTGTACTTCACGACTATGCCATTTGGTATGACAGCACCTGAACAGTATGGTTGGTTCTACTACGGTGGTGGTCAGGAACTAATGGATGAGGTTTACGGCAAGTTCAACCTAATGTCCTTCCCTGGTGGTAACACAGGTAACCAGATGGGCGGTTGGTTCCAGAAAGAGATCAACTCTCTGGACGACCTAAAGGGTCTGAAAATGCGTATCCCTGGCTTCGCGGGTGAAGTACTAGCTAAGCTAGGTGCTAAACCAACTAACATCCCAGCGGGTGAGCTTTACACAGCACTTGAGCGTCGTACGATCGATGCATTGGAGTGGGTAGGTCCTTCTCTTGACCTACGTATGGGTTTCCACAAGATCGCTCCATACTACTACACTGGCTGGCATGAGCCTGCGACTGAACTTCAGTTCTTGATCAACAAGAAGAAGTTTGAGCGTCTACCAGCAGATCTTCAGCAGATCCTTAAAACAGCAATGCGTACTGCGGCGTACGATATGTACATCCAGTCTTACCACTCTTCTGCTGAAAACTGGGCAAGCATGAAAACTGAATTCCCGAACATTCAGGTTAAATCTTTCCCAGCTGAAGTAATCGGCGCAATGCGTAAAGCTAACGATGAGCTACTTGCTGAAAAAGCTGCAGCTGACCCACTAGCTAAGAAAATTCTTGAGTCTCAGTCTGCGTACATGGAAAAAGCACGTGCATGGACAGATATCTCTGACAAAGCTTACCTAAACAGCTTGTCTAAGTAATCGAGTCGTAAGAACCCCCTCGTTGGTGCTCTGGACATTGTCCCGATCCGGGGCACCAACTTCTTAATCTTCTAGGAGAAATCATGTTTCTAGTGAGACTGGAGCAGGTGATCAACAGCTTTTCAGATTTGATGGGCAAGATCTCTGCAGTTCTATTTGTAATCATGCTGTTCAATGTCTTTATCGACGTTGTAATGCGCTATGTCTTTAATGATGTCTCCATCGGGATGCAAGAATTAGAGTGGCACCTATATGCAGCAGTATTTCTATTAGGTGTGTCCTACACGCTACGGGTCGGTGGCCACGTACGTGTTGACCTGATCTACGAACGTTTATCAGGCAAAACCAAAGCAATGATCGATATGTTGGGTTGTGTATTTCTACTCTTCCCGTTCTGTGCCCTAGTAGGTTGGTACGGTATCGATTTTGCGCGTGAATCATTTGAATTAGGCGAGACCTCGGGCGACCCGGGTGGTCTTCCTTATCGTTGGATAATCAAATCCGTTATCCCTTTTGCTTTCTTTGCCATGTTAATTAGCGGTATCGGTTTGTTCCTTAAATCTTTAAACATCTTCTTGGGCAACACCAAAGAAGATCATTACCAACCACCACAGCACTAAGGGGCGTTTAGTAATGATTGGTATTATTATGTTTGTTGTGGCGCTGTTGATGCTGCTTGTCGGCTTCCCAGTTGCCTTTACCTTTGGTGGTGTAGCGCTGTTCTTTGGTGTATTTGCTGAAGGCGCTGAAATGTTTGCTTTCATGCCGTTCCGTATCCAGAGCATTATGGAAAACACGGTATTGATGGCGGTTCCTCTATTTATTTTCATGGGTATCGTTTTACAGAAAACTCAGTTGGCTGAGCAGTTGCTTGAGTCCATGGGTAAACTGTTTGGCGGTGTTCGCGGCGGTTTGGCAATCTCTACTGTATTGGTAGGTGCGTTACTGGCGGCTTCTACCGGTGTAGTAGGTGCATCTGTTGTAGCAATGGGTTTGATCTCGCTACCTGTAATGTTGAAGTACAAATATGACAAGTCACTTGCCTGCGGTACGATCTGTGCGTCGGGTACACTAGGTCAGATTATCCCGCCATCGATCATCCTAATTATCTTGGGTGACGTTCTGGGTATCCCTGTAGGTGACCTATTTAAAGCAGCAGTAGGCCCAGGTCTAATGTTGATCGGAATCTACGTTGTTTACATCCTAATCTACAGCTTTCTTAAGCCTGAAGCGGCGCCAGCATTGCCTCTAGACGACGATGTTGAATCTAAGCGCGAGCAATACATAAAAGCGCTTAAAGCGATCATTCCACCACTAGCACTGATCTTGATTGTATTGGGTTCTATCTTCGCAGGTATTGCGACGCCAACTGAATCTTCTGCACTAGGTGGTGTAGGCGCGATTGTATTGGCGGCTATGTACCGTCAATTCAGCTGGAAGATGGTTCTAGAATCTGCAACTGAGACGGTAAAAGTGACAGCGATGGTATTTGCGATCCTGTTGGGTGCGACAGCCTTCTCTATGGCGTTTACTTACACAGGTGGTGACTACATTGTTGAGGAAGTTCTATCTGATTTACCAGGTGGTGCTCAGGGCTTCTTGATCTTATCTATGATTGCGATCTTGATCCTAGGTTTCTTTATTGATTTCGTAGAGATCAGTTTCATCATCGTACCTATCTTGGCACCGGTTGCTGATGCTCTAGGTATTGCGCCGGTATGGTTTGCGATCCTAATCGCGATGAACCTACAAACAAGTTTCTTAACTCCGCCATTTGGCTTCAGTCTGTTCTACCTCAAAGGTGTTGCGCCACCTAATGTACAGACAATGGATATCTATAAAGGTGTTATGCCTTTCATCCTGATGCAGGTAGCGGTTGTTATCTCAATCCTAGTATTCCCAGGATTCTATGGTTTGGCGTAAGACGGTTGAGTGGCCGTTATCACTCTTCTCTCTGGGCGGGCCACCGCCCAATTAATGGTTCATTCCCATTTGCCCCGTTTATCGGGGCGTTTTTTTGTCAGAAGCTTAGTCGTTTTATTTTAATAAACCGCTAACTTCTGACAGAGCTTTACAAAGCCCTTGTTGCGCAATCAGCTCAGCTTGGGCTTTATCCTTCACTAAGATAGATCCCACAAAGGCTAGAGCATTTAGCGAAATACCTTCAAAGGCTTCCTGCTTACGTGGCACCACCATCATCCAGTCATGAGTGAGCAGAAGATTGTGTGGTGGCACGGTTTTATCGCCTGAGCTTTCCAGTGACAGTGTTGTGCGCAGTCGATCATACAAATGCTGTAATTGAGTTGCTGAATCCTCAGGTGTGTGCCCGTCGAAGAGATCATTAGGCAGGGCGAGTGCCGCATGTTCGAAGGGGAGGGAATCTAACTTTCGTGGTACTTCATCATGAAGTTGCTCAAGCTGAGGGGTAAAGGGGATAAGATCAGCTGCGTTTTCATCTAACTGGATTAACTGAAGATGTTTGTGAGGTTGGCTAGCACCGGCCTCGGCTGAGCTATTATAAAAAGCGAGCGCAGGGCCTTGGATTAAGCATTCATATAAGGCGCTAAAATCATCGAGCGAAAGCAGAATGTTCTGTTGCTCAAAGTGATTGGTTACTAACAACAGATGCTGCTCTAAGACATTAAACTTGTTCAGCAGTAACTTATGATTGTCACCCACTGGCCCAACATAAAGACTCGGTTCGTGGGGTGAAAAAGGATCATTATTTGATGGCGCTGAGTTGGCTTTAGCCTTCTCCTTTAAGCTGGATAATTGCCTTAGCTGGAACTGAAGCTCGCCTTCTTTAACCTTATGTGATGAGGTTGTCAGGCTCTTTAACTCGCCGCAACGAGATGCCGATGTGTAAAGTACTTCAGCCTTGGACCATAGTGAGAAATCCATGGAGTGTTATACCCCGCATCCTTTATACTGGAACCTTAACTATCAGCCGAAATGATCAGGAAAGCTAGTACCAATGAAACGGGTTACAGCCTCTTTAAAAACTAAAATCCTACTGCTTTCCATTCTGCCACTAGTGATGGTGACTGTGGCTGTTACCATGATCAGCTTGACCCAAGCTAAGCATCTATCCGAGCAAGAGATTCACACCTTCGAAGAAAACCTTCTGCGCTCTAAACGCCAAGAGCTACAAAACTACGTAGAGCTCGCGATGAATTCAATTGAGCATATCGTCAGAGATGCTAAGCCGGGGGATAAAGTTGCTGAAGAAAAAGTTAAAAATATCCTTGATGGCCTGACCTACGGAGAAGATGGTTATTTCTTTGTCTATGACCGTCAGGGTGTCAATTTGGTCCATCCGATCCAGCATGAGCTGATCGGTCAAAACCTGATGGATCTTAAAGATGAAAACGGCAAGATGGTAATCCGTGATCTCATCGAAGTGGCGAAAAAAGGCGGTGGTTTTTACCGTTATGTTTGGAAAAAACCTTCCAAGGGCGATCTGGAAGATAAGCTCAGTTATGTGGTCGAGATCCCCAAGTTTAACTGGATGATGGGCACCGGTTTATATATCGATGATATTGCCAAAGAGGTTGCCTCAATCCGGCTTAAAGTAACCCGAAATATCCGTAATACCTTTTTCACTGTTGTAGTGATTTTGGCAGGAACTATCATCGTGATTGCCTTAGTGGGTATCGCAATCAACATGCATGCCTCCCAGCTTGCCGATAAACGTTTACGTGAACTTGCCCACAGTTACGTGCAGTTCCAAGTGAGCCAGCGTCGTAACTTCGCGCGAGAGCTCCACGATGGCATTAACCAGTTAATGGTATCGGTTAAGTTTAGGTTGGAGCTCGCGAGAGATAAGTTACTCAAACAGGATGAATCGGCCGCCAACGACCTCAATAAAGGCTGTGATGTCCTGAATATGGCGATCCAAGAGGTGCGACGTATCTCCCACGATCTACGTCCTATACAGCTAGATGATCTAGGCTTAGAGTCAGCACTGCACAGTATGATCGCAGAGTTCTCTGAGCGTACCGGCATACAGACCAATATTCGTTTAGAGCTTCCAGAACAACGACTGCCAGATGATATCGAAATTACTATGTACCGTATCGCCCAAGAAGCGCTGACCAATATCGAAAAACACGCAGAGGCTACTCAAGTAGGGCTGCGCATTTGGTCGCGAGAAGGGTATATTTGGGTCGAAGTAACGGACGATGGTAAAGGGTTCTCTCCAGGGAAGACAGCCTCAGGCATCGGCTTACTTAATATGCGAGAACGTACCGAACTGTTAAGTGGGCGTTTTGGCGTGAAAAGTAAAATAGGAGCAGGTACGCGGATTCGTGCAGGGTTTACAATTCTTTAACTTGAATACAGTGGATAATATGAAAATACGTGTCGTGTTAGTAGATGATCATCCATTAGTGTTAGATGGCATTAGTGCACGTTTAGAAGGTGAAGAATCACTGGCAGTAGTGGGCATGGCTAATGATGGCAAGCAGGCACTTAAGCTCGCTGCCGAAGTGAAGCCAGACGTCGTGCTTATGGATGTCTCCATGCCTGTGATGAATGGCTTTGAAGCTACCGAACGATTCCGTGAAGAACAACCTGACATCAAAGTGCTAATCCTTAGCATGCACGATGATCGTGAATACATCGTTAAACTGATCAAATGCGGCGCTGCTGGTTATGTCTTGAAAGATGTCTCCTCAGAAGAGCTTATCTCTGCGATCGAAACCATCTATCGAGGTGGCACTTACTTTAGCTCGGGCGCATCTCAAGCGTTGTTCAGTCAGTTTGAACAAGCGGTGCCTGCTGTTGCTGAAGAAGAGCAAGAGCCATTAACGGGCCGCGAGAAAGATGTACTTAAGCTGGTGGCTGAAGGCAACAGTAACAAAGAGATCGCACGCGAGTTAGATATCTCTGTTCGCACAGTAGAAACCCACCGCCAAAATATCAAAAATAAGCTCGATATTCACACCGCAGCCGGCCTAACGCGTTACGCGATAGAGAACAACTTGGTGGATTAGTAAAAACGTAAAAAAATATTTACGCTGCTTGAACACCAGAAGTTCGTGCGTATAATACATCCCACTTCATAGGACTATAGCTCAGTTGGTTAGAGCGCTACCTTGACATGGTAGAGGTCGGCAGTTCGAATCTGCCTAGTCCTACCAGTATCAAAGAAGCCCGCATTTACTGTGGGCTTTTTGCATTCTTCGATATGTAAATTTCTTGGCAGTCGAGCCGAGCGAAACCAACCCCTTAAAACTCATACTCAAACCCTTCATTGTGCACGGCCATAAAAGTCCGTTTTTACTCACTGTTTCCCTGCCTATTTACCTGCTAATTATAGATCTGTATGTATTTGTAATCTTTTGTAACATTCTGTTTTCATTTGTAATGCTTTGTTTTAATCAGGGAAAACCCTAATACTTTAGGGGTGTTTTTTTACTAAAGTAGAATACTCTAATATCGCTTACTGCGTTGCAGCAAATTATGGTGGCTCCATCTAGGTCAGGATGAACGTTTTCTGATCAAAATTAACGCAGCAAGGTGGACAAAATGGCACTGATAAAAAGAAGTCATGGAGCTGAGCACCCGTATTGGGGGTTCGGGCCATTCAAAATTCGACTACCGCTAGTGCATTACCGTTTAGAGACCCCGGAGATTATTCAGGGCTTGGTGATGTTCGTTGTAGGTTTGGCAATGATTCCATTACTGGAGAAGTATTTGGGTATGCCGTATGAAGCTGCCCTTGCTTTCACGTTTATTGCTGGCCTTGGTTATATTCTTCCGGCCTTACTGGGTGTACCGCTGGTTCCGGGCTGGATTACACCGGCGATTCCTGTCGTCATTCTTTACCTGAATGGTTTTGAACCTGGTCCTGAAGCGATCAAAGCGATGTTTGCTTTGCAGATTGAGGTAACACTGATCTTCCTTATCTTAGGGGCAACTGGTTGGGGCTCTAAGTTGGTGAATGTTATCCCTAATTCCCTGAAAGCCGGGATCATCATTGGAGCAGGTATTGCTGCGATGATGGGCGAGCTTAAGGTGGGTGGTCGAATTGATGCGACACCCGTTTCTCTTATCGTCGGTTCGATTATTTCTGCATACGTGCTGTTCTCGTTATCGTTTAAAAACGTGATTGATTCCAATCCATTAGCTAAGAAGATTGCTAACTTCGGTATGGTGCCGGGTATGTTGATAGCGATGGTTGTGGGTTGGTCTGTGGGTGAATATCCACTGCCAGCAATTGAGTGGGGCATCACTCAGCCTGATTTTGCTTTGATGGCTGAGTACTTGGTTTTTGCAGTTGGCTTCCCTGATTTAGATGTCTTCCTATTAGCGATTCCGACTGCAATTATCGCTTACGTAATCGCATTTGGTGACATCATTGTTGGCTTTACCCTGGTAGATCGTGTTGACCATATTCGTGACGATGAGAAGATTGAATCTAGCGTAGACCGCGTTCACTTAGTAACTGCGATCCGTAACGGTATTCACGCTTTCTTTGCACCGTGGCCGGGTTTGGCAGGGCCTTTATGGACTGCTGCACACGCGACAGTAGCTGAGCGTTACGCGATGGGCCGTAAGGCGATGGATTCTATCTATAGTGGCGGTGGTACGTTCTGGATCACGGGTTTGGTCGCGTTGTTTATCTTACCTCTGGTGACTCTGTTTAAGCCTGTATTGCCAATCGCACTATCGCTGACGTTGGTGCTAACGGCTTATATCTGCATCATGGTAGGTATGGAACAGTTGAAGAATCCAACTGAGCGTGGTGTTGCTGGTATTGTTGCGGTAACACTAGCTATGCCGGATCCAAAATCAACAGTGTATGCGGTAGGTATTGGCTTGATTTTGTACTTCCTGATTGAACGTCCAAAACTAATGGGTAAGCACAATCCGGGAGACGAGGTCATATTTGCTGATGGCGATGATGCCCAGTCTAAGCAAAAGGAAAAAGAGACGGCTTGAGTTTCTTTGTTAAGTAGCTTCCTTTCTATAGCCCGGTCATTTGATCGGGCTTTTTTTAGGCACCATCGTTGAGGTGCAAAAAATATTCTGAGTAATCTTAAGGGTAGAGTGGTGGTTGCACTGTAGAAATAAATTCTGATTTTAGTGTTATGCGTTTTCTCTTATAAAGCTTATCTTAATTATTCATCCATGGTTTCTTATGACATCATGCACTGAAGATTAATTGGATATATTAGTCGTTGATTGGTTGTACTGGCTTTAGGATAAATGACAGATACTTGGAGAAAGGGATGCAGTCCAAACGGTTAGGGGTATCACTCAAGCTTGTCGTTAGCTCGGCGATTGTTGTAAGTATGACTTTGCTGGCTTTAGTTATCATCGTAAATAGCTATAGCAGTAATAGAGCGTCATTAATTGAGTCTGCAGAGGTTAATGCGCAGCATGTTGCTGAAAGCATAAACCTCAAAATTGAGTCATTCACTCAACCAATAAGTAGCAGCCTAAGGTTGTTAGAGTTAGATCCGCTAACGTCTGCCTATAATCATACTAAGCGCCTTGAAAGATTGCCTGTGCTTGTCAGAGCCTTAGAGTCTAATTCCATTTTAAGTGCTGTCTATGCCGGATATGCGGATGGTGATTTCTTCCTATTAAGAAGTTTAAAGCTGGAGCAGGTCAGTGAACGTTTGAATGCTCCACCTAATGCAGCTTATTTGTTGCAGAGCATAGAGCGATCACATCAAGGTACTGTTGAGACGGTTATATGGGAATTTTATGATCGCTCACTGTTCCTTTTAAGTTCGGTAGCTAAAGACAGTATCCAGTTTGATCCAAGAAAGCGTCCTTGGTTTAACAAAGCACTTTCCTCCGAAACTCCCGTTTTTACCTCTCCTTATGTTTTCTTCACAACACGAGAGATAGGGGTCACATTCTCCACTGTTAATCAGGCTACAGGCACAGTTATAGGGATGGATGCATCCATCAATGATCTGTCGTTACTGATGAAGTCGTTACAGCCTTCGCCACTGAATGAAATGGTATTGGTTGAAGGTACAGAAAGAGCTATCGCTTTTCCCAACCCAGAAAAAATTATCTTGGATGATAGTAACGGTGGTTTGAGGCTAGCTTCGGTAAAAGAGTTAGAGAAGCCGGCTTTGGCCCATTTGCTTCAGGAAGACACAATCAACTCGAAAATCTCGGAGTTTATTGTCGATGGGGAGCGTTGGTATGGTTTAAAAATGCCCGTAGGTAAAAGTAAAACCAGTATGCGCTTGGTTTTCGCTGTGCCTGAAAATGAGTTGCTGGCTAAGGCAAACGCTATTTTATCTGAGCAACTTGCTTGGTCCTCCTTCATTATGCTGCTTCTACTTGCGGCAGGTTGGGCTGTAGGGGCGTTGATTGCGCGGCCATTAACGCAATTGGCTGAAGAGGTTCGCCATATAGCACGTTTTGATTTTCAGCATGAAATCAGCGTTAAAACGCCGATTAAAGAAGTTCGAAGGTTATCCAAGCTCGTGCAAACAATGGCTTCTGGTGTTGATCATTTTAAGTCAATTTCGCTTACCCTTTCGAGGGAGGAAGATCTTGATAAGATGTTGACTAAAGTTACCGATGATTTAGTTGAGATTACGTCAGCAGGTGCGGGTTATCTGTATCTGTATGATGCTGAGCAGGCACTACTTGAACTTGCCTCGGGCCATAATGGTGATGTTTTGCAGGCTATTACTGTAGCAGAAGGTAATATTGATGCGATCATTACAAAGGTAACAAAGTCAGCTTCTGAAGTATTGGGTAGTCCTTTTGCTACACCCTTACTTGACCGTGATGGCGAACTACTTGGGGTGCTGTTACTTATCTTTGATAAACGTGACCCTACAGGTATCTATCACTTTCAAAAATTTGTGGCTGATATATCTGGTTCGGCTGCTACAGCGGTGAGAACACGGCGTCATGCAGAAGAGCAGGAAGCTTTAATTGATGCCATCATCAGGCTATTAGCAGATGCGATTGATGCTAAGTCTCCTTATACCAGTGGTCATTGCGAACGAGTACCTGAACTGGCGTCTTTCTTGATTGATGCCGCTCAAGCTTCCACTGAAAAGCCTTTTTCTGATTTCTCAATGTCCGAGAAAGAGCGAAGAGAATTTAGGATTGCAGCGTGGCTTCATGATTGCGGAAAAATCACCAGTCCTGAATATGTAGTCGATAAAGCGACCAAACTAGAAACGATTTATAACCGAATCCATGAGGTGAGGACTCGTTTTGAGGTGCTATGGCGTGATGCTGAAATTGAGTATTGGCAGCAAAGATGTGAAGGCGGTGATGATCAACAGCTATTGGCTGATCTTGAAGCGCGGAAGAAAACGCTTATTCAGCAGTTTGAGTTTGTTGCAAACGCCAATGTCGGTGGTGAATTTATGTCGGATGAGGCGATAGAACGTTTAAATGAAATCGGTGCGCAAGAGTGGGTCCGTTATTTTGATAATCGCTTGGGGTTATCTTCGGAAGAAATGCAGCGATTATCAGCTGTACAGTCGTCAGTACCCTGCAAAGAGCATCTGCTTGATGATTTGAATGATCATATTATCCCTTGGGGTGATCGAATTCCACCGGTTGAAAAATCTAACCCAGATAACATCTGGGGATTTGATATGGACTTACCAAAACAGAAGTTCAATAAAGGTGAGTTACATAACCTTTCGATCCGAAGGGGGACCCTGACAGCAGAAGAGCGGTTTGCTATCAATGACCACATTGTACAAACCATCAAAATGCTGAAAGCGTTACCACTTCCTAAGGACTTACAAAGGGTACCTGAGATAGCAGGCAACCATCATGAAAAAATGGATGGCACTGGATATCCGCGTAAGTTGGATGGTGCCCAATTGAGCATACCTGAAAAGGTGATGGTATTAGCTGATATATTCGAGGCTTTGACTGCTGCAGACCGTCCGTACAAAGAAGCGAAGAAGCTTTCAGAAGCGATAAAGATAATGGCCTTTATGGTGAAAGACCGACACGTGGATGCTGTGCTCTTTAAATTGTTCTTAGAATCTGATTCGTATCTGTTTTATGCACAGCGTTATCTCAAACCTGAACAGATTGATTCGGTCGATATAGCTGGGATGTTAGAACTGGCGGGTGTATCTGATACTTCAGAAAAATTGCTCAGTGCGGAGGCTTATTAAGCTACCTGCACTTGGTTTCTACCCTGTCTCTTAGCTTTGTAAAGTGCTTCGTCTGCGGCTTTTAATAAAGTGACGATCTCGGTGCCATGGTGTGGGTAAAATGCAAGACCCGCACTCGCGCTAAGTTTGATGGTTTGTGATTCTATGTGATAAGTGTCATGAAGCGTTTCTACACTTCGGTGGAGTGATGATATGGCATCCTCCATCGTTTCTAGATTTTCTAAAACAACGACAAACTCATCCCCACCTAAACGCGCAACCGTGTCTGAACTTCTGCAAGAATGCATAAGCCTTTCAGCCATCAGTTTCAAAACTGAATCGCCTACGTGATGACCATAAGTGTCATTAACGGGTTTAAATTCATCTAAATCTACAATGGCTACACCGATCAGCTGCTTATTCGCTTTTGCTTTTTCAATGGCTTCGCCCAGTCGTTGTTCAAGTAGTGAGCGATTAGCTACTTGTGTTAGATGATCGACGCGGGATAAACGCAGGACTTCTTGTTCAGCTGCTTTTCGTTCCGTTATATCGGTGGCGACTAAGCCTGTCGCAAATATTTTTCCTTCGGAATCGGTGATGGGGAATTTAATCGAAAGGTAGTCACGGATTTGACCATCCACGGGTGCCTTCTCTTCTACGGTAATGACTTCCTTTTTCTCGATCACTTGTAAATCAGCTTGTCGAAAAGCGGTAGCAATATCTTCGGGGAATATTTCGTGATCGGTTTTTCCGCAGAAACTATGCTTTTCTTCATGGAATAAACGGGAATATTCTTGGTTTACATAGAGGTAACGTCCATCCAAATCTTTAGCGGCAATAACGGCTGTAGCGTTATCTGCAATCGCTTCAAAAAGATTGAGCCGTTGTTGTAGTTGGTCTAATTCTGATTTATCCACGCGCTACCTACATCCATAGAACCTTAAGTAAGCCTAGTAGCTGTTTTTCTTGAATGAAAGTTAAAGTTTTTTGTGTGTGCCTTTTGACTTTTTGTATGGCTTTTAGAAGGTTTTGGTGAGTAAACCCTTATAAGGATTAGGTGTGTTGAGGGAGTCTTTCTTCTGTATTACATTGTAAGCCTTGTTGTATTTTTTGGACGACGATATCTCAAATGCTCAGGTTAATTTTCGCATTCGCTTTCTTTCTATATAGCTCTATTGGGTTAGCTGCAGAAAAAATTGTGATCGCTGCTGATCGCTGGTGCCCGTTTAACTGCGCGGCGAGAGCGCCTTTACCTGGTTTTATGTTCGAGGTGGCTACTAAGGTTTTTGCGGAAAAGGGGATTGAGGTTCAGTACATAGAGATGAACTGGTCTCGTGCTATTCAGGAAGCGAAGAAAGGACATATTAATGCAGTAGTCGGTGCCTTTAAAGGTGATGTGCCGGGGTTTGTTCTACCTGAGCAAGAGTTGGCAATTTTGGGTAATACCTTCTTTGTGCATAAAGATTCGAATTGGCAGTATCAAGGAGTAGAATCGCTGCAGGGTCATCAACTAGCTGCTATTAGTGGTTACGATTATGGTGATGAATTGCGGGATTATATTCAGAACAATACCTTCGATAGTGTGACAATGTTGGGAAGCGAGCAGCCCCTTAATCGAGGTATACAGATGCTTTCTTTAAAGCGGATCGATATGCTGGTCGAAGCTGAACCTGTTTTTTGGTACACCGCTAATCTATTAAATAAGACTGATCATTTTAAAGTGGCGGGTAGTGCAAAGGAGTTTGAAAAGTCCTATATCGCTTTCTCGCCGGTTATAGATGACTCTCAGCAATATGCCCAGATTCTATCTGATGGAATAGATCGATTACGCAAGAGCGGTCAGCTACAGGAAATACTTTCTAAATACGGTATGACTGATTGGCGAGAAGAATAGTTAGATGCGCTTTGAAAGCGCTATTTGATGTTGCGAAGGACTGTAAAAGTTAGAGAAAGTTCCATCCTTCATGGGGTATTCACCTAAAAAACACCAGCGAAAATGATATTAAAATGACGAAAATTGTCATTTTTGATGGATTCTTCTGTGAACGCACCAGTTTCGAGCGTTAAACCCTGCAAACCTGAAAATTACAAAGAAAAATCCTGCCTTTATTTTCCTAAAATAGCCACCTTCGCAAATAATAACTCAGGTTTGTTACATTATTATGTTTCAGAAAAAACTAAGCGTAGCGGCTCTGGCATTCGGTGCAGTAGCTAGCAGCTCCAGCATCGCAGCTGAAGCGCAAAATGACGGTTTTAAAGTTGATTTAGGTTTACGTACTTTCTACATGAACCGTGATTTTGATCAGGGTATCCCAGACACTATTGCTGCGGGTCAAGCGTTCAAACTAGACGTTGCTTCTCCATATTTTGGTGGCTTCGTTGGTTTTGATGCAACTGTTACTGAAGTTGTAGCTTTAGAAGACGACAAGACAGTTAACACTTCTGACGTGTTGGCTACTGGCGGTAAAGGCTACACTGCGGTTGAGAATCTATACGTTAAACTGAAACCTATGGATAATGTAAACATCCGTGCAGGTCGCATGGTAATGATGACGCCACTACTGAATGATCTTCAGTCTCGTCTTTCTGCACCAAGCACACAAGCTATTTACGGTGACATCGCTCTAGACAACCTGAGCCTATATGCATTCTATTCTGACGAAGCTTCTCGTAATACTGACGAAGGTTTCCAGAAATATGAAGCAAACGGTGAAGACTACGACATCACTTCTGTAGGTGGTACTTACAAATTTGCTAACGGTGCGAGCCTTGAAGTTCAGCACGCTGTTGCAGACGATTACAAGAAGCAGTCTTGGTTCAACGTAGCTTACCCAACTAAGATGGGTGAGTACGATGTAACACTAGACGCGCGCCACATGCGTGGTTCTGACGACGGTATCCTGTTGGCTGATTACGACAGTAATCTAACTAGCTTAACAGCTCGTTTTGCTAAAGGTGACTGGGCGTACACTGTAAACTACCAGACTGTTGGTGGTGACGATGGTTACAACATCAAGTGGGACGGCAGCGGCACTGAGCGTAATGACGACTCTCAGTACTTCACTTACGGTGCGGTTCAGCTACTAGACTTCGATGCTGATGATGAGCAATCTCTACAGTTCCGTGTAGATTACGATATGCCATCACTTCCTGGTCTTCACCTAATGGCACGTCACACTCAGTCTTGGGATGTTGACTACGCTGGTGGTACAGACGGTAAGCGTCACGAAACTAACTTCGACGCTAAATACACTGTACAAAGTGGTAAAGCTAAAGATCTAAGCGTACAACTTCGCGTATCTCACGTGAACGGTGACGTAATTCAGGGTATTGGTCGTGTAAACGATATCCGTTTGATCTTGGATTACCCAATCAATCTTCTTTAAGCATTTTCCCGCTTGAGAACGCAGGGGCCTTAGGGCCCCTGTTTTTATTTTTAGCTCTAAATTGTGTATGGCATTAAGCAGTATCATTGATTCGAGCTTTATTCAAATTGCTGCGCATTTTGAAATTAGTTTGCTCGATGAAGGAGCGATGTCTGACTCTGATGGTCTGATATTTTTATATCTGTGGGTGCTTTATTAAGCCTGCGCATTGCTCAGTATTGCTGATTTGTACTTTTCAGATGTTATTCTAATCCCTTTTTTGATATAGGTTCTTTACACCCACTTCTATACCTCGTAATTTAGATATAATTAATCCTTAATATTCAAGAGGATATCTAAGTTGCTCACAGGTGTTCTTGCTTTAGGTCGATCCATGCTAGGTAGCTTGAGAGACTTGGCGCCTATTGTTTTAGTGATCGCATTTTTCCAAATTGTTGTCTTGCAGCAGTCTGTTCCAGATTTCTTCGGTTTGGTCACGGGGTTGTTGTGTGTTGTCGCTGGTCTAACTTTCTTTATCTATGGCTTAGAGATGGGGCTTTTCCCAATAGGGGAGAGCATGGCACACGCTTTTGCACGTAAAGGCAGTGTTTTTTGGTTGTTAGCATTTGCCTTTAGCCTAGGATTCGGTACCACAGTGGCGGAGCCCGCATTGATAGCTGTGGCAGCTGAAGCGGCTAAAGTCGCCGCTACGGGCGGGATGATTGAAGTAACTGAGCAGTCCCAATTAAGTTACGCTTCGGGCCTTCGTTATACTGTCGCCTTTTCTGTTGGCTTGGCCATTGTTTTAGGTGTTTTACGCATCCTTAAGGGGTGGTCAATTCAATATATGATTATTGCAGGCTATATGCTTGTCGTGATTATGACAGCTTTTGCACCCCGTGAAATTATCGGTATTGCCTATGATTCTGGCGGTGTTACCACTTCTACAATTACGGTTCCTTTGGTAACGGCATTAGGTGTCGGACTAGCTTCGTCTATTGAAGGTCGAAACCCAATGATAGATGGTTTTGGTTTGATCGCTTTTGCTTCTTTAACACCCATGATCTTTGTGATGGCTTATGGGATGGTGATCTAAATGGAGTTACTGTCTCAATTTATCGAGATCACCCTGACTACAATTAAAGATGTGATTCCAATCGCGGTCATTATCTTTGGTTTTCAGATTGCTGTAATTCGAAGGCGCATTGCTAACCTACGTAAGGTGTTGATTGGTTTTGGGTATGTGATTGTCGGTTTAGCGCTTTTCTTGTTGGGGTTAGAAAAAGCACTATTTCCTATTGGGCGTTTAATGGCAGAACAACTGACCGATCCTGAGTTTATTCGCAGTTGGAGTGGTTCTGTATCGGACGCGCTGCAATGGCAAGATTATTTCTGGGTTTATATCTTTGCCTTCGCGATTGGAGCGAGTACGACAATTGCAGAGCCTTCTCTGATTGCTGTAGCCATTAAAGCGCATGAGGTTTCAGGTGGTGCGATTGGTGTTTGGGGGCTGCGTATAGCGGTTGCTATAGGCGTTGCTGTCGGTATCTCTTTAGGTACTTGGCGCATTGTTACAGGCTACCCTATTCACTGGTTTATTATCGCGGGTTATATCGTTGTTGTTATACAAACCTGCTTTGCACCAAAGATGATAGTGCCTTTAGCCTATGACTCGGGTGGGGTAACAACGTCGACGGTTACGGTGCCCCTTGTTGCGGCTTTAGGTCTTGGTTTGGCTGAAACAGTACCTGGTCGAAGTGCTCTGATTGATGGTTTTGGTTTGATTGCCTTTGCTAGTTTATTCCCAATGATAACGGTAATGGCTTACGCACAAATTTCTGAATTTCGCACTAAGCGTGCGAGAGCAACTGGCTGACAAAAGAGGCAGATATGCATTTCAAACTGTTAGTAGTGTTTGTAGAAGATTCAAAAACAGATGATGTAATGAAAGCAGCGCGTGAAGCGGGTGCTACAGGCGCAACAGTCATCAATAATGCGCGTGGTGAAGGTGTCGATAAATCGACGACGTTCTTTGGATTGACCTTAGAAACGCAACGCGATGTTATATTGTTCATCGTTGAAGAGCATCTCAGTCGAAAGATCCTAGAAACAATTTCAGAGGTTGGTGAACTTGATGAGAAGCCTGGGCGTGGGATCGCGATCCAGCTTGATGTAGAGGATGCCGTTGGGATATCTCACCAAGTCGCTAAATTAGCGAATATTGTGGAGGAGGAGTTATGAGTGCACAGCGTAAAGTCGTACGAACCTGCGATGTGATGACGGATGAGTTCGCTATGGTAGACGGCTTAATGACAGTCAGCGAAGCACTGAAAATCTTCCAAGAGCGAGATGCGCGTGTATTGATCATCAATAAGCGTAATGATGATGACGAATTTGGTTTGTTATTACTATCGGATATTGCAAAGAAAGTCGTTGCGAAAGATCGTTCTCCTGAGCGTGTCAATGTATACGAAGTGATGGCGAAACCAGTTATCTCCGTAGATCCTCATATGGATATTCGTTATTGCACGCGATTATTTGAGAACTTTGGTTTAGCGCATGCGCCAGTGATTGATAAAGGCCATGTTTTAGGGGTGGTGAGTTATCGCAGTATTGTGCTGAAAGGGTTGTTGGAAAATTAACCTTTCTGGTCCCGAACAAATAAGAAAAGCCCGTCATTTATTGGACGGGCTTTTTTGTGAATTAGAGAGAGGTTAAGCTCTTGCTGCTTTCAAAGTATCGGCAATCAAGAAGGCGAGTTCTAGTGCTTGCTCGCCGTTTAGGCGTGGGTCGCAATGGGTATGGTAGCGATCCCCTAGGTCTTGTTCACTGATCATGTAAGCGCCGCCAATGCATTCCGTTACATTCTGGCCGGTCATTTCGAAGTGTACGCCACCGGCGTGAGTGCCTTCTGCTTTGTGAACTTCGAAGAAGCCTTTCATTTCACGAAGAATAGAGTCTACACTACGTGTTTTATAACCGCTGGATGCTTTGATTGTATTGCCATGCATTGGGTCAGAGCTCCAAATGACTTGCTGACCAGATGCTTTAACAGCACGAACTAAGCTTGGAAGGCATTCTGTGATCTTATCTGCTCCCATGCGAGCAATCAGCGTAATTCGACCTGCTTCGTTTTCTGGGTTTAGCGTTTCTAGAAGCTTTTCTAGATCTTCAATTTTGGTGCTTGGGCCGACTTTAATGCCAATTGGGTTTTTAACACCGCGCAAGAACTCTACATGGGCATGATCTGGCTGACGTGTACGATCGCCAATCCATAGCATGTGTGCAGAACAGTCATACCAGTTGCCCGATAGGCTATCTTGGCGAGTCAGTGCTTCTTCATAGCCAAGCAACAGCGCTTCATGAGATGTGTATAGCGATGTTTCATGAAGTTGTGGCGTGTTTTGCGCGGTAATCCCACAAGCTTCCATAAAACGCATGGTTTGATCGATCTGATCCGCCAAATCCTGATACTTGTTACTCAGCGGGCTATTAGTCACGAAGCTTTGGTTCCATGCGTGGACTTGTTGTAGATCTGCAAAGCCGCCTCGAGAAAAAGCACGGAGTAGATTAAGTGTCGATGCGGCTTGATGGTAAGCCGTCACTAAACGTTCAGGATCTGCCTGCCTAGCGGATTCAGTGAATTCAATTCCATTGACTATATCTCCACGGTAGCTAGGTAGTTCAATACCGTTAGCTGTTTCCATGTCGCTGGAACGGGGCTTAGCGTACTGTCCTGCGATACGGCCAACCTTAACAACGGGGCAGCTAGCAGAGAAGGTCATGACAATGGCCATTTGCATCAGTACTTTGAAAGTATCGCGAATTTTGTCTGCATTGAATTCGCTGAAGCTTTCTGCACAGTCACCGCCTTGTAGCAAAAATGCTTTGCCTTGCGCCACTTGCGCTAGATCGGTTTTTAGCTGATTGATTTCGCCTGCAAATACCAAAGGTGGCATTTGGGATAAAGTGTTTTCGGCTTTGTTTAGCGCGGCTGCATCAGGGTATTGTGGCTGCTGAACAATGGGTTTATCTCTCCAGCTTGAAGGAGTCCAAATCTTTGTAGTCATGTGTTTTTCCTGCTTCCTTACAGCGCTAATACGTATTTGGGCTGTAGGGCGAATAATCTGGGTAAAAGCGCAAGCAATGCTTGCTGAAACTAAAGATGTGATACGGCCTGTCAGTTATGTGCAGGTAGCACTAAACCCACAGGCCTAGATAAAGTAGGACTGAGAATAAAAGGCAAGAGCAGAAGAGTCTGCTGATAGTTGTTTTAGGAAACTCGCAGGTGCGTTATTCACTTTAAACTTCGTGTATTCTCAAAAATGTTTCAGTCAGTATAAAGGTAATTAAGCTGTCTTTATACCTGTTAGATTACGGAAGGATACATCTTTTGCGGTATTAAGGAAATCCACCATAAACTCTGCGTCTTTTTGGTCTTCTCGGATCGCAGCATAAAGCGTACACCAAACACCTTTCTCGCCTAAAGGTTTGGATACAATGTAATCGCGCTGAATGTACTCGTGCATGGCCCAGTTGGGTAGGGCGGCTACACCGCGTCCGCTTGCGATTAACTGCATCATCATTACTGTCAGCTCAGCTGTGCGGATTGCGGCTGGCTCTACGCCGGCTTCATCCAAGAAATGATTGAATATATCTAGGCGTTGCGGCTCCACTGGGTACGTGATCAGTGTTTCTTGAGCAATGTCTTCTGGATGTATAAAGCGTCGTGCCATTAAACGATGTTGTTTACTGATCGCTAAGCGCGATTCGTAAGTGAATAGTGGTATGTAAGCGATGCCATTGCGAGGCTCAGGGTCCGCTGTAATAACTAAATCTAAATCGCCGCGAGCAAGCGCTGGTAGCGGTTGAAAACTGAAACCACTTGAGAGATCTAACTCAACTTCTGGCCAGTGTTGGCGGAAATGGTCGATCGTTGGCATCAGCCAATCGAAACAGCTATGGCATTCGATGCACAGGTTTAAGCGTCCTGCTTCACCGCCTGCGAGTCGCCCTATGTCGCGTTCGGTATTGCGTATCATAGGAAGTATTTCATCTGCTAACGTAAGTAAGCGCTGACCTGCACTAGTGAAGCAAATAGGTTTGGTTTTGCGAATGAATAGAGAGCAATTGAGGCGATCTTCGAGGTCTTTGATTTGATGAGAAAGAGCTGATTGAGTCAAATGGACGCGTTCTGCTGCTTCGACCAAGCTGCCTGCATCTCTTAAGGCAGATAGTGTTTTCAGGTGGCGCAGTTCAATCATCGATTCCTTCTCCGTTCAGGCTCATTTAACCACGGTAATAGGCAGTATAGTACGCTCGAGCGATAAAGAGCAGGTAAGCAGTAAATTCACTGCTTACCTGTTATCGGATTGCTATTTTACAAGAAGAAACTCTAGCAGAGCTTTTTGTGCGTGAAGACGGTTTTCTGCCTCATCGAAGACTACAGAGCGCGGATCTTCAAGCATATCTACACTGATCTCTTCGCCACGATGAGCAGGAAGGCAGTGCATGAATAGAGCGTCTTCATTAGCTTTATCCATCAACTCTGGAGAAACTTGGAAACCAGCGAATTTCTCTTCGCGCGCTTTCTGTTCCTCTTCCTGGCCCATAGAAGCCCATACATCAGTTACAATCAGATCGCTACCAGTCACTGCCTCTTCTGGGGAGCGGGTGATAAATACGCGATCCTTATTGATTTCGACTAGATCCATATCTGGGTCGAAGCCTTCTGGACAAGCAATATTCAGTTTGAAATCAAACTGACGTGCTGCATTGATATAGGAGTGGCACATGTTGTTGCCATCACCAATCCATGTCACCGTTTTGCCTTGAATATCGCCGCGATGTTCAAAGTAAGTCTGCATATCAGCTAGTAGCTGACATGGGTGGTATTCGTCTGTCAGGGCATTGATAACCGGTACAGAGGAATTAGCAGCAAACTCTTCTACAAGTTGGTGGCTGAATGTGCGGATCATCACCACGTCAACCATACTTGAAATCACTTTAGCGCTATCGCTGATCGGCTCACCACGTCCAAGCTGAGTGTCGCGAGGTGAAAGAAACATTGCGTGGCCGCCAAATTGTGCCATTCCCGCTTCAAAAGAAACGCGTGTACGTGTGGATGATTTCTCAAAAATCATCGACATAACTTTATTTTTAAGCGGTTCGTAAACTTCACCACGATTACGGATCGCCTTCAGTTCACTTGCGCGTTTAACTAGAGTGCGTAGTTCTTCAGAAGATAAATCGAGCAGGGTTAAAAAGTGTCTTGTACTCATTGTTCTCTACGTTCGTCTGCAGGGCTCGAGTCTTGGCTGATTGGATCACGCTCATCAGCCGCATATACGCGAATAATTTGAGATAGCGTATTAACTAATAGATCAGCTTCGCTATCTGTCATGGTTAATGGAGGTAGTAGGCGTACAACTTTGCCACCGCCAGTAATATTAAGAAGAATGCCTTTAATTTTGGATAGGACAGCTAACTCAGTACCTGCTTCGCTCAATTGGATTGCGATCAGTAGGCCCTTGTTACGAATCTCTTCAACATAATCAGTATGACCAAGCTGTTCCTCTAAACCTGAAGTAATGCGGTTGCCAAGTTCAGTAGCACGATCACATAGATTTTCATCGATGATGGTATTCACAACAGCTAATGCAGCAGCGCAAGAAAGTGGGTTGCCACCATAAGTTGAACCGTGAGTGCCAGCGATCAAAATGCCAGCTGCTTTACCGCGTGCAAGGCAGGCACCAATCGGTACGCCGTTACCTAAGCCCTTAGCTGTAGTTACAACGTCCGGCAAAATATCGTTATGCTGGTAAGCAAAGTATTTACCTGAACGGCCATTACCTGTTTGGACTTCGTCCAGCATCAATAGCCATTCGTTAGCATCACAGATGTCACGCAGTTGATTCAGATAATCGTCAGCAGGGATTTGGATGCCTGATTCACCTTGAATCGGTTCAGCTAGGATTGCAACGATATTCGGGTTGTTAGCTGCAATTGTTTTGATAGCTTCGATATCGTTGAAGGGCGCGCGTACGAAGCCGCTAACGAGAGGCTCAAAGCCTGCTTGAGCAGCACGGTTACCTGTTGCACTTAATGTAGCCATAGTACGGCCATGGAAAGAGTTTTCCATGACGATAATCGCTGGGTTCTCGATGTTTCGAACGACATGACCATAACGGCGAGCAAGCTTAATCGCTGCTTCATTTGCTTCAGCGCCAGAGTTGCCAAAAAACACATTGTCCATACCTGAAATGTTAGTCAGGCGGTCGGCAAGTTGCTGCTGATTTGGAATGGTGTATAAATTAGACGTATGTAATAGCTTGCTTGCTTGATCACAAATAGCATGAGTTACGGCTGGGTGTGAGTGGCCTAAACCACATACAGCTATACCACTGAGCGCATCAAGATATTTATTACCGTCAGTATCATACAACCAGCTGCCTTCTCCGCGTTCGAACGCTACGGACAACCGGTTGTAGGTAGTCATAATCGATTCTACAGCCATTATTTTTTATCTTCCCTACAACGCAAAAAGGCAGCCAAAGCTGCCATTTAAAGGACGAATAATAGGCAGCTTTGCGGCTTTTCGCAACAGTTTTACTGGATAAATTTGCCTTGCTTTGGGAAATGGGGGATTGAGCTAAGAATCATTACTTAGAATGGCTAATTAATTTTTTTTATTAACTCTATAAAGAAAAGCAAATATACATTGTCAGAGTAAAATGGTCGGATATGTGGTACATTGTTCACCACAGCACAAAAACGGTTGTGCATCCTACATAAAGTATTTTATAGGTGTATGAATGAGCGTAATTGATACCATCAAAGAGCAGATTGAAGGTAATGATATTCTTCTTTACATGAAAGGAACGCCGCGTTTTCCTCAGTGTGGCTTCTCTTCGCGTGCTTCAGAAGCAGTGATGGCTTGTGGTGAACGTTTTGCTTTTGTAAATATTCTGGAAAATCCAGATATCCGTGCAGAACTACCAAAATATGCAAACTGGCCGACATTCCCTCAGCTATGGGTTAAAGGTGAGTTGATTGGTGGTTGTGACATTATCTGTGAGATGTCAGAAAACGGTGAGCTTGCTGAATTGATCAAAGAAGCAGCAGCGGGTTCCGAAGAGCAAAGCGCTGAGTAATTTTAGATAGATTATTGCTTGATTTTATAGCGGTCTTTTCTATCATAAAAAACCTAAACGCTAGATAGCATTTTAATGGAGAAATAGCACAATGGGCGTACTTGTAGGCAAACAGGCTCCTGACTTTACAGCACCAGCAGTACTAGGTAGCGGCGAAATCGTTGACGCTTTCACACTGTCTGAAGCAACTAAAGGCAAAAAAGCGGTAGTATTCTTCTACCCACTGGACTTCACATTCGTTTGTCCTTCTGAGCTGTTAGCTTTTGATCACCGTATCGAAGAATTCAAAAAGCGTAACGTTGAAGTTATCGGTGTTTCTATCGATTCTCACTTCTCTCACAACGCATGGCGCAACACGCCGGTAAACGAAGGCGGTATCGGTGCAGTAAACTACACGCTAGTTGCAGACATGACTCACAGCATCTGTCAGTCTTACGATGTTGAATCTGAAGGCGGCGTAGCTTTCCGTGGTTCTTTCCTAATCGACGAAGATGGTCTAGTACGTCATCAAGTTGTTAACGATCTACCACTAGGTCGTAACGTTGATGAAATGCTTCGTATGGTTGATGCACTTGCATTCCACCAAGAGCACGGCGAAGTTTGCCCAGCTGGCTGGAATCAAGGTGATAAAGGTATGGATGCATCTCCAGAAGGTGTTGCTAAGTACCTATCTGAAGAAGCAGATAATCTGTAATCTTCAGCAAATCTATTGCTAATAAAAAACCCGCTTACTAGCGGGTTTTTTTGTATCTTATTATTGGTGATTACAAGGAGTTATTCGTAATCATCATACTGGTCTACCATGTCCCAGCCGCCAAGCTCTTTCCAACGATTTACGATAATGCAAAATAGCTCTGCTGTTTTCATCGTGTCGTATAACGCTGAATGTGCTTGTTTACCGTCAAACTCGATGCCCGCAACTTGGCAGGCTTTCGCAAGAACAGTTTGACCAAATGCAAGGCCAGCTAGTGTTGCTGTGTCGAAAGTGGAGAAAGGGTGGAATGGGTTACGCTTTATATCTTCTCGATTAGACGCAGCATTTACAAAGCTTTGATCAAAAGATGCGTTATGACCAACTAGGATTGCGCGTTTACAATCATGTGCTTTAAGTGATTTTCGAACAGCACGAAATATCTCTTCTAGTGCTTCTCTTTCGGGTACCGCTTCACGATCGGGATCGTATGGATCGATACCTGTAAAATCCAAGGCGGATTGCTCAAGGTTTGCGCCTTCAAAAGGTTCTACCTGAGCTTCGAAACTCTTGTCGATAATCAAAAAGCCGTTTTCATCCATGGTCAAAGTTACGGCTGCGATTTCGAGTAATGCATCAGTACGGGCATTGAAGCCTGCTGTTTCAACATCGACTACGACTGGTAGAAAACCGCGAAAACGGTTTGCCATTGGGTGTTTTGTGGCGCTATGGTTGCTCAATGGATGCCCTTACTTTGGTAGAGGGTTGCCTTTAAATTTTGGCAATATTCTAGCAGTGGAAGTGCAGTCACTCCAATCGTCTACTCAAGAATATTTAAAATTGGCCGTAATAATACAAATACTTATATAGCTTTATCATTAAAATTGATCGTTCCCCCTTAATATTGGTTTTCTGGGGTATAATTTTATTTGTTGCTGACTTGGTTTGATTGGCGGTTTTATTGTGTTTATTCGCATATTCTTATTGTTATATGTAGCTGTGTTCTCATTGCAGGTACATGCTGTAACCTTTCGAAGCTCCATCGATGAGTCTAAATGGGAGCTTGAGGCTTCTAAATTTACGTGTTTATTGAGTCAGGCTATCCCTTCATTTGGTAATGCGATTTTTGAACATGAAGCGGGTGAGTCAGTCCGTTTTATGCTTAAGCCCACCGAAACAATCCACTTCCAAAAAGGAGGCAAACTGGTTGCTGAAGCAGCTCCTTGGCAGCCGGGAATAGTGCCAAAATATATCGCGACAGTGAAAGCTGAAGAGAGGACTGGGCATATAAAAGTTCAGCCAAAGCATGCTCAGAATATGTTGGCAGCTCTTTATAAAGGGATGATGCCGACTTTTACCACGGATGAGTGGTACGGAACTAGCGAATCATTACGTGTATCTGTTTCAGCTGTGAACTTTCAATCAGCCTACGATGACTACGTTGCTTGTACTGCTGGTTTGTTGCCTGTTAATTACCGTCAGGTGGCTCGAACAGCCATCCTCTTTCCATCTGCCCAATGGCGTTTATCGGATGCATCAAGGGAGCGATTGGATCTGATTGCTCTATACGTTAAAAACGATGACGCTGTGAAAGGTGTCTATGTTGATGGGCATTCCGATAATATGGGTCGTAGATTGATGAACCGCGATATTTCTAAGCGAAGAGCTGAGGAGGTGACCGCGTATTTAATCAGTTTAGGTTTGGAGCCAACCATGATTACGACTCGCTATCATGGTGAGCGTTATCCAGTAGTTGAAAATAATAGCCGCAAAAACCGAGATCGTAACCGTCGAGTCACTATTCGTCTGGAAAAAGATTAGTCCATCTCAACTATCATTAATCCCACTATATTAATTTACCCTGCAGCGGATGCGTTGCAGGATAAAGTTCTGCTATAATACCGCGCTTAATTTGAATATCCCTTTCGGCCCGTGTCGGGGCGAATATTGTTCGCAAGTTGGAGCTTGAGAATGTCCGAGATTAAAAAGGTCGTTCTGGCCTATTCCGGTGGATTGGATACGTCTGTTATCGTTCGCTGGTTGCAAGATGAATACAATGCCGAAGTAGTTACATTCACTGCTGACTTAGGTCAGGGTGAAGAAGTTGAACCTGCACGTGCTAAAGCGGAAGCCTTGGGTGTAAAAGAGATTTACATCGAAGATCTACGTGAAGAGTTTGTTCGTGACTTTGTATTCCCAATGTTCCGTGCGAACACAATTTATGAAGGTGAGTACCTCCTAGGTACATCTATTGCTCGCCCACTAATCGCTAAGCGCTTGATTGAAATCGCTAACGAGACTGGTGCTGATGCAATTTCTCACGGTGCGACTGGTAAGGGCAATGACCAGATTCGTTTTGAACTAGGTGCATATGCGCTTAAGCCAGGTGTTCATGTTATCGCGCCATGGCGTGAGTGGGATCTAACTTCCCGTGAAACACTTATGAAATATTGTGAAGACCATAATATTGAAGTTGATTTCGCTAGTAGCAAGAAGAAATCACCATACTCAATGGATGCTAACCTTCTTCACATCTCTTACGAAGGCGACATTCTTGAGGATCCATGGCAGGAAGCTGAAGACGATATGTGGCGTTGGTCCGTATCTCCTGAGCAGGCTCCTGACGAAGCAACTTACCTTGAGTTGACTTACGAGAAGGGTGACATCGTTGCGATCAACGGTGAAAAAATGAGCCCAGCAACTGTTCTTGAATACCTAAACAAAGTGGGTGGTGAGAATGGTGTCGGTCGTCTTGATATTGTAGAAAACCGTTTTGTAGGCATGAAGTCCCGCGGTTGTTACGAGACTCCTGGCGGCACAATTATGCTGAAAGCGCACCGTGCTATTGAGTCAATCACGCTAGATCGTGAAGCTGCACACCTTAAAGATGAGTTGATGCCGCGTTACGCTAAAGTTATTTATAATGGCTTCTGGTGGTCAGAAGAGCGTAAGATGCTCCAGCAAATGATCGATGAGTCTCAGCAAGTAGTAAATGGTGATGTTCGCCTAAAACTATACAAAGGTAACGTTATTGTTGTTGGTCGTCGTTCTGATGACAGCTTGTTCGATGAGAATATCGCAACATTTGAAGATGATGCGGGTTCATACGACCAGAAAGATGCCGCAGGTTTTATCAAACTTAATGCACTGCGTATGCGTATTGCTGCTGGTAAAGGACGAAGCTTTTTAGACGATTAATTTGTCTAAATGCACATAAAAAACCCCGTAGCGCCCCTGCGGGGTTTTTTATTGTGCGATTGATGGCCTAAACTTTGATAATGGTCTGATTTATATGCTACTTTTGCTGTTATCTAAACTACGCAGAGCCTATGGAAATCAACTACTCAGGAAAGTCTGCTTTAATTGTAGACAGTAAGCTCGACGATCTCGGGGTATTGCGCCAAATCCTGGGGGGTATGGGTGTGGGGCAAGTACAAGTTGCTTCCTCGGTTAATATGGCATTGAGCTTGATGCGTGAATTGACTTTTGATCTTTGTTTTGCCGCTTACGATATGGGGAAGGGGGAAAAAAATGGTCTGCAGCTTCTACATGAAGCAAACGCAGAGGCAATCCTTCCTGAAGCTAGTACTTATTTCTTAATTGTTGATCCAGAAAGCTCCGAGCTGCTCTTCGGTTCTTTAGAAAACTCGCCTGATACCTATATTTCAAAACCTTTTGATCAGGGGAAGGTGCGTCATCGGTTGGAAAAACAACTGAGGATTAAAGAGGTTGTTCGACCGCTTGAACAGTTGTTGGATGAAGAGCACTATGAAGAAGTATTGGAAAAGGGTAGAGCACTTGTAAATCATTACCCTGGCTTAAATATATTTCTACAACGTATTAATGGTATCGCACTCTTAAGGATGAAGCGCTTTACTCAAGCCAAAGAGCTCTTTGTGGGGCTTACGAGTAAACGTGATCTTCCTTGGGCTGAGGTGGGAAGAGGGATTGCTCACTTTAATCTAGGCGAATATGAAGATGCGTTGAACTGTCTAAATCGTATTGTCGATCAGCAGCATGTGTGCGTTGAAGCATATACATGGTTGGCTCGTATTTATCGAGTGAAGGGTGAGCTGAGTAGAGCGGTAACGTTGATGCGAAAGGCTGTTATGATTCAGCCTACTGTTCCCGAATTACAAAGTGAGTTGGCTGATTTGGCATCTCAGACAGGTGAGTGGGATATAGCAAAAGACGCTTATCAGCATGCAGTTCGCTATGCGAGATATTCTGTTTTTCAAACACCCTCCCATTATTTTGGCTTGGTTAGATCAATGATTCAGGCAAATAAAGCTAAATTGTCTGAAGTGGAAACTGATGTTGTTCGAATCTTAGAAGATGTAGTGCTTGATCATCCTGATGATCAAGAGGTGATGTTTAGGGCTAAGCTCATTAATTGCGACCTATATCGTCAAGAATCGGCGTCGTCTCGTAAGCGTTTAGAGCAGATGCTTCAGCAAACGTTAAATTTCTTTTTGCGCATGGATGTAGATAATCAGTGTAAATGGTTGGATGTTTTGATCGATGCTGTTCATGGTTGTGAAATAGAGCAAGATATTCAGGCTAAGCGCAAAGATCTCAATCGTGTAATGGTAGAGAAGGATTGGGGTAAAGCAAATTATGCTGCAATGAGTAGTTTTAGGGGTGGTGATTTAGATCGGGCGTTTTTAATGTTTGGTAGAGCTAATGAGTTGCTGCCAAGTCATACAGGCATTGCGCTAAATTTGGTCCAGGCAGGGATAGAAAAAGCTAAAAGGGGGCAGAATGCTCTATGGATTTTGTTATCTGTTCGCGATGTTTTGGCTACTATCTCTTATGGAGCACTCTCTGAAAAGCAGCAGCAGCGCTATTCCGCTTTGGCTGAGCGTTTTGCTGAACAATACAATCAATTAAACCACTTCGGTAAAGAAGAAAGTGAGGATCCGCTAGGCCAGGAGCTTTAGAGGGTTATTTATAAAGTTTCGTCATCTTCAATTAGGAAAGAGTGTGATTTTTCTTCATGTATCTCATGATTTTCCTCTCCTCGATTAATGTTTCGCGCAAGTTTACGGCTTAGAAGTTTCTTTTGTGCCATTGGAGGTAAATCAGTGAACATAATAATGTTTTTGTTGATTAGAACATCGACTAAGTCTTCAAAAATACGTGCCACAGACATATCTGACTGTTGAAGAAACTCCTCTGCGGAAAATTCTTCATCGTTGATAGATAGAAAATCTAAAACTTCTTTGTTTCTTATATCTACCGACTGAGCCCCCTCTTGAGGTGTCTCGGATAGGCTGATTATGCGGCCTTCTTCATTGCGTATAGCGTATAACATATTGATTTGATACATTT
The DNA here is from genome assembly GCF_047778125.1 of Neptuniibacter sp. QD29_5. Classification (GTDB taxonomy): domain Bacteria; phylum Pseudomonadota; class Gammaproteobacteria; order Pseudomonadales; family Balneatricaceae; genus Neptuniibacter. The sequence continues at coordinate 1,035,287 of NZ_CP180556.1, forward strand.
GATAGCTAATTGATAGTCATACTATATATCGTTTTTTTGAGTTTTTCTCTCAAATAAGGTTAAGGTCTAGGTTAATGGAAGCGGTTCAAGACCCTTTGCTCGGTTGTTTGGTTCATCTTAGTAAGCAAAATCATAAGCCTTTCTCCCCTGAGGTTTTGTGTGAAGGTTTACCGTTGGTTGATCATAAGTTAACTCCCAAGTTATTTCTTCGTGCCGCAAAACGTGCTGGGTTTGCAGCTCAAATATTGCGGCGAGAGCTCTCTGATATATCTCCTCTTGTTCTTCCTGCGGTCTTAATTCTCGAGAATGATCAGGCTTGTATTCTGCAAGAAATCGATCATAAATCTGGAAATGCAGTAATTATTCAGCCCGAAAGTGGTGGGGAGCACCACTTATCAATAGATGATCTTGCTGCCTCTTATAAAAATCACGCTATTTTTGTTAGGTTGGAATATCGTTTCCAGCAACAGGTGTCAAAGTTATTAGAAGGGCATCAAGGGCACTGGTTTTGGGGAACAATTAAACGTTCAACTGCGATTTATCGTGATGTCTTAATAGCTTCTTTTTTGATTAACCTCTTTGTTATCGCGAACCCGCTCTTTGTTATGAATGTTTATGATCGTGTTGTACCTAACAATGCGATAGAGACATTATGGGTTTTGGCTATTGGGGTGTCTGTTGTATACCTGTTTGATTTTTCTCTTAAAATGTTGAGATCTTACTTTCTGGAAATTGCTGGAAAAAAGGGGGATGTAATTCTATCTGCCTTGCTCTTCGAGAAGGTGTTATCTCTTAAATATAGCGCCTTACCCGCTTCGGTCGGGTCCTTTGCTAGTAATTTGCGTGAGTTTGAAAGTATTAAGAGCTTTTTAAGCTCAACTACAAATGTTGTATTCATTGATTTGCCCTTTGCTCTGCTTTTCTTAGTTGTAATTGGCTTTATTGGTGGGCCTATCGTAATCGTGCCGCTAGTGGCAATACCGCTTATTATTCTTGTTTCGTTTGTTGTTAGGCCCTATTTAAAAGAGGCGGTTGAAAAAACATTTGCATCAAATTCTCAAAAAAATGCGACTCTGATTGAAAGCCTAACGGCAATGGAAACGGTGAAAACCCAGAGGGCTAGTTCTTCTATTCAATTAGGCTGGGAGCAAGCTGTTGGTTATATCGCTAAATGGAGTTTGCGTTCTAGAATGCTGTCTGCTTCGGTAGTTAATTTTGCGTCTTTAGCGCAACAGCTTACATCGGTCGGTATCATAATTACTGGTGTATATTTGATTAGTGAAAGAGAGTTGACTATGGGGGCATTGATTGCTTGTGTGATGCTTTCTGGCAGGGCAATAGGGCCAATGAGTCAAGTGGCCAATTTAGTGATTTCTTACCATCAAGCAGCAACCGCCTTGAAAGGGCTCAATGAAATTATGGAGTTGCCTTCTGAACGTAGTGAAGAACAACAGTTTATTCACCGAGATAAATTGGAAGGGGCTATAGATTTTAAGGATGTTAGTTTTGCTTATCCTGGAGAGGAACAGAAAGCCTTAGACCGTGTGTCTTTTAGTATCAAGCCAGGTGAAAGTGTTGCATTGATAGGGAGGATTGGATCAGGCAAATCAACGATCGAGAAGCTGGTGTTAGGTTTATATGATACCGGTGAAGGTTGTGTGCGTATTGATGGTATCGATATTAACCAGATAGATCCTGTCGATTTGCGAAGGAATTTTGGTTATATGCCGCAGGATATTATGCTTTTCGCAGGTAGTGTACGCGACAATATTGTAATTGGGTCCCCTCAAACAGAGGATGACCGCCTTGTTGAAGTAGCAAAGCTTACAGGTGTTGCGGATATGGTAAATCGACATCCACAAGGTTTTGATATGAAGGTTGGGGAGCGAGGAGCTGCTCTATCTGGTGGTCAAAGGCAAGCAGTTGCAGTGGCGCGTTCTCTTATACATGATCCTAATATTCTCATTTTAGATGAGCCTACTGCTTCAATGGATAATTCATCTGAAGAGCAAATTAAATCAATGCTTAAAACATATGCGAAGGATAAAACAATGCTGGTTGTTACGCATAAAATGTCTTTGCTTAGTTTGGTTGATCGGATAATTGTAATGGATGCAGGACGAGTCGTTGCAGATGGTCCAAAAGAAGCGGTTCTAGATGCGTTAAAGCAAGGCCGTTTGCAGGTGCAGAGGTAAAGTCATGGCTCAAGCTAAGAAAGACTTAAGTTATATGTCTAGCGTAAGTGAGGCGATGGCAGAGCAAAGCCCAAAAGGAGCGAGTGCTTTACTTTGGTCAATGCTGATTTTTGTGGTTTTTGCAATTGTTTGGGCTAACTGGGCTGAGTTAGATGAAATCACACGTGGCGATGGTGAAATTATCCCTTCAAGCCAATTGCAAGTTATCGAAACCTTAGAGGGCGGAGCGTTATCAGAAATCCTTGTCCGTGAAGGTGATGTTGTTGAAAAGGGGCAGGTTCTATTACGAATTGACGATATTCGTTTCTCCAGTTCCTTAAAAGAAAATGAAGTTCGACAGTATGAGTTGATTGCAAAAGCTGCACGGTTGCAGGCAGAGGCTGATAGTAAAGAGTTTATACCGCCTAAGGGCTTTCCAGCTGAATATAAGAGTATGCTTGATCAAGAGAAAAGCCTATTTTTGACTCGTAAGGCTGAAATGTTAGCTGGTCTTGGTGGATTGGAGCAGCAAGTAGAGCAAAGAAAACAAGAGTTGAAAGCTGCTAAGTCGCAAGAAGGACAGTTGGTTAGAAGCTATGGGCTTTTAAAGCGAGAGTTAGATATTACTCGACCTCTGTTGAAAGATGGTGTCATTTCAGAGGTTGAGTTCCTTCGATTAAAAAGGCAGCTAAATGATCTATGGGGTGAATTATCTGGAGTAAGATTAAATATACCTCGAATTGAATCTACCTTACAGGAAACAAAGCAAAACCTTGATGGTGCAGAATTACAATTTAAAAATGAAGCACGAAGGGAGCTTAATGAGGTTGTGGCTGAAAGTGCTCGAATTAAGCAGGCACTAACGGGTATGAACGATAGAATTAATCGTGCTGAAGTAAAAGCTCCAGTGAAAGGTACGGTGAAACAATTACTGGTTAATACTGTTGAGGGAGTGGTTCAGCCAGGGGATGAATTGTTAAATATAATTCCTTGGGAAGACAAATTATTGGTTGAAGCTAGGATTAGACCCTCTGATATAGCCAATATTGTTCCAGGTCAGACAGCAATAATTAAAGTATCGGCTTATGATTTTTCTATTTATGGTGGTGTGGGAGCCTCTGTTGTATTCGTTAGTCCAAGTACGATTATCGATGAGGAAGGAGAGAGCTATTATTTGGTTCGTTTAGAAACTGATGAGCCATTTTTAGGTACAGTTGAGGCTGAATTGCCTCTAATTGCAGGGATGACTGTTAGTGTTGATATTCTAACAGGAAAGAAAACAGTGATGGATTACATATTGAAGCCGGTACTGAAAGCTAAGGATAAGGCTCTTACTGAGCGATAGGCTATGCAAGTTACAAAGGTAAGTTTTAACAATTGAATTGAGCGTAAAGTTTAGACCATATAATAGATATGGCTTTTGATTGGTCTTTGGTATTAGTATTACGTAGAAGTATTAAAAATAAAACTCCTTAATCTTCAAAAACTTGTAGCTCTTGGTTAGAAGATATACTATTGTGCGCCGCGGTCACGAGGCTGTGTCTTGTTCTTAGGTGCTGCGGAATGGATATTATGAAGTTATTTTTTGTAGGGAACCGACCGAAAGTTTTGGAACGATGGTTTAAGTTGCTCGCAGATTGGCAACCTGAAATTATCGATAGTTATGAAATATCATCTAAACTTTTAGAAGTGCAACATAGTATTGTATTGCTTCACCTAAGTTCGGTTGACGAGAAGGATGCTCAATTAATATTCAGATTTAAAAAGGATAATCCGAAGGTTATTTTGATTGTTTGTACTGATGTTCCAAATGAAGATGAAGGGATCAAAGTGCTGCAATCGGGAGCAAACGGATATACCAACACGTATGTTACAGGATCTCTACTTACTGAAGTGGTGAAAACTGTACTCCGTGGTGATATTTGGGCAGGACCTGAACTTCTTCAAAAGTTACTCAAAAGGCTTTTAGGAAAGATGCCTGTTACAGATAGAAAAGTGGACACCGCAGAGTCTGTAGATTGTTTTGAAGGATTAAGTAGTCGAGAGCATGATGTGCTTTCTGTATTAACTACAGGGGCAAGTAATAAGGAAATTGCTCGAAAGCTTGATATTACAGAGCGGACAGTTAAAGCTCACCTGAGTTCTATTTTTCAGAAAACAGGTGCCACTGATAGGGTCTCACTAGTTCTCATGGTGGGAAAGCGACAAGCTTAACCGGTACTGTTTACGTTAAGGAAAGGCTACGAACTATTTATAATTAGGGGCGGATATTATGTTCAGGTCAGTATTTACAGGGGTGCTACTAGGAGCTGTTAGCACGGTAGCGTATTCCACTTCACTTGAAAGCGTTGTGGCGGAAGGATTAAGTAACAGTCCTGAAGTGCAAAGAGCGATTAACGCGCGCAATGCTGTTTATCAAGAAGTTCGTCAAGCTAAAGCTGGTTATCTTCCGAGTGTTGATTTGGAAGCTGGTATTGGTTATGAGTGGACTAATAATACAACTACACGTGCAAATGGGGATGATGTAGAGCTTACTCGTGGAGAGGGGCGTTTAAGCCTCAGGCAGATGATATTTGATGGCTTTGCTACCTCTAGTGAAGTTAAACGTCAAAAAGCTCGTTCAATTTCTGCTGATAAACGTGTAATTGAATCTGCAGAAACTTATGCTTTAGATGCCGCTAGAGCTTATATTGAGTTGAACCGCCGTACTGTTTTATTGCAGCAAGCAAAAGAGAACTTGTTTAATCACGTAAAAATTTACGATCAGATTAAACGTCGTTCTGAATCAGGGATGGGGGCGTTGGCCTCTATTCAGCAAGCAGAAGGACGTTTGGCATTAGCTGAAGTTAACACGCTTGCCGCAGAGAATAATCTATTAGATGCTAAGGCCAATTACCAACGTGTGACTGGTTTGATGGCTCCCGAGGAGCTTGTTTATCCTGAGATGGTTAACGTAACAATTCCAGAATCTTTGGATGAAGCAACTGAAGCAGCATTAAGTAATCACCCGACCTTACAAGTTGCTGAAGCTGATACTGAAGCAGCAGTAGCACAATACAATGCAGCTAAGCGTAACTATTATCCTCGAGTTGATTTTGAAGTTGATCGTACTTGGAATAATAATTTAGACGGAGTAGAAGGTGTCAATGAAGATCTGACAGCGATGTTCCGTTTGCGCTATAACTTGTATAACGGCGGTGCTGATCAAGCTCGAGTTCGTCAGACTCAGCATCAGATTGAAGAGGCTAAATCGATTCAAGGTCAAAGCCATCGTGAAGTGCTTCAAAGTATCGAATTGTCGTGGAATGCATATAGTATTCTGTCTAGACAGTTACCATTCCTTGAGCAACACGTAGCTTCAAGTCAGGAAACTCGTAACTCTTATCAGAAACAGTTCAACATCGGTCAGCGTTCCCTTCTTGATCTGTTAGATACAGAAAATGAAGTGTTTTCTTCTAAAAACGATCTGACTAACGCTCTCCATGATCAGTTGGCTGCTCAATACAGAGTTGTTAATGGCATGGGGACTTTGTTAGATACATTGAACTTATCTTTGCCTGAGCCGAATTTAGGTGATGTTGAAGCCGATCAATCGGCAGAAAAACAGGTAGGGAAAGAAGAAGAAACAGCCTCATAAGGAAAACGTTGAAAAGGGCTAGTGAAGTTAATTAAAATTAGCTCTCAACCTTATTTAAAAGGGTTGCCATTGGCAGCCCTTTTTCTTTTGTATAAAGAGATATCATGAAATCTCATAAAATCAGTCAAGCTCAAATCCCAATGCGTAATGTCGGTCCGATCAAAATTACAGGGCCTGTTTTAGATGAAAAAATTAGTGTTCCTTTGGCTACCTACGAAACGCCTTTATGGCCTTCTGTTGGTCGTGGTGCAAGGGTTTCTGCTTTGACTGATGGCATCAAAACGACAGTCATTGATGAGCGAATGAGTCGCTCTATTCTGCTGGAAGCAGATGACGCAACAGAAGCTATGCTTGCTCTGAATTCGATTAAATCTCGTATGAATGATATTAACGAGGTGGTTGCTCAGAGTAGTCGTTTTGCCAAACTTATCGATATGAATAGCCAGATCGTTGCGAATTTGATCTATCTCCGTTTGGAATTTACTACGGGTGATGCGTCTGGTCACAACATGGTGACAAACGCTGCAGACAAAATTATTCCTTGGATATTGTCTGAATATCCGCAGCTGCGTTATTCATCTATTTCAGGTAACTACTGCTCAGATAAGAAAGCGACAGCTGTTAACGGTATTCTTGGCCGTGGTAAATATGTTGTAACGGAGATTTTGATACCGCGTGATGTCTGTGAAAGACGCTTAAAGACAACGCCTGAAAAGATGGTTGACCTTAATATTAAGAAAAACCTGATTGGGACCATGGTGGCTGGGGGCCTGCGTAGTGCTAATGCCCATTATGCGAACATGCTTTTAGCTTTTTACTTAGCAACTGGCCAAGATGCTGCAAATATTATCGAAGGTTCTCAGGGTATCGTACACGCTGAAGTCCGTGGTGATGATCTTTATTTCTCTTGTACTTTGCCTAACCTGATTATGGGTTCTGTTGGTAATGGTAAAGGGATAGATTTTGTTGAAGATAATCTGGCTGCTCTAGGTTGTAAGGAAGATAGAGAGCCGGGTGAGAATGCGCAACGTTTAGCTGCTATTTGTGCTGCAACGGTTTTATGTGGCGAGTTATCTTTGCTAGCTGCTCAGACAAATCCTGGTGAGCTTATGGAAGCTCATTTAAAGCTGGAGCGCTAATGTCAGATTTGACTAATGATCGTAAGCTTGAGCATATAAGAGCTATAGAGAATGATCCTTTAACCGATCGTGCCGGAAGGTATTTTGATCGCATTCATTTAATGCATCGCGCTCTACCAGAACTCGCATTGAACGATGTTGATAGCTCATGTGAATTTTTAGGCTATCAGTTAAGTTTCCCTTTGTTGATATCCTCAATGACAGGCGGCGATCATCAGTTAGTAAAACATATAAATCATAATTTGGCGAAAGCGGCTCAGGTAACGGGTGTTGCGATGGCGGTTGGATCGCAACGAGTTATGTTTACTTCACCTGAGGCTAAAGATAGCTTCACTCTGCGTGAATTGGCTCCTGATGTACCCTTGATAGGCAACCTAGGCGCTGTTCAGTTGAATTATGGTGTTGAAGTAGAGCAGGCGCGGCAGGCGATTGAATGTTTAGGTGCAGATGCTTTATATCTTCACCTTAATCCTCTGCAAGAGGCGGTTCAGCCTGAAGGTGATACGGATTTCTCTGATCTTGCTAAGAAAATTCAGTCTCTTGTAACTCAGTTAGATGTGCCTGTATTTCTTAAAGAGGTCGGGAGTGGTTTATCACCTGCTGATATTGAGCTGGGGTTGAAGGCAGGTATCAAAGTCTTTGATCTGGCGGGTACGGGCGGAACTTCTTGGAGCAGGATAGAGCATCACCGTAGAAAAGATGAAAGTGATTTAGGCCTTAAATTTCAAGATTGGGGAATTCCAACCCCAGTTGCCTTAAAAATGGCTAGCCCATATCGAGATGTTGCCACATTAGTTGCAAGTGGTGGCTTAAGAGATGGGATTGATATGGTTAAATCTGTTATACTCGGCGCCTCTTTATGTGGCATGGCAGGTCCGCTGTTAAAACCAGCGATGGAATCTGCTGATGCAGTTGTAGCCGAAATAGAAAAAATTAAAGCAGAGTTCAGAACAGCCATGTTTCTGCTAGGTGTCCGGGATATAGCATCTTTATCTAATAACCGGGCCCTTGTTTTAGACGAGAGTTAGGATCGAGACCCAAGAATGTCAGTTGGTATTGACGAAATCAGTTTCTATACATCCAATTATTATCTGGATTTAAGAACACTGGCGAATGTTCAGCAAATTGAGTCAGAAAAGTATTATCAGGGAATAGGCCAAGAGAAGATGTCTATGGCTGCGCCTGATGAAGATGTAGTCACTATGGCTGCAAATGCCGCCTATCCATTAATTGAAAGGGTAGGTACAGATTCGATTAGTACATTGCTTTTTGCTACAGAAACGGGTGTGGACCAGTCTAAGGCTGCAGGCGTCTATGTACATAGATTGTTAGGATTGAATTCTAACTGTCGTGTTGTTGAGTTAAAACAGGCGTGTTATAGCGCAACAGCTGCTATTCAGATGGCGTGTGCGTTAGTCGCTCGACAGCCAGAAAAGAAGGTTTTGGTCGTTGCGTCCGATATTGCTCGATATGACCTTGATACCTCTGGAGAGGCGACCCAAGGTTGCGGTGCTGTCGCTATTCTGATCTCAGCAAACCCTCGTCTAATCGAAATTGATCCAGAAGTTGGTAATCATACAGAAGATGTGATGGATTTCTGGCGACCAAATTACCGTACGACTGCACTAGTTGATGGTAAATACTCAACCAAAATCTACCTGAAATCTCTGAAAAGGGCTTGGGAAAACTTCGTGGAAGTTAGCTCTCTAGCATTTAGTGATTTCTCCCACTTTTGCTACCACCTGCCGTTTAGCCGCATGGCGGAGAAAGCGCATAAGCATCTAGCAAAAGTAAACCAAGCAGGCCTTTCTTTAGAGCAAATTGAAGAACAGGTTGAGGAAACGCTTTATTACAACCGTATCATCGGTAATAGCTATACAGCTTCAATGTATATCGGTCTGACTTCTTTGCTTGAGAATTGCAAAGAGAATTTAGCAGGCAATAAAGTTGGTTTCTTTAGTTATGGTTCTGGCTGTGTTGCCGAGTTTTTCTCTGGTACTGTAGTGGCGGGTTATGAAAAGTGTCTACACACTCTAAATCATAAGGCTATGTTAGATGCTCGCCAAGAAGTAAGTTATGACGAATATCTAAATTTGTATCGCCACCCAGATCCTCGTGATGGCGAACATCATGATATTCCTGCTGCAACTACTGGGCGTTTCCGTTTGGCTGCGATCAGCGGTCACAAGCGAGAATACGTTAGCTGTTAATGAAGGCAATAGCCCCAGGTAAACTAATACTGAGTGGTGAGCACTCAGTTGTGTATGGGGCTCCTGCCATTGCGATGGCAGTTACATCCACTGTAACGGCTTCATATACTCCTACTGAAAGTCCGAAGTTATCAATATCTTCTGATGCTTTCGGTGGCTTTTCTAAGAATATAGCTACATTTAAATTCTTTTCCGAACAGCTTGATCAACGTTTTAATTTGTTTTTACAAAGAAAGCTCGCTGTATCGGATGTTCTCACGTCTCCTTCGGATTTGTTGTTTTATACCTTGTCGCAGCTTGGTTTTGATCGGGCTGGTCAGATCTCGATAGCAAGTGATATTCCAGCAGGTGCCGGTATGGGGTCCTCTGCTGCGGTGATTGCGGCATTGCTGAAGTTGGCTGAAGCCTTCTCTCAGCAGGAATTGAATAAACAGGAATTCTTCAAGTTAGTTCGCTACTGTGAGAGATTACAGCACGGTTGCGGAAGTGCTATTGATGCTGCTGCAACGACGTTCGGTGGAGTTGCTAAGGTCCAAAATGACCATGTAACTTTATTGCCAGAATATATCGGAGACAATTGGTTTATTTGGAATAGTGGTACACCGAAATCTTCAACAGGTGAAACGGTATCAGCAGTACGTGAGTCATTCGAGTTTTCGACAATTTGGCAACACTTTGAACAGGTGACACAGGGTTTTGAACAAATACTCCCTTCAACAGATGACCAACAAAAGTTAGCCTTAATACAAGAAAATCAGCGCCTATTACAGCAAATTGGTATTGTTCCCCAAGCCGTTGCAGATGTTATTCAGTGTATAGAGTTGATGGGTGGAAGTGCGAAAGTTTGTGGTGCAGGCAGCAGCTCTGGGGATGCCGGTGGTTTGGTATTAATCTATGCTCCTAAAGGGAATGCTGCTGAGATAGCTAACAGTTTAAATATTCATCTACAGCCTTTAAAAATTAGTTATCAAGGAGCACATATTGAATCGGATTAAAGTGACTGTACCTGGCAGTATTATGCTGATGGGTGAACACGCAGTGCTTTTTGGTCATAAGGCATTAGCTTGTGCTGTGGATAAATACATTCATATACAGCTTGAGCCTATCTCAGCACGAGAAGTGCTGATTGACTCTGCACTAGCTCAATACCAAAGCCCGCTTTCAGACTTGGTTGCTGATGACAGGCTGAATTTTGTGTTGGCTGCCGTTGCAATGTATGCGGATAGTTTACCTTCAGGTATTAAAATCACGATTCGTTCAGAGTTTTCCCATACGGTTGGTTTAGGCTCTTCAGCAGCGGTCACTGCGGGTGTGGTCGCTGCACTCGCATCTTTTGTAGAAGATAAAACAGATCTCGATAGCTTATTTGATCGCTCATTGACGGTTGTTCATCAAGTACAAGACGGACGAGGCTCAGGAACTGATCTTGTGGCTAGTATCTTTGGTTCAATTGTTTCTTACCGTGTTAAGCCAAGAGAGATCAAAGCACTGCCAGCACTACCCGACATATCGCTTTATTACGCGGGATATAAAACTAAAACACCGGATGTATTGAAACATGTAGAGGGTTTAGCGAGTCATTATCCTGAGCTTTATCAGCAGATATATCAGCTAATGGGGTCGGTAACGGATAACGCCGAACAAGTAATTGCTAAACAGGATTGGCAGAAGCTTGGTCAATTAATGAATAACTACCAAGGCTTAATGGATGCATTAGGTGTCGCAGATAAAGCGATTTGCGATATTGTGTATACACTTCGCCAAAGCAAGCATGTTACAGGCGCTAAAATTTCAGGTTCGGGTCTTGGGGATTGTGTAATTGCACTCGGTTCGGATCCAGATCTATCTATAGCTTACGAACAAATTCCAGTCTCAGTTTCGGCACAAGGGGTTAGCATTGAGCATTACTAAGCAGAGTGTAGTGGCATCGTTTCTTCCAAAGCAAACTATGCCGGGTACGCAAGTAGAAGCGTTTGCGCCAAGTAATATCGCCTTGTGTAAGTATTGGGGTAAACGTGATGTTGAGCTTAACTTGCCTATCAATGCCTCATTATCTATTTCGTTGGGTGAGTTAGGTAGTCGTACGAAAATCACGCCTTCGGATGCCGGTGATCAGGTCTATCTAAATGGCGAATTACAGAGTCAAGATTCCTCCTTTGCTCGGAAAGTCATCGCGTTTATTGACCTTTTTCGTCGAGACTTGGAACAACCGGTTAAAGTAGAAACGAATAATAATATTCCAACAGCGGCTGGACTTGCGTCTTCAGCTTCCGGTTTTGCTGCGCTTATGTTGGCGATTAACGACTTTTACAGGTTCGATCTTGATCATAGAATCCTGTCGGCATTTGCCCGAATTGGTAGTGGCAGTGCATCACGTTCAATCTACCAAGGATTTGTGGAATGGAATAAAGGCGAGCAAGAAGATGGCATGGATAGCTGTGCCGAGCCTTTAGCAGTTGATTGGCCTGGGTTCAGAATAGGTCTGTTAAAAGTTGCAACAGGTGCCAAAAAAATCGATTCACGTTCTGGTATGCAGCGTACAGTTGAATCGGCTGATCTCTATCAATCTTGGCCAGCACAGGCTGAGAAGGATCTAAATACAATTAAGCATGCTATAGCTGAACAAGATATGGGTCTGTTAGGCCAAACTGCTGAGCAAAATGCTCTGTCCATGCATGCAACAATGATTGCTTCATGGCCGCCGCTTTTATATTGGCAACCTGAATCTGTTGCAGCTATGCATCGTGTCTGGGAGTTAAGAGCGTCGGGCGTAGAAATTTATCTGACGATGGATGCTGGCCCTAACCTTAAACTCTTATTTGAAGCGCAAAATGAAGCTGTGGTTCGAGAGGCTTTTCCAGAGTTAACCGATATGGATCTGGTCGCGCCCTTTGGTTAAGCGAGTATGACTACTCATCATGATAATTCAGACCATAGCTCTTCAGCATTCATTCTGACTCGAAATCAGCACGACATGCGAGAGGGTATCGTGCTGACCTATTGGGTCTGTTCAGAGCATCATGCTTTTCCTATTTCTATAACTCAGCAAGAGGCGGTGCTTTTTGTTCTTGATGAGCAAGTTCCTCGAGTTAACACCTTACTGAGTCATCTCCGAGACTGGCGTATCAATAAAGTTGATCTGACTGATTTGCAGTATCGTGGTGTTACCGCAATATACAGCCAAACTTTAAAAACCTATCGCCAAATTCAAGAGTTACTGCATCTGCATAATATTGTCATGATGGAAGATGATATACGTCATGCAGATCGCTACCTGATGGAGCGGTTTATTCAAGGTGGTGTGAAAATTAGCCATGTGAATGAACAGGTCCGTTTAAAGCCTGATACGTTTACGCCCAATTTGCGCATCCTTTCTATTGATTTAGAAACGACGATGAAAGCGGACAATATATTGTCCGCTGCATTCTATGCTGATGACTTTCAATTGGTATTGATGCAGGGGGAAGGTGTAGATAGTGATGGGCTTGAATATGTTACTGATGAAAAAGCTTTGTTACAGAGATTTATTCAAGTGGTGGCGGAATATGACCCCGATGCGTTTATAGGTTGGAACGTAGTTGGCTTTGATTTTAGGGTTTTACAAAAACGCGCTGAAGCACTCCGTATACCTCTTGTTCTAGGTCGTGACCAGTTGCCTTTAAAGTTGCATGAATCGGCTCAGGGTAAGCTCTTTGTGCGTATGGCAGGGAGAATCGTATTAGATGGCATTGATACCCTTAAGGGTGCAACTTATCAGTTCGAAAGCTTTGCTTTAGAAAACGTCGCTCGGGAGATGCTAGATCGAGGTAAGTTAATAGACCATGTCGATGATCGTGGCGGTGAAATACAACGGTTGTTTAGAGAAGACAAAGAGGCTTTGGCCCGCTATAACCTTGAAGATTGCCGATTGGTTTGGGAGATATTTGAGCATGCGGATCTGATTAATTATCTTCTTGAACGAGCACGTCTTACAGGATTGGCTCTCGATAAAGTGGGAGGATCAGCGGCAGCATTTGATAACCAATACCTCCCTCTGTTACATCGATCAGGCTATGTGGCACCGCAATATGCTTCAGGGATGTCTGGGCTTAGTGCGCCCGGTGGTTATGTAATGGACTCGCGCCCGGGTCTATATAGACAGGTTTTGGTTTTAGATTTTAAAAGCCTGTACCCCAGTATTATTCGTACCTTCAAGATCGACCCTTATGGTTTGGCTGAGGGACTTAAAGGGGGGGCGGAACCTGAAGATTTAGTCCCCGGTTTTAACCACGCAATATTTTCGCGTAGTAAAACGATTTTACCTGAGTTGATCGAGAAGCTTTGGGCGGCGCGAGATCAAGCAAAGCAGTTAAAAAATGCGGCATTATCCCAAGCAATAAAGATTATTATGAACTCCTTCTATGGTGTTTTAGGTTCGAATGTCTGCCGTTTTTTTGATCAACGCCTCTCGAGCTCAATCACCTTGCGAGGACATGAAATCCTGACAAAGACGCGCGATCATATCGAATTAGAGTTCGGATTTAAGGTGATCTATGGTGATACCGATTCTGTTTTTGTTTGGTTAGGTGATGACTTCCCTGAAGAGCAAGCTAACTGCACAGGTCGTGCTGTAGCAGAACACCTCAATCGCTGGTGGCGTGAAAATCTGCTACAGCGTTTTGAGCTAGATAGTCAATTAGAGATTGAGTACGAGACGCACTATTGTCGGTTTTTAATGCCGACCATGCGTCATTCTGACAAAGGTACCAAGAAGCGTTATGCCGGGCTTAAGCGTTCTGGGGACGGTTCGACCAAGATGGTGTTTAAAGGGCTAGAAAATGTACGTACTGATTGGACGCCCTTGGCTCGTGAGCTTCAAGAGCAGCTTTATGAACGTATTTTCTTGGGCCAAGAGTGGCGGACGCTACTTAAATCAACGGTTGAAGCACTATTAGCGGGTAATTTAGATCACAAACTTATCTATCGAAAGCGTATACGTCAGCGTTTGGATCAGTATGTGAAGAATAAACCGCCTCATGTCCAAGCGGGCTTGAAAGCGGAGTATGGGTACCAAGCAAAAGGTCAACCTAGCCCGTATCGGTCCGGTTCTTATATTGAATATATGATGACAGTTAACGGTGCAGAACCCATTGAATTTATGAGCTCGCCTTTAGATTATCAGCATTATTTGGATAAGCAGGTGAGGCCTGTGTGTGAAACGATCCTGCAGTTTTTAGATGAAGACTTTGATGGTCTCACGGCGCCCCAGCATTCGCTTTTTTAGCGATTCTGTTAGGCCTTAACGTCTATTTGGGTTCCTAGTGGGCTCAGTGGATCGACTCTAAGTTTGCCTGGCGCTGTGACTTCTAATAATTGCATCACTTGCTCGCCCGTTTGTTCGATCTGATCTTTCGCCATTTCAGCGGATTTAACCGAATGCGTTGTTTGAGTTTGTTGTGCAGACATAGCTGTCGCAGCTGCAGTGATTTCGTTTGAATCCATAACATCTTCCTATTGTCCGATTACGACATCGATCTGTAATCCGTTCACAGGTGTCGGTGCTTGGTAAAAAATACTTACATAAGTCTATCGGCTTGGAGTGAATCAGCTTTAGCTTATTTTACTTTATTTACCTAATTAAGTACGTTGGGATCAATTCCTAATGGATTTGCACTTCAGGTGGAGTTAGATGGCTAAGGCGGTTCGATTGTTATTTGGAAATCTAGCTTTAATGCTTCAGGAGCATCAGATGTAGATGCGGAAAAACAATTTGTGGTGTTTATCAGGCAGGCTTACAGAATTTAGATAAACTGTATCACTGAGTTCTGCAATGCCCTCAGAACAAAAAAAGCCACCTAATAAGGTGGCTAAAGCAATAAAGATATAGAGCTACATATCTTTAAGGATAAAAATAACCAATACGCAGGGGCCGTGGGCTCCCATCTGTAATTTTTGACCGATGTCCGCGCTACGGGATGGGCCAGTAATCATATTGACCGTGCGTGGCATTTCATCAGGGTTCTGTTCTCGAATCATCTGCCAAGCATCTTCATAGCTACCGACGATCGTCGATTCACGCAATAATACGAGATGGCAATCAGGTAGGAAATTCAATGTCGTCGGACTCTCCGGACGGGAGTACATCATCAGAGTCCCTGTTTCTGCGATACCCGTCATAGAGGTGGTTAAGCTAGCAACATCGCCAGATTGCGCAATACGCTGCTCGCGTTTGATATCGCCTAAAGCAGACCAATCGAGCTCATTTAAGCAATCATCGCTAGCGCTGACTAGGGATTTAAAATCATGTTTGTTAAGCCAGTCAGCGACAGCTTTAGGTAGATCACTCATTGCATTTATGTCGATAAGCTCTGCTGCTGCACCGCTTGCCATATCTCTAAATAGTTGGATCTGACCTGCTTTATCAAGCTGACTTCGTTTGGGGATAATAGTCGCTTTATGCGCATTGATACGGCGTGTCGCTGCTGCTTTTTGTGCAGGTGTTGCTTCTCCACGCTGTAAGCCGCGGCGGATATTGCCAAGTATTTCTGCTTTGCTCATCTTATTTCTCCGCCTGTTTGTGGGCTTTCCATTGATCCATAAAGGTCCTGCCTTGAGGTGCTGGCATATCACGCCAATCTGTCCAGCCACCCGCTAACGGCATCTTCTTGATGCGGCCTTTCTTACCAGCGAGTTTGTTCATAAACCAAGCGGAGCTTCTTGCTAACCAGCGGTATAGGGCAGGGCGTTTGGCAAAGAATGCCCAGCTAGCGATACCAAACCTGACAGCTTTTGGTGTTAAGTGTTTTTCAAACTCTTTCTCTCGCCAGTGACGCATCAATTTTGGAAGGGGAATGCGCACAGGGCATACTTCTTCACATTTACCACAGGATGTTGACGCGTTTGGCAGGTGTGCAGCTTTATCAATGCCGATCATCTTTGGTGTTAGAACAGAACCCATAGGGCCAGGGTAAACCCAACCGTAAGAGTGGCCACCAACAGCACCATATACAGGGCAGTGGTTCATACAAGAAGAGCATCGGATACAGCGAAGCATATCTTGGAATTCAGTCCCCACCATCTCACTACGGCCGTTATCAACTAACACAACGTGAAAGTTCTCAGGGCCATCTTGATCTTCAGCGCGTTTCGGACCTGTGGATAAAGTGTTGTACACCGTAAATTCCTGACCTGTCGCAGAGCGAGCTAGCAGTCGAAGAAATAGGCTCATATCTTCCAGCGTAGGTACAACCTTCTCGATGGAAGTAATTACAATGTGAGTTTTTGGCAGGGTCTGAGTCAGATCACCATTACCTTCGTTGGTCACGATGATGGTAGAGCCAGTTTCTGCTACCAGAAAGTTAGCTCCAGTAAGCCCGACATCGGCACCTACGAATTCTTTTCGTAGTACTTCGCGAGCTTCTTTCATCAACGCCTGTGGATCTTCTGTTTTCGGACGTTTGTGATGTTCGTGGAAGGTTTCGGATACATCATTAACATTCAGGTGAATTGCTGGCGCAATAATATGGCTCGGATGATCATCACGAAGCTGTAGGATGTATTCACCCAAATCTGTTTCGACAGGGCGGACACCGTTCGCTTCAAGGTATTCATTTAGGCCGGTTTCTTCCGAAACCATCGATTTACCTTTAGTGATGGTCTTTGCATTTACCTGTTTGCAAATATCGAGAATGGTTTGGTTGGCATCGTCACCTGTCCTACACCAGTGGACATGACCACCATTTTTTACAACGTTATCTTCAAATTGCTCAAGATAGATATCTAGATTTTGAATGATGTGATTTTTTAGATCACGAGCTTCATCACGTAGATCTTCAAACTCTGGTAAACGCTTGATGGCATTGGCACGGTTAACTGGGAAGCCATGCTTAAACTGACCTAAGGCTTCCTGAAGTTCGACATTATGTAGTGCTATACGAGCGTTTTCTTTAAATTCTGGGCTTTTAATATGCATCTTTAATTACCCCGCGCTCAACTCAGAGGCCAATTCATATTCAGCTTCGCCAATGGCTGGTGTGTCTGTCATACCAGCTAAGATTTCAACTACATGACGTGCTTCGATTTTCTTGCCTTCGCGTTTAAGTTTACCTGCCATGTTTAGTAGGCAACCTAAATCGCCGCCTACTAAAGTGCTGGCGCCGGAGTCACTGATATATCCAGTTTTGTTAGAAACCATACGGTTAGAAATGTCTGGATATTTAACGCAGAAAGTACCGCCGAAACCACAGCAGGTTTCTGATTCTTCCATCTCGTTCAGAGTTAGGTTTTCAACCTTAGATAGCAACTTACGTGGTTGCTGCTTTACACCCAGTTGGCGAAGGCCGGAACAGGAATCATGGTAGGTGATAGTGCCTTCAAACGCGGCATTGATACGGTCAAAATCGACCACATCAGTTAGGAATTGGGTGATCTCAAATGCACGCGATTTTAGGTCTAATGCACGTGCCTTCCAAGGGTCATTTTCGTCAAAGACCTCAGGGTAGTAATGGAGCATTCCAATACAAGAACCGGATGGTCCTACGACATATTCATAGCCATCAAAAGCTTCAATCGTTTTTTTTGCAATTTCAGCGGTGGTTGCTTTGTCGCCTGAGTTGTATGCCGGTTGGCCGCAGCATGTTTGTGTCTCTGGCACTTCTACTGTACAGCCTGAAGCTTCTAGTAGTTTGACGGTAGCAAATGCAACACTGGGTCTAAACATATCTGCTAGACAGGTTACAAATAAACCGACTTTAGGATTCTGATTTGGCATGAATGTCATCGCTATATTGGTCAGCTCTACCTGATAGGGATCAGGTTCTCACGTCACTGACGTTTCTTATTTTTCTTCAGGTTCTAATGCCTGAAGTTTTATGTGTTATCCAAAAGATAGTTAAGAGATGGCACAAATGAAATGCTAAACTAATAACTGGTCTGACCAAGAGGTCGTGAGGGGGATTTGGTGGCAACAGAAAAAGGTGTAAATCTAAGTCAGAAGTTGAGTTCTGAACTGCAGAATCAAATTCTCTATGGAGATATTTGCCCTGGGGAGAAGTTGCCATCTCAGAGAGTATTGGCAGAGCGTTACAGTCTATCTAGAGCAACGGTTCGTGAAGCGGTTCAGGATCTTGAATTAAAGGGGATTATCGAGACCTACCATGGCGGTGGGAGTCTGTGTAGAAACTTACTTGAAAGTCATTTTTCAATGCCTGCTGACAGTATTGGCGATAATTTTGAGTTTCAAGTTCAGGTTATGGAGATGCGTGCTGCTTTAGAAGGTGAGGCTGCTTACTACGCCGCTTTGCGCGCGTCAGATGAACAACTTGATCGTATCGGGCAAGAGTATGAAGCGATGCAGGCGCGCAGTAGTGGTCACACTACGCTCGCAAAAGCAAAAGCCGATCTTAGGTTTCATATGATGATTGCGGAAGCAAGTCACCATCTATTAGTTATCTCTTTCAGTCAGATATTCTATAACCGTTACTTCAATGCAATTTATGGTGTGCTTGATCGCACACTTAAGAAATTTGGCCGATACCCTGATGGAATCAGCGCTCAGCATACACAAATTTATCAGGCATTAATCAATAGGAATGCCGAGTTAGCCCGCAAGGTGGCGACAGAACATATCGACTACACTCGAAGGCAGTTAGAAGCTTCTTAACTGCTTGATATTGGTAACTATCTTAATTAACCAAACCTAAAAAATGCTCCTATACTTTCTTAGTGTTGTATAACGACCATAAGGGTAGGGGATGCAGGTTCGCAAGTCATTGGTTTGGAGGATTATCTTCCCTGTCCTGTTTGTCATGGTGTTGCTGGTAATTGCTATCCTGTATTACTTACCGCAGGTTCTTACGCAGCAAGCAATAGATGACGCTCAGCAAAGGGCTGAAGAAACAGTTGAAGAATTTAAACGTTTACGGGGGTATTACACTGAAAATGTAGTTAGTGAAGTACTATTACATTCAGATATTGATGTCACCACAGATCATAAAAATAATTCTAAAAGTATCCCTTTACCTGCAACTATGGTGCATGAGTTGAGCGAGCAATATTCTCAAACAGGTACCATGATTAAACTTTATAGTTTTTATCCCTTTCCCAATCGTGCAGAACGAAAATTAGATGAATTTGCCAACCAAGCTTGGCATTACCTTAATGAAAACCCCGAGTCTGAATATATAAAAGTTTTAAAAAACAAGCAGGGCGAGACAGTTGTGCGAGTGGCTATTGCTGACAAGTTGGTAGCTGAGGCATGTGTGCAATGTCATAACAATCATCCCTTTTCTCCAAAGGTAGATTGGAAGCTGGGCGATGTTAGAGGAATATTGGAGGTGGACAGTATTATCCAGCCTGCGATTAAAAGTGGTGAAGCATTAGGTATGAAGTTGGCTTTAATGATCTGCACCGTTATCGCTTTTTTAGTGATGCTGATTTATGTGATCCATCATTATTTATTCCAAGTTCCTTTACATAAATTGGCGATTTTGTTGGAAAACTCTACTTATCAAGAAGGGGTTGCTGTAGACGAACCTGAATATCTATCGCCACTTTATCCCGATAATCATGAGCATGATGAAATAAGTTTTCTTTATCATAAATTCTCGCAACAACACGAACGTTTAGATGCTAATGCCAAAGCGATGCGAGAGTACCAGGAAAAACTGGAAGCTGAAGTTAAGTTGAATGAGCAACTGCTAGAAGAGAGAGAGACTCAACTTAGTGAAACTCAGGATCAGTTGGATGCTACTCAAAAAGAATTACTGCAAAGTGAGAAGTTATCTGCATTAAAACGTCTGGTAAGCAGTATCGGGCATGAGGTAAGTACGCCCTTAGGTGTTTCTAGAACCGCATCCTCATATTTGATAGAGGAAAGTGATGTTGTGCTGAGTAGTTTTCAAAACAACACGATGACAAAATCTCAGTTGGAAAAATACTTAACTGATAGCAGGGAAGCAGGTGAGCTGTTAACAACCAATTTAACGCGGGCTCATGAGTTGATGCTTGCTTTTAAAGAGGTTGCGGTTGATCAGATAAGTGAGCAGAAAAGAGATATAAATCTACGAGAGTATATTCAGGATGTGCTGTTAAGTCTCAAGCCTACCTATAAAAATGCTCCAGTCGAGGTGAGGAATAATATCGCCCCGGAGATAGAGCTGAATGTTGACGCGGGAGCTATTGCTCAAATTGTGACTAACTTGATCACGAATTCATTAATGCACGGTTTTAAAGATGCAACGGTAGCCGGCACTATCGTCCTTAGTAGCGAAACAACTACAGACGAATACATACTTATTTATATGGATGATGGAAAAGGTATTTCTGCGGAAGTGCAGCAGCATGTGTTTGAGCAGTTTTATACAACCCGGAAAGGTTCTGGAGGAACAGGCATGGGGATGTATATTATCCAAGAGCTAGTTAAAGAAAGGCTACTTGGTAATATTAAATTTAACAGTGATGAGGGCCAAGGAATTAATATTCGTATCGCATTGCCAAAGTCGCCTGTTACTTAGTAATTTATCATTGAACATAGTTCTAGCTCCTTTTCTTTGATTACCCTATAATCGCGCCAACTCACAACGTGCTTGGTTTGTACGGTAAGTGAGATGTATCGAATATTGATGTGGCCTTACGTATGGGTCACCACTGAAATCAAGGAAATAACATGCCTGTAATTACCCTGCCAGACGGTAGCAAACGTGAGTTTGCTAACCCTGTTACCGTATTTGAAGTTGCTGCTGATATCGGCGCTGGTCTAGCTAAAGCTGCATTGGCCGGTAAAGTTGACGGTAAAGAAGTTGATACCTCTTTCACTATCGAAAATGATGCGGATCTTGCCATCATCACTGCGCGTGATGAGGAAGGTCTAGAAGTTATTCGTCACTCTACTGCTCACTTGATGGCTATGGCTGTACAAGAATTGTTCCCTGGTGCTCAGGTAACTATCGGGCCTGTTATTGAAGATGGTTTCTATTATGACTTTGCTTACGAGCGCCCATTTACGCCGGAAGATCTAGAGAAGATCGAAAAGAAAATGGCGGAGCTGGTTAAGCAGAACCTGCCTATTACTCGTTCATTGATGAGTCGTGATGAAGCGACCAAAATGTTTGATGAGATGGGTGAGAAGTACAAAGTTGAGTTGCTTCAAGCTGTACCGGATGCGGAAGACCTTTCTTTCTACTCTCAAGGCGACTTCATCGATCTATGTCGTGGACCACACGTTCCATCTACTGGCCACATCAAAGCATTTAAATTGATGAAAGTTGCTGGTGCTTACTGGCGCGGTGATTCCAACAACGAAATGCTTCAGCGTATTTACGGTACGGCATGGGGCGACAAAAAAGCTCTTAAAGCTTACCTGCACCGTCTAGAAGAAGCGGAAAAGCGTGATCACCGTAAACTGGGTAAACAGCTGAATATGTTCCACCTGCAGGAAGAAGCACCGGGTATGGTGTTCTGGCATCCAAATGGTTGGACTCTGTACCAGCAGATCGAACAGTACATGCGTCAGAAACAGCGTCAGCATGGTTATGATGAGATCAAAACACCACAGGTTGTTGAACGTACTCTATGGGAAAAATCTGGTCACTGGGATAAATTCTCTGAAGAGATGTTTACCACGCATTCTGAGAATCATGATTTTGCTATCAAACCGATGAACTGCCCATGCCACGTTCAGGTTTTCAATCAGGGTATTCGTTCTTACCGTGATCTGCCTTTGCGTCTAGCAGAATTTGGTTGTTGCCACCGTAATGAACCTTCAGGTGCGTTACACGGAATTATGCGTGTCCGTGGCTTTGTACAGGATGATGCGCATATATTCTGTGCGGAAGATTCGATTCAGGAAGAAGTTGCGCGTTTCATTGAGTTTCTTGATGAGGTTTATGCGGACTTTGGCTTTACTGAAGTTATCTATAAACTATCTACTCGCCCAGAACAGCGCGTAGGCTCAGATGAAGTTTGGGATAAAGCTGAAAAAGCCTTAGGTGATGCTTTAGATGCAGCAGGTCTTGAATGGGAAGAGTTGCCAGGTGAAGGTGCTTTCTACGGCCCTAAGATTGAGTTCTCACTAAAAGATTGCCTAGGTCGTGTATGGCAGTGTGGTACTGTTCAGGTTGACTTCTCAATGCCAGGCCGCCTCGGTGCTCAGTTTGTAAACGAACAGGGTGAACGTGAAACACCTGTAATGTTACACCGTGCAATTCTTGGTTCTTTTGAGCGTTTTATCGGTATTTTGATCGAAAACTTCGCAGGTGCATTACCAACTTGGTTGGCGCCAGTACAAGCGGTTGTGATGAATATTACGGACAAACAAGCTGATTATTGTCAAAAAGTTGTTCAAAATCTTGAAAATCAAGGATTCAGAGCCGAGTCAGACTTGAGAAATGAGAAGATCGGCTTTAAAATTCGCGAGCGTACTTTACAGAAGGTGCCTTACCTTCTTGTAATTGGCGATAAAGAAGTAGAGGCGGGTGAGGTTGCTGTACGTACTCGTACGGGTGAAAACCTAGGCGCTATGCCTCTAGAAGAATTTGTAAACCTTCTTGGCAGTGATGTCGCTAAGAAAGGTCGTCAGGACTCATAAGTCTAAAAACAGTCAGGAGATAAGACTATCAGGCGTGATAATAGAAGGGGCGCTCGCAGAGAAGAGCCCATGATCAATGAGAATCTACTGAAAGTAGCTAAACAGTGCAGACTTATTGGTCCAGACGGAACACAGATTGGCATCGTACCGGTAAATGACGCTCTTGTGGCAGCACAAGAAGCGGGACTTGATCTGGTGAAAATTTCTGAAGCTGATCCCATCGTTTGTAAAGTGATGGATTATGGCAAGCATCTTTATGAGCTGAAAAAGCAAAAGAATGAAGCCAAGAAAAAGCAGCATCAGGTTCAGATCAAGGAAGTGAAATTCCGTCCTAATACGGAAGAAGGGGATTATCAGGTCAAGCTACGCAACCTGGTACGTTTCCTTGAAGCAGGAGATAAAGCCAAGATAACTTTGCGTTATCGTGGTCGTGAGATGGCCCATCAGGAACTGGGTATGCAGTTACTCCAACGAATCGAGAAAGATTTGGAAGAGTTAGCAACTGTAGAGCAGCGTCCTAAGATGGAAGGCCGTCAACTGGTCATGGTCTTAGCTCCGAAGAAGAAAAAGTAACTCGTTACTTTCCTTAACCCGTGACTGACTTGTAAAAGTTGGCTACGGGTTTTGTCGTTTGTTTCGGGCGAAAAAAAATTAACGAATGCGTGGAGATTTTAGTAATGCCTAAGATGAAATCCAATAGTGGTGCGGCTAAGCGTTTTAAGAAAACCGCTAACGGCTTCAAACACAAGCAGTCTTTCACTAGTCACATTCTGACTAAGAAATCTACTAAGCGTAAGCGTCAGCTTCGCCCTATGCTGCAGGTACACGCTGCAGACAAGGCGTTGGTTCGTCGCATGCTGCCTTATATTTAATCGATTTTTTAGCTAACAGAATTTAGAGGAAGAAAGACATGGCTCGCGTAAAACGTGGTGTTGTTGCTCGTCGTCGTCACAAGAAAGTCCTGAAAAAAGCAAAAGGTTATTACGGTGCTCGTAGCCGTGTATTCCGCGTTGCTAAACAGGCGGTAATCAAAGCTGGTCAATATGCATACCGTGACCGCCGTCAGCGTAAGCGTCAGTTCCGCGCATTGTGGATTGCACGTATCAACGCTGGTGCTCGTATCAACGGTTTGTCTTACAGCCGCTTCATCGCTGGTCTGAAAAAGGCTAACATCGAGATCGACCGTAAGGTTCTAGCTGATCTTGCTGTTCACGAAGCTGGCGCATTTGCAGCAATCGTAGAGAAAGCTAAAGCTTCTCTAGCGTAAGCTAGCACCCAGTGTCGTGTAAGCGACTACTTTGAAATAGGGGAAGGGTGCGAACTCTTCCCCTATTTTTTCGGTTATTTTGCCCAGTTTTTTAGGGAAAACTGGGCAAAGTAACTGATTACTAACAAATTACCGTATTTATCCTTCTATTCGGAGCCGGATAATGGAAAACATTCAAAGCCTTTTGGCAGCAGGTACTGAAGCTGTCGCTACGGCAACTACTACTCAACAGTTGGACGATGTTCGCGTTCAATACTTGGGTAAAAAGGGTGAACTTACTGCACTTCTTAAAGGCTTAGGCAAGCTATCTGCAGAGGAACGTCCACAAGCTGGTGCTAAGATCAACGAAGCTAAACAAGCGCTTCAAGAAGTGATTAATGAGCGTAAAACAGCACTAGAAGCTGCAGCCCTAGAAAGTAAGCTTGCTGCTGAAACGATTGATGTAACTTTGCCAGGACGTGGTCAAGCACTAGGTGGTTTACACCCTGTGACTAAAACCATGGAGCGAATTGAAGAGTTTTTTGGTGGTATCGGCTATACGGTAGAAGAAGGTCCAGAAATCGAAGATGATTACCACAACTTCGAAGCGCTAAATATTCCTTCGCACCATCCGGCTCGTGCTATGCACGACACATTCTATTTCAATGCGAATACACTTCTGCGTACACACACTTCAGGTGTTCAGGTACGTACAATGGAATCGCAAGAACCACCACTACGTATTATCTGCCCAGGTCGTGTATATCGTTGTGATTACGATCAAACGCACTCGCCAATGTTCCATCAGGTAGAGGGTTTGATTGTTGATAAAGATATCAGCTTCGCTGACCTAAAAGGTACGCTAGAACAGTTCCTGCGCGAATTCTTCGAAGAAGATGTTCGCGTTCGCTTCCGTCCGTCTTACTTCCCGTTCACTGAGCCTTCAATTGAAGTCGATATCGACCGTGGTGATGGTAAATGGTTGGAAGTACTAGGTTGTGGCATGGTGCATCCTAAAGTATTTGAAGCTTCAGGTATCGACCCTGAAGAGTACACCGGCTTTGCTTTCGGTATGGGTGTAGAGCGTTTGGCTATGTTGCGTTACGGCGTAAATGACCTGCGCCTATTCTTTGAAAACGACCTGCGTTTCCTGAATCAGTTCAACTGATCACGACAACGTTTTAAGCGGTTATTAACAGGATTTTCGGGAAAGCAAAATGAAATTCAGTGAAAAGTGGTTACGCGAATTGGTTAACCCTGCAATTAGTACGCAGGAGCTAGTTGATCAAGTCACAATGGCAGGTCTGGAAGTAGACGAAGTTGAGGCAGCAGCTAAAGATTTTACCGGTGTTATCGTAGGTGAAATCCTAACGGCTGAGCAGCATCCAAATGCAGACAAACTTCAGGTGTGCACAGTAACTAATGGTAGTGAAGTAGCACAGGTTGTGTGTGGTGCACCTAACGCTCGTGCTGGTTTAAAAACAGCATTCGCTACTGTGGGTGCGGTATTGCCTACTCCAGATGGCAAAGAGTTTAAGATTAAAAAAGCTAAACTACGTCAGGTAGAATCTTTCGGCATGCTATGTGCGGAAGATGAGCTAGGTATTTCAGATGATCACGACGGCATCATGGAGCTTCCAGCTGATGCGCCTGTAGGTACTTGTATTCGTGAATACCTGAACCTCGATGACAAAGTAATCGATGTAGATTTAACGCCTAACCGTGGTGACTGCCTAAGTATTTCTGGTTTAGCGCGTGAAGTGGGTGTGTTAAATAAAGCGCCTGTTACTTTTGTTGCAGACAATGCAATTGAAGCGAATATTGATGCTACTTTCCCTGTAGAACTAAAAGATGCTGCTGATTGCCCACGTTATGTTGGTAGAGTTATTCGTGGTATCAATCCACAAGCAGAAACACCATTGTGGATGAAACAGAAACTTGAGCGTTCTGGTGTACGTAGCATTGATCCAGTTGTAGATGTAACGAACTATATTCTTCTAGAGCTTGGTCAGCCAATGCACGCTTTCGATCTGGATAAACTATCCGGTGGTATTGTTGTTCGCCGTGCGGACCAGGGTGAAAAGCTAACACTTCTAGATGGTCAAGAAGTTGAGCTTAATGCTGATACTTTGGCAATTACCGACGCAAATGGCCCAGTTGCTATGGCTGGTATTATGGGGGGCGACCCTACCAGCGTTACGGCTGAAACGCAAAATATCTTCCTAGAAAGTGCATTCTTTAATCCTATCTCTATTGCGGGCCGTGCACGCTCTTATGGTTTACATACAGATTCCTCTCACCGTTTCGAGCGTGGTGTCGATTGGCAGCTGCAAAACCAAGCAATTAATCGCGCTACAGAGCTCCTTCTTGAGATTGTTGGCGGTGAAGCAGGTCCTGCTGTTGAAACTGTCAATGAAGATGAGTTACCTGCTGCGCGTCAGCTATTCCTGCGTCATAGCAAAGTGAATGCGATGCTGGCGTTTGAAATGCCTGCTGACGAGATTGAAGAGATTTTAACTCGCCTTGGCTTGGTTGTAGAGAGGACTTCTACGGAAGGTGAATGGCACGTTTCTGTTCCATCTTATCGCTTTGATATCGCAATTGAAGTGGATCTGATCGAAGAATTAGCACGTGTATACGGCTACAACAATCTACCTGTTCGTACGCCAACAGCGTCTATGCCAATCAAGGCAAATGATGAAACTAAAGTAACAATCCAGAATGTCCGTCGTGCATTGATTGCACGTGGCTATCAGGAAGCGATCACTTACAGCTTTATCGAAGCGGGTTTACAAAAGCAGTTCGATGACCAATTTGAAGGTATTGCGTTAGCTAACCCAATCTCTGCTGAAATGGCAGTGATGCGCACTACTATCTGGCCAGGTCTAGTAAAAGCATTGCAGTACAACCAAAACCGTCAGCAAGCGCGTGTTCGCCTATTTGAAAGTGGTCAGCGCTTCTTACCGACTTCTGGGGATGAGATCATTCAGGAGAATGTTGTTGCTGGTTTGTTAGCTGGTGCACGAGATCCTGAAGGTTGGAATGCAGGTAAAGATCAAGTTGATTTCTTTGATATTAAAGGTGACCTAGAGAGCTTGCTTTCTTTGGGCGGCGCTGAAGGAGACTTCTCATTTGTAGCTGATCGTCATGTTGCTTTGCACCCAGGTCAGACTGCGCGTATTGAGCGTAATGGCGAAAAAGTAGGTTACATCGGTGCATTGCATCCTAATTTGGTTAAAGAGTTGGGTCTGAACGGTGCTGTATATCTTTTCGAGATAAACCAAGCTGCTTTGACTCAAGGTAAACTGCCTCGCTACCAAGAAATTTCTAAATTCCCAGAGTCGCGCCGAGATCTAGCACTTATTGTAGATGAAGGCGTAGCTTTTGATTCAGTGCGTCAATTGGCTGAAAAAGAAGCGGGTGAATTCGTTAAAGAAGTAACACTTTTTGACGTTTACCAAGGCCAAGGTATTGAAAAAGGTAGAAAAAGTCTTGCTGTGGGCTTGACGTGGCAGCATCCTTCGCGCACTCTTAATGATGAAGAAATAAACAGCGCCACAAGTGCGGTTATTTCTGCACTAGCCAGTGAGTTTGGTGCCTCATTGCGAGAATAAGCAGCGAAAGGTGATTTATCATGGGCTCGTTAACAAAAGCTGAAATGGCGGAACGCCTGAACGAAGAGCTAGGATTAAACAAACGTGAAGCCAAAGAGATGGTGGAGACGTTCTTTGATGAAATCCGGGCATGTCTGGCTGCTAACGAGCAGGTGAAATTGTCCGGCTTCGGTAACTTTGACCTTCGCGATAAGCGTCAAAGGCCGGGCCGGAATCCTAAAACTGGGGAAGAAGTGCCTATCTCGGCTCGCCGTGTTGTAACCTTCCGCCCAGGTCAGAAACTGAAGGACCGTGTCGAAACCTATGCTGGAGACACCCCAGAGTAACGATCCCAACCCAATCCCGGGTAAACGTTATTTTACAATTGGCGAAGTTGCTAAGCTTTGTGATCTCAAGGCGCATGTATTGCGTTATTGGGAGAAAGAGTTTTCACAAATCTCGCCTGTTAAACGAAACAACCGCCGCTATTACCAGCGACAGGATGTTTTGTTGATTCGTCAGATCAAAAGCTTATTACACGATCAAGGCTACACCCTGAGTGGTGCTAAACAGTATCTTGCGGGTGATAATAATGAAGATGATCAAAGTCAATACAAGCAATTGCTTCGACAGACTATCGCTGAATTAGAAGACCTATTGGAATCAATTAAGCGCTAGTGCTTTCTTAGTGCTTAATTTTTCCCCCTCCATTCAACGCCCGTTTTACTTATATAGTTTATTTATACTTACACTTTGGCACTGTTTCGCGCCTTAGTGGTTGGCTGTGCTCTATAGCTTGATTAGCATCTATGTTGTTAAACAAGCTAGGATAGTAGAGATGGCAATTTTAAGGGTAGGTTTAGGTCATGACCAAGATGCTTCAGTGGCTGCGAGTGATGCAATGGAGCTCACACCTAAACCTGACTTGGTGATCTGCTTTGTTAGTTTCTCTTTGGATGTTCAGAAAGCCTATAGTGACATTAGGTCAGTTGTAGGAGATACCGTTCCTATTGTGGGCGGCAGTTCTTGGGGCGAAATCTCTAGCCTGAAAAAAGGGCCTCAGGAGGCGAGCGTTGTTGTAATGACGCTACAGAGCGCTTATTTTAGTGTCGGTTTGGGCGTCGGTCAAAACCTATCAAAGCAACCTGAGCAAGCTGCCAAAGACGCAATTCGGGAAGCTTATTCAAACTTGCTCTCAAATCCCGCTGTCATGTCTTTGATGGCAATTGCCTTAGACAGCAAAGGGGCAAAAGAGGTCTCTAGAATAAAGCCCTGTATCAATATGGTTTTACCTGATGGTACTTCCGTTCAAGAAGAAGCTTTTTTACGTAGTCTCATTTTAGAAACTGGGACGGTCTCCCAAGTCATTGGTGGTTCAACAGCTACAGATTTCTCAGATGCTAAAAGTAATCAAATCAGCAATGGTGTTCATCAAGATTCTGCTGTTGTAGCGAGTTTTAGTAGTGGCTTAAAAATTGGTACCGCTATGGGTCATCCTTATGTTGCAGCGAATAAGGGGGCTGTCGTTACTCAGGCAACAGGGCGTACCGTGCAAATGCTAAATGGTAAGCCTGCGACAGAAGTGCTTCAGAAGCTGTTAGGTGGGGAAGAACTGACTCCTGAGCTATTTATTCAAAACCCTTTTGGTATTAAATCCTCTGATGTTTTCGCAGAGTACACTATTAAAAGTGCTAAGCAGGTTCATGGTGATGGTGGCGTGAGCTTTTATGCGGAAATTCCTAAAGGTGCATTTCTGCGTGAAATGAAAACGGATGCTGAGATTGCGAGGGAGCGTTTCAAGGAAACTTTGCAGAAGGCGATTATCGATGCTGGTAGCCCAAAGAAAATCGGCGCGGTAATTATTTTTAACTGTATTTTACGTCACCTGTTGAAAGTTCGCTTAGATGTGGATGATATCTGCTTGGTTAAAGAAGTCTGTGGCGAAGATGTACCTGTTATTGGATTTAATACATTTGGTGAGCAGGGGGCGACGCAAGGTGGTTCAATCGGTCACTATAACCAGACGGCAACCATCATGGTGATAGGCGAAGAGGTTATCACGCAATAAACGGAAAAAATCTTTCCAGATTCGGAGTGTTCGGTTAAGATAGCCACCACTTGAAAGTGTTCATTTTCAAGATCTTAGTCGGGATGTAGCGCAGCTTGGTAGCGCACCTGCATGGGGTGCAGGGGGTCGTAGGTTCAAATCCTATCATCCCGACCATTTCTTAATAATACTATGATTTTTCTAAGCTAACTCACTATGTGGTATTGGCGTGTGATGGTGTATGCCACAAGCTTAACGTTTACGGCATCCTGTTAGCGGTGAACCAATCAATTTTGTCACGCTATGTCCATGTAATTTTGCATTGATCCATTTAAAGCGCGTTAAGATACGGTCATGAGTAAGCTAATGTCATTATTTTAAAAGACAATTTAAAAATCATTTATGTGAATTTCTATATGAGTAATCGCTATAGCAAAGAAAGTTTAAGCGAAATCGAACGTGTGACTTTAGGGCATTATGAATCGAATGCAGCATCTTTCTGGCAAGGTACTCGTGATCATGATGTTAGCCAGAATATTGATGCTTTATTAAGTGCATTACCGCAACGAAAAGGGTTGGATATTTTAGATTTCGGTTGCGGGCCGGGGCGCGATCTTCTTTATTTTAAAACCTTGGGTCATTCTCCTACTGGGCTCGATGGAAGTAAAACTTTCTGTGAGATGGCTCGATTACATAGTGGTTGCCCTGTGCTGAATCAGTCGTTTTGTCATCTCGATATAGGGGAAGAGTGCTTTGATGGGATTTTTGCTAATGCTTCTATGTTCCATGTCCCTAGTCAGATGCTGGGTGAGGTTTTGTCTAAATGCTATATTGCGTTGAAGCCAAATGGGATCTTATTTACTTCAAACCCGAGAGGGGCAGCGGAAGGGTGGAATGGTGATCGTTTTGGTCACTATATGGAGTTAGAGGTGACTGCTCAAAATTTAGAGGATGCAGGTTTTCGTATTCTTGATCATTATTATCGCCCAGAAGGTTTACCTTGTGCGCAACAGCCTTGGTTGGCAATTGTCAGTCAGCGCTAAGGTTGTTGGTCTTTGCTAAAGAGTAAATATAGATTGAAGCAGTGATCTCGATGGCAGGGTGCAGGCCTTACTTTAAGCTAAGGCCTGCCTGTTCTGTGCTTTTATAACGTTACAGCTGCAAACCAACCAAAGGCAAGTAGAGGTAAGTTATAGTGTAAGAATGTCGGTACAACCGTATCCCAGATATGATTGTGTTGCCCATCGACGTTTAAGCCTGATGTTGGACCTAGGGTCGAGTCAGACGCAGGGGAGCCTGCATCACCTAAAGCTGCTGCTGTGCCGACTAGAGCAACGATAGCTAAAGGGCTAAAGCCTAACTGAATAGCTAATGGTACGTAGATAGCTGCAATAATTGGGATTGTTGAAAACGATGAGCCTATACCCATAGTAATTAGCAAACCCACCAATAACATCAAGAAGGCCGCTATTGGTTTATTTTGGCCAATAACGTCTACTGAACTTGTCACTAGTGCAGCGATATCGCCGGTTTCTTTAAGCACCTCTGCAAAACCTGATGCGGCAATCATGATAAAGCCAATGGTTGCCATCATTTTCATACCATCGGTCAATACGCCGTCAGATTCTTTCCAACGGATCACGCCAGTAACGGTAAATAGGATAAAGCCAAGCATAGCCCCCATGATCATGGAGTTGGTAACTAGCTGTGTTACGAAGGCTACGCCGATTGCTAACAGAGCAACGATAATGCTCTTAGAATTAAAGTCATTAACGTTGTTTTCGACAGCTTTAATCTTTGACTGATCATAACGACGTTTCCCGCGATAGCTGATGAAAACTGCGATCAATAATCCACACAACATTCCAGCAGCAGGTATGCTCATCGCTTGAATAACTGAGATACCCGTTGTGTCCAGTCCGCCTTGACCAATATGTTTCAGTAGAATTTCGTTAAGGAATATTCCCCCAAACCCTACCGGTAAAAGCATATAAGGGGTTACTAGACCAAAGGTCAGTACGCAGGCAATTAAACGTCGATCCAATTTCAGTTTGCTCATCGCTAGAAGCAAAGGCGGTATTAATAGTGGGATGAATGCAATGTGGATTGGGATTAAGTTTTGTGACGAAATGGCTACCGCTAAGATGATTAGGAGTAGTAGCGTTTTGATCTTGTTGACGCGTGCTGGCGTAGGATCTTGCCCAATCACTGTTATTGCTTTATTTGCTAACAAGTGTGGCAGGCCTGATTGTGCAATTGCGACTGCAAAGCCACCAAGCAATGCATAGCTTAAGGCAACGCTTGCACCGCCGCCAATCCCAGCATTAAAAGCATTGATTGTAGCATCTAGACTCAATCCTCCTGACAAGCCGCCGACAAGTGCGCCAATCAAAAGAGCAATAACCACATGGGTTCTAAAAAGGCTCAGCACCAACATGGTTAGCACTGCAATAATCACTGCGTTCATAGTTAAGCCTAGGGCTCCACATTTTAAAAAAAGGGCGCACCATGAGGGAAGGGCGTAGGGGAGTCAATATGTGAAATGCAAAACAGGTTTAGCGGCTAAAATTACTTTTTTCTCGCGCTATTAGCCTAGTTTTTTTACGAAATTCAGGGCGAAATACTACAGATAAAAGGGATTGGTAATGGGTAGTTGAAATATAGAGTTGAGGTCACGGCAATATAAAAGTGGCCTGTTATTTATCTGCCGTAACCTCCAACTAGATCGACTAGAAACGGAAAGTGTAAGCTGCTTTTACTTCAGGGCTGTTGCTGCGATCAACAATAGGGCTATCCTCTACCTCACTGCCCCAACCATTAACGCCGATACCCATCTGGATAGTTTGCTGCTTATCCACTACATAAAAAGCATCCACACCTGCTCGGTAGCTCATACTGCTATCTGCTTTGTACACAGCTCGTTGTGCGGTTGCTTCGTTCGACTTTACGCCGTAGTAATAATTGTTCAGGTCATCACTTCGCCAGCTTAGTTCCATTGAGGGTTTAACCATCCACTTGGCATTAAGCTGATAAGGTTTAGTCCAGCCTACAGATAGTTCATGTCCTTCGTGAGTATTTGAGATATCTGTCAAAAAAGAGGCTGACAGGATACCGTAGTGTGTGTCGAGCGTTGCACTGATACCTGCTTCGAGTGCGCCATCACGTTCTACCATGCCATTTAGGGCAAATGAATCATCAGCTTCATAGCCTTCGAAACGGTATTGGCCCAATAGATTGACTTGGAATTTACTATTACCGTAAAGGCTGTATTGGGCTTTGTTGCCTACTAACAAAAAGTTGCCTTTTTGTGCGTACAGAGTTGGAAATACAAAGGTTTCAGTGCCTACACCTTGATAAGCACTTTCGTGACTTTTAATCCCAGCACCGATACCGAAGATCCATTCTTCATCAGCTGCTGCGTTGAAGCTTAATAAAACGCCTGTAACTATCGCTATTTGTGATTTCAATTTACCTATCTCCTATAAAGGATCTTCCTGAGTGAGTAATCAGTTACTCAATCTAAGCGAAGGGGAGTGCTTTGAAAGAATTAACCTGTACTAACTAGCTTGAGGTTAAGGATGCCAGCATCGGTATAACCTCAAAATTAGGGATTACAGATAGGCGAGTAGGTGTTTATCTATATTGCGAAAACAAAAACTCCTCTTAAAGAGGAGTTTTTAGGTATCAGTTATTCAAATTTTCTTAGCCGTAAGCGAATGCCGGTAGCCAGGTTACCAATTGAGGCCAGAAGACGAGCATCACTAGTGCAGCTAATTGCAGTTGGATGAAAGGAATCACGCCACGGTAAATTTGAGTAAGTTTTACCTCTGGCGGGCAAACACCTTTTAAGTAGAACAATGCAAACCCTACCGGTGGGGTGAGGAATGATGTTTGTAAGGCCATTGCAACGAGCATGACGAACCAAACCAATTCGGGGTTATCCACTACGCCATAGCCGTTGATATCTAATCCTAGTGCTGAAATAACTGGCGCTAATAGAGGCAAAATAATCAGCGTGATTTCAATCCAATCGAGGAAGAATCCCAGCAGGAATATAATCAACAGAATAAACGCGACAATGCCGTAATCCCCAAAAGGTAAGCCGGTTAGGAAACTTTCGATCAGTTCATCACCGCCCAACTCTCTTAATACCAGAGCGAAACAGGTAGCACCGATAAAGATGGCAAAGATATAAGCCGTAGTGTTGTAAGTGCCGTGTAAAACTTCCTTTAATACTTTGAAGTTATATTTGCGATTGTATATTGCAAGTAGCGTAGCACCAAAGGCACCTACACCTGAGGCCTCTGTCGGCGTTGCTATACCAGCGAATATGGAACCTAAAACAACGAAGATAAGTAGTACTGTTGGGGTGATTGCTTTTAATACCTTGATTACCGTCTTCATGGTAACAGGCTGGACGTCCTGAGGAACTGGGGCCGCTTCAGGGTTAATAAAGCCTGTGATCAGGATGTAGGCGATATACAAACCGCCCAAAATCAGGCCAGGGAATACCGCACCCATAAACAGATCGCCTACAGACAAACCTAATTGGTCGGCCATGATCACCAGCATAATACTTGGCGGTATTAAAATACCTAAAGTACCGGCACTCGCGATTGTCCCTAACGCAAGCGGTAGTGAGTAACCCTGTTTTTGCATCGACGGTAGTGACATCATAGCGAGTAGAACTACTGACGCACCGATAATGCCAGTGGAGGCCGCAAGGATAATACCGATCACTGTAACAGTGATAGCCAAGCCGCCGCGGACTTTGCCAAACAGTTCCTGTAGGGATTCCATCAGCTGCTCTGCTACACCTGATTTGTCTAGCATATTGCCCATGAAAATGAACATCGGCAGGGCGACCAGAATCCAGTTATCCATAATCTTAAACAGACGGTTAACTACAAGCCCTAAGGTGGTGAAGTCTAATCCAGTTAAAGTGCCTAAGTAGATATCAGATAAGTAGCCTACTAGGGCAAAAATAACGCCAATACCACCCAGCACGTAGGCAACGGGGATACCGGTAAAAAGTAGTGCGATGAATGATAGGAACATCGCAATGACAAGAATCTCATTGATTTCCATCAGTGCTTACCTCGTAACAAAAAGCAAATATCTCGAATAAATCGCGACACACAAGCTAGGAATAAAAGGCCAAAACTGGCAGGTATGACTGCTTTAATGAGCCAGCGGTATGGAAGCCCCGAAGGAGCATCGGAATGCTCATTAATGACCCATGCGGAATGAACAAATTCGAGACTGTGGAAAAATACGACGGCAATAAAAGGGAAGACCAGAAATAGCATGCCTAAAATTTCGACCCATGCCTTGGTACGCAACCGGAATTTGCCGTAGAGAAGATCAACGCGGATATGGGCGTTATTGACTTGCGCATAAGCTAAACCAAACATAACGCCTACAGCGTATAGATGCCATTGAAGCTCTTCTAAAGCGATTAAACCACTAGCAAAACCTTTACGCAGAACCACCTGGGTGATGATCACCAGCACTAATACGACATATACCGATGCGATAAGCATCCCAGTCCTACGTATGAACAGATCGATTGCATCAGCAAATGCAACCTGCTCTTGATGAGAGGAAGACAGATTATTCACGGGACCCACCCTTGGAAATTCTGAAAAGATAAGAGGTGTTCAGAACGGTCGGAGAACCGTTCTGAACGGGTATGACATAGACCTGACTCGGTGTGAATCAGGCTATTTGATGCTTAATCTTGAGGCTTAGTACGTGGAAGGTAAGCCAAAGACTCCCATAAATCGTAACTACCGCGGAACTGACTCATGTCATCCCATACTTTCTTGAAGAAAGCGTTTTCACTTTGCTCTGCCACCACTTCATCCCAAGAGGATTTGAAGGCTGTTAACATAGTGTCGTTCCAGTAGCGAAGTTCAACGCCTTTTTCTGCGGACTGGGCTAACACTTCAAACTGACTTGCTTCACCCTCTGCTAGAGACTCAGTGATAGAGGCTTTACAGGTTGTTTCAATAATTTCTTGTTGCGTCGGAGAAAGCTTATTCCAAGTGTCTTTGTTAATAAGCAGCTCATGCAGCGTGGCTTGCTGATGCCAGCCTGGGAAGTAGTTGTATTTTACAATTTTGTGGAAGCCTAGGCGTTGATCGATCTGTGGTAGGGAAAACTCAGTGGCATCGATTGCACCTTTTTCCAAGGCGCCAAAGATTTCACCACCAGGTAGCTGTACCGTACCTACGCCCATTTTTTCCATGACTTTAGCGCCAAGGCCAAAGAAACGCATATTGATGCCTTTAAGGTCTTCCGGCTTTTCGATCGGTTTAGAGAACCAGCCAGAGGTTTCTGGTGGATTAATCGCGCAAGGGATGTTGTGTACGTTATAGCCATGAGAGTCGTACATTTCTTGCCATAACTTACGGCCATTGCCATAGTACAACCAAGCTAGGTATTCACCAGCTTCGGGACCGAACGGTACTGCTGAAAACAATGCGGATGCTGGGATCTTACCTTGCCAATATCCAGCCGTTGCATAGCCTGAATTAATCTTACCTGTAGATACGGCATCAAGGATTTCTGGTGGAGCAACAAGTTTACCTGGCTCATACACCTTCATTTTGATATTGCCACCACTAATTTTATTCAGGCGTTCTGCTACTTCAACAATAGGAGAGCCTAATGCTGGCAGGTTGGTCGCAAAAGCAATCGGTGTTTTCAACAGTACTCTGCCTTCTGCTAATACTGTGGAAGACATTGATACAGTAGCTGCAACAATCGCTGTACTCAGAATGGTTTTTCTCATGGTTTTCATAAGTAACTCCAGTTTCTATTTTTATAGTAGTAATGCGGATATCGACTTATTCGCATGGGGTTCTTGAGGTAATGCTTAGTTAAAAATTGTTGCTCCGGGATAAGGAGCTTCGCCGGTCAATTCGGCTTCAATTCGAAGAAGGCGGTTGTATTTCGCGACACGATCAGAACGACACAAAGACCCAGTTTTTATCTGGCCCGCAGCAGTGCCAACGGCTAAATCTGCAATGGTGGTGTCTTCGGTTTCACCTGAACGGTGAGAAATTACGACGCTATAACCAGCGGCTTTGGCCAAGCGAATAGCATCCAGTGTTTCAGATAGAGTGCCGATCTGGTTAAATTTGATCAGTATTGAGTTAGCAACCTTCTGTTCTATTCCCTGTTGTAGAATTTTGCTGTTGGTTACAAACAGATCATCGCCGACCAATTGGACTTTATCGCCTAGCTTTTGCGTAAGTTCTGACCAGCCTTGCCAGTCGGATTCGTCCATGCCATCTTCGATCGAGCGAATTGGGTATTTAGCAGCCAGTTCAGCTAGATAGTTGCTGAATTCACTGGCACTAAACTGCTTGTTTTCACCACTTAGTTGATAGAGGTTATCTTGGTGAAATTCGGAAGCAGCGCAATCTAACGCCAGACTAATATCAGTACCTAGTTGATACCCAGCCTGTTCAACTGCTTGCTGAATAATGATTAATGCCTGCTCATTGCTGCCTAAATCTGGAGCAAAGCCGCCTTCATCACCTACCGCAGTGTTTAAGCCTTGCTGTTGTAGTACTGTTTTCAAACTATGGAAAACTTCTGTGCCACAGCGCAACGCTTCAGAAAAACTGCTGAAATTCAGTGGCTGTACCATAAATTCCTGAATATCCACATTATTGTCGGCATGCTCACCGCCGTTAAGAATATTCATCATTGGTACCGGCATTAGGTATTCACCGGGAGTGCCATTCATTTCTGCAATGTAGGCATACAGAGGCATTTTCTTTTCGATAGCAGCCGCTTTAGCAACAGCTAAAGATACCGCTAAGGTTGCATTGGCACCCAGATTAGCTTTGTTTTCAGTACCGTCCAGCTTGATCAAGCATTGGTCTAGCTGTTGCTGGTCTAAACAATCCATGCCTTGTAGGGCTTGGTTGATGGATCCGTTTACATTGGCAACTGCTTTTAAAACGCCTTTGCCTTGATAGCGTTTTTGATCGCCATCCCGTAGCTCTAAAGCTTCTCGAGAACCAGTAGACGCACCAGAGGGAGCGCAAGCGGTGGCGGAAACGCCTGAGTCCAGAATGACATCCGCTTCAACCGTTGGATTACCACGTGAATCTAGGACTTCCCGACCGATGATCTGTTTAATCTTGCTCATGACTTTTACCTTCGGCTTCATTCGCAGGGGGATGCGGTATCTCTAGCAATTCTTGCTGCTCGGACACTTCTATTCGAAAGTCAAAATCTCTCGGCCAAGCAGCGGGTTCGTAGGTATTAGTTGGTTCCATGACATCTCCTCCTGTTATGTTTCTTATTTGATATCACTGCCTACACGAACAATTTTTAGTGTGTTGGTACCACCGTGAACATTGAGGTAATCCCCTTTACTGATCATGACCAAATCACCTTCGGTTACGATTTTTGCGTCGATTAAACTGTTTACAGCAGACTGGTTAATCTGTTCGTGAGATATGGAAGAGGCATCGAAAAATAGAGGTACGACACCACGAAATATGGCTGCTCGATGCAAGGCTTCTTGATTAGGGCTTAAGGCAAAAATCGGTAAGCCTGAACGGATGCGAGACATTAGTAGCGGAGTGGCACCGGTTTCGGTCATCGCAATAATCGCTTTAACGCCAGATAGGTGATTGGCGGCATACATTGCAGCCAGACCGATGGTTTCATCAATATTAGAGAATGATTGATGCATGCGATGCCCAGAGGTTCTAGTTTGAGGCTGAGTTTCAGCGCCCTCTATGACGCGTACCATGGCTTGTACGGTTTCGACTGGATAATCTCCAGCAGCTGTTTCTGCTGAAAGCATGACCGCATCGGTGCCATCCAAAACTGCGTTTGCGACATCAAAAACTTCGGCACGGGTTGGCATGGGATTCGTGATCATCGATTCCATCATCTGGGTCGCCGTTATAACTACTCGGTTTAATTGCCGTGCTCGTTGGATGATCTGTTTTTGCACGCCGATTAGTTCTGCATCACCAATTTCGACCCCTAAGTCGCCGCGCGCGACCATAACACCATCAGAGGCTTCAATTATTTGGTCCAGTACTTCAGGGTTGCTGACAGTTTCAGCGCGTTCAATCTTTGCTATTAAACCGGCACTACTGCCTGTCGGAGCGAGTAGGGCACGAGCTTCCTGCATATCGGCGGCATCACGAGGGAAAGAAACGGCTAGGTAATCCACACCGATCTCTGCGGCAGCTAAAATGTCTGCTTTATCTTTTTCTGTTAGTGCGGCGGCAGATAGCCCGCCACCTTGTCGGTTAATGCCTTTGTTATTAGATAGATAGCCACCAAGGACAACAGTACAGTGGATTTCTGGAGCGGAGATCCTTTCAACACGCATGGTCAGGCGGCCATCATCCAGTAGCAAAAGGTCTCCTGCTTGGCAGTCATCCACTAAGCCTTTGTAATCAAGCCCAACTTGGTCCTGGTTCCCTGCATCTGTGTCCAGCTCTGCATTGAGGGTAAAAGCTTGACCTGCTTTGAGTAAGACTTTTCCATCGGCAAAGCGGGATATGCGGATTTTGGGGCCTTGCAAATCGCCAAGAATAGCAACGTAGCGGTTAGCAGATTTGGCTGCTTCACGTACACGTTGAGCACGCGCTTTGTGGTCGGTCACAGTACCGTGGGAGAAATTCAGGCGGACAACATCGACACCTGATTGAATCAGCTGGCTGATTACCGCTGGGGAATCAGAGGCTGGGCCAAGAGTGGCAACGATTTTTGTTCTTCTCATGATCTGTGTTCCTGTAGCCTTTAAGGTATGAACACATTATCGGATGAAGAGAAAGGACGTGCCTCGGCAGGTGTACAAAATTAATAGCTTATTTTGGCTGGATTTTTGTGCATTTGTACAAAAATAAACTGGAGTAAATATGGCTATATTTTGAGCAAAAAAAAGCCGGTCTGAGTATCAAACCGGCAAGAGTACAGCAAAGCGCTGTAAGAGGTCAGGGCCACAGAGCGGACCTGAGGATGTGATTCTTTAAGTGTTTGTGTGATTGAATGCCCAAATAGTTGCGATATTTTTGGCGCAATTCTGAAGATTGATTTCTGCTTGTTGTAGTGCTTCTGGCAAAGAGACTATGCCGGGTACAACACTAAAAATGGCATCAATGCCACAGGCTTTAAGGGGAGCTTGTTCTCGAGTGATTGAGCCTGCTAGCGCTATGACAGGGCAGTCAAAATACTTAGCTCGCTTTGCAACACCAATAGGTGTTTTGCCGCGCAAACTTTGGCTATCAATACTGCCTTCACCTGTAATTACCAGATCAGCAGCTTTTAGGTGCTGGTCTATTTGTACAGCGTTTAAGACGATTTCAATGCCGCTTTTTAGTTGGGTATTAAACAGAGCACATAATGCTGCACCTATGCCTCCTGCAGCCCCGGTTCCAGGGACTTGGGTTACATCAGTTCCACTAACACGTGTTAAAAACTGTGCAAAATGCTTTAGGTTTTGATCTAGACGAGGTACCTGTTCTTTACTGGCGCCTTTTTGAGGACCAAAGGTGCTTGAGGCTCCTTCTGGTCCAAGTAGAGGATTATCAACATCACAGGCTACTTCAAATTGAACATGTTTTAAGCGCGGATCGAGTTGGCTGATATCCAGATCTGCAAGTTTATGTAAGGAGCCACCACCGGGGGCTAAAGGGTGGCCAGCTCCATCTAGCAGCTTTGCGCCAAGGGCCCGTAGGATTCCAGCGCCACCATCATTGGTCGCGCTACCACCTAAACCAAAAATTATTCGAGTAACACCTTTATCTAAAGCTGCACGAATTAATTCACCTGTGCCATAACTGGAAGTAATCATCGGATTGCGCTGATTCATTGGAATCAGGTCTAGGCCTGAAGCTGCAGCTGTTTCTATGACTGCTGTTTCGCCATCACCAAGAATTCCCCAAGTGGCAGTAACTGTTTGTCCAAGCGGGTCTTGTACCTGAGTGTGATGGAAAGAGCCGTGTGTGGAGGAGATTAAGGCGGCTGTTGTTCCTTCACCACCATCAGCTACCGGAAGTTGAATATATTCGGCCTGCGGCAGAATGTGACTAAAGCCCTGTTTTATGGCTTCAGCTACTTGCTGTGCGGAAAGACTCTCTTTAAAAGAGTCTGGAGCAATAACTATTTTCATAATAATCCTTAAGCAATGCAGGGTGACAGCAAAGTGCTACAACCATTAATGATTTAGAGATTATTATGCCGAGTTAGAAGTAGGGCTGCTTCGGACAAAAAAACAAAATAAAGGGGCTGAAATTATATTTTTTTGTTTATTTGCACAATTGACTGGGGGGTTAATCAGGCCTTTTATCCCATTCACTTAAACGGGTTGCTATGTATAAACGGAAAAGGTCTTGTAGGTTTTTCAGGTCTATATCAAGAATGTCATTTATTTTGTCTAGGCGATAGCGCAAGGTGTTTCGGTGTACATGAAGGTTCTCTGCAGTCTGTGCAAAATCTGTATTATTCGCAAAATACACCTGCAATGTTTTTTGTAGGCTACCGTTGCTATCCTTTTTAACCAATTTTTCGTAATCCGCTAAAAGTTGCGGCCCACTCCAGCTCTCGAGTGAATCTTTGAGCACTAGATCAAGCAACATATCTCGGGCTGTGAATAACTGCTGTCTTGGATGACTGAGTTTTCCAACTTCGAGGGTTTTGAGGGCACTTTGGTATGACTCAGCCAGACCTTTAATACCTTCAAAGTACTGCCCCAAGCTTATTTTGAAATCTATATCAGGCTGTTTTTCTAATTGTTGGCGGTATTTAGCTAACTGCTCTTTGCTATTTTGGTAATCCCAGTGCTCATTCCGTAAATATATTTTCTGCAAAATAACTATTTGAGTTGGGCTTGATATAGCTAGTAATGTGTCTGGATCACGTTTTTCTAGTAGACGTAAAATCCCTTGCATGGTTGAGAGGGAAATGTCTTTTTGAGTTTCAGCAGATCTCAAATCGACGATCATTGCAACACGTGGGATGTTTAGATCGATTTTCATGCGTTCAACCCGGTCGTTGAACAATGTATCGTTCTGCCAGCCTCCCTCAATCAAGCGCACGATAACGCTTTCTTGAAGACGTCGATCCCAGCGCACTTGTGCAGCGAGCATCGCTTGTTCTAAAACAAGTTCTGCAGTCATTACGACTAGGTCTGCGTATTTACGCACTTCGTTGGGATTACCTGTAATCCCAACAACACCGATAATCTGACCATCATTGGTAATAGGTATATTGATACCGCCCTGTACGCCGGTTAAGGATTCAGCTTGGTCGGAATCAAAATCGATCTCCGCTTTAGCATTTAAAACTTGCAGGGCACCTTCATGGAGTTGGTCAATACGATCTGGATCACCAGAGCCAACGATGATTGCTTGGTGGTTCATCACATTGACGTTATGACAGATGATTTTCATCGATCGGTCTACGATTTTTTGCGCAATTTGGTGATCAATATACATAGTGAATTGTAAACAGCTTTTGGGGCAGCTTAATACAACAAGAAAGAATTCGCCAAGAACTGAAGTGTAGGACTTTACGGAATATTGATTTTATGGATGTAATAAAAAGCGTTTTAAGTGATGCTGAGAGGGGGGAGAGTACATTGCCAAGCAATGAAGCGCGTAATCTATAAAATTAGGGCTTACTTTATATAGGCGGAATTCAAGATGGTTTAGAAATTAAATTTCTTACCTGAATCTTCTTCCTGTTCTTTCGCAATACGCTTTTCCTCGTTTGCAATATCGATCTTTTCAGCAAGCTGGGTTAAATGTGTGCGAATTTCGTAGAGCTGGCGATCCAGTTCTTGATTGCGGTTCAAGTTATTGAGTTTGCTAAAGCAGCTGCGGTAATGGTGTACGACCACTTCGGGCCCGCGTTGCTGTTCAGTTTCAATTGCGCTCATGAGATCAATATCAACTTCAATTCTGCCGTAGATGCGTTTGGCTTCTTGAGTGAGTTGGTCGGCAGTATCGCCATTCAATTCACCCTTATTTTTAATCTCACTTACAAACTGAGCAAACTCTTTAATAACTCCAAGTGCTCTAGCTGCTTCATTTGGATTTGAGAAAAGGGTCATCGAACCGGAAGGGTGGCTTACAGGATCTTGGGTTGTACCTACCATTGCTTGAAAAGCTGCTTGCTGTTGTCGGTTGGACTCTGATCCATCCAGTTCGACCACGGCATTCCAACGCACCTCTAAGTATTTGACCAGTAAAGAGTGGATCTCAGTTGTAATAAGAATAGGAGGGAAAGCTTCAAATAGATGTGAGGCACGACGAATGGCC
Source organism: Neptuniibacter sp. QD29_5 (assembly GCF_047778125.1). GTDB lineage: Bacteria > Pseudomonadota > Gammaproteobacteria > Pseudomonadales > Balneatricaceae > Neptuniibacter. Next base: position 1,078,204 of record NZ_CP180556.1, read on the forward strand.
GTTTTGAGTGTTATGAGTCTCAGGTTACGCTCTCTCTTCTTATTCTCAATATCTTGGACAGCAAATCCAATCCCTGCCATAACGGCGACACCGAGTAGAATTAAAAGTCCAATATAGGTCGGGCTCATAAATGTAGGTCCTGACAGTCAGTGAAAAAGAGATTTTTCAAAACTCTTAATAAATTAGAGATTGTATAACGCTCTAACTATATAAGTAAGTTTACACTATCTAAAAAGCGCCTGATTTTATAGATAAAAAAATCAAAAAAGTGCTTGTAATGGAAAAGGAGTATATATATTATATGCCCCGCTTTCAGAGCTTATCTGGAACTACAGCGTCCCATTCGTCTAGTGGTCTAGGACACCGCCCTTTCACGGCGGTAACAGGGGTTCGAACCCCCTATGGGACGCCATTTCTCTTTCTTGTTTTGAACAAAGAGAATATGCGGGAATAGCTCAGTGGTAGAGCACAACCTTGCCAAGGTTGGGGTCGCGAGTTCGAACCTCGTTTCCCGCTCCAAATGCAGCCAGCTTATTGCTGGTTTTTTTATGCCTGAAGCTTGCCCTCTCTCGATTGTTTGTTTCCTTTACTTTACTTAAGTTTTCTATTTGGTTATTTAGGCTTTCCCTTTCTCTTCGGTTGCATTGCTCATTTACTTCAATGAATTGAATGCTGATTGAGCAATCATGCTTATATTTGGTTTTTCTAATTCGGTGGTGTTCTTAATAACACCTTTCTAACCAATAGGTTAGGGTGATTTTTGTGCAATTTTTGAGCGTTGTTTTAAATATTTTTTCAATAACAAAAAAACTGCAGTTTTTTCTTAAAAATAGGGTTGACCCACCAGAATCAGTTCTTTAATATACGCGCCTCCTCACAAGGGAACGCCCTTTGAGGAACAGCAGCGTCCCATTCGTCTAGTGGTCTAGGACACCGCCCTTTCACGGCGGTAACAGGGGTTCGAACCCCCTATGGGACGCCATTTTCTTTAGATATTTATCTTAAGAGAATATGCGGGAATAGCTCAGTGGTAGAGCACAACCTTGCCAAGGTTGGGGTCGCGAGTTCGAACCTCGTTTCCCGCTCCAACTCTTCGGAGTTTACAATTTGTTGCGTCCCATTCGTCTAGTGGTCTAGGACACCGCCCTTTCACGGCGGTAACAGGGGTTCGAACCCCCTATGGGACGCCATTCTCTTCTTAAGAATATTTATCTTAAGATATTGCGGGAATAGCTCAGTGGTAGAGCACAACCTTGCCAAGGTTGGGGTCGCGAGTTCGAACCTCGTTTCCCGCTCCAACTCTTCGGAGTTTACAATTTGTTGCGTCCCATTCGTCTAGTGGTCTAGGACACCGCCCTTTCACGGCGGTAACAGGGGTTCGAACCCCCTATGGGACGCCATTCCTCCTTTATTCTTATTTTTTCCTCAGTTACTGTGCAGTGAGTGTGCGTTTGGTCTAAACTAAGCGAATATTCAGTCAAATAAGGTACTTATGCCGATAGGGTATAATACTCGGCTGTTTCACATAGGATGTGGTTGGCTTCATTGTATGATCAGAACTCTGGTTTTATTACTGCTGTTGTTGCTACCTAAGACAGTTTTGTCTGAGGTGATAGTCAATTCAGAGGTTTCTCTGGAAAGTCTTTCGAAGCAATATTTGCTGTCAATCTTCTCAATGCGTACACGAACTTGGCCAGATGGAATGCCTGTTCGCGTATTTATTCTTCCGCCTTACCAAGATAAACATCGGCTTTTTGTTAAACAGTCTTTGGGTGTATTCCCTTATCAGCTATCTAATATCTGGGATCGAACTGTTTTTTCTGGTGCTGGGCAATCACCGATTACGGTCAATTCAGAAGCTGAAATGCTTCAACGGGTGTCCCAAACCAAAGGGGCTATTGGCTATGTGATGACATCGATCCAAGGAGGGCTGAATGTTAAAGTTATTACAATTAAATAGGTTGCTGTTGCCCATAGTGGCTTCTGTCTCTGCGTCAGTGCAAGGAGCGCCTGATGTGGAATTTAATGGGTTTATCACTCAGGGGTATACCCATACCAGTGATAATAGTTTCTACGGTGATAGTGAATCCGGAAGTTGGGATTTTAGGGAGGTTGCCGGAAATGCCTCTTGGCGTTTGACCGATCGCCTATTGCTGACAGGGCAGTTAATGTCTCGAAGAGCGGGCGAGGTTGATGATGGTGATCTCACTGTCGATTATGGTTTGCTTGATTATCGAGTTTACGAAGGTAGGCGTGGGTCTTTTGGTATCAGTGTAGGTCGAATTAAGAATCCATTTGGTTTCTATAATAAGACCCGAGACGTGGCGTTTACTCGTCCATCCGCAGTTTTACCGCAATCTTTATATTTTGATAAAGCAAGAAACTTAGAGTTATCTTCTGATGGTTTTAGATTGTATGGCCGTTATCTGTTTGATCACGGCATTTTAGAGTCTGAGCTTGTAATAGGGGAGCCGCGTAAAGATCTGAACGTTGAATATGCTTATCTGAACAATAATTGGGACGGTTTTTTTCACGACAGTTCTGGGCATCTGTGGCGTACAGAATATAGTGTAAGTGATTACAGCTTTGTAGTCGCTGCTACTGTCGGTGGGTTTAAATTAGATTTTGATGGCCCAGAAAATCCTGATCCATTTACGGGTGAGCCAGGTGATGGTCGTGTTGAGATTGATTTGACAGCATTATCTATGCAATACAACTGGAAAAGATGGAGTTTGACAGGTGAATATTTCCAACAGGATATTGCTTGGGGGAGTTTAGGTGGCGCGTATGCGTTAATCCCTGAGAGTACGACTGAATCTTTTTATCTGCAGCTTGATCACCGTTTAACCTCGGATGTGACGCTATTTTTACGTCGCGATATGCTTTATTTAGATAAAGATGATCGTGATGGGTCGAGAACTGCGGCATTGTTCGGTAAGCCAGCGCATACTCAATTTGCCTTTGATTGGACGTTGGGTTTGGGCTGGAAGCCTAATAAAAATTGGTTATTGCGTGCTGAGTGGCATAAAGTTGAAGGTACAGGTTGGTTAGCTGCTCAAGAAAATCCGAATGATCAAGAGAAAGTCGAGGATTGGGATATGCTTATGCTTCAGGCGACCTATAGGTTTTAATCTCTATGTCGATTGAGAGCTTAAAGGAAAGGCCTTTTTTGAGTCTGCGCTGGAAGGTTTTACTTCACCTTGTTTTAGTGCTAGCTGTTTTGCATCTGGCGTATAGTTATTATTCCTATGTGCAGTTGACCCAAAAGACTACTCAGCAACAGCTTGAATCTTCAGAGCGAGACCTTTTTGTATTGGAGGGTTTAGTCTCTTCCTCCTACGATCGTTTGCTGGAAATGGGGCAGATGATTCCGATGGTTGTCGACGCTGGGGGGGCTTCTGCCGGCGCCTATATTGAGTCTATTGAACGTTATTTTCCAAGGTTACTGCTGAATGGCACAATGGATGCTGTTTATCTATATGATCAATATGGTCAAGCGCTTCACAAGCAAGGCATCGTGGTTGCGCTTCCTTTCTCTGTAATATCTCAAGTTTTATCTAAAGAAGCACCTTATAACTACTTCTATTGTGTCAATGAATGTTTACGTTATGTTGCTATGCCAGTCCGCCTTGAAAAGGATAGTGTCGGGGTTATGGTGGTAGGGCGTGAAATGCGTGACATTATTCTTGATTTTAAGAAGCAAAGCGGCAGAGATATCGGTTTGGCTGTTCAGCCAGAAAGCCAAGTAAAAGCAGCTCGTTTATGGAAGCTTGATCTAAAATATCTGACTCATAAGTCGGAAAACGTAACGCTGCTTAACAAGTTGGTCAGTGAAAAGAGCATTCCACCAAAAGGAGGTGTATTTGAAGTTGATAGCAGTGAGAGAAAGTATCAGGTTATTCTTCAATCTCCTTTAGGGGCTGAGCCTGGAGCGGCCTATTGGATCTTAATTGATGATCACACCCAAAAATACCGTGAGGCTAAAGCTGAGCTTTTGCAGCAGCTGACGGTATCTGGTGCGGGTCTATTTTTAGCGGCTCTGTTTCAATTGGTGATGATTCGTTCTCCACTAAATATTATCACCGAGATATCCGTTTTACTGCCTCTCTTGGCTGGTAGTGCCTTTACAGAAATGCGTCAGCGTTTGCGCGCTATTCAGCGTAAGGTCATCTGCGAAGATGAATTAGATCTACTAAAAGGCAGTACTCTGGAATTAGCCAATCAATTAGAGAGGCTGGAGACCTCTTTACTTGAGCGGGCGCAAAATTTAACAGAGCGTTCGGTGCAGTTGGAAGCAGAAAGAGATTTTGTTACCAGTCTGCTTGATACGGCTGAAACCATTATTCTTACTCTGGATAACAGCGGAAATATAGTTACGCTAAATCGATTTGGGCAGGAAGTGTTAGGGCTGCCTGCATCTGAAGCAAAGCTACTGCATTTTTTAGATTTGAATCATGATCCTAAACAGCACGATGCTCATCAGTCACTTCTAGATAGCTTGATTACACGAAAAGAACAGAAAGTTCAGATTGAGTCTTCAATACGATCAAGCACTGGGCAAATGCTTCAAATTTCTTGGTTACACTCTGTTCTAAATACTCCAGGTGCCGATGCGCAGATATTGTCTATAGGTTTGGATTTTACTGAACGTCAGCATGCGGAAAAACGCCTTATTTGGATGGCGAATCACGATCCATTAACTGCGCTTCCAAATCGTTTGTTCTTTAATGAAAAAGTAGAGAGTGCAATTCGTCGATGTGAAGCTGATGACAGCATTGTAGCTGTGCTTTTCTGTGATTTAGATTCTTTCAAAGATGTAAACGATTCACTTGGACACCCAATAGGGGATGAGCTGTTACAGCAAACGGCTGAACGTATCCAAACGGTTATCGCCAACGATGGTGTTTTGGCGCGTTTAGGTGGAGATGAATTTACTATTCTGCTTGAAGGTAGAAGTTCAGTTCGTGAAGTCGAACTGGTGGCGCAGCATATTCTTAGAGCGTTTAGGCAGTCTTTCTTTATTGATGGTTATGAAATATTCAGTACGGTCAGTATCGGTATCTCTCTTTTTCCTGAGCATGGACGTGATGTAATTAGCTTGATTCAGCATGCTGACGTGGCAATGTTCGATGCCAAAGAAAGTGGGAAAAATCAGTTACGCTTTTATCATGACGAGCAAGGAAGTCTGCGCTACGAGCGTTTCTCGTTGGTGAATGATCTTCGTCGAGCTCTAGAGAAGGAAGAATTTAGAATTTTCTATCAGCCGCAAATTGATGCGAGAGACGGCAGTGTAATGGGGGTTGAAGCCCTATTGCGTTGGCAGCACGAAGAAGCGGGAATGATTTCTCCGGCTAAATTTATTCCTCTTGCTGAAGAGCAGGGGCTTATTGTACCTATTGGTGAATGGGTTCTAGAGGAAGCGTGTCGTAATGGTAAGGCTTGGCATGATCAAGGCATGGATATCCGTATCGGGGTGAATATTGCTGGGCAGCAGATTATGCATGAAAGCTTACTTCCTACAGTAAGGCGAGTTATTCGAGAAACAGGTATAAGCCCTGAGCTTTTAGACCTTGAGGTAACCGAGAACTTTCTATTGAGACAGCCTGAAATAACTATTCCCAAGCTTCATAAATTCCGTGAAATGGGGCTTTCCCTTTCTATGGATGATTTTGGAACAGGTTTTTCGTCTCTAAGTTATTTGAAAAAATTACCTTTGAATACTTTGAAAATTGATCAAAGCTTTGTGCGAGATATTGGAGTTAATTCGGAAGGGGAAGCCATTGTTAAGGCGATTATTGTATTAGCGCAGAGTCTAGGTCTTGAGGCTTTGGCTGAAGGTGTTGAGACTAGTGATCAGCTATCTTACTTGCGACAGCATGGCTGTCATTTGATACAAGGTTATTATTTTAGTCGTCCTTTACCTGTCGAAGAACTGCCTGATTTTGTTATGAATCAGGCAGTTGAAATTTCGTTTGAATAGAGATGGCTTAGATTTTCTCAGCTAATTAGTTCTGACCGAATAAGCCCGCGCGTTTATTGATGTAGTCAAATTCTTCATCATTTTCTTCAGCTTCAAAACGCATTTCATCAAGCTTCTGGAATTTCTGAATCTCATCATCCGTCATATTGTGCAGATTATTGCCGCCAAAAAACCAAAGAAGATCGCGGGCAATAAGGTGTGCTAGCTCTGGATAGCGACGGAATGCCTTATCTATGAAATCAGCGCCTTGATCATAAACGCCAGTTTCTTGTGATTCGAAATTCTCAATTAGCTGCTGAAATTCCTCGATAAAATCCAAATCATCTTGAGTCGGTGTTTCTGATTTGAAAGGATCTCGATTAATAAAGTTATTGTAAGCAATTTTTAAGAAATTCAGGTGATGAATTTGGTAAGATGTCATTTTGCTCTCCAGATAATGGACAGGGTTATTTTATAAGCTCAGGCTCATTGCAGCCAGCCTTACACCTGACTTAATCCTGTATTTGCACAGTTTGTTGAAATCTTACGAAGAGAGATCCCGTTCACTTAGCTTTAAGCTGAATTGGATAATTACCTGCTTATATTTTGGAAAGATAAATGACGTTAGCGCTCTCTATTAAAAACCTGCGTAAAGTCTATGGAAATGGCTTTGAGGCATTAAAGGATATCTCCTTTGATGTTCAACAAGGGGATTTCTTTGCCTTGCTTGGCCCTAATGGTGCTGGTAAATCGACAACCTTGGGTATCGTCTCCTCCTTAGTAAATAAAACATCGGGAAGCGTATCGATCTTTGGGGTGGATTTAGATAAGGATTTAACCCAAGCCAAAAAGTATCTGGGTGTTGTTCCGCAAGAGTTTAATTTCAACATGTTTGAAAACGTGCGGGATATATTAATTACTCAGGCAGGTTATTACGGTATTAACCGTAAAGCGGCTGGAGAGCGAGCAGATTATTACCTAAAACAACTAGGTTTATGGGATAAGCGTAACGGTGCTGCTCGCATGCTGTCGGGTGGTATGAAACGTCGTTTAATGATTGCACGAGCATTGATGCATGATCCAAAACTTTTGATTCTAGATGAGCCTACAGCAGGTGTAGATATCGAATTAAGACGTTCCATGTGGGAGTTCTTACAAGAGATCAATGCCGCAGGAACCACAATCATTCTGACAACGCATTATCTGGAAGAAGCGGAAAGTCTTTGTCGTAATATTGCGATCATCGATCAGGGCAATATTGTTAAAAACACCAGTATGCGAGCTCTGTTACAGCAGCTGAATACTGAAACCTTCCTGCTTGATCTCGATTCAAACTTAGAAACAGCGCCAGTGGTCTCGGGTTATCCGATCCGATTGCAAGGCGACCACCTGTTAGAAGTGGATGTTGAAAAGCACCAGGGCTTGAATACGCTCTTTGTTGAGCTAGAGAAGCAGGGTGTAAATGTCAGTAGTATGCGAAACAAATCCAATCGATTGGAAGAGTTGTTTGTTGCATTAGTAGATAAAAGTTTGGATTAGGATTAGGCATGAATACCCAAGATTTATTGGTAGCTTTCTGGACCATTGTTCGACGCGAAATAAAGCGTTTTATGCGGATCTGGGCTCAGACGCTTCTACCGCCTGCAATCACTATGACACTGTATTTCATCATCTTCGGTAATCTGATCGGCAGCCGGATCGGTGAGATGGGTGGCTTTGACTATATGGAATATATTGTACCTGGTCTGATTATGATGTCAGTAATCACTAACTCCTACAGTAATGTGGTGTCATCGTTTTACAGCACTAAGTTCCAAAAAAACATTGAAGAGCTATTAGTTTCGCCTGTTCCGAACTGGGTGATTTTAAGCGGCTTTGTTCTTGGTGGTGTAGCACGTGGATTAGGCGTGGGTTTAATTGTAACAATCTTGTCTCTATTCTTTACCGATCTTCAGGTTCAGAATCTTATGGTGACTATTGCGATTGTCTTCCTAACCTCAGTTCTGTTTGCTTTAGGCGGATTTATTAATGCTGTCTTTGCGAACTCGTTTGATGATATCAGCATCATTCCGACCTTCGTGTTAACGCCTTTGACCTATTTGGGTGGGGTGTTTTATTCGATACAGTTACTGCCGGAGTTTTGGCAGGGGGTTTCTCAGTTAAATCCAATTCTGTATATGGTGAATACCTTTAGATACGGTATTCTAGGTGTAAGTGATATAAATGTAGGGTTTGCTTTCGGCATGATTATTCTGTTTATCGTCGGTCTATTTTCATATGCCCTATATCTGCTACAAAACGGTAAAGGTATCCGTAGTTAAATGAAAGAACATGATGTAATTGCCAGCTCGCCATTAGGGCAAGGTACCGAGTACGTTAACAGCTATGATCCAAGTTTGTTGTATCCAATTGCACGGGATGTAAATTGGAAAGAACAAGGCGTAGAGCGTAAAGAGCTGCCATTTGTAGGCGTTGATATTTGGAATGCCTATGAGATGTCTTGGTTGAACCAGCGTGGTAAACCCGAGGTGCGTTTAGCTGAGTTTAAGGTCTTCGCTGATTCTGAAAATATTATCGAGTCTAAGTCGTTTAAGCTGTATTTAAACTCATTCAACCTCAGTAAATTTTCCTCTGAAAGCGAAGTAAAAGAGCGCTTAATCGAAGATCTATCGGCAGCGGCTGGTGGGCGCGTGGAAGTTCGCATTTACCATCCAGATCAAGCACCAGAATTTGGTCAATTCACTGGTTTCTGTATCGATAATCAGGATGTTGAGATTACCCAATACACACCAGCGCCAGAGTTATTAACAACGGGTGAAGATGATGTTGAGGAGGTGCTTTATAGCCATCTTCTCAAATCAAACTGTCCTGTTACGGGGCAGCCTGATTGGGCGACGCTCGGTATTAGTTATTGTGGTAAAGAGATCGATAGAGAAGGTCTACTTAAATACATCATCTCTTATCGTGAACATGGCGATTTCCATGAGCAATGTGTAGAAAATATTTTTATGCACATTTGGGAGCGTTGTAAGCCACAGAGCCTAAATGTTTATGCACGTTATGTTCGTCGTGGTGGTTTAGATATTAATCCATTCAGAAGTAGTGATTCTGAAGATATTGATAATCTGCGTTTGAGCCGCCAGTAGAGGGTTGTATGGAAGCTTTAGAATTACTACATAATCGTGTTTCTTGCCCTGTTTTGAATGAGCCAGGTCCAACCGAAGAGCAGTTGAAGAATATTTACCAAGCGGCTTTACGTGCGCCCGATCATGGAGCGCTGCGTCCATGGCGCTTTTTGTCTGTGCAAGGCGAAGCGAGAGCAAAGCTTGGTGAGCTTTGTCTCCGCGGTGCTTTGGCCAACGATGCAGAACTGCCTGATGCAAAACAAGATAAAATTCGTGCGATGCCTCTTCGAGCGCCATGCATGTTAGTTGTTATTGCCGCAGTCAAAGATAGCCCTAAAATTCCTGTTTTAGAGCAGGAAGTTTCAGCAGGCTGTGCCGCTCAGAATATGATTTTGGCCGCTTATGCTCAGGGTCTAGGGGCTATGTGGCGAACAGGTGATATGGCTTACAACTCTGTTGTACGTGAAGGCTTGGGTTTAACTGAGCAGGAAACGATTATTGGTTATATCTACTTAGGAACGCCGAAGAAATTGCGCAAGGCTCCTGTGCATGATCAGCAGGAGTATGTCATTGAATGGACCGGCGTATAGGTGAGACCTATGAGCGAAGCGAACAGCACCACTGAGTTTCTTACTTGGCTTAAATCACAAATCCCATTGGTTAATCATATGGGAGTAAAGCCTTTAGATTGGGATGGCAAGCGCTTGCTAATGTCTGCTGCGCTTGCTCCTAATGTAAATGATAAAGGCACAGGGTTTGGCGGATCACTAGCAACTCTATCAACACTTTGTGGTTGGAGTGCTGTTACTTTGTACCTCCGTGCCCAAGAGAGGGATGACGATGTGGTTATCAGAGAGAGTAAACTGGAGTATTTCCTACCAGTAACCTCTGACTTTACCGCCGAATGTCATCTACCTGATGTAGAAGTGTTAGGTGTTTTTGATCAAAAAATGCAGACTAAAGGCCGTGCGCGAATGGATCTGGTGATCGAAATTAAGCAGAAAGACAAAGTCGCAATGCGCCTTAGTGGCAGTTATGTTGCTATGGAAAAGCAGTCGTAGCCGCTTTACCCCTTACATCCCCTCTAATATACCCTTGACCCTATAGTTAGCTTTAGGGTTTATGCTTAAGGTAGTTTCATCACGTAATTTCTCTATCTATTAACCATACGACAGGTTTCTTCATGATTTATCGGTTGTCTTTGCAAGGTGTTAAATGTGCAGGCTGTGTTAGGTCATTGGAAAAAGGCTTACAGCAAGCAGATGTGATTGAGGACTATGCAGTTAATTTTGCTGATCGAAGCTTAAGTGTTTCCTCTACATCCAGTGTTGAGCAAGTTATCGCTGCAGTTGAAAGTGCGGGGTATGGTGCAGAAGAGATTGCTGATGAAACTGATTTAGAACAGATTGAAGCGCGAGAAAACAGACAGTATCAGATAACGCTTAAGCGCAGTGTCATCGGTTTGGCGTTTGGTGCCCTGCTTATGTTTCAAGGTTGGCTAGGCATGATGCCAGATATAACGACAGCTTCAGGATTATGGGTAGGGGCTGTAACGGGTGTCGCAGCGCTGATTTTGATGTTTTTCTGTGCAGGGCATATCTATCAAGGTGCTTATAAATCAGCCTTTCTGGGGCGATTTAATATGGATAGCTTAATCGCTTTAGGGACAGGGGCTGCGTGGATTTATTCTACGGGTCTATTGCTTGTTTCTGTAGTAGGTATCGAACTGCCTATGGAAGCACGCCATCTTTATTACGAAGCTTCTGTGATGATTCTTGGTTTTATTCTACTTGGGCAGGCATTGGAGGCACGAGCACGAAAGAAAACCGGTGATGCTGTTCGTAGCCTTATGAACCTTCGGCCTTCTACAGCGCTTCGTGTACGTGACGGAGAGGAAAAAGAAGTACCCGTTGAGTTACTTGCGTTAGGTGATGAAATCCGTGTTCGTCCAGGGGAGCGTGTACCTATCGATGGCCAGGTAGTATCAGGGAGTAGTTATGTCGATGAATCTATGCTGACTGGTGAATCTATGCCTGTGAATAAAGAGGCAGGTAGCTCTGTGGTGGGTGGAACTTTAAATGGATCAGGCAGCTTATTGATAAAAGTTGAGCAGATTGGTTCTCACACTGTTCTTGCGCAAATCATCGAAGCGGTGCGTGAAGCTCAAAACTGTAAGCCCGAGCTTGGAAAGTTAGCCGATAAAATTGCAGCTATTTTTGTTCCAGTAGTCATGGGTTTAGCTGTTGTGACAGCTATCATTTGGTGGCTGTTCGGCCCAGAGCCTCAGTTGACCTACGCCATAATTACCATGATGACAGTCCTAATCATCGCATGTCCTTGCGCTTTAGGCTTAGCTACACCGATGTCAGTTATGGTTGCGGTGGGTAAAGCTGCACAAAACGGTATTTTGATTCGTAATGCCGATGCTCTGCAGTTAGCTGAAAAAATCTCGGTCGTTGTGTTAGATAAAACCGGTACAGTGACTCAAGGTGAGCCTGTTGTTACTGATCAGTTGTTTTTGCATGATGATCAGACCATGGTTAGAACAACAGTGGCTGCTACTGAGGCTCATTCGGAGCATCCGTTGGCTGCTGCATTGGTTAAGCAGTTTGCAGGTGGGGAACTGTCAGTAGACGTTACGAATTTTCAGAATGTATCTGGGCTAGGGATTATAGCAGAAACTGACTCTGGCAAATGGTATATCGGCAATCAAGCATGGATGGGCGAAAACCAAGTTGATTGTAGCGAAGTAAAAGAAGTGGTTTCTAAATGGAGTAACGAATCTAAATCCCTTGTCTTTGTAGCGCAAAATGACCAGCTTGTTGCCTTGTTTGGTGTTGCAGATCCGATTAAAGAAGACTCGGAAAAGGCGATTAGTGCGCTTAAAGCTTCAGGTTTAAACGTTGTTTTACTCTCTGGGGATAACAGTAAAACAGCAAATGCTGTGGCAAAGTCAGTGGGGATTGCTCAAGTCTTCGCGGATGTGAGGCCTGACGAAAAGCAGGCAGTTATTCAAAATTTGCAGGAGCAAGGTGAAGTGGTGGCGATGGTTGGCGATGGTGTAAATGATGCGCCAGCATTAGCACAAGCCGATCTTAGTTATGCAATTGGCTCTGGCTCTGACATTGCGATCGCGAGTTCGGATGTCACCCTGATATCTGGATCTTTAAAAGGCGTTGAGAAAGCGATCAATCTGTCTAAACAAACGGTTCAAAATATTCGTCAGAACTTGTTCGGAGCATTTATTTACAACGGGTTAGCAATCCCTGTTGCAGCGGGAATCTTATTTCCAGTGGCTGGTATTCTTCTGAATCCGGCCATAGCAGGCGCTGCCATGGCCATGTCTTCGGTTACAGTTGTGAGTAACGCGAATAGGTTAAGGTTACTCCGGCTTTGATGCAGCGTCGAAGCGAGTGATTTTCTCAATAATCACAGGCTGTTTCGGAACATCGCGATGGCCTGATTTTGGGGCAGTAGGACTGCGGCTGATTCTTACAACCAAATCCATACCGTCTGTTACTTTTCCGAATACGGCATAGCCTGGTCTTCTGTTGCTACCGTCTAGTCTGTAGTTGTTTACAGCATTGATAAAAAACTGAGATGTAGCGCTATGTGGGTAATTGGTCCGAGCCATTGAAATAGTACCCTGAAGGTTACTTAGGCCATTATTCGATTCGTTTTGAATTGGTTCTTTGGTATCTTTTTGGTGCATATCTACGGTGAACCCTCCTCCCTGAATCATAAAACCAGCAATTGTGCGGTGGAAAATCGTGCCTTCATAGAAACCGCTATCTACATAATCTAGGAAGTTTTTAACCGTGATCGGGGCTTTTTCAGGGTATAGCTCAAGTTTGATGTCACCCAAATTGGTTTTCATAACAATCTGAGGGTTAGCTTGTTCAGCTAAAGCAACGTTTGCTAGGGAAAACGTAAGCGTAAAAATTGTGAGTAATTTTTTAAACATAGTCTTATCAACAATTAGATTTATTTGTTGGCATATTACCTAATTATCAAACCCGTCGTCACCTCAGTTATTTCCCTATCATTTCGTGTTAATGGCCTGTTAGTCATCAATTGAGCAATTGTCTGATATCAAAAGAGTTTTGCTATCTTTGATATTCGTTCTATAGTAGTAGAGTATGTAACTCCTAAGTACTGTTGAGCCGTTCTGATTCTACGAATTGTGAGCTCTACTGGAGGCGCTTATGAGCTTTACGATAGAAAAGCTAGATCACATTGTTCTAAACACTCTTAATGAGGAAGCGTGTTTGGATTTTTATGTCCGTGTTCTTGGCTGCGAACTGATTCGTAAGGTGGAAAGTCCTCTGATTTATCAACTCAGAGCAGGTGACTCTCTGATTGATATCAAACCGGTTAAAGAGCGAAGCAAGCACGCAAATCTTGATCATTTTTGTTTGAGGATTAAACCATTTGAACCCGAGGTGTTATTTCCTTTTTTGGGGAGGGAAGGAGTGCCTTATGGGCGGGTTGAAAACAGAAACGGTGCAACAGGCTTTGGCAGTTCAGTTTACATCGAAGATCCAGATGGGAACTGTATCGAACTAAAAGCCGCATAGTCAGTGTTAAGAATAATTAAATTAGAAAGCACAGGCTTTGCGAAACTATAACTATAAATGCGGTTTTAAATGTGGACATTCTCAGGTGCATACCTATATGCCCTGAGCCGCAAAGCAAGAGTTGGGGTGAGTTAACTCATGGGCAATATGGCGCTAAAACATAAAATGCTTTTATTAACATTGATACCGTTGATTGCGGTATTAGGTGTTGTAATGGTCGTTGTGAATTTTCAGTTAAGGGCTCTAGGTGAGCATGAAATTGAGGAGCTGCGAACCGAATTAATGGCTAGTAAAAAAGATTCATTGAAGAGCTATGTTGATCTAGCAACATCATCGATTAAGCATATTTATGAGGGAACAGATAAAGAAGATCTGTACGCGCAGGAACAAGCGTTGAATATCTTAACCGAGCTTACTTATGGGGAAAAAGGCGACGGTTATATCTTTGCGTACAAATATGATGGCACTAATTTAGCCACACGGCCAAAGCCGCAGTTGCGCGGTAAGAATTTGATGGGGTTGAAAGATAAAAATGGCGTGCTGATTATTCAGGAGCTGATAACAGCTGCGAAGAAAGGCGGGGACTACCTAACCTACGTTTGGACGAAACCATCAAAAAATGCAGATGTCGATAAACTGAGTTATGCCATTGGTCTTGATAAATGGGAGTGGATGATAGGTACAGGTTTTTATATTGATGATATAGATGATCAGGTTGCTGCAGCCACAGAAAAGTTAGAAGCGGAAATTACCAATACTATGATGTTCATTTTAATGATCGGTGGCGGTTTTGTGGTTGTGTTTGGCTTAGTTTCAGTGATGGTGGCAAATAGTATTGCGAGCCCATTAGCTGCTGCGGCAGCAGCATTAAAAGATATTGGTGAAGGTGAGGGTGATTTAAGCAAACGTTTGGATACCAATGTGAAAGGTGAAGTGGGTGAGTTATCCCATGGCTTTAACGCGTTTGCTGCTAAGATTCAGTCTCTCATTATCGAGGTGAAATCTTCAATCGAAGAGCTCTCAATGGCAACTTCTCGTATGACCGGTGTTGTTGATGATACTCGGCTAGAGGTGAACGATCAGCGACAGGAAACAGAGCAAGTCGCTGCTGCAATTCATCAGATGGCCGCTGCAGTGCAAGAAGTCTCTACAAATGCGACTAATGCATCACACTCTGCACAAACAGCAGATGAATCTGCGCAGGGTGGTCAGATAGTCGTTAATGAAACCATTGATTCTATTCAGTCACTACAAAGTGGGGTCAATAATGCGGCAGATGTTATTGGTCAACTCGATCGTGATTCAGAGCATATTGGTACTGTTATCAATGTTATTAAAGAAATAGCTGATCAGACTAATCTACTTGCTCTAAATGCGGCGATTGAGGCTGCAAGGGCTGGTGAGCAAGGGCGTGGCTTCTCGGTTGTAGCTGACGAAGTAAGAACACTAGCGAACAGAACACAGCAAAGTACTGATGAAATTCAATCAATGATTGAAAAACTTCAATCAGGTGCGCGCCAAGCTGTTCAGGAGATGGAACGTAGTCGTGAGCAGACAGATCGTACAGTTGAAAAAGCGAGTCATACTGGGGATCAGTTAAATACAATAACTACGTCAGTTAGTGATATAAGTGGCATGAGTACTCAGATAGCGACTGCTGCGGAGCAGCAAACAGCTGTGGCAGATGAGCTCAGTAGAAGTATTCAACATATTGCTGATATCTCTGAAAAAGCGAGTGGTAATGCTGATAGGCTATCTGCGACCACAGCGGAAATGTCGCAGCTCGAACAGCGCCTAACATCTTTGGTAAACCAGTTTAAAACGTAAAAGAAACTAGGTTGTTAAAGCGGGCATTTATGTCCGCTTTTTTTTATGCCAATTTTCTTGGTGAGGATAGATAATAGCGGATCTAAATTACAGGGTATTCGGCTAATAATGAACTGGGTCAGCGAACGGATCGGTTTTAAGGAAATAATGGAAGTATGGCAAAGCCTAATAAAAAGGGGCCAACAACTACGGTAGATGTGTACTGTGCTAAATGTAAGACGTTGTTGTTCAAGTATCGTAAAGGAGGAAAAGGAGCCTTAGTAAAGTGCTTCAAAGAACGGATCAATGAAGATCATACAAAGACTCCTTGCGAATGTCCGGAATGTCGGATGGTGTTTGCGCGTGAAGCATTAATTCGTGGCGCTCCCGCTTTCAAGTTGATCGGAGGAAAAGTGTTTGCCAAGTAGCACTCTATCTTTGATAACTGCCTTGTTTGCTAGGTTAGGTGCAAGACAAAGGATATCCCCTTTAATCTGATAAGTAGTGCTTTCTGGAAGAATGTTTCCGCCACCATACTGTGCTACTGCTTGCTTTTCTGAAGAGCGTGAAAAAATCTGATGCTGATATGCTCCGCCTCGGCACAACTCCCTTGCAGCATGATGCCACATTGTTTCTACGTCTTTCTGACTGCTTTTTTTGTCCCCAAAATATTCTACGCTGTATTCATCACTATTGATCGGGCTAAAGCTGAATCCGCTTTTGCCATCGAACGGGTGGTAGCTGCTATCACATCCGCTTAGTAGCAGCCCTCCTAATAATAAACTGGACAGTTTTAAGTGACGTTGCATTGTTTGTGCTCCTGTATCTGTATTGTCTAGGATTTGTATGTTTTCTAAAAAACATGTACAGATGTTGATTTTTGATCATGGGGTAATGTTAAATTAGGTAGTTGGTGGTATACAGATTTAGAAAATTATTTATTAGGCGTTACAGATTTGTTTAATTATCTCTGTGCTGCTAAGTTTTACTTTATCTGTACTGTAAATTTTCTCTGTAATGGTCATTTTTTATGAAACTGTATGAGCAGCTCCAGGAAGCTTTAGTTAAGCGAATAGAACAGGGCTATTACCCTGTAGGGAGCAAGCTGCCTTCGATAAGATCGTTAAGTAAGGAGAGAGAAGTCAGTATTTCGACAGTTCAAGAAGCTTATCTTCGCCTAGAGGAAAATGGGTTTGTTGAAGTAAGGCCTAAATCTGGGTACTACGTAAAGTCCAGAGGAGAGGCGCCGGATTTACCAGAGGTGAGCCGCCCGGCACAGCGTCCTTTAGAAGTGTCACATTGGGAGCAGGTTTATCACCTCTTAAACAGCGCTAAAGGAAGTGGGCATATTGCTTTAGGCACTGCGAGCCCAGAAATTAATATCCCAACATTAAAGCCTTTGCTGAAAGCGCTAACCCATTCTGCAGGTTTACAGTCAGAGCAATTTCTAAATTACAGTGAGATTCAAGGAAGCGAAAAGCTTCGTAAGCAGATTGCGCGATTAGCTTCAGATTCAGGATGTAAGCTTCATCATGATGACATCATTATTACCAGCGGTTGTCAGGAGGCTTTGGTTTGCAGTTTGCGGGCAACGACTAAACCCGGTGATGTCGTAGCTACGGACTCTCCAAGTTTCTATGGTTCGACTCAGGCGATTAAGGCGTTAGGTTTAAAAGCTATGGAGATCCCAACGCATCCTGAAACGGGTATCAGTTTAGAAGCATTAGAATTGGCATTAGAGCAGTGGCCTATCGCTGCGATCCAAGTGACGCCAACCTGCAACAATCCCCTTGGATACACTATGCCAGAAAACCGCAAAAAGGAGTTGTTAAGGTTAGCGCAACAGTATGATATTCCGATCATTGAGGATGATATTTACGGCGATCTTTTCTATAAATCCCCCCGCCCGAGGACTATTAAATCCTTTGATGACGAAGGTCGCGTCTTGCTTTGTTCCTCTTTTTCTAAAACCATTGCTTATGGTTTGCGATTAGGTTGGGTCGCGCCTGGTCAATGTACTGAAAGGGTATTGCACAAGAAGTTTGTTTCGACAGTGAGCAACCCTCCAGTTCAGCAGGAAGCTGTTGCTGAGTTTATTGCCAAAGGATATTACGAACGCCACCTTAGAAAGGTGAGAGCTCAATATCATCACAGCCGAGATATGATGATAGATCTTGTAAGACGTTACTTTCCTGAAGGTACCCGCATGAGTTATCCAGAGGGTGGATATCTGTTGTGGGTAGAATTTCCTGTTGCTGTTGATTCAATAAAATTGAACAAAAGACTCGAAGCTAAGAAAGTTAGTATTGCGCCTGGGGTTATCTTCTCTGCATCGGGCAAGTATAGAAACTTTGTGCGATTGAGCTTTTCTAAAAAGCCGACTGAGGAAACTGAAGGTGCACTCAAAGCGATTGGTGATGAGGCGAAAAAGCTAATAGTGGATGCTTAATGAATCGTGAATTGTTGACCAAAAAGACTAGGCATATATAGAAAGCCATTAACTGGCCGACAATATAAGTCTTAATGATGTTGTTGAGCGGAGAGTACTACATGGAAATGCAGTGGCAACAGTTACTCACAACTAAGCGTTACGGCCATGCCGAAGTGCCTGAAGATGAGTTTGGGAGAAGTCATTTTCATAAAGATCAGGATAGGATTATTTTCTCGAGTGCTTTCAGGCGGTTAGGGCGGAAAACGCAAGTTCACCCAATGTCCTTAAATGATCATATACACACGCGTTTAACTCATTCTATAGAGGTGGGAAGTTTAGGGCGAACCTTAGGTATACGCGTAGGTGAGTTAATTCAGGATCAGCTTCCCGAATGGGCAACGGCCTACGATATAGGAATGATCGTACAATCTGCCTGCTTAGCACATGATATTGGCAACCCCCCCTTTGGGCATGCGGGCGAGTATGCGATAAGGGATTGGTTTAAACGCCAAGAAAACAGTGCATTACTGGAAAACCTTTCCGACTCAGAACGGCTAGACCTGATGACCTTTGAAGGTAATGCTCAAGGGTTTCGTGTTGTCACCCGCATTGAAAATCATCTGTTTGATGGAGGCCTTCGCTTAACTTACCCAACTCTTGGTGCGCTTTTAAAATACCCTTGGAGTGCAGATTATTCGGGGGATAAAGGTAAGTTCAGTGCCTATCAAACCGAAGTCGGCATCTTAAATAAGTTAGGCAAAGAATTAGGCCTAATTGAGAAGTCTAAAGGCTGTTGGTGTCGCCATCCACTGACCTATTTGATGGAGGCTGCAGATGACATTTGTTATGCCATTTTAGATCTGGAAGATGCCATTGAATTGAATATTTTGACCTTCGATGAGATCAAACCGATCTTGCTAACACTCTGTGGTGATACATCTTATGAGGCAGAGATCTTCACGTCACAAGCTTCTGCTCGTCGTAAAATTTCGGCATTGAGAGGTATGGCGATGAAGCATATGGTCAGTTCTGCGGTCCAAGCTTATATGGACAATCAGTACTTAATCATGCGCGGTGAGTACTCCGGTGAACTTTTAGTTGATGGCGATCCTGGTGTGCGTGATGGCCTATATCAAGCTAAAAAACTAGCACAGGAAAAAGTATTTCCAGATACGCGAAAAACTGAGCTAGAAGTTGGTGCGTATACAACCCTAGGGGTATTGCTCGAAGCATTTTGCCATGCGGTGCATGATAACTATCAATTGCAGGGTAAAGGCTTGAGCTATCGTAGCGATCGAATTATCAGTTTAATGGGGATTCATGCTCCAGCGACGGAATTACCACTTTATAAGGCCTACATGCGCGCATTAGATTTTATTAGTGGTATGACAGATAACTACGCGACCTATTTGGCTCGACAAATTGGTGGCTTAAGTTAGGGGCGAGCTGGGATTTCTCATATAATAAGATTTTTATATCGACAAAGGTTTATTCAGTGGCTTCATTAAAAGATCAATTAGGCAGTTTGGTTTACTCCACAGAAAAAGGGCAGCTTTGCTCGGGTTGTGGTGAAGCTATATCTGAATGTGTTTGTGCAGAACTGGAAGATAAAAATCGGCTGGATAACCTTGATGGTATTGTTCGTATTCGTCGTGAAACCTCTGGCCGAAAGGGTAAAGGCGTAACGACAATTACGGGGATCCCTCTAGCTGAAAAAGAACTTAAGGCTTTGGCTAAAAAACTGAAAAAGGTTTGCGGTACAGGTGGTGCCTTGAAAGATGGAATAGTAGAGATTCAAGGAGATCAGCGAGATAAACTGAAAGCGTTGCTGGAAAAAGAAGGCTTTACCGTCAAATTGGCAGGAGGCTAGGGTTGATGGCTAAGAAAAACTGTATGCGTTGTTTAGTCATGCGTTTTGCCTTAGTTTTTATGGCAATTGTTGTTTTGTTTATGCTGAATGGGTTGAACCAATTTTTTAACTAAACACTTTTAGGAAGGATAATCATGGATAGAAAACTTCTGTTAGCACCATTATTGAGTGCTTTGTTGGTTATGCCGACCTTAGCCGAGGCGCGGATCTACGAATATGTAGATGATAATGGTCGTAAAGTGTTTGTAGATAGATTATCTAAAATTCCACATAAATACCGTGATCAGTTGGAATCTCGTGAAGAGAAAAAAGATAAGCTCAAGCCTTTAGAGCTTGAAGCTTATCAGCAAGAATTGAATGTTAAGCAGCAACTGTTAGAGCTGGATAAGGCTCGAACTGATATTAACGAAGCCATGAAAAAATGGATTACGCCTTTTCAGTTTCATTCCAACCGGATCGTCGTTCCAGTTAAAGTAGTATATGGCGCTCGCTCAACTCAATTATCCTTAGTTATGGATACAGGTGCCTCATTTACAGTTGT
This sequence comes from Neptuniibacter sp. QD29_5, assembly GCF_047778125.1. Classification (GTDB taxonomy): domain Bacteria; phylum Pseudomonadota; class Gammaproteobacteria; order Pseudomonadales; family Balneatricaceae; genus Neptuniibacter. The sequence continues at coordinate 1,098,513 of NZ_CP180556.1, forward strand.
TCATAAACAAGCAATTGATTCCCTTGGTGCTCTCTTGCGCCGAGGGGGCTCAGCGAGGGTTGCGGATGGCAGTGTGGTCGAAACACAAAAAATTAATTTTGATCGCGTTGAAATAGGGCCTTACAAAGCGAAGAGTGTAACAGCTGGTGTTCTTGATTATCAGGGAGGTAGTACAGGAACCGATGGTTTGCTAGGAATGGACTTCCTATATCAAGCACGCTATGAAATTGATCGGGAAAATAAGCATATTGTCTGGGATCCAGAACGCTACAAAGAGTTACAAGATAAACTGGTTGAGATTGACAGGCTGGAGCAGGAGTTGAGGGGGGCACCCACTGCTCCAGCAGCTGAAAATCAACAGGAATCAGACCTTAGAAATAACGTTCCACAGTAAGTTGAAGGTGGTCATCTTGTTTTAGGCTATAACTCAGGTCTGCTGGGTTATCAGCCGAAAAGAACCGACCATCTAGGCTTAATTTCCAGTTATCACCAAAACGTCTACTCGCTTCAATAATCATACTGTTACTGTAGTAGTCCAAATCATGACCAATACCAGCTAATACTTCGGTGCTTGCTGCATCGTTTAGGGTTAATCGCGCCCCCATAAAAACGTCATTTTGGATAGCCGCGTCAGCTGATTTACCGCGCTCGTCCCAGCCATATTCCAGCAAAACGCCTATATCAGCAGAGCTGTCTTGAATACCGTAAAAGGTATATTCAAAACCACCTTGAGCGGCCCAATAGTTTTCACTTTTAGTATCGCGATGAATGGTTTCCAACTTCCAAAGCCAGCTATCTAAGGTGGCTTGTAGGTCAAAACCAATCTGGTTCATCTGTTCGTAATGGGGCACTAAGATCGTCTGCCCATTCACTGACTGGACTTGTAGTTTAGGATCTCGGTTTGTACCTCTAAACCAATAAGCACCTAAATCGAAATCGCCAAGCGTATGGCTCCAGCGAATTGCGGTATCGATATGCTTATTACCTGCGCTGGATTCAAAGGTTGCTCTATCAGTATCGACCACTAGACCTCCGCGGAGGCGACCATCTGTGCCAGCAAAGGTGCGTTCTCGGAACCCTGGTAAAAGGTAGAGATCGATGATACCCCAGTCTTTGACTAAGGATAGATTGATCATTTGCTGACCAAGTTTATCTTCGCCATCAAAGTCCTCGACACCATCTGTCTGGTTGATCACATCAACGAGATGCTGGAATTCGGTAACACCCCAAAAGACTTTGCGTATACCTGTACGCAGTTCCCAGTCGTCGGATACATGCACCCAGCTTAACTCACGAATATCTCCGTGGGTTCGCTCGCTGTCGTTTTCATCTAAACGAAGAAAGGGGGTAAAGGTTAAGCTATCAGCACCATCGTTCCACTCCCAATAAAGCTCAGGCTCGAAAGAGAATGACAAATTTGTGTCGTAGTCCTGCCCCGCGAATTGAGCACTTTGAGTAAATAGGCGTAAATCTGCGGAGGCTTTACCCGATAACTCAAAGTAGGTTTCTGCCTGAGCAGGCAGGGCTGTTAAAAGCCCTGCTGCCAGTGCAGTCGTGAACGTCTGCCTAATCATCTTAGCGCGCTCGTTTTAGCGTGTTTTTGTTGAAATCTTTATCAGTTAAACCCGTTTTGAACTGATAAGAACCGTAGGTAAGGTCGGTGCTTTTACCTGTTTGATGGTTCACCATTTTCATTAGATCTGGACGCCAGTGCTTACCTTCATACTCTTTGTACTCATGGTAAGTCAGGGTCTTCAGTTCAGAATCTTTACGGTCGTAGAAATCGATTTTCCATGGACGGTACTCTGCTTGATCTAACCATACTACGCGTCGGGTATAACCAGAGTTCTTATCCACTGGGTATTGTTCTACAACAAAACAAGCACCGCCTTCACAAGCTTCATCACGTAGATACTTGTATGTGTATTTTTCTACCTCAAAGGAAGATAGATCTTCGTAAGCAAATTCAGAACCCATAAATGGGCCGGATTTGTTACGTGAAGCAATACGTTTTACGCGTTTAAGAGCAGGTAAATACAGCCACTGATCGTCTGCACCGACAGGGTGTGAGAAGCTTAAAAACGCTGTGCCCTTAACATCTCTAGGCTTGTCGAAGACCGATAGGCTTTTATCACCGTCGTCATCAACTTCTAAAGACTTCATGCGAATTTCACGCACGCTTTCCTGACCCTGTTTGTTACGCAGAATCATATTCATCTGCGCTTGCATATCAGTCCAGCCAAGATCGCTTGCTTTAGCTTCTTCTGCAATGCGTAGGCCTTTTTCTTCAGCCGTTTCAGCCATCGCAACGCCTGAAGTTAGAATCATGCCTGCAATGCATACAGATTTAAGCGGGTTGGTTAACAGAGTCATCTTTCTCTCCTTCAGAGTTTTTAAGTGCTGCATTAGCAGGTTGTACAGGGCCAGTTTGTGCCGGGTCAGCTTGCATAGGGTCAATGTTTTCTGAGTCTTCTTGCTCTTCCTTCGCTGTTTTATCTAGCAGCATCAGAAGTGGTGGTAAGAATAGGAAGTCCACAATTAACGCGATCAAAATGGTCAGTGCTGTTAGTAGACCCATGTCGGCGTTCACTTTAAAGGTCGACTGAGCCAACACCATAAAGCCTGCTACCAATACAAAGGTGGTTATCCATAATGCTTTACCTACGCTAGCAAATGCATAACCTACAGCTTCTTTACTATTCTTGTTGCGATCTCTACGTGCATGAAGGTACTTGCTTAAGAAATGAACCGTATCATCTACCACGATACCTAGTGTCATGCCGGCAACAACTGAAAGTGCTAGGCCTACTTGGCCATCAATCAAGTACCAAACACCAAAGCCCATTGCCGCTGGTGCTAAGTTTGGAATTAGGCTGATAAAACCGAATTTAACCGAGCGTAATGCAAAGCCAAGCAATACTGAGATCAGTATTAGGGCTAAAGATGTACCGATCAACATGCTGTAGATATTACGTTGTCCAATATGCGCAAACATTAGGCTTGGACTCGCAATATCAACCTCATAGTTCGGTGCATTCTCTGCAAACCAGTTATAGATGCGGCTTTCCAACTCAATCTGCTCGGTACTGGTCATATTATTGAACGTAGCGATGATGCGAGTAGAAGACTTATCCACGTTTAGCTGGTTATTTAGATCCAAACCGTAAGGCAGGGACATTTCGTACAGCAATAAGTATTGCGCTGATAGTTCACGTTCATCCGGTAGTTTGTAATACGCAGGATCATCACTGTGCATGTTTTTGTTCAAGCGTTTAATAATATCGCTCAACGTATTCACGTGATCAGTTTCAGGTTGTACTCGTAGCCATTCGGTAAGATCGCCCACAGTTTTAAGGAAAGCAGGGGAGTTAATGCCACTGGCTTCTTTGGTATCGATGGAGATCTCCATTGCCGTCATGCCAGATAGGTTATCTTGCATGTAATCAGTTGCCTGACGGAATGGCACGGTTTCATCAAAATACTTTACGAAGTCATCATTTAGCTTGTTTAGCGGTACTAAGAAAACTGCAGCAATCATCAAAACTGACATCGCTGGAAGTAGCACGCGACGCTTTGCAATTACAAGGTCTGCCAGTTTATGCATGAAGTCATTCTTACCTTCTTCAAGCGGTTTAACGTGGACAGGTAGTAAGCGCAGCATTGCAGGGAATATTGTTACCGAGAAGATAAAGGCAAGCATTACGCCCGCAGCAACCATATTACCCAGATCTCTGAATGGAGGAGAGTCCGAGAAGTTGAGGCTTAAGAAGCCTATAGCCGTAGTTAAGCTTGTTAAGAAAATTGGCTGGAAGTTAATACGCAAACTATCCTGAATCGCTTTCTCTTTCTTAACGCCCTGACGCATCTCATAAAACATAGTGGTCAGTATGTGCACACAATCTGCTACCGCTAACGTCAGTACCATAATTGGGGTACTTGCAGATGGGCCAGTTAAGTAGAAACCTGTCCAGCCCGCTAAACCCATAGTTGCTGCAATAGAGCAGATGATCACAACAACGGTGGCTAAGGTGCCGCTAAAATTGCGTAATAGCAGTACCATACCGATGATTACGACTAAGAACATCAAAGGCACTAGCGTCGCATTGTCTTCGATGGATGCTTCAGCAAAGCTATTGTTCATCATCACCATGCCTGAAAGGTGCACTTTCAGATTTGGGTTAGCTTGAACGAAGTTATCGCGCATTTCGCGAACTTTACTTACAACCTGAGGCACTTCAACTACAGGATCAACGCCCGGTAGCTGTACGGTGATGTTTACAACCGTGACATGACCCTCTTTAGAGATAACCTTGTTTACCAATAATGGTTCATTAACAGCGATCTCTTTTAGCCTTGGCATATCCGAGTCAGTCAACGTTTCAGCGTCTAGTACTAGATCTTCGACGATCATGTCGTCTTCTTCAGACCAAGTGTGCTGATAGTTTGTAACTGAATCTACACGGGTAGAGTAGGGCACCTGCCAAGATTCAGTCGTGAGTTCTTGAACGGCTGCAAGGGTTTTAGGGGTAAATACATCACCATTTTCGGGTGAGATAACAAAAGCAACATTGTCACTTTTGCTGTAAATCTTCTGCATTGCTTCGAATGCTGTCAGTTGAGGATTCTCATCACTGAAAAACACGCGATAGTCGCTTTTGAAGACCAGATTTTTAGCGCCCTAAGTTGCGCCAACAACGAACATTATCGAGAAGAGAACGACCCAAATAGGGTGGTTCAACACGAATCGGAAAAGGCGATCTCTCATTTTCCTGCTCCAAGGGCCCTTGCGGGGTTGATTGCGGTTAAGCAATATTAGTTATTTCTTTTTTAATGACGAAACGTCATTAACTAAGGTTTAAAAAACGGTGCAAGCACCGCGTTTTTTAATTCATCGCAGTTTATTCAGAACTGCACATCAACTGCTTTTGCTGAAGCTGTTTAACTTCTTCAGCAAAAAGTTCGGTTTTAAAGCGCTGAATGCTCTCATGCCACGGATGGTCTTGGGTATAAGGCTTCCAATTTAGGCCATCCAATAGAATATTTGAGTGGTTAACTAGTTCTCTTTCTAGTTGCATTTCAGCTCTAACGTTACAGCGATCAAGGGTTTCATGAAGCAAGGCAATAGTACCGAAACTCATTGACCATAATGAAAACGCTACTTGCGCAGGGCAAAGGTGGGGTTGTAACGATAAATCACCACTCGCAAGGCCTGAGGAGATAACCTCCAACATGCCGCCCAAAAGCTTATTTTCTAGAATAAGGTGTTCTTCTTGACGCTTTTCGGTTGATTTTTCCCGAACTGACGGTGTCTTAGCAGAAAGAACCAACATAAATTCTGTAGGGTTTAGCTGTGAATGGAGCATATAGCCGTACCCAACGGCGAGCATTTTCTCGCGACTGCTTCCGTTATATTGAAAGGCACGTTCGAATAGCGCCCCTAGTCGTCTCACACAACGGTTGCATAGACCGGTTAATAGGTCTTCTTTACAGGTAAAATGGTTGTATACCGTTCCTTTAGAGTAAGGCAGCCTTGCTACTACTTTATCTATAGTGAGCCCTGCTACACCTAATTCACTGATGATCTGTATAGCAGCTAGCATTATTTCTTCTTCACGTGCTTCTAAATCTGCTTCGTGAATAACTTTGGGGCTCATATTCTTTTCTATTACCTATAAATGACGGTCCGTCAAAAATACTGTTTTTTACTTAACTGAGCAAGTGTTAAAATTGCAACAATCCGTTGCTTTAGGGCAACAGTTTTGCAACAACAAATATCACACAATAGGTACTATTAGAGATTTTAATAATCTTTAATATGTTAACTTGCTAAATCAGGTATTTTTAATATTGCTTAAGGCTTAGAAATAGTGGGGATGGAGAGTTTTTAGATCTCATATGCTTCTTTTATTGAGCTGAAATATATTAATAAATGAAGTTTTTGTCACAAAGATGCATAGATCAGTGTCTAAACTGCTTACTGTCAAAAATGATAGTTATTATCTTTTTTGCACCTGTTCCCCGGTATGGAACCAGGGGGAGTTGATTCATAGATGAAGAAACTGTTGTTCAAACAGGAAAGGAGTGCTTGATATGAAAATACCAACCTACGTGCTTGCAGTAAAAAATGAAACTGAAGGTCAACTTCAGTTAGCTCCTCAAGGGATAAAAGTTGCAGACATGCCGGTGTGTTTTTCGCAAGAATACGCTTCCCATCTTTTTAATTTCAGTGAATCTCGTGTTCAGTGTAAAGAGGGTGAGAGCGTTTTTCTTTTAAAGGGAGACGTGGATATTTCTGGTATAGACCAGGAATCTGATTTTCCCGAAGCATTTAAAGCATTACTGAAAAATAATAACGATTTAGAGGATTGGACTGTGCTTAGGCAAAAGTCTGCTCTTTCTTCCGAATCACTAGAATATAAACGCAAAGTGCAAGACGATCTCGCTCGGACACATATGTTGTTGAAAATAAACAAAACATTAATGTGAAGGACCGAAAAGACAAGGCCGCGAATATTTGCGGCCTTTTTCTATTCTAACTCTAGGTGGGCATTAAATATCTGCTTCGGCTAGCTTAAGATCTACAACGGACTTAAGAAGCTTGAACAAACGAATCGAAGCGTCGATCTCTTCTTTACGGTTAGTTAAGCTTTCAATATTTAAACCTACAGGGATGCCAAGTGGCATTACTGCTTCTAAAATCTGTTCTAAGTTGTTACGGCAAATACGAATAGATTCCTGTAACGGGCTGTGAGCATCCATGATACGGAAACGGGTAGCTTCAGGTACAGAAATCCCCAACCACTCCATAAATTCTAGAGTCTTAGTGCTACCACATGGCGTAAAGGTCAGAATGACGCGCTTTGGTTTAACACCATCTTCACGACACTTACGTGCGTAACTGCTCAACATATCAATTGTTGCTTGCGCATCATAAACCGCCTGAGAGATAAAGAATTCACAGCCTTGCTCAGTTTTGCTGACTAAACGTTCGTGCTCATTACGCTTAGAGGCGTGACGCTCGGCAATTGTAACTCCGCCCAGTTGAAAGTCAGCTGGGTGCTCCGCAAGCGCAGCGTAAGCATCATTAAGGCTAAGCTGGATATCACCATCAGAAGATGGACTTCCTACAAGAACAGTGTCACGAACTCCATATTCGTTCCAAGCTTCATCTAACCAAGAGATAAAAGCTTCTTTATCACGCTGAGACACACTCTTGTATGTGATAACAGGTTTATCTGCTTTTTCACGGATTAGCTTAGAGTAAGCACGTGGATCTAAGGTACGCATGAATGGAAACGGACGTGGCTTGTCGATACGGCTACTTTCATCCTGAATGTCATAAACAATCAGACCATCAAAATCGACATGTTGCAGACGTTCTAGCAGTTTGTCCGCAATGCCTTGAGCGGTTTCTTCTGCAGTACCATCTTTAGGCGGTGTTGTACCAAATAGATATACACCACGGCGATCGTCAGCAAACTTTGTTCTTAAATCCTGTTTCATTGTAGTTTTTCAATTTCTATCTAAGCTGTAATTGCTAGCTATTCTAACAATTAATATTATTCATGTGTTTAAGTTATAAGATGAAAGTTTTTTAGTTAGAGTTGAGTAAATTTAATAGGCTGAAGAAAAAGTTGGGAGTAGAGAGTTTGAGCCAACCTGGTTTTGATCTATCTGAAGCAAGTAAAGTGATTGAAAAGTCAGGAGAGGGTATACCGCCATTAGATCAATGGAATCCTGAGTTTTGCGGTGATATTGATATGCGCATTTGCCGCGATGGTAAGTGGTTCTACCAAGGAACAATTATCGGTCGCCCCGCAATGGTTAAACTATTCTCCAGAGTATTGTGGTTAGAAGAAGGCAAGTACTTCTTGAAAACGCCGGTGGAGAAAGTTGGGATCGAAGTGGAGGATGCTCCCTTTTTGATGACAGAAGTTCATATTCTCAATGGTGAAAATGGACCTGAGTATCAATTTGTAAGTACTACAGGGGATAAAGTTGTTATTGGCAAGGGCCATTCGCTCTGGGTAGAAGAGTGTAGCGAAACCTCAGAACCCTCTCCTTATATTGATGTTCGTTTCGGAATGAAGGGGTTAATCCATCGTAATGTGTTTTATCAACTCGTTGAGATGGCTGTAGAGCAAGAAATAGATGGAAAAGTGATGCTTGTCATTGAAAGCCAGGGAGAAACTTTCATATTGGGAGATGTCACCTAAATTTAAAATGAACGCTCAATTTTAAATGTAAGCTGTACTAAGGGTGAGGTTAAGATTAAGTAGTTATGGGGGAAGTATGAGTTCAGAACATCGTTTTTCTATCTTGCTGGTGATTAAGCAGTCATCAGATTTAGAGTCACTTTGTAATATGGTTAAGCGTCACTTCCCGCGCTTCTATATTGCTAATACTGAGGAAGAAGCTCTCTCATTGATCGTAGAGCATAAAATCGATGTGCTATTAATGGGCCTGAATACCATTCAAGAGAACGAAATTTGCTACCTCCATCTCCTAAGTGCTAAGAAAAATATTGAAAGGATTCTATTCAAGAAAATCGTTTTCTGTAGTCGGGAGGATCTTAAAGAAGCATTTTCTATCTGTAATAAGGATGTATTTGACGACTACTTTATAGTCCGCCCACTTTACGATCCGTATCATTTACTTTTGAGGCTGCGGTTTATTCGACGTGCGCTTCATGACCATAAAAGTTTTGGAGCGGATAATTTTTCAGTCGAAAACCTCTGTGAGTATTTTGATCAGATTATTTCATGTAATGAAGACATATCGGATCTTAACGCTGAGAGTTATGAAAAACTTATGCACCTTGTTTCTTTCTCTATGGATAGAATGAAAGAGAAGATCATACAAGAGGGTGGTTTGCATGAAGATCATCATGCAGATATGCGGAGTTTGTTCGATCAACATAAGGAGCAACATATCCGTGAAGTTCAGTTACAACAAACATCTGCAAAAGAGAGCCTTCAAGCGAAAGTCGATCACGCAACTAATTTGACTAAACAGCAAAAAGAGACGTTACAGGCCAGTGAAACAGTTGTTTTTGACGATAGTAATATTTTGTTACTTGAGGATGAAAGTGAACAACGAGATCAGATTAAAGCGATCTTAGATTCCGGAGGTTACAAAGCTCAGGTATCAGGGTGCGCGACCCACTCCTTGAAACTTCTACAAAGTTGGAAACCAGATATTGTTTTACTTGATTTAACTCTTCCGGATATGAGTGCAATCTCTGTTATTGATAAGATCAAACAAGATCCAGAGATGGCTCATACCCGCATTATGGTTTTAGCAAAGCCGGGGGATACTCAGCTTGCTCAAGACGCGATGAAAAAAGGGATACATGAGGTGATTCTAAAACCGATTGATCGAGATATGCTGCTTTATAAGATGGGGCATAACCTTCAGGCGCTAAATGCAAAAAGAAAGTAAAATTTGAGGGGGATTCTAGTAAATAGATTATTCTTCTTGCTCAGAGGGGGAGGTAATTCCTCCTCGCTGCTATGCTTTAAATTTACCTCCACTGCCTTATCGCAGTTCATAAACCCACCCAATCTTAAATAATCATCTATATTTTATTAAGTAACCCATTGAATAGCATACAGGATTGATATGCGAAGCATCGTACCTTTGACTTTTTGGCTGTTGGTCAGTTTAGGTGCAGCAGATATAGCTGTGGCTGAAACTAAGATCATGCTGATCCACAGTTACCATCAAGAGATGAAGTGGGTGGAAGATCTGACTACAGGTGTAAAGCAAGAGTTAGGCGACGAATATCAGTTATTTGTTCATCATATGGATACGAAGCGTTTACCCAAAGGGATGTTTAAGTTCAGTGCGGAAAGGGCTTTGAATCTATTTCAAGAACAAAAGCCTGATTTGGTGATTATTTGTGATGATAATGGATTTCGATTACTAGGTGAGCAGATTGCAAAAAACACGCCGGTAGTTTTTTGCGGTATTAACTCGGATATTCGTCGTGATTATCCTTGGGTTATTAGTGCTAAGAATATTACTGGGGTAGTTGAGCGTCCGATGATTAAGCGTTCAATTGTAGAATTTGCCAGAGCAACTCGTTTAAAGCTGCGACAAGTTCTAATTTTACTCGGAGATAGTTTAACTGCAGATGCTATTTTTCAGTATGACTTAGGAGGTAAATCCAATTTCCGAATTGCTAAGAACATTCGGGCAGATGTTGTCAGAGTTTCGAGTGCAGATGCTTGGAAAGAGCAAATTAAACTCAGCAAGAAGCAAGGATATGATCTTATCTTGATAGCTGGTTATGCAGCTATGCATGAATCAAATGGTGAATACGTCAGCTTTGACGATTTAAGTCGTTGGGTTTCGACTAACTCACCTGTAATGACAATAACTGCTCATGAACAAGCTATTGGAAAAGGAAAGGTAATGGCTGGGATGGTCGTCAGTGGCATTTTGATGGGCCAAGATGCAGCAAATCTTGCGAAACAATTACTAGTGTTACCTAAAGGCAGCGCACAAATACCAATGCATTTTCAAAGCCAAGGAAAGATGATTTTAAGTCGTCATGAACTAAGAAACTGGGGACTTAAGATAGATAACATCACTTCAAGGTCCCTTATTCTTTTACCTTAAATTTAAACTAATGGTGTTTAGTTTTTGAGAGGGTATTTCCTCTAAAGTAATACTTTCTGTAACCTGAAAAACTAAATTCCTGCTATCTTATAGATACATGTCCACGACATACGTACTGCTGTATTGATATATTCTTTCTAGGTGGCTTGGTCCAGGGAGTATCTGTTGAGAAAAACGATTGTACGTACCCTCTATTTGATCGCCGGATTTATATGTGTACTTCTAGGTTTGATCGGGGTTATTTTACCTTTACTGCCCACTACGCCCTTCCTCTTAGTAGCGGCTTTTTGCTTTTCTCGAAGCTCTGAGAGGCTGCATCAGGCATTACTGCAAAATAAGTTATTTGGAAAGATTATCCAGGATTGGGAAACGGATGGTGTTATACCTTTAAAAGCTAAATGGTTAGCAACGGTTATGATGTTAGCTATGGTTAGTTATCCTCTGATTTTTAAAACTTTCCACTATGGCCTCAAATTAACTGTCATCGCCACAATTATCTTTGCTCTATGTTATATCTGGTCACGGCCATCAGAACCTTTTTTGAAAGGCAATGAGGGGTGAGATGAGCGTGATCCGGTTTCTTCTTTTTTTCTTATTTAGCAGCCATATTTTAGCGGTCGAACAGCTGTCCTTCACAGAAGAAGAAAAGAAGTACATCGCATCTAAAGAGCAGATAACAATGTGTATAGATCCAGATTGGTTGCCTTTTGAAGCCATCAATGAGAAAGGTAAACATGTGGGTTTGTCTGCTGATTTTATGGCAGAGTATTCCCAAATGATGGGCATCCACATTCAGCTTGTTCCGACAAAAAGCTGGAGTGAGTCTTTGCACAAAGCGAAAGCTAGAGAGTGCGATATTCTATCGATGCTAAACGAAAGTCCAGAACGTAGCGCCTATCTTAACTTTACCTCTCCTTATGTGAAAGCTGCGGTAGCTCTAATTAGCCGTACTGATGTGCTATTTATTGATGGCTTAACTGCCTTACAGGGTAAAGTGTTGGCCATGCCCAAGAATTATATTTATGAAGAGCTTATTCGACGGGATTACCCTCTGATCAAAGTGGTGTATACGCAAACACAAAAAGAGGCAATTAAGCTGGTTTCCACAGGTAAGGCTTATGCGTCTATTGGTACTCAAATCAGTATGCTGCGAGATATACAGGAGCTTGCAACTAACAACGTAAAAGTTGCAGGCTTTACTGAGTACAAAAGTGTTTTGAGGGTTGGGGTGAGAAAAGATGATGCGTTGCTATTAAGTATATTTTCTAAAGCAGTCGATGGCTTATCCCCACAGAAAACTAACCAGATTCTACAACGCTGGTATAGCGTGACGGTACAGAATAAGTTTGATCAAACTCTATTATGGCAGTTACTGGTTGTCTTTTTCCTTATCTCAATGATCTTTGTAGTTCGATTCAGAAGCATCAGACAATTTAACCAGATCCTTAAAGAGAAGAATAAACAGTTAGAGCGCATTAGTCAGACTGACCATTTAACAGGTTTATATAACCGTTTAAAAACGGATGCTGTAATAAAAGCAGAGGTTGCTCGATCAGAACGATATGGGGGGAACTTCTGTGTTATGTTGTTCGATATCGATCATTTCAAATCAGTAAATGATAACTGTGGCCACCAAGTAGGCGATAAAGTGCTTATTGAGGTCAGTAATCTGGTAAAAAGTAATATTCGAGAGTCCGATATCTTAGGTCGATGGGGCGGTGAAGAGTTTATGCTCGTGACGCCTGAAATGGATATTATTGGAGCCGAGAAACTTGCCGATAAGCTACGAGCGTTAGTTCAGGATCATATTTTTCCTCATCAAATCGATATAACCGTGAGCTTTGGGGTAGCTGAGTACAAAATGGGGGATAGCCCAGATGTGTTACTCAATACTGCAGATAAAATGCTGTACCAATCTAAAAATGCGGGTCGAAACCGCGTTACTATTAGCTAAATCAGCTACCTTGCTCATCGCAGAGCTATACCGCGAAACTCCCTAATAGCCCTCCTTTACAATAATAAATCTTACTTTTATTGATTTTTTAATGTGAAAATTTCTCATTAAAAACTAGATAAAATTTTATTCAAAACACACATGAATATAGAAAAGCCTGTATTTACCTTAGGTTGTGTATTTTTTTAAACAACCCTCAAAATTTCATTTAAAAACTAGATAAAATTTTAATAAAAGCTCGCTTTTATTAAGGTTATTTCGCACTAGGATTAAGGTATCAACAGTTGCTGACGCTTAGAAAGTAATTGTGATTGGATACAGTAGTAATGATTAATCGAAAATGTGCAGGTAAAGATTATGAGCACTATCAATAAAGGCTCTTCGCCCAGATATAAAATCGCTCTGCTGGATGAGCAAGGCGGCTTAGCGGCTTGGAGCCATGAGATAGAAGGGTCTGAATTTAATTGGGCATTTGTTCGTTTAGATTCTAAAGATAGCTTAATCGACCAATTAGAACAAAATACATTCGATGCGGTTATTCTACCTTGTTCGATGCGTGCAATAGTCGATATAGAATTGATGGCTAAGCTATCTCGTATACAGCCTCATGCAGTGAGAGTATTTCTAGGGGCAGAATTCTGGAATGCGGGCTTTAAAGCTAAAGCTTCTGAAATTGCACATCGCATTTATCCTAACAACGTACCCATCAAAGAAGTTGCTGAGGAACTGGAGTACCAGATTAAGCTGGTGAAGCTGCTTAATCGTTCATCCCTGCAGACCTATGTATCAACTGTGGGGTGTTTACCGTCGCCACCAAGTATGTATCGTCAACTAACTGAAGCGGTTAACTCTGATGTTGCAGATCTTACAGAAATTAGTGAGATCATTGAGCAGGACCCTTCGGTGGTTGCGCAAATCATGAAACAGGTGAATTCAGCATTCTTTGGTTTTAGTCGTCAAATTTCTGATCTGAGAGAAGCGATCTCTTTATTGGGCGTAAGAAACCTTAGAAGTATGGCGTTGAGCAGCCAATTGAATAATCAGTTTAAAGAAGGACAGGATTGGGATCAGTTCTCCTTTGAGAAGATGGGGCAACGTTCATTGTTAGTCGCGCGTCTAGCACAAGCTATATCAAGAAGAGCCGGTGCGAGTAAAGCCGTTCAAGACCAAGCTTTTTTAGCGGGATTGCTACATGATTTAGGGGTCATGATTATGGCTGCCCATGACCCTGTTCAGTATAAAAAATTGATTAACTATTCAGTTAAAAAGCAAAAGCCAATCTATTTGGTAGAAAAAGCCGCTTGTGGCTTCTTCCATGGTGAGGTTGCCGCTGCTTTATTGGCATTGTGGAATTTACCACCTCAGGTAGTTGAAGCTGTTATGTTGCATCATGTCCCTCATCTATCGTCGTCAAAAGAATTTAGTCCTTTAACTGCGGTGCATGTTGCGGACGCTATGCTTCCTTCGGTTGATGTAGCAGGAGAATGTGATCTGGCGAGTAGCTTATCGCTACGTTACCTAGATCAAGTGGGCGTTATGGATGAGGTCCCACAATGGCGCATTGTTGCCAATGAATACCGTGTTCGCATGGTATCCAATTTATAGAGAGGATCTCTTTTTCGCTGGAAAGATGCCAGTCCTTACCGGGAACATACGTCGGGGTCTGTGAAAGGTAAGGTCTGGCTTTCTTTTATCTTCGTTGTTTTAACAGCAACTCAATAATCTTGTTACAATCCTGCTTTTTACCTTCTACTGGCATCGTTGTGGCTAGATCAAACAATTCATCTTCTAAAGCGCCTTCTCAAAAGAACAATCGAAAATCGGGCCTGCATCCGCGCAATCCGCATGCTGCACCTTATGATATTCCTCGTTTGGTTAAAGCATTTCCTGAGTTGGCTAAATACACCTATGAAACGCCACGAGGTGAAACCTCTATTCGTTTTGCTGAACCTAAAGCAGTCAAACTGCTGAATCAGGCTTTATTAAGTACTGAGTACAATATTCAGTTTTGGGATTTCCCTGAGGGCTACCTTTGCCCACCAATTCCAGGTCGTGCTGATTATCTTCACTACATTGCAGACCTTTTAGCTGAATCTAATGGCGGAAAAGTGCCGGTAGGCGCTCAAGTTCAGGGTTTAGATATAGGTACAGGGGCTAATTGTATCTATCCACTGATTGGTAGTCAGAGTTACGGTTGGAAGTTTGTCGGTAGTGATATTGATCCTGTATCTATTGCTTGTGCGGAACAGATCGTCAAAGCCAACTCCGTTTTGAAGGGGAAGCTTAAATGTCGACTACAGCCATCCTCTCAACAGGTATTTAAGCAGATCATCAAACCTTCAGATCGCTTTGCATTCTCCATGTGTAATCCGCCGTTCCATGCTTCACTTCAAGAAGCGACAGCAGGTACTAAACGGAAGATTAGAAATCTAAACCGTGACAAACAACCATCCTCTGGTAAAGACCAAGTACTGAACTTTGCAGGTCAAGGGGCAGAGTTGTGGTGCAAAGGTGGAGAGATCGCTTTTGTTAAGCAGATGATCAAGGAAAGTGCTGAGTTTGCTGAGCAGTCACTTTGGTTTAGTTGCTTGATCTCAAAAAAAGAAAATCTGCCTCAGCTATATAGCGCTTTAAAGAAGGTTAGAGCTAAAAAAGTGAAAACCATCGAAATGCACCAAGGCCAAAAGATAACGCGGGTTGTTGCTTGGAGCTTTTATGATGGAGCGTCTCGTAAAGAATGGTTTAACCAGGCTTAAAACTTGTTTCTATTTCTTAGCAAATTGCCAGTAGCGCTGTTGGTAATGGACTATAGTTAATCACCATAGTCAGCTAAATAGTAAGCTGAATTGTAAGCTCAAATTTGATCGAATTATCATAAAGGTAATCATAATGTTGATCCGCTCTATTCTTGCTGGTGCAGTGCTTAGTTTGTTTGTTGGAACCTCTGCTATCGCAGAAAATCACCACCAACAATCCCCTAAGTTTAAAGTGCAGCAATTGACCGAGAATATTTCGATGTTACGGGGGAAGGGCGGCAATATTGGACTTTTAGCGGGTGAGCAGGGCTTATTGATGATCGATGATGACTACCGCTCGATGTCGCCAGCGCTACAGAATACCCTGCAGCAATTCGGTGGCGAAGATAAGCTGACTTATATTATCAATACCCATTGGCACGGTGATCACACAGAGGGTAATCATCACTTTGGTCATCATGCGACGATTATCGCACATGATAATGTTCGTGAACGTTTACTAACCTCTCAAGAGGTTAAGCTCTTCAATATGAAAACCGAGCCTTATCCTGAACATGCGCTTCCTTCTATAACTTATGAAAAAGCACTGACACTTTATATTAATGATGAAGAGGTTGAGTTAGTTCACTTGGCTGGCGGTCATACTGATGGTGATTCTGTTGTCTTTTTCAAAAAGGCGAATGTTGTCCATATGGGCGACCACTATTTCAATGGCTTTTTCCCATTTGTAGATATCCAGAATGGCGGTAATGTTGCCCGCATGGCAGAGAATGTAGGTAAAGTACTTGAACTAATAGACGACAAAACCATTGTCATTCCAGGTCACGGCCCTGTATCAAATAAAGCTGAATTGAAGACATTTAAAATGATGCTGGAAGGCACGTTGGCCGAAGTTCAAGCGATGCAAGATAAAGGGATGAACTTGGGTCAGATGCAGTTAAAGGGTCTATCCCCTAAATGGCAAAGCTGGACAAATGGTTTTCTTTCTACAAGTGTTTGGATCGGCATTCTTCACAGCAGTTTAGAGAAATAGCCGTTAAGCAAAAAAGCCGTTTAAGTAACAAAAGTGATTAGGCACAAGAGTGCTTATGCCTAATCAAAGCCTGCAGATCAAAGTGAAAGCTAGCCTGTGAAATGCTGCTTATGAAAGCGCAGGTGCTCTTCTATAAAGCTCGCAATAAAGTAATAGCTATGGTCATAGCCATCGTGTAAACGCAGCTCCACAGGGTTATCCCCAGCCGCAGCTAATAGCGCTTCAGGTTTTAACTGTTCATCCAAAAACTGATCTTTCTTGCCTTGATCAATCAGTGTCGGCATAAAATTATTAGCGTTCTTAAACAGCTCACAGCTATCGTATTGTTTCCAAACCTCTGCATCATCGCCTAGATAAGCAGCAAACGCCTTTTGACCCCAAGGGCAGTTGGTTGGATTGGTAATCGGGCTAAATGCACTCACGGATGAGAAACGCTGAGGGTTGCGCAGAGCGATCATCAACGCGCCGTGTCCACCCATAGAATGTCCAGAAATCGCCCGTTGCTCTGTGACGGGGAAGTTCGCCTCAATCAGGGCAGGTAACTCAGTCACAATGTAATCGTACATCTGATAGTGCTGCTGCCACGGTGCTTGGGTAGCGTTGACATAAAAGCCCGCACCCATGCCCAAGTCATATCCAGGATCGTCCGCTACACCTTCACCGCGAGGGCTAGTATCGGGTGTGACAATGGCGATACCTAACTCCGCAGCAATACGCTGAGCACCGGCTTTTTGAATAAAGTTCTCATCGGTGCATGTTAGACCAGATAGCCAATACAGCACAGGCACTTTTTCCCCTGCCAGTGTTTGCGGCGGAAGAAAAATAGAGAAGCGCATGCTGCAGTTCAAACTGGTGGAGTCGTGCTGATACTGCTTCTGCCAACCACCAAAGCTTTTGAATTGAGCTAAATTTTCAATCTGCATTGAGTTTACTCACATCCACCCTGAATAGACTCAGGGTGGATTTCGGTTAGGGTTACTTAAGACAATTACTTATCAAAATGAATAACGCTGCGAATACTTTCGCCTTCGTGCATCAAGTCGAATGCTTTGTTAATGTCCTCTAGTCCCATGGTGTGGGTTATAAAATCAGACAGCTTAAACTCGCCTTGTAGATAGCGTTCCACGTAATCAGGAAGCTCTGAACGGCCCTTAACACCACCAAAGGCAGTACCGCGCCATACGCGTCCAGTCACCAACTGGAATGGACGGGTAGAGATCTCTTGGCCTGCACCAGCAACACCAATAATCACCGACTCACCCCAGCCTTTGTGGCAGCATTCAAGGGCAGAGCGCATCACATCGACATTACCGATACACTCGAACGAGTAATCAACGCCGCCATCGGTTAACTCTACAATGACATCCTGAATCGGCTTGTCGTAGTTTTTCGGGTTAATGCATTCGGTAGCGCCTAGCTGTTTAGCGAGATCAAACTTACTTTCGTTAATATCAATGGCGATGATGCGGCTCGCTTTCGCCATAGTGGCACCAATCACAGCAGACAGACCAATGCCGCCTAAGCCAAAGATAGCAACTGTTGCGCCTTCCTCTACCTTGGCGGTATTCATGACCGCTCCCATGCCGGTTGTTACGCCACAGCCTAATAGACAAACCTCTTCAAGCGGTGCCGCTTTGTTTACTTTCGCCAGTGATATTTCAGGCAACACAGTGTATTCAGAGAACGTAGAGCAACCCATATAATGGTAGATCGGCTGACCATCTTTATAAAAACGGGTAGTACCGTCTGGCATTAAGCCTTTGCCCTGTGTTTCTCGAATTTTTTGGCAGAGGTTGGTTTTGCCCGATTTGCAGAACTTACACTCGCCGCACTCAGGTGTGTATAGTGGAATTACGTGATCACCCACTTCGACACTGGTCACACCTTCGCCCACAGCTTCAACAATACCACCACCTTCGTGACCTAAGATTGCAGGGAAGATGCCTTCTGGGTCTTCACCGGAAAGGGTGAAGGCATCGGTATGGCAAACACCTGTCGCCACAATCTTGATAAGCACTTCACCTTTTTGTGGTGGCATTACGTCGACTTCTTCAATGGATAGTGGCTGATTAGGCCCCCAAGCGATAGCTGCTTTTGATTTAATCATGGCTCTACTCTTTATTTAGGACAGCGTTTTTAATCAATAAGGATCAATGTGCTAAACATTATAGTTTTTTCATAAAGCGCTATAATCTAGCTAAATATGAAAATACTTTTACGAGGCAGTAATAATGTTTGGCTGGGAGGGCGTAACAGAATTTGTTGCGGTAGCAGAAACAGAAAGCTTCACCGTAGCTTCGCAGCGCTTGGGTATCTCTACTGCACAAGTGAGTCGGCAGATCAGTGCCTTAGAAAAGCGCCTTGCTACAAAACTGTTCTACCGCACAACTCGCAGGGTCTCGGTTACAGAAGAGGGCAAGATCTACTACCAACACTGCCGCCAACTGCTAGATGGCTTAGATGACGCTGAAAGAGCACTCAGCCAGTTACAAAGCCGTCCACAGGGAAAGCTAAAACTCACAGCCCCAACCACCTTTGGTGAAACCAAAATCATCCCACTGCTCAACGACTTTATGCTGCAGTACCCAGAACTCGAAGTGGAATGCCATCTCACCAACCAGAAAGTGGCGCTGGTGGAAGAGGGCTATGATTTAGCGATCCGATTAGGCAAGCTCGCCGACTCCAGCATGATCGCTAAAAGGCTGGGAGCTAGACAACAGTTTATCTGCGCCTCAAAAGACTACCTCAACGCCCATGGCCGACCCGATTCTGTTTCCGAATTAGATCAACACAACTGTCTACAAGGCACCTTGGATTACTGGCGCTTACTGGATGGAAACCAAGAGAGGGAAGTACGGATTAAAGGCAGCTTCCGCTGCAATAGCGGTTTAGCGCTATTAGATGCGGCCCTAAAAGGGCTGGGGATAGTGCAACTGCCAGATTACTACGTTAAAGAGCATATCGAGCAATGCAGGTTAGTGCCGCTGCTGGAGAGTTACCAACCAGAACCTGAGGGAATCTGGGCCCTGTATCCGCATAATCGACACCTGTCGCCTAAGGTTAGGATGCTGGTGGAGTATTTGGGGGAGAATATAGGTTCTTAGTCGAATAGCTAGGTATTCCTAGCTTGTGCTGTCGAGAGTATTACGTTAAAAAATAAGTGAATTAGATAGATGGAAGTCTAGCGCGGGAAATCGAACTACTTATATCAATGGATATAGTGCTTGCGCGGTTTGTCACGGAAGAATCTTTAGCACTTCATAATTCATCCTTCCTTTTCAATTCCTTACATCTGTTTTAGCCAATTACGGTTAGGGTAGATATGCTGGCCCTCGTATATACAAATGTTAGCTTTCAATCATAGTAAGGGTTATCGTGAAGATAGATATACACGTTCATACTAGAAAGACAAAACAGGGAGACGCGTTGACACGAGAGATCTCACCTGAAAAGTTTTCTAAGATTGTCCAATCAACAGATGTAAAGATCTTAGCTATTACGAATCACAATGCTTTTGATTTAGAGCAGTTTAATCAAATGGAAGTAAAGCTTGATGGAGCTGCTCAAATTTGGCCTGGAATCGAGTTGGATGTGATCGATAATGAAAAAAGATCTCACCTGATAGTAATTGTTTCTCCTGAAAAAAGAAGTGAATTTTCAGAGATCGTAAATCAAGTAACAGAGGGAATTTCTGCCGACGAGTTTACAATATCACTTGAACAAACAGTAGATTTGTTTAATAAGCTTGAACCATTATATGTGGCACATTATTTGGGTAAAAAGCCCGATATGAGCGAAGCTAGTATTGATAAACTTTTGTCTCTAGGAGTAAACCCTAAACGGGTAATAAAAGAAGCGACAAATAGTATATCAGCTGGAATTTTTATTGCTCACGGGCACACATCTATATATGGATCTGATGTCCAATATTGGGATAAATACACAGATGAAGTGGTCAATTTACCTGAATTGAGATTGTCTGTAGATAGCTTTGAGCACTTTTGCCTTTTACTTGAAAAAAACGTATCCGCTATAGATACAGCTATTGATCGTAAGCACTCTGAAGTTTTAAATCTGCAACCCTTTGAAGATGATACAAAGGTTAAAATAAGAGTTTTTAATGATATTAATATTATCTTTGGTCCGAAAGGGACTGGAAAAACAAAAATCCTTGAGGCAATCGCAAAGTATTATTCATATAGAGGAATAAAGGCTTCTGTATTTGAATCAGCTCCTGATAAATTGGCGGATAGATTCGATATTAAAGGGAAAAATATAGAAGAGGTAATTGACTTAAAGGGTGTGGATTGTTGTAAGGAGGAAATTAGTCGCATTAGAAACTCCCAAGAATCTGATATTACGAGTCTCTATCAATATCGTGAGTTCTTTAACTCTGTAAACAAAAATAAAAATGCAAAAAAAATGAAGATCAAGGATCTTCCTACACTCCTTTCTGACAACTCAGATAGCAAGTTCAATGAGTACACAGCTGCACATAGAAAAGTCCAAGATATGATGGATTTTTTAAGGACTAATTCACCTGTGGATGAGGTTACGACTGTTGAAGAGCGAAATGAACTGATTGCTAATTTAAACTCGCTGTCATCAAAGTTAAAAAATGCTTCTTGGGACATTTTTGCATCTTGGCAGAGTGCAAAGTTAACTGACAGCGCATCGCAATGCTTCCGTAGTGAAATTGCCCGTAAAACAGGCGAAAGAAGTAAGCCCAGTGACACAGGTTTCAAGACGTTTGCTACAAATAGATTAAATATCTGGAGAGACGCTAAAAAAATAACAGATAATATAAATAAAGAAATTCAGGATCAAATAGAAAATGTTGGAGCTCTTGGTACTGATAAAGGTCTATTGAAGTGTGCTACTAGTTTTAAGTTTCAGAATGGAGATATTCATGATTCTAAATACTTATCTATGAGAAGTGTACGAAAGATTGATCAAAAAGATTTTGTCCGTGTTATGAACACGATAAAAGACAAAGCTACATCTAATGATGTATTTGATTCAGTGACCGAGTTAAATTCAATTGTAGATATTGATAAGATTTCAAGTCTTTCTGATTTGTTACTTTTCTGGAGAAGGTTCACCTTGTTAGAGGAAGAGTACTTCCCATCAAATGGGGAACGTTCAATGCTAAATTTGCATAGTGAATTAGCGGAAAACAAAGAAATATATTTATTGGATGAGCCAGAAAGAAGTTTAGGAAATCAGTACATTAATGATGTCATCATTCCACTTATAAATGACAAGGCAATACAGGGAAAAATAGTCTTTATATCCACACATGATGCTAATGTGGCAGTTAGAACATTACCTTATAATTCCATTTATAGATGTCATGATAAAGATGGTTATGGAACTTATACAGGAAATCCATTTTCAAATAGTTTGGTGTGCTTACAAAATAAAGATAAAGCATTGGATTGGAAGCAGATAAGCATGACCACATTAGAGGGTGGGCAGAATGCTTTCGGTGAAAGAGGAAAGATATATGGAAATAATTGAAGCTGAATTGGTCACGATTGAAGACAGTTGTTTTATTGATATTTTAGATGAACCAAAAATATCAATACCCATATCAAATGATGACCCTAATGCCGTAAAATCAGCGTTTAACAGCTTAATTGAACGTCTACAAAAGGGTGAGTTTTCAATTAGTTTGAAGGATGCTGAAAAAGATCTTTTTTATCATGTAGCAAAAGAATACCTTGAGCAACTCAATGGTGAATTGCTAGATGTGTACCATGAGATGGAGCAGTATGACTTCCTTGTCCGCGATACAGAAGAAAGCTAAGCGGAATCTCAGGATCAGGTCTTACATTGCGCACTTTTTTTAGACTTCTCTATTAAATCCGTACTTTTATTAGTAAACGATTAGAAAACTCAATTCCCGTCTTACCAAAAAAAATGCCGCATCAGATGCGGCATTTTTAGTTTTAGGCTGCTTCGCTAATCACTCAGCGTAATCTTCAACCGGAATACAAGAACAGAATAGGTTACGGTCGCCGTATACGTTATCGATACGGTTAACCGTTGGCCAGATCTTGCTGTCTTTCAGGTGATCAGCAGGGAAGGCTGCTGTTTCAAGTGAGTAAGGACGGTTCCACTCAGAATCGATAATGTCTGCCATAGTGTGTGGCGCATTACGTAGTGGGTTGTTTTCGCCGTCGATCTCGTTTGCTTCAACCTGACGAATCTCTTCGCGGATTGTGCTCATCGCTTCGATAAAGCGATCTAGCTCAGCTTTAGATTCAGATTCCGTTGGCTCGATCATCAATGTGCCTGCCACAGGGAAGGACATTGTTGGTGCGTGGAAGCCAAAGTCCATCAAACGCTTAGCTACGTCTTCTTCTGTGATGCCAGACGCTTCTTTAAGCGGGCGCATGTCGATGATGCACTCGTGTGCAACACGGCCGTTACGACCAGAGTAAAGAACAGGGAAGTCTTCGCCTAGTTTCTTAGCTAGGTAGTTAGCGTTTAGGATCGCGTTTTCAGTAGCAGCGCGAAGGCCTGTACCGCCCATGAGTGCGATGTAAACCCAAGAGATCGGTAGGATAGATGCGCTACCCCAAGGTGCAGCAGATACTGCGCCGTTCTCAGCTTTAGGGCCTTCGATCTGTTGTACGGGGTGGTTCGCCACAAATGGTGCCAAGTGTGCTTTAACACCGATAGGGCCCATACCTGGACCACCGCCACCGTGAGGGATACAGAATGTTTTGTGCAGGTTCATGTGCGATACGTCTGCACCGATCTCTGCTGGCTGGCTGATCGCTACCTGAGCATTCAGGTTGGCGCCGTCCATGTAAACCTGACCACCGTTATCGTGAACGATCTGGCAGATCTCGCGGATATCTTCCTCATATACACCGTGTGTAGATGGGTAGGTGATCATCAAACAAGATAGGTCATCTTTGTGCTGTTCTGCTTTAGCGCGCAGGTCAGCAACATCTACGTTACCGTTTTCATCGCATGCGGTTAGTACCACTTTCATATCAGCCAGTGCCGCTGATGCTGGGTTAGTACCGTGTGCAGATGTTGGAATTAGGCAGATATTACGGTGCGCTTCACCGTTTGACTGGTGGTAGTTACGGATCGCCAATAGGCCCGCGTACTCACCTTGTGCGCCAGAGTTTGGCTGCATGCAGATCGCATCAAAACCAGTGATCTCTTTTAGTTGATCTTCTAGCTCAGTGATTAGCTGCTTGTAACCTTGTGCTTGATCCATTGGTGCGAACGGGTGGATCTGACCAAATTCAGGCCATGTCACTGGGATCATCTCAGCAGTAGCGTTTAGCTTCATCGTACAAGAGCCAAGCGCGATCATGCTGTGAGCAAGGGAGATATCTTTGTTTTCCAGCTTCTTAAGGTAGCGAAGCATCTCTGTTTCGCTGTGGTAGCTGTTGAATACTGGGTGCTGAAGAATCTCAGATTCACGCACTAGTGCAGCATCAAATGATGTTTCACCAGAAGCGGAGATTTCTGCATCGATGCTGTCTAGATCAAGACCGTGACCTGCACCTAGGATGCAATCCCAAAGGGTGTTGATGATGTCACGGTTAGTGCATTCATCACAAGTCATGCCAAGCTTGTTGTCGCTAATCTTACGTAGGTTGATACCTGCATCTAGTGCTGCCTGGTAAACCTCTTCAGCGTTATCTAGCTGAATAGATAGAGTATCGAACCAGCTGTTGTTTAGTAGCTGAACGCCTTTCGCTTGTAGGCCTTTCGCAAGAATCGTTGTTAGACGGTTGATGCGGCTAGCGATGGTTTTTAGACCTTGTGGGCCGTGGTAAACCGCGTAGAAGCCTGCCATGTTGGCAAGTAGAACCTGAGCAGTACAGATGTTAGATGTCGCTTTCTCACGACGGATATGCTGCTCACGTGTTTGCATCGCCATACGCAGTGCTTTGTTACCGCGTGTATCAACAGAAACACCAATGATACGGCCAGGAACAGAACGCTTGTATGCATCACGTGTTGCAAAGAATGCAGCGTGTGGACCACCGTAACCCATTGGCACACCAAAGCGCTGAGCAGAACCGAATACAACGTCAGCACCTAGCTCGCCTGGTGATTTCAGCATGATCAAGCTCATGATGTCTGCCGCTGCACAGAATAGGGCTTTTTTGCTGTGAACTTTTTCGATTAGCTCAGCGTAGTCGT
The DNA here is from genome assembly GCF_047778125.1 of Neptuniibacter sp. QD29_5. GTDB lineage: Bacteria > Pseudomonadota > Gammaproteobacteria > Pseudomonadales > Balneatricaceae > Neptuniibacter. The sequence goes on from NZ_CP180556.1 coordinate 1,123,057, forward strand.
TTACATCACCGTAAGTACCTGGGTACTGAGCTAGTACACCGAATACTTCGTGCTGATCGATCAACTCGCTTACGTCACCAACGATGACTTCGTAACCTAAAGGCTCAGCACGTGTTTCAATAACGCTGATGCTCTGTGGGTGAACATTGCTATCGATTAGGAATGTGTTGGCTTTCTTCGCTTTAGACATACGCTTACATAGCGTCATCGCTTCAGCGGCAGCAGTTGCTTCATCCAGTAGGGAAGCGTTGGCAAGGTCTAGGCCTGTTAGGTCTAGCACCATTGTTTGGAAGTTAAGGATCGCTTCCAAACGGCCTTGAGAAACTTCTGGCTGGTATGGCGTGTACGCCGTGTACCAACCTGGATTTTCCAATACGTTACGTAGGATAACGTTTGGTACGATCGTGTCGGTATAACCCATACCGATCATCGATGTGTTTACTTTGTTCTTTTGCGCAACAGATTTTAGGTACGCAAGTACCTCATCTTCAGAGCGGCTTTCTGGTAGGCCAATCGGTGACTTGAGCATAATAGACTCAGGTACGGTTTGGCTGATCAACTGATCCATATCAGTTACATCAAGCTCGGCAAGCATCGCTTGTTGCTCGGCTGCGGAAGGTCCAATGTGACGCGCTATAAAGGCATCTTTTTGCTCCAAAACGGAAAGCGGAGCCTGATTCTGTGTCGGCATTTTTAACTTACCTGTGATCAGTTGATTATGGTGTGCTCAAAAAGTGGCTAATGATACCCGTTTTTTGCTCATTTTGTGATAGAAAATAGACAAAAGTTTATTTTAGGAAACCTTGTTTTCATATATGCACGTTTAATACTCTCAACATTGATCTGAGTAATTCTCATCAATTCACTTGGTTATGTATGATCCTCATCTATTATTGTAAGTAGCACTGATATTTTTTAGATATAGATCAGTTAGTTACTTTCACTGTAGGGAAGGGGCATGCCAGCGGTAGAAAAGTTAATTAGTCTGCATAAGTCGTTATTAGTACTGAGTCATGGGGAAGGGTTTATTGAATACCCTAGGATTTCAAAGCTAAAACATATTATTCAGTCTTGTGCAGAGCAATTGAATGTTTCTAGGGTGAGCATTTGGAAGTTGGATCCTGATGCTAAGCGGATTGTCTGCGAAGTTCTGTATCTGCATGAAACGGATCAATATTATCAAGGTGCTGCTTTATACCGTGAAGATTTTCCTCGATACTTCAGAGCCATCGCGGAAGATCGCTTAATCAATGCTGATAATGCGATCACCGATTCTCGTACCAAAGAGTTTGCTGATACCTATCTTATTCCTAATGACATCTGCTCGATGCTAGATGCTCCGATTTTTTCCTCAGGAAAACTACAGGGTGTAATCTGCCTTGAGCAGGTGGGAGATCAGCGTGTTTGGGATATGGCGGAGATGTCGTATGTAGCATCGCTTGCTGATCATATCTCGATGATTAATGAACATGAGTTGTGGTTGAGGGACCGTGCCCAACTTGAGTTTCTGGAGCAATATGATCCGTTAACTGGATTAGAAAAGCGTAATCAGTTTCAAAAGCGCTTGGACTTTAATCAGCATGAGGCTGGGGAAATTGAAAATCCAAGTGCGCTGCTTTTGATCGGACTTGATTCGTTTGCCTCTATCAATGACCAATATGGCCATACAGTAGCTGATCATCTTCTCGTGGCGTTTGCTAGACGCTTGGAAAAACTAACTCGTCAGATCGATTGCCGTTTGGCACGGGTAGGCGGGGATACCTTTGCGGTATGGATTCCTAATCTTGAAAAGACTGAGCAATTAAATTCGCTTACTCATCAATTAAAACTGATTAGTCGTACACCGCTGAAAATCTGTAATGAAGAGTTTGTCAATGTCAGTAGCAGTACGGGGGTAGTTATTTACCCGATAGAGGGTGAACCTGTCTCCAGCCCTATGCGTTGTGCTGAACTTGCAATGCGGCGAGCCAAAGAGAGCACACGAGGTGGCGTACAGTATTTTGCTAAAGACTGGTTGGTACAGTTACAAAGTAAGCGTTCATTCGAAAATGAGCTGGTCGAGGCAATAGAACAAGCTCGGCTCGTACCTTTCTATCAACCTGTATTTTGTGCAGAAAAAGAAACCATCGTGGGGTTAGAGGCATTAGTGCGTTGGCCTCATCCTGATAAAGGCAATATACCCCCCGGCGAATTCCTACCGATTGCTCGGAAACTGGGTTTAATGGAACGTTTAGGTAGTTTGATGTTGAAGAAAGCCTGTGAAGATCTGGTTAAATTTGAGCAGGAAGGAAAATCAGTCGGTTGGGTTTCTGTGAATATCGCCGCTGAGCAGCTACATAACGCCGCGCTTTCCGAAGAGATTGCCTCTTTGCTGCAGGAGCACGATCTACCTGCCTGCAAAATCGAGTTGGAAATTGTTGAGGAACTGATCGGTCAGGACTCTGCTTTTGTTCGTTCTCAATTAGAGGCGTTATCTAGCCTTGGTATTCGCATGGCTATTGATGATTTTGGCACGGGCTATTCATCTCTTTCGCGCCTAAAGCATATGCCAGTTACTAAATTGAAAATCGATAAATCGTTTGTAGATGGCTTACCTGATGCCGACAATGACCGCTGCATAGCTAACTCGATTGTGGGTTTGGCTAAAGGCCTGCAGATGGAATTAGTCGCGGAAGGGGTGGAGATGCTTGAACAGGCCGATTACCTAAAACAGATGGGGTGTGAGTATCTTCAAGGGTTTTACTTTGCTAAGCCTATGCCTAAAGATGAGATCCTGAAGCTGTTGTAACGAGCTTTGTCCCTGAATTATAAAATGCAAAAAGGCTCTGTTTGGAGCCTTTTTATTATCTGTGTTTTGATGAGTCTGTTTAAGAGGCTATGGCTTATAGGCTATAAGAGTAACTTAGGCTGAGCGAGCCAAAGGAGTGACCGTTAGGTTGGCCTTTAAACTCTTTACTGCGATGGACTTTGGCAAACGACAGTTTCCAACCTTTATATAACGCTGCGACTCCAACTGCAGTTTCCCCAACAAGAGGTTCTTTATCGACAGAGTGGCTACTTCTAAAGGTATTACCATCAAGGAAGATATCTCTTAACACCCAGCGGCCATCCATAGAGACAAATGCGTGAACACCCAGATTGTTATCGCGACTACCACGCTGGTATCGTCCATCGCCTAAACCTGGGGCGCTATTATCGCCCCCACTGCGTAGCGCTGATGTGCCAAAGTCTTGGGGGAGATTCCAACCGACACGTACTTCTGCACCGGCATTGAGGTAGGTCGCGATATTACCGAGACTACCGCCACCATGAAGGATGGTGTCGTACTCAAATAGAGGCGAAATTGGCCCTTCTAAAAAGCGGTGTTTATGTTCGTAAACAAGCTGAATGCCAGGCTCATTTTTAAGCTGATTATCCCAGCCATTAAACTTTTTAAACCCTCGCAGATCATGAATAAAGTCTTGAGCTTCTTCTCCTAAAGCCCATGGGCCGACAATACCGATATTTAGCTCTGCTGTATTCATCGAGCGACGGGTACGGCTATGGTAAGACAGCCCTCCGTAGAGCCATGCAGCGTAGGGGCGATCATTGGGATCGAGGGTAAAGCGTTCGAGATCTTCAGGGGTGTAGATTTGCTGTCCTAAGCTGACTACAACATTACGTTGTATCGGCTCGCCAGTTGGATTGGGTGGATCGAACCTTGGTAAATAGGGGGCAACTTTGCCTACCCACTCAGGTAGGTTGGGATCGTCCAGATGATTACTCACATTGGGGGATACCCAAGAAGCCTTAATGCCGTTGGTGTAGTTTTGGTCTGTTTCGGAAAACAGATCATTTTCAAAATAAAGATTGAGCGTCCATGGATTAGACTCATTAGCGCCATTGGCTAAAGAGGCGATGGTGTCAGCTGATGCGGTGCCTGTACTGAGTAGGGTAGCGGCTAACGCTGCAATCAGTTTTGGGCTATGGGCTGACATTCGAACGTCCCTTTCTTTGTTGCGAGTGGTATTTGGATAAAATTAGCCGAATAGGGCGCGCGCCCCATCGGCTATATGTTTACGATTACTTCTTACGCCACTTGCCGTTTTGTAGCTGGATAAATTGCCCTGCAGGTGTGCGTTCTTGAAGGCGTTGACCCATACGTAGTTCAAACACTGCGCGCTCTACACCTGCTTTTTTAGAGCCTTTGTCATAAGCAGCACGGCGTTTTTCATTAATGCCAGCAACCAAAGATTTGAGATCGCCTGTAGGCTTAGACGTTACTATGCCTAGATAGCCGTTGGTACGCTCACCGATTAGACCTTGAGCTTTAGCATCGTCTTTAGAGATAGCCCAAACAGGTGTTGCAATGATTGATAGCGCTAGGGCTATCATGCTGAATAGAGTTCGAAACTGTTTCATCATCATACCCCTTTAAAAAATATCGCTGTTTTCTGTGAGCAGTTCATCAATTTCCCTATCAACCTTGACCAGAATCTCGTGCTCAATTTTAACATTGAGGTTAATGGTAATAGGTTCGCTAGGTACCGCGACTTCCACGCGGGGTGAACAACCGCTCACACCAGCCAACGCAATTGCTAACGCAAAAGGTGGGAGTAAATGGGTTAATTTCATGGTTGTTCCTCAAATTTGGTTTCAATCTGCGTTAACGGTAACGCTTCTCGATAGTCTTCGTCAATTTATCTGCAAACTGTAATGTTTTGATTAACTTAGGAATATTCTCTTCCACATTAATCGTGAAATCTACCGGGTGGCCATTTTGCCAATCTGGATTGCTACCCTTTAAGCGAGTTTCTAATAAGGCCGTACCATCCTCTGAATAGTTAAGCCCTATATCTAGCTCTTCATAATGAAAATTCTGAAGTGCTTCAATCGCCATCTTTAAGCCAATATTGGCCGCTGCATAGGCTTGTACTGCTGGGGTCGGCTCAAACAATATTTTGCCTCCAGGCGCTAAGCCTTTGATAACACCATCTGTAATGGTGAAAGCGTTATCTTTGTAAGCTAGAGGGAAACTGCCCTCTAATTTACCTTCACCGGATAACCCTTGCTGCCTTTCCAAAGCCATCACCGCGCCAAGGTCGATATTGTCCACCTTAACCTGACTGGTGATATCGGGTTTGCTTGGATTGAACTCGAAATCTGAGAGGCTAATTAAACCCTCAAAAAGTTCAGCCTGCATACCCTTCAGTTTAAGCAGGTCACCGCTTTTTCGCTGCTGGTACTGATAACTTGTTTGCACATTTTTGATTTCAACTCCTGTTGTAACCCGACCCAGCTTAATGCTGCCTGTATCGCGTAACTTACCTGAGGTGGAAAGTCGGGAGGTTGAATCTAAATTGAGCCCTTCAATTAAGGTTTCATCCCAGCTTAGATCTGTAGCTCTAATGCTGTTGCTGACTCGTGCTGAGAACTTGCCGTTCTTTAAGTTACCGCTTCCTTTATGGAAAAGTGTGCCTTTAAGCACGCTTAGCTCTTTCGGAATAGGGACGTAGGCTTCTAGTGAGCGATCAATCCCTTTGAGGCTGATAGGTTGTACGGACCAATTTAGCTGAGTGTTGCCGTTACTTAAGGTGGTATTTGCACGGCCTTTCAGATCTAGCTTTATAGGAGCGTTGCTGGATACCTGATAGCGATTGCTTAACTGATCTTTATCCCATGTGAATTTAGAACTCAGTTTCAATTGTGGAAATTGGGTTTTCCCTTGGCTCAGGTTTAGCTGAGTGATAGTAATCGAACCGGAAATATTAGACTTAGCCAGATCAATGGAGTCGAGGCTTAGTTTAGAACGTATTGGTGAAACATTTATTCCCTCTAGCGCAATCGCACCGGCTTCAATATCTAAATGTAGAGGTGATACATCTGGTATCAAAGCACCATCTAAAAGCAGTTGGCCTATATTGGCTTTGATCGCGAGTGGCTTTTGTAAGGTCGCTTTCAGGTTTTGTATCGGTTCTTTTAAGCTCGGGGGTTTTAGCTCGGGGACTTGTATATTGGTGTCGGAGTTAAGCGTGATCTCAGCTTCTTTTAGTGAAAATTTAAGTGCACCTTCTAATTCGGCAGAGGCTTTTTCTAGAGACGGAATTGGGTTAAACGCGGTTATCTTGCCCTTACCGGTTTGATCGATCTGGATACTTTTTAACAGTTCATCTGGCGAGAAACGGGTTTGTAGCGGGAAGTGAATTTTTCCCTGAAGTTTGACCGTGCCTTCTAGCTTAGGAATCGGTAGGTTGTGCAATTCGAGTTTTTGTCGCCAGCTCTGTAAACCCGCCAGTTGGATCTCTTGCGCGGATGTTAAGGTCAGTTTGTCATCAAACGAGAGATCGCCTGCAATATTAAAGAACGGCTCCTCATCCTCTAACAACCGAAACGTAAATTGATTTTGCTTGTTCAGATTCAGGTCGCCCCAACCAAAATCCTTCTCGTCTCTTAAGGCTTTAACGCGGCTATACAGTTTGTCGTCTTCAAACAGTAGTGCGCCGATAAACTGCCAATCGCTCTGGTTTTCTGGGTAATCCAATCGAAGAGTGACTTGTCCAATCCGAATTGCATCAATGGGGATCTGATTAAACCAAACCGAGGGTAGCGCTTGGCCTAGATCTACCACTTCATTATTACTCTCACTGCTCTGTTCGGTGGTGTAGGTGATTTTTATATCTGAGCGCGGCATTGATAGAAGTTTGAGGCGCTGTTCTTGCCAGAGAGTGTAAGGGTTAAATTGCAGTGTTATATCGCTGGATTGATAACTGATGATCTGAGTAGGGGTGTGCTTTTCTAGTTTTACATTAGCGATATGCAGCTCGTTCCAGCTAGGTGTTTGCATATCCAGTTCAACAGCGGAGAAGTCATTTTGCTCCAACCAATATTGCAGGCTTTTATGTGCAATAACTGGGGAGAAAAAGTATGCGGCTAAAGGCAGGGCTATTACAAAAGTGAAAGTTAAAAGGAGGCACGCCCATAGTATTTTATGACCTCTGCGCATACTGCCTCCCTTAAACGTACAACGGTGCTGTTAATCCAGTTCTATATCGTACAAGCGTTCTACGGCATCTTTGAGGTGGAAAATCAGTTCGCCATATTGATCAGTATCGTTCTCAATATCGATATCGCCTAATCGATCGGCAGTTTCTTCTAGAGATTCGCCGCGATTATCGACGCCATGATCCGCTAGCAACCAATACATCAGACCGTAAATTTCAGCAACAGTTTCTACTTGGTCTAAATCTTCGATAATGGCATTACGCACTTGTTGCAATGCAGCCATTAAAGGCGCTTTTTCATCGGTATCGAGATAAAGCTTTAGCACCGAATCTGCAGATTCGATTGTATAGCTTTCCTCAGGTGCAGCTTCATTGCTGTTAAGCGCTACCTGAGGCGCGTCTGAATTAATCGCGCTGATTAGGTGTCGCATTAACGTAGTTTCCGTACCACATTCATACCGTCGCGAACGGTTAGGAATAGGTTTTCTACATTTGGATCTGCAGCGATCTCTTTGTTTAGATCGACTAACACGTCATCAATGTCAGATTCTGGCTGTAGTACTTTGCCAGACCACAACATGTTATCCAGAATGATCAGGCCGCCTGGGCGCGTCATTTCTAGAACCTTGTGGTAGTAGTTTAGGTAGTTGCGCTTATCGGCATCGATGAATGTGAAGTCTAACTCCATATCCAGTGTTTCGATGGTTTCAATCGCTTTACCGAAGATTACTTCGATCTTGTGGCCATGAGGGCTGCGATCAAAGAATGTTTTGGCAAAGTCGATTGCGCGAGGGTTCGTTTCGCAGCAGATGATCTTGCCATCTTCTGGCATGCCTTCTGCTATGGATAAAGCAGAATAGCCAGTGAACATACCAATCTCTAGTACGTTCTTTGGTTGGTGCAACTGAGCAAGAAGTTTTAGCGTTCTGCCAACTAAACGGCCAGATAGCTTTTGCGGCCAGCCCATGTTTTTGTTGGTTTCATCGATCAGCTCTTGCAGCAATTCAGGCTCAGCTGTAGTGCTTTGAAAGGCATAATCTTCAATTGCTTCGTTAACCAAAAATTCCACTTAAATCTTCTCTAATCTAGGTTCGACGGCGTTAGTTTAACGTTGTCGAGGGTGATAAAAGTCATGACCCAATCTGAAAAAAACAGCTTTTATTGGGCGTTATCTAAATATTGCCGCGCATAATACCATTTTCTAGCCTGATTGCGTTACGACTGACTCATCGCTATCAAAGGATGATATGCGGTAAAAAGCGGGAAAGATCTTGTGTGATCGGGTGTTTATCTTCTCTTAGAGAAATACCGGCGGGTTGATCGCCTATTAGCCAGCTGCCGATCAGCGTGTGATTGTCACCAAATTTAGGCAGAGGGTGACAAGCCTGAACGATGTATCCCTCTTCACCGTAAGGCCCTTCGGCCTTCGCTATTACTTCGCCTTGATTAACGATGCTGATATTGGCGCCTTCGCGAGAGAAGATCGGCTTGCGGACATAATGCGTAAGTTCTGCAGCACGGGGATCATCTTCAAAATAAGCAGGTAGTAGGTTAGGGTGATTTGGAAAGAGTTCCCACAATAAAGGCAGTAGTGCTTTGTTGGAGACTAAGCTTTTCCAGATCGGCTCTAGAAAGGTGGTACCGCTTTGAGCAATGTATTCGCCGTACTCTTCCCGTTGCATAAACTCCCAAGGGTAGAGTTTGAATAGCCAGTTGATCGGTTTACCTAGCTGATCGACAAAGCGCTGATCTTCATTGATGCCGATATCTTCAACATAGATGAAGTCGTTTAGTAGGCCGGCTTGTTGGGCGCAATCTTGCAGATATTGCACAGTGCCACGATCTTCGATCGTGTCTTTGCAACTTGCTAGGTGCAGTAAGCGAGAAGGCTGGCGAACTTTGAGTGCTTTGAAGCGCTCGATCAGTCGCTCTTGCAACGAGTTAAATTGATCGGCATTTTGAGACAGCTTACCGCGATCCACCTGTTGCTGAAGCCATACCCATTGCCAGAATCCCGTTTCATAAAGGCTGGTGGGTGTGTCGGCATTGTTCTCTAAGAATTTGGCAGGGCTTTTACCGTCATAACAAAGATCGATGCGGCTATAGAGGCTATCTTCGCGGGCAAACCAAGAGCGCGCAATCTCATCCCAAAAGGCTTCTGGGATTTGAAAGCGGCGCAGCAGTTCTTCATTACCTACCACATGCTCAACCACTGCCAGACACATCTGATGAATCTCAGCTGTCGGTGCTTCAATATCTTGTTCTATCTGTTCGAGAGAGAACTGATAGTAGGCAGATTCATCCCAATATGGCTCCCCATACATAGTATGAAAATGGAAGCCATATTGTTCAGCAGTTTCGCGCCAATCAGGACGTTCGGCGCAGGTGACTCTTAGCATCTACAGGTTAACCGCCGAAAGAGCGACTGGAGATGGTTTTACCAAAACCACCGCGCCCCATAACACGGGCACTACCTTTACTGCCTTTGAATGCTGAGGAGCTGACCTTAACTTTGTTCTTATGGTAATCACCAAACATGTAACCGGATGAGCTTACCCAACGGTGAAAAGCAGGGGTGCCTCTTCGGGTGCTATAGCCTAAGCCTCTAGGTCGATCAAAGTCGAGATCAAAATCTTCCTCGGTACGATGATTTTCACCCAACATAAAGCCTGCCATTAGCGGAATAAAGTAGGGGGAGTATTCAAAGCATTGGTGGTTACCAAAATCGTAAGCGCAGTTGCTCTCACTATTATATCTAGGTGCGGTGCGTTTCCAATCTGCTAGGGCTTTTTGATAGGCGCTTTCACATCTATCGTCATAGCCTGGGTTATCCAGTTCACATGCAGTGACCGATCTATAGATGTAGCCATCTTCGGAATCACAGCCGGATAATAAAGCAGCACCTGTAGCGACAGCTGATAGACGTAGTCCGTTTTTCAGCCATTTAGCATCAAATGCAAAATCACTTTTTTGCAGATGGTTGATTTTTGTACGTTTCATCCCTGATGCCTCCTTAGTAGGTCATAGAGGCAGCATTAAGGATACCGATAGCAATAGATACCGCACCCAGCACGATACCGGCAGGTGTTTCTCCATCTTGGATGCGTTGGGTGATTTTCGGCATAAACAAACGTACAACTAGATAAGCGATTAACTGAGCGACAAGCGCTACCACAGCCCATACAGCAAAATCGATTAAAGATACGGAGTTACTGATAGCGCTAGCTAGGGCAATGGTGAAACCAATTGTTGCACCGGAAAGCGCGCAGGCTGCAGCCATGTTTTTTTCTTTAACCAGTGCCCAATCGTCATAAGGAGTTAGGAAGGTATAGATGACTTTGAATAGTAGTAGGGCAACCAGTGAAAGGCCGAAATAGATAGCAAAGTTGATTAGCCCGATAAATAGAGCGTCCATGCGAGACTCCTAAAAATTATGAAAGTTGGGTAATTGCAGCCCAGTCCAAAGCTTTTAAACGGGACTGTGCAATGTAATAAATAGTGCAGCCTGATCTAACGCGTTTATCGAGTGAAGGGTTTACTTCAGGTTTACCGTCGTTATCGAGATCAACAGCGATTAGAGTCGCGCCATAATTTTCTTTTAATGGCACGTATAGATCACGTACAGACATCTCAGGCAAACCTTCAGGTACGACAACAGAAAACTGGGTCATACCTGTAGTTGTGTTGAGAAGTTCGTGATGCAAAATACTGGAGCCTGGGTCCATCGCTGATTTTACTAACATCTCTGTAGATACAGATGGCGTGCACTCTATGGTAGGGCAGTGCTGTTTAAGCAGATTGCTCAAGCTTTCATCCCTAAAGTAGGTGATGATGTGTGCTTGAGGATTGCGATTGTAAATATTTAAAGCCGCGCTGAGTGTCTGATCATCATGTGCACAATCGATGATGATTGTTGAGGCATCTTCAATATTTGCACGATTTAAGCCTTCATCATCGTTTAGTGAAACGGTACGAACAAATTCGATATGGCCCGGCATCGGGTTTTCCATCTCATCAGCGACACACAAACAGATCTCTCGATTAAGGTTGTTCTTAGCTTCTGTCTGGAGAAGTTTAAGAAGAGGCAGGGTACGAACTTCGTTCCAGCCAACGACGACGATATGATTTGAGAGGTTGAGTTCTTTAAGACCCATAACACCTTTTCTCCACTGAAAAGCACTGAATGCAGCAAACTTACCGACGACGAGTGCAAATAGACCAAGACCGAAAGGAATAATATAGAAAGCGACTAATGCTTTGCCTGTTGCTGTTTCGGGAGATAGATCTCCGTAGCCCACAGTCGAAGCCGTTACGATTAACCAGTAGATATAGTCCGAGCCGGTGAGGTTGGATTCACCCGCCCATTCCAAAAGCAACCAGCTACTTAGGCCATATAATAGAAGCAGCGCCAATACAGCCTGCCATTTCATGTTCTTGAAATGACGGTTGAGCAGTTTGCGTAAGCTTTTGAAAACCTGCATTAAAAATCCGTGTACATGGAATTGAGGCGGGATTTTAATCTCATCTAATAATAGATGCAAAAGGGAGCCGTTTCTTAACAGTGGGCCTGAAAAGCCTTACAATAGCCCGCCATGAGCGCCTGAAAAAGATCTGACATGGGCGTAGTTATTAAATGATCCGCAATGTTCTGGAGTTTAGTGTGCCTAGTATCGATCCTCTTATCATTTTTCTAGTCTCAGGTGTGTTCTCTATGTCTGGTGCGTTAAGCGCTGGTGCTATCAATAAACTACCTGAAGAGGATAAGCCTGAATTCGCGCATAAACGTAACGGTTTGATGACGATCGTTATGGCGGGTAACCTTGCTGCTGTCGCATTGCTGTTCTCTATGGCGTACGGTTTCAGCAACCTAGACTGGTGGATCCCACTGCTATGTATGTTTATCACTTTCCCAGTGGTTCATTTAGTTATTCTTCAGCCGATGCTGGGTGAGTTGAAAACGCTGTTTATGTCATCGATTATTTCTGCGGTTTCCCTAGTCGTTTTATATCTCTATTGGTAATTTTCTATGCCTGAGCTGCTAGCTTCATTTGATCTGAATAGTTTGCTGCTAGGCGTATTGATTACAGGATGCCTGTTCTTCTTTATGTACAGGCATCTGACTTCCCAAAAAGAAGACCTCTTACAGCAGGTTGCTGAAAGCGAGACCACAATAATCTCGTTAAAAGCTAAACTCGAAACTGAGTTGGCTGCACAGCAATCTGCCTATCATGAAGTATCTATCCAAAAAGCACGTATCGAAGAGCGCTTACATGCGTTAGAACCAAGACTACGTGACACGCTTACAGAAAAGCATCAGCTTGATAAACGCTTGGAGCAAACCAAGTTTGAGTTGGCTGATCGTAATGAAGTGATTGCGGATCTTGAAGCGAGGTATGAGGCGACTCAAGAAGCGCATTCTGAAAAGCTTCAAGTGTTAGAGCAAGCTCGCCAACAGTTAAAGCAAGAGTTCCAGAATCTAGCTAATCGTATTTTTGAAGAGAAAGCTCAACGATTCACTCAGAGTAATCAAGAAAATATGGGGCACCTGCTGACACCTCTGAAAGAGCAGTTAGGTGAGTTTAAGCGTCGTGTTGAAGATGTTTACGATAAAGAGTCCAAGGATCGTCGAGCTCTCTATGAGCAGATTTCTCATCTAAAACAGCTTAACCAGCAGATGAGTGAAGATGCGATCAATCTAACTCAAGCCCTGAAAGGCGAAAATAAAACTCAGGGTAACTGGGGCGAAGTTGTACTAGAGCGTGCCTTAGAGGAATCGGGTTTACGCAAAGGCTACGAGTTTGAGCTGCAGGTATCTGCATCTGTTCAAGGTAAACGCTACCAGCCTGATGCGGTGATTCATCTGCCGGATGGCAAAGATGTCATCGTCGACTCGAAGGTTTCTTTAACCGCTTACGAACAATACTGCTCAACTGAAGATAAAGATTTGCGTGAGCGCATGTTGCGTGAGCATTTGATCTCGATGCGAGGTCATATAAAAGGACTTAGCGATAAAGCTTACCAAGGATTAGAGGGTATTCACTCTCTCGATTTCGTTCTATTGTTTATTCCTGTGGAAGGCGCTTTCTTGTTGGCATTAGAGAAAGAACCTAATCTGTTTAAAGAAGCGTTTGATCGCAACATTATGTTGGTGAGTCCTGCGACATTGATGGTGACACTAAGAACTATCCACAATATCTGGCGTTACGAACATCAAAATCAAAATGCTCAAGAGATCGCCCGCAGAGGTGGTGAGCTGTACGACAAATTCGTTGGCTTTATTGACGCTCTGGATGAAGTAGGGCGTAACTTGCAAAGAACACAAGCTGCTTTTGATACCGCGAATAAGCGACTATCAACGGGGCGTGGTAATTTGGTGAGTCAGGTGACCATGCTGCAAAGCCTTGGTGCAGATGGCAAGAAGAAGCTTAATACTGAGCTTGTTGAGCGCGCTTTAGAATCTGATCAGTAATATTGATAGGGGAGCTATATGATAAGTATTGTTGGATATGGCTCTCTGTTATCTGAAACGTCAGCAAGGGAAACCATCCCTGGCCTCAGGAACTTCAGGATCGTAACCGTTCTCGGTTACAAACGTATCTTCAATAAAGTCGGTGTGGTGTTTATCAGTCGGCATAAGGCTGATCCTGACTCTTTACAGTTGGCCTCCTGCTCGACTTTACCTGCGCCCGGTTGTGAGATTATTTGCAGCCAGTTTGAATGTACTCAAGAAGAGTACGAAGCGCTGTTCGAACGTGAACATCGGTTTAATTGGGTGGAAGTAGAAACTTTTGCCGATGGTCAAAGCTCGACCGGGCTAATGTGCACAGGCTCAACTGATCAACACTACCGTTATAGTAAATGCCGGAACGAGCAAGAATATCATGAGCGTGTAGGGCAGTTTTATGCGGGTAACCTATGGCGAAACGATATTCTGCCATTCCCGCGTTATCTATCCTTCTGCTTGAAAGCGGCAGCGTCGCAGGGAGAGGCTGTTTTGAATAACTTTCTCGACAATAGCTACCTTGCAGATGGTGAAACTACCATTCGTACTTACTTAGATAACAGCGGTTCAAATTGGCGTGAAATCGATAGCGCCTATCATTACTAAAAAGCCTCTTTCTGAGCTATTTGCCCCTTTCTTAGTTGTATCCCCTTTATGCTCTCCAGGGCTCTCTGCAGAGTCCTGCTTTGAGCTTGTTTACTGGGTTTGAATATCCGTCTTATACCGTCAAGAAATCATTGCTTTTTAGAGACGAATTTGAGCGCGTTGAACAAAATTCATACAAGTTTGCACGATTTTATTGGTTATTTAATGAGCATTAATTAATAGGGAGATAATCAATATTTAATCTTGATGTATTTGTAAATGATCAAAATTAAATATTGAATTTATATGATTATTCAAGATTAAATTTTGATATTTTTATTATTAATCAATATTAATTTTTGATTTATAGCTAAATAATCAAAAATGAATTTTGATTTTTGTTGTTTTTTTAACCTATTGAAACGGTTGATTATATTTAAATCAATCAAATTTGATGCTGGAGTGAGTGAGCGTAGTTGTTTGAAATTTATAGGAAAAATTTTCTCAACAATTTCCAAGAGGTGCCGATAAGAAAAGATAGTGTTTTTTTACGAATTGATTTTACGGGCAAATAAACTTTCAGAATTTAAAAAAATTCATCGAAAAAAGGTTGGTTTGTTTTTAGTTATAAGTAAAATTAAGGTTGCTTGAAATAATATTGTTGGCGCTGAATATATGACTGCTCACTCTAATATGATCGTTGCGCTGGATATTGGGACTTCCAAGGTGGTTTGCCTTGTGGGAGAGATCAATATCGACGGCTCAATCGATATTGTTGGTATTGGTTCACATCCGTCTCGCGGCCTGAAGAAAGGCGTGGTCGTGAATATTGAATCAACAGTGAGTTCTATCCAGCGTGCAGTAGAAGAAGCTGAATTGATGGCAGGGTGCAAAGTTCATTCTGTAACAGCGGGTATCGCCGGTAGTCATATAAATAGCCTTAACTCTCACGGTATTGTGGCTGTTCGTGACCGTGAAGTAACAGATTACGATCTTGATCGCGTAATCGATGCTGCCCGTGCAGTAGCGATTCCAGCTGATCAGAAGATTCTGCATATCTTGCCGCAAGAATATGAAATCGATAATTCCGAAGGTATTCGTGAACCACTAGGAATGTCGGGCGTACGTTTAGAAGCCAAAGTTCACCTAGTTACAGGTTCGGTGAATGCTGCTCAGAATATCGAGAAGTGTGTACGCCGTTGTGGTTTAGAGGTTGATAACTTAGTGCTGGAGCAAGTTGCATCCAGTTACTCCGTTTTGACTGAAGATGAAAAAGAACTCGGCGTTTGTATGGTCGATATCGGTGGTGGTACTTCTGATATTTCGATCTTTACAGGTGGTGCGATTCGTCATACCGCTGTGATCCCTATTGCGGGTGATCAGGTGACTAATGACATCGCGATGGCTTTACGCACACCTATGCAGCACGCGGAAGAGATAAAGATTAAATATGCTTGTGCTCTAGCGCAGCTAGCAGGTCCTGATGAAACCATCATGGTGCCTGGTGTCGGTGATCGTCCAGCGCGCACATTGTCGCGTCAGGCGCTTGCTGAAGTTGTTGAGCCGCGTTATGAAGAGCTTTTCAATTTAGTGCAAGCAGAGTTGCGTCGCAGCGGTTTTGAAGACCTGGTTGCGGCGGGCATTGTGTTAACTGGCGGTACTTCCAAAATGGAAGGTGCGGTTGAGTTAGCAGAGGAAATTTTCCACATGCCGGTTCGTCTGGCATCACCGCATGGTGTTCGTGGAATGGAAGATATTTTAGGTAACCCAATTTTTGCAACAAGTATCGGGTTACTTCAGTACGCGCATGAAGATCAGGGCGGCGAGTCTGCACAACCTGAGGTTGCAGAGATCGAACTGGTCGAACAGGCAAGCGTACTAAGCAAGATGAAGACGTGGTTTCAGGGCAATTTCTGATCCCAGTCAAAGGCTAATCGGAATAGAAAATAACTAAGCGCTGTTCAATTATAAAAGCGCATAATCTGGAAGGAGATCGGTATGTTTGAGTTAGCGGATAGCATTCCTCAAAGCGCCGTAATTAAAGTTGTAGGTGTCGGCGGTGGCGGCGGTAACGCTGTTCAGCACATGGTTAGCTCTGCAGTTGATGGTGTTGAGTTCATCTGTGCAAACACTGATGCCCAAGCTTTGGATAACATGCATTCTAAAACAGTTATCCAGATCGGTGGCGAACTAACAAAAGGTCTTGGTGCGGGTGCAAACCCAGAAGTTGGCCGTCAGGCTGCACTTGAAGATCGTGAGCGTTTAGCTGAAATGCTAGATGGTGCGGACATGGTATTTATCACGGCTGGTATGGGCGGTGGTACAGGTACAGGTGCAGCGCCAATCGTAGCTGAAGTTGCGCGCAGCCTAGGTATTTTAACAGTTGCTGTAGTAACTAAGCCGTTTTCATTTGAAGGTCGTAAGCGCCTTAAAATTGCGGACGAAGGTATACAGGAACTGAAAGAGAATGTTGATTCTTTGATCATCATTCCTAATGAAAAGTTACTTCCAGTACTGGGTAAGAACACCAGTCTGATTAATGCTTTCAATACATGTAACGATGTATTGAAAGGCGCGGTGCAAGGTATCGCTGATCTGATTATCCGTCCGGGTATGATCAACGTCGACTTTGCGGATGTGCGCACCGTTATGTCTGAAATGGGCATGGCGATGATGGGTAGCGGTAGTGGCCGTGGCGAAGACCGTGCGACTGAAGCGACGGAAGCTGCGATTAATAGTCCTTTGCTAGAAGACGTAGACCTGAAGGGGGCGAGTGGTATTTTGGTAAATATCACCGCTGGTCTTGATCTGAGCTTAGGCGAGTTCTCGGAAGTGGGTAACATCGTTGAAGAGTATGCTTCCGAGAACGCCACTATCGTTGTAGGTACTGTTATTGATCCTGAGCTTACTGACGAGCTTACAGTGACAGTGGTTGCAACAGGCTTGGGGCGAGCTGAACAGCAGCATGTAGAAGTTGTTAACACAGGCACAGGTCGAGCGTCTGCTGTTGCAACGGCTGCGGGCGCTGCGTCTGATTTCGATCAGCTAGAGTTGCCGGCAGTAATGCGAACTGCTCGTGATTCCCAGCCAAGAGAACGTGCTCAACCAGTTGAGATTCACCGCGAAGTAGAATCTGAACAGCCAGTTATGCAAAAGACTGGTACTGACGACATGGAATTCCTAGACATTCCTGCATTCCTGCGTCGTCAAGCTGACTAATTAAACATCTTATACCTTCCAGGTATTACTTGGCCCGGTTTTCTATAACCGGGCCTTTTTTATCCCTGCTATTTCTGTTTTCTACGTTGTTTGTCGGAATACATTCTTTCATCTGCAATCTGTAATAGATCTTTTGCTTCATCAGCATCGGACTCGCTTGGGTATTCCACACTGCCATAGCTAAACTTCGCAATGATGCCTTGGCCTTTATAGTGATAAGGGCTGCTGTGCGCGATCTCTTCTATGCGTTGAATAAGCTCACTTGCTACATCCTGCGAACTGTCTGGTAACAAGATGATGAACTCATCTCCACCATAGCGAATGACCTTGTCTGTCGTGCGCAGGTTTTCGGATAGAATCTGGCAGAAGTGAATCAGAATGCAGTCACCAGCATGATGGCCAAAGACATCATTGATCTGCTTAAAGCCATTCATATCAATCATGCTGATGGTTAAAGGCCGATTCTGGCGATCAGCTCTAGATCTCTCTTCATCGAGTAATCGCTCTAACTGATGCCGGCTGTAAGTTCCCGTTAACTTATCGTAGATAGATAGCTCTTCTACCTGCTGAAATGCAGTCTGTAATAACGCTTGTTGCGAGTTAAAAGAGTGCTCAATGCTATTGATCTCTTCTAGCTCTGAGTCGAGAGCTAGCTTTTCATTAAGGTTGTGGTGACCTTCGGTTTCTTTAAGCTTTCTTTCTAGGCGTTTTAAAGGTTTGACTATATGGGCAAAAAGATCGCGAGAGAGAAAGAGGTAGGAAGAGATAACGGTAATAGAGAAGACTAAGAATAAACCCATCAGAACTTCGCTTACAGGAAGGCGGACTCTGTGTGCTGGAAAGGTCACGTCCAACACGCCGGCTATCTCACCTTGGTGTGCTTCGGTATGACAGGCTAAGCACTCCTGTTTGAATCTGAAAGCATGGTAATAATGTATCTGGTCCAGCGATTCGATCTGAGTTGCATCCTGTTTGCTGGCTAACAGCTGGCTTATCTCTTCGGTGATTGCTCGATCACCACCAAACTGTTGCTGAACGGCTGCTCCGCGATACATGCTATAGGTGATATCGGGTGCATCTTCGTTTAACGATTCTATGAGCTGATTAACTTCTTCATAGCTTGTGCCTTGGTTCATCGCTTGGCGCAGATCTTTGAATACCAACTGTCCAAGGTATTGTCCTTCTTGTCGAAGATCCTTTTCGATAGAGAGAAAAATCAACGCAAATACGATCAAGGCTGCAAATAAGCAGCTAATCAAAGCAGCGCGGTAGAGCGAGTTAAATAGTGTGCTTTTGAGATCTGTAATAGGCTGCATAATAGATGTGATTTTTTATTGTTTATCACTTCAGTTTACTTGGCTGACTGAACTGTACAACCGCAAAGAATAACAGTCTGGTGGAGCTTTAATATTAGCGATTAAAAAAGGCGAAATAATTTGCCTTTTTTTACCAAACTGCTTGCGGTCAGTCAGTGCTGTGATACAATTCGCGCCGCGTTGGTGTTGAGTCGTTAGGTTCCACTAATTGCAGGATGGTCAGGTGTCCGAGTGGCCGAAGGAGCACGCCTGGAAAGTGTGTATACGGAAACGTATCGAGGGTTCGAATCCCTCCCTGACCGCCATCTATTCTAAGTACTTGTTTTAACAAGTATTCTTTGGTTTCAAGGAGTTACAGTCGCCTAGTAAATTGCGACTGGTACAAAGGACTGGTACAAAGGACTGGTACAAACTTAGTCTGAATCCAGTTGCTTCACGTCTCTCGTGGAGTACAAAAAGTGACCTGCATGGCATCTCCTTGGAAACATCCCGACAGCGGTATCTATTATCATCGCGTCGGCGTACCTAAAGACATCCAAGATCAGATTGGAAAGTCTCTCATTAAGTTTTCCCTACGAACTAAAAACCTCGCTGAAGCTAAGCGTATCTTTGCGTTACGTTACGCTGAGACTCAAGCTCTCTTTGAACAAGCTCGCTCCCGTGTGCGTTTAACACCGAAGGACATCGAAGTGTTGGCTCAACGTTGGTTTCAGTCTGCTGTGCATGAGATCGAGAACGAAGGAGCGGCAAGCTCTTACGTGGCACAGTTCGATGATGGCAGTGTGGATGATGTAAGTTCTCTGATCATAGATGCTCTTGAAGCTGGCTATGACGCTCAGTTGAGCTGGGTGAGACCCTTCGTTGACGATGTGCTCAAAGAGAACAATCTACTTATTAAGGAAGGTAGCTCTGAGTACCAACAGCTAACCGCTAAGATTTGCTGGCGTTTCCGTGAGTTGTCCAAGTTAGCCTTAGATCGCCTGTGCGATGACTGGTCTTCATCTAGTGATGAGTTCACGAGCAGAGCGTCTGAGCCGCTTAGTACTGAGACGGGTATTAAAGTACCCAAAATGGCCGTTATTCTCGACTACAAGCCGCTTTCGGAAGTTACTAAGGCATTCGTTCAGTACAAGACAGATCGCGGTGATTGGGACGATAAAACGCTCAGTGAGGCCTTAGGTATCTACAGTCAGCTTGAGGAGTTTATCGGCGCTAAGACTGATCCATCAGCAGTAACTCGTGAGCAGTTACGTGAGTTCAGCGTTCTACTGGCGCAGCTTCCGAAGAACTACACGCGGACACCACGCTTCAAAGGTTACTCACTGCATCAACTAGTAGAGGTCGCTGCGAATGAAGAGCTTCCGACAGTTGCTTCCGGTACGGTGAAGAAGAAGTTTGTCTTCGTTAAGTCTCTCTTCAAGCATGCAGAGCAAGAAGAATGGGCTGATCGAGATCGTGCTAAAGGCATCACAATACCTAAGGGTGTCACTCGTAAGCGTGTACCTTACAAAGAGCAAGAGCTTGAAACTATCTTCAAGGCGACCACTGAGGCTGACCGTAAGTCTGACTATTGGCTTCCTCGTATCGGTCTGACTACAGGCATGCGGTCGAATGAGATACTTCAGTTGACCACGGCTGACGTTAAGCAGCTTGCTGGTGTCTGGTGCTTTGACATCAATACTGATGGTGGCAAGAGAACCAAGAACGATAACTCTCAGCGTGTCGTTCCGATTCCTCAGGTTCTAATCGAGCTTGGCCTGTTGGACTATGTGCAGAGCCTTGAGGCTGGGCAGTTGTTCCCATGTGTTCAGCTTGGATCAGACGGAACGTACTCCAAGACGTTTAGTAAACGTTTCAATTCGTTGATCGAGAGGCTAGGTCTCAAACCGGATGCTGACGAGCTGATTATGAGAGACTTCCATTCATTCCGTCATAGCTTCAGGGCGAATACACGCGCCTTCGGTATACCTAAAGAACAGGCTGATCTGATCGGCGGTTGGCGAGATCAAGACGGCAGAACCTCCGGTGATGACTATGGCGTTCACTTTGAGTCATTCATAAATGAGTTGAAGACGGCTGTTGATAGCATCGAGTACTCTGGGCTGAGCTGAAGCATTCAGGTCGAAAACAATAGGGAAGGCATCAAGCCTTCCCTAAGTAATCATCGAAACTTTCTCATTCTTTCTAATTGATCTATTTTTGTACAGTAGTCGTAGATTCATCATTGATGATGACATCCTCTTATCATTCCAGATGGAGCGAATGACGCTATGGACTTAGTTACAGCCGATGCGCTAGATCGTAGAGAGTTAGAAAAGCTGTTTCCAAAATCATTCTTAATTAAGCACAGTTGCTTTGCGAGCATCAGAGATATGCTTGTGGAGTGTAAGTGTAAAAAAGCGTTGTTCCCAGACACGAAAGATACAAGGCTGGATAATGCTATACGGAAATGCTCTTGCTTCAACTCATGGTCTGAAATGTATGAGGCCGCTTTAGAAGACTATGCAGACAGGCTTTGTCAGAAGGTTGATGAAGACATCGAGGCGCTACACACAAAACAATAGGAAAGGCTTAAGCCCTCCCTAAGTAAACCTCACGCCAACACTGAGGCAGACCATCAAACATCACTAAGTCTGCTTCTCTGTGTTGGCCTTTAGTTCTCAGTGATGCGATCCGTTCAGCTTTTCGCTGTAGCAGCTCTTGATAGCGTTTTCTGCTTCTGCTGAACCCAAGGCCATCACTGAGTTTCTTCATTTAGTTCCAGTTGTTGTACTGGGCGTACTTCGCCGCAAGCTGACCTAGCATTGCACCGTTACCTATGCTCATAGCGTGGCGCAGTGTCTGACGCTCAGCGTTGCTCAGGGCCGAAGAGGTTAGGTACGACATCAGATGATCATAGTCGATCTGGTAACCAGTGAGAGTCTCAAAGCTGTCAGCGACCATCGTTGCTTGGTTTGCTATCGCGTTGAGCGCCGTATCTAAGACCTCGTCACGATTCATACCTGAGGCCGCTACAAGTCGATCAATGGCTTCTTCGGAGCCGTCCAGACCTTCAGAGAATGCAGTAAACGCCAGCGCACTATAACCCTCATTGCCTAAAACTGAATCCATGAATTGCAGATCATTACGGGTATCACTGCTGTAGCTTTGGTTTAGGTTGGTGATGTCGAAGTTGTCTTCGTCATAGCTATCCTCTTCGTAGTCATCGACTTCGTATACCTCGTCATCATGGGTTTGCTCATGGTCTTCCTGAAGAGTGTTGTAGCTTCCAAGTGGTGCGCCTAGTACTTCTGAAGTAATCAGACCCGCAGCTATTGCTGATTCAACGGTAGTCTCAGCGCCTCCGATGTTTATCAGAGTGTTCGGCTGGTAGGTCGATGACATTTCCATCAAACCGTTAGAACTTCGGTGGTAGCTGTTCGGATCGATACGGGCAGCGTCTTCTAGTGCTCGCTTCTGTACATATCGGTTGTCAGCGTGTTCTTTGTCCATCTGTACGCCTGATTTCTCTTGGCGCATTTCGTTTAGTTCGTCGAATGGGTTCATTGTGTTTGCTCCTGCTTAGTTGGGATGGTTTTAGTTGTGGGTCTTACATTGAAGAGTGGGCAGCTCTTAGAAGTGCAGTCGGTGACTTGTTGCTTCCAAGTGCCACTGGAGTTCTCGTCGTAGATACATGCTTTGCACATGTTATTGATTGGCTGTCTTAAGCTCATGGTTTGGGGTTCCTTGGGTGGGCTGTAGGTAGGCTTGGGGTAGGAGCTGAACGTGGCTTCTAGCTCCAGAATCGGGTCAATTTGGTGCTGTTATGCTGGTTGAATCAGATGACCGACTTTCTTGAAGAAGACATCGCGGCAAGTCTTCGGTGCTATGTTGAGAATCTTCGTTTCGGTGATCGTCAGCTCGCGCTGGTTATGCGTTAGGTCTTCTGCGAGTTCATACAGAAGGTCATCAAATATGGTGATGACAGCTTGTCTTGTTTTCATGGTTTGGGTTCCTTGTGGGTAGGTATGGAAGAGGTGTCGAACGTGGCTTGTGGCTTAAGAATCGGGCCAAATTGGGCCTTAAATCAGACCTTCTCTCTTGGCTTCTCGTAGTAGCTGAGTGACGGCTAAAGGTCGCGAGACGCGCTTGACGTTTCGTTCATTTGCCATTTTGGTTTGTTTGTCTTGGATGATAGACATCACATCGGGAGGGAGACGTAGAAGCACACGCTGTGCAGTCGTGTCGCCCAAGTAGGCTGAGTTTTTCATGTTGGTGATCTCGTCGATGAGGTGGGCGGGCGGTGGAAGCTATATAACATTTGAAAATAAAGACCTGCAGCCACTTAGAGAGTAGAGAGAAACTCAAAGTGGTCTTACGCAGGTCTTCATGCAGAAGCGGAATGAACCGCTCGACAAAGCTACCCTCAATCTAGCCCTTCAGGGCTTGGGCTGTCGTTAACACCATGACAGCGGAGAGTTATATAGTTCTCCTATGGCGTGGGGTATCAGATGGTTAGGCTTGTCCATTTCCCGCCAATGGCGCATTTTGGACAGGTCTTACGTGTGATACCGAAGTCCAGCCACCATTGAGCTAACTCAGCGTCAGACGGACGGTCATCCTCCTGCGAGTTTTGACCGGAGCGGTCATTTCTCGCACTCTCCACGATCTCTTCAAGTGTCGCAATGGTCTTATCCGCGACCATCTGATAGATGTCTGCTGGTCTGTCGCAAGGTAGCACATTAACTGCTGCGGCTCCGATTGGGTCACGGAATGCTAGAGACAAGTGCTGTACGCCAGAGTTGGAGCCATCCAAGGCGATAGGTATGGAAGACTCAAAGGTCTCAGGGTTGAGTCGTTCTGTCCTAAGGACATTTTGATTCATTGGGCATCTTGCGTCAGACGGACGGTCTTCCTCCTGCTCATTTTCCGCCAATGGCGCATTTTGAGTACTTCCGTCTGTAGGTCTTAGACTCATATCATTGAACGATTTTGTCCTAAGGACATTTTCGATCAGCGTTCTTCTTCGTGCTCGTCCAATGCTTTCTGGAAGGCATCGGCTGGGTTGAACGCTGGTGAAGTGTCTAACTCAGACTCATCGAAGAACGGCACGTCGTCTTCTGGTGTTTCGTCGTGTTCGTCTGGTGTGGACGGTAGGTCAGACTCTTGGGACATTTGCACCTCAGGTGTTTTTGTCTCAGCTAGCTGATTGCTCATTTTCGACGGTGCGCCCATTCTGAGCAGCTTTGTCTTTCTCAGCGTTCCACTCATTTGTAGCCGATGCGTTTTGTCCTCAGGACTTTTTGCATCAAGGCTCTTCTTGTGCATTTTCACCGGTGCGGTCATTTTGCGCACTCAAGGCCGTTTGCCCATTTTGACCGGAGCGGTCATTTTGGGCAGCTTTGTTCTTTATGACCGGAGCCGTCGTTTAGAAACTGTCTGTTGCGCTCTAGGCTATGCTGACAGGCTATCTCGCTGTAGCAGGCGGTAGGTCAGATGCGATGAAAACAACAGGGAAAGAGACAGTGAAAGGCTTAGCGTGAAACGTAATGTTTCACAGAGCGAAAACAGTAGGTAAGACACTAGCCTACAGCCAGCCTACTATGCGTCTGACCACAAGGAACCATGAAACCATGTGGTCTTATTACCTATGACAATCAAGCTAGGTAAGAGCTGTAGGCTGGCTAAGCGTCTGGCTATGGGAAGCACTAAGAACTGGTGGTTGTACGCTGTGCCTACTGAGGTCGGGAGAAGGTCTGCTTAAGTTAGTTATCATTAAAGTAATAACTACTAATATGAGCGTAGGTTATGCCCTACGTCTACCGTATACACAGTGGCGTAGGGTTAGCTCATAGAGGACTAAGTGTATGTCTAAGTGTTCCCATAGCTAATTCTTATCTATGGCGTGGTATATCAAATGTACAGTTAATGTATATACAAATCACAGCACATAGTCATCGTATGACTGGTGGATGTCCTGCTTCTCAATTCCGATGTATCTCATAGTCACTGCAGGAGTGCTGTGGTTCAACACCTTGCAGATCACCTCGATTGGCACACCGTCTGACCACATCGCATAGCCCCGCGTCTTACGCATAGAGTGAGTCCCAAGCTGTACGCCGATGATGTCACCAATCTCTTTGAACTTCCTAGCTACTGTAGAGCGGTCTATAGCCTTCTCTGAGCTACGCGCTCTGTTACCTTTGGCTTGAAACAACCAGACGTCTGCAAGGTTGTCGTTGCGTCGACGCTGGATGATCTCTTGTGCCTTGGAGTTAAGCTTGATGCTGCGTACCTTCTTAGTCTTGCCTTCAACAAGGTTCAGGACTTCAAGACCTTCAACGTCAGAGAACTTAAGAGAGAGTAGGTCAGAGATGCGTAACGCTGCGTTGATCCCAAGCTCCCAGATGTCTCTGTAATCAGACGAACCGTGTTTCTCCAGTAGGCGGGACACCATGTGAATATCGTCCTTGGTCTTTACTGCTTCTACTTCGTTCATGGTCTTAAACCCTAAGTCACACAAAATGATACGATCTTACTTTATGTGATGTAGAGCTGGTGGTCAATCGCTATCTCTAGCATTCATGGTATTTCGCTAAGTCACATAATTGCATTGTGTGATGTAGGGTGGTTTTTAGGCGAAGGGGTGCTCAAACTTAGTTGTCCAATACCAAGGTTATGAATTCAACTTTTCCTGCCACGTTTAGAGGAGGGGTACGGGGGGGAATTTGCTTCAGCTTTTAATAAAAAGTGGTGACAGATTTTTTTTGGATTTTCATTCTGTGTTATAAAGTCGCCTAACTCAAAGGAGGGAATATGTCTGAGAAATTACATGATGGATTTGTACGTCAAAGACGAAACTTAATGATGATGTCTGTATTTGTCGGTCTCTACCAATTAGCTGGTATTGAACTAAAGAAAATTAATTTCTTCGGCAACGAGATTGTATTTAAGAACCCTGAATTACTCAGCGTTTTCATGTGGGTTCTATTAGTTTACTGGTTGATCCGTTTCGTTCAGTTCTCTGGCGAGATGGGAGATAAGGGACTGAAGGGAGATTTTTTAAATTTGAGGGAGCCTTTTATTCGGTATTTTGCTTATCGGATATTCAAAGGGAGCAAAGGTTATAAACGGATAATTGCGGAATCCGATAAAAATTTGGTACTACAGCATCGTGGAATGGAGATCTATGAGAATGGTCTTTTTGAGAGTCAAGGTGCGGTCAACTTTCTTCTCAACGAGGAAGGGGCGGGAGGATTAATCGAGAAATTTCAGTTTGATTTAGGGATTCGTGCAATGTTCATGTCTAACATTGCAGCTTTAGCTCGAGTGATGTTGTTTACTCGTCACATCACTGAATACACCCTTCCTTTAGTTATGTTCATCCTTGCCTATCTAACAAGTGTTGAATCGGTAGCGCAGATGATTTTGGGTTGGATAGTTTCCTAGACTGCTGGTACAAAGCGCTGGTATATTTGTTATCTGGGAAGGTGTTGTATCTCTTTTAAATCAATTAGTTAGTGTTTTGCTGGTAGTATCGAGGGTTCGAATCCCTCCCTGACCGCCATTACTAAGTTTCATCAGGTGTCGTAAGGTACCTTAACTCCTTGAATTAAGTGAATTTACTCGGAATTCATGTTTCAAGAAGTATCATCAAATGTTGTCAAATCTCAGTATTTAAGTAACACTGTATGTAACATCGTTAGAGTTGTTACAAAGGTGGTGTTACATCAATGGCCAGAAAGACTGCACCTCTTACCAATACTCAAGTTAAAAATGCAAAACCCAATGACAAGGAATATAACCTTGCAGATGGCGATGGATTAGCGCTTAGAGTAAAACCCAACGGGTCGAAAATTTGGATCTTCAATTACACCCGTCCACATACAAAGAAACGCGCCAACATATCTTTTGGGAGCTATCCAGCAATCTCTATTGCTGATGCACGAAAAAAGAGGCTTGAAGCAAGATCGCTTCTTGCCGATGGTATCGACCCCAAGCAGCAACGTGACATTGACCGTCATGAAGCAATGATTCAGCAATCGAATACCCTAGTAGCTGTGATTGATGCTTGGTTTGAGATTAAAAAGACAAGTATTAGTCCTGATTACGCAGACGATATAATCAACTCATTGCTTAACCATGTGGTTCCCAAGCTAGGTAATCATCCAGTCTCTGATATTACAGCACCCTTAGTAATCAATGTTCTAAAGCCGCTTGCTTCTTCTGGGAAGCTGGAAATGACCAAGCGAATTTGTTCGCGTTTGAATCAGGTAATGACGTTTGCTACAAATACAGGCCTCGCTAAGTCGAACCCTTTGGCGGGTATTAAGCATGCTTTTGAATCTCCATCTGTAACCAATAACCCGACGCTTAAGCCTGAAGAGCTGCCGCTTCTGATGGCCAAGGTCGCTGACGCTAATCTTCGAATTGTGACTCGGTATCTAATTCGTTGGCAGTTACACACGATGACAAGACCTAGTGAAGCCGCAGGAGCTAAATGGGATGAGATTAATCTAGATAAACAAATCTGGGTTATTCCTGCTGAAAGAATGAAAAAGCGTAAGGAGCATGTCATCCCACTGTCAAATCAGGCTTTAGCTATTTTAGAAAAATTGAGGCCTTTTAGCTCAACCAGCTCTTACCTGTTTCCCAGCGATCTTTCGATTCACAAACCAGCAAATGCTTCTACTGTGAATGTTGCTCTAAAGAGAATGGGTTTCAAGGGGCGTTTAACCGCTCATGGCATGCGCTCCATCGCCAGTACCGCGTTAAATGAGCAGGGCTTTGAGCCCGACCTTATAGAGGTTGCGTTAGCCCATACCGATAAAAATCAGGTGCGTGCGACATACAATCGCGCTAGTTATTTAGAACGGAGAAGAGAGATGATGCAGTGGTGGTCTGATGTCATTACCAAGGCTCAAGCGACGGCTTTGTAATAAAGAGTTTTTTTACAGTTGTATAATCTGTTTTGAATCGAGAGGATAGTCAGGTAGGGCTTCTTAAAGCTTGGGAAACATTCAAGTTCAACCAGCTGCTAGAATGATGTATTAAGCCTAAAAAAATTATAATTCAGTTAATATTAGAGCGGTCCAGCCAGAAGTTCAGCGAGGTAGAATTTATGAACTCATAGAATCTGGAACTGCTGACAATGCTACAGAAACGACATTAATTGCGTTGCAGACTTTCGTTGAAGGAGGTAGCAGTAAACACTGAGAGTTATTAACTTACACATATCATTTGCTTGAAGCAAAATTCACGAACCTTAGACTTACCTATTGCAATGGTTGATCCGCGATTAAACAATGAAGACCATTGCCTGGGATAAGTCGCGAGAAACCTGAAGTTAGGTTCCTCGCTTATAGGTAAATCCACTAAGATGTTAGCAACTAATCAAAAACTACAGGTTCTCTACTATAAACAAATTAAGCACTTCAGGTCCATGAGCTCCCTGAACAAGTACCCCCTCTATATCTGTAGTCCCACTTACACCAGATATTAAGCAAAGATTACGTGGAGTTTCTCCCTTGGCGGCGAGTGCATTAGCAATCAGTGCATAATCATCCATGTAGTGGAGTATCTTGGATCGTGGTACTACTGCAATAAGGTACAGAGGTAAGAAATTCAATAGGACAGGCATTTCTGGGCT
The DNA here is from genome assembly GCF_047778125.1 of Neptuniibacter sp. QD29_5. Classification (GTDB taxonomy): domain Bacteria; phylum Pseudomonadota; class Gammaproteobacteria; order Pseudomonadales; family Balneatricaceae; genus Neptuniibacter. The sequence continues at coordinate 1,151,287 of NZ_CP180556.1, forward strand.
GGAGTAAACAACAAAAGAGCCAGTTTCTGCGATACCGTGTTCAGCCCAGCAAAGGCCCACGCTATTGTCGTTTTTGATATCTACATCTGTAGTCATTCCCTGCCAGTTCAAATCTTGTAAATGTGGAGCCTTTTGAACCTGTAATGCTTTATCCAGACCGTATTGATCCAAGAATGTATTAACCGCACCGGGCAGTTCATCTAATGACTCAATACGTTGACAACTGGTGCCAATGACCAGCCCTTTTTCAATACGTTTTACCATGGCATCGGCAGCTTCATCAGCCAATAATGAGGGGCGAGCATCTATACTATCTTCAAGTATTGCCAGTGCTTCCTGCTGTATAGTATCTACATCTGCTTTTGCGGTTGGGGCTGCATCACGAATGGCAGAAAAAATACCTTCACGACTCGCAAGTTCTTTATTTCTATCGTTCATGGCTTTTCTCTCAATTCTGCTTTTTCATTTTTTTATATTGCTGCATGAAAGTCTGCGATTCAGGTGCAATAAGGTCACGGTTTCTTGTCCATCCGCTAGTCATCGGCATGGAATGTATCCATCCTTTTCGTTTGAAAAGCTTCATAAAAGGGAGGGAGCAGCTACTAAATAGCTGGAACAGTTTTGGGCGTTTAGCGAGTTGAGAAAAAACGGTAACAAAAACACGGTTTGTTAATGGTTCATATTTTTTCTCCCACGACTGGGATCGTAACGAACGTAAGAGTTTTGGCAGTGGTATTTTAACTGGGCAAACTTCTTCGCAACGTCCATTCATAGTACATGCATGGGTTTGTTTGTTGGCTACCTTTAAACTGTTCATATGTGGTGTTAACACGGATCCCATTGGGCCCGGATATACTGAGCCGTATGCATGCCCACCGATATGTTTATAGACGACACAATGGTTCATACATGCACCACAGCGGATACAGCGCAGCATTTCCTCCATACCTTTTGCAAGCATTTTGGTACGGCCGTTGTCTACCAAGACAATATGACACTCTTCAGGCCCATCCGCATCGTTCTTACGTTTCGGACCGTTGTGGAAGGTAATGTATTGGGTGATCTCACCACCCGTTGCTGAGCGGGTTAGCAACCTTAGTAGCGGTACCGCATGTGCCATGGAAGGAACAAGCTTTTCTATACCCGCTGTGACAATGTGTACTTTCGGCGGAGTTGTTGTTAATTCGGCATTACCTTCATTGGTTACCGTACAGGTTGAACCGCTATCGGCAAGCAGGAAGTTTGCACCACTGATACCTATATCTGAAGTTAAGAACTTACTCCGTAAATCACGACGGGCACTTCTGACCAATTCAACTATTTCTTCTGAAGATGTTGGATCTTTGTGGTATTCACGGAACAGTTTAATAACGTCCTCGCGGCTACGGTGCATCGCAGGCCAGACAATGTGAGAAGGAGGGTCGCCTGCAAGTTGGATAATATGCTCAGCTAAATCTGTTTCTACACGTTCGATACCAGCATTATCCAGAGCATGGGAAAGCCCTATCTCTTCACCCAGCATGGATTTACTACGGGTAACTTTTTTAGCTTCATGCTGTTTGCATATATCTAAGACAATGCGCGACGCTTCTTCTCCGTCACTTGCCCAGTGCACAATTGCACCTTGAGCCGTTGCATTCTTTTCAAACTCGGCAAGATAGTGATCCATATACTTGATCGTATGGTCTTTAACTTTCTGGCCTTGCAAACGTGCATTTTCGAAACCAGGGAAGTTTGCGACTGCTTCTGCTCGCTTTGCTTCCGCTTTATCGGTAGTTCTTCTGATAACAGGCTTTAGGTTTGGTTGTGCCAATGCTTGACTGACGTTTTGCTCAAAATCTTCTGGTCTATTTGCATGCATTACTTATCTCCCAGCAGATTAGATGCCATGCCAGCGAGTACTTCTGCAGCATGTAATGCTTTGATATTGGTATGACCTTCACGGTTTAATTTTCCAGCCATGTTCATCAGGCAACCCATGTCACCACCGAGAAGAAAATCCGCTTTGGTGTCACGAATGTTTTCAGTTTTTTCCTCAACTATAGCGTTGGAAATTTCTGAATACTTAACGCAGAAAGTACCGCCAAAACCGCAGCATTCAGAATGACCATGGAGAGGTTTATGCTCAAGGCCCTGTACATGCGACAGCATTTTTCGTGGCTGTTCATACACATTCAGTGAGCGATAACCGGTGCAGCTATCGTGATAAGTGTAAGTGCCTTTAAGCTCAACATCCTGAGGCTGGTACTGACAAACGTCGACAAGAAAGGAGAGTAACTCGTAAGTTTTATCAGCAAGCTTCTGTGCACGTAATTCCCATTCAGGTTGCTGTTTAAAAACTTCTACAAAGTTTTTCTTGATCATGCCTGCACAAGAGCCAGAAGGTACAATAACGTAGTCATATGCTTCAAACTGCTGAATCGTTTGATAGGCAATCTGGCGTGTACCTTCGTCGTCACCCGAGTTAAATGCAGGCTGACCACAACACGACTGCTGGTCCGGGACATCAACCTGACAGCCAGCATCTTCTAACAGCTTAAGTGCAGCAAAACCCACCGATGGGCGCATTGTATTTACAAGACAGGTCACAAAGAGACCTACATTCTTTTCAGTGATATCACGACAATTAATCCCAGAGGATTCTGTCTTGTTACCACCCACATCAATAATTTTTTTAGACATCAGCCTTATGGCCCCTTTATTTTTAGTAGTGACGTGTTTCTCATAGAGAAGGACTTACTTGTGTTTTCCGAACAAAAGTAGTCAAGCTATTCGTGTGATTTTTTGTAAATTAGCTCTTCCGCATAAGCGGCAAAAGGAAATCGTATTAATTGGTCTTACCCTATTCAGAGTGTCTATCTGAATTGATAGCAAGTGCTATGCCATGAGCTACTCAGTTTCTTCAAATAGTTCTCGTGTAAAGTCGATATGCTCTATAGCCGCTGCTTTTGCTGCTTGTGGGTCTCGATTAATAATTTCCTGGTAAATTTTAGAGTGTTGGGCAGCAATACTATCCGGGTAACGCCCACATTTTTTTAAGGTATTGTCCAATACTGCATAAATGGCATTGAAATAACGGTTGTAGAATATTTGGCTGAAAGACATAATAAAAAAATTGTGACTGGCTTCCGCAATCATCATGTGGAAATTGAGATCTGCTTTTGCTTTAGTCAGCGTTGTATTGCCATTATTACGCGTCTGCATTTCCTTATATTCCAGACCTATTCGATCTAGATGCTGTTCGGTAGCTCTTAACGCTGCATAGAACGCTGCTTCCCCTTCCAGCGCAGCGCGTATCTCCATTACCTGCTTCTGCAATTGGATATCATCAACATTGTGCTCTTGTGGCCAGTCAAACATAGGTTCCAACAGGTTACGGCAGACTGTACCCCCGCCATGATAGGTTTCTACCAAACCCTTTGATTGTAGATCCTGGATCGCTTCTCTAACCGTAGCTCTGGACAATTGGTGCTGAGTTGCTAACTGACGTTGCGATGTCAATTTCTGCCCTGGTGAAATCGCACCCTGTAAAATATTTCGCTGCAATATTCGACTCAGCTGTTGGCTTAGTGTTTCTTCTTGGTGAATGCTCACTTTAATGATTGTTTTCTAATCTGAGTTATTTGGAGTTCCAGCGTTACTTAAACTACGTATCAGGAAGTGGTACTTGAACAATCTACACTTACAGCTTCTATCATTTGTGCCTTCCTTCTTTTCTTATCAGCAGCGACTTCAATTGCGCATAGAGAGGGATTGTTATTAATAACAATGCATTCAAGGCATTGCACACATTCCTTCATATCGATTTTTCCCTGCTTGCTGATGGCATCAATTTCACAGTTCATGCGACAATTTTGGCAGGGAGAACCACACTCGGCTCTGCGGGTTAGCCAATTGAATACAGGTATCGAACCTAAAATTGCCAGACAGGCACCGAGTGGGCAGAGATAACGGCAGTAGAATTTATGCACTTTGAGTGCGAGTAAAATCAGAATGATGGCGTAGATAACGTACTGCCATTCGCGGACGAAATACATCGTAATACTGGTTTTAAATGGTTCCAGTTCTGCCAGTGTTTCGCCTAATGTCAGAGAGTAGAAAGAAGCACCGATAATGGCTAACAGCAGAAGGAACTTAAGCTTTTGTAAGCGGTTATGTTGTTTAGGTTTGATCTTCCATTGCTTGATGTTGAGCTTTTTCGCCAGCAATCCGGCAAACTCCTGAATCGCACCGAACGGGCATAGCCAGCCGCAGAAAAGACCGCGCCCAAATAAAACTAAACTGATCAGTACATAACAACCCAGTATGAAGATGATCGGATCAAGTAAAAAAAGATCGAGAGATGAACCGTCAATCAGAAGGTGTTGAATGGTTAGAACATTTACAATACTGAGCTGGCCCTGGGCATAAAAACCGATGAACAATACCGTGTAAGTCAGGTATACCCACCGTATTTTATGGAACCTACCTGGATCAAGAACAGCATAGTGTTGATTGATAAAGAGAACGCTAAGCAGAGTTAATCCTAAAAGCAGTACTGCTATCTTATTTTGTTGTTGTTGCCATAGCTGTTTCCATAGAGGAATTTCCTTATCTTCAGCACTTAAATCCTGGCTGAAATGTTCCTCAGGTAGCCTGTAAATCTCTTTAAGCTTTGCTTTTTTACTCGCTATAAACTCCAGGTTGGTTCGGCTCAGAGGGTCAAATGTTGCAACCAACGGCACACGCAGCAGTGAGATTTCTTGCCAGTTATTATCAGGTAACTTTAATTGCTCGGTGATGCCTGAAGGTGATACAGGCTTGTGGATAACTTCAGCACCACGCTGTTTGATTTTCAGGAACCTTGAAAAGTTTTGCCCTTGCCAACCCTCTTTACTGAGAAGCAGCAGGTATTGATCTGACGTATTGATTTGGTCTTTCCAGTTTGCGTATTCGGTTTCAGATAACAGGTTACGCGCGACCAAAGGGTGACTCATATATGCAATATAGAGTTCGGTGATGGGTTTTGCGTTATCAATGGCAACTGGCTGACTGGGGTAGCCTAGCTTCTTGTCTAACTGAGCTGTCTGAATCTGCTGTTGGTAAATAGGCCAGTGTTGTATCAGACCTGTTTCAACAAGTTCATCAAAAGACATTACCTTAAAACTGTCGAGCTTAGGAATGCTTTTGTTTAGAGCCGCATATCCTGCCAGCTCTTTTGCACGAGCAGCTGCCCGTGCGGCTTTAGTAATGGTTGTATTGATGCCACCGGTGGTTACTGTAGCGCTGGTGATACCGTCGATATAAGTGCTTTTTCCACTGCCTTTTAGCTCTTGTTGGTTATCGCCGCGAACATAAATATTGTTGGATGCTGGAACGTCGATCAACTGTTCCATATATCTGACTAATATTTGTGGACCGTCTCCTTTCAAAAAGATGGGCTCATAGTGTTCAAGAACCTCAAAACCCGTGTAATGACCTTGCGGGTTTAGTCCGATCAATATATCGATAGGCTTTCCGCTATAACCGCGTACAGGGAACAGTTCAGCTGTTCTAAACGCATAGCCTTCGATATCACCAAAGCGATATACCGGAATAATACTCAGGTCACGGTCTTCCTGATGCATGTGACTGGCATTGGGAAAAAGCTTCTGCAGAGCAGGAGAGAGAGGGATTTCGGATGCAGCTACAAGATTAACTGACTGTAAAAACCAACAGAGGAGAAAGAATACTGCTGTTCTAGCAGAAATATAATTTTTGTAAGACACAGTAGTATTCGCTCCTCAGTGATCCGGTGGCTTTATTTCTTGATGGAGTAGGCGACAAGGTTGCCTTTTTGCATCTGTGGAATCAGAAGGAGTCTTTTACTGCGTAGATAGAGCATGTCAGCGCTTCCCTGACCCAGCTCTAGTAAGGTGCTTACTTCTCCGTTTGATTTCACCAGTTTGAGCTTGCCTTGCATCCAGTCGGTTACCAGGAAGCTGTTGTTATCGCGTTTAGCGAGGCCATCCAGGTTGCCTATTGGCTTACCATCCGCAAAGTCTTTTATGCTCTTATCTTCAGGAGAGATCAGCAGAATATGACCGGGAACATCGGTTTTCCAGCCCTCGGTAGGTTTGCCCCAACTGCCAACAATGATGTGTTTATTATCGATATAAAGACCGTTAGGGTTCTCTAGTCTTGGATCTTCAAGCCAAGTTTTAAATTTACCCTGATAGAGGCGATAAAGGCGGTTGGTCGCGGTGTCAGTTACATAGATAACACCACTGCTGGTTACAGCGATATCGTTAAGAAAACTCTTCTCGTCCGCTTTGAAGCGTTTGGTTACTTTTGCGGTTTCTACATCAATCACCAGCAGTTCATTGATGTCGGTGACGAACAACTTTTTACCAAGCATCGCCATGCCTTTCGGAGCATTGAGCCCATCAATCCATTTCAGTTTCTCAATTTTTCCGTCATTGGCAATAAGTGATATAAATCCATTTCCATCCACTGCATCTGGCTCACCATTGATGCTAGAAACGTAGATGGAGCGACGCATAATGTCATAAACGACGGATTCAGGTTGTTTTAATTCGTTCTTGGTTTGCCACTGTTTTTCAAGATTTAAGTTATCAGCCATCACTGAGCAGCTGAGAGGGAGTAACAGAGACAAAGAAAGTTGTAAGGTCAGTTTTTTTAGCATGGTAAAGATCTCCAGTGGTCCCTGTTAATGAGTGATGGTTTGGGCTGTTTTCATTGCTTGCTGCTCGGCCTGTTTGCAGAACTTCTCCCTTGCTGGCTTGTTTGCTAGAGAGATCTCAAGGCCTTTCTTTATCCCCGTCCGGTAGTGCCTGATGTCGCTGAACAACGCATTGTTGTAGAGATCCCATTCGTCATCACTCATCTGTCGTGCGATCTCAGTGGCTTGTACATTCTGACTACCTGCAACGATAAATGAGTCATAAACAGCACGTTTTAAGCCATTTACCGTGAGTCCGATTTCGTCAGCCAGGTCATTATGCTGGCACCAGTTCAGGACCGTCTGGTTTTCAATTTGAGGTCCATGGCTACGTATCATTTCGGTGAAAATATCGCGCTGTAACTTAATCAGCAGATCGGGTTGTTCAGCCGCAGCCGCTTTGTTTACGACTAAAAAGGAGCAGCCAAGTAGTAGAGATATAAAAAGTTTTTTCATGTTACTTCTCTTAAATAAATTGGAGCTAAGTGCTTAAACCTGTTCCCTAAGGGCTTAAAGCTCGCTGATGATGGAACGCATCTTTTCCAGATAGATTGATTCAGGAATAGTGCCTTGTTCATACAACTCTTGGAGTTGGCGAAGGCGTGCTTCTACGGAGGACGGTTTAACGGTATTCGTGACCGCTGGTTGAATTGTGGCCTGTTCCAGTTTTTTAATGCGCTCTTCTAACGCATTCTGCTGTTGGCTCTCTTGTGCTTTTTGTTCGTTGGAAAGGTATTTCTGTTCCAACTGATCTTTATGAGCAACTTCCTGAATATAGTCGTAATTCTGATCAAGACTGATACGAACCCAATCATGACGCTGGTTGACTAACTCTGCACCCGAAAAAGGTTGTAGCTGCCAATCATGTTGGCCGACTTTACTTGTATTGCCTGTATCAAGTTTAAAGTTGGCTAGTTCTACATTAGAAGCGAAACGACTGTTGCTGACCCCCTCGCCTGAGCGAACATATTTTTTGTGCAGATCAACGTGTATCTCACCAAAGATCATGTTCAGGTTGTTATCTTTTATAAAAGCCGTACCACTTACGGAAAGGTTTTTATTTCCAAAATAGACACTTTTAAAGTCAGAAACAGAGAAAGTGACGGCTTCGTTTGTTGCTGCTTTGGTCAGAGCTTTGCTGAGGCCTTGAGCGAGCAGGTCAATCTCTTTATTTGAAAACACACGGCTGTGTTGATCTGTTGAACTGTCCATCAGATTTAAAAGACTGGCAGACGTTTTATCACTGATTCTTAGCTGGCTAAGTATCCTCGCCAGTTTTTCTGGCTCGATTTGAGATGGGTGATCATTGTTTACATCCGCTTTACTTGAGATAGCAATGTAATTGGATTTATCTTTCCAGATCGTTTGTGGGCTTGCTTCTACGATTGATGAAAGAGTCAGTGAAAAAAAAAGTAGGTTAGTCAGCTTGGCACGATTCACGGCTTGTATCCTTATTATGGTTTTTATATCCGTTTACTCAACGCAATTTATATGCCAGTAGAATTAAGATCTGAGCTGCCCAGTTTAGAAAGGGTTTATTAAAGAGTTTTAGGACTTGGCTGTAGTGATTGTGCAGCAGTTGTTGCGAGCTGTGGCTTTCTACTGCTACACCTGTTTCTCTGTTGAGTGGGGTTGATCATAGGGGGGGGATTGAGTTTCAGTTTTTAATGGTTTTTTTTATAGGGGGTTTTGTTGGCTTGTAGTCTGCTAGTGTAGCGAAGGTGCAACGTTTGTTGCAGACAGTTGTTCGCCTTTATCTGGTTGGCCTGATAACCCTCACGCTTTTCTTTGCTGAGGATTGTTTTTTTAATCCTTGTATTTCAATGTGTTATCGATATTTCTCTTGGTCTTTTCTTTTTTGGCACGTTGATTGCCATTTTATCTGCGTCTCGTTGTTTCTTCTGATTGCTAGTCGACACCATCGAGAACTCAAAAAGATAAAGAACGGTGAAATATCGTGGAACGTAGATCATTTTTAAAGTCTTGTGCCTGCATTGCAGCTGTAGGTGCGACAGAAGGCTTGGCCACTCGTGCAGAAGCTGCATCTAAAACGCCTGAAAAAACCCGTCCTCAGCCGGGTGATCTGTTAGTGATTGAAGATGGGCATGGTAATGCTCGTGCTATCTCTGCCTCAGAGTTAGTCCAGGAATCTCAGCAGGTTATGGCTTTTCCTCAAGACCCTAAAACCGGTGTGATTCGCAGCGGTTCTCGATTTAACAAAGTAATGGTGATGCGCCTTGATCCAGCATTGATGGATGAGCAGACCAAGAAGAATTCTGCGGATGGTGTTGTTGCCTATTCTGCAATCTGTACTCATCAAGGCTGTGACGTGAACTCTTACATCGAAGATAAGAAAGAGTTCTTCTGTTTCTGCCATTACTCAAGATTTGATCCTTATGCTGCAGGCAAAGTAACCAACGGTCCAGCCACCAAAAAATTGGCAATGCTTCCAATAGAAATAAAAGACGACCTGTTGGTGGTTAAAGAGCCATTTACGCGTAAACCGGGTTACAAGAAATAAGTTAATACAGAGTCTCTATTCCCCGGGGTGGGGTTACCAAGAAGACAATAAAAACAGGAGTGAGCTATATGTCATTAGCTAAACGATTTGGGGCGCTGGCAATTGCTGTTGCTGTCGTACCTACTGCATTTGCAGTAGGCGGCGGGGCTACAGCTAAGTCAAACCCATTGACGAACTACAGTCCGGTAACTGAAGACCGACTGAAAAACCCAGAGCCAGAAAACTGGCTGCAGTGGCGTGGTAACTATGAAGGTTGGACATATAGTCCTCTGGAACAGATCAACGCTGATAACATCGATGATTTGGTACCTGTATGGTCTTACTCTACGGGTGAGTTGGAAGGTCATCAGGCCCCACCAATCGTAAATGACGGTGTGATGTTCATCTCTACACCAAACAATCAGGTAATTGCATTGAATGCAGAAACTGGTGATGAACTGTGGCGTTATAAAAAAGAGATTCCTGAAGAGCTGTTTCAGCTGCACCCAACTAACCGTGGTGTAGGCTTGTATGGCGATAAGGTTTATCTAGCTGCAACGGATGCATGTCTGGTAGCGCTAGATGCAAAAACTGGTGAGGAATCTTGGGTAACGTGTGTTGCTGATTGGCAAGATGGTTACTACATGACTCTGTCTCCACTGATCGCTAAAGGTCAGGTAATGGTAGGTGTTTCAGGTGGTGAGTACGGTATCCGTGGTCACGTTACAGCGGTAGATGCTGAAACAGGTAAGATCTCCTGGAAAACTCACACAATCCCGGCTCCAGGTGAGCCAGGTAGTGAAACCTGGAAGGGCGATGCGTGGAAAACGGGTGGTGCATCTGTATGGATTGCCGGTACTTATGATTCCGATTTGGGTGTAGCTTTCTATGGTACGGGTAACGGTGGTCCATGGATGCCTGATACGCGACCAGGTGATAACTTATACGCAAACTCTGTAATCGCTCTTGATGTTGAGACGGGTAAACTGAAAGGTTACCACCAGTATCATCACAATGATGCTTGGGATTGGGATGAAGTATCTCCTCCTGTAATTATCGACTACAAGCATAAAGGTAAAAACATCAAAGGCCTTGTGCATGCAGGTCGTAATGGTTACCTGTGGACGCTTGAGCGTAACAAAGATGGTTCCATCGATTTCGTAGATGCAGAAAAATACGTGAAACAGAACGTATTCAAGAGCATCGATCCAAAAACTGGTCGTCCAACTTACGATCCAGCCCACACACCAGGTACTGGTAAAAAGGTAACTTTCTGTCCTTCTCTGTGGGGTGGTAAAGATTGGCCGCCAGAAGCTTACAGCCCTAAAACAGGTCTGTTCTACATCCCAGCTCATGAGAACCTGTGTTCTGAAATGGGTGGTGTGAAGATGGGCCCACGTAAGTCTGGTGAGCTGTTTATCGGTGTACCTATTGCTGACATCTTAACTAACATCCGTCTGGCTGACGGTGCTGAAGATCACATCGGTGAGATTCAGGCTTGGGATATCAAAAAAGGTAAGAAAGTATGGCAGTTCAACATGAAAGAGATGAACTGGGGCCCACTTCTGGCGACAGGCGGTAACCTGCTGTTCTCCGGTGGTGGTAATGACCGTATCTTCCGTGCACTGGATGCTCGTACTGGTAAGAAACTGTGGCAGTACCGCGCTAACTCAGGCATCACTGCAGTACCTTCTAGCTGGATGGTGAATGGTACTCAGTTCATCGGTGTACAGGCTGGTTGGGGTGTTGACGCACAGCGTATGCAGGGTGCATTCGATGCTGTGATGGATCACACAACTACAGTTCCTCAGGGTGGTGTACTGCACGTATTCGCTCTTAAGAAAAATGCTAAGAAGTTGATGGACGCAGCTTCTCGATAAGCTGACCTCCCTCCGAGCTAGATAGCTTACTACCCCTTCGGTACGCTATCTGGCTCTTTTTCCTGAAGAATAAAAGAGATTAATGTCATGTCTGAAGTCCCTGTATATCGTAACTACATCAATGGCGAGTTCATGGCTGAGCCCAGCAGTACGATTGATGTTTTTAATCCAGCCAACGGCCAATTGTTATCCCGCGTACCCGAAGCCAATCAAGGTGAAGTTGAGCAGGCTGTTACTGCCGCGAAAGCAGCTCAGAAGAGCTGGGCTGCAAAACCAGCCAATGAGCGTGCAAGCTACCTTCGCAAAATTGCTAACAAAATTCGTGAAAATGCTGACCGCTTAGCGCGAGTCATTACAGAAGAACAGGGTAAAGTACTAAGTCTGGCCCGTGTAGAAGTTGACTTCACAGCAGACTATATGGACTACATGGCTGAGTGGGCGCGTCGTATAGAAGGTGAGGTTATTACCAGTGATCGTCCAGGTGAGAATATTTTCCTATTCCATAAACCAGTTGGCGTAGTTGCCGGAATCCTGCCATGGAATTTTCCTTTTTTCCTTATCGCACGCAAAATGGCGCCAGCTTTGGTAACGGGCAATACCATCGTTGTCAAACCAAGTGAAGAAACGCCGAATAACTGTTTCGAATTTACAAAATTGGTAGCTGAAACAGATCTGCCAGAAGGCGTATTCAACGTTGTTTGTGGTACGGGTGGTAATGTTGGCAGTTCTTTAACAACACACACTGGTGTGGATCTGATTAGCTTTACCGGAAGTGTGGAGACAGGTGCGCGTATCATGGCGGCAGCTGCTCCTAATATCACTAAACTGAACCTTGAATTAGGTGGTAAAGCTCCTGCAATCGTTATGGCAGATGCTGATCTGGATCTCGCTGTAAATGCAATTAAGAGCTCCCGTGTAATTAACTCCGGTCAGGTATGTAATTGTGCAGAGCGTGTTTATGTTCAAGCGTCAGTTGCTGATGAGTTTGTTAGTAAAATCACGGCGGCAATGGCTGCTACTACTTACGGCGATCCAATTGCTCAGCCTGATGTTGATATGGGGCCGTTGGTAAACAAAATTGGTCTCGATAAAGTTGCAGCAATGGTTGAAACTGCCAAGCAACAAGGTGCAACGGTGACAACCGGTGGTGCTGTAGCTGATTTAGGCCAGGGCTTCCATTATCAGCCAACAGTGCTAGCAGGCTGTAACGGTGACATGGAGATCATGAATAAAGAGATCTTTGGTGCTGTATTACCAATTCAGGTTGTTAACGATCTGGATGAGGCGATCGCTTATGCGAATGCTTCTGAATATGGCCTTACCTCTTCAATCTACACCCGCGATCTAAGCCAGGCTATGCGTGCTGTGAATCAGTTGGACTTCGGTGAAACTTACGTAAACCGTGAGAACTTTGAAGCGATGCAAGGTTTCCATGCTGGCGTACGTAAGTCAGGTATTGGCGGTGCGGATGGTAAGCATGGCTTGTATGAGTATACACATACTCATGTCGCTTACATCCAGTGTTAATTGAGCTGAAATTTTTCTGATGGGGGGGGCTCCCCCTCATTCAGGGTAATGGGATAAGAATGAGCATGGATAGATTTAAACGTAAGCTCGCCCTGTTAGATATTCCTGTATTTGAAATTGCAGATGAAAACGAAATAAAGCCAAGGGTTGCCAGCTATCTGCATAAAAATGGCATAGTTATAGGGAAACAGTCATGTAGTATTGGTACTGAGCCTGAATGTTCATTGGTCTCCGATCAGAGTGGCGGGAATGATATAGTCGTAGAGAGCTATACCGCTCTTTTAGGCGTAGAAGAAAGTGGCATATTTATTATTGAGCGTAATTTGGCTGAACGATTAAATAGTTATAGGGAGCAAACTTATTCTGTAATTCTGCTTAGTGAATGCAATATCGTTGAGAGTGTCGAAGTTGCTCTGCTCAGAATAGGCAGTGGTTCAGATTTTAATGATAAACAGTTTGTAGTGATTCAGCCTGAATCTCTCTCTGCACAGAGTTTGGTATTCATCTTAAAAAGTATTTAGCCTGAATTTTTTTAATAGAATTTTTATTCCTTATGGTAAAACTCCTTCGGTTTTAAACAATATCACCTTTCACCTTTCACCTTTCACCTTTCACCTTTCACCTTTCACCTTTCACCTTTCACCTTTCACCTTTCACCTTTCACCTTTCACCTTTTTAATTGTTTGTTCTGATTGTCTGCCTATGTCGAGTGTTTTAGAACCGCTACAGTTGATGGGTCATATGTAGCATAAATAAATAACATAATTATTCTCGGTATTAAAAAGACTTAAATATCTTTGAGTATGTCTAAGTTATGTAACAGGTGACTGAGCTTAATGTGGAATAAATTAAACGAATCTAGAAAATAAAATGAATTTTATGTTTTTTTATTTATTTTTCGTTGGATTTATATTTTTGGCATCATCCATGCAGTTACTAAATCTAAAGTTGGCAATATGCCAAATGATAAACTCAAATTAAAAATAATTTAGGAAAAGTAATTTATGAACCCTTTAACTGCAACCTCTTTGAGCATCGCAATTTTTGGTGCAATTGCTACCTGGATGGCGCTGAGCCTGCTATCTGGTTTTGTTCTTATTTGGGCTATCTTTATTGCCTGGGCTGCTTTTGCAGCACTTGGTGCAGACAATGCTGCATTCAAAGATACAGTCGTTTGTGGCCTATTTGGTGTAATTATAGGATGGATCGGTGCCTATGGTTTTCTGGCTCTGCCATTTGGAGTTGTACTGGGTACGCCTTTATGGGCTGCAATTGTGGTTGCTGTAACGGCATTTGCTGTTGTATTCGCTTCAAATTTATCTTTCCTAGGGGCGGTTCCTGCGTCAGTGCTTGCTTATGCAGCAACGTTTGCATATTTGCTGCAGACAGAAGGCAAAATGTCACTTACGACATTAACTTCAGGCTCTTTTGAAAATCCTCTGTTGATTATCTCGTTATCGGTCATTCTTGGTGCTGTTTTTGGCAAGTTGTCTACGGTAGCTGCAGGAAGTGTATCTGCTGACGTAGAAGCCAGTGCTTAAAGAGTTAATTAATAATTCAGTACTTAGTCTTTGTTGATTTAGATCCAGTCGCTCTCGATACTGCTTCCTCTACAGCAGTATCACCCCGCTTGTATTCACGGCGGATTTTGCCCCGGTCCTAGGATCGGGGCTTTTTTATGTGCTTAAAAAGGGGCTAAGAGTTTGTTTGTTAGTACGTATGCACAAGAGATATACTAAAAGGTATGAAGCTTGTTTATGTTATTGATGTTGCGTCGGAATGGTGCCCTTAGCGTAATATCGGCTCAGTGGCTTTTGCGGTGAAACTCACAAGGAACTGCTACTCGAAATTTTTATAAATTACTGTTCACTAAGCTAGCTAGAATCGTTGGGAGAATAAAAAAACCGGTACTAGAATAGTACCGGCTTTGAATTATTCTTTTGTAGTTAGCCCAATGGGCGAGCTATAGTAAGGTCTCGCAAGTAATCATAGAAAGTTTCAGGGCTGTTAACGCCACCACCTACTCCACTCATATTGATACCGCCATAAGGCAAGCCGTAGGCGAATACGTTGTGAGCGTTGATCCAGCTATTACCACCAACCATCTGTTCGGCAACGCGGTTGCAGCGTTCAATATCTTCACTAAACACACTGTTAGCCAGGCCGTAGTCCAGACTATTTACGAGCTCAATGGCTTCATCTTCATCCTTGAATTTTACAAGGTATGCGGCTGGGCCAAAGATTTCTTCACGGAAGCAGACATTATCTGGTGCCCCCCCCAGAAGATAAGGAGCTACATAGAAACCATCATCGTTACCGTCAACGGCTACTGTGCCGCCTTCAAGAATCTGCTCAGCGCCTTCGCTGAGACCTTTATCCAGATAACTTAGAACGGAATCTTGCTGAGTCTGGCTAACAACTGGGCCCATCTGCGTAGTAGGGTCAAGACTAGGGCCGATTTTTGTAGCTTTTAGTGCTGCTGTAACTTTTTCTACAAAATCATCATAGATATCTTCATGAAGTAACCAGCGAGTTGCTGTGCAGCACACCTGTCCAGTATTTAAGGTGATGGCACCAGACAGTTGCTCAACTGCATTTTCAATATCTGCGTCTGGGAAGACTACTGCGGCACCTTTACCGCCTAGTTCAAGCTTGCATGGAATAGGACGCTGTCCACACATTGAGGCAATCTGTTTACCCACACCAGAGGAGCCCGTGAAAGAGATCCTTCTGACTTTAGGGTTCTCAATCATAGGCGTACCCACAGCACCACCAGAGCCTACTACTACATTGATAACACCTGCAGGGATTCCAACTTCTTCAGCTAATTTACACACGTACAGAGTTGTCAGAGGTGTAAGTTCCGCTGGCTTTATAACAACGGTGTTACCCGCTGCCAGAGCAGGAATGACATTCCACATTAGAAGATCAAAAGGGAAGTTCCAAGGGAAAATAAAGCCACATACGCCGTATGGGGCACGGTGAACGCGGGCTTCCATGTCCTGAAGTTCCAGAGGTTTGCCGTAATCTGCGGTTTTGGCCAATTCCGCATAATAGCGAACGCATTCGATACCGAAAGGAACGTCAAAGCCTTCCGCATTGACGAATGCTTTACCAACATCAAGCGCTTCAAGCTGGGCTAATGTATGCGATTTACTTTCAAGCTTTTCTGCAAGTTTTACGAGATATTCAGAGCGTTCTTCTGGAGATAATTTGGACCAGTATTTAAATGCTTTGTCCGCCCCCTCGACAGCAAGATCGACATCTTCTTTACCGCCTGAGGATATCGTAGCGATTACAGTGCCATCAGAAGGGCTTATAACTTCTTTTTGTTTTTTTGACGGGCTGTCCTGCCAGGTACCATTGATGAACTGCTTAAGTGGCTGTGCCAGAAATTCTTGAGCCTGAGGGCATAAATTTGTAGACATAAATATCTCCAGATTATTTGAAAAACTTGGAAACAGTCTGGGACTATTTCAATTACTTTCTGAGTTTTTCGATGGGTGTTTTAAAGCCTAATAATGAGAGCATTTAGTGTGCCAATGTTGCGGTATATTATTAGGATTGTGTTTATAGCTATTTGATAGGAATAGCTTTATTTGTGATGTGTGTTCTTGTTTATTTTTTATGTAAGTTGCAACAGTTGTCTGTCGCATCAATGAAACGAAAGGCTGAATTAGCAGAAAAGCTTCATGGGAGATGTTGATGGAAGAGCAGGACTAAAGAGAACTCAGGCTATTAGAAAAAGGACTTACCCCTGAGTGAAAACCGGGGTAAGCCAAAGCCACGGCCATCGTGACAAAATTGAAACATAACAATAGCGAAGTTTAGTTTCAGGGTGTAAAAAAGGGCATCCAGAGGATGCCCAAGCTTCACCGGAGGGTGAATAGATGAAGATGAACGCTAGCTTATATTAAGGAGCATGAAGGGGATGTTCCTTTATTAGCTAGGTACGTCTTAGAAAGTAACGGATGCTTCTACGATTAAGCCGTCCCACTCAGCACCTCCAGCAGCACCGAAGGTAGTTGCTCCACCGCCAGAGAACTGCTCTTCTTCTTGTTTAACGTATTCTGCTTTAAACAGTGTAGCGTCGTTCATCCAGTAACCAGCACTTAGCTGAATACGGTCTGATTTGTTAGGGCCTGTTACGCCTGTGCTTTTGTTAGCGACTTCACCGTAGCGAGCGGCAACATAGAAGTCATTGCTGATATCGTATTTACCTTCAACAGCCCAGAATTCCATTTTGGATTTTTCTTTGATGTAGGATGTCTGAAGAGACCCTTCACCAGCAGCCCAGCTGTAATCATCTTCTGCTGCACCATACAGAGCATGAATTAGGAAATTGTTAGCTTTATACTGAACGTCAGCTTGCCACACAAAGGCATCTACACCTGGAACAATCAGAGGATGAGTTGAGCGTGCACTTGGTGCAGTACTAGCGAACTGGTAGTTATCTCCATCACCTATAGCGATTAGGGAGCCAAATGGTTTACCTGTTACAGCAGAAAGATCATGGTTGGTTTTAAATGTACCTGCACCAAATGAAAGACCGCTGTCTAGGTTAACTGTGCCGCGTAGGCCTAGGTTATAACCATGACCAGGAGAGAAATCAGTGAAGAAGTCTGGAGTTGCAAAAACTGCATCCCAAGTCACGTTTGTACCGCTTTCAAGGTTGTGGGAACCATATGCCCAAAGGCCTTCTTCGGCAGTGATCATGTCAGTGATGCCGTTACCAACAAATGGGTTGCTCTGTACGGCTGCACCATCAGAATAGCGGATGAAGTTCTGAGTGGTTGATACAACGTTACCCAGGCGAATACCTGTGTTGTTAGGCAGATCGAACTGAATCCATGCTAGGTCCTGGCTGATAGCTGCGCTACCGTTATTCCAGTCGTTAGGTTCTTCCGCTAGTTCAGCAAACACAGACACGTTTTCTGCAACCTGTGCATTAATATTCAGAGCAAAACGCATACGCTGGAATGCAGAATCAGCTGCTGCATCATCGGCATTAGCTGCAGCGCCTTCTACGTCGATGCCTGACTGCCATGCCTGCATTGCAGCACCGCTAATCTTGATTTTTCCATCCATGAATTCAGCTGCTGTTGCTGTAGTTGCGGCAGACATTGCTAAAATAGCTGCAGCAACGTTCATGTTAATAAGTGTTCGTTTCATTAACGAATCCCCCTGACGTTCTTATTAGTAAATTTTTGTTGGTGAACAAAAAATAATTAAATTTAATTACTCTAGCCCTTTTATTAATCGCAATAGCTGTGCCAGAAATGGTTTTTTTGTTTTGTTATTTGTAACTACATGAAAATAATGGTTTTTTTTTGGAGGGAGGTTGATAATAAGACTCTTTTATAATGTGTCTGTTTTAATTGGAGGTCATGTGTAGCAATATTTTTTCTATTAATGCGACAGCTGTCTTATTTTTTTATTTATAGTTTAAATTTTTTATTTGGCTAAATTTTTGTTCTTTGCATCGGCTGTTTTATTTATGCTACATGTGTATATTTTAAGGTTAAAAAAATGGCACCTTAATTTAGGTGCCGTTTTTGTATATTTAATTTAGTGATGCTGTGTAGGAGGAGATGATGGATTTTTTGTTGCAATTGCTATCTGATAGCCTTCTTTGTGTTTGCCAACAAGATAAACAACAGAGCCAAACTCTGGTTCCTCATCTCCTACAGTGTCTTCAAAATAGATCCGCATTAGGTGAGTGACAGGCAGATTGCTCTGATATTTCTTATGTCCTACTGAAAAGTTATTGAGAAACTCAGTATCTGCTTCTTCAAATTCAGTACCAATAACCTTGCGACCAAAGTTATTACGTGTGTAAACGCGGATCATTTTTTGTTTGTATTTTCTCACGCCTTCCCAGTTAATCAGCGACGAAATATTTTCATAGCTTTTGGCTTCATGAGCGGTTAGAAACCTATCGAGCAAAGCTTCTTTGGTTGAGGGTAGTTCTGAGGCGGTTACATTCATACATGAGATGGCCAGAGCCAGGGGTAGTATTTTTTTAATCATTCTTATTTTCTCCAAATCGCATTTGTCCTGTACGTTAGAATGGAACTGAGAAATAATTGCAGGTGTTGTGCCAATTTTTGAGGTAGTTAGTAAATAGCAGTAGTTAAACAGTAGACATAAAAAAGCCTGAGGCAGGCTCAGGCTTTTTGGGCATTAGAGGGAGGTTAATAGATTTCGTTTGGTTGAACGATATTGTATTTTTTCATCTTTCTATAGACGGTGGACCGGCAAATATTAAGCTCATCGGATACTTGAGTGATATTCCACTTATATTTTCTCAAAGCTTCGATTAGGCGGCGGCCTTCTTCATCATCGACAAAGTCGGATAGGCTCATGGCTTTAGGTTCTTCTGGGATAAATTCATCTTCTTTAAACATGTTTTTTTCGGCACGGACTTCGATTGGAAGGCTGTCGATGGTGATATGTTTATCCATTGATACTGCCAGTGCATAGCGTAGAGCATTGGACAGCTGACGAATATTACCTGGCCAATGGTAATCATTTAGCATCTGGCGGGCTTGTGGGGCAAAGTTCACGTCTTCTGAACCACCTAATTCGCTATCGAGAATGCAGTTCATAATGAAGTCTTTATCACTGCGTTTGCGAAGTGGGGGTAGCTTAAGAGCCATACCGTTAAGTCGATAGTAAAAATCTTCGCGGAAAAGTTTATCTCTTATGCGTTGTACCAGATTCTGGTGGGTTGCTGATATGACCTGTATATCCAGCGGTTTAGGCTGAGATGCGCCTAATGGCATGATCTCTCTTTCGGCTAAAGCACGAAGTAGTCGAGTTTGCAGCTGGACAGGCATATCACCTATCTCATCAAGAAATATGGTACCACCATTTGCTTGTTCAAGTTTACCTTTCATGCCTTTTCGATTAGCGCCGGTAAAGGAACCACTGCTGTAGCCAAAGAGTTCACTTTCAATAAGAGATTCTGGAATAGCTGCGCAGTTGAGAGCGATGAATGGTCCGTCTTTCTTGGCGCTAGCATCGTGTATAGCTCTGGCAAAGGCTTCTTTGCCGGTACCGGTTTCACCAGTAATCAAAATCGGAATGTCTTTATTCAGAACATGGCGAATTTGTTGTACGTTCTGTCTTACATCAGGGTCTTCACCAGCCAGTTGTTCCAGAGTAGGGTGTTTGTGTTTATGAGGACGTTCATCTTTAGTTTGAGTGGTCTGTGTGTTTGAGCTCCCTATGATTTTATTAGCAGGAACGCGTAGGGCAATTTCTATTTCATCCAATAGTTTCGGTGACTGGTGGTGAACTGTGCATGCGCCACCATTGCTTTTGGTAAGCAGTTCCTCAACTGTTAATCCTGTGATCTCTTCAATCTGGCAACCCAATAATTGCTGCCCTGTTTCTAGCAGACTTTCGTATTCGGCAAAGGCGGAGCGATTTGCTCCAATGATCACGCCTCGTTCGTTGACGGCTAAAAGTTGTTCTTGTGCCAGATCAGAGAAATTGTTTGTCTCTTTGATATGCATTGTGATCTGGCTGCGGTAGGTCTGGCGGAAATAACTATTTTCAATCATCCTGCCATACATCATTACCATTTGCAGGGTTAGATATTGGCTTTCTTTTGAGCCGGTTGCTCCTAGGCATGATGCGTTTAAACAGCCTTTGAGGTCACCTAAAGGGTCAAAAATTGGTGTGACCGAACAACTCAAAGGGCTTTGCGAATCGAAGAAATGCTCGTGTTGATGGATGATGATTGATTCTTTCTCAACCAAACATGTGCCAATGCCATTGGTACCTGCTTGCTTTTCTCCCCATCTGGATCCAACTAATAGCCCTGCGTCCTGCCATACATCTTTCATCTGGGATGGAAGTTTTGCATCCAAAGCTAAACCTGTCTCATCAGTCAGAAGTACTGAGAAACCGGCGTTAGCAATACGTTTTGACAGACCAATTAAGCCGTTGCGAGCAATTTTCAGGTATTCCTCATTTAGTTGTAGCTGTTGCTCAAGCTCATATGAGGTAAGTATCTCTATTTCGTTATTAAGATGAGGATTGAGGCCGTGTTGCACAAGGCTGCGTTCCCAGGATTTGGCAATCTGGTCACCGGGCTGAATATCTCTGTCCTGAAAGTTTCCGGTTACATAGGCCACTACATCCTTGGTGCCTTTTATTTGAGGCGTGTTTCGCATTATGGATTCGCTCCGGCCTTACGCTTTGGCAATTAAGCAAAGATGTCTATCTGCTGCACTAATTGTGGCAAGACTCTTTATTTTTGTTATCTGTGTAAGTTTAGCAATGTTCTCTGACATTGTTGAATGGTATTAGCATGATGTGTGCCATTGCTTTTAGGGGGGGGGCTTTTCAGCATAATGTTGCAATTGTAGGGTGATTTTTGTTGCATACTTGCTTCAAGTGGTGCTCTGGACGGGTAGTGACTCTACTTGCTGTCATGTGTTGCACTGGGAGGTCGGGTGTAGCAGTGGTGCTACACCTGTATCATTTCAATGAATTATTGGGGTAGAGTAATGAAGTGGGCTCAACCAGAATTTAAAGTTCTGCGTATTGGTTTTGAGGTAGCGGTGTATTTTGTAAACCGTTAAGTGCTTGCATGGCTTTTTGCCCTGGTTGCTTGGATGTAATCTCAATAAAATGGCTGCGTGTGCTGTCCCGTTGGGATGGCATGCCTGTTTCAAATTTTCTTCCTCCTCCTCTTTTTCTTCTTCTTTGCTACATATGTGTCTGAATTGTGTTTTTCTGTTGCAGGCTTGCGACGGTATTGGGCTGTGTTTTTAATGTCGATCACTCTAATGAAAAAGTATTTGTTTTATTTTCAAGTGGTTAGCGACTTTTTTTTGATTGGCATATTTTTTGAATTAATTGTTAGCGGATTGTTACTTACAACAGAAAGTCATGAATCATATGGGGATTCCTAAAGTTTTCTGATTTCTTGTAGGGCAAAGCAGATAATAAGTATAAGAGCAGTAGATACATGAGTTTGTATAAAAGTATTGAGAAAGCTTTCTTTAATTCACTGACGAAAAAGATAGTCGGCAATGTTCTTTCCCTTCTTATTCCTCATATAGTTCTTATGGCGTTGGCTTATTATCATGCCAGCGAAATAGAGAATGTTCTTTCTGGTATAAAGATGAGTGAATCAGAAAGTCTTCAGTTGAATGAGGCGTTGAGCACTTTTTGGATAGCGGGAACTATTACAGTTGTTTTTGCTTTGATTGGTGGGGTTTTTACAATCTTTTTCATGCGGCACCTTTTTCTTAAACCTATTCAGGATGTGACAACAGTTTTAGCGGCAATTAGGGAAAAAGATGGAGATATATCGGCGACGCTGCCGGTATATACCTTTGATGAAATCTCGACTATGTCGAGTAGCTATAATGATTTCTCGGCAAAACTTAAAGAGATTATTGCTGACACCCGGTCCAGAAGTGTGAATGTTGCTCTGTCTGCCGCGCGTCTTAAAAAGATTATTGGCCAGGCTCACAAGAAAGCCAGTGAACAGGAAGAAAGGGCACATCAGGTCTTCCTGTCCAGTAATGAAGCGACACAGGCTATTGATGAAATCGCCCGCAGTACGATGCAAATAAGCGAGCAGAACACTTCAAATTTGGATGAAGTACGTGGCTCAAGTGCTGAGTTGTTAAAGGTTCAGGAGCAGATAGAAGCGATCAGGGACTTGGTCAATCAGTTCCAATCTACAGTTCAGAGCCTGCAGGCTAATTCACAAAATATTACGCAGATTCTTTCCATGGTGCAGGACTTTTCTGATCAGACAAACCTGCTTGCTCTGAATGCCTCAATTGAGGCCGCTAGGGCTGGGGATGCGGGGAGAGGTTTTGCGGTAGTTGCTGATGAGGTGAGAAGTCTGGCGCAGAAAGTGGGTTCTGCAACCAGCGAGATTGATAAGAATATTTCACAGATGTCTTCGTTGGTATCCGATACGAATGATAGTGCCAAAAACATCCTTGGCTACGTTGAAACAACTGGCGACTTTATCGAAAATACCAATGGCCAATTTGGTCAGTTGGTAAAAGATTTTGAGCAGGTTAATGGCCAGCTCTCTAGTATCAGTGCAGCTATTGATGAGTTGTCTTATACCAACAAAAACTCCCATAAGCATGTTGAGCAGATCACCCAAATATCTGCTGATATTAAAGGGGAAATGGATCATTCGCAGAGTTATTCCGATGATCTGGAGGTGTCGACTGAAGAGAGCCAGGAGCTGCTTTCCCGCTTTATCATTGGTTATGGAGCTTTTGAAAGTATTATTCAAAAGGGGCGTAGTTTTAAAGCCGAACTGGATGAGAATCTGTCTGGATTATCATCACGCTGTAATATTTTTGATACCAATTATCTGCGTCTTAACCCTAATCAAAAGCCAGAAAAGTTCAGTGTAAGTTATGTTGACCAGTTTGATGCGATGCTGCAGCCGGTTTTTGATGCTTTCGTCCAGCGAAACTCAGAATTTATCTATTCTGTTTTGGTAGATAAAAACGGTTATATCGGTACGCATCACCGTAAAGTTTCTAATCCGTTAACAGGTGACTTTATTGTCGATAATGCGCAAAGCCGTAATAGACGAATTTTCTTTAATACCCGCTCAGAGCAGCGCCGAGCGACTCAGACTCAGCCTTTCTTGCTGCAAACCTATGTGCGTGATACGGGCGAGATTCTTAATGAACTATCGATTCCAGTCTTTGTAGATGGACGTCACTGGGGGGCATTAATCATGGGCTTTGATCCGCAGGTGCTGTTGGGCTCATAAGTAAAGGTCATCGTATCTCATTCTGCTACTAAAAAGTCGGGCAGTTTGTATAGGTGAGGGGTCAATAACAAACACAGAGGAATTGTCTGATGTGTTGGTATTATTGGTTCAAATTTAAAAACATGAAAATAAAACTATTAGGAGTTTCATATGAACTGGACTAAGCCGTCTTACACAGATCTGCGCATTGGTTTCGAAGTAACTATGTATTTCGCGAACCGTTAATCGCCTTTCCGTTCTGTTGTCCTGGTTACCCCGATCTTTGGTCGGGGTGGCTTGGAAGGGAAATATAATGAAAGTACAAGTATTAGGCTCAGCAGCCGGTGGTGGTTTTCCGCAGTGGAACTGTAATTGCCGTAACTGCAGTGGTGTAAGAGCCTGCACTATTAATGCTAAACCCCGCACTCAGTCCTCAATCACAGTAAGCGCCGACGGCGAAAACTGGATTCTTTTTAACACCTCTCCAGATATCCGTGAACAGCTCACAAACTTTGGCCCTATGCAGCCAAATCGTTCTATCCGCGACACCGGCATCTCTGCGATTGTGTTTATGGACAGCCAGATTGACCACACAACAGGTCTTCTTATGTTGCGTGAAGGTTGCCCACATAATATCTGGTGTACAGAGATGGTCGAGCAGGATCTTACAACCGGCTTTCCTATCCTGAATATGTTGAAACACTGGAGCGGAGGTAACAATGTAAACCGTATTCCGATTGGTGAGGGAGAAAACAGCTTTGTGATTCCGCAAGTGCCGGAACTGAAACTGACCGCTGTACCACTACTCAGTAGTGCACCACCTTATTCACCACATCGTGATGACCCCCATCCGGGTGACAATATCGGTATCCAAATCGAAGATACCCGGACGGGCATAAAACTGTTCTATGCACCTGGCTTAGGTCAGATCGAACCCCATCTGCGTCCTTATATGGAAGCAGCGGATGTACTGTTGGTTGACGGTACTATTTGGAGCGAAGACGAACTTATAACCACAGGCGTTGGTGACAAGCTTGGTGTCGCAATGGGGCATCTGCCTCAGTCAGGCGAGGGTGGCATGATTGAGTATCTGGATATGCTGGAAAAACCACGCAAGATACTTATCCATATTAACAACACCAACCCTATCCTGGATGAAGATTCACCTGAAAGAGCAGAGGTGGAGTCTCACAATATTGAAGTCTCTTACGACGGTATGTCGATTGAGCTGTGAGCCCAGTGAGCTCAAATCCAATAGGCCACGTGAACAGTATAAAAAGGCTTAGAGTAGAATGAACAGTCAAACCAACGATAAGTTGCCAATGAGTCGCGAAGAGTTTGAAAAAGCACTGCGTGCCAAGGGCGATCTATATCACACCCAGCACCCTTACCATATTGCAATGTACGAAGGTCACAGTACCCAGGAGCAGGTCCGGGGTTGGGTGGCCAACCGTTTCTATTACCAGATTAGTATCCCAGTAAAAGATGCTGCAATTATGGCGAACTGCCCGGATCGTGATGTGCGTCGTCACTGGGTGCAGCGTGTACTGGACCATGATGGTTATGAAGGTGCCGAAGGTGGTATCGAAGCGTGGTTGCGTCTGGGTGAGGCGGTAGGCCTGACCCGTGAAGAGATCCTCTCCGGTGAGCATGTGTTACCGGGTGTTCGTTTTGCGGTTGATGCTTACGTCAACTTTGCACGCCATGCAACCTGGCAGGAAGCAGCCAGCTCCTCTCTGACAGAACTGTTTGCGCCAACTATCCATCAGAACCGTCTGGATACCTGGCCTGGCCACTACCCATGGATCAAAGAAGATGGCTACCAGTATTTCCGTAACCGTCTGATCGAAGCGCGTCGTGACGTCGTGCATGGTCTGGATATCACTCTGGATCACTACACCACACGCGAGCAGCAGAACCGTATGCTCGAGATCCTGCAGTTTAAACTGGATGTGCTCTGGACCATGCTGGATGCCATGTCCATGGCCTATGAACTTGATCGTGCACCGTACCACACGGTAACCCGCGAGAAGGTTTACCACCGGGGGCTGTTTAATGACTAAACAGGAAGCTGCGGTCAGCACTCAGGTTGAGCTGAGCATGGTCCCAGCGTTGAGTAAAATGTTCCGTTTTCAGTGGGAAAAAGCCCAGGACTGCTATGTATTACTCTACCCTGAAGGTATGGTTCAACTGAATGGGCCTGCAGGTGTGATTCTGGCGCTGGTCGACGGTGAGAGAAACGTACAGGGCATTATCGATAGCTTGCAGACTAAATTCTCGGATGCCGAAGGTATTGACGCAGATATCCTGGAATTCCTCGGAGGCGCATATGAGCAACACTGGATCACCCTGTAACGCGCAACCGCAACTTATACATGGGCAAAAGCAGGGAAAGGCACATGGCCAGCCGTTATGGCTTCTGGCCGAGCTGACCTACAAGTGCCCGCTGCAGTGCCCATACTGTTCCAATCCCCTAGACTTTGCTGACTTTGGTGGAGAGCTTATGACCGAACAATGGTTGGACGTGTTCCGTCAGGGCCGCGAAATGGGCGCAGTTCAGCTGGGCTTCTCGGGTGGTGAACCACTGGTGCGACAGGACCTGATCGAACTGATCCGGGGCGCCAATGATATGGGGTACTATACCAACCTGATTACTTCCGGTGTAGGGCTGAACGAACGCAAAATGGCAGAGTTTCATGAGGCGGGGCTGGATCATATCCAGGTTAGTTTTCAGGCCAGTGATAAATCTGTTAACAACATGCTGGCGGGCTCTAAAAAAGCGTTTGATCAGAAACTGAAGATGGCCCGCGAGGTGAAAGCACAGGGTTATCCAATGGTGCTCAACTTCGTTACTCATCGCCATAATATCGATCGAGTTGATCGTATTATTCAACTCTGCGTAGAGCTGGAGGCTGATTACGTTGAGCTGGCTACTTGTCAGTACTACGGCTGGGCCAAAGAGAACGTGCGCCAACTGCTGCCAACACAGGCCCAACTGGAGCGGGCAGAACGCATTACTAACGAGTACCGCGTAAAACTGGCAGCGGAAGGTAATCCAATCAAGCTAATCTTTGTAACACCGGATTATTACGAAGAGCGTCCTAAAGGCTGCATGAATGGCTGGGGGCAGGTGTTCCTCACTGTAACACCGGATGGTAAAGCGCTTCCTTGTCATAGTGCACGTATGCTGCCAATTGAATTTCCGAATGTGAAAGAGATGTCACTGCAGCAGATCTGGGATGAGAGTCCGGGTTTTAACTACTTCCGTGGTGATGACTGGATGAAAGAGCCTTGTCGTAGCTGTGATGAGAAAGATAAGGACTTCGGTGGCTGTCACTGTCAGGCATATATGATGACCGGCGATATGCATAATGCTGATCCTGTCTGCGGGAAGTCACCGTATCATGACAAGATTCTTGAAGCCCGTCAGGAGGCCGAAACGGTGGTAAATAATCCTGAGGAGTTTATTTATCGTAATAAAAGAAACTCAAAGGTGTTTCTTAAGGTTTGAATATCTCCATATCATCTTTTTATCCGTCTTTAGTTCTTTCTCGTTAATGCGACACCTGTTTCTATTGCAATGGTTCAGGTGTCGCTCGTTCATGACTGTTAATCGTTTTAACCTTATGTAAATAAAGGATTCTATTTTTTGGCCTAATACTTGCTCTAGTTATTTTTAGCATGCCTGAACTCGTTTTACATAGAAAACGGCAGTGCTTGTTCATATAAATAATAAAGAAAGAAACGTTATGGCCAGCATCGTGAAAATCTTGCTCATAGGTTTGTTGTCGTTACAAACTTATGCCAGCACACATCCAGAAGTACGTGTTGCATTGTTGCAATTCGGAACCGTCAATTGGGAGATTGATGTTATCCGACACCATCAGTTGGATAAGAAACACAATTTTTCCCTGAATGTCATACCTGTGGGCAGTAAAAATGCCAGTGCAGTTGCGCTACAGAGTAAAGCTGTTGATATCATTTTCAGTGATTGGGTTTGGGTAAACAGACAGCGTTTTAGCAAACGTATGTATAGCTTTTCGCCTGCCTCTTCAGCTGCGGGTGGTTTGTATGCCCAGCCAGACAGCTCGATTACTTATCTACATGAATTGGAAGGCCTGCGCGTTGGTGTGGCCGGTGGCTCCGTTGATAAGAGCTGGCTACTGCTGCAAGCATTTGCCAGGAAAGAGCATAAATTGAAGCTGCAGGATTACGTACAGCCAGTTTATGTTGCTCCCCCTCTTTTAAATAAATTGATGGATCAAGGGCGATTACCTCTGAGTCTGAACTTCTGGCACTACAGTGCTCGTCTCAAGGCTAAAGGCTTTAAACCCGTGCTGAAGGTTAAGGATATTGTTAAAGGCCTAGGTATTCAGACTCAGGTGCCTTTAGTGGGTTGGGTTTTTGAAGACAAGTGGAAAACTCAGAATGGCGAGCTACTGGATAATTTCTTAAAAGCGTCACTGGAAGCAAGACAGATCTTGTTGAACTCTGATGAAGAGTGGCAGCGCATCCGTCCGTTAACCCATGCAGAGAACGATGAGGTTTTCAATGCGCTTAAAAATGGTTACAGGGGAGGGGTGCTCCAGCGTTTTACTGAGCGTGAGCTAGATTCTCTGGATCGCTTGTATGCGATTATGGCTGCCGAGGGCGGAGATGCTCTTACAGGAGGCGCTGATTTACTTGATCGTGATCTGTTTTATATCCCTGTCAGCGAAGGTGGCGTGCTGTTAGGTCAAGGTCGTCTGAAATGAATCAGTACTCTCGAAATCTGATTTTTGGCCTAACTCCGCTGCTGTGTATTCTGATGGTGTGGCAGGGTGCTGCATTGCTGTTAGACAATGCTAACCTCCCCACAATCTCTGCAGTGGTTAGTAGTTTCTATTTTCATCTGTTAGATGGGCAGATGCTGGAACATCTACTCATTACGCTGTTTCGAGTTGCAATCAGCTTTGCCATTGCCATGTTCTTGGGTGTCTTAATCGGTATTGTTATGGGCGCCTTTCCCAATCTGGATAAGGCGGGTGATTCCTTGTTGGTAATCGCTCTTAATATCCCCGCGTTGGTGACCATTCTGCTTTGCTATATCTGGTTTGGTTTGGTTGAAGCATCAGCTATTGCTGCCGTCGCCATCAACAAAATTCCGACCGTAATTGTCATGATAAGGGAAGGAGCAAGGGTCGTAGATCGTGACTTGTTGCAAGTGGGTACTGTGTACCAAATATCACCCCTAAGATTCTTCTTTAAGATTTATCTGCCACAGTTATACCCCTTCATTATGGCCTCCGCCCGATCTGGTCTGTCTTTGATCTGGAAGGTGGTGCTGGTGGTTGAGTTGCTAGGGCGGAGTGATGGCGTTGGTTTTCAACTAGGTTCATTTTTTCACTTCTTTGATATTGCAAGCATCTTGGCTTATACCCTCGCTTTTGCCGCCATCATCTTGTTGATTGAAGGTTTGATTATGCGTCCACTGGATAGATACATCGCAAGGGGGGGATATGGTCAAGCTTGATGTTGCTGTTCAAAGCAAGAGCTTTTTCGGTCAATCACAGCAGGTACTGGGTCAGATTGAATTCAGTATTGCTGCTGGAGAGTTTATTGCCATTGTTGGCCCATCCGGCACAGGTAAAAGTACTCTGCTAAATATGATTGCAGGTTTGGAATGCGGTGATGATGCGACAATTACTTTTGATCAGCTTCCACTGGATGATAAACCGCCTTGCGATGTTAGTTATATCTTCCAACAGCCTCGCTTAATGCCTTGGTTGAACGTTAGGGATAATTTGTCTCTGGTAAAACCTGATGCTTCAGATTTCGAAATTGATGGGTTGCTGGGCAAGGTAGGACTTGCTGGGAAAGGTGATGTTTTTCCTAAACATTTATCCGGAGGCATGCAGCGACGGGTCAGTATCGCCCGTGCATTTCTGACTCGTCCTGAACTTCTGCTGCTAGATGAGCCTTTTGTTTCTTTAGATGAGCCCAATGCCCAGCGCTTAAGACTCCTTCTGTCTGAGTTATGTGAAGAGCAAAAACCAACAGTCGTATTTGTCACCCATGATTTGAATGAAGCGATTCAACTTGCAGATCGAATCCTTTTTCTATCCCCATCTCCAGGTAGTGTCATCCTTGATAAAAAAATTGAGTTAAGCAGGCCCAGAAGTGAGCAGGATACGAACTTTCAGTATTGGAAATCACAACTTTTGTCCCAGTATCCAGGTTTATTGGAAGGGCAGATTATTGAGCCGGTACTGAAGCCAGTGAGTGGAGGTTTTAAATGAAAACACAGAATGCTCTTGAGCTAAGGGCGGTAAGTAAAAGTTATGGTGCTGTGGAGGCACTCAATAACATCGACTTAGCGATCAAACCGGCGGAGTTTGTCGGTTTACTTGGTCAGAATGGAGCGGGAAAAACAACGCTATTTCAGTTACTGACAGGGTTATTCAATAGTGACACGGGTTCGATATCTGTTAGTGGTTTCAACATTCAGAAAGAGCCGATTAAAGCTCTATCAACTCTGGGTGTAGTTTTTCAGCAAAGTACGCTTGATCTGGATCTGAGTGTCTATGCCAATCTTAAATTTCACTGCCTTCTTCACGGTTTAAACCGTAAAGAATCAGACCCGCTTATTCGTACTGAGCTTGAGCGCTTTTCGATGCTGGAGGTAATGAACCTTCCTGTTAGGGGATTAAGTGGTGGTAACAGGCGTAAAGTTGAACTGATCCGAGCTCTGTTACACAAGCCTAAAGTGCTGTTGATGGATGAAGCTACTGTTGGCCTAGACCCTGAATCACGAGCATCCCTACTGGAGTATGTCGGTTCGTTGTGTAAAGAGCGTGGTTTAGCTGTGCTCTGGAGCACTCACATTATTGAGGAAGTGCAAGAGGCAGATCGTGTTGTTGTCCTAGATAAAGGGCAGATATTAGCAGAGTCCTCACCCGCTCAGTTGTTGAAGCAAGCTTCACAGCCATGTTTTTCTCTTGCAGATGCGTTTCTGCAGCTCATAACAAATAATAAGAAAGTTGGAGTAGTTTATGAATAAGTTCGCTAAGTATCTGCAGGCAGGTTCTTTTGCAGTGTCTTTATGCTTGACGGCCAGTGTAGAAGCAAAAACAGGTTATGTTTTTGTCAGTAGTGAAAAAGATGATGTAGTGACTGTTTTTGATGCTGAAATGATGAACAAAGTTACTGAGATTAAAACCAGCGAACGACCAAGGGCGATGCAATTGAACAATGATGGTTCATTGCTATACGTTGCTTGCGGCGATGATGATGCTATCGACGTCATTGATGTTGCGGCACTGAAAGTAAAACAGAGCATTGATATTGGTGAAGACCCGGATCGCTTTGATATTTCACCGGATGAAAAATTCCTTTACGCCTCTAATGAAGATGATGGCCTGGTGACGGTTTATGACCTGATCAACAACGAAACCGTTGCTGAAATAGAGGTCGGTGAAGAACCAGAGGGTGTACTGGTCAGTCCTGATAATCGAGTTGTCTATGTAACTTCTGAAGTCGCAAACATGGTGCATGTTATCGATGTTGAGACACAGGAAATTCTGGAAAATATTGTTGTAGGTAACCGTCCGCGTCGTATGGAACTGACCCAGGATCTAAGTGAACTCTGGGTGAGTAATGAAGTTGGCGGCACTATTTCAGTTCTAGATACCAGCACTTATAAAATGAAATCTGAACTGAGCTTTTCGCCTAAGGGAATCCGTCCTGAAAATATCTCCCCTGTGGGTATGGCAATGACTAAAGATGGCAAGATCGCTTATGTCACTTTAGGAAGTGCGAACCATGTGGCTGTTGTTGATACTGCAACGCATAAAGTTCTGGATTATGTACTTGTTGGTAAGCGTGCCTGGGGAGTAAGTCTTAACAATGACGAGAGTAAACTGTATGTAACAAATGGTAAAAGTGATGATCTGGCTGTGATTGATACAGCTCGCCTGAAGGTTATCAAGTCCGTTCCTGCAGGTCGTGTTCCTCATGATGTAGTGGCAGATGACTAATGGTTGGGCTAATCAAGAAGACCAGGGGGCTGCTGTTTGCAGCAGCTTCCCTGTTTATCGTTACTGGTAATGTGCTTGCGGCTGACCTGCAGGCTATCAATATTGCTTTGATCGAGTACGAGGATGATTCTCGTTACAAGCAAAACATCACAGATGCCCGATATCAGGCGCAGCCTTGGGGGCGTCTTTCACATGCGCTTAAACTTGCTATAAAAGAATCCCGCTTTGCCGCACAGAAGAAAGGGGTGAAGTTCAATCTGGAAGAGCATGAGGTTGAGACGCTTTCTGAAATTAAGGAATTGATTCCTCAGCTGGAACAGCAGGGTACTCATTTCTTTATGCTGGATCTACCGGGTGAAGGTGTTCGTTTAGCTGCGGCAAGTTCAGGTTCTGCAAGCAGTACATTATTCAACCTGAGTGCCCTAGACAACTCTCTGCGAAATGAATTTTGTCAGTCTAATCTATTGCACGTAGCACCTAGCCGTTTGATGCTGACGGATGCTATGGCGCAGTATCTGGTTTCCAAAAAGTGGAATGAAGTTTTAGTGCTTTATGGAGAAGGGAAAGAAGATAAATCCTATCTTGCTTCACTCAAGGTTTCTGCGAAAAAATTTGGTTTGAAACTGATTGCAGAGAAGCCTTACAAGCTAGGTAATGACCCACGCCAACGTTATCGCAATAATATTGCGCTTCTAACCGGTAAAGATGATTACAATGCGCTGTTTGTGGTGGACAGTAGTGGTGAGTTTGCGGTGGATGTTCCCTATGCCTTATTAAAGCCACGACCAGTTGTTGGATCGGCGGGATTGGTGTCTGACTGGTGGCATTGGGCCTGGGATAGAAATGGTGCGCCTCAGGTAAACAAGCGCTTTATGAAAAAGGCTAAACGCCATATGACCGGTTATGACTGGTCTGCCTGGTTGGCGGTGAAGCTAATTGCTGAGTCTATTCTACGTCAGGAGCATCTTGATACGAGCTTGCTTCTAGCAGACCTTAAGCAAGATGCATTCAAAATGGACGGTGCAAAGGGTTATCCATTGAACTTTCGCCCTTGGAATAACCAATTGCGCCAGCCTGTTTTCCTCACTTCGTTAAATAGGGTGATAAACAGAGCGCCAATCGAAGGCTTTTTGCATCCTCGTATTAACCTTGACGTATTAGGTAATGATAAGGGTGAAGGGCGTTGTAATCTGAGTAGTGGGTCCTGAATATGAATATCAGACATGCAATCAATGCTTTCACTGCTCTTTCTACAAGAGAAACCAATAAGTTTATACGTCAGAAAGGGCGGCTATTTTCAGCCTTGGTAAGGCCAGCACTTTGGTTGCTTGTTTTCGCAGCAGGATTTCAAAATGTTTTTGGTGTTGCGGTTATTCCTCCTTATGAAGCATACATTGAGTATGAGGTCTATATCACACCGGGCTTGTTGAGCATGGTGATCTTATTTAATGGTATGCAGTCATCGTTGACCATGGTTTACGACCGGGAAATGGGACTTATGCGTCTCCTTCTTACAGCACCATTGCCTCGTTGGTACATTCTGTTTTGCAAACTTCTGGCAGGGGCTGTGTTGTCCATATTACAGGTTTATTGCTTCTTAATTATCTGTTGGGGTTTTGAAGTAGATCTTCCTGCAGACGGTGTAATAACGGCATTTCCAGCATTTTTCCTGACTGCGCTGATGCTAGGGTCGCTGGGGCTTCTGCTATCTGTATCGGTAAAGCAGTTAGAGAACTTTGCAGGTATGATGAACTTTGTCATTTTCCCGATGTTCTTCATATCACCTGCGCTTTATCCACTCTGGAAACTGGAAGAAGCGGGGGCTGAGCTGGTTTATCAATTGGCTCAGTTTAACCCGTTTTCACATGCCGTTGAACTTATCCGCTTCGCCTTATATGGGCAGATTAATCTGACTTCACTTTATGTCGTAGTTGCAGGGTTTACGGTGTTCTTTCTTCTTGCTGTTTGGGGGTACGATCCACAGAAAGGGGTTGTATCTAGAAGAAAAGCTTAATTCTTGAGCTTAGTTTTTAACAAGCTTCCCGTCTTAGGCGACGGTTAGCAATTTTATTATTGGTACAAATGCAGGTGAAAATTTAATGAAGGCTTCGATAATAGCTGTTTTGGTTTCCAGCCTCGCTTTAAGTGCTGGGCTGGTACAGGCAGAGGGCGTTTCTCGCCTTGACGGGATAACTGTGATCGGTACCACTCCGATACACGGTGTCGGCATCGAAAAAAATCGCGTAGCTGCTGCTGTGCAAACGGCTAACAGCGCTGAGATAGAAAAGTCTCAGGCGCTGAACGTTGCAGAGCACCTTCGTTACAACTTCTCAAGCGTGACCATTAATGAAGCGGTTAATAACCCGTTCCAGCCGGATGTGCAGTACCGTGGATTTACGGCTTCTCCACTACTTGGTTTGCCGCAGGGCCTGTCTGTTTATGTTAACGGCATCCGCTTTAACGAACCGTTTGGTGACACCGTAAACTGGGATCTGTTACCGGAAGGTGCTATCGACTCTATTAACCTGTTTGCAGGCTCTAACCCAGTATTTGGTCAGAATACCCTGGGGGGGGCGCTTTCGATTAAAACTAAAAATGGTTTTGATAACGCCGGCAGCCAGATCGAAACGTCCATCGGTAGTGACGGCCGTTTTAATGTAGAAGCTCAGACCGGCGGTAATGACGGTGAGTTCGGTTACTACGTGATTGGTAACTATTATGAAGAAGATGGTTGGCGCGATCATTCTCCGACTGAAGTTCAGCAGGCAATGGCTAATCTGAGCTGGCGTGGTGAGAACGGCAATATTGAGCTGACAGTTGCGGCTAATAATAACACCATGATAGGTAATGGTTCTGTCCCTATTGAACTGATGGAAACTGCAGGTCGGGAATCGATCTACACCCAACCAGACCAGACAGAAACCCGCCTCAGCCTTTTGGCACTGAACGGCGATACCTGGCTGGATGATGATACACAGCTTGCGGGTAATGTTTATTACCGTCGTAACAAAGTTAACACACTGAACGGTGATGATAGTGATTACGAAGAGTGTGATGTGAACGCTGCTAACGATACGGCAGTGGTGCCGGGAACCGGTATTGAATCCCTCTGTGAATTCGAAGGTGATGAGGGTGATCCGTTTGACGCTGATGATTTCGAACCGATTGAATTTGTCGGATATGACGAGGCAGATGCTTTAGAAGACATCGATCCAACCCTCGATCCGGATGATCTGGACGGTACCCTAAATACCTCCGAAACCAAAATGGAGAGTCTGGGTCTGGCTTCTCAGATGACTTTCCTGGGTGACTGGAATGGTAAGGAGAACCAGTTAACGGTGGGTGCCAGCTATGATTATGCTGATATCGACTTTAAATCTGATACTGAGTTCGCTGAACTGCGTAATGATGCAGCTGCAGATGATCGTGGTGTAACAGGTGTTGGTTACTTTGACGCTGAATCCCGTGTTCGTCTGGAAACTGAAGTGCAGCATGTGGGTCTGTTTGTGACCGATACAGTTGCCCTGAGCGATCAGCTGGATCTTACCCTGTCCGGTCGTTACAACTACACCCGCATCGAGATGGTGGGTATCGGTGATAACAACCTGGACCTGACTGGTAACCACACATTCGATCGCTTCAACCCAGCGATCGGTTTGGCTTATCAGGTAACGGATAAGGTGAACTACTACGGTAGCTATAGCGAATCTTCCCGTGCGCCTACACCGGCTGAACTGAGCTGTGCAGATCCGGATGATCCGTGTAAATTGCCAAACGGTTTCGTATCCGATCCGCCACTGGAGCAGGTTGTATCGAAGACCTTTGAAGTAGGAGCCCGTGGTAACAGTCAGGGGTACGGTTGGAATGCCGGTCTATTCCACACCACTAACCACGATGACATCATCTTCCAGAATGCGGGTGGCCTGACCTCTGAAGGTTACTTCGATAACGTAGGTAAGACCCGTCGCATGGGTCTGGAACTGGCGGTGCGTAAGCAGTATCACAATCTGAATCTAGCGCTGTCTTATACCTATATGAATGCTACGTTCCAGACGGCTTTTGATTCTGTCAGCAATAACAACCCGCTGGGTGATACCCGTCCGGTTGAAAAGGGTGACAGCATTCCAGGCCTGCCAGAGCATAACCTGAAATTAGTTGCTGACTGGGCGGTATCTCCAAAATTGGATCTGGGTGCAGAAGTGACTTACCAGAGCAGTCAGTACTACCGTGGTGATGAAGCTAACGAAAACGAGAAGGTCGACGGCTTCGCTCTGTTGAACCTGCGTGGTATGTATAAGCTGAACAAAACTGTAGAACTATTTGCCCGCATCGATAACGTATTTGATAAAGAATACGAAACCTTCGGTGTTTACGGTGAATCGGATGAAGTGTTGGAAGATGCTTATCCGGGTATGGATGACCACCGCTTTGTCGGTCCAGGCAAACCTCGTAGTGGCGTGATTGGTATCCGTGCTAAGTTCTAAATCACGAGCAATAACGGCTGAGTTGTTCTCTGCTGGATCTCGGGACCGTCGGCGTATCTAAAATGTCGTCATACGTCAACGGTACCCGTTTTGCGCCAGCAGTGATTATCTCTCTGCTGGTGCACTGTATTCTGGTTTTGGTACTTCTCACTAATCCCGAACTGTTACAGGCAGGATTAGCCAGTGCGACTGCACTCGAAATTAAGCAGAAGCTGGCTACTATGCAGGATAGCCTCTATTGCAATTCAGGTAATTAAACCAGAGCCTAAACCAACACCGGAACCTAAACAGGAGCTAAAAACTGCGGAGCCGCTCGCAGCAGTTGAACAAAGTAACCGCATAGCAGCTGGGGTACTCAATAAAGTGTTCACCCAGCCAAATTACCGCTCCAAGTCGCAACCACCAGAATACCCGCGTAAAGCAATGCGTAAGCGACAGCAAGGAACGGTGTTACTGCGAGTGCTTGTTGGGCCCCAAGGGCGTAATCTGGAAGTAAAGCTTTATAAAAGCAGTGGTTATGAAAGTTTGGATGAAGCCGCAATCGAGGCTGTAAAAGGTTGGCAAATAGAACCTGCGATGATTGATGGACAGAGGGTATCTGCTTGGGTGGAGGTGCCGGTGACTTTTTCAATAAAATAATCATGTGTTCGTGTGCGGCCCGCACATCTGCATTGCCTAGGTTGCTAAGAAAAGCATTTATAGCACCAATTCCTTGAAGTCGTGGTCGACCTCGTCTTGGGTGATACCGATGTAACGCAATGTCACACTCTCAGAGTTATGCCTGAGCATCTTCATTACACGCGCAATATCCTTGGTGGATTTATAAAGGTGATAGCCCCGTGTTTTTCGCATGGAGTGGGTTCCAAGTGATATTCGGAGTTCCTCACCTATAGATCCAAAAGCCTTGCTGACAGCACGTCGAGAGAGGGGACGGGGAGTTCGATTAATGGATTGACGGTTGCGGTATGACTGGAACAGGTAGATATGATGGGGATGATCCTGATGAATTCGCTGAATGATCTTCAGGGCTTTGGGGTTTAAAGGGATATTGGCTTGCTTTCCTGTCTTTTGTTCACGGAGGACCAATCGGTCCTCCTCTATGTCGCTGAACTTAATCGATAGCAGATCGGAGATCCGCAGTGCTAAGTTCAGTCCAATATTCCAGATGTCAGCCATCTGTTGACTATGCCGCCGAGAGAGCAGGTGGCTAATCAGGCAGATGGTCTCTGGATCTTTGACGGCGTGCACCTCTGTCATAGTCAGGTTCCTTTTTTCGTTTGAAATGGGGAATTTGAGAATTTAGACGGGCCCCTTCGTTCTGAGCCCAGTATTCATGCGGGTTGGTAAGTTCCCAAAAGGACAATATGGGAACTTCGGTTGAGGGTCAGAGTAAGCCGCGTTCGGCGAAGGACACGGGCGTCGCTCCCACCACAATGTGGTCCAGCACACGGACATCGATTAACGACAAGGCAGCCTGTAGCTGTTGTGTGATCTGTCGATCTGCCAGGCTGGGCTCAGGATTACCGGACGGGTGGTTATGCACCAGGATGACCGCCGCCGCATTGAGCTTCAGACATTCCTTAACCACTTCGCGAGGATAGACGCAGGCCGCGTTGAGCGTGCCGCGAAACAGTTCCACAAAGGTGAGGATCTTGTTGCGGTTATCCAGCATCAGTAGCGCAAACACCTCATGCTCATAATCGATCAGTAAGGTTTGTATTGCTCGATGAACTTCGTTAGGATTATTGAGGGGTTGCCCATTGGCCAAACGTCGGCGGGCAATCATTTTTGCGAGGTGAAGTAGCTCGGCTTCCGTTACCGCATCGGGTACCACATAGGTACCCGGTTTCTCACCCGCCATCAGTTGTACGGTTTCCATCATGGTTGCTCCTTCAGTTAGGCTGCGATTGATTCGCCCTTCAGGGCCGCGAAGTGTTCTGTCAGTTTCCAAAGCGCTCGGTTAAGCCGCACGTCTTCCGTGACTGAGCGGATGGGGCGGGTACGTGTGCGTCGTCCCTCGCTGGAACGTCCGTGTAAGCCCCCCTTGAGTAGGTTTTCTTGGGTACGGTTAAAGACATGCCAGAGGTCGGGATCACGGTCTTCTGAGCGTCTAGCCTGTAGTAGAGCGTCAGGAGACACCGGGCTGGCATTCACCCAGTCCTCCCCGTAGCGCAACGTCAGGGCGGATTGAGCGAACAGTTGTGCTTCATCCGGTGACAGTCGAAGTGATCGAAAACGATCAACGGCAGACATGATCTCGGGGGCTTCGTCGATGAGGGCAATGGAGCCTTCTAGAATTTCATCTACAACCTGACAGCCATGCCGCACTCTGATCCCACCCATCTCGCCGATGGGCGTCACCATGCCGTTGCTGCAGACCAATCTGAACAAACCGAGGTCTAACTGATACGCACTGCTTCGATCATGGCTGTTGCAGAGTACAAGTTCAGCCACAGAATCACCGACGTGGATCTGCCGATCCGGATCTTGGCGAAACCGAACCATATGACGAGCAACAGAACGTCGTTCGGGTAGCCGCGACATCGTTTGTTGTGCGCGGACGGGGTGCCAACCCTCTTTTCGTAAGGCATTGACCACCTCAATGGTGGGCACAAAGCCATAACGGTCAGATACCTGGCTATCGGGTGTGTCCGCAAAAATAGCGGGTGCATTACGGTAAAGCTGGTTTTCTGAAAGGATGTTCATGGTCATGGGTAAACTCCTAATAAATGGCCACAGCCAAGCACTCTCTTAGAGTGCATTGGGCTGAGGCGATGACTGGGAACGGGGGACGTTGCTGTGCCGTGAATTCGATGAGGCCTACATCATTCTGGGATGGTTTGATCTGAATCGAACGAGGAACTCAAGCCTAGATGGTTTATTGAAGCTTTATGCGCTTTCTATATGTCAGGGGCATAAAGCCGGCAAACGCCGGGGTATTTCTTGGGATTTTGGTAAGTCGCTGTTGCTGAATTTCATCGGAGTGTTATGAAAGGTGGAAGGGTGATTGAGCTCGGAGTTACTCATCGCTGCGAAAGGTTTGCCCGCAGTTAGTACATTCCAGATCATCGAGGATGTGCTCATCCAGCTTCTCACCAATCTTTGAGCCTGCCAAGGTGCCGGTCACTCCACCCGCAAGCCCGCCGAGTAGTGCTCCGGCAAATCCGCCGAGGGCAATTCCTACTGGGCCACCAACGGCTCCAAGGGCCATCCCCGTGCTAGCACCTGAAGTGGCACCGGCAACACCGCTAGCGGTGCCTGCCACTCCGCCTGTAATACCGCCTACGTTACGTCCTTTGTGACGATGGACAACAGATTCTGATCTGCAATTTGGACATAAATATGACATGGATAGGATCTCCTGAGAGTGAATGATAGAACCAGGCTGGTGGCCTGGATAATCAGCATTAGGTTGTTCTCAGGAAGGTGATATATGTCTGAAATATTTTTATTTAAAAACAATTGGTTGTTTGATGTGGCGGTAAAATGGCGGTAATTTGGTAAGGGGCATAAATGCTGCCATATTCATGCGGCGGTAATGGGGGAGGGGGTATGAATGAATTTGACTGGATTGGAGAAGAAGCAGAGAGGCAGACTCATGAGTTACTGCCAGACCTGATACAACTCGCGAAAGTGAAAGGTATAGCTTCAGCTTTTGGCATAGCTGAGAAAATGGGCAAAAGGGATGATGATTTGCTCGAGCGCCGCGTTTCTGCATTGATTAAGTTGCTCGTAGTGTTCAAGCCAACAATACAGGAAACAGAGCTGTCAGACCTGTTGAAGGAGTTTTACGAGTTTATTGACAACAATGATTCTCAATCCCCGCTCGAATTATTTTATGGCGATGGGTTGCGTGAACATGACAGGTTTAAGAGCTCTTATCGACCTACTTTACCCCGCGATAAGTTCGGGCGTTTGGCTAAGCTGTGGCGAGAAGTGCCGGACTTTAGCCAATGTGAGTGGCTACAAGGTGTTTATTGGTTCAATTGCATTTGGACTGTGCCATCTCTTCCTATTGAGTCGCGTCTTCTATTGGCTGTAATGGGTGTTAGGATTCTGGTACGTGGCGATTGGTTACTGAGAGACGGTTGTTTTGAGGAAGAATTGCTCGGTAATGCCCGTGATCTCGGTGGTTTGACTAACAATGCTCAAAATAACAGGGTGTATAAGAAAGTGGGGGGGCTGTTACTCAGTGCACTGTCATCTGATGGTGTAAAACAAACAGAAGAGTTCTACAAGCAGCAAGCTGTACCAGTCGAACTTCCTGCCGGCACGCCGCATAGGTTACCCAGCGATGAACAGGGCATGCTTCGGCTCCTGCAAGAGAATCCTCATATGACTCATAAGGAAGTAGGGGTAAAGCTTGGTATAAGTGAACGGGTATCACAGCGGTGGGCGCAACGACTTCGGACTATGGGGTTACTTGTTCGAGAAGGAGCCACTAGGGGAGGTCGTTGGAGAGTAGTTTCGGGGAATGAATCTGGTGAGGACGGATGACGTACAAATATGTGTTGAGATCAGCCTGTTTCTGTGGAGGGAGATAATTTCTTACACCGACCCGCTATTGCATGAACCCAACCACTATGGAGCAAAACTCATGCAATTAATCCGATTACCTGAAGTTCTTAAAATGACCTCTCTGTCAAAGTCGAGCCTGTATCGGCGTATTGATGCTCATACCTTTCCTGATTCTGTTTCACTGGGAGGGCGATCAGTTGCCTGGATCGAGGAGGAAGTATTGGCATGGATTCAAGCTCGTATTGAAGAGCGAGATATCTCACAACCCCACTAGCACCTGATTCGAGAGATCAGGTTACTTCTTATTTTTCAATCAATCTTCTAAATTTCCTGAGTAGCTAACGCTCATAAAACCCGTCACTTTTCGCAAGAAAATGCTTTGCTGACGAGGCATTTCGGTCACTCGTTGTCGGTAGTAAGAATATAAACCCCTCTCCACTCTCTGGGCGCTCAAGTACGCCAAGTTTTCATACTATAGGCACGAAGTGATGACAAAAATATCAGAGTGATGGGCATAAGAGATTAGCTAAAAAGGGATGTCTCAAAATGGAGTTCATCATGCGTAACAGACGTGTACCCGGAAACCATAATTTAACCTTTTGGAATGAATCCCAGTATGCAGGGTTTCCCCTCAATTCAAACAATCTACTTGTTAGGGAGTATCTCGAGAAGCTAGACCTCGTGACTACTCGATCCATTCATGACTTCCCTCGAACACTGGCTGTATTGATCGAGCTGCACTGTGATATACCCACACCTGAGTTGTCGACCAGTAACCGGGTTCTTCAAAAGTTCAAAGAGGCGTTAGACAGTAGGGTTATCAGCTATCTGAAACGCCAGGCTGCAAAAGGGCGGCGTATACACAATGCAAAGGTAAGGTGGGTGTGGGCGAGAGAGCAAAATAACTCCCATGTTCCTCACTTCCACGTACTCCTATTTTTCAACAAAGAAGTTTTTCACAGGCTGGGTGACTATGCTCCAGGATCTAGAAGTCTACTGGCGATGATTCGGGAGGCGTGGTACTCGGCTTTAGGTATCCCTCATAATCAATCTCCTGGGCTGGTGCATATACCTGATAACGCAACCTATACACTGCAGCCTTCTGACCAATATGTGTCTCGATCCGCTCTTTTTAAGCGCGCCAGTTACTTGTGTAAAGCTTACACAAAGAGGTTCGGTAATGGCATTCAATGCTTCGGAGGGTCCACCAGCTAACAGTGTGAAGTGGTGTTCGAGATAGATGGTATGAGCGTAGTAGAGCTGTGCTATCGATTACCATTGGAGAACACATTATGTCAGAAGAATACCTATCTATTGCCGATCGCTGGATGTTGCGCTTTGAGCAGGAACATCCTGAGATTGCACAAGAGGTCAAAGCGCGTTATCCCACTCAGCCGAACCCTTGGCGTCCTGAAGAGCAAATGAACAAGCAAACTCCGTCAGTGCAGTCGAAAACAAGGGGAAATACGTCTCTTTGGCTCACTTCAGAGATGGACGAAAATACTCGAAATAGGCCCATTGATCCGGTTGTCCTGAAGGCCATACAGGCCCGTAAGTCGAAGAAGCTCACTCAGGCTACATTTGCTCGATGTTTAGGCGTGAGTCCCCGAACGGTGAGTGAATGGGAGCAAGGGAGGCGTCAGCCTTGTGCTGCTGCAAGGACGTTGTTGCATTGGGTTTCTGTTCGCCCGGAGCTATTGAAGCAAGCGGTTGAGTCTTATCGACAAGAAAGAGCAGGGAATTGATCACATGCTCTTAGAAGAATTCAGGCCAGTAATTTTCTACGGATTGCGGAGATAGTACAGACAGGAACGTCAACTGAATCCAAGGATGGTAACCCTCAACTTAAAGAAGGAAATTCCCATGGGGTCACTGACTATTCCCAATGAGCAAAGCGAAGTCGAACAACAGAAAGAGCAGGAGGCCACACGACCTGTGAATAAACGTGCCATGAATCGTCAATCTAGTCGGAAGATGCTCGAGAGTAGAAATATTGAATACTTTACCAACAATGATGGGATTCACCTGGTCGTTACAGGGTATAGCGGTCTGATTGATTTCTGGCCGGGTAAAGGGAAGTGGCAAGCCCGTGATGGCAGCATGCGAGGATTCGGAGTAGCCAATCTAATTGATTTGATTGAGTGTGGGCAACTCTGATTTTTACCTAATACACAAACGTATTCAGCAGAGTGCGTACCTCTAATACGGGCAGGTTTGTTGCCCTTTCCTTTCTATCTCAGTCACAACCCAATTGATTAGGCCTCCTTGGCTTATGGGAAGCTGTGGCTGATTCTTGGATATTAATCACATGAATACTCTTATAAAGCTTAATCCTGATCAAAACGAAGCCATGGCGGCTATCAGCGATTTCCTAATGTCCCCGAATTTAGATGCTTTTGTACTCTGTGGCAGTGCCGGTACAGGTAAGACCACGTTGGTAGCGAAGATTATTGAGTTGGCTCATCAGTTGTTGTTGGATAGTTTACTGGTGGCGCCCACAGGCCGGGCAGCACAAATTCTGCAGGGAAAGTTATCCCAAATGTTGCCATCTAGCATGGGGGCTCCCTTTGTTTCGACGATTCACAGTGCGCTTTATTACATGGCGAGTTTGGAGGTGGATGAAGAGCGTTTAGAAGAAGGGCTTAGCACCATTCAGATGGGCTTTTCCATTAAAAAGCAGAAAGAGCCCTTCGATTTGTTGATCGTAGATGAAACATCGATGGTGGGGGATAACCCGACGAATCAGTCTTCGATGATGTTTGGAAGCGGAAGGTTGCTGAGTGATTTGATTGACCACACGCAAGATCTTTATCGAAAAGGGATTGTTAATCGCCCAATTAAAGTACTCTTTGTAGGAGATCTGGCGCAGTTGCCTCCAGTGGGCAGTCAGGATTCGCCAGCGCTGAGCCCTAAGTATCTATACAACTACTTTGGGCTTAATGCTAGGCGTTATGAGCTCACTACGGTCATGCGCCAAGGTGATAAGAGTGGCATTCTTTCATTCGCTAATCAGATTCGTGAGCGGATATTTACTGGATACAGAGGGGACTTTTCTATCCCGTTTAATAGGTACGATATTTGTCCCATTGACTTTCATCCAGCGGTTAACCTAATTGCTAACAACATCAGTCAAAACCTCTCATGTGCAGCTGTTGTTTATAGCAATGCGATGGCGAAGGAATATAACCTGAGTGTGCGAGCTCAGCTTTGGGGAAATGCTTATGCACCCATCTCCCCCAGAGATCGCCTGCTTGTTACTCGCAACAGTCCTGAATATGGGTTGAGTAATGGTGACTTGGTTGATGTGCATACGGTTATGACAAACTCACATGAGGAGAGGGTTTACCTGCCAAATGGGCAGATTGCTAATCTGAAATTTAGAGAGGTGAGACTTCAGCTGAGCATGGTGAGTGGTGTAACTCAGGTTGTTGAGACACTGATTTTGGAAAACCTGCTGTATTCGAGTAAACGTGAACTGGAAGAAACAGAACAGCATGCTTTATACCTATTAGTCTGTCAGAGGAATCCCTTTGTTGATCCTAATAGTCATGAGTTTAGAGAACTTTTACAAACAGATCGATATTTCAACGCTCTGCAGGTGAAGTTCGGATACGCTATGACATGCCATAAGGCTCAAGGAGGAGAGTGGGAACAAGTTATCTTAGATCCGACGGGAGTAAATACTAATTCTGACATGGGATATCGTTGGATGTATACCGCGGTGACTAGAGCATCGTATTGCTTGTTTGTAGTGCAGTAAATTAATTGAATAAATCTTGCACCCATTAATGGGTGCAATCTGCTGTTCTGGATAAATTTCATAGAATATCGGTGCACAGTTATTGGTAATTGAGAGGGGTAAAATTTTGCCTATGTGCAACTCCAAGATACGGTAAGTGGTGTTTAGTAGTAGGTTTGTCTATATTTAGTTCATTGTTTTTTAAGTACTAAATAATTTTCTTTGTTAAAACGTACAATAACTTTTTATGTTGTGCGGGAAATTCAAGCCTTATAACTGCACCCAATGGTGTACTAATAGTACAGGGCGAACAGTAGTGTTAAATCTTAGTGAAGGTTGTACAAAGCAATTGAGAGGTGATCACGAACAATGCCTGCGGTTTGGGAATGAT
Organism: Neptuniibacter sp. QD29_5; assembly: GCF_047778125.1. Classification (GTDB taxonomy): domain Bacteria; phylum Pseudomonadota; class Gammaproteobacteria; order Pseudomonadales; family Balneatricaceae; genus Neptuniibacter. The sequence goes on from NZ_CP180556.1 coordinate 1,195,794, forward strand.
GAAAGCTGGTTTAGGGAATTACAAGCAATCGAGCGACAGTTGCGAAAACTGGTTGAGTTGCCAGGTGATCGCTGTTTAGAAGATGATTTTGTCTCACGACGCTTAAGTAATGGTGAGCATAAGTGGGTGATAAGATCTGCTGGGCGATTAGCAAGGATTCGTCATTCCATATCGATCCTAAAAATGGCGGCCTTGAGGGAACACGAAAAGGTACAAATAACCATATACGGGCAAGCTTTGCTGGATCATCAGGCTAGTGATGAACTGCTCCTTACTGAGCTTAAAATTGGGTACTCGAAAGAGAGAGCAGAGGAACTGCATGCAACATCAAATAACCTGCTTTGTGATCTAGATACTTTATTTTGTTCAAAAGCATTTATTCGTAAAGCCAAAGCGTTAACAGCAGAACTGAACCAGCGTCGTAGGTCTTTGGACAAATGGTTTTACGCAGTGTTGGAGTGTGAGACAAAGGTAGTTTTGGTGCACATGCAGTTGGGATATAGTCCTAGATGTAATGATGTGGATGTGGCTTTAGAGAACCGAAATATTTTTTTGCGAGAGAGGACCAAGGCAGCACCTTTCAAGCATATGCTTGGATACCTTTGTAAACTGAGCTTTCTACCTGAAAAAGGCCTTTTCCATGATCTAGTATTGATATACGACGGTGATCAGGTTTTCGATATCGCTTCAAGAACAAAAAAATTGGCTCAATTGTGGTTGACTAATGTGTCCGAAAACGGAGCCGCTTTTGTTGAAGGACCTTCGCTTAATAGCGTTTTTCCTATTTTGAATGATGTTGTGTCCCTCGATGAGGGTGAAGATTGTGAAAAGGTCGACCAGCTTATTGAGTATTTCTGCCGTTTCGACACATACATCCACTACAAGGCACCAAAAAAGTGCCGAACTATAGTCAAGTCTAAAGCCCCTGCTAAAAAGAAAACTGTTGGATAATAGTGGTTATGCCGACCACTACAGAGAGCGATTGGAGCTACTTAGTACCGTTATACTGAGTTCAACAAACTAGAGCAGCTCCTCTTTGGAGAGGTTTACAGGCCGGCAAGTTTTTTAGAAGGTTAATAGGTGCCCAGCTCAATAAGCTGGAGCAGAGACTCTTTGAGGTAAGAGATAATCTCAGAGTGAGGCCTAAAGGTATGCATTGGAGAAAGTTTACTGAACTCCACAAAGTTTACTTACAATTTAGTGGTCAGTTTTAACTGAAAGGGATTTTATTATGGGGTTCATCATCAATGGTAAAACTGTAGAAGAGCATTTGAACCCCAGCTACGCTGAGCCTCCAGAGGATGTGCCGCATGAACAGAAAGCTTATGAGGTCGTTTACAACCCTCCACTAGTTGCATCTGACGACCCTATCATCAGCGAGTACGGTACAGGCTTTATCAAATTTGCAGTCCCAAAAGAGAGCAATATCATTCCAGACTCGTTACTGACTAAGTTGCTCTGCAGCATACGTAACCGAATTCGATCTTCCTTTAGATCATAGTTTCAGGGGGAAAGGGATAGATGCTTATTGCCAATGTCTGCCATTCTAAATGCTTTGATTAGTATAGTTATATGAGTTATCAGACATCCGGAATTAATACGACAAGTTTTGTCGCTTCAATAAGGAATAATTGTTTCTGGTAAATCTATGATGCAAAACTAACCTGAAGAATAAGGTAATTTATATGCCAAGGCTTATCCAGCATATCGATGCAACCTCAAGGTCTAAAAAAAGAGATGTCCTATGGATTTTCTTTGGTTCCTACGAAGTAGAGGGAGACATAAGGTATTTGAAACCAGCTGATCCCTATTACGAGCATAACCTTCAAAGGGTAAAGGTTATTGAATGGTTGACAGAAAACAATATCTCTTATGAACCATGCGGTTATCATGCTGATGAATCTTGTAGGCGATCTTATGATGGTCAGCTATACGTTGACATACCATTTGATCGTACAGACCCAATTTATTTGAAACTTGAGCGTTATCTTGAAAACCCCGATGGGTCTATGCGACTACCGGGTGTAATTTTTATGGCCACAAGTTATCAGAAAGCTCTAGCTAATAGCCACCATGATGAACCTGGTTTTTGGGAGAGATGGGCGGAAACGTTCTAACGTAAATGATCGGTTTACCGCTCTAAGGGATTAGTATGTCAGATACATTGATGCGGCAGCTTGAGATGCTTCGCTATTTACCACATTGGCCCGGGAAAACAAATACAGCTACGTTACAGGAAAAATTATCCTCTTCAGGGTTTGAAGTATCTGTAAGGACGATCCAACGTGATTTACAGAAGCTTTCAAGGTTTTTCCCGATAGCCTCTGATGAGATTTCCAGTCACCTTGGCTGGTATTGGATGAAAGGGGCTGAGTCATTCAACCCTTTTCATATGCCTCCACATATTGCTATGACTTTCCAGCTGGTGGAGCGTTTTTCCCAATCACTTTTGCCACAATCATCAGTGAGCTATCTATCACCTTACTTCAAAACTGCGGATGACACACTTTTAGAGCTATCAGATAATTCACTCGCTAACTGGGCAGAAAAGGTTTTTATCTCTCAAAGAGTACAACCATCACTGCCCCCTGTTATCTCTGAAGAGGTTTATCATGCTGTCTATCTGGCCCTGCTAGAAGAGAGGAAAATAAACCTAACATACCATTCACTTGGGAGTTCTGAGAGTAGAACTGCGGTGGTTAATCCGTTGGCTGTGTTAGTAAGAGAGCCGATTATCTATCTTGTGTGCACTTTCTGGGATTATGAGGATGTTAGGCAGATACCTCTTCATCGCATATGTCAGGCAGAAGTATTAGATGAAACCGCATTAATTGATTCTGACTTTAAGGTAGCTGAGTTTGTCAGAAGCTCAGATCAAGACATCGTTCTAAATGACGAAATTAAGCTGGTTGCAAAGTTGTCCCCAGTGCAGGGCGAATACTTATTAGAATCTCCATTGTCGGATTCGCAAGAGATTACTAAAGGGGATGAATGGTATTCGCTGAAGGCTGAAGTTAAAGATACGATGCAACTTCGCCGGTGGATACTGAGCTTGACTGGTGATATAGAGATTGTAGAGCCTATAGCGCTTCGTGATGAAATCGCAGCAACTGTCCGCAAACAGTCTCAAATGTATAAATGAATTTATTGTTAGGACTCCAGGTATCGCTACTCAGTAGCGTTGGAAGCGACTTAAGGAATAAGTAAAGATGTTATACCGTGCAATTGACAGATCGGACTATAAAGCAGGAAAAGTTTACTACCCATATCCGACCAAACGTCTACCAAGTAATGTCCCATATGTAGTTGATAACCTATGGGAATGGGCAAAGCCTAGTGAATACCCTTCAAGACGGCATGCTGCCTATGCTAGCCCCTGCCCTAAGCAAGCCAGTGAGTCGTCAGTAGCGAATGATCCGGTGGTGTGTACTCTGGAGTGGCACGGAGAGAGAAAGGTTGCACAGCATAGAGTAGTAGCTGATGCAAAGGAGCACAGGGATGTAAGACAGCTACCCAAGTTACTTTTTAACATTCTTGGCAGAGAGTGGCCATCACTAGCGCTAGAAGATAAAGGTACCGAAGGATTGCTGTGGGTGCCTGGATTAGACGCCCCTGAAGTTCAGCAGATCCTTGAATCAGGGTTGTTCCAGAATCATATTGAAGAGCTTAAGGCTGCCATTAATTTCTGGGATGAGGCTGAGCTGATAAGCCGTTCTGAACCTGATAGTAACTCTAGTGGAGAGCTATTTTTTGAATATAACGGTGGTTATTCGTTAAACATACTTACTTAGGGATTAATATTTCTTATATGCGGATGTTTAATGAAAAGCAGAACCCTTTGGGCATCACAATCATCAATCTGAATCCTCAAAGTGAACTTATTAGTTCGGTTTGTGAGTATGAAACGCGGGGAGGGAGTGAACTGCTTGTAAGGACTGTAGATGTACCGCGTGATTGGAACGATGTGGATGAGTTAGCCCGTTGCGTCATTGGTAATGAAACCCAAGTAGAGAAGTACATCACTGATCACCTTACTGAAGGGCGCGAGTTTTTTTCAGGGCTTTATTTATGTGAAATTCAAGGTTCCTCTATAGAGGAGAAGGCTCATTCTGCTCAGTTGAAAACCCTCGCGCAAAGATTTGATTCCTTCTATGTTCGTTCCAACGGGAGCTATGCAGATTCTTATTTCGTGCAGATGATCTCTGGC